>CAIJFI010000007.1 GCA_903819975.1 uncultured Bacteroidota bacterium | reverse complement strand
TATCTTTATTGTTTATATTTAAAGCAAAATTAAATGAATTTAAATTAAATTAATACATAATGAGTCAATTTTTGCAATAAATAAGGCAGTTTTTGCCCATTTTTACTCATTTTTGCCCAAAATGAATACAATTTTCTGCGATTTGCTTCTAAAATGGGATAAAAACTCCAATCATAGGCCAATGCCTTGGAAAGGAGAAAAGGATCCTTATAAAATATGGTTAAGTGAGATTATTTTACAACAAACCAGGGTGGAACAGGGTTGGGCTTACTATGAAAGGTTTCTAATTGAATACCCGACTATTCAAAAATTAGCTGCTGCAAAGGATAATCAGGTGTTTAAATTATGGGAGGGCTTAGGCTATTACAACAGATGTAGAAATTTATTATTCACTGCAAGGCATATTGTAAACAATTTGAAAGGAGTTTTTCCTAGTAGTTATGAGGATTTATTATCCTTAAAAGGGGTAGGTCCATATACTGCAGCTGCAATTGCTTCCTTTGCTTACAATCTTCCGCATGCAGTTGTTGATGGGAATGTATTTAGAGTTTTTGCAAGATATTATGGTATACATACACCAACAGATACCAAAGAAGGAATTCAAATTTTTAACAAAATTGCATCTGAAAATTTAGCAAATAAGAAAGCAGGAATTTACAATCAAGCACTAATGGATTTCGGAGCAACTGTTTGTAAACCCTTGTCACCATTGTGTTCTGAGTGTATCATGCAAAAAACATGTGTGGCATTTAATCAAAATAAAGTGGGGCAGTTGCCAATTAAACTAAAAGTTATTCAAAAAAAGAAAAGATATTTTGACTATTTCTGTTTTACGGTTAATAACAAATGGTTTATTCAAAAAAGAGAGCAAGGTGATATATGGGCTGAATTGTTTCAGTTTTATTTAGTGGAGAATGAAAAATTAGTGACCCAGGATGACATTTATTTTAATGAGGTATTATCTAATCAATTATTGATTGAGCCTAAATTAGTGCTTTCAAAATCGTCAACGAAAATTTACCAACAACAATTAACGCATCAATTATTGACAGTCCGTTTTGTATTGGTTGAATTAAAATCAATCCCTGCAGTATTTGCAAAAGGGGACTGGGTAAGCAAGCGTGCATTAAAAAAGTATACATTCCCCAAAACCATTAACAGCTTTTTAGAAGAACAAGGGCACTTAGGCTAATGAAATGTGTTATTTTATTGGTAACTTTCCGCAGCAAATAATCCCAAATTGGAATATCACTCGAGTAACATATTTTTTTTAACTATCAGCAATAACACACCTATTCAGCAAGATGTTTCCTTGATATTGCTAATGTGCGTGCTTTTGTTTCTCTCATTTGCGATAGCAGGTTCAGAAGTTGCTTTTTTCTCTTTGTCCTATAAAGACATTCAAGTATTAAAGACAAAACATAATAAGGCATTAAAGCGAATTGTAAGTTTATTAGACAATCCTAAAAAACTACTTACTTCCATGTTAATTGCAAATAGCTTTATTAATATCTGCATAATATTAATTGCAAATATTTTAATAAATCACCTATTTGTATTTGATCAAATTGGCATTCCGGGCATTGAGTTTATCATAAAAGTAATTGCTGTTACATTATTGCTTTTATTTTTTGGAGAAATTTTGCCCAAGGTGATGGCTACTCAAAATAATATTCGTTTTGCTCAAGATTTTGGCGGCATTATTCAAGTGGTATATTTTATTTTTTCCAAGCCAAGTAGTATCATGGTTAAGTACACCAATATTATTGAAAATAAATTAGCCAATAAGTCATATGGTTCAACTTATAGTATGGAGGAATTGGACCATGCGATAGATTTAACCAGTTCTCCTAACCAACAAGAAAACGAAAAAAAGATTTTAAAAGGAATTGTGAAATTTGGGAATATCTCGGTTAAACAAATTATGAAAACCAGGCTTGATGTGTATGGTGTGGAAGAGTCAATTCATTTTCATGAATTGTTAGAACATATAAAAGAACATAATTATAGCCGATTCCCTGTTTTTAAAGAAGACCTGGATACTATTGTAGGTATGATTCACACAAAGGATGTATTGCCTCATATTAACGAGCCGCAAGATTTTAAATGGGATATTTTAATTAGACCTGCATTCTTTGTACATGAACAAAAAATGATTGAGGATTTATTAAAGGAGTTTCAGTTAAAAAGAATTCACTTTGCAATTGTGGTGGATGAGTTTGGCGGAACCAGTGGAATAATTACGTTAGAAGACATATTAGAAGAGATTGTTGGAGATATTAAAGATGAATTTGATGAAGAAGAATCTATGATTAAAAAAATAGATGACTTTCATTATTTAGTAGAAGGGAAAACTACCATTATTGACCTATGTAATTTTATTGACTTGTCTACTAATTTCTTTGACTTAGTAAAAGGCGAGAGCGATACAGTGGCAGGTTTGTTTTTAGAATTAGCAGGAGCATTTCCTGCCTTGCAACAAGTAGTTAAATACAAACAATTTAGTTTTACAGTGATGGAGATTCAAAAGAATAGAATTCACAAAATTCAATTAATAATCACCCCTCAAGTTACAAGTACTAGCGAAAATGCATAAGATTGGATTTATATTATTGACGGTTGGCTTGTTTTTTACAATTGCATGCAATAGCCCGTTTGCTCCAAAGACAAAAGGATATAGTCTAATTACGTTTCCAGAAAAAAAATATCAGTCTTTTGAATTACCTGGGTATCCTTATACTTTTGAATATCCAGTTTATGCCCAAATAAACAACAAAGTGAATTATTTTGGAGATAACACACAGACAAAAGATTGGATTAATATTAATTTCCCCCAAAACGAAGCTACTATTTATGTTAGCTATCGCAATATCGGGCCCCATCAGCTAGATACCCTGATTAAAGATGCATACACCTTTGCAAATAATCACAACAGCAAGGCTAGTGTAATAGAGGACTCCTTGTTTACGACCGATAGTGGAGTGCATGGCGTTTTTTTTCATATTGGAGGGAATGTCGCAACGAGTTACCAGTTTTTCTTAACAGATTCAACCCGTCATTTTTTTAGAGGAGCCCTTTATTTTGACACAACCCCAAATGAGGATTCTTTGGCTCCAGTGAATGCATTTCTTTTTAAGGATCTTAAACACTTAGTAAATACTTTTCGTTGGAAATAATTATATCTTTACATCACAATTCTAGCTATGATAATTATTGATTCGGTTTTGGTGAGTGATGAGATTGTTGAAGAACAATTTGTTTGTGATTTAACTAAATGCAAAGGGGGGTGTTGCGAAGATGGAGATGCTGGCGCTCCATTAGAGAATAAAGAAAAAGATTACATTAAAGAATACTATGACATTGTTGAACCTTATATGACCAAGGAAGGAATTAAGGAAGTGAAGCAGGTAGGACAATTTATGTATGATCGTGAATTTGGATGGGTGACACCAACTATTAATGGCCAAATTTGCGCATATGGTTATAAGGATGAAAAAGGAATAATTAAATGTGCATTTGAACAAGCTTATAATGATGGGAAAATCCCTTGGAAGAAACCAATTAGTTGCCATCTGTTTCCTATTAAAATAACTAAGAGTAAGTCAGACCCTGGGGTTGAGTATTTAAACTACGAACCAAGAGAGGATTTATGTGCTGCAGCTTGTTCATTGGGCGTGAAATTAAAAGTACCAGCTTACGTATTTTTAAAAGAGTCCATTATAAGAAAATATGGTGAAGAGTTTTATGAGACATTGGACGCATCCGCAAAACATCTTCTAAAAAAATAATTAATTATTAATGCGAAGTATCTACGCAGATTCATTTTCTAAAAAAAGTGCTGAAAAGGCCTTTGACCTAGAACACAGACGTAAAATCAATTTTAATATTGGCAAATACAATGCTGTGGTACCAAAGGGTAAAGCACAATTTACAGACTTAGAGCGCGTAAGAGAATTGGCAAAAAATAGAAAATGGGAGGCGATTGAACATTTGGATTTATACTTAACGCAGTTTGAAGAACAAATTACAAAACGTGGCGCAAAAGTATTTTGGGCCGAGGATAGTGAACAAGCTTTAAATTTTATTGGTGAGATTTGTGAAGAAAAAAAATGCAAGTCAATTGTAAAAAGTAAAAGCATGGTTACGGAAGAAATTCACTTAAATGCTTACTTGGAATCTATTGGGGTTGAGAGTGTAGAAACTGATTTAGGAGAATATATACAACAGTTAGACGGAGAGGCGCCTTATCATATTGTAACGCCTGCTATGCATAAAAGCAAAGAAGATGTTGCTAAATTATTCGCTGAAAAATTAGGCACCGATATTAATTTAACGCCTGAGGAATTGACCTTGGTGGCAAGAAAAAATTTAAGGGAAAAATACGCCAATGCCGAGATTGGTATTACTGGTGCTAATTTTATTTTATCTGATATTGGCGGAATTGCCTTAACCGAAAATGAAGGCAATGCAAGATTATCTGCTTCCATGCCTAATACGCATATAGTAATTGTGGGTATTGAAAAAGTAATTCCATCTATTAATGACCTTGGCTTATTTTGGCCTTTACTTTCAACTTTTGGTACTGGTCAACAAGTTACAGTTTACAACAGTATTATTACAGGACCTAGACAGGCAGATGAAGTAGATGGTCCTGAAGACATGTACGTGATTCTATTAGACAACGGACGCACCGAATTATTGGCAAATAATAAAAGTAGAGAAGCATTATATTGTATTAGATGCGGCGCTTGTTTAAATGCTTGTCCTATTTATAAAAATATTGGCGGACACGCATATGAAACCACTTATAGTGGCCCTATTGGAAGCGTAATTACACCGCATTTACGCGGCATGCACGACTATAAGCACTTAAGCTATGCATCTAGTTTATGTGGTAATTGTACTGAGGTTTGTCCAGTACGCATTAATTTACATGAACTACTTTTGGAAAATCGTCGTGAGTCGGTAGCTGCAGGTGAAAGTGATTATGGCGAAAAATTTGCCTGGAAAATTTGGAAGCAAGGTTCATTAAGTCGTCGTTTAATGAATCAAGGAACAGCTCCTATAAAAAATTGGATAGTCAATAAAATGTTTAAGGGCTGGAGTGCACAAAGAGCGCCATTGGTGTTTCCTAAAAAAACATTTAATCAACTTTGGAAAGAACAACATAAGAATTAATTACATCGCATCTGCATCCGAAATAGCTTCCACTGGATCTTTCTGTTTTTTCAAACTTCTATTTACTAAGTATACTCCTACAAGTGTACAAATTGTACCAATGATACTATTCCATGTCATTGCTTCTCCTAAAAGCAATGAGCCCACCCATATTGCTACGATAGGGTTGATATAAGCATATAGGGATGCAATTGCAGGATGCAAGTGTTTCATGCTATAAATGAATGATACAAATGCAAATATGGAACCTCCAATTACCATATAAATAATGGCACCCCAAGAGATTGCTGGTATTTGATTAAAAGGAATATAGTTGCCAGAGTACAATGTGTATAAAGCCATGCATGCTGCACTTATTAGCATTTGCCATCCAATAGAATTGTAGGCGTTCATGTCTGTTTTATTTCTTGCGATTAAGATAGATCCGATACTCCAACAAAACATTGCAAACATTGATAATCCTACACCTAACATATAATTTGACCCGTGTACTTGTAAGCTGTCTTTGTAAAAAATAAATCCAATGCCAAGTAAACCTAGTAACAATCCAATTAAAGTTGGAGCGGTAATCTTGATGGCTTTAAAATAAAACCTTTCAATAAGTACAACCGACAAAGGATATAATGCTGCGATAAGTGCAGCAAGACCGCTAGTTATAAATTGAAGCCCATAAGTGGCAATTCCATTTGCAGAAACAAACATTAAAAATGCCATAGGTATTAACCATAAAAATTGTTTCCTAGTTGGAAGTTTTTCGCCCTTTATCAAAAAGAAAATCACATAAATGCTCCCTCCTAAGAATTGACGAATACTAGCTAATTCAAAAGCAGGCATATGTTTTACACCCATTTTACTTGCAACCCAAGTAGTTCCCCAAACAATGCTGGTGACCGTAAGTGCTAAGTATGCTTTCTTTTGACTAGACATTTATAATTATTATTAACAATTAATGTTTGAAGTGTCTTAATTGTGTCATTACCATTGCCAATCCGTTTTCCATGCAATAAGCAATACTGTCCTTGTCTCTCACCGATCCGCCTGGTTGTATATAAGCTTCAATGCCTTCCTCGTGTGCGATTCTTACACAGTCGTCAAATGGGAAGAATGCATCTGAAGCCAATGCAGCTCCTTTTAAATCAAACTTAAATTGTTTTGCCTTTTCAATGGCATGTCTTAATGCATCTACTCTTGAAGTTTGACCGCAACCTTTGCCCACTAATTGCTTGTCTTTAATTAATGCAATGGCATTGCTTTTTAAATGCTTGCAAATAATATTTCCAAAAACTAGATCTTCTTTTTCTTTTTCTGTACAAGGTCTCGCTCCTACTTCGTCCCAATTAGTATAATTACCTGTATCTAATCCTTGTTCTAAGGTTCCGTTTAAAATAGATTTTTGTTGAGTTGGTTTAAACGCAACGCCTTCTTTGCTTTGAAGTAAAATTCTATTCTTTTTAGAAGATAAAATAGTTAAAGCATCTGCTTCAAATGCAGGTGCGATTAGTACTTCAAAAAATATTTCTTGAATTGCTTCTGCTGTTGCTTTGTCAACTGTACCATTGGTTACTAATACACCGCCAAAAGCACTTTCTGGATCACCAGCTAGTGCGGCAGTCCAACTTTCAAAAACAGTATTTCTTTGGGCAACACCACAAACATTGGTATGCTTGATTATTGCAAAGCTAGTTTTAGGAAGGTCGCCAATTAATGCAATTGCGGCGTCTACGTCTACTAAATTATTATAGGATAATTCTTTGCCATTTAATTGGGTAAACCAGTTTTCTAAATTGCCATAAAACGTTGCAACCTGATGAGGGTTTTCGCCGTAACGTAAAACTTTGCCAGCTGCCGGATTAAAGTAATTGCTAATGGCAATATCATAATGCATTACTACTTCAAAAGCCTTAGCAGCAAATGCTTTTCTTTGCTCTAATGTAGTAGTCCCGTTTTGTGCAACTAACATTGCATTTAACTTTTGATAATCATCTTTTGCAGACAATACCACTAAGTCTCTAAAGTTTTTTGCTGCAGCACGAATCATAGAGGGTCCGCCAATGTCAATCTTTTCAATTATTAATTTCTCTTCGTCTGTTGTTCTTAATGTTTCTTCAAATGGATATAGATCTACAATGACCAAGTCTAATGCTGGAATTTTGAATTGTGCCATTTCTTCCAAATCCTGTGCTTCATAACGACGCCCTAAAATTCCACCAAAAACAGATGGGTGTAATGTTTTTACGCGGCCACCTAAAATAGAAGGGTAGCCTGTTACACTTTCTACTGATACACAAGGAATACCTAAATCCTCTAAAAATTTTTGAGTTCCTCCTGTAGAGTAAATGGTAATATTTAAGTTATGTAAGGTTCTTGCTAAGGGTTCTAAGCCGTCTTTGTAGAATACAGAGATAAGGGCCGATTGTATTTTCTTTTCCATATGCAAAGTTAAGTCCTTCCATATTTTTCAATTCTGCTGATTTTCCACAAAAAATAGGGCTAACTGAATAACTTTAATAGGAAATAGCAACAAAAAGACCCTAAAAACCCCAAAATATATCTCGGACGCTTTAAATACAACCATAAGTACACAAATAACAGTAATAAATAATATAAAGCTATTTCTGATTTGCCCATTGATATTTGAACCGTACCTGCTTTTGTATGACTAAACCAACCACTTACCATTTGGTTAAAAAACAAGATATACTTTTCGGTAATTCGTCCCCATATGAAAGTTAGTTTTAACTGATAAGGAAGGATTAATAATAAGCCCAATGCGTATAAAATAAAATTACTTAAGGGTACCATAATAAAGTTGCTTACAAGTACCCAACCAGCAACTTGGTGAAAATGAATAGCTAAAATTGGGAAGGTGGTTAGTTGTGCTGCAACACTTACACAGCAATTGCTCCAACAAAATTTAATAATAGGGTTATTAATACTAATTAGTTGAGATAGCGGGTTATAAAATAAATTTATTCCAATGACTGCTGCATATGAAAGTTGCAATCCAATATTATGAATGCCATTTATGTCAAACAATATTAAAACTAGAAGGCCGCCGGCAATAGTATTTAACATAAAAGTATTTGCTCCAATAAACTTGCCAACTGTAAATATGGTAAAAAATACGGAAGCCCTTACTATAGAAGGACTTGCAAAAGCCATTAGGGTATAGGTCCAGACACATATTAATAGTATAATTAGCTCTAGAATTAAAAAGATTTTATTTCTAGGAAGGAGTCCAGTTATGCGCTTAAGATTTTTAAAAAGAATTTCTAAGTGCATACCACTAATTGCAATAATATGGATAATGCCTAATTGCGTATAAGCAGTCACTAGATGCTTATCCATATTAATTTTCACCCCAAGTAAGATAGCTAGCGCAAAACCATTTGCTTCTTTTGAAATAATGGTCTTGTTAATTTTTTCAATTACCCATCCTTGGAAACATGTAATTATATTATGAGGGTAGGGTATTGAAAAGATAGGATTTATTTGAGCATTAAAATAAATTACAATCCCCCAACTAATCATAATTATTGAAATGAGAAATGCATGTATTGCTAAATTTTTTCCCCACTTAGAAATGAAAAATATAACTATAAGGCTTATTGAAAAGACAAATATGGAGCACTGTTTTATTATTTCATTAGAGTACTGAGGAAATAATTGAGCTATTAATGTGCCAACAATTAAATGTGCAGAAACAAATACCAATGGATGTGTAGCTCTCCAATATGTGTAAGTGTTTTGCATGGGGTAAAGTAACCCCAGTCTTGATACAATATGTTTCGGTAATTACTTTGCGCCTAATAAAAAAACAGCTAACTTTTTATGTAATTCTGGCTTATTGTTTTTCCAATAAGCAATGGTAGCAGTTTTTATAAACTCTTCTGGTGCAGTAATGTCAACGCCAATGCACAAGCGAGTTTGCGGGTGACAGTTTTGAATTAACGCTTCTAACAATTGATTGTTTCGGTAGGGTGTCTCAATAAATAACTGAGTACATCCTTTTAAATTCGCATCCGCTTCTAATGCTTGAATTTTTTTCTTTCGCTCATTGCTGTCAATTGGAAGGTATCCGTTAAATTGAAAATTTTGACCATTCATTCCACTTGCCATTAATGCTAATAATAAAGATGATGGTGCAGTATATGGTTTAACTAAAGCGCCTAATTCCTGAGCGGCAGCTACTAATATTTGACCTGGGTCGGCTATGCCAGCGCATCCTGCTTCCGAAACGATGCCAATATTTTTTCCTTGCTTTAAAAGTTCAGAAAATATTTTGATTTGCGCTTCTTCAACTTTATGAATCGCATGCCACTCATAGTTATCTATCACCATTTCCTTCCAAATCTTTTTAAAATATCTTCTTGTTGTCTTTTCGTTTTCCACAAAAAAAGCGTCGCATTGTGCAATCCACTTTTGTGTATCGGCCGGAATAGCTTCCCAACCTTCTTCATGCAACAACATGGGCAATAGATATACTTTACCAATACTCATTATGCGTTGTCTTTAATTTCTTGTGTATTTAAATGTGCTGCAATCAAGGCATAGAAAGGTGCAGTAATCCAGCCAATAACAGGTATTAAATGCATTGCATAAAAAACCATTCCATTCGCAATTGGCAAACCTTTGTGGTTACTAACATATGCTGCTGCAGAAACTCTAGTTTTATTTTCTGTGGCTAATCCGTAGTCTAACATTGAATAACCTAAGAAATAACATTCCATTAATATTGTAAAAATGGGCGTAAACCAGCCAATGACAGGAATAGTACAAACTAGAATAATTGGAATCAAGTATACCGTTTGCCATAACAAATTGGTTACACTTAGTTTAACAGCGCGGAATATTAAAATTAGATATTCACTCCATATAAATTTAAATGGCTCGTTTTTTTGAACTGCTGCAATACGCAAGTGTTGGTATGAAAGCACTGGCGAAAATAAAATGAGAAATATAAACTTAAAGAATGCAAAATAGAAAAGCATAATGGTAAACCACAACCAGAAACTACCCATAGTAATAAAAAATCCAATTAAATCGCTACCTAAACTATCTACCCATGACTTTAAACCCGTCTTTAAAATAATCCACTCAATAAATAAGCTGGATGTTTGACTGAAATAAGTAATGCCTAAAACAAATAGGAATGCATAGATAATACCGGGAACTATCATCCATTTCCACATACGGTTTTGCATGATGAATTTGTGTGCTAGGAAAAATGCACGAATGGAAATGATAATTTCTTTTAGCAAGTAATAGGTTTTGCTGTAAAGATACGAAGTCCTAAATTAGGATTGCATTTTGGTTCCATAAGCTAAATCACCAGCGTCTCCTAAGCCTGGTATGATATAGCTATGATCGTTTAAAGTATCGTCTATATCGCCACACCAAATAGGGATATTCTTACCCAATGCTGCTTCCACAGTTTCAATGCCTTTTTTACTTGCAATGGCAACAACGATATGTAATTCCTTTGGTGTTTGATTTTTGGTAATTGCCTTGATGGTTTCAACTAATGAAGCGCCAGTAGCTAACATTGGGTCAGAAACAATTACTACTCGGTTGTTTAAATCTGGACAACTTAAATATTCGATACTAATTTCAAAACTTCCGTCGTCATGGTGTTTTCTATAAGCTGAAATAAATGCGTTATCTGCTTTGTCAAAATAGTTTAACATCCCTTGATGCAATGGTAAACCTGCTCTTAATATTGTTGCTAATACGGGTTGCTCTGCTAAAACCTTAGATTGATGTGTGCCTAATGGAGTTGTTGTTGGAACTATTTTACTTGGCATTAACTTGCTCATTTCGTAAGCAGCTACTTCGCCAATACGTTCTAAATTTCTTCTAAAACGCATTCTATCATTTTGCACATTTATATCTCTTAATTCAGCTACCCAATTGCTTAATAAACTGTGCTTTTCGCTTAAATGATGAACCATTTTTCTGTATTTTTTTCAAAACTAAGTTTCTTCCGGCCAATTTTAAAATAATTTAAACTGATCTCCATCAAATAGCCCCTTATCACTCAGTTTTAAGTGCGGTATAACTAGTAAAGCCATAAAGCTAAGCGTCATAAATGGCGCGCCTAACTTGCTTCCTAAGGATTTTGCCATAAGATCAATTTGAGTATACGCATTCGCAACATCATAAGGATCTTGGGCACTCATTAAGCCTGCTACGGGTAGGCCTAGCACTTTTTGCTCCAAACCATTAACACAACTAATACCACCTTTTTGTTCAATTACAAGGTTAATAGCTTTTACTATACTTGCATCGTCAACACCCACAGCTATAATATTGTGACTATCATGTGCTACTGTTGATGCAATTGCCCCATTGGTGAATCCAAAATTCTTTATAAATGCCATTTTAGGCGGCGCATTAAAATATCTATTATACACCACCATTTTTAGCGTATCCTCTTTTGTATTGGAAACAATATTACCGGCTTCCTTTGTAGGTATTTCCCATTGGCAATTGGTTATTAATTGACCATCTATTGCTTCAATTACGGGTATCTGGCCAAGTTCGTTGCTTGGATATTGATCCGAATTGACTTGAATATCTTTTTCATTAATAATTGCAGCATCAAACAAATTGATTACCGATTCATTTATGACAGGAATTAATGTTTTTCCTTCTTCAGCAACCAATGCTCCATTGATATAGGTTTGCTTTACTTTGAAGGCGGTTAAGTCTTCCACAACAATAAAATTTGCTGCATCGCCAACCTTGGCTTGGCCAGTAGGTAATTTATAATGCACAACCGGATTGATACATGCAGCCCTTAAAACATTAAAAACATCAATGCCCTTTGCCACGGCTCTTGCACATAAAACATTAATATGACCATCTAGTAAACTGTCTGGGTGTTTGTCATCGCTACATAACATTATCATAGAAGGATGATCGTCTATTAATTCATATAGTGCTTCAAAATTTTTCGCAGCACTACCTTCTCTAATTAAGATTTTCATCCCATAGCTTAATTTATCAACAGCTTCCTCTATTGTAAAACATTCATGGTCGGTGCTAATACCTGCTTGTATATATTGTTTTGCTTGGGCTCCCATTAGTCCTGGAGCATGTCCGTCTACTGGCTTTCCTAATTTATGTGCGGCGCTAATTTTTTTCATCACTTCCTCGTCTTTGTACAATACCCCTGGGAAGTTCATCATTTCGCTCAAATAATATATGTCATCATTCGCAAGAAGTTCAGCGACTTGATCGCTATTTATAGCGGCTCCTGCTGTTTCAAAAATTGTAGCAGGTACGCAGCTTGGGGCCCCAAAGAAAAAATGAAAAGGAACTTTTTTCCCGTTGTTAATCATATAATGAACACCTTCTACACCACACACGTTGGCAATTTCATGGGGATCGCTAATGGTACCAATTGTTCCATGCATAACGGCAAGTCGCGCAAAAGAACTAGGAATAAGCATACTGCTTTCAACGTGTACATGGCTATCAATAAAGCCAGGCATAATAAAATGATTAGGTGCATTTTCACATGCAACAATATTTTCAATAATCCCATTGGTAATAGTTAAAGTAGCAGGGTAGATATTTTTCTTCAAAATATCTACATATTGCCCAGACAGGGTGTAAGTAGTTCCCATAAAAAAGCTTGAATTATAAATTAAACCAGTAACTGAACTTAAAGATAAGCGCTCTATTCTTATTTTTAAACATTGGGTCGGTATAATAATTGTCCGTATACACTAAGAAGAAGTCACTCATAGGTTTAAACCTGTATTGTAAGCGGCTATTGATATTGATATTATTTTGCTGTGTATTATACTGCATGAATGTAGTCCAAAACACTTTGGTGCTAAAATTCCAATCTACTTTTGGAGAAATTAAAATCAAGTCGTTACTGCCATATGGCTTAGGCAATTCAATTTTATTTATCTCTGCCCTTAAAGAAAGTTTTAGATGTGGTTGAGATTTCCAACTCAAACCAATAGAAGCGCCTTGCATTGTTCCATTATAAAACTGTCCTATTGTGATCATTCCAAACATGCCAAATAATTTGCGCACATCAGAAGTGTACATTGTTTCAAATTGATTGAATTGATAATATCCGGCTGGCAATGGAGTCCCACTTGTAAATGAAATAGGGTACAATAAGTTTAAACTTGTGTTGGTTGCTGAAACAGTTAAGAAAGAAGCATTTTTAAAATCTGTTTGGATATTAAATTTTGCATCCGATTCGTTTAAGCTATTGTCAGCATGAAATGTTGCATAATCCTCCACTCTAAATTGAAGCTTCCCAATGGGGCCAGTTCCAGGTAAAATTTTATAGGCTATTTGATTGAAAGTATGTCCAAATCCAAGTCTTATAGTGGTGTCTCTAACAGCATCGTAGTTATTAATCATTTGCACATACCCCATATCGGTGTAATAATTTTTACCTACGTTACCAACTAAGGATATAAAATTCCAATGCTTTTTTTCACTCATAAAACCAGCTTGCACATATTTATCTTGGTCAGCAATAGTTGCTTTAAATGCTTGGTGGTAATCGGCCCAGGCGCTAAAGGTTCCATCTACATTTGAGTACTCAAATGTAACTCCTGCGTTTCGACCATATTTATCCAAAGGATTTTTCTTTGCCTCGGTTTCCGAAATATAGTTTTCTCTATTCAAGAAATATGCTTTGATATTAGATCTTTTAAGCACACTTTTTTGTAAAGTAAATGCAGAAAAATTCTCCGCAGAATAATTTCCTTGCTTACCTGTTTGCATGTCCATCACTCCAATTCTGGTGGATGGGTTAAGATTGCCAGAAAGTCTGGCACCAAATAAAATTGGAATTTTGTTACCGTCTTTGTCTAATCCAATAGTTCTTGAATAGAAAGGTTTAATACCCGGAATTCCAAAATTGGAAAACAAATCTGAATTTTCTAAGAAGAAATTTCTTTTTTCAGGCAAGAAAATATCAAACCTTGTAAGGTTGGTTACTTGTTGATCTACTTCTACTTGTGAGAAATCGGGATTTACTGTCAGGTCTAAATTTAGGGACGCGTTTAGTGCTACTTTTGCATCAAAACCTGCGCTGGTATTAGTGCTTAAGGTTTTTCCATTTTCCTTGTCGTCACCACTACTGCCACTTATATAAGGCAAGAAAATGACATTTTTTGATGTAGCAGGTGCACCCGTTGTAGGCCAGTTTAATAGCCCAGTGTGCCCTAAGTCGTAAGAATGAAAGCTAGTAGGAATTTTTGCCCAAGTACTGTATTCATTATTCTTAGCATCAACTCTTAAAAAATTAATTCCCCACTGCGCTTGTTTTGGATCGTACCTAATTGATTTTAACGGTATCATTATTTCCGCTATCCAATAATTTCCATAATCCTTTGTAGCAGAAAACCATTTGCTATCCCAACTCATTGAAAGTTTATCTTCAAAGCTATTGTTTAACTGATCCTCTGACTGAACATTTAAGGCGTTTACTACAAAAAAGAACCCGTTTGTTTTCCTATTATGCGGATCTAAAATTATGCCAATACAATCATTGCCGTCGTGACCACCATCCCTTTTTAAACTACTAATAATTGCTGTACCACTGTCGTATACTTTAAATGCAAAATATAAATTTTCGTTGTCGTAAGTTACACGTGCTTCGGTTTTTCGCGTTGGCTCCCCAATATCATTAGGATATTTTTTGATAAAATTTTGTGCAAGGGATGCGGTAGCCCAAATTGACTCATCTAAAATTCCATCAATCTTTATTTTACTTGAAGTAGGTTGAATAGTATATTGATAGCCTTTTTGGTATTCGGAAATTTCTTGTGCTACACCAACCTTGCAAAAGGAAGATGCTATAATTAATAATAAATAATATAAACGCTTTTTGGACATAGGGTGCAAATATCCATAATCAAACGTTTTAAGGCGTTATTAGTTACGAAAAAGTGTGAAAAAAGGTATAAACGGCCTAATCCTTACTTAGAATGTCGGGTCTACGTTCTTTGGTTCTAGCTAATGCCTGTTCTTGACGCCAAATGCCTACTTTTTTAGGATCTCCAGTAAGTAAAACAGGCGGCACTTCTAAGTCTCTAAAATTGGCTGGTCTTGAATAAACAGGAGGGGCTAATAAATTGTCCTGAAAAGAATCGGTCAATGCAGAAGTTTCGTCGTTGAGTACGCCTGGGATTAATCGGCCCACTGCGTCAATAATAACTGCAGCAGCTAATTCACCTCCACTTAAAACATAGTCACCAATAGATATTTCTTGGGTAACATATAGCTCACGTATTCTTTGATCGATACCCTTATAATGACCGCAAATAATTAAAATTCTATTTTTTAAAGAAAGACTATTAGCATCTTTCTGTTCAAATCTTTTTCCATCAGGAGTGACAAAAATAATTTCATCAAATTTACCATCCTGCTGTAATTCATCTATTGCATTTGCTAATGGCTCGCACATAATAACCATTCCAGCACCTCCACCATATTGGTAGTCGTCTACTTGTCCATGTTTATTAATTGCCCATTTTCTTAATTGGTGCAATTTAATAGTTAGGTGTCCTCTTTCTTGAGCACGCTTCATGATGCTATGCTCAAAAGGGCTAGTTAATAGTTCAGGTAATACAGTTAATATTTCAATGGTCATATTGCAAAGTTAATCCAAAAATTCGCCTAAATCGCGTCGGTTCTTTTTTGTAGGTCGCCCAATTTTACTTAATCTTTTTCCTGTTTGGAAACTGTCTGCCACTTGTCTCACACGTTCTAATTCCTCAACAGGAGTTAAATCCTCATAATATTTAATTGCTTCGGCATACGCCATTCGAGAATCCAATAGTTGTGTAACTTTTAGTGTCCAATTTTTATGTTCTGTTCTTGCATCATAAATATCACCCACCACTACTGCACGAGAAGCTTTCACATTCTCGCCTTTTAGTTTTACACGTCCTTTGTCAATAGCCTCTGTTGCTTGACTTCTTGTTTTAAAAACACGAATAGACCAAAGGTATTTATCGAGCCTAACTTTTTCTTTCTTTTCTTTTTCAGTACTCATGCTTTATGCATTTTTTTCTGCAAAGTATTTGTGGAAATAAGGAATGGTCTCAATGCCTTTATAGAAATTGACAATATCATATTTCTCATTAGGGCTATGTAAGTTGTCGCTATCTAAGCCAAATCCCATAAATACAATTTTCAATCCTAATTCTTTTTCAAATAAAGAACAAATAGGAATACTTCCACCGCCTCTTACAGGAATTGGTTCTTTACCAAAGGTTGTTGTTATTGCCTTTGCTGCGCTCTTGTATTCATGCGAATCTATCGGTGTCATGTAAGGCTCTCCGCCATGGTGTTCAAATGCATTTACAGTAACATTTGGCGGCGCTATCTTTTTAAAGTGCTCCAATACCATTGCAGTGATTTTTTCTGAAGATTGATTAGGAACTAATCTGCAAGATATTTTTGCAAATGCTTTTGAAGGCAATACTGTTTTTGCACCTTCACCTGTGTATCCTCCCCAAATTCCGTTTACTTCTAAAGTTGGACGAATACCCGTTCTCTCATTAGTGCTATATCCTTTTTCGCCCCAAACTTCTTTAACACCTAAGTCCTCTGACCATTCTTTTAAATCAAATGGAGCTTCTGCCATTTTAGCTCTTTCCGCTTCAGTTGATTCAACTACATCGTTGTAAAATCCTGGTATTGTGATATGGTTATTTTCATCGTGGCATGATGCAATCATTTTTGATAAAATGGTAATTGGATTAGCTACTGCTCCTCCATAAACACCACTATGCAAGTCGCGATTAGGCCCTGTTACTTCTACTTCTATATAACTTAATCCTCTTACTCCAATATCGATAGAAGGGGTATCCATACTAATCATTGCAGTGTCGCTAATTAAAATTACATCTGCTTTTAATAAATCATGATGTGCTTTTACAAAGGTTGCTAAATTAGGACTTCCAATTTCTTCTTCTCCTTCAATAATAAATTTAATATTAGTGCAAAGTGAATTGGTCTTTGTCATAATTTCCAAAGCTTTCACATGCATATAAAATTGTCCCTTATCGTCACAAGATCCACGAGCAAATATTTTACCATCAATGATTGTTGGATCAAACGGTCCACTCTTCCACAATTCTAAGGGCTCGGCAGGTTGTACATCATAGTGACCATATACTAATACAGTAGGGAAACTTGGGTCTACAATTAGCTCGCCATATACAATTGGATGCCCTTCGGTTTCATAAATTTTTGTTGTTTGAGCACCTGCATCAATTAATGATTTTTCAACTGCCTTTGCACAGGTTAACATATCATCTTTGTTCTCGCTCTTCGCACTAACGCTAGGAATACGTAATAAATCTAATAGTTCATTTAAAAAACGATCCTTATGTTCTTCTTGATATTGTTTCCAGTTATTCATAAAATTTAATTTATAGCTTGTTAATATTATAATTGATGTTTGTGATTAGACAAAACGTTTTCCATTGTCCAATCCAATTTTTTCTGAAATGAATGCTGTCTTTTTTCGCAATTGTCAATCGTGCAAATAGCACAACTAAAGGGCATGCATCCGTCTATATGGATAAAAAATTCAACACTATCTCCAAATTTCTTTTTTATTAAATCGGTAAATTGATCCATTACGGTATGAGCTTCATGTACATTCAAATACCAAGGCATTGTTAAATGGCAGTCTATATGCAACAAAGGGCCATATTTAATAACTCTTAAATTATGTAAATCAATCCAACTGTCATTTCGGTTTGCATTAATTTCGGCAATTACATTTTCAAGTAATTCCATGTCCGCTTCGTCCATAATGCCAGCAAGTGATGCACGTAATATTTTATAACCGTCATACACCACCCATCCACCTAATAATATGGCAATAATAGAATCTACTTTTTGAACATTAGTAATTATTAAAATTAAAATACCAACTGCAACTGAGATGGTCGTGAAAAAATCAATTAAAAAAAGTTTTCCGCTAGTAACCAAAGCCATAGAATTATTCTTCTTGCCAATACGCATTACATACAAAGCAGTCGAGATATTGATAAATGCTATTAAGATTAATAGCCAAAATCCATTACCTAAATTATGTAAGGTTCCAGGATGAATAAAGCTATCAATAGATTCATAAATAATTAAGCAACCAACACCAATAATTAAACTTCCTTGAAATGCCGATGAAACAAATTCAGCTTTACCGTGGCCGTAAGGATGATCCTTGTCTTTTGGCTTTGCTGCAATATACATGCTATAAGACCCGACAATTGTAGCCACAATGTTCACTACACTCTCCAATGTGTCTGACAAAACAGATAAAGAGTGTGTAATAAAAAAAGTTGCAATCTTTAAAATAAATACAATAACCGTAAGACCGGTTAAGGTAAATTGAATCTTTAAGTTTTGTTTAGAGCTTTGCACTGAGCGGGATTAATACATTCAGGAAATTAAAATGCGGGGCAATTTTATTTATTAGATAATGCTTCTGCGTATCTTTTTTGTACAAACTCCCAGTTCACTATGTTCCACCAGCTATTAATATAATCAGGTCGCTTGTTTTGATATTTTAAATAATATGCATGCTCCCATACATCTAATCCTAATAAAGGAGTTCCTTGTACTTCTGCAACATCCATTAATGGGTTATCCTGATTTGGTGTAGAACTAACTGCTAAGCTGCCATCTTTTTTAATTAACAACCATGCCCATCCACTTCCAAATCTTGTTTTTGCAGCTTCACTAAATGCTTTTTGAAAATCTGTAAAAGATCCAAATGTTTTTGTAATCGCATCGGCTAATACGCCAGTTGGAGCAACCGATGGAGATGGTTTCATTAATTGCCAAAATAGTTCATGGTTATAATGTCCACCAGCATTGTTGCGCATTTTAGGCGAATACTTTGAAACTGTTTTTAATAATGCTACTAAAGATGTATTTGTCGTATCAATTTTTTCAGCAACACAAGCATCAGCTAAATTCTTTGCATAAGTAGAAGCATGTTTTGAATAATGAATTTCCATTGTCAAAGCATCTATATATGGCTCTAAAGCATTGTATGCATATGGCAATACTTGTTGCTGGTATTCTGAAACACTAAAAGCGTTGTTAGGCACTATTTTCGAAATCAATGGCATTGTTGCTAATGCAATACCTGCTTTGCCAGTTTTAGTTAAAAATTGGCGTCGGTTTTGATTTGAATTTGACATGTTATTATTTTTTAAAGTACTTGCGTAAAGTTACTTTAATTGGCTGTAAAAGCCTATAGTAAAATTCTTGATTAAACAGTTGAGAATCGCGCATTGCCTTATAGGTTAAGAAAGCGCCAACTGGAATTAATATAGCCGAAGACAACCACATTCCTTTGTAAACGGTCCATTCTCCAGATTTTGCGAATTTCTCGCCAAAATTATTTAGTAAGAAGAAAATTACAAAAAAGACAATTGCTAAAACCAATGGTGTGCCTAGGCCTCCTTTTCTAATAATTGAGCCAAGTGGAGCACCTATTAGGAATAATACAATACAGGCAAAAGACAAAGTGAACTTACGATGCCATTCAATTGCATGATAAGCACCTGAGGACTCGTTTGATTTGTAATTTTCCTTAATTGTTTCAATATTATTTAAAATAGATGTGAGTTGATAACCAACTGACTCTTTAATATCACTTGATGCCGAGTCAGATAAAATTTCATCAAAACTTTTAATTTTTTGTACATTTTTTAATGCAACGAAAATTTTGGAACTATCCTTATATGCCATGAATTTCATATAAGGGACAACTTCTCGTTTTATCTTTATTGAATATATACTGTCTTTATTCTTTAATGAATCTATCGCCAAACTTAATTGCCTTATACTAAGCATTTTGGGGTCGTAAATATTATCATTCCCCTTATTCATCTGAAAACTACTTAGATTAAATACTTTTTTATATTCCTTAAAATACAAACGTGTGAACTCGGTATTAGTAGTGTTTTTCAATCCACGTTCTTGATATCTCCAACCATTGTACATGATGAATTCTAAAAATTTCTTGTCCTTTGAAACCCTCATCACACCCCATTCTGCAATGATCATATTGTCTTGCAAATTAAACTTCTTCTCAAAAATTACAATATTGCGAATTACGCTATCATTGGATTCTTTCTTTCCTAATTTAATAACATAGCCATCTATCTTATCATAAAAAACACCTTCTTTAATATCTAATGCCGGCTTTGACACAATAATCTCATACTTTAAGGAAGTAAGTTTCATTTGTGTAACAGGAATAATATTATTCGCAAATAAAAATGCAAGTCCCGATAAAAAAATGGTGAAAATAAATAATGGGCGCATAAACCTTATCAAAGGAATGCCTGCTGCTTTTATTGCAATTAATTCAAAGCTTTCGCCCAAATTTCCAAAAGTCATAATGGAAGAGAACAACAATGCTAGAGGCAAAGCGGTAGTAAATGTACTTGCAGAGACTAAGCCAATTAATTGTAAAATGGTAAATAAATCCAAACCCTTTCCTACCAAGTCGTCAATGTATAGCCAAAAAAATTGCATCGTCAGCACAAATGTAGAAATGGTAAGTGCTGCCAAAAAAGGCCCAATAAAAGCCTTAAGAATTAGTATGTCTAATTTTTTGAACAAGTTGTTGGTACTAGCTACCTATGCGATGAAAAAGGTCTTTGATCTGATATTCCCAAAGTTGACTTTGGTCTTTGATTTCATTTTTTTCTGCAAAGTCCTTGATAATCAAAATGGTTTGGTTAGAAATTTCTGTTTTCTCCACTCTAAATTCAAAGTATTCGTTCTTTTCGCCATGTAACCATCTAAAACGAATAAATTTATCTTCTTCTTGATCAACCAGCTCCGCTTTATCAGGGGTGCCTCCATTCCAAGAAAAGCTAAAAACATTTTCCCATTCGTCTACTCTATCTGCAAACCATTCTTGTAATCCAGATGCGGTTGAAAGAAATTCGAATAATATGCCTGGTGAACATCTCACTGGAAACTCTAGTGTAAATAATTGTTTCTTACTCATAATAACGCTGTGTCCTCTTAATTAATTAGTTCGTTAGGTGCAATAATAATAATTAAAGACTAGGTTCCAAGTATTTTTCAATGTTTATTAGTTAACAATATGCCAATACCTACTTAAAGTTGTCTTAAAATTGGTATAAGATATTGATTATCAATTAATTAAATATCTTGCTAACTTCAAAATTTTTTATCATATCGCTGTATTATCTTTGCCTCCCATAAAGTAGAATTATGTTTAATAGCCTTAGTGAAAAATTAGAGTCCGCATTTAAGCACCTGAGAGGTCAGGCGCGTATTAATGAATTGAATGTTGCGAATACCTTAAAAGATATTCGTAAAGCGTTATTAGACGCCGATGTGAATTTTAAAATTACTAAAGAATTTACAGATAGTATTAAGGAAAAAGCAGTTGGCGAAAAGGTAATTAATGCAATTAGCCCTGGTCAATTGATGGTTAAAATAGTACAGGACGAATTGACTGCTTTAATGGGAGCCGAAGCAACTCCTTTAAGTTTAACGGGCAATCCAACAATCATTTTAGTTGCAGGTTTACAGGGTAGTGGTAAGACTACATTTTCAGGTAAACTAGCTAATTATTTAAAGGCCCAAAAAAAATCACCATTATTAGTTGCTGCAGATATTTATCGTCCTGCGGCAATGGATCAATTAACTGTTTTAGCAGAACAAATTGGCGTAGATGTTTTTGTAGAAAGAGAAAATAAAGACGCAGTTTCAATTGCACAAAATGCAATCGCTTATGCAAAACAAAATAATAAAAATGTAATCATTATAGATACTGCAGGTCGTTTAGCAGTGGATGAAGTGATGATGACTGAGGTTGCTAATATTAAATCTGCAATCAATCCACAAGAAATATTATTTGTAGTGGATTCTATGACAGGACAGGATGCAGTCAATACAGCAAAGGCTTTCAACGATCGTTTAGATTTTACAGGTGTAGTGTTAACGAAATTAGATGGTGATACAAGAGGAGGTGCGGCGCTTTCAATTAAGTACACTGTTAACAAGCCTATTAAGTTCATGAGCAGTGGTGAGAAGATGGACACCTTGGATGTGTTTTACCCTGAGCGTATGGCGCAAAGAATTTTGGGCATGGGTGATATTACTTCATTGGTAGAAAAAGCACAAGCACAATACGATGAAGAGGAAGCAAAAAAATTAGAGAAAAAAATTCGTAAAAATCAATTTGATTTTGAAGACTTTTTAACGCAGATACAGCAGATTAAAAAGATGGGAAATTTAAAAGATTTAATGGGCATGATTCCTGGTATGGGTAAGAGCTTAAAAGATGTAGATATTAAAGACGACGCTTTTAAAGGAGTCGAAGCTATTATACAATCAATGACCGTTATTGAAAGAAGAAATCCGGATTTATTATCTCCAAGTCGCAAGCAAAGAATTGCAAATGGATCAGGAAAAAACATAGCCGAGATTAATGCTTTTATTAAGCAATTTGACCAAATGAAGCAAATGATGAAGATGATGAATGGACCAATGGGGTCGGCAATGGCTAGTAAAATGCCTGGTTTGAGAAGATAATTTTTAACCACTTCTTTATAACTAATTGATTTTCAGTAATTATTTAGGCTGTCATTTAACAATGTTTAGACACAGGGTCGTTTTTTTGGAATTATTCACTTGTTTCTATTATCTTCGCAGCCTCAACCTTATTTGTTAACGCCTATAAATTTCTATTTAAAATGGCAGTAAAGATCAGACTACAGCGTCATGGTAGTAAAAAAAGACCATTCTATTTTATCGTAGTGGCCGACGGACGCGCACCAAGAGATGGTAAATTCATCCAAAAAATTGGTACTTACAATCCTTTAACAGTTCCAGCGACAATCGAATTAGATCGTCAAAAAGCTTTAGAGTGGTTAAACAAAGGTGCTCAACCTACTGACACCGTTCACAGAATTTTATCATTCAAGGGTGTTCTTTATTTGAAACACTTATTGCGTGGTGTTAAATTAGGCTTGTTTGATGATGCAACTGCAATGGCTAAGTTTCAAACTTGGTATGCTGAGCATGAATCACAAGTAGCTTCTAAAAACGATGCGCACAAAAAAGCACAAGCTGCTAAAAAAGTGTACGTACCTGTTGTAAAGAAAGTTGCTGAGCCTGTTGCTGAAGTTGTAGCTGAAGAAGCTGCTCCTGAAGAAGTTGCTCCTGAAGAAGTTGCTCCTGAAGCGCCAGCTGCGGAAGCTGCTTCGGAGGAAACTCCAGCTGCAGAATAGTTTAATACTATTTAAAATAGCTAATAAAAACCCCGGTTACCATTTTGGAAGCCGGGGTTTTTTATGAAACAGGATTCCTATTAAAAGAAGTAAATTTGCGTATGAGTGATTATATCCATATTGGTAAATTAGTTGCACCACATGGTGTCACAGGAACAGTGATTCTTGAACATGCACTTGGTAAGCCAATTCATTTTAAAGGAGTGGACGCATTGTTCGTTGAACAAAAGGCAGGAAGTTTTATTCCTTACTTTATAGAGTCAGCTAATGCAAAAACAGAAACAATTACACATTTACAAATTGAAGGTGTTAAAACAAGAGAAGCTGCCAATTTTTTAACTGCAAAAAAAGTATGGTTGCCTCAGGCTGATTTTCAAAAATTAGTTGAAAAAAATTCTCCTTTAGCTTTATTAGGCTATATGGTACAAGAGGAGGGAAAGGATATTGGTGTGATACAAGAAGTAATAGAACAACCCCATCAATTAATGGTGACTGTATTATACAATGGTCAAGAAGCCTATATCCCTTTACATGAGGAAAGCTTAAAAGGTGTAAATCATGCAAAGAAGATTGTGCAAGTAGCACTTCCAGATGGTTTATTAGAGCTGTATTCAGAGGAAGCTGAATAAAATTCATTTCATTTTGCCCTTAAAATCAATCTATTAATAAGATTTATAAAAAAAGTACAATAAAAGTCTACTAAACTAGTAGGAAATATATATCTTTGTATTGTAATTATAAAAACAACAAGATTATGAGTTTAAGATTAGGTGACATCGCGCCGGACTTTAATGCTAAAACTAGTATTGGAGACATAAATTTCTACGAATATTTAGGAGACAGCTGGGGAATATTATTTTCTCATCCAGCTGATTTTACACCAGTTTGTACAACCGAGCTAGGGGCAACTGCATCATTACAAGAAGCTTTTGCAAAGCGCAATGTAAAAGTATTGGCATTAAGTGTGGATGGAGTAGAGAGCCATAAAACTTGGATTAAGGATATTGATGAAACACAACATGTTCATGTAGGTTTTCCAATCATTGCAGATGAGGATCGTGTGGTTGCAAATTTATATGACATGATTCACCCGAATGCTTCTGAAACATTTACAGTGCGTTCTTTATTTATAATTGGTCCAGATAAGAAAGTGAAATTAATAATTACATATCCAGCTTCTACAGGAAGAAACTTTGTAGAAGTTTTACGTGTAATTGATTCCTTACAATTAACTGCAAATTATAGCGTAGCAACACCAGCCAATTGGAAAGAGGGCGAAGATGTAATTATTGGATTGAATGTTAAAACTGAAGATGCCGCAGCTAAATTTCCAAAAGGTGTTGAAATTGTGAAGCCTTATTTACGATATACGCCTCAGCCTAATAAATAGGCATTAAATAGAAAGTGGGACAATTGAAATAAAAAGATAGGCATTGGACGAATCTGTAAACAGTGTGTCACTGTAGATTCGAGTCAAGGCCTGACAAATTAAATCCCCTCCATTTTTGGAGGGGATTTAATTTGTATATTTAATATCCAAACTTTTAAACTATTAAATATGCGTCGTTTATTATTTACTATGGTTATGGGTTTAAGTACCTTATCGTTACTTGCTCAAAAAACCTATTTGCATTGTGGTCAATTAATTGATGTGAAACAATTGCAAGTATTAAAACAAAAAACAGTTGTAATTGAAGGCAACAAAATTGTTGACATTTTAGATGGCTATGCAAAAGCAGGTGCTAATGATAAAACAATTGATCTTAAATCAAGTACTGTTATGCCTGGCTTGATGGATATGCATGTGCACTTAGAACATGAAACAAGTCCTACAAGATATTTAGAAGGATTTACGCAAAACGAAGCAGAAGTTGCTTTTGGTTCTTTGCATTTTGCAGAAGTAAGTTTAATGTCTGGTTTTACATCGGTGCGTGACTTAGGGGGTTCGGGTGTAAATATTGCAATGCGTAAAGCAGTACAAAAAGGACAAATTATTGGGCCAAGAATTTATACTGCAGGAAAATCAATTGCAACAACAGGTGGACATGCTGATCCAACAAATAATTATAGAAAAGATATTATGGGAGATCCAGGTCCTAAAGAAGGTGTAATTAATGGACCAGAAGATGCATATAAAGCAGTTAGACAAAGATACAAAGAGGGAAGTGATGTTATTAAAATCACGGCAAGTGGTGGTGTATTAAGTATGGCTGCAAGTGGGGAGAATCCTCAGTTTACCGAAGAAGAAGTTAAAGCAATTGTTGCTGCAGCAAAAGACTATGGATTTAAAGTAGCTGCTCATTGTCATGGTGTAGAAGCTATGCGCCGTGCAGTTATTGGTGGCGTAAGTTCAATTGAACATGGTACGATGATGGACGAGTCTATCTTTCCTTTAATGAAGCAATACGGCACTTATTTAGTACCTACTATTATTGCAGGTAAGTCTGCAGCAGATTCATCAAAAATTCCTGGTTACTATCCTCCAATGGTTGCAAAAAAAGCAGCGGATATTGGACCAAGAATTCAAAATACTTTTGCTAAAGCTTATAAAGCTGGTGTAAAAATTGCTTTTGGAACCGACGCAGGTGTTTACCAACATGGAAAAAACTGGAAAGAGTTTGTATATATGACAGAGGCAGGTATGCCAGCTATTGAAGCTATTCAAGCTGCTACTTGGAATGCTGCAGACCTAATGGGAACGCAAGCTATTTTAGGTAGTATTGAGAAAAATAAATTAGCGGATATTATTGCAGTTGATGGAGACCCAATTACTCATATTGAAGTGATGGGCAAAGTAAATTTTGTAATGAAGGACGGTGTAGTTTATAAGAACAAATTATAGAAATTCGATTAAATCGAATTCCACTTATCCAACTGCTTTAATGTAGCAGTTAAATCTTTAGGTAAAGGGGCTTCCAAAAGGAGCTCCTTTCCTTTGTATTCAAATTGAACACTTGCAGCGTGTAATGCTTGTCTTCCCATAAGTGGGCGCTCTTCCTCTTCTACTTTTGCCAGTTTAAAATTCTTCTTTTTAATACTTGACAATTTTAATTTTTCACCATCTCCGTATAAGTCGTCTGAAACAATTGGATGTCCAATATGTTTGGCGTGCACTCTAATTTGATGTGTACGGCCTGTATGTATTTGAAAACTAACTAATGCGAATTGCTTAAAGTATTTTACTACTTCATAGCTTGTTTTAGATTCTTTCCCTTTTGCATGAATCATCATGTAGCCCTTTCTAATAGGGTGTTCCATCATAGACTCTTCCACAACTCCTTCCTGTGCAGGACGCCCATTTACCAAGCCAAAATATTTTTTTATAATGGTCCTGCCTTCAAACAATTCACTTAACTGTTTGTGGGCTTCGGCATGCTTTGCAAAAATAATCAAGCCACTTGTTTGTTGGTCCAAACGGTGCACTGTAAAAATAGCTCCAAATTTTTCTTGTAACAAAGATTTAACCGAAACGTCTTTTCCAAAACGATCTGGAATACTTAATAAACCTGCTGGCTTATTAATAACAATCATGTCCTCGTCCTCAAATATGATATCTAACATCCTAATAATGTATTAAGGTAGCTGCAGTTAATTATTTTGAAGCTTTGCGCGTAAATGATTTGTTCAAAAACTTAAGCAATCGAACTTCTTTTTCACTTAAGAATCTCCATTTACCACGATCCACATTTTTCTTGGTCAGGTTTGCAAACATGACTCTATCTAAATGTCTTACATCGTATCCTAAGTGTTCAAATATTCTTCTTACAATTCTGTTACGGCCACTATGAATTTCAATTCCTATTACATCTCTTTCTTTTCCAACATAGCTAACTGCATCTGCTGCAATAAATCCGTCTTCCAAAGTAACACCCGCTGCTATGGCTTCCATGTCTGCCTTAGTTACAGGTTTATCTAAAGTGACTTCGTATATTTTTTTAATCTCGTAGGAAGGATGCGTTAGTTTTTGTGCTAAGTCGCCATCATTTGTTAAGATTAAAACACCTGTTGTGTTTCTATCCAAACGACCTACAGGGAACATTCTTTGCGTTGTTGCATTCTTAATAATATCTAAAACAGTTTTTCTTCCTTCTGGATCGTTTGCTGTACAGATATAATCTTTAGGCTTGTTTAGTAATATATAAACAGGTGTTACTTGTAATTGTAATACTTTACCTTTTAATCTTACTACATCCTTATATTGAACTTTATAACCTGGTTCTAAAACAGTATCACCATTTACAGTAACGTGGCCGCCTTTTACCAATTCTGCAGCTTCACGTCTTCCACAAGTGCCTGCATGTGCAATATATTTATTCAAAGGCATCTGCTCATGTGGCATATCATCACTTGCATTCACTTTTCCAATACTCGCTGTTCTTTTTGCATCTGCTTTATCCATTGACGCTGGTGTTCTTTTAGATGCAGCTAGTCGAGGGGATCCAACTCCAGCACCTCTTTTAATTTCACCATATTTTGCCGGCGTGTCGTCTTCTGCTTTTCTTGGTGCACTTTTTGCTCTTAAAGGGATGGTATACTTAGGAGGCCCTGTTACATAATCCTTTTTCGCATACCCACCTTTTTTGTTGTTGCCAACTGGTTCAACAGCAATACCTCTAGCAATATCTTTTTTTCTTTGACGTGCAGCTTCACCTGCAGCTCTTGAATCGGCTTTTGCTTTTTTCTTTTCTTGTCTATATTCTTCTTTTACAGCACTGCCTTTTTTCTTGTTGGCAAATTTGTCAAAGTTGTCTGATCTTTTATTCTTCATGTCCCTTGTTGATTATGTTATGCTTGTCGCATTAAGCTTTATTAGCCAATTGGCCACAAGCTGCGTCAATGTCTTTACCACGGCTTCTTCTAACTCTTACATTCACCCTATTCTTTTGTAAAATTTCTACAAAACGCTCAAAGCCATCTTCGTCAGGCTTGTCAAATGCAAAATGATCTACCGAATTGTATTCAATCACGTTGATTAAATCGGCCGGCACCTGTCTATAAATTTTAGTTAGTTCCTCGGCGTCTCTTTCTGAATCATTAAAGTCTTTAAATAAAATGTATTCAAAAGAAATTTCGGTACCAGTTTTTTTGTAGAAATAGTTCAAAGCTTCCACCAATGATTTAATGTTATTGCTTTCATTAATTGGCATTACTTCGTTACGTTTTTTATCGTTAGGTGCATGTAAGGAAACAGCTAATTTAAATTTAACACCATCGTCACCTAATTGTCTAATTTGTTTAACCAAGCCAGCAGTAGAAACTGTAATTCTTTTTGGACTCATTCCTAAGCCTTCTGGAGAAGTGATTTTTTCAATCGCTTTTAATACATTATGATAGTTCATTAATGGCTCTCCCATTCCCATAAATACAATATTACTTAAATGCTTTTGATGAGCAGCTTCGCTTTGTTGATTTATATAAACTACCTGGTCGTATATTTCGTCAAAGTTTAAATTCCTTTTACGATCCATGGTGCCGGTTGCACAAAACTTGCAACTTAAGCTACATCCAATTTGAGAGGACACACAAGCGGTTTTACGTTCACTTGTAGGAATTAATACTCCCTCAATCATAAAATCATCAAATGTGCGGAATCTTGTTTTTAATGTTCCGTCCTCGCTTTGTTGGGTTGCATTAATTTGTAAAGCCGGGAAAGTGAAATTTTCCACCAACTGCTTTCTTAAATCCTTACTTAAATCGGTCATTTCGTCGAAGCTATGGGCATGCTTTTGCCATAACCAATCCACAATCTGCTTTACTCTAAATGGTCTTTCGCCAATATTAGCTATAAAGCGTTCAATTTCAGACACTTCCACGTGTCGTATATTAGGTCTATTCTTCTCCATAATGCAAAGATACTTTATCCAATTTGTAACCCTTTATTTCTTTTTGTAGACCCGAAAATTGTCTTTAAATTCATTTTCTCAAAAAAATCCCAATATGAAAAAATTAGTGTTAATGCTAGTGGTGACTTTAGGTTTCATGACCGTTGTAAATGCCCAAACAGTTCCTTTTAAGGATTATGTTGGCAAGTATATTTTTGCTGCTGGAAGCCCGGTTGCCGAAGTGACTTTGACTGCAGAGGATACTACTTTAGTGATTAATTCAGCTATGGGGTCAACGACATTAGAAAAGAAAGGAACTGATACCTTTTACTTAGGTCAATACGATGCTTTAGTAATATTTAAAAGAGCTGCAGATAAAACAGTTGAATCTGTTTCTATTGCAGTTCAAGGAATGGACTTAGTAGGTAAAAAAGAAAGCGGCGCTTCTTTAACTGGCTTAAAAGAAGAAGAGTTCCAATTACAAATCTGGGCAGATAAAGTAAACTACTAAATATTGCGAATTAAGCATTAGAAACTAAAACTAGCAAGTTCTGAAAATGCAACATTTGTTTGTTTGCCAGTAGCTAAATTCTTAATCGTACATTCTTGTTTTGATACTTCGTCGGTTCCGATAATTACAATATTTGTAATTCCCTTTTTCTCGGCATATTTAAATTGCTTGTCAAATTTGCTCTTTTCGGGGTACATTTCACAAGCAATTTTTTTGTCCCTCAACAACATCATTTGTTGATAAGCAACTTTGGCTTCCGCTTCACCTAAATTAAAAAATAATACTTGTGTTGTTTGATCAACACTTGCAGGGAAAAGATTTTTTTCTTCTAATACATCATAGATACGATCTACCCCAAAGCTAATGCCAACGCCAGGTATATTAGGCACACCAAATAAACTTGTAAGGTCGTTGTAGCGGCCACCGCCACCAATACTACCCATTTGAGCGTCTATTGCTTTTACTTCAAATATAAGGCCAGTATAATAATTTAATCCTCTTGCTAATGTAAAGTCGGCAACTAAATGTTTGTCCATTCCAGTGCTTTGGTGATATGCTAAAACGTAGTTTAACTCTTCAATCCCTTTTTTCCCATTTTCATTTTCGCCAAGTAAAGTCGCAAGTTGATTTATTTTTTCAGTGTTACTTCCGTTAATATTTAGGTAACGTTCTACTAGTTCTTGTTGTTGGGAATTAAAGCCCTTATTGTTTAATTCCTCTTTTACTTTTTCCCATCCAATTTTATCTAATTTATCAATTGCAATTGTTAGGTCAATTAATTTTTCCTCACCACCACAAACCTGTGCAAGTCCTAATAAAATTTTTCTATTATTCATTTTAATTTCAACAGGCAATTTTAATTGCTCAAATGCTTTTACATAAATAGCAAGTAGGTCAACTTCGTTCAACAAGCTATCACTTCCAACTACATCGGCATCACATTGATAAAACTCACGGTATCTTCCTTTTTGAGGACGGTCGGCTCTCCAAACAGGTTGAATTTGGTATCTTTTAAAAGGGAACGTAAGTTGTCCATGATTCATTGCAACATATCTAGCAAATGGAATTGTTAAATCATACCTTAATGCGCGTTCTGTAATATTTGTACTGTTTTTCCCGGTCAATACTTTTTCCCATCCTTCGTCAATTTGGGCTTTCTTTTGTGGGTTATCTAAGCCGTTATTAAGGATCTTGAAAATTAACTTATCGCCCTCTTCGCCATATTTACCCATTAAGGTGTCCAGGTTTTCCATTGTAGGCGTTTCAAGGGGTTGAAACCCATAAGTCTCAAACACCGAACGGATGGTTTGGAATATATATTGACGTTTTTGAACCGTAGTTGCGTTAAAATCTCTTGTGCCCTGCGGTATGGAAGGTTTGCTCATGCTTTCGAATTTGGATGTAAAGATAAATTTTTAAATTCATCCTATATAATTGTTTAATTTGGCACTAAATTTTACTTGTATGTCCGAATTGAATCCAAGAAGAGAGCGATCTGAGAAAACCTACCGAATATTTAGAAGCATTTATGATTTTACCATGGCTGCATTAATCCTGGGTTGCGGTATTGTTATGTTTGGCGCAAAATATTTTCATTTGGATCAGGTCATTAATTTGGATAACGAATGGAGAATAATTTTTGGTTGTATGTGTCTTTTATATGGAGGCTTTAGATTGTACAGGGGTTTTCAAAAGGACTACTAGTTCCTATTTTCTTTATTCAATTAAAACGTTTCAATGCGAAAATATCTTTATTTATATGGCATAATTTTAACTATGTCAGCTTGTTCTAATAATGTGCAAGGTCCGCAGGATACTTTATCATCTGGCACAATTCATGTTTCGGCCGAAGAAAGTTTTAAGCCCATTTTGGACGAGCAGATTAAAGTGTTTCAATCAAGTTTTCCCAAGGCAAATATTATTGTTGATTATAAGTCTGAAATTGAGTGTTTAAAGGACTTTGCGTCGGATAGCACAAGAATGATTTTTATAACAAGAGGCCTGGATAAAAAGGAGGAAGCGGCCTATAAAGCTCAATTAGGATTTGCACCAACATTTGGAATTTTAGCATACAATGCGGTCGCAATTTTAGTTAATAAATCGGCTAAAGATTCTCTTTATAGTTTAAGTGATTTGCGTGCTAGATTAATTGGAGAAAATGCACAGCAAGTTGTAATGGATGGAAGTCATTTAACAGGTGTAGTTAGATTTTTAAGAGATAGTTTAACTAAGGAAAAACCTTTTGGTAAAAACGTGATGTCGGCAGAGGGAAGCGCCGCGGTGATCGAATATATTAAAACGCATCCTAATGCGATTGGTTTTGTTGCTATGAATTGGATAGGTGATATGTATGATACTCGTCAGGTTGAGGCAAGGAAAAATGTAAAAACAGCTATGTTGGAATGTACTTTATGTGCTGAAAAAGGGTTGTTTGCGCAACCATCTCAGTCAACTATTGGCAAAGGTCAATATTCAATGTCTCTCCCATTATATTATGTTTTAAAAGAAAATGCACCTGGTTTGGGCTCTGGCCTGCTTAATTTCATGAGTTTGGAGCGTGGGCAGCTTATTTTCAGAAGGTCGTTTTTAGTACCAGCCAAGATGAGCTTTCAAAAAAGGAATAGTATGATGAAATAGAACTTAACTAAATACTAACAAATTTTAGTTCCTTAATGAAAAATTAATATCAAATTCTTCCAAAAAATTTAATATTTTTAGACTTCTCAAAAACTGCTTTTTGTGGGTTTGGATTGAATGTGTCAATGAGACATTTTCATTTTCAATATTGAGTTGTTGATTGTTGTTATTTTAAAAAGAAAAAAAACAGAACTGATGAAAAAATTGGCTTTATTGATTATGGGAGTTGCCTTTGTAGCGACTGGATTACAAGCACAAGTTGCTCAGTCTCCATTAGCAGAGGGTGTGAAGTTGTTGAACTATGAAAAAAACAAATCTGCACTTGATTTCTTTAAATCGGCATTGGACAAAAACCCAAGCGACGCTGAAACTATTTTTTGGTATGGTCAAGCTTTATTAGCTCAAAACTATAATGGCGTACCTACACCTGAGTATATACAAAAAGCTAAAACGATTTATCAGCAAGCTTTACAAACAAAAGGCAACGATGCTTGGTTATTAGTTGGCATGGCTCATATTCAATCATTAGAAGGTGGAGATGCTGCATTAATTAAGAACAATTTAGAATTGGCTATTACTGCCTCAAATATTGAAAAAGGAAGAAACAAAGGCAAACATAACCCAGATATTATTAGTGCAATAGGACGTGTTTATGCCGAATTGCCAATGAGTTTTGATCATCATTATGCAATTGATAAATTAAAAGAAGTTGCTTCTACTTATGATGAATTAACCATCAATGCTAACTTATACTTGAACTTAGGTATCAACTATTTGAAATTGGGTGGCGAAAATGGTGGTGAAGCTGTAAGTGCTTTCACTAAAGCTATTGACCGTGATCCTAAAAATGCATATGCTTATTACAGAATTGGAAAGGTTTATCAAACTCAAAGCAATAAGGAAGTATTTGAAGAAAACTTCAACAAAGCAATTGCAATAGACCCATCAATAGCTCCTGTATATGTTGCTATGTATACTTATTATGCAACTGTTGATACTTCTAAAGCAAGGAAGAATTTAGATTTGTTTTTGCAATATGCAGATAAAGATCCTGCTTTTGAATACTTATATGCCGATTATTTGTTCCAAGTTGCACAGTACGATGCTTCTTTAGCAAAAGCTAAAAACCTAGAAGCTACAATTGGTATAACAACCTATCCTAGAATTGCTGTTTTATTGGCTTATAACTATGACAGAAAGCGTGATTCAGTGGCAGCTAAAAGCTACATTGAGCAATTTATTAGCAATAACCCAGTTGACAAGATAATGCCGTCTGACTATGATTTAGCGGTACAAGTCATTTCAAAATTCCCTGGAACACAAGCTTCAGTTGCTTCAATTTTAGAAAAAGCCATTGCTGCGGACCCTTCAAATAAGAAAAATGCTCAAAAATTATACAAATTAGGGTATGAAATGTTTGAAAAAGCTAATATGTATAGTGATGCTTCTAAATGGTATGCGAACTATGCTGCTGTAAGAGGGGTTAAAGATGAGACTTATTACTACAAGACAGCTAGCATTGCAATTAACGCTAAAGATGGTCCAACTGCAGCTGCAACAGCTAAAGAATATATTGCAGCTTTCCCTGACAAGTCAAATGGCTATTTATACAATGTGAAAGCAGCTAGATTATTGGATACAGCTAACTCTTTAGGTATTTTATTTGAGGCTGTTAATATCCAAAATGCTTACCTAGTAAAGGATACAGAGAAAAACAAACAAACTTTGGTAAATAACTATTATACTTTAATCGGCTATTATAACGAAACAAAGGCTTATGATAATGCTGTTTTAATGTGCGATAAAGTATTAGAATTGGTTCCTAATGACCCTACTACCTTAGGCGCTAAGGCTCAATTTGAGAAAAATATTAAGATTTTAAAGGAGAGAGCAAATGGTAAGCCTGCAGCTAAACCTGCCGCGGATGACACAACTAGCCCTAAGAAAAATTAAGAATGTTGAACCTTTTTTAAGGAACATCTAGAAAGCTTAAAATAATTGAAAAAAACTCCCCTTTTATGGGGAGTTTTTCGTGCTAGGTGCTATCCTTTGCGTATTTTTGCGGCACCTAAATTAGTTGTATGAATTTGATGCAATTATTGCTCTCTGCAAACGAAACAAATAATGCCAACAATTACCTCCCAATTGCCTTACAATTGGTGTTTGCTGGTGGCTTTGTGGCTTTTATGATTTTAGTATCAAGCTTGTTGGGACCAAAGCGTAAAACAGAAGATAAGTTAGCCACATTTACAAGTGGTATTGCAACACATGGTGATGCAAGATCCCCAATGGCAATTAAGTATTTTTTAATTGCAATTCTGTTTGTTTTATTTGATGTCGAAGTAATTTTCTTTTATCCATATGCCGTTAATTTTAAAAGTTTAGGCTGGAGTGGATTAGGAGAAGTGATTCTTTTTGTTTTATTTTTCTTGGTTGGATTTATTTATATCATCAAGAAAGGCGCCCTTAAATGGGAAGATTAATTTATTAAAATTCAAAGCATAATTTATGCGTCCAGTAAGATTTAATATTCATCCAAAAGAAGCTGAAATAGCAGATGCAATTTCAATGGCACCAGCACCTGATGGAATTGGTGGAGAAGGATTTTTCGCAACACAATTAAGTTCGGTGGTTGGCTTAGCACGTAAGAATTCTTTATGGCCTTTGCCATTTGCAACGTCATGTTGTGGAATTGAATTCATGGCTACAATGGCATCACACTATGACTTATCTCGTTTTGGCTCTGAGCGTGTTGGTTTCTCTCCACGTCAATGTGATTTGTTAATGGTAATGGGTACTATTTCAAAAAAAATGGCGCCAGTTTTAAGACAGGTGTATTTGCAAATGGCCGAACCGCGTTGGGTTATTTCGGTAGGTGCATGTGCTTGTAGTGGTGGTATATTTGACACCTATAGTGTGTTGCAAGGCATTGATCAAGTGATTCCTGTAGATGTGTATGTTCCGGGTTGTCCTCCAAGACCAGAAGCTATCATTGATGGTTTTATGAAAATTCAAGATTTAGTTGGGCAAGAAAGTATTCGTCGTCGTAATGGGGATCAGTACAAGGAATTATTAAATAGCTACGGTATACAATAGTTATATTTTAAATTATTATTTTTTATAAAATGTCTTTAACAAACGAAACTATACAAACGCAATTAGAAGAAAAATTTGCAGATCAAGTATATGCTTTTTCTACAGAAACAGGAATGCTTTCTTTTGAATCGCCTGCAGCACTTAATTTAAAAGTGATGCAATATTTGTTTGACGAATTGGGATTTAATTTTTTAACTGATTTGTGTGGCGTTAATTATCCTGACAATAAAGATGCCGAACTAGTAGTGGTTTATCATTTGCATAATTTTGTTGAAAACATTCGTTTACGTCTCTCTGTTGCTGTACCAATGGCAAAGCCGGATGTATTTACTGCGTCAAAATTATTTGAGGCTGCCAATTGGATGGAGCGTGAAACCTATGATTTCTTTGGAATCAATTTTATAGGACACCCTAATTTAAAGCGCATTTTGAATGTAGAAGAAATGGATTATTTTCCAATGAGAAAAGAGTTTCCATTGGAAGATCAAACAAGAATTGACAAGGACGATGAAATGTTTGGAAGAGGATAGTACATTTCAATAATTTAATTAAGAACAGAGCAACTCATAATATATGGAAGCACAACACAATATAACATTACCTGAAGGGTCAATTGAAAAAAAGACCACGACCTTAAACTTTGGTCCTACACACCCTGCAACACATGGTGTATTTCAGAATATCATGGAAATTGATGGAGAGCGTGTTGTTTCAACAGAGCAATCGGTAGGATTTATTCACCGTGCTTTTGAAAAATTGGCTGAGCGTAGAAATCTATATCAAATTACTCCAATTACAGACCGTTTAAATTATTGTAGTAGTCCATTAAATAATATGGGATGGCATTTGACCTGCGAAAAATTTTTAAAGGTAGAAACACCAAAACGTGTAGACTACTTGCGTATTATTATTATGGAATTGGCGCGTATATCGGATCACCTAATTTGTAATTCGATTGTAGGCGTGGATACAGGTGCTTATACCGGTTTCTTATATGTAATGCAATACAGAGAATTAATTTATGAAATATATGAAGAAGTATGCGGGTCCCGTCTTACTACTAATATTGGGCGTATTGGCGGCTTTGAAAGGAATTTCACAAATACAGCGTTTACGAAACTCGAGAAATTCTTAAGTGAGTATCCTAAAGTATTAAAGGAGTTCGAAAATTTATTTACGCGTAACCGTATTTTTATGGAGCGTACGCAAGGCACTGGTGGAATTAGTGCTGCACGTGCAATGAATTATGGCTTTACTGGTCCTAATTTGCGTGCTGCTGGTGTAGACTATGATGTGCGTGTTGCGAATCCATATAGTAGCTATCAAGATTTTGATTTTACTGTGCCAGTGGGAACTACAGGAGATAACTACGATCGTTTTTTAGTGCGTAATGCAGAAATGTGGCAAAGTCTTTCTATTCTTAAGCAAGCTTACGAAAAAGTACAATCATTTAAAGGAGCAGAATCTGAAATTTTCCATGCTGATGTTCCAGAATATTATCTTCCAAAAAAAGAAGATGTTTATTCAAATATGGAAGCATTAATCTGGCATTTCAAGATTATCATGGGCGAAATTGATTTACCAAAAGGACAAATCTATAACCCAATTGAAGGTGCTAATGGCGAACTAGGTTTTTATTTAATTAGTGATGGTGGACGTACTCCTTTCCGCTTGCATTTCCGTCGCCCTTGTTTTATTTACTATCAGGCATATCCCGAATTAATCACTGGTGGCATGTTGAGTGATGCAGTAGTAACAATGAGTAGTTTGAATTTGATTGCGGGAGAGTTAGACGCATAATAAATTGTGCAACCGATAGTTGCGAAATTGAATTATTGAAAAAAGAAAGTTTTATATATGGCTACTATTTTTAACGATACACAAATGACTGAGTTTAAACGCTTGGTTGCACGTTATCCAGAAGGAAAACAAAAAAGCGCATTGCTTCCAGCTTTGCATTTGGCACAAGAAAGCTTTGGCGGATGGTTATCAACCGAGGCATTGGATTATGTTGCAAGCTTATTAAGTATTGAACCTATTGAGGTATATGAAGTGGCTACTTTTTACAGCATGTATAATTTAAAACCAGTTGGCAAATTTGTTTTTGAAGTTTGTCAAACCGGTCCTTGTATGATTAGTGGTTCAGATAATATTATTGAATACATCAAAAAAACATTAGACATTAAGCCAGGTGAAACAACAAAGGATGGCTTGTTTACTTTAAAATTAGTAGAATGTTTAGGGGCGTGTGGTTATGCACCAATGATGCAGGTAGGCAAAATATATAAAGAGCATTTGACAAAAGAAAAAGTAGATAGCATTATTGCAGCATACCGAGCAGAAGCTGCAAGCAATTAATAAACACCTGAATTAAATATATTAAAATGGGCGTAAAATTATTATTAGACAAGGCAAATGTACCAGGGATTCGCACTTATGATGTTTATCGTCGTGAGGGTGGTTACCGTGCTGTAGAAAAAGCTTTGAAAGAAATGAGCACAGAAGCCATTGTGGAAGAAGTGAAAAAGAGTGGATTAAGAGGTAGAGGTGGTGCAGGTTTCCCAACCGGAATGAAATGGAGTTTTATTGCTAAGCCAGAAGGCGTTCCACGTCACTTGGTTTGTAATGCGGATGAAAGCGAACCGGGCACTTTTAAGGATAGATACTTGATGGAATTTTTGCCACACTTATTAATAGAGGGTTTAATTATTTCAAGTTATGCATTAGGATCTAATGACACTTATATTTATATCAGAGGTGAGTATGCATGGATTCCAGATATTTTAGAAGAAGCTATTAACGAAGCAAAAGCAAATGGATTTTTAGGAAAAAATATTTTAGGTACTGGCTTTGATTGTAATATAAATGTTCAACGTGGTGGTGGTGCGTATATCTGTGGTGAAGAAACTGCATTGATTGAATCATTAGAAGGCAAAAGAGGCAATCCTCGTATTAAGCCTCCGTTTCCTGCGATTCAAGGTTTATGGATGCGCCCAACTGTGGTAAACAATGTAGAAACCTTAGCAGCGATTGTACCAATCATTAATATCGGAGGTGATGAGTATGCTAAAATTGGCGTGGGCAAATCAACAGGTACAAAATTAATTTCGGCATGTGGTAATATTAATAAGCCAGGCGTATACGAAATTGACATGACTATTTCGGTAGAGGAATTTATTTATAGCGACGAGTATTGTGGTGGAATTAAAGGAGGCAAGCGATTAAAAGCTTGTATCCCTGGTGGGTCATCTGTACCAATTTTACCTGCAAATTTATTATTGAAAACAGCTAAGGGTGAAACGCGTTACATGAACTATGAAAGTTTAAGTGATGGTGGTTTTGCAACTGGCTCTATGTTAGGTTCTGGCGGATTTATTGTTTTAGACGAAGATCAATGTATTGTAAAAAACACATTGACTTTAGCAAGATTCTATCGTCATGAAAGTTGTGGTCAATGTTCTCCATGTAGAGAAGGTACTGGCTGGATGGAAAAGATTTTACAAAAAATTGAAAGCGGTAAAGGGGAGATAAGTGATATTGATTTACTGTGGGATATTCAAAGAAAGATAGAAGGGAATACTATTTGTCCATTAGGCGACGCGGCTTCATGGCCAGTTGCTGCAGCTATTCGTCATTTCCGTGACGAGTTTGAATGGCATGTAAATAATCCTGAATTATCACAAACAAGCAATTTTGGTTTACAACACTATGCAGATCCAATTCATGTACCTGCATAACATAGAAAGATAAACTATGAGCGAACAAACATTATTTAAAGTAACAGTTGACGGCATCACAATAGAGGTTCCAGCGGGCACTACTATTTTGCAAGCAGCACGTCAAATTGGTGGTCAAGTTGCCCCTCCTGCAATGTGCTATTACAGCAAATTAAAAGGAAGTGGTGGAAAATGTCGTACTTGTTTGGTAGAAGTGTCAAAGGGTTCCGAAAAGGACCCAAGACCTATGCCTAAATTAGTAGCATCTTGTCGTACTACCGTGATGGATGGAATGGAAGTAAAAAACATTACGAGCGATAAAGTAGTTGATGCACGTGCAGGCGTAGTAGAGTTTTTATTATTAAACCATCCATTGGATTGTCCAATATGCGACCAGGCTGGTGAGTGCCATTTACAAGATTTGAGTTTTGATCATGGCAAATCAAAAACGAGATTTGAATTCCAAAAAAGAACTTTCAAAAAACATGACTTAGGTGAAAATATACAATTGCATATGACGCGTTGTATATTATGTTACCGTTGTGTATTTACTGCAGATCAATTAACTAATAAGCGTGTACATGGTATATTAGATAGAGGAGATCATGCAGAAATTGCAACACATATTGAGAAGAGTTTAGACAATGAGTTTATTGGAAACGTAATTGATGTATGTCCAGTAGGTGCATTAACAGACAAAACTTTCCGTTTTAAAAATCGTGTATGGTTCTTGAAACCAATGGATGCACATAGAGATTGTCCAACATGTTCTGGTCGTGTGACTTTATGGAATAGAGGAGATGAGGTTTATAGAGTGACAGCGCGCAAGGATGAGTGGGGGGAGATTGAAGATACGCCAGAAGGTAAGCCAGGATGGATTTGTAATACTTGTCGTTTTGATAAAAAGGAAGCAAGTGACTGGGTAATAGAAGGCCCTCGTGAAATTAGTCGTGCATCGGTTATTTCCCAAGGCCACTATGCAGGTAATGTAGGAACGACTAAGCCAACTGAAACATTTAAAGCAGTAAATGGCGGAAGAGCCCCACATTTATTAATGGATATTCATGATGAGAGTGAAGTGAATCAACCTAATGTTCATTTAGGTCAAATTCATGGACCATCTCATGGAGATACATTTAACAATAAAAACCAGAACGCTTAATTGCGACAATAATATTTATAACTAATTTTTATAGCATGACAATTCTTGCACTTGATTGGGGCTTTATCATAGAGAAATTAATAATGATTGCCATTGTTGTTTTCGCTAGTTTAGGTATTGCCTTGTATACCACATTTGGAGAGCGTAAAGTGGCCGCTATTTTACAAGACCGTCCAGGTCCAAGCCGTGCTGGTCCTTTTGGTTTATTACAACCATTGGCCGATGGATTGAAATTAATAATGAAGGAAGAAATTATTCCTAGCCAAGCAAATAAGTGGTTATTTATTTTAGGCCCAGGATTAGCGATGACAGCTAGCTTGATGACTTGTGCAGTAATTCCTTGGGGATCTGCTTTGGATGTATTTGGCCGTCACGTTGAATTACAAATTGCTGATGTTAACATTGGCATCTTGTACGTGTTTGCCGTAGTAAGTATGGGCGTGTATGGTATAATGATTGGCGGATGGGCTTCAAATAATAAATTCTCATTAATGTCTGCCTTACGTGCAGCATCTCAAGCTATCAGCTATGAGTTGGCAATGGGATTAGCGTTAATCGCTTTATTAATGACAACAGGCTCATTAAGTTTAAAAACTATTGTTGAACAACAAGTACAAGGACATTGGTGGAATGTAGTTTATCAGCCATTAGGCTTTTTAATTTTCTTTATAACAGCAATGGCTGAGTGCAACAGAACACCATTCGATTTACCTGAGGCAGAAAATGAATTAAATTTTGGATATCACCAGGAGTACTCTTCAATGAAATTAGGATTTTATTTGTTCGCAGAGTATATCAATATGATCATGAGCAGTGCGATAATGGCTTCCATGTATTTTGGTGGTTACGACTTGCCTTTCTTTAATGAAGCAAGTGTTGCACCTAATATTGCAGCTATGATTGGAGTAGGAACTTTATTAATTAAGATTGTATTATTTATATTCTTATTTATGTGGATTCGTTGGACTATTCCACGTTTTAGATACGACCAATTAATGGGTTTAGGTTGGAAAACATTAATACCATTGGCATTGTTTAATATGCTCCTAACAGGTGCAGTTATCTTAGCCAAATTATAACATTAAATAATTTTTTTTAGAATACCATGCAAGCATTAACCAACAAAGCACAAGCAGTAAACCGAAAGCCAATGACGCTTTTGGAGCGTTTGTATTTGATTAATATTATCAAGGGCATGATGATTACTTTTAGTCACATGTTTAAGAAGCAACCAACAATTCGCTACCCGGAAGAAAAGCGTGAGTTTAGTCCAGTTTTTCGCGGGCTTCACGTTTTAAACCGAGACGAAGAAGGTCGTGAGCGTTGTACTGCATGTGGACTATGTGCAGTGGCATGTCCTGCAGAAGCTATTACAATGGAAGCGGCAGAAAGAGTAGAGGGAGAGGAAACAATGTATAGAGAAGAAAAATATGCAGCGAAATATGAAATTAATATGTTGCGTTGTATATTCTGTGGTTTATGTGAAGACGCCTGTCCAAAAGACGCTATTTATTTAAGTGAAACTTTTGCTCCAGCGAACTTTACGCGTAAAGGATTTATTTATGCAAAATCTGATTTATTAATTCCTAATCCAAAGACAGAAGCAAGTGCTTTTGCTGAGGCAAAAGGAGTAGAAGCCTAATTGATATGAATACATTAGAAATTTTATTTTATGCTTTATCTGCTTTCGCAGTTGTAAGTGCTATAATGGTTTTGGTGAGTAAGAATCCAATTCACAGTGTATTGTGGTTGATATTGGTATTCTTTGCTATCTCAGGACATTATATTTTATTAAATGCCCAATTCTTGGCCATCGTAAACATTATTGTTTATGCAGGCGCCATAATGGTATTGTTCTTGTTTGTAATTATGTTAATGAATGTAAAATCAGATAACGAGCCTCAGAAAAAATTGCTTGTAAAATTTATAGGCGTATTGTCTGGCGGAAGTTTATTGACATTACTAATTGCATTGGTAAAACAAACAGTACAATTAGAGGGCAAGCAAGTATTAATGAAGGAAGGAACAATTGGATTAATTCATCCATTGGGTAAAGCTTTATTTAGCGATTATGTAGTTCCATTTGAAATTAGTAGTGTTTTGTTTTTGAGCGCGATGGTAGGGGCAGTAATCATTGGTAAAAAATAAACTAAGAAAATAAATAATTAAATAAAAATATTTCACATGCCTATTCAATATTATATCTTTTTATGTTTGACACTATTTAGCATTGGCGTGATAGGTGTTTTAACAAGACGTAATGCCATTATTGTATTTATGTGCATTGAGTTAATGTTAAACGCGGTTAATTTACTTTTGGTGGCATTTTCTAAAATGTATCATGGTGCTGCGTTACAAGTTTCACCTGCTAGCACAGCTGGGATAGATGCACAAATTTTTGTATTCTTTATTATGGTAGTAGCTGCAGCCGAAGTAAGTGTTGGTTTGGCAATTATTGTAATGATGTTTAGAAATACACATTCGGTAGATATCAATTTCTTAAATAGATTAAAGAATTAATTCATTTCGCATGAAACTAATAATAGGATTAATAGTACTATGGCCTCTAATTGGATTTTTATTCAACGGGTTAGGTCGTAATATTTGGAGTAAAAAAGTAATTGCATACAAGGCAACTGGCTATATTGTCATGTCTTTTATATTTAGCATACTAGCATTTTTAAATGTGCAAACTAATGGCGCTGCAACTGCACATTACTTTGATTTTATTAATACAGCTAGCTTTAAAATCCCTTTTGATTTAAAAGTGGATGCTTTGTCAAGCCTATTTTTATTAGTGATAACTGGCGTTGGATCTTTGATTCATTTATATTCTACAGCTTACATGAAGGACGAAGAAGCTCCTCATTATGCACGTTATTTTGCCTATTTAAATTTATTCGTTTTTTCTATGTTGCTATTGGTACTAGGCGACAACTATGTGATTATGTTTATTGGATGGGAAGGTGTTGGTTTATGTTCTTATTTATTAATTGGGTATTGGTTTACTAATGCAAGTTTCAACTATGCTGCAAAGAAAGCCTTTATCATGAACCGAATAGGTGACCTAGGATTTTTATTAGCTATTTTTTGGCTGATTGTTAAATTAGGCACTGTAAGCTATGGTAGTGTTTTAACTGCGGAAAGTTTAGCAAAATTATCATCAACCGATATTACCGCAATTACATTGTTATTATTTGTTGGTGCAATGGGTAAGAGTGCACAGATACCTTTATTTACATGGCTTCCTGATGCAATGGCGGGTCCTACTCCTGTTTCTGCGTTAATCCATGCTGCAACTATGGTTACAGCAGGTATCTATATGATCACAAGGTCTAATATATTATTTAGTGCAAGTGATTTCACGCAACATGTGGTTGCAATAGTAGGCATAAGTACTGCACTTTTGGCTGCAACAATTGCCATTAAGCAAAACGATATTAAAAAAGTATTGGCTTACTCTACAGTTAGTCAATTGGGTTATATGTTTTTAGGATTAGGTGTAGGAGCGTATTCTGGCGCAGTGTTCCATGTAATTACCCACGCCTTTTTTAAAGCCTTATTATTCTTAGGTGCAGGATCGGTTATACATGCAATGCACCACGAACAAGATATTCGTAAAATGGGTGGTTTAAAATCTAAATTACCTATTACGCACATTACTTTCTTAATTGGATGTATTGCTATTGCGGGAGTTCCCCCATTTAGTGGCTTCTTTTCAAAAGATGAAATCTTAGCAGCTGCTTTTGCTAAAAGTCCAATATACTGGGCGCTTGGAGTATTAGGTGCTGCAATGACTGCATTTTATATGTTCCGTTTATATGCAACTACTTTCCTAGGAAAGTTTAGAGGCACACCCGAGCAAGAACATCATTTACATGAGAGCCCACTTGGAATGACTTTGCCATTAATACTATTAGCAGTTGCTAGTGCTATTGCTGGTGCTATTGGTGTTCCAGAATTAATGGGAGGTCATCATTGGCTATCTCATCAATTAGTGCCAATTGTTGGCGAAGTACATGAAGCTGCTTTATCTCATCAAACAGAGTGGGCATTAATGGCTGTGTCAGTTTCTATCGCATTAATTGCTTTATTAATTGCAATAGCTAGGTACAAGAAACAGGCCGATGGTGAGCCACAAACCGCAATAGGTAAATTTTTATACAACAAGTGGTACATTGACGAGTTGTACGAAGCTGTTATTTTAAATCCATTCAATAAGTTTGCTGGATTTTTAAAAGAAGTTGTTGAGAAAAATATTATTGACGGTGCTGTGAATGGAACTGGTAAACTAGTTCAATATAGCGCTAGACAAATTAGATTGTTACAAAGTGGACAGGTTGGGTATTATATCTTATTTATGGTATTAAGCATTATTTTGCTTTTCATCATTTGGTTTAATGATGTGACCATCCTTAGATTCTTTTTTAAATTGACTAATAAATTTTAAGTTATCATGTTTCTATTATTATTTTTATTGATACCTATAGCATCAGCCTTAGTTCTTTTGTTAATTAAAAAGGAACAGACTGTAAATGCAATTGCAATAGGGGCGGCACTTTTGACCTTATTAGCAGCTATATATATTATAATTAATAAAACTGGCAACTATGATGCACCATGGTTACCTGTTTTAAATAGTCGTTTCGTACTGCAAGCAGACGGGTTGGCTAAAATATTAATATTGCTTACTGCGATTAGTTTTCCCGCAATCTTTATCGCTACTCAGAAAAATCAAACTGCTCAAAAAAATGTATTTCTTTCATTAATGTTGCTTACACAAGCTGGCTTGATGGGCGTGTTTTTAGCAGGTGATGCATTGTTGTTTTATTTCTTTTGGGAGTTGGCTTTAATCCCAGTTTATTTTTTATGTTCTATTTGGGGTGGTGAAAAACGCATTGCTGTTACATTTAAGTTTTTCATTTATACTTTCTTAGGTTCTTTATTAATGTTAATTGGCATCGTATTATTATATTCAAATACTGCCGATCATAGTTTCTTAATTGAGTCATTTAAGCATGCTAACTTAACTCAAGGCCAAAGCTTAACTGCTTTTGCATTATTCTTTACAGCATTTGCAATCAAAATGCCAATTTTCCCGTTGCATACCTGGCAGCCAGATGCATATGAGCAATCACCAACTGCTGTTACAATGGTATTAAGTGCAGTAATGGTTAAAATGGGCTTGTATGGTATTGTTAGATGGTTAATGCCGTTGTTTCCAGCAGCGTTTTTAGCGCACACAAATTTTGTAGTAGTATTATCTGTAATTGGAATTTTATATGCTTCATTCATTGCAATTCGCCAAGACGATTTAAAACGTTTAATCGCTTATTCTTCTATTGCGCATATTGGTTTAATGAATGCAGCTTTGTTTACACATAATCAAATAGGTATACAAGGCGCTTTGGTTCAATTATTCTCACATGGTATTAATGTATTAGGCTTGTGGATTATTGCAGATGTAATTGAACAACAAACAGGAACGAGATCCATGAAAGCATTGGGTGGCCTTGCTAAAAAGCAACCTACACTAGCTATATTATTAGTAGGCTTTGCATTTGCAAATATTGCGTTACCATTAACAAACACATTTGTTGGAGAATTTTTAATGTTTAATAGTTTATTCCAATTTAATCCTTTGGTAGCAGCTGCTGCTGGCGTAAGTGTTGTCTTAGCGGCTATTTACACTTTAAATATGGTTCAAAAAGTGGCTTATGGCGAAGTGAGTACTGCAACTAGTTCTATGCAGTTTGTAAATAAAAATGCACAAGGAGTGTTAATTGTATTATTAGTAATTGTATTTGTCACTGGAGTGTATCCACAGCCATTGTTCGACATCACGGCTGATACCTTAAAACAATTGTTTGTCAAATAATTAAATGAATTTGTAATGAATGCTATAATTGTATCTGCTTTATTGGGTGTTGTAATGATGTTTAGCTCTTGGGGCACCTCTTCGGCTAAAGCACAAAGAAATATTGGACTAGTTGGGATGCTATTATTAATTGTAGCCAATTTGGCTCAATTAAAAGGTTGGTATGTAATAGATTTTGACACCAAAGGAATGCTTGCGTTTAATCAAATTGGGTTGTTTGCAAACATGACTTTGTTTGTGTTAACTTTTTTATACTTATGGATCAATGGAGAAGAGATAGAAAAAGTAGGCAATCATACTGCCGATTTTTATGCAATCTTTTTCTTTATTTTATGTGGAGTTAGCGTACTAACTTCTTTTGATAATTTATTAATGTTATTTATAGGCATTGAGATATTATCAATTCCTTTATATATTTTGACTGGAGCTGATAAAAAGAATTTATTCAGTAACGAAGCTTCTCTAAAATATTTTTTAATGGGATCCTTCTCTACTGGGATATTGTTATTAGGGATAACTTTTATTTATGGTGCAACTGGCAGCTTTCACTTATTGCCACCCGTTTTGAATCCTAGAACACATATGGTTGCTGAACAATTTTTAATGTCAGCAGGTTTGATATTATTATTTGTCTCGATGAATTTTAAAGTATCTGCAGCTCCATTTCATTTTTGGACTCCCGACGTTTATGATGGTGCTCCAACTGTGTTCACATCATTTATGGCAACAATCGTTAAAGCCGCTGGCTTTATAGCTTTCATTAAAGTATTTGAGACTCAAAGAGTAGCATTAGGATTTACCTGGATGCTTATTTTATCATTCGTTATAGTAGCAACTTTGTTAATTGGAAATATTACCGCTGTATTTCAAAGAAGTGTAAAACGCATGTTGGCATATTCTAGTATTGCACAAGCAGGATTCATGTTGTTTGCATTATATGGCAATTCTATTTTTAATACCGAAGCTTTGTTATTGTATATTGTTGCCTACTCTTTAGCAACAATTGGAGTTTTTGCAGTGTTAATTAAAATGAAGGATTATAGTTTTGAATCTTTTAATGGGTTAGCTAAACAAAATCCTGCATTGGCCTTTTTAACGACTATATTTTTATTTTCATTAGCAGGTATTCCACTTACAGCTGGATTCTTTGCAAAGTATTATATGTTAAATGCATTGTTAACTGCAGGTGCAGGTTTATGGTTGCTTATTGTAGCTGTTGTATTTGCTGCAGTAAGTGTATTTTATTACTTCAAATTGATTCAGGCTATTTACTTTACTCCAGGTGAACCAGCTATCAACGAAGTGGGTAAAAAGTATGAATTTAAGTTGTGGGTTGTTGCCGTTTTAATCATCATCCTTGGCGTTTTCCCTAGCTTATTGTTCAATTATCTATACTTTTAGCCGTTCTTCAAATATTATAAGCCTCTAGGGGCATATTGTTTATTCTGCCCTACCTTTAGGCCTAGTAAAACTAGTATATGACTATTCAGGATTCATTTGTATTGGCATGGCGTACCGTAAAAAGCAATAAACTTAGAACGGGAATTACCGTTGCAATTATCGCTTTTGGTATTATGGCCTTAATTGGTATCATTACCGCTATCTCCGCAATGAATCAAAGCTTAAAGGAGAATTTCTCATTTATGGGAGCCAATGCATTTAGTGTTCGTTATAAGGAATTGAATGCGAGAATGGGTGGAGGCGGAGGAAACAATGGAGATGAATTTGCAAAAAGTAAAAAAGGATTAAAAGAAAAAAAATCAAATTTAGACAAACCCATTAAGATAGAAGAGGCAGCTTATTTTAAAGAACATTATGGTTTTAATCGTGCTATTGTGAGTATTTCAAGGAGATCGGGCGGGAATAATGAATTGCATTATAAGGACAAGAAAACCAATCCTCAAATAACATTAATGGGGGGAGATGAAAATTATTTAGCAGTAAACGGCTACTCTTTAACTACGGGCAGAAACTTAAATAATGTAGATATTGAAAGTGGTAGAAGTGTTTGTTTAATTGGCAGCAATGTTGCAGCAAAATTATTTCCAAGTAAACCAGAAACTTCAATAGACAAAGTTATTTTATTACAAGGAAAGCCTTATAGAGTAATTGGTTTGTTAAAATCAAAGGGGTCCAGTGCTATGATGAGACAGGACGATGTTGTTATTACTTCCATAAAAAATGTTCGTCAATATACCAATAGCAATCCTTCTTATGCGATAGGTGTAATGGTAAATAATGTAGCCGAATTGGAGCCAGCGATAGGTGAGTCTACGGAACAAATGAGAAAAGCAAGACGATTAATCCCAACCGAAGCCGATAATTTTGTAATTGATAAGAGTGACAAGTTCGCCGATATGTTTATTGGATTTTTAGCAGGTATTAGTGGTGCAGCAGGTGCCATTGGCATGATTACTTTAATAGGTGCTGCAATTGGATTAATGAATATCATGTTGGTTGCAGTAAGCGAAAGAACCCGTGAAGTGGGTTTGATAAAAGCATTGGGTGGAAAGAAAAAAGACGTGCGTCGTCAGTTTTTATTTGAAAGCGTATGTATTAGTATTTTAGGAGCTGTATTTGGAATAATATTAGGCGTTGCTGTTGGCAATGTTTTTAGTCTTGTATTGCATACTGGGTTTGTTATACCATGGATGTGGGTGATAATTGGTATTGTAATTTGTTCGGTTGTTGGTTTAGCAGCAGGTATTTATCCAGCTATGAAAGCGGCTTCATTGAATCCAATTAATGCATTACGCTACGAATAGTTAGCGTTGCTTTATAGCATTTGGCAATAAGAAATTAAATAAAAAAGGGCCCGAATATTCGGGCCCTTTTTTATTAGAAAACTATTATAGTTTATTTAGGATCTAATATATGCTTAATGCGATCTTGTAAGTCATCAAAGTGATTTACAGAACTTGCATCATTAATGCTTCCTTTATTAGCCTGTATACTTGCGGCTAATTTTTTCAATTGTGATTTAGCTTCAGATACTACATCCGTATTTTCTACATCAACAGCAGGGCCCATTCTAAATGAACCTACAGCACTTGCAGCTGGTGCCGCACTTGGGTTGATTAAATCACCTAGTTGTGTAACATATGTTTTTTGTAAGTTGCGACGGAACACATCAGTTGCTTGGTGACTTGTTAACTCACTAAACAATCCTTTACGCGCATCTTCCATCATATCGTGTAAAGAGTAGGTTGCGTTATTAAAGCGCGTACTACTTGTTGTTAGACGGTATAAGCGTCCTTTATCCAATAAGCTTTTTAATACACTTGTTTGAATAGATTGTAAACGATCATTTGCAACTGGGTTAGATATTTTATTTAAAATAGAATTATCTAACAACCATTTAGGGGTTGTAAATAATTGATTTTGTAAAAAAATCATTGCAGATTTTTGAATTGCAACTGGAGTAGCGGTGTACACATCTCCTTTTTCTTCTACACTTTTAAATGTTTCATAAACACCACCAACATTTTTTAATACATGGCCCATGTAACGATTATATTGACCTACTAATTGGCCATATATGTCGCTAAGGTTTTGATAACGATCTGCTTCTTCCTTAGTCCACTCAGGTAATTTAACTATGATACGTTTTAAGTTTTTAATTCCGTACTCACTTGCTAATACTGAATTATCTCCAAGGTCTTCTGTTTGTGCACGTGGGTCAGCATTATACCCTTCACCACCAAACCATAAACGGTCATTTTTACTTAATGCATCAACAATCCATTTGTTGTTCACTTTTTTATCAGCATCATCACCTAAGCCTGTGTATGTGTATCCCCATTTGATTGCCCACTTATCATAATCTCCAATTCTTGGGAATAAGCCAGACTGGCCAATTTTATCTTCGGGTTGTGCAACATAATTAAAACGTGCATAGTCCATAATACTTGCAGTGTGACCATTGGCTTCTACCCATTTTTTATCTCGTAATTTTTCTACTGGAGTTTTACTACTGCTTCCCATGTTATGTCTTAATCCTAAAGTATGTCCAACTTCATGTGAGCTAACAAAACGAATTAAGTTGCCCATTAAAGTATCATCAAATTTCATTTTTTGTGCTGTAGGATCTACGGCTCCAGCTTGAATCATATACCAATCATGAACTAAGTTCATTACATTATGATACCATCCAATATGACTTTCTAAAATCTCACCACTGCGCGGATCGTGTACTTGAGGTCCGTATGCGTTTTCAATATCAGAAGCAAAATATCTAATTACAGAAAAACGAGCATCTTCTAAACTCATTGTACTATCATTAGGCCATTCTTTTCCTTGAATTGCATTCTTCCAACCAGCTTTTTCGAAAGCGGCATTCCAGTCGTTAACACCTGCAATTAAATAAGGCACCCATTTTTTTGGAGTTGCAGGATCAATGTAATAAACGATTGGTTTAATAGGTTCTACTAATTCGCCATTTTTGTATTTCTGTAAATCCTCAGGCTTTGGTTCTAATTTATATCTAACTGCAAATACTTGATTTTCTACTTTTTGTTGATCGTCTGAATACTGTACATAATTATCTGCGAAATAACCTACTCTAGAATCGAATAAACGTGCATTCATTGGGGACTTAGGTAAAAGTCTAATAGAAGTATTTAATTCAAATGTAACCGCTCCAGCATTTACTGCGGCTGGTATTGCCGAACCACCGCCCATTGGGCTACCAGGCATCGGTCCACTTGCCGAATAAGTCTTTACAGTCTTAATTTCCATGTTAATAGGGTAAGACTTGATGCTCTCAATATAGGATCTGTCAGAAGCTAATCCAGATAAATTAAAACTTCTCTTTTCGCCACTAGTCAAGCTAACTGCTTGATTATCACCTTTAAAAAAGTCGGTTACATCTATTAATGTACTAGTAGAGTCTTTTCCTAAGGCTTTGATATCAAAAGAAGCAACAATTGGGTCTAAATAAGACGCTTTTACAGCTTTTGCAATTGTTTGAGTCGAATCTGCCTTACTAATTAAGGTTACCACGCGCATGAAGATTCTTTGGCTAGGCCCTTTTTCAAATAATAAGCTTTGTTCGTTCACTTCCTCGCCGCCATATCTTCTTGCACCCCCTGCAACCTTGGCAAAACGGGTAACTGCAAGCATTTCACGACCTAATAAGCTATCTGGAATTTCAAAGTAGTATTTATCGTCCTGAAAATGAACGGTAAACACGCCTTTTTGGCTTACTGCTTTTTTAGTAATTAATTCAGCAAAGGCTTTTGGGCCAGATTTTGGAGGTCCGTCTTTTTTAGCGCTAGCTGTGTCAGATTTTTGAGCGTTTGAGCTAAATGTCAATACGACACAAAGACTAGTAAACACTAGGATTTTTTTCATATTAGATTGATATTTATTTAAAATGTAATAGTAAATATATTCCTTTCTACCAACACTAGTTAGCTATATTAAATTTTAAATAAAAAATAGGTTGGAAAATTGTTTCAATCAAATAATTACTTATTTTGTAACCCCTTAGAAACTAGTGAGTAAAGATTCCAGTGAATTCTAACCAATAGTCAAGAGGAATAAATTCTTTTATAAATTTTTATTTAAAACCAAAAATCAATTGAATCATGGCTGATTTAACTAAACCAACTGCAACCGCTGCACAAAAAACAGCAGCACAGCCGAAGAGCGGCAACTTGATTGCAACTTTAGCACCTATTGCTTGTATCGTAGCAGGCTATGTTATCTGGCGTTTTGTGTTAGGTAACGCAAGTAATTTCTCTAACCCTGATCCTAGTGGTGGTTTTTGGCCTTCACACAAAGGACCAAAAGGTACTTTCACTAAGATGTATGAAGGTGGTATCATTGTGCCTATTTTGATTGGTAGTTTGTTAATTGTATTGACTTTTGTAATCGAAAGATTATTAACTGTTGCTAAAGCAGCAGGTACAGGTAGCAACACAGAGTTTATCCGTAAAGTACAATTTCACTTAGCTAACAAAGATGTAGAGAAAGCAATCGCTGAGTGTGATAAGCAAAAAGGTTCTGTAGGAAATGTAATGAAATCTGGTTTGAAAAAATACAAAGAGATGATTACAAACACAGAATTAGATACTGATCAAAAAGTATTAAACATTCAAAAAGAAATCGAAGAAGCAACTGCATTGGAATTACCAATGTTAGAAAAGAACTTAGTATTCTTGTCAACTATCGCATCAGTAGCAACCTTATTAGGATTGTTCGGTACGGTATTAGGTATGATTCGTTCTTTCTCTAAATTAGGTGAAGAAGGTGGTGGTGAAGCTGCTCGTGAATTATCTCAAGGTATCTCTGAGGCCTTGTATAACACAGCTTTAGGTATTGGTACTTCTGCTATCGCTATTATTATGTACAACGTATTCACTACAAGAATCGATGGTATTACATATGGTATCGATGAGTCTGGATTTACTTTGACTCAAAGTTTCGCAGCGAACTACAAATAGTAGTTAAGTAGAAAAATATTTTAATAAGGGCAACCTTATAAATAATTAAAAGATAATACAAATGGGTAGAGCCAAATTACCTCGTAAGAGTACCACCATCGACATGACTGCCATGTGTGATGTGGCTTTCCTTTTATTGTCATTCTTCATCTTGACTACTAAGTTCAAGCCTTCAGAAGCAATTGCTGTAACTACTCCTAGTTCAGTAGCATCTAAGGTGGCTCCTAATAAGGACTTTGTTCTTATTACAATAGATAAAGACGGCAAAGTATTTCTTACAATTGATGATAAGCAAAAAAGAGAGTTAGTTGCTAATTCATTGAATACAACTAAGAATCTAGGAATTGATGTAGCTAAATTTAAGTCAGCTAATTTTGTTGGCGCTTCATTTAGCGGATTAAATTCTTTCTTATCTATCTCTGAAGAAAACAGAAAAGGAAATCTTCTTCCAGGTATTCCTTGTAAGGATACTACGAATAATGAAATGATTGTTTGGATGCAAGCCGTTAACGAAGCTTATGCTGGATCGAAAATGGACCTTTTATTGAAAGGGGACAATCTAGCTAAGTATCCTTCATTTAAAGGAGTGTTAATAGCGTTCAAGAAAAACAATATTCAGAAATTCCAAATGGTAACCAATCCTGAAAATGCACCAGTAGGTTCAGAATTGTACAAGAGAGGAATGAGTGGAGAAAAACAGGAAAACTAAATTATAAACTAATTAAAAGCTATTTACTATGGCAGAATTAGATACCTCGGGTGGGGGACATAAGAAAGGGCCCGGTGTCAAGAAAGGAAAAAAGCTATCAACGCGTGTCGATTTGACACCGATGGTGGATTTAGGTTTCCTCTTGATTACCTTCTTTATCTTCACTACCACGATGAGTCAACCAACAGCTATGAAGTTGCTTTTGCCTGATGATAAAGTAAGACCTGAGGACCAAAATAAAGCTAAGGAATCAGGAGCTTTAACCATCTTGATGGGTGCAGATAATCACATATATTATTATGAGGGTCAATTGAAATCTGACGCTTCTAATTTTCTATCTGCTTCTTACAATGGCGAGAATTCTATTCGTGATGTAATCATGAAAAAGAAAGCTTATGTAAGAAGTATTGCGCAAGATCCAAACGATCCTGAGCATGACTTGGTAGTTGTGATTAAGCCAAGCCAATATTGCAATTACAAAAACGTGATTGATATTCTTGATGAAATGTCAATTAACGTTGTTAAAAAATTCGCGCTAGTGGATATTTTTGATATTGAAGAGCAATTGGTTAAAAAATCAGATGAATCAGCAACACCTTCAAGCAAATAAAAGCATTTAAAATGGACATAAACAAAATATTAACCGCCGATGTATTGGACCTTATTTTTGAGGGAAGATATAAGGAGTATGGTGCTTATGAGCTAAGAAAAACTTACAACGATCGTCTTAAAAAGGCGATGATTGTAATGTTAGCAATTACTGCACTATTAGCTGGTGGAGCTATTTGGTCTAACACTAAAAAGAAAGCTAAAACCGAAATTATGGTAGCAGACGTTTCTTTGGCTGATGTTAATCAAGAGAAAAAAGCACCACCACCACCTCCACCTCCGCCGCCAAAACAAGAACCACCAAAAGTGGAGATGGCGAAATTTACACCTCCTAAAATCGTTAAAGATGAGGAAGTGAAAAAAGAAGATGAGGTAAAAGAAGTTGAAAAACTAGAGGACGTTAAAATTGGTGCTACCGATCAAAAAGGTATCAAGGACGATGGTATAGTTGCTCCAGAACAAAGTACTGGTCCAGTTGCGCCTCCTGCCGAAGAAACTGATGTGATATTCACGGTTGTACAACAACCAGCAGAATTCCCAGGTGGTATTCAAGGTTGGACTCGTTATCTAGAAAGAACTTTAAATAGAGATTTACCAGTTGAAAACGGTGCTCCTGCTGGAAAGTATGCAGTTACTGTTTCATTTGTAGTAGCAAGAGACGGTTCTATTTCAGACGTTAAGGCTGAAAATAATCCAGGCTATGGTACTGCAGACGAAGCTGTACGTGTAATCACAAGAGGACCAAAATGGAAACCAGCTGTTCAAAATGGCCGTAATGTAATTTACCGTCATAGACAAGCCGTGGTATTCATGGTTTCAGAAGACTAGTATTAACTACTTCGATATATAAAATGCCAGCCCTTAAACGGCTGGCATTTTTGTTTCCGTCCATTCGCCATTTTCCAATCAATACAAATTATCTTTGCCACATGCGTGAAAACTTAAGTACTTGGAATGACACTATTGTTGCCCTAGCAACTGCTCCTGGATTAGGGGCTATTGCGGTTATTAGACTAAGTGGCGCAAGTGCCATTGAAATTGTCGCTTCGGTTTTTTCAAAAAAGAGTTTACTAAATCAGCCAAGCCATACGGTTCATTTTGGTAAATTATTAAATGGCAAGGATGTTGTGGATGAAGTAGTAGTAAGTATTTATCGTGCCCCTAAATCTTATACTGGCGAAGAAGTAGTAGAAATATCTTGTCACGGCGCCCCTTTAATACAAGATGAAATTTTACAATTAATGATTCATGCGGGAGCTAGGATGGCTAAGCCAGGAGAGTTTACGCAAAGAGCATTCTTAAATGGCAAATTAGATTTAACACAAGCCGAAGCAGTAGCGGATTTAATAGCAAGTAATACCGATGCAGCACGTAAAACGGCATTACATAATTTAAAAGGAGGATTTTCTACCGACTTGCAAGTGATGCGAGAAAAACTAATTAAGTTTTCGGCACTAATTGAACTTGAGTTGGATTTTTCTCAGGAGGATGTTGCTTTTGCAAACAAGAAAGAACTTGAAATATTAGTACAACAATTGCAAATAAAAACACAAGCATTATTAGATTCTTTTAAGCTTGGAAATGTAATTAAGAATGGGGTACAGGTTGCAATAGTTGGGAAGCCAAATGCAGGTAAGTCAACTTTGTTAAACGCCTTGTTAAATGAAAATAGAGCTTTAGTAAGTGAGATCCCAGGAACAACAAGAGACACAGTTGAAGAATACTTGAACATTCAGGGTATACTATTTAAATTGATAGATACTGCTGGTATCAGAAGTACGACAGAGGATAGCATAGAGCAAATGGGTATTGAAAAGAGTAAAGAAAAAATTTTAGGAGCAGATTTAGTCATAGCAATGTTTGATGTTAATGACCAAAGTATTGAACAAGTAAAAATATGGGAATCAGAAGTTGATTCAGATAAATTAATATTAGTTGGAAATAAAAAAGATCTTGTAAAAGACAATACCCTTTTTGCAAACGAATCCTTAAAAGAAGTGATTTTTATTTCGGCAAAAGAAAAAGAAAATATTAAAGCGCTCGAGAATACATTGTACAAAAAAGTAGCAGGAGAGGGTATTAATAAGGAAGGCACCATTGTTACGAATGCACGCCATGTAGCATCTCTTAAAAAGCTTTCATTGGCTTTAAACGATGTTGAAACTGGGTTACAGCATAATGTTACAGGCGACCTACTTGCATTAGATATTAGACAAGCCTTACATTATTTAGGAACAATAACTGGTCAAATTACAAATGAAGATCAATTGGATTTTATCTTTTCTAAATTCTGCATTGGAAAATAAATACTAGAATTGTATTTCTTCGTAATTGGCTACTAGTTTGACAACATTCTTGTATACGGCGAATTCTTCAGCACTATGTTCGCCTAAAATTACAATTGCTTTCATGCCTGCATTTAATGCACATTCAACTCCCTTTGGAGTGTCTTCAAAAACAATACATTCATTTGGATTTAATGCTAGTTGCTGAGCACATTTTAAAAAAGTTTCAGGGTGAGGTTTGCTCTTTATAACATCATTTGCACTTACAATAGCAGAAAAATGATTTCTAATATTCAAGTTATCAATTACATAATTAATATTCTCATTAATAGCAGCAGAACCAATTGCCATTTTTATATTCTTTTCATTCGCTTTATTCAAGAACTGCTCAAGACCATCAATTAATTTAAGATGGGGTTTAAATTCAATTCTGTAAAGTGCTTCCTTGTCATTACCAAGTTTAATTTTTTCTTCCATTGTGTATTTGCCAGGAAAAACACGTTCAAGTAATTCGTCATTTTTCCCATAACATTGATGCTTCATTTCTTCTAAACTAAGCGTACCGCCAAGTTCAATGATTTTATTATACCATGCTTGAATGTGGTATGGCATATCGTTAACCATTGTGCCATTTAAGTCAAATAAAAATCCGCTAACATTTGAAAACATAAAAATATTTAAGACTTATAAAATTACATAGATCCTCCTTCAACAAACTTTGCATCTACCGTTAACTCGGTCAATGTTTTACCACCCTTCATATTTGCCATCATTTGTATAAATGCTAGTTTACCTAATTCGTGCCCACTTGTCTCTACATAACTAATATGCGGATAATATAAATTAGGAATAAATCCATTACTAATACCAATCACACCAATTTCTGAAGGCACTTTTAATTGTAGCTCTTGAATAGTTCTCATTACACCAATCAGTATCTCATCAGTCATACAAAAAACAGTATCAATTTTTTGAGCTTTGCCCGCATACTTCTTCATTAATTCTTCTGCTTTTTTTGTGCTTCCTGCATGCACATGAGTGCAATGCGTTTTTGGTGCAAAATCATTCATAAATTTTTGAAATGCAGTTTTCCTTTTTTGTGTAATTGATAGTGCCTCGTCTCCAAATATAGCAAGCACTTTTTTTGCATTTCTTTTTATAATATTTTCTGCAGCCATCATTGCACAACGTTCATCGGCCATTCGTACTTTTGTAAAACGATTGTCTTTAGGAACAATGTCAAAAAACACAACAGGAATTTCTCTTTCATTCATTTTTTGATATACTTCTAAATTCTCTGAACTAGAAGATAAACATGCAAATACGCCTGATACTCTATTTTGTCTAAATATTTTTAAATTACTTAATTCGTTTTCTGGATTGTGACTTGATTGTAAAATCATAACTGCATAACCATTGTTTCTACTTTCTTCTTCTACAGCAGCAATAAAACTATCATAGAATAAATTTGAAATAGCTGGTACGATTACACCTAATATTTTACTATTCTGTGTTCTTAATTGAATTGCATAAGCATTGGGTTCATAATCTAAACTTTGTGCAAGTGCATTAACTTTTGCTTTTGTACTTGCAGAAATATCTGGATGATCTTTTAATGCTCTTGATACAGTTGATATACTTAATTGCAATTGTTGTGCAAGTAATTTTAGAGTTGTATTTGTCATTCGGCAAGCGTTTAGATATTAAATTTAAGAAAACATTTTCACAAATATTTCCGCAATCGTTTGATATTTCTTATATATCATTTTGTAGCGATTGATTTAAGTATAATTCAAGTTAATACAGACATTTTATTAATATGTTGATATGCAATTAGTTAAGTATAAATATAGCCCTATTGAAACTCTAAAAGTGAACCATTGTTAGTTTATTTTAAAAAAAAAGTTAAAAAAAAATTAACAAAGTATAGGTCAAATTTTAAAAATGTGTATTTTGAACACGCTTAATAAACCAATAAACTGCCAATTATGAATTTCAAAATTGTCAAGTCTGCTTTTGTCGGACTTTTTCTAAGCTTGTTTGTAATAAATGCACAAGCTCAGAACAAAACAGTTACAGGTAAGGTTACAGATTCTAAAGATGGTTCAGCAATCGTTGCTGCATCTGTTGTTGGTCAAGGGACTACAATAGGTACAAGAACAGCTGCTGACGGATCTTTCAAATTATCTGTTCCTTCTTCTGTTAACACATTATTTATCTCTTCAGTAGGTTACGCTTCTAAGCAAGTAACAATCACTGGTGGAGAATTAAAAGTTACACTTGTTGAATCTAGTGAGCAACTTAATGAAGTTGTTGTCATTGGATACGGTACTGCACGTAAAAAAGACGTGACTGGTGCTGTTTCTTCAGTACAAGCGAAAGACTTTAACCAAGGAGTTATCACAACTCCTGACCAATTGTTACAAAACAAAGTAGCAGGTTTGGACATCACTAGCGCTTCTGGTCAACCAGGTGCTGCTACAACTGTTAAGATCAGAGGTAATAACTCTGTTCGTGCAAACTCTAATCCTTTGTACGTAATTGATGGTGTGCCTTTAGATGGTAGATCTGCAAGACCAAGTGCTGGTTCAGCATTCGGTAACTCTCCAGATGCTAACCCATTAAACTTTATCAACCCTAACGACATTCAAAGTGTAGACGTATTAAAAGATGCATCTTCTGCAGCAATCTACGGTTCTCGTGGTGCTAATGGTGTAATCGTAATCACTACTAAGTCTGGTTCATCTACTGGAACTAAATTAGAATTTGGTACTAGCATCAGTGCTAATGCTGGTTTAATGAAAAACTATGATGTATTAAACGCTTCTACTTTCGTAAAAGGATTGACTAAGTACAATGTTGCAAATCAAGATTTCGGTTCTAATGTGAACGCAATGAAAGAATTGATGAACAACAACCTTTCTCAAAACTACAATTTAGCTTTAAGCGGTGGTAATGACAACGGTAAATTCCGTGCTTCATTCAACGGTTCTTCTACTAATGGAACTATTAAAGGTTCTACATTAGATAAGTATGTAGCTAACTTTGGTGGAACATACAAATTCTTAGACAAGCGTTTGACTTTAGGCTTTGGCTTAACTTACGGACATACTTCTGAGAATGTAATTCCTTTCTCTAATAACGCAGGTTCTCAAGGTAATATCATCAGTTCTATTTTACAATGGAACCCAACTCAAAAATTAACTGATGCAACTGGTAACTTTATCTACCCAACAAACGGTTCTGGAAACCCATTAGCGATGTTAAAAGCTACTGATGATAAAGTTGGAGTAAATTCAGTATTAGCGAATATCCGTGCTGCTTATAAAATTTCTGAAAATTTAGAGTATCGTTTATTGTATGCTGTTAATAGTTCAAATGGCTCTAGAAATACAAACGTATATGGTTTCTTACAAGGAATCAGTGGTGTTTCTGGACAAGGTACAGCTGCTATTTCTAATGCAGCTTTAACTTCTCAAACAGTTACACATACTCTAGACTACAAAAAAGATATCACTACTAATTTAAACTTAGACGCCTTAGCGGGTTTTGAATACTGGAAATCAGATTATTCAAACAATTCTTTCTCAGGCAATACTTTTAATACAAACTTAGATGCGAACAAGTTAACATTACCTTACACTAGTACTTTTGCTAATGCTAAGACAATGAATACTCCAGGCACTTATGTTTCTCCAACAACTGAGTTACAGTCTTATTTTGGTCGTGTTCAATTGAACCAATCAGATAAGTACTACTTAACTGGTACTTTAAGAGCTGATGGATCTAGCAAATTTGGTTCTAACAACAAATATGCTTACTTCCCTTCAGTTGGTGCTAAATGGGCTATCATTAACGAGAACTTCATGAAAGCAAATAAATACTTCTCTAACTTAGCTTTCAGAGCTTCTTATGGTATTACTGGTAACCAAGAGTTCCCAGCTGGTGCATCTCAAGAGCAATTCTATTTCGGTTCATTTAACAATGCTGGTCAAGTTAACGTAGCTAACCCAAGTCTTAAATGGGAAGAGTCTAGATCAATTGATTTAGGTCTTGAATTCTCTACTAAGAATGGTAAAATCTATGGTGCTATTGATTGGTACAACAAGAATACTTCAAACATCTTGTTCCAATCTACAGCTATTCAACCAGCCCCAGCTTCTATCTACTTTATCAACTTGCCAAACGCTCAATTAAACAACACTGGTGTTGAATTTACATTAGGCGCTAATTTGTTAACTAAGAAAGATTTAACATGGGATGTTAACGGTTACGTAGCATTCAACAAAAACATGTTAACTAAGTTTACTCAAAACGGTCAAGATATTCAAATCTTAACTGGTAGTATCGATGGTCAAGGTGTATCTGGTACATTAGGTCAAGTTATCACAAACAATCAACCAATCAACGAATTCTATTTGAAGAAATTCTTAGGATTTGATGCGAATGGTAACCAATTGTTTGCTGACAACCCTTCTATGGCTGGAAATCCAAACCCAACTACTACTTTCGGTATTAGCACAACAGTTAATTATAAAAAATTCACTTTCGTTGTTAACGGTGGTGGATCTGCAGGTTACTCTGTATATAATAACACTGCAACAAGTGTAACTAACATCGCAGGTATTGCTAACGGTAGAAACATAAGCTTATCTGCTTACAATTCTGCTGAAAGAGTTTCAAGCCCAGTTGCTGCTAACTCTAGATTCTTAGAAAGCGGTGATTTCTTCAAATTGAGAAATGCTTCTGTATCTTACCACTTTGGTAACTACGGTAAGTATATCAAAAACTTGAATGCGTTTGTTTCTGGAAACAACTTGTTAGTATTCACTAAGTTCTCTGGATTCGATCCTGAGGTTAATATCGACAAAGGAAGTAACAATTATCCTTCAAGATCAATTGAGTACTTGCCTTACCCAACTGCTAGAACATTCTCAGCTGGTGTAAACTTTTCTTTATAATCTAATTAATAAAACTATAATTTATGATAAAGTCATTTAAATTAAAAGTGTTTGGATTAGTATTAGTTACAGCAGTTGGTTGTACTAAACTAGACGAGCATTTGAATAGCACTTTGACTAATACTCAAACTGCTAATGCATTGGGTAGTGCCGGTGTAGGCTTGCTATTGCAAGCTGCTTATACTGATATAGGCGGACCATTCACTGCACAAGATTTGATTTTCTCTTTACAAGAAAATACAACTGACGAGTCATTAGTACCTACAAGAGGTGGTGACTGGGATGATAACGGTGTTTGGCGTGTTGTACACAGCCATGGTTGGGATGCTAACCATAGCCAAGTGTTAAACGTTTACAACGCTTTAAATAAAATTAACTTTGATGCAACTAACGTATTAGCATTTAGTCCAAACGCTCAACAAGCAGCTGAAGCTAGATTTATCCGTGCGTTATCATTGTTTCAATTATTAGACTTGTATGGTCAATTTCCAGTAAGAAATCCAGGTGATAACTTATTGAATGCGCCACAAGTATATGCAGGTGCTGCAGGTGCTGATTTTATCATCTCTGAGTTAACTGCAATTATCCCTAGCTTACCAGCAACTTCTGCTGCTGATAAAGCCAACCAAACTTCTGGTAACGTTTTATTAATGAAATGTTATTTGAATAAAGGTGCTTGGTCTAACAGAGCTGCTCCATCTTTCGCTGATGCAGATATGCAAAAAGTAATCTCTATCGGTAATTCAATTATCGCTGCAGGTAAATACTCTTTAGCTACTGAATACTTTAGCAACTTTGATGTAGACAATGGTTCTTCTACTGAGAACATCTTTACTTATGTTAACACTACTGGTGTTAATGCTAATAATAGCGGTGTAAATGGTACTTGGGCTAAAACTTTACACTACAATTCATACACACCAAATAACCCTAACGCAGGTTGGAATGGTTTCTCTACTTTAGGAGATTTCTACAACAGCTTTGGTGCTACAACTGCAATGGTGGGTGTAACTCAATTTAAAGCTGGTAACACTTCAGGTAAATATGCTGATACTGCTGTTGATAGCCGTATTGGTGGTCGCTTTAGCTGGAAGTCTACTCCACAATCAGGTATCAAACCAGGTTTCTTAATTGGTCAACAATATAACGAAGCTGGTGTTGCTGAAAAAGACAGAAAAAATGCTCCTTTAGCATTTGATCCAACTATCGCATCTGATATGAAAGAGACTGGTGCTAATTTGGAAGTAACAGGTATCCGTGTTATTAAATACACTCCTGACTTTTCAAACGGCGCTTCTTCATACGGTGGTCCTTCAGGTAATGACATTGTAATCTTCCGTTATGCGGACGTTTTATTAATGGTTGCTGAAGCTAAAATGCGTGCTGGTTCTCCAGATAACGCTGGTGCTTTAACATTGATCAATCAATTAAGAACTGCTAGAAAAGCAGCTACAGTAACTTCTATGGCATTAGCTAACCCTAGTAACCCTGTTGATCCAACAACTTTGTTGGCTGAAAGAGGTAGAGAGTTCTATTGGGAAGCTCAAAGAAGAACTGACTTAATTCGTTTCGGTGTATTCTTGAAACCATGGCAATATAAGCCTACAGATGATGCTAAATATTTAGTGTTCCCTATCCCTAATCAATCATTAGCGGCGAACCCTAACTTGCATCAAAATCCTGGATACTAGTTGTAATTATTACAATTTAAATATCTAATTTTGAAGAGGCCAATGAAAATTGGCCTCTTCTTTTTTTTTTATATTGTCCATGAAAAATTGCTACATACAAAGTCTACTTTTAGTTTTATTTTTTGCTTCAAGTTGTGGCTTGAAAAAGGAAAAACCATTATTTGAATTAATGGAAAAAACAGGAATTGATTTTGTAAATCAGGTGGAAGATGGCAAAAAAGAAAACAGCTTTTTATTTCGTAATTTTTATAATGGCGGTGGAGTTGCAATAGGAGATATTAATAATGATGGCCTAGCCGATGTGTTTTTAACATCCAATACTGGCGCTAATAAATTGTATTTAAACAAGGGGAATTTTCAGTTTGAAGATATTTCTAATAAAGCGGGCATAATAGTAGACGACATTTGGAATACAGGTGTTGTAATGGCCGACATTAATGCCGATGGCTGGTTGGATATATACGTTTGCAGTTCGGGCCACATGCCTACAGGTAATCGCAAAAACAAGCTTTATATTAATAATCATAATGGCACATTCACCGAGTCTGCTTCGGCATATGGATTAGATATTAAAGCGTATACCACTCAGGTTTCATTTTTTGACTATGATATGGACGGGGATTTAGATTGCTTTATGATTAACAATAGTCCAATTCCTGTAAATCAATTAGAGTTTTCAAACAAAAGAGATTTGTTAGAAAGCAAATGGCCAGTTGGTGACTTTTTAAAGGGAGGAGGAGATCATTTATTTAGAAATGACAACGGGCATTTTACCGAAGTAACTCAGGACGCTGGAATACATGGAACTTTATTGAGTTTTGGTATGGGTGTTTCTGTGGGGGATATAAATAATGACGGTTATCCAGATGTGTATGTCGCTAATGATTCTTATGAAAGAGACTACTTGTACATCAATCAAAAAAACGGGAAGTTTAAAGACGTGTTGGAAGAGAAAATGCAGCACACTAGTTTTTCTTCCATGGGTGCAGACATTGCAGATGTCAACAACGATGGCTACAGTGATATTTTTACAACGGACATGTTACCACTATCTGATTTCAGAATTAAAACAACTGGCGCATTTGATGATATAGATATGTTTAATAGAAAAATAAGTGCAGGCTTCTATTATCATTATGTAAAAAATTGCTTGCAGCTAAATTCGCCTTCTGGAAATTTCAAGGATATTGGTAATTTCTCGGGTGTGTCAGCTTCAGATTGGAGTTGGGGCGCATTAATGTTTGACATGGACAACGATGGATGGAATGATATCTTGGCTTGTAATGGTGTAAATCATGATGTTACTGATTTGGATTTCATGAACTTTTTTGCAAATGATGTAATTCAAAAAATGATATTGACTGGCAGAAAAGATGAAGTTGACCAGGTGTTAAAGCAAATACCAAAAACACCTATCCCAAATAAGGTGTACAAAAACGAACATAATTTAAAATTTACAGATATAGGAAATAAGTGGGGTCTTAGTCAAAATACTTTTTCAAATGGAGCTGCTTATGGCGACTTAGACAATGATGGCGATTTGGATTTAATTATCAATAATGAAAATCAGCCAAGTTTTATTTATAAGAATAATTCAAGAGAGCTTAATCACAACAATTATATTGGCATTAATTTAAAGGGGGCTGGACAAAATACATTTGCAGTAGGAAGTAAAATACAATTACATATTGGCAAGGAAGTATTAACTAAGGAAGTAATACCTAGCAGAGGTTTTCAGTCTTCGGTGGATTATAAACAAGTAATTGGAATTGGAACCGCTAGTAAAATAGATTCAATGGTTATTATTTGGCCAAACAGAATCATGTCTACTGTTATAGCTCCTGCAATTAATAAAGTTCACCATATTAGTCAGCCAGTAGATGGTAAAAAATTTGAAGGTATAGCGTTGACGATTAAGCCATTGTTAACTAAAATTGAAACAAGTTTCTTGAAGCATACCGAAAACGATGTGATTGATTTTTATGCAGAAAGAGGTGTGCCAGAAATGTTATCGAAAGAAGGCCCTAAGGCTGCGATTGGTGATGTGAATGGGGATAAGCTAGATGATATATTTATTGGAGGCACTCCTGAGCATCCAGGTCAATTATACTTGCAGGATAAGGCTGGCAAATTTACCCTTAAGCCACAGCCGGCATTTGAGGCATTTAAAAGTTTTGAGGATGTCGCGATTCAATTAGTTGACGTAGATAATGATGGCGACTTAGATTTGATAATTGGGCCTGGTGGAAATAATAACGAAATTAATACAAGAGAGTTGCAGGTGCGTTTATTTAAAAATGATGGCAAAGGCAATTTCACCATTGACGCTACTGCATTTCCTAATGTATCAATGAATGTTTCTGTAATAGCTCCTTATGATTTTAACCATGACGGTTTCGTAGATTTATTTGTAGGGTCAAGGAATTATCCTTTTGTGTATGGCATGAACCCTACAAGCTACTTGTTGCAAAACGATGGCAAAGGGCATTATACAGATATAACTGCGCGTATAGCGCCTGCACTTGCAACCATTGGTATGTTAACAGATGCTAGTTGGGTAGATATTGATGGAGACAATCAAAAAGAATTAATAGTTGTTGGCGAATGGATGGCTCCTCATATTTTCAAAAATTCCAATGGGCAATTTAGCGAGCTTAAATCTAATTTGAATGAACTAAATGGATGGTGGCAGACTATACAAGTTGCTGATATTAATAAGGACGGGAAAATGGATTTAATTATAGGAAATATTGGAGAAAACTTTTATCTACAACCAACCAAAGAAAAGCCAGCAAAATTATTTGTCAATGATTTTGACAAGAATGGCATTAAAGACAAAGTAGTTACTTATACTGTGGATGGAAAAGATAAGCCAGTGGTAGTGAAGAGAGAATTAGAAGAAATGGTACCAGCTATTAAGAAACATAACCTAAAGCATATTGACTATGCTAATAAGTCTGTTCAAGAAATCTTTTCTGCTGAAGATATTAAAACTGCAATTGTTAAAACGTTCGATTTCCCAAGTTCTATCATTGCAATTAATAAAGGCGGCGGACAGTTTGAAATAATGCCATTACCAGCAATGACGCAATTAAGCAGTATTAATGCAATTCAAGTTTCGGATTTAAATAACGATGGAAAGTTAGACTTGATTTTGGGAGGCAATCATTTTGACTATCAGCCACAATATGAAAGATTAGATGCCAGTTTTGTAGATGTTTTATTACAAAAGCAAAATATGCAATTTGAGGTTTTAGATCCTGCACAGTCAGGTATACTATTGAAAGGTCAGATGAGAGATATTAAAAAAATAAATAGACTAGGGAAGGATCACTTTATATTTTTACAAAACAACGACTTCCCATTACTATATCAATTGAATTAATTAAGGGCAAGCATGTCATACACAAAAAATAGGTTATTCTCAAAATACTTAGTTGCAGCTGCAGCGCTATTTGCAGTTGCCTGTGGTACATCAAAAAAACCGGAGGCCTTATTTGAGTTGGTAGAAAATTCAGGCATCAATTTTAACAACAAAGTTGTAGACAATGACACGATAAATATTTTAAACTACAGGAATTTTTATAATGGTGGCGGCGTTGCAGTTGGCGATATTAACAATGACGGATTACCAGATGTTTTTTTTACAGCGAATCAGGGAGCAAACAAATTATTTTTAAACAAAGGTGGATTTAAGTTTGAAGATATTTCTACAAAGGCGGGCTTTGTAAATAAGAAACAGTTTAGTACAGGGGTTGTATTTGTAGATATTAACAATGATGGCTGGTTGGATATTTATGTATCTAATGCAGGCAGTATGGACAATGAGCAGGTAAGGGCGAATCAGCTGTTTATTAATAATCACGATTTGACATTTACAGACAAAGCAGCAGAATATGGATTAGCGGATACGGGTTATACAACTCAGGCAACTTTCTTTGACTACGATATGGATGGGGACTTAGATTGCTTTTTAATCAACAATAGTCCTATACCTGTAAATAGCTTGGGTTATCCCAAACAACGTGATTTATTAGCTAAGGATTGGGCAGTTCCAATGAATATGAAAGGTGGTGGGGATCATTTATATCAAAATAACAATGGTCATTTTGAGGAAGTAACCAAGCAAGCGGGAATACATGGCACATTAATGAGTTTTGGCTTAGGTATTTCAATTGGCGATATTAATGGCGACCATTATCCTGATATTTATGTCTCCAATGATTTTTTTGAAAGAGACTACTTGTATATTAATCAAAAGGATGGCACATTTAAAGACCAGTTAGATACGTTGTTGTCACATACCAGTTTTGCTTCCATGGGTGCGGACATTGGCGATATTAATAATGACGGCTATCCCGATATTTTCACAACCGATATGTTGCCTGCAGATGATTATCGTCTAAAAACAACTCTAAGTTTTGATGATATAGATCAATACAGATTAAAGGAAAGAAACGACTTCCATCATCAGTTTTTGCAGAACACTTTGCAACTTAATACTAAACAGAACAAGTTTATTGATATCTCAAATTACAGTGGTGTAAATGCATCTGAATGGAGTTGGGGTGCTTTAATGTTTGATGCAGATAATGACGGCAATAACGATATTTATATTTGCAATGGGATTTATAGAGATTTAACCAATCAGGATTTTTTAGATTTTGATGCCAATGAGATAAAAGAAAAAATGATTCAAACTGGCCGAAAAAATTTAACTGACTTAGTAAGTAAAATACCATCCATTGCGGTGCCTAATAAAATGTTCCACAATAAAGGGAATTTAAAATTTGAAGACAAGTCTTTAGACTGGGGCTTTACGCAGAATTCATTTTCAAACGGAGCTGCTTATGCCGATTTAGATGGAGACGGGGATTTGGATTTAGTAATTAATAACGTAAATGAACCTGCATTAATCTATAAGAATTTAACAGTAGAGAAAAGACTAAATCATTTTATCTCATTTAAAATTGAGGGATCTGAAAATAATAAATTTGGCATTGGGACAAAATTAGTGGCTTATGTGGGTGATCAAACAATTAGTAGAGAGTTAATACCTAGCCGAGGGTTTCAGTCTTCGGTAGATTATAAATTAATAATGGGGCTTGGCGCAAAGACTAAAATTGATTCATTGATTGTTTACTGGCCAAATAATACGTATCAAAAAATTAGTATGCCATTAAAAACTGATGCTGTAAATATACTTCATCAGCCAATGAAAGGGGAAGCCTCAGTTTTTGCAAATAAGCCAATGGCAAAAACAAGTATTGAATTACCAATTTTGACAAAGCAACCAATTGCTTTTGATAAACACAAGCAACCTGATTATACCGACTTTTATGCAGAACGCGGTATTCCTGAAATGCTTTCGCATGCTGGTCCTAAAGCAGCAGTAGGAGACGTGAATGGAGATGGTCTTGACGATATATTTATTGCGGGAACAAGTGAACAACTTGGACAATTGTATTTGCAAAAAGGTGCGGGATTCCAAAAAAAGGGAATCCCGGATTTGAAAATGTTTTCAAGTTTCGAAGACACCGAAACAGCTTTGATTGATGTAGATGCAGATGGAGACTTGGATTTATTTGTAGCATCTGGCGGTAACAATGCAAGTGCTGCTTCCAGAGAATTACAATTAAGATTATTTATAAATGACGGTAAGGGTAACTTTAAAATTTCAACAACTGCTTTTCCATTAAACCAAGATAATATTGGTGCCATTGTTTGGAATGATTTTGATAAGGATGGAGATTTGGATTTGTTTGTTGGCGCTTCCTGTGTGACGAAAGGGTATGGGTTAACACCTCAGTCTCATTTGTTTACAAATGACGGAAAGGGACATTTTTCGGACATGCCTTCAAATAAACTGGGTGGATTAAATACCATTGGAATGGTCCGAAGTGCAGTGTTGTCAGATATGGATGGTGACAAGGACAAAGAGTTAGTGATTGTAGGCGAATGGATGAGTCCACATATATTCAAATACAAAAATGGAGGCTTTAATGAGATTAAATCTAATTTAAATCAGTACAATGGTTGGTGGACAGCAATAGCATCGGTAGATGTAAATAATGATGGCAAGCAAGATTTGATATTGGGAAATATAGGTCAAAACTTTAATTTACATCCAACAAAAACTACACCCATTAAATTATTTGTTTCAGATTTTGATGGCAATGGCAGTATTGATAAAATAATGACCAAGACTTTTGATAATAAAGATGTTCCTGTATTCATGAAACGCGATTTGCAGGATCAGATTCCTTCTTTAAAAAAGAATTCATTGCATCATCAGGAGTATGCCAAAAAATCAATCAACGATTTATTTAGTAAGGAAGTATTTGCAAAAGCTACAGTTAAGGAAGTGAATTTTGGTTCATCAGTTATTGCAATCAATAAAGGAAATGGCCAATATGAAATAAAAGAATTGCCAGCACTTGTACAGTTTTCAAGTGTTAATGCCATACTAAGCTTGGATATTAACAAAGATGGGAATGCGGATTTAATTATAGGTGGCAATGAATTTAATTTTCAGCCGCAATTAGGCAGACTGGATGCAAGCCAGGGTCAAATATTGCTTGGGGATGGGAAGGGTGGATTTGAGCCTCTTTCATCCAATAAAACAGGATTGAATTTAACAGGGATGGTAAGGGATATTAAGAAAGTAAATTATCAGCATCAAGCCAATTTGTTATTCCTGCAAAATGACATGATTCCTTTACTTTTCAAGTTGAATCCTTAATTACATTACTGGGTAGTATATTCTAGTTAACCATTGACTACTATCTGCAACCTTTCTGCGATCGTTTAATAATAGTTCAAAAGGAACTGCAGGGGAAGGTCGTTTAGCATCTAATAAATATGTTTTAAGCGCGCTATATCCATTTTGAATATTTGAAAATCCTCCTTTAATATCCGCAACAAACATTTTTCCATTAACAGGCATTCTTTTAATTCTGTAGTTATCCGTTTCTTTAACTTCTCCGTCAATTGAAATGCCAACCATTATTGTGTAGTCGTTGGTTGGATTTTCTAAAACAGTAACCATTGGGTTGTTTAAACGCTTGCGGTTAAAGCTGCCCAAGTATTTATTTAAACCATCAACGGCGTTGTAAACTTGCGTATTTGTTGGAAGTTGTTTACTGATAAATTTGGTTGTAATCAGCAAAGTGTCAGACAATGTAACTTCCTTTATGTCATATCCATAAACATTAATCGGATGCTCTACATAATTATTAATGGAAATTAATAACTGCTCTGTGGCTTTTTTAATTTTTATTGCTTCCTGATAATCACTTAATCTTTTTAATGGATTGAAAGTTGTTGGGATCTCAAAAAACCAATTGATTGCTGCGCTGTCTCTATTTAAACTGTTTACTGATATATAGCTCTTAGTTTTTATGTCTTTAGAAATAATGTCAATTTGCACCAAGTTGGACAATGCGGCACTTACTGTAAACTGAATGCCATTAACATTGATGTTATGAGCATTACTATCATAATATGTCGACATACTTTCAACTAGTTTCTTTTGGTCATTTATTAGCCTTAAAACGCTCAACTCATGTGAAGCACTAAGTTTAAAAGTAGACACTTTTATCGTAGAAGGGATGTACAAATAGAAAAAGCTTATTGTAGATAATACAATCAAAACGATTGCTATTTTAAGGTATTTCATCGCAGGTTTATTTATCTGTAAAAATACAGCATGGGAATGTATTTATGGCTATAAATTCTTTACTTTTAACAAATAAATTATTGCAAAATAAATGAGCCAAACCTTGTCTATATCTAAATTCTACAATCTGTTTTTATGGATAGGTTTCACCATTATTTTATCTGTTCAATGTAATTCAAGTCAAAAAGAACAGCCCTTATTTGAAATGTTGGATGCGACTAAAACGGGTATCCAATTTGAAAACAAGTTAAAGCCCACAGCCGATTTTAATATGTTTCATTATATGTATTATTATAATGGTGCAGGGGTTGGCACTGGTGACTTTAATAACGACGGGAAAATTGACATTTTTTTTGCTTCTAACGAAGGAGAGAATCAACTGTATATTAATAAGGGCGGGTTGCAATTTGAAAACGTAACTAAAGCTGCTCAAATACCCCAAGATTCTTCTTGGAACACAGGAGTGTCTGTTGTAGACATCAATAATGATGGTTTATTGGATATTTATATTTGCAGATTAGGCAATTTTGAAAAATTCAAAAGCAAAAACCAATTTTTAATTTGTCAAGGTATTCGTAATGGTGTTCCTTATTACAAAGACGAAGCTGCTGCATATGGTTTGGACTTCTCTGGTTTCAGTACACAGGCCACATTCTTTGATTATGATGGAGATGGAGACTTAGATGTTTTTTTATTAAATCATTCTGTACATCAAAATGGAACATTTGCTCCTAGGCAAAATTTCTTAGGCACTTATGATTTAGTTTCTGGGGACCGTATTTTCAAAAATAATAATGGGAAATTTGAAGATGTAACAAAGCTTACAAAAATAAATAGCAGTAAAATTAGTTACGGATTAGGAGTGGTTGTGAGTGACTTAAACTTGGATGGGTATCCTGATATATATGTTGGCAATGATTTCCATGAGAATGATTATTTATATATTAACCAAAAGAATGGCAGCTTTTCCGAAGAGCAAGAACAGAGGATGATGCATACTAGTCAGTATTCCATGGGAGTTGATGCGGCTGATTTAAATAACGATGGATTCCCTGAAATTATTTCAATGGACATGTTGCCTAAGGATCCTTATATCTTAAAGAGGTCATTGGGGGAAGACGATTATGATACCTATAAATATAAAATATCGGTTGGGTATGGTGTTCAGGTTACAAGAAACAATTTGCAATGGAACCGTCGCAATGGACATTTTAGCGAAGTAGGAATGTATTCTGGCATATTCGCAACCGATTGGTCTTGGTCTACTTTAATGATGGATTTTGATAATGATGGATACAAAGATATATTTATTGCGAATGGCATACCTAAGCGAATGAATGATATGGATTATGTGAATTATGTATCTAATCAAGAAATCCAAGAAAAAATCAGAGACAATAAAATGGGTGAGAAGGATATGGCTTTGATTGATCGTTTTCCAGAAATAAAAATTCCAAATCAATTCTATTTAAATAAAGGAAACCTTTCATTTGCTGACAAAGAAAAAGCAATTATAAATAATCCCAATTCTTACTCTAACGGCGCAGCATATGCCGATTTGGATAATGACGGAGATTTGGACTTGGTAGTTAATAATGTAAATGACAAGTCTTTTATTTACGAGAATAAGGCCAATAAGGATACTTCTAATAAATATGTATCTATTGAGTTAAAGGGGTCTGATAAAAACATTAATGCATTGGGTGCAAAGGTAATTTTATTCACACCTAATCAAGTAAGGACTTATGAAAAATACCCAGTCAAGGGATTTTTATCTAGTATGGAAGTGCCATTGTTGGTTGGTTTAAAAAATACAAAAGTGGATAGCGCTTTTTTGATTTGGCCTGACAATAGTTTTCAGCGTATCAATTTTAATAATTGCATTAATAAGTCAGTTAAATATACTTATCAAAAAGGGCTACCTCAGTTTAATTATAATGTTATCAATAATCATTGGCCGGTAAAAGGGTATCCGATGACTGATATTACTGCATCAACTGATATTAAATATCTGCACAAGGAGAATGTGTTCCAAGAATTTAATCGTGAACAATTAATCCCGCAAATGAATTCAACCGAAGGCCCTGCTTTATGTATTGCAGATATAAATCATGATGCATTGGAAGATATTTTTATAGGATCGGCAAGAGGTTATAAAAGTGCTACTTATTTGCAACAAAAAAACGGCAAGTTTATTAAACTTGAACAACCAGCATTAGCTTTAGATAGTAATTATGAGGACGTTGATGCTGTTTGGTCTGATGTAAATAAAGACGGGCACTTGGATTTAATTGTAGGCACAGGCGGTAATGAATATTTTGGTAAAGACCAGTTCATGCAGTCTAGGGTTTATTTAAATGACGGAGCTGGACATTTAAAAAAGTTGGAAAATGCAATTCCTGTTTACAACCAAGCTTCTTCTATAATTGCATCTGATTTTAATAATGACGGATATCCTGATTTATTTATCACAAGCAATACGGTATCTATGCAATATGGGCTTGCGCCAGATTCCTATATTTTATACAATAAAGGCGATGGACATTTTACAGACATGACCGAAAAAGTGGCTCCGTTTTTAAGTAAGATTGGAATGATTACAAATGCAATTCAAGCGGATATAAATCATGATGGAACAAAGGAATTGGTATTAACACATCAATGGGGCGGAATTGATATTGTGTATCCTAAACTAAACAATTGGTCAAAAGGCACTGTTACTAATTTGCCAGGTTGGTGGAATTTCACTTTAGCCGTAGATGTTGATGGTGACGGCGATTTAGATTTAATTGCAGGTAATTTGGGTTTAAATACAAGGTTAAAAGCAAGCAAGGAAGCGCCGATAAGAATGTATTATAATGATTTTGACGACAATGGAACAAAGGAGCAAATAGTTAGTTTTTATTTACAAGGGAAAGAAATTCCTTTTGCTAATAAGGATGAGATCCAAAGACAAATCCCACTTATAAAGAAAAAGTTTTTATATGCAGAGGACTTTGCTAAAGCTAAGTTAGAAGATATTTTTTCTAAAGCAAAGTTGAGTTCGTCAACCATTTACGAAGCTTATCATTTTGCAAACTCTGTTTTTATAAATGATGGCAAAGGTAATTTTACAGAAATTGATTTGCCTTGGGAAGCGCAAATGACTGCTTATAAAACTGCATCTGTTTGTGATGCCAATGGAGACGGACTTCCTGACATTTTAATGATGGGAAATTTTTATGATAACAATGTTCAAATGGGCAGATACGATGCCGACTATGGCACTGTGTTATTAAATAAAGGGAAAGGTAAATTTGAAGCAGTACCATTTAATGGACTTACGATAAAAGGGCAGGTACGCAGAATAAGCCCTATAAAAATTGGAGCCTCTCAAAATTTTGTATTAGCCATGAATGCGGATAGCTTAAGAGTTATTCAAATCAATAAACCTGTTAAGTAGTTTTTTATCTGCGGATATCTTAATTAATTTGTAAATTACTTTCTCAAATTATTCCATATGAGAAAGCTTTTATTAGGCAGTTTAGTTTTGATATTTTTTTCCAATATACAGGCACAGGTTATTAGCCCATGGCAGCTTGAAGCTAAAAATTGGGATTCTAAAAACTATTATGGGATTACAGTTGCCAATGGTATGGTAGGCATTGTCTCGGCACAAGAGCCATTTAAAGTAAAAGATGTGGTGTTGGCAGGCGCATATGATTTATATGGTCGTGGCAGGGTAAGCAATTTCTTGCGTAGTTTTAATTTACTTAACATGCAGGTAAGTATAAATGGAGAACAAATTAATTCTAATAATACACAAAATTTTGTTCAAAAATTAGACATGAAAAATGCCAGCTTTACTTCCAGCTTTGATATGGGAGATAAGGCAAAAGTAACTTATACTTATTATGCATTAAGGCAAATGCCGTTTACTGTCTTAATGGATGTTGAAGTTATCGCTAAAAAGGATATTGATCTTGGAGCAGCAAGTGTAATGGAAGCGCCGGATGCATTAAAGGATGTGCAAAATTATTACAATGAAATAGATAGACCACATGTGGTAATTAGTTTACTTACATCTTCTGCCAAAAGTCCAACAGGAAAATTATTGATGTGTGCATCTAATACTTTTTTATTTAGTGAAACACATGGTGCCGAACCAAGAGTTATACATGAAATGTGGGATAACAATATGCACTTAATGAAGTTTGCAAAAAAATTAAAAGCAGGAACTAGCTATCGTTTTTCTATTGCAGGTAGTTCGGTAACATCAGCACATCATGACGATCCATTAAATGAAGCAGAGCGAATGACCATTTTTGCAAAGCTAGAAGGACGTGATCGTTTAATTGAACATCATCAAAAAGCATGGGACGAACTTTGGAAAAGTGACATACAAATTACAGGCGACGATCAAGCACAACAAGACGTTCATAGTATGTTGTATCACTTATATTCTTTTGTAAGAGCGGAGTCTAATTTAAGTCCTTCTCCAATGGGATTATCTGGCTTGGGATACAATGGTCATGTGTTTTGGGATACTGAACTTTGGATGTATCCAGCATTATTAGTGTTGCATCCTGAAATGGCAAAGTCCATGATACAATATAGATTTGATCGTTTAGAGGCTGCAAGACGAAATGCATTTAATCATGGATTTAAAGGTGCTATGTTCCCATGGGAGAGTGCAGGAACGGGTGTTGAAGAAACACCAGTATGGGCGTTAAGTGGTCCTTTTGAACATCATATAACAGCAGACGTGGCATTTGCTGCTTGGAATTATTATTGTGTTACACAGGATAAAGAATGGTTAAAGACAACGGGGTGGCCTTTGATAAAAGAGACAGCCGATTTTTGGGCATCTAGAGTAGAAAGAAAAAGTCCAGGACATTTTGAAATCAATAATGTGGTAGCAGCAGACGAGTGGGCCGAGAATGTAGACAATAATGCGTTTACCAATGCCGCAGCAATTACTAATTTACAAGCTGCAATTAAAGCAGCAAACTTATTAGGACTTAAAGTAAATCCAGACTGGGATTATGTCGCAAAAAATATTCCAATTTTAACAATGCCGGACAAGGAAGGAGAAGCAGTTGGTGTAACAAGAGAACATGCTACTTACAATGGAGAAGGCATTAAACAAGCCGATGTAACCTTATTGGCATATCCTTTAAAATCAATTACAGACAAATCACAGATTAGAAAGGATTTAGAATATTATTCAAAAAGGGTTCCAAACCAGGGCACCCCTGCTATGACGCAGGCTAATTTTGCATTATTGTATGCAAGGTTGGGAGAGCCCGAAAAAGCCTATCATTTTTTTGTAGACGCCTATACTCCAAATTTAAACCCTCCGTTTAGGGTAATTGCAGAAACCAAGGGCGGAACCAATCCCTATTTCTCAACTGGGGCAGGCGGCGTAATCCAGTCATTATTAATGGGTTTTGGAGGCTTGGACATAACAGATAAAGGGATTGTCCAATTACCCAACATAAAATTGCCAAATAAATGGAAGAAAATGGAGATTACTGGAGTATTGGGTAAAACATACACGATACAATAATTTTTTGTAATTTTAAGCTGCTTGAAAAAGATAACCGCCATATTATTTGTGGGCATAATGCTGTTTAACGGATTCGGTTACCGCATTGTGTCAAATTACTTTGATCAAAAGGCGTCAGACCATTTGGTTAGCTTAATTGAGGAAAACAATTACAATGAGTCGGAATTAGTTTCAATCAAGACGCCAATTAATTTACCTTACTATTCCAATAATGCAAAGTTTGAGAGAGTGGACGGGGAAATGGAAATTGAGGGGGTAGTTTATCAATACGTAGAAAGAAGGGTTTACAATGATAGTGTCGAAATTAGAGTATTACCCAATCAAGATAGATTGCATATTAAAAATGCAAAAGAAAGCTTTGATAAATTAGCTTCTGATTTTGAACAGAAGTTAACAGACAAGAAATCAGTTCCAATTAACAAGTCTTCTATAAAGCTTATTAGCTTTGACTATATTGACCAAGACAATAAATGGTCTTTAACAAATTTCGTGCCTCGCAAAATGGTAATTGGTATCCGTTTTGATGAGCGTTTATTAAGCGTTTGTTTACCTATACAAGCGCCACCGCCAAAAAATATTGCTTAGTTTATTAAGCAATCCTGCCAATTGGTGTTGGCAGGATATTTTTATTTTTTGCAACTAATAACAAATATTAGTTCCTCACTTTTCTCAATCATTGAAAATGAAAAAATTTCTTTCTATTGCTATAATTGCAATTGGCTTTATAGCATGTAACAATAAGCCTGAGTACAAACAAATTACGCATAACCCCGATTTGTATGCTAGTACAGTGCATGAATTAAACCAAGTAGTAATGGGAAATAATTTTAGCCCAATTATTGCATCTCGTAATTATGCATATGCTGCCATTGCAGGATACGAGGTTACTGCTGCTGGCAACCCAGCTAAATATCAGAGTTTAGCAGGTCAGTTAAAAGGTTTAAGCGAGTTGCCTATGCCACAGGATACAGCAAATATTGACTTTCCCTATGCGTCTTTGGTAGCTTATTGTATGGTAGGTGAAGCTGTTACTTTTCCAGAAGGTAGCTTGAAAGAATATACCGACAGTTTGCACAAATTAGTGCAATCAAAAGGGATGCCATCTAAAATGATTGATGCTTCAGAGGCCTATGCAAAAAAAGTAGGTGCTGCAATTATTGCATGGAGTAAAAAAGATAATTATGCACAAACAAGAAGTGCTGAAAAATACACTGTAAAAGATGTGCCAGGCAGATGGGTGCCAACACCTCCAATGTATGCACAAGCTGCAGAACCACACTGGAAAGAAATTAGAACAATGGTTTTAGATAGTGCAAGTCAATTCCGTCCTAAAGCACCACCTGTATTTAATGTAACTGATAAGAATAGCGAATATTACATTAACGTTATGATGGTTAAAAATGCGGTGGATAGTTTAACAGACGAACAAAAGCATATTGCAAACTTTTGGGATGACAATCCTTTTAAAGTAAATGTAAGCGGTCACATTATGTTTAGTTCAAAAAAATTCTCGCCTCCGGGTCACTGGATGAGTGTAGTTGGTATTGCAAATAAAACTGCAAAAGCCGATTTTGAAACTGCAACATGTGCGTATGCCAAAACTGCAATTGCTTTATTTGATGCCTTTATACATTGCTGGGATGCAAAGTATGAATACAATACAGTTCGCCCAGAAACAGTTATTAATAAATACTTTGACATGAACTGGAGACCTTTATTACAAACTCCAGCATTCCCAGAATATACATGTGGTCATTCAACCATTTCTTCATCTGCTGCCGAAGCTTTGACAAGTGTTTATGGCGATAACTTTGCTTACACCGATTCTACTGAATTAGAATTTGGCATTGCAAACAGAAGCTTTAAATCATTTAGAGCGGCTGCAGAAGAAAATAACTGGGCAAGATTTTACGGTGGCCTACATTTCCATAATTCCTGTATCGTAAGTACGGAGCAAGGTAAAAAAGTAGGTAGCTGGGTAGTGGATCATTTAAAAATGAAAAAATAAATAAGATAAACAATAGCCACACACTATTTATATCTTAAATCAAAAACATCTCTCTCAACACAAAACAAAAACTCAATGAAAAAATATATGCTGTCGTTACTAATTGTAATGGCTTTTTATTCGCGTGTAAATGCGCAAGGATGCGTAGCAATCAGAACTGTAGGCGGTTTAAACACAATGGAGCATTCTATGCATGAAATGATGCATGATAGCGCATCAAGAAAAATGGAGGAACCAAAATGGGATTTAAATATCAGTGGTCGCTATTTTAAATCTTACAAGCATTTTAGTGGAACCACCGAAAACACACAAAGAGTTGCTGATGGAACAGATGTGCGTAATTACAGCCGCACAATAGACATCTCATTGGTTAGAACTATTAATGAAAAATGGAGTATTGGTGTAGATTTACCAGTGGTTTTCAATGAACGATCTTCACTTTATGAGCATATAAGTAGCGTAAAAGGAAGCCCTAGATTTTCTACTTTTTCAGAAGGAATAGGTGATGCAAGAGTTACCGCATACAGATGGCTGATTGCTCCTAAGCAAGGAAACAAAGGAAATTTATTAGGAGGTATTGGACTAAAATTACCAACAGGAAATTATAAAGCAGTTGACGAATTTCATACTTCATTAACTACAACAAGAGTTGGACCAGTTGATCAATCTATACAGCCAGGTGATGGCGGTTTAGGTGTAACCTTTGAATTAAATGGATTCAGAGCAATAAACAACACTTGGAGTTTATATAGTAATGCTTACTATTTAATTAATCCAAGAGGAAATAATGGAGTGAGTACATCAAGAGGTGGTGTTGCTGCAGCCTCGGCAATTAAGTACACATCCGATGTGATGAGTGTGCCAGATCAATATTTATTAAGAGCAGGAACTAACTGGACAAAAGACGCATTAACAATTTCTTTGGGTGCTAGATATGAGTGTGTACCAGCATCTGATTTAATTGGAGACAATACAGGGTTCAGAAGACCAGGTAACGTTTTATCTATTGAGCCAGGCGCTAACTATAGCTATAAGAAGCTTAATTTTTACTTGTATACGCCACTTGTAGTTAGAAGAGAACGTCCTCAAAGCTATCCAGATGTTTTAAAAACAAATGACACAAAAGTATTCTCAAGAGGTGATGCTGCTTTTGCTGATTATAGCATAAGCATTGGAGTGGGATATAAGTTCTAAAACTATAATGAATTTAAGTAACCCGCAAATTCAATCATTGCTTTTTCGCTTTTAGTATTTGCTGGGTGATTTTCAGAATACGCTTTCCATGTAGATTCATCTACGGAAAGCGTATTTTTTATATTAGCACTATTGGCTTTACTGCCAATAGTTAACATTTTACGTGATGATCGATCATAAATATAATACGCTAACTGATTCACATATTCGGTCTCGGCCTTACCGCCATAAGAATATGCGTCTCTAATTTTTTTATGCTGCCATTTAAGCAACTGATATTTTTTCCCGTCATTTAGAATTTGGAAAAATGAATTTTCATTACTTGTTGAAGTTGCTGGGTAGCCATTTATAAAACGAAAAGGAATTGTGTCAGCAGCTGCTCCACTAGGCGTTAAAACAAATTCACTTATTACACCTGCAACAATATAAAACTGATTATCTCTTTTAAAATACAATTTGTCTTCAAATAATGAAAAGTTTAAAGCAGTATCAGTAAACTTAATTCCATTTTTCAAATACACCGTACCAAAAGTCCAATAGTCCAATAACAAAGGGTTGCCTTTAGTGTCTTCTTGAGCGCCAATGGGAATCATTTTCCCATTATTGTCTTGAATTGACAAATCTCCACCAACCCCTGTTGACCCAATATGTTTTCCTGAAACTTGTGCTTTAATGCTCGTTGTAGCTATTATTAATAAGAGGCTATAAAATATCTTTCTCATAAAATACATTTAGGTTTGAATTTCTAGCATAAAGTTAGACATTCAAACCTAAAAACGTATTAATTATGTATCAGCGGAAATATGACTATTTAAACTTGGATTAAACTGCTTCTAAGATTGCAAAGCTATAGGGAGGTAATACGAAGTATTCATTATTATTTCCAACTTTAAAGTCAGTGCCTGTCCAATGATCATGTAAAACAGAAGGTCTTTCTCCATGTTCCTTAAAAGCAAACCAGGTAACAAAAGAGGCAGTGTTTTTATAGTTAAATAAGCAGTATAATTTTTTACTTTCATTCGCACGAACAAATCCTGCAACGTGAATATTGTGTGGAGTCATCCAAGTTACATTCTTGGTGTCGCTTATAACATCTAAGCCATTTCTTGTTGCAATTAGTTTTTTTGTTTGACTAAAAATACGATGCTCAAATGAGCCTTCTTCATTTCTTTTTTCGTTTCTATCCCAGTTCATAATTGGTCGGTGCATCCAACGGTTGTCATAGCTTTTTCCGGCATCTTGTAAATAACTATAATCATTTGTATAAGCTAGGTCATCACCATAAAATAACATAGGTATACCGCCCATAAACATAGTATGGGCCTGCATTAAAATTATTTTTCTTAAAGCATTTTCAATCTCAATTTCACTTTTCCATTCAATAGCTTTTTCTAGTCCACATAAGGATGCAAGTGAGCCACTAATACGCGCGTCACCAGTTTTTGGGTTTACAGAAAAAAGCGCACCTGCGGAAACTGAGCCTTCCTGCCATCCAGCAAAATAATTTTTTAAATAAGTGCGATGTTGATATGGATTAAATCCGGCGCGTTCGATCATATAATCATCGTAGCCCAAGCCAATATCATCATGACAGCGCGTATATGAAATCCAAGTACAACCTAATGGCTTTTGCATAATTGGGTGTTGTGCAGACAACATAACTCTTGTATCCCCAGTAGCTAATGCATCCCACTGCAATGCCATTTGCGTTGCATTATAAGCGACATCACATTCTTTTGCAGTGTATTCGTTGGTTCCAAAGTATTTTATAATTTCCTCGGGTGCAACTATCGCTTCACCAAGCAATGCCATTCCTGGACTTGCTACTTGAACACATTGCTTAATGAGGCGTAATAAAGTATGTGCTTGAGGTAAGTTTTGACATGCGGTGCCTAATTGTTTCCATATAAATGCAGGCGCATCAATACGTAAAATATCTACACCCAAATTTGCATAGTGTAAAACGTTATCCAACATTGCAACTAATACGTCCGGATTGCTGTAATTTAAATCCCATTGGTAATGATGAAAAACGGTCATTACCCATTTATTGCATTCTTGTATGTAAGTAAAGCTACCTGGAGAAGATTCAGGAAAAATCTCCGGCATGGTTTGGTCTAATTGATTTGGAATGTCTCGATTGTCATAAAAGTAAAAGAAGTCCTGATAATATTTATCTCCTGCTTTTGCCTTTTGTGCCCACTCATGATGATGAGAAGTATGATTCAAAACAATATCTAACATTAGATACATGTTTTGGGCATTCATTTTTTTAATGAGCGCATTTAAATCATCGTTGGTTCCAAAGCGCTCGTCTACTTTTCTAAAATTGGAGACAGCATATCCGCCATCGCTTTCACCTTCTGGGCTTTCAAATACAGGCATTAAGTGTAAAAAATTAACACCCAACTCGTCAAAGTAGTCTAGCTTATCTGTAAGGCCTTTAAGGCTGCCAGCAAAACGGTCTACATACAAGCTCATTCCTGTAATATTGTTACTCAAATACCAATTACCTTTCTTTTCTTTTGCAGTATCTTTTTTCAAAAAAGTACTTGGCCTTTGTTGGTAATTTGCGATTAGAGATTCAAGCAATGTATCAAAGCTTGCATTGCGTTTGGGATGTCCACCATAAATTTGATCAAACAATGATTCAATGGCATCTATATGTTGATCAAATCTTTCGGCGAATGCCTTGTCCTTTTTCTCGGCGTCAATATTTTTTGCTTTGAGTAATTCTTTTCCAAAAGCATGTAAAGCAGTAGAGTTCACAGGGAGAAATATATTTTAATTAAAAATTGTATTATTTAAATGTTTGAATGCTTCCATGGCACCCATATATTCGCAAGTGCGCGCACCTGCTTTATTAGCATTATAAATGATTTTTCTCCATTCGTCCAAGCTAATTGCATTTACTTGTGCAGGTGTGTAATTAATAAGTTGAAACAATACGGCGCCAACAAAAGCATCCCCCGCACCTGTTGCATCAACTGGTGTAATTGCGATGCTGCCAATCATTTCCAAATGATCGCCAACCGACAATAAAGTGCCTTCTTTTCCTAATGTGATTGCAAATATTGCCGATGATTTTTTTCTTAATGCTGCAGCTGCGTGTTGTACCGAATCACAACCTGTAATAAGCATTGCTTCCTCGTCACTAAGCTTAAAGAAATGACATTGTTCAATAAATGGCCAAGACTGGTCAATAAAACTTTGCGTATTGTTTTGGAATAACAAATGACGATAATTAGGGTCAAAACTTATTATTGAATTATTCGCTTTTGCGTTTGCTAATAAGTTGGTGTATGCTGTTTGTAGTGGACCTGGTAAAAAACCCGTAGCTGAGCCAAAATGCACGATACTATATTCATTTAATTGTAAGGAAGCTAAGTCGTCCGAACTTAATTGACCATCTGCTCCACGATTAAAATAAAAATCGCGCTCTCCGTCTTCCATTAAAGAGACAAAGGCAAAAGTGGTAAAGTTTTGAGGATCTTGAATCACCCATTTTGTATCCACACCCATTTCTTGCAATAAATCAATTAAGTGTTGTCCAAATGGATCCTTACCCACTTTAGCAGCCATGTCTACTTTGGCGCCTAATGCAGCAATTGCGGCAGCCACATTGGCTGGTGCACCACCTGCCTTTTTTAAGAAATTCTGACCCTTTGATAAACTGGTACCGCGGTCGGTACAAATCATATCAATTAAAGCCTCACCTATACATAATACTTTCATAATAAACTTATTAAAATAAATTAATGTCCCGCACCCACTGTGGCATTTTCAATTTCATCTACCGATGCAGACTCTGATTGAATAAACAATGTTAATACCGATGCAATAATTAAAAATACTCCAGCAAAACTGATTGCTTTTCCTGGGTCGTTATTTAAAAAATGTTTTAAAATAAATCCAAAACTTAAATTTTGAATTAACATTGGAATTACAATCATCATATTAATAATACCCATGTATACGCCGTATCTTTCTTTCGGAATTTTATGTACTACAAGTAAATAAGGTATCCCCATCATACTAGCCCAGGCAATTCCGAATCCTGTCATTGGGACAAATAATAAATTCTTGTCTGTAATATGAGGGAATATTAATAACCCAACGCCAGCAAGAACAAGACAAATAATATGAATTAATTTTGGGCTTATTTTTTTAGCTAACCACAATAAACCAAAGGCAGATAAAAAAGTAACCACATTATACCAGCCATTCACAAGTCCCGTCCAGCCAACAGCTTCGTCATAGGCGGGATTGTTTTGGTAGGTAGTTGTATTCCAAACCGACAATGCAATACTCTTTGATGCGTTTTGCCAATAACAGAACAAGGCATACCATTGAAATAAATAAACCAATCCCAATTGCCACATTACTTTCGGCATACTTTTTATAGCGCTTCCAATTTCAATGAATGGCGTAAATATTTTAATTTTTTCACTTTTTAATTTTTGTAACGCTTCATCTGTTGGAGGAATCTCTGGTGTCTTATAAACTGACCAGCCCACAGATACAATGGAACAAATGGTTCCTAAAAAGAAGGATGCATAAACCCATATTGGAAGTTTACCATAATGCCCTGTGATTTTCTTTTGAAAAAAGAACAAAGACAAATTAGCCAATGTAATTCCTAGACCTGTGAAAAAACTTTGTGTTAAAAATCCTGCAGCATGTTGACTTTGGGGTAATTTATCGGCAATGAATGCACGGTAAGGTTCCATTGCTGTATTGTTTGCGGCATCTAATATCCAAAGTAATCCAACGGCCATCCATAGTGCACTGCTAAACGGGTATAAGAATAAACATAAACTACATAGAATAGCACCAATCATAAAGTAAGGCTTTCTTCTGCCAAATCTCGGAGACCAGGTCTTATCACTCATAGCACCAATAATGGGTTGTATTAATAAACCAGTCATGGGTCCAGCCAAATTCATTAAAGGTATTTGATCGGGACTTGCGCCCAACATATCATAAATAGGATTTACAGCGGATTGTTGTAATCCGAAACTATATTGTATTCCTAAAAAACCAACATTCATGTTGATAATTTGCGAAAAGGTCAACCTTGGTTTGAATGACATGGCAACTAAATTTGGTTAAGCAAAGCGTTGCTCAATATAGTCAATTTGTATTTTTTGAATCTATTTTACAGGGAGCTTTTTACAATTATTACATTAAATTTTCAGCGCAAACCTTTGCGGTGCGTATCTTTGTGCCAATTCAAGTAAAAAGTCAATAATGTCCTACACTATTACGTATAAAAAAAATGCTGTGTTACAAGCCCTTAGGTATCACTTCATTAAACAGGCCGAAATTAAATCTTTGATGATTATTGTAAACATTTATGCGATTGTGACTGCGGTATTATTGTTTATGAAAAAAATTCGCCCGGAGCCCTTTTTGCTTGGCTCATTACTATGGATAATATTGATGGTGTTTTTTTGGTACGTGCTACCAAACTTGTTTTATAAAAAGACCGAATTATTAAAACAAAACTGGGAGTTTGATTTTAACGAAACCTTTGCGAGGCTTACAGGAAGCTTAGGAGAAGCAAGTTGGGATTGGGCAACTGTGACACATTATTTTGAAAGCCCAGAGTTCTTTCATTTCTATTTTGCACCTAAAAGCTTTTTCTTAATTCCCAAAGCCGAGATCAGTATTGAAGATCAACATATAATAAGAGGTATCTTAAAAGACAAGTAAAGTGATTATTTCACTCAAGCAACTACTAATTGTTCGTTTTTAATTCGGGCAAAATAAGTAATCATAGTATCCCAAAAAGGCTCAAATTGGGTATAAAAACCACAAAAACACAGTTATTAGTGCTTACAAGCTAAAATGTGCAAACAAAAAGGCAAATAAAATATGAGTATTTTAACAAAAAGTATATTTTTGCGCCGTAAACAAAACTATTTACAATGTCAGACATCGCATCAAGAGTTAAGAAAATCATCGTTGACAAATTAGGAGTTGATGAAGCAGAAGTTACAAACGAAGCATCATTTACAAATGATTTGGGCGCTGATTCATTAGACACAGTTGAATTAATTATGGAATTCGAAAAAGAATTCAACATCTCTATCCCAGACGAACAAGCAGAAACAATTACTACTGTTGGTCAAGCTGTTGCTTATATCGATGAGCACGCAAAATAATTTTAATAATTATTTCACGGCTTCCAATTAAACACAGCATATTTTAATCCGCCTTTTTGAGCCTTTGCTTTAAAGGCGGATTATTAATTTAAAAAACAAAGTCATGCAGACTAAACGCATCGTAGTTACTGGTATTGGTACATTAAATCCATTAGGAAACAATCTTGGCGAATACTGGGATAATTTAATTAATGGAGTTTCGGGTGCTGATATGATAACGCAATTTGATGCGTCAAAGTTTAAGACAAGATTTGCTTGTGAAATTAAAGGTTTTGATCCAGTGAATTTTATGGATCGCAAAGAAGCAAGAAAGCTAGATCGTTTTGCTCAGATTGCTTTAGTAGCAAGTGACCAAGCGGTTTTAGATGCTGGAATTACAAAAGAAAATGTTGACCACGACCGAGTTGGTGTGGTATTTGCAAGCGGTATTGGAGGCTTAACAACCTTTACCGAAGAAGTTACCAATTTTGTTCATGGTGATGGCACTCCAAGATTCAATCCTTTTTTTATTCCAAAAATGATTTTGGATATTGCTGCAGGGCAAATTTCAATGAAGCATGGTTTTAGAGGACCTAACTATGCAGTAGTAAGTGCATGTGCTTCTAGTACTAATGCAATTATTTCTGCAATGGATAATTTAAAATTAGGCAAGGCAGATATTATTATTACAGGCGGAGCCGAAGCTGTTATTGGTGTTGCTGGAATGGGTGGTTTCAATGCCATGAAAGCAATGAGTGAAAGAAATGACGATCCTAAAACTGCAAGTCGTCCTTATGATAAGGATCGTGATGGTTTTATTATGGGTGAGGCGAGTGGTGTTTTAGTATTAGAAGAATTAGAGCACGCCATTAAACGCGGTGCTAAAATATATTGTGAAGTTGTGGGTGGTGGTGCAACAGCCGATGCATATCATTTGACAGCTCCTCATCCAGAAGGGTTGGGCGCTAAAAATGTTATGAATGCAGCATTAAGAGATGCAGGAATGGTTGCTACCGAAATTGATTATATCAACACACACGGAACTTCAACTCCGTTAGGAGATATCGCAGAAGCAAAAGCAATTACTGAAGTATTTGGGGAGCATGCTTATAATTTAAATATCAGTTCTACCAAATCAATGACAGGTCACTGTTTGGGAGCAGCTGGTGTTATTGAAGCCATCGCATGTATCCAATCGGTTATACATGATATTATTCCTCCAACAATTAACCATTTTACAGACGATCCAGAATTAGACAATCGTCTTAATTTCACTTTTAACAAAGCACAAAAGCGTGTTGTGAATGCAGCATTGAGTAATACTTTTGGTTTTGGTGGACACAATGCCTGTGTGATTGTGAAAAAGTACAAGGCTTAATTTAAATCCAGTGAAGCGCCGCCTAAACCAATTTATTTCTTTATTTAAGAAGACAGGTTTTGAAGCGGAGTTGCATCATTTAATTGGTTACCACACGGGTAATATTTTATTATTTCAGACAGCGCTAAATCATCGCTCAGTTAGAGACAATCCTACTGAAAACAATGAACGATTAGAGTTTTTAGGTGACGCAGTTATTGGAACTGTTGTTGCGGATTATCTTTTTAAAAAATATCCATATAAGGGTGAGGGTTTCTTAACCGAAATGCGCAGTAAGATGGTGAACCGTGCGCAATTAAATAATATTGCGATTCAAATGGGGCTTCGCAAAATGACCAGATTTAATAAAATGGATGGAGGGTTAAGAGTAAGTCAAATTTTTGGTAATACGCTGGAAGCCCTGGTGGGAGCCATTTACCTAGATAAAAAATATGATTTTACTAAAAAATGGATTGTAGAAAGAATGATACAGCCCTATTTGTTTATGGATGATTTGGAACAAATAGATATTAATATCAAAAATAAAATAATTGGGTGGGCATTGAAGCAGGGCAAGCAAATTGATTTTGTTTTAGCTGGTGAACAATTAGAAGGACGCCGCAGATTATTTACAATAAATGTAGTGCTTGATGGCGAAGTAGTAGCAAGTCAAAAAGGTTTTACAAAAAAAGATGCTAGTCAAATAGCAGCTCAAAAGGCGATTGAGGCTTTAGGCATTTAGCTTCTGAATATTATCGGTTAAAGCTACTTTTATAAAATGTCAAGTGCAGTCTAAATTATCTATCAATATTATTTTGAAACTTATTGAATTGTTTGACAAAGTTCAATCAAAACGCCGTTGCTATCCTTTGGGTGCACAAAGCAAACTAGCTTATTATCTGCTCCCTTTTTAGGGGCATCATTTAATAATGTAAATCCCTCTAACCTTAATCGCTCCATTTCGGCTTGAATATCAGGCACTTCAAAGGCAATATGGTGCATGCCTTCCCCTTTCTTAGCTATGAACTTGGCTATTACACCATCTGGGTCGCTGCTTTCCAACAACTCTATCTTACTACCTTCCTTTAAGAAAAAGGCAGTGTTCACACTTTCGGAACCTACCGATTCTGTTTTATAACAAGTGCTATTCAAAAGCCTTTCGAATAGGGGAATACTTAGTTCCAAGTTTTTGACTGCAATCCCTATGTGTTCTACGTTATAGCCCATTTTGGTTGGTTTTACGAATTGGGAAAAAAATATAGTTCAAAGCTAAGGAAATCCCGATAATCCAAGGCTAAGCTTTACTTTTGTGTTCTGAGAAAAAATTAAACCCAGATATGTTAAAATTACCTATTTATCTTGATCATAACGCAACTACCCCAATGGATCCAAGGGTGTTGGAGGCAATGATTCCTTATTTTACCGAAAATTTCGGAAATGCAGCAAGCAGAAACCACTCATTTGGATGGCATGCCGAAGAAGCTGTTGATTATGCTCGTGAGCAAGTTGCTAAATTAATTGGCGCTGATGCAAAAGAAATCATCTTTACTTCAGGAGCTACTGAAGGTGATAACTTAGCAATTAAGGGTGTATTTGAAATGTACGCAAGCAAAGGAAATCACATTATTACTTGTACAACTGAGCATAAAGCTGTTTTAGATACATGCAAGCACCTTGAAAAATTAGGAGCAGAAGTAACTTATTTGGAAGTACAACCTGACGGATTGGTTGATTTAAAAGCATTAGAAGCAGCAATGAGACCAACTACTATTTTAGTTACTATCATGTACGCTAACAATGAAATAGGTGTTGTGCAACCAGTAAAAGAAATTAGTGCGATTGCTAAAAAGCATGGCGCTTTATTTTTTACTGACGGCGTTCAAGCTGTTGGTAAAATTCCAGTAGACGTTATTGCAGATGGTATTGATATCATGGCATTTACTGCACATAAAATGTACGGCCCTAAAGGTGTTGGTGCTTTATATGTGCGTCGTAAAAATCCACGTGTAAAAGTAACTGCACAAATGGACGGCGGTGGTCATGAAAGAGGAATGCGTAGTGGTACATTAAACGTTCCAGGTATTGTAGGTTTTGGTAAAGCTGCCGAAATTGCAAGAACCGATATGGCTGCTGACACAGAAAGAATTTCTAAATTAAGAGATAAATTAGAGAACGCGTTAAAGCAAATAGATGAGTCTTATGTGAATGGTAATCCAGCACATCGTTTACCACATGTAAGTAATATCTCTTTCAAATATGTAGAGGGTGAAGGTTTAATGATGGGCTTTAACAAAGATATCGCATTGTCTTCTGGATCGGCTTGTACATCTGCTTCTTTGGAGCCTAGCTATGTTTTAAAAGCATTAGGATTAGGCGATGATTTAGCACATAGCTCATTACGTTTTGGTCTAGGTCGTTATACTACCGAAGAGCAAATTGATTTCACTATTAAAGCGGTAACAGATACTGTTTTAAAATTGAGAGAAATGAGTCCACTATGGGAGATGTTCAAAGAAGGTGTAGATATTGATTCAATTCAATGGGCACATCACTAAGGCATTTTCATTATTCGATTTATTTTCGAAATAAAAATTATCAAAACATTTAAAACATACAACAATGGCATATTCAGATAAAGTAATTGATCATTATTCTAATCCTAAAAATGTAGGTACATTAGATAAAGCTTCTAAAAGTGTAGGTACTGGTTTAGTAGGTGCACCAGAATGCGGAGACGTAATGCGTTTGCAAATTCAAGTGGACGAAGCAACTGGTATTATCACTGATGCAAAATTCAAAACATTCGGTTGCGGTTCTGCAATTGCATCTTCTTCTTTAGCTACTGAGTGGTTAAAAGGAAAGTCAGTTGACGAAGCAGTTAAAATTGACAACATGGATTTAGTGGAAGAATTAAATTTACCTCCAGTAAAAATTCACTGTTCAGTTTTAGCGGAAGATGCTATCAAATCAGCAATCAACGATTATCGTGTAAAAAATGGCTTAGAAGAATTAGTATTTGAAGAGCGCATTCACTAAGATATTAATATGAGTACAGTAGCAGAAAATACAATTTTAGTAAGCGAAAAGGCAAAAGCAAAAGTGGTTCAACTTATGCAAGATGCTGAAATCGCAAATGACTCAGCATACTTCTTAAGGGTTGGTGTTGTGGGTGGTGGTTGTTCGGGCCTTAGCTATAAGTTAGATTTCGACAATGAAATTAAACCAATGGATCAGGTGTTTGAGGACAACGGCGTTAAAATTGTAACCGATTTAAAAAGCTTCTTGTACTTAGTGAATACAGAATTAGACTTTTCGGATGGTTTAAATGGCAAAGGGTTTTATTTCAATAACCCCAATGCAAGCCGAAGCTGTGGATGTGGCGAAAGCTTTGCAGTGTAGTTTTATAGTACTTTAATTATTTATACAAAATACTCCAGTAACAACTGGGGTATTTTTTTTGTAGCTTTGAACCCTATGTGGTCAATAAGTAAAAAAGAGTGGACACAATATTTTAATAGCCTAACAGGTTATTTGATCATTGGCTTTTACCTATTGGTGAACGGCTTGTTTTTATTTGTGTTGCCTAATTACAATGTCTTTGATTTTGGGTATACCTCTTTACAGGTTTATTTTGACTTTGCTCCCTGGTTTCTACTTTTGTTAATTCCGGCAATAACAATGCGCAGTTTTTCGGAGGAATACAAGCAGGGTACTTATGAATTATTAAGAACACTTCCAGTTCGCTCTACTCAATTAGTTGCAGCAAAATTCCTGGGTTCCTTTTTGATTGTATTAATCTCAATACTTCCTACTTTAATATATGCCGTTGCACTTGATAGTTTAAGTATGGTAGGTGGACTAGATTGGGGAGCTACATTAGGTTCTTATTTTGGGTTACTATGCTTGTCTGCAATGTATACTGTGATTGGCATTTTCGCAAGTAGCACAACTAAAAATGGGCTGATTGCACTCATCTTTTCTATTTTGTTGTCTGTGTTATTTTTTAAAGGGTTTGACTGGATAAGCGCAATGTCTTTTTTTAATAATGGTTTTGAACTTTACATTCAGCAACTTGGATTTTCTTATCATTATCAAAATGCAAGCAAGGGATTAATTTCTATTATCGACCTTGTTTATTTTATATCTATTATTATATTATTTGGAGCAGGTGCGGTAGAGCAAATAAAGGGTAAGGTAAAATATGCAGCACTAATTTTAATAGTCCTTGTTCTTAATTTTTCTGCAAGTTTCCTGCCGTTTAAATTGGACTTAACTAAAGACCATCGTTATACACTTAGTGCAAGTTCAAAAGAAATTATTAAAGGGATTGGGGCGCCCGTTAAAATTCATTTGTACTTAGGAGGAGATATACCAACTTATTATTCAAAAATCGCACAATCAACCGAGGCTTTACTGAATCAGTTGCAGCAATTAAATCCAAAGCAAATACAATGGCAGTTAGAAGTGCCTAGTAAAATGTACAAGGACACTGCTTTGTATCAATTCTATGACAGTTTATCTAAGCTTGGAGTTCCAATAGAGCGTATACAAGGTCAAAGTGGTGATAATGATAAAAGAGTAGATCAATTATTAATGCCTGGAGCATTGATAGAAGTGGAAGGTCAAAAACCATATGCAATTGATCTTCGTTCTGGCAAGAAATATTTTAAGCCCTATAATGTCGTAAAAGACATACCAACCGAGGACTTAGAGGCAAGTGCTAATGCTGCAGAAGCATTGTTGGAATACAAATTTATACAAGCTATTTACTTGCTAAATCGAACATCGGTTCCTCAAATTACATACTTAATTGGGAATGGAGAACCAATCGATTTATCAGTAAATGATATGGGGGTTTCTATAAAAAATCAGTATCATTTATCTGTATTTGATTTAAAGAAAGGGTACCCCAATGCAAGTAAGATAAAAACGCTAATTATTGTAAAACCAACAATGCCATTTACCGAGACCGATAAATTAAAATTGGATCAGTTTGTAATGTCAGGCGGTAATATCATTTGGGCAATAGATAAATTATATGCCGAATATGATAGTCTACAAAAAACAGATGGGTCCTATATTGCATTTGATAGAGGATTGGGTTTAGATGACTTATTGTTTAAATATGGCGTAAGGATTAATTCCAATTTAGTACAGGATTTAAACTGCGCGAAACTGCCAATTGTGATTGGCAAGCAAGCGGACGGGTCTCCAATGATTCAAAGAATGCCATGGCCCTATTATCCTTTTTTATATGGGAACGAAAACATGTCTATTACTCAAAATATGGACAGGGTACTATCTCAATTTCCGTCAAGTATAGATACGCTTGCAAATAAGGAAATCCAAAAAACAATTTTATTAAGTACTGATACCAATTCTCGTTTTATTAGTACCCCTAATTTGGTTAGCTTAAATAGTGTTAAGGATGAAGCTGATATTGCAAGTTTTAATAGACACAAAGTGCCAGTTGCAGTTTTATTAGAAGGTGAATTTCATTCTCTCTATGCAAATAGAATGTCTGCTTTAATGTTAGATAGTTTAAAATCAAATACGGGCAGGGATTTTATTGCAAAGGGGCAGATTGCTTCAAAACAAATTATTATAACGGACGCAGATATCCTTACAAATAAAATTTCTAAAACAACAGATGGTGCATCTTCACCATTGCCAATGGGAATGTTGCCTTTTGAGGAGTATCAATTTGCCAATAGAAGCTTTTATCTTAATGCAATTGCCTACCTAAATGAACCAGCTAGTCTTTTAGATAGTAGGAATAAGACCATAGTGTTAAGGTTGTTAGACAAGGAGAAAATAGCCAATACAAGGATTTATTGGCAAATTCTTTTGTTGATTGGGCCATTGTTGTGCTTGTTTCTATTTTATGCAATTTGGTCCCGCTACAGAAAAGCGCAGTTTGCCGCCTAATATTTCTTTATTAACTTTATCCCATGAGTACAGATCAAATAGTATATCTAGTTTTTGGTGTGGTTATTTTAGGCGCCTTAATATTAGACCTAGGATTTTTTAGCAAAAAGGGTGCAGTAATTACAATGCGCCAAGCATTGAAACAAACTTTTTTATGGGTCATGCTTGCATTGGCTTTCTTTGTTTTTTTATGGATTGAGGATGGTCAAAAAATTGGACTTGAATATTTAAGCGGCTATTTAATGGAATGGAGTTTAAGTATAGATAACATATTTGTTTTTATATTAATTTTTGATGCATTTAAAGTAAAAGAAAAAAACTATTCAAGAGTGCTGTTAATTGGCATATTGGCTGCAATTGTATTTCGTGTAATATTCATAACTGTTGGTGTTGCCCTGGTAGCAAAATTTGCTTGGGTGTTATATATTTTTGGCATCTTTTTGGTTTATACTGGTTACCAAATGTTTGTCGCAAACGAGGACGATGCATTTGACCCGCATGAATCCAAAGTGTATAAATTTTTAAAGAAAATATTACCAATAGGGTCAACCGACGGGGATGGTAAATTTGTAATTAGAGATCATAATAACAAACCTTTGTATACTAGTTTATTTGTTGTGGTGGTATTACTAGCCGCTATTGACTTGGTATTTGCGTTGGACTCAATTCCTGCTGTAATGGGCATTTCCCGCAATAGTATGGTTATTTATACCTCTAATATCTTTGCAGTTTTAGGATTAAGGTCTTTATTCTTTTTATTAAGAGGAGCTGTTAATGAATTTGAACATTTACAGCAAGGCATTGCCATAGTATTAATATTTATTGGAGTAAAAATGTTGGGCGAACATTATATTAATATGTGGATGGACAAAAACGCACAGGTGATACTATCATTATTAGTGATTCTGTTTTGTATCTCGGGATCTATCATGTATTCAATTTTCGTTAATAAACAAAAACTAGCAAAGGGAAACAAGGAATAAACCAAGACTAACTTATCTTTGCATACAATTTTAAACAATCGCATGAACGGGAAAAAAGTAATTTCATTAATCGCATTGATCATATTTATTGATCAAGCCATTAAATTTTATATTAAACTTAATTATTTCATTGGCGAAGAGCATGCAATGATTGGATCATGGGCTAGACTTCATTTTGTAGAAAACGAAGGAATGGCATGGGGTTTAAAATTTGGCGGTGGATTTGGTAAAATTATCCTCACTTTGTTCCGTTTGGGGGCTGTAATTTGGGGATCGTTTTTAATTAAAGGCTTTATTGAAAAAAAGTACCACAATGGCTTTATATTTTGTGCAGCATTAATATTTGCTGGTGCAGTGGGTAATCTCATTGATAGCCTATTTTACGGAATCATATTTGATCAAAGTGTTCCATATACAACACAGGTTGCAATGCTTTTCCCAAAATCCGGTGGTTATGCTCCATTTTTGTACGGAAAAGTAGTAGACATGTTCTATTTCCCAATGATACGAGATGCCCATTTCCCTACTTGGTTTCCAATTTGGGGAGGAGAGGAATTTGAGTTTTTCCGCCCCGTATTCAACTTTGCGGATGCGGCAATTAGTACTGGGGTTATTGCTCTATTTGTGTTTCAGGGTAAATTTTTCGGAGATACAGCCCAACAGCCGCCTATAGATCCAGCTCAGGAAGAGGTAAACAGCCCAGAATAGCCCAAAATTTCGTACCTTCCTGCCCTAAAAATCAGCTAGGACAAGCGTTTTATGAGCAACCAATACCCAGAATTTAATGGCTTACATCTGCCTACAATTGAGGCAGAGATATTAGCAGCTTGGAAAAAAGAACAGGCATTTGAGCAATCAGTTAGTTTACGTGAAGGTAAAACACCATTTGTGTTTTATGAAGGGCCTCCAAGTGCCAATGGAATGCCAGGGATTCACCACGTTATTTCAAGAACCTTAAAAGACATGATGTGTCGTTATAAAACGATGCAAGGTTTTCAGGTAAAGCGAAAAGGTGGATGGGATACACATGGTTTGCCAGTTGAATTAGGAGTTGAAAAAGAATTAGGGATAACTAAAGAAGATATTGGTAAAAAAATCACAGTAGAAGAGTATAATAAAAAATGCCGTGAAGCTGTATTACGTTATAAGAAAGAGTGGGATGACATTACAAATAAAATGGGCTATTGGGTTGACTTAAATAATCCTTATATCACATTTGAAAACAATTACATTGAAACACTTTGGTGGATATTAAGTACGCTTTATAAAAAAGGATATTTATACCAAAGCGTAAGTATTCAGCCTTATTCACCAGCTGCAGGAACAGGATTAAGTTCGCATGAATTAAATCAGCCAGGTACATACAAAGATGTTAAAGACACATCGGCTGTTGTGATGTTTAAAGCATTGCAAAGTAGTGAAAGTCAATTTTTATTTGATGCAGCTGCAACCAATAAAAACAATCAGGAAGTTTATTACATGGCATGGACAACTACTCCATGGACGTTGCCATCTAATTTAGGTTTAACAGTAGGTCCTAATATTGACTATGTGTTAGTAGCAACTTATAATCCTTACACGGCATTGCCAGTGAATGTGGTTTTAGCAAAAGCATTAATTTCAAAATATTTTAAAGAAGAAGGTTTAACAATTGAAACTTTTGCCGAAGGGGATAAAATTGTTCCTTGGAAAGTGATAGCTGAATTTAAAGGTTCGCAATTAAATGGATTGCGTTACGAGCAATTAATGCCATTTGAAGCAAATGATCCTGCAACATTTGAAGGTGATCCTTTTAAAATAGTTGTTGGCGATTTTGTAACAACCGAAGATGGCACAGGTATCGTACATACTGCACCTGCATTTGGTGCGGATGACTACAAGGTTGGACAAAAAAATAATTTAGGTATTATTACATTGGTAGATAGAGAAGGAAAATTTGTAGACGGAGTAGGCGAGTTTAGTGGTCGTTATGTAAAGAACTACAAAGACGAAAAAGATTTTCAGGATGTAAACGTAGACATCTCTGTGAAACTGAAAAAAGAAAACAGGGCATTTAAGGTTGAAAAATACGAACACAATTATCCGCATTGTTGGAGAACAGATAAGCCAATTTTATACTATCCATTAGATGCTTGGTTTATTAAAACAACTGCTGTAAAAGACAGATTAGTTGAATTAAATAAAACCATTAATTGGAAACCAAAGAGCACAGGTGAAGGTCGTTTCGGAAACTGGTTAGAGAATATGGTGGACTGGAATTTATCTCGAAGTAGATATTGGGGAACACCATTACCTATTTGGAGAACCGAAGATGGTGCTGAAGAAATTTGTATAGGTTCTATTGAAGAGTTAACAACATTGTTTGTTGCTGCAAAAGAAAAAGGATTTAATAAGGATGTGAATTTGCAAATTGTAGATGGCAAATTAGACGTGGATTTACACAAGCCATTTGTGGATCAGATAGAATTATTGAGCGCTTCTGGAAAGCCAATGAAACGTGTGTCCGATTTAGTGGACGTATGGTTTGATTCTGGCGCGATGCCTTATGCGCAATGGCATTATCCGTTTGAAAATAAGGATTTGATTGATAAAGGCGAAGCCTTTCCTGCAGACTTTATTTGTGAGGGAGTTGACCAAACTCGTGGATGGTTTTATACTTTGCATACATTAGGTGTATTGCTTTTTGATAGTGTAGCATACAAGGCCGTAATGAGTAATGGATTGGTATTGGATAAGAATGGTAATAAAATGAGTAAGCGTTTAGGAAACGTTGTAAATCCATTTGATACTTTAAATACTTACGGTGCAGATGCAACGCGTTGGTATTTGGTAACCAATGCATCGCCTTGGGATAATTTGAAATTTGATTTATCTGGAATACAGGAAGTGCAAAGAAAATTCTTTGGAACATTATACAATACTTATCAATTTTTTGTGTTGTATGCAAATGTTGATGGATTCCAATTTGAACAAGATTATATTCCAGTATCTGAACGACCAGAAATTGATCGATGGATTATTTCTTCATTAAATAGTTTAATTCAAACGGTTACAACTTCAATGGATGATTTTGAACCAACCGTTGCTGGCCGTGCAATAGAAACCTTTGTGGATGAGCATTTGAGTAACTGGTACGTTCGTTTATGTCGTCGTCGTTTTTGGAAAGGAACTTATACGCAAGATAAAATTGCAGCATACCAAACATTATATGAATGTTTAGAAACAATCACTCGATTAATGGCGCCAATCGCACCATTCTTCTGTGATCAAGTATTTAGAAACTTAAACGGAATTACAAAGCGTCATAATGCAACTTCTATCCACCATGTAGATTTCCCTAAAGCGGATCTTTCAAAAATGGATATTGCATTAGAAGAGCGAATGCAAATGGCTCAAGACATTTGTTCATTGGTATTATCGGTTCGTAAAAAAGTAAATATCAAAGTTCGTCAGCCGTTACAAAAAATATTAATACCAGTTTTGGATCCAAAAATGAAAGCTGCCATAGAACAAATGGAAGAACTAATTTTGGCTGAGGTAAATGTTAAGGAAATAAATTATATCACAGAGACTGAAGGTGTAATTAGTAAGAAGCTAAAACCTAATTTTAAATTATTAGGTGCTAAGTTGGGAACTAAGATGAAACAGGCCTCTGCGGTGATCACTGCACTAAGTCAGGCTCAAATTACCCAACTTGAAAAAGATGGTAGTATTAACTTGGACATAGAAGGTGCATTAATCCCATTATTGGTTTCTGAGGTAGAAATTATAGCCGAGGATATCCCTGGATGGAGTGTCGCAGTGAAAAATGCGCTAACCGTTGCCCTTGATATTACCCTTAGTCCGGCCTTATTGAAGGAAGGAAACGCTCGAGAATTGGTAAATAGGGTCCAAAACATCCGAAAAGAGGCCAATTTTGAGCTTACAGACAAAATTTTACTCCGAATTGTGGATAACACAGATTTGAAGGACTCCATTAATGAATTTTCAGATTATATTTGCCGCGAAATACTGGCATTGCAAATTGACTGGGTTCCGGCTTTAGAAGACGGGGTGGATGTCGAAATAAATGACCAAAAATTAAGGATTTCAGTTTTACAAAAAGGATAAATATGGCTACAAAGAAACCAGCGCCTAAAAAAGCGGCTCCAATTAAGAAGGCTACACCTGCTAAAAAGGCGGCTCCTGTTAAAAAAGCAGCACCTGCTAAGAAGGCAGCTCCTGCAAAAGCTCCAATTAAAAAGGCTGCAGCACCTGTAAAAAAGGCTGCGCCTGCTAAGAAGGCAGCTCCTGCAAAGGCTCCAATTAAAAAGGTAGCGGCACCAGCTAAGAAAGTAGTTGCGCCAGCTAAAAAAGCAGCTCCTGCAAAGGCAGCCCCAGCAAAAGCTCCAATTAAAAAGGTAGCTACACCTGCTAAGAAGGCAGCTCCGGTAAAACCTGCTGCACCTGCTAAAAAAGTAGTAGCTCCAGCTAAAGCAGCAGTTAAAGCTCCTGTTAAACCAACAGCAAAACCTGCTGCTGCGCCTGCAAAGCCAGTTGCGCCTGTTAAGCCAGTTGAAAAATATGTACCTCCTGCTAAGCCAGTTCCAAAAATACCAACTCCTCCAGTAAAGCCAGTGCGTAAAGTTGCTGAGCCTATTAAGGATGTGAAAGTACCAAAGATCAACAGTAAGAGTAGTGTGCCATATCAACCAGGCTATGTCCCTATGGAAAAGAGAAAAGAAGTAGAAAGATCAACTGAGACTTTAGTTAAATATTCAGATGCTGAATTAGCAGAATTCAAGGAATTGATTTCTCGTAAATTAGATGCAGCTAAAAAAGAACTTGTTTATTTACAAGGCATCATCACTCGTAAGGATGAATTAGGCGGAGACAATGACGACGCTAGATACATGACTATGGAAGATGGTAGCGTAAGTATGGAAAGAGAGCAATTAGGTCAAATGGCAAGCCGTCAAATTACCTTTATTGATCACTTAGAGAAAGCTTTAATGCGTATCCAAAACAAGACTTATGGTATTTGTAGAGTAACGGGCTTGTTAATTAGCAAGGATCGTTTACGTGCAGTGCCACATGCTACGTTAAGCCTAGAAGCTAAGTTAGGCTATGTAAAAAACAGCACTAACGCAGAATAGATCTAAACTAAAAGTTTATATAATTTAAAAAGCCCCGATCAAATTAATCGGGGCTTTTTTGTATCCTTTTTTTAGGACAACACAATTATATTGGAATTATTTTTTACGCAAATTGTAAAGGCTACTTCACTTCCTGCATCTCAATCAGCTTACGGTAGTAACCGTTTTGTGCAAGTAATTCATCGTGGTTACCACGCTCAACAATAGTGCCTTTTTGTAATACGATAATTTCATCTGCGTGACGAATCGTAGAAAGGCGGTGAGCAATAACAATGGATGTTCTGTTTTGCATCATATTATTAATCGCATCCTGAACTAATTTCTCACTCTCTGTATCTAAAGCTGATGTTGCTTCGTCCAAGATAAGAATGGGAGGATTTTTAAGCACGGCTCTTGCAATGGTTAAACGTTGACGTTCGCCTCCACTTAGCTTGCTACCTCGGTCTCCTATAATAGTATTAAAGCCATCCTCTTTCTTAACAATAAAATCGTAAGCATTTGCAATTTTTGCAGCTTCGGTAATCTCCGCTTCAGTTGCGTCTGGCTTACCTAATGCAATATTTGCGGCAATCGTGTCATTAAATAAAATAGGTTCTTGTGTAACAATACTTATTTGTTGCCTCAAACTTGTAAGGCTATAATCTTTAATGTTTTTTCCATCTATAAATAAATTACCAGTGCTAACGTCATGAAAACGTGGAACTAAGTCGGCCAAAGTACTTTTGCCAGCACCAGACGAACCAACCAATGCAATTGTTTTTCCTTTTTGTATGGTTAAATTAATATTGTCTAAGATAGTTGTGTCCTGATAAGAAAACTGTACGTTTTCAAATTGAATAGCATTCTTAAATCCAGAAAGTTCAACGGGGTTTGCAGGTTCTTCTACAACTATTGGTGCTTCTAAAACTTCGTTTAAACGATCAAGCGTTGCGGTTCCACGGTTTACGTTATAAACCGCTTGGGATAAGGCTTTCGCAGGATTAATGATTTGTGAGAATAATGCAACATATCCAATAAAAGAACTACCAGATAATATTTCACCGCTTAAAACTAGTCTCCCTCCAAACCAAAGTACGCAGCATAAAATTATAACGCCTAAGGATTCAGAAAGTGGAGATGCTAAGTCGCGTCGGTATAAAATTTTATTCTTAATCAAGAAAATTTCGTCAACTAATCCAAAGAAACTTTTCTTCACTCTTCCCTCCGCGTTAAACGCTTTTATAATTCTTAAGCCAGTTAATGTTTCTTCCATTTGAGACATAATTTCACCCCATTTCACCTGCGCCTTATTAGTTTGTTTTTTTAAGCTTCTTCCAATTCTTCCAACAATTAATCCAGCTAATGGCAATAAAACAAAAACGAATAATGTAAGCTTCACACTAATAGCAAATAGAACAATAATGATTCCAATAATATTTAAAGGCTCTTTAATCATGCCTTCTAATGCACCAATGATTGAAGTTTCCAATTCTGCAATATCATTAGAGGACCTACTTAAAATATCGCCCTTGCGTTGCTCGGTAAAATAACCAATTGGTAATTGTAAAATTTTATTGTACAATAGTTTTGAATACTTTCTGGTAACTGCGTTTCGGATAGGTGCCAAAAAGTAAAATGACAAGTATAAAAACAAATTCTTTAATAATACGGCTCCAATAATGCCAAAGCAAATCCAGCCTAGGGCATATACTTTACCATATTTTGCAATGTTGGTTTGTAAAAAACCATATACCACCTCTTTAATACTTCCTGTGCTCGCTGTTGCTGCCTTAACTACCCCGGTTAATTCATTGCTGCCAAATATCAAATCCATAAATGGCATTAGCATACTTAGGGAGAATAAGCTAAAAATAATGGAAAGGGTAATAAATAGGGTGTACAGGCCCATATAAGCCTTGTATTCCTTTATATAACTAACGATTCTAATAAATTTCTTCATATATAAACTATTCCACGGAATAATCAGCAAAGTAACTAATTTTACAGCGAATCAACGATTTTGATTATTATGGAAGAAGGTAAAAGACAGAAACAGGTGGCGGGTGCAATTCAGACCACAATGAATGACATATTTTTAAAGTTAGGCCTCACAATTGTGGACGGCGGGATGGTATCAATATCATCGGTAAAAGTGACGCCCGATTTATTGGAAGCTAGAATATATTTAAGCTTATTTCAGGTGAATGACCAAGCAGCATGCTTTAAAAAAATTAAAGCTCAGGAGTGGGAAATCAAAAAAAGATTGGGTGCCGAAATGAAGCAACAATTAAGACGCATTCCTGTATTACATTTTTATTTAGATGACACATTGGATTATGTATTTAAAATGGAAGAGATTCTTAAAAATTTATAAGTAAGTGCATTTCTTATTTGCATGGCGTTATTTTAGAGGCAAGTACGCTTTTCAAGCAATTCAAATTATTGCTTGGGTAAGTGTTTTTGCGATAGCCATTGGCACTGCTGCTTTAATTACCATTCTTAGTGTTTCCAATGGTTTTACTTCGGTAGTGAAAGGGTTGTATACCGATTTTTATGCGGACATACGAGTTACTCCAAAGCAAGGAAAATTTTTCACCATTCAAGATGCACAATACCAACAATTAAAGTCGACTGCGGGTGTAAATGCAATTAGTAAGGTAATTGAAAGCAGGGCTTTGTTAGTGAAGAACGGTTTTCAGACTGTGGCTTATGTGAAAGGGGTAGAAAATTCTTACAACAGCATTAATCAATTAAAAAAGTATTTAAAAAGGGGTGATTATACACTAGGTAATGAGCAGTCTCCTTTGTTTGTAATGGGTATCGGGATTGAACATAAGTTAGGTATGATGCAGCAATTAATTGGTGATACCATTCAAGTATTTGCAGTAAATAGATCTGGGAAATCCATTACACAAATAGGACAACTTAATTCATTAAATGCACAGGAATCAGGCGCTTTTTCGGTACAGCAGGAGTTTGATGATCAGTATGTATTTACCAATGCAGCTTTTGCGCAATACCTTTTTGATTTAAAGTCCGATGAAGTTTCTGCCATTGAGTTTTCGGTGAATGGGAAAAATGAAGCAGAGGTCATTAAAGAGATTGAAAAAATAATGGGAACTGGTTTTGATGTAAGAAACAAGTACCAACAAAACATAGACCTGTATAGAATTATGCAGGTAGAAAAATGGATCATATTTTGTATCCTTGCTTTAATCATGATAGTGGCTTCTTTCAATTTAGTAGGAGCATTAACTATGTTGGTATTAGAAAAACAAAAAGACATTCATGTGTTAAATGCAATGGGCGCGACACAATGGGATATTCAAAAAATATTTTTATTATTATCAGGAGTGATGGCCATTTTGGGTGCTATCATTGGCGGTGGATTGGCTAGTGTATTTTGCTGGCTTCAATACAAATACCATTTCATTAAACTAGGCGGCGGGTCTTTCGTTATTGATTATTATCCTATACAACCAATGGCAATAGATTATGTAGCTATCATGTTATTGGTAATTGTAATTGCATTATTAGCAGGATGGATTCCATCGCGCAAAGCTGCTGCAAAAATTTATGAGCGAATTGTTTAATAATTAAGGGCTATTAAAAATTAGCCCTTAATTATTTTAACTTTTTTTTATTTTTTTAACTATTCCCTATTGTTCATAAATTTTTTTGCAAAAATCTTGAACGTCAAAACAATAAAAAAGCCGCAGTAGTTAGTTGCGGCTTTTGAAAATTTATTTTGTAGGATTAATAGTCCCCTAAAGTTTCTTCTAATTGTCCAAGTGCTTTAGCTAATTGCTCATCGTTTGGAGCAATGCCATGCCACTCATGACCTGTTTCCATAAAGTCAACCCCTTTGCCCATTGTTGTTTTCATTAAAATCACAATTGGCTTACCTTGACCAGTTAAAGACTTTGCTTTTTCTAAAGTAGCAACAATCTCATCCATATTATGACCATCCATATGCAACACAGTCCAGTGGAATGCTTTGAATTTATCTTCTAAATTATCAAGGTTTAACACTTTGCTTAATGGTCCGTCAATTTGTTGGCCATTCACATCTATTGTAGCAATGTAATTATCTACTTTATTGTGAGCGGCAAACATAATCGCTTCCCAGTTTTGTCCTTCTTGTAATTCTCCATCACCATGTAATGAATAAACTGTGCGATCGTCGCCATTGTATTTTTTAGAAAGAGCAGCACCAATTGCCACGCTCATACCTTGCCCTAAAGAACCACTTGCAATACGAATACCAGGAAGATGTTCGTGCGTAGTTGGGTGTCCTTGTAAACGAGAATTAATTTTGCGGAAAGTAGATAATTCTTTCACATCAAAATAACCTGATCTAGACAAAACAGAATAAAAAACTGGAGAGATATGGCCGTTTGACAAAAAGAATAAATCTTCGTTTTTACCATCCATTTTAAAGTCGGTATCAATCTTCATTACTTTAAAATAAAGTGCAGTTAAAAAGTCGGCACAGCCCAAAGAACCACCTGGGTGACCACTTTGTTGTGCGTGTACCATTCTTACAATGTCTCTTCTTACTTGAGAAGCAATTTTAGTTAATTCGGTTGTTGCCATAGTATTTTGTGTCTATGCGACAAAGATAGATAAAAAAAAGACTTATGCAGAATACTATGATTTGCTTAGCTTTGTATACTCAAATAATTCATTATGTCAGAGGAGTTAAAAAAAATCACAACAGAGGCGGAAAGTGGCATGAAAAAAGCCATTAACCACTTAGAAATCGAGATTTCTAAAATTAGAGCAGGCAAGGCATCCCCTTCTATCTTAGAAGGTATTAATGTAGATTATTACGGCACACCTACTCCTATTAGCCAGGTTGCCAATGTACAAGTATTAGATACAAGAACCATTAGCATTCAGCCTTGGGAAAAGAATATGTTGGCATTAATTGAAAGATCTATAATGGCAGCGAATATTGGAATTACACCTCAAAATGACGGTATTAATATTCGATTATTCATGCCTCCACTAACCGAAGAGCGTCGTAAGGAATTATATAAGAAAGCTGCAGGTGAGGGAGAGCATAGTAAAGTGGCAATTCGTAATATTCGTAGAGACCATATTGAAAAAGTAAAGAAATTACAAAAAGATGGCACTAGTGAGGATATTTGTAAAGGTGCCGAAGATGAAATTCAGGCTTTAACCGACAAGCACATTGCTTTAGTGGATAAACACCTAGAAGCTAAAGAAAAAGAAATCATGACCGTTTAATTGCAGTCATCAAGATATATAAAAGGCCCTCAATTGAGGGCCTTTTAGTTTGTATTATTTTATAAAGAGGTATTTTCTTTCTTCCGAAAAAAAGGAATGAAATTAAAGTTGCCGCGATTCACGACAAGCACTCCAAATAAGATAATTCCTAGGCAAGCGACTTGCATCAAACTTAATGACTCTCCGTCTAATAAGCCCCATGCCACAGCTATTACAGGTATTCCATAAGTAACAAGGGACCCAAATAAAATGCCTGCACGCTTAACTAAAAAGTAAAACAATATGGTTGCAAGGGAAGTACCCACTATACCAAGCAAACTACTTGCCATTAAAGAACGAATAACAATTGGGTCATTAAAATTATTATTAAAATAGCCTGTAAAATATAAAACACAAGTGCTTGGAATTATTAAAAATGCAAATGCAATGGATGCTACATTTAGAGAACCTAATTGTTGCATATATCTTCCTACAATATTTACGTTAATGCCATAAAATAAAGTGGCTAATAAAACGAGTCCAGCAAAGGATAAATTATGCAAGCTAACATCTTTTCCTGCTGCCAATAAAAAGCTTAATCCTATAAAGCCAATTATCATTCCAATTACTTTTACCATGCTGGTTTGAACATTAAAAAACAGTACACCCACTATGATCGTGAACATTGGTGTTAGAGAATTTAAGATACCAGCTAGTGAACTATCAATTTGAGTTTCTGCAATGCAAAAAAGATAAGCAGGAATAAAATTCCCTAAAATGCCAGACAGGATTACCAAGGCCAATTTTTGACGCGGGACAATTTTTAGGGCTTTGTAAGCAAATGGAAGTAGAATCACTCCTGCCGATAACATTCTAAGTGATGCTACCTGATAGGGTGTAAAAGCTTTAAGGCCTTCTTTCATTAATATAAAAGAACTACCCCAAACCACCGAAAGGAGGGCAAAAACAAGCCAATTAGTCCACTTAGAGTGCATTCAATTATAATTTGCTCAAAGATGCTCCATTTTTGCCTAAAAGTGGATAAATAATTGCCTATTTATGGGGAATTTAGAGAGGTTTGCTTTTCTTTGTAGCCTATGAGTCAGCATGCTAATTATTCGATTAAAGTGGACCAATTTGAGGGGCCATTTGACCTTTTGTTATTCTTTATTGAAAGAGATGAGATGGATATTTACAATATTCAAATCACTAAAATCATTAAGGACTTCTTGGATTTTATACATGCTCAAGACAAATTGAATATCGAAATGAGTAGTGAGTTTATCCTATTCGTTTCTACATTAATGCGCATTAAAGCAAAATTATTATTGCCAAGAAAAGAAATTGATGCTTCAGGTAATGAGATTGACCCAAGGCAAGAATTGATTGATAAAATTTTAGAGTACAAAAAGTATAAGGAAGCAGCAGTACAAATGGCCGATTTAGAATCTTTGAGAATGCTAATGATGAAGCGTGGAAATATTCAAAAAGAAATGTCATTAGTAGGAGAGGAAGCTGCAGAAGGAACAGAATTACACACAGTTACTTTATTCAAATTGATGAAATCTTTTGAAAAAGTAATGACGCGTTTACAGGATCGTCAGTTTAAGCCGGTTCATACCGTAGTGCGTTACAACTACACTATGGAAGGAAGTAGAGTGCATTTGTTAGATTTAGTAGCACAAGAAAAAACTGTTTCATTTGAAAAAGTTTTTGATATCTGTGAGGATCGCGTACATGCGTTATTCTTGTTCTTGTCAATCTTAGAGCTTTCTCAACAAAAATATATGAAGTTGATGGTGGGAGAAGGTAAAAACAATTTCATCATTGAGTGGAATGAAAACAGAGAAGAAGATCTTGAACCTGGACATGTAGATACTTTTGATGCATGGGAAACAAAAGCCGACTTAGACGCGTTTAAAGACGAGCCTGGAACTGAAGCGGAGGGCGACTTTGATCCAAGTTTGAATTAATTATTACAACAATTTTAAAGGGAAATTATTAAGCTTCTGCAAGAACGGACTTGCCTAATAATGTTTTTACAGCATTTGCAATTGCAGCTGCATCGTAATGACATTCATGGTGTAATTCTTTTAAGCTACCATGTTCAACAATAGCATCTGGAATTCCAAGAATTGAAATTTGAGCTTGGTACCCATGCGTATTCATGAATTCTAAAATAGCACTACCCATACCCCCTACTACCGTTGCATCTTCCACAGTTACAATCTTATCATAGTTTTGGAAAACTTCGTGTAGTAAAGCTTCGTCCAAAGGTTTTACAAATCGAATATCATAATGTGCAGGATCAATTTCTTCTGCCCTCAAATTACGTATAGCAGTTTGTGCGAAATTTCCTGGATGACCTAAAGAAAGAATTGCAATGTCTTTCCCATCTTTTAATTTTCTTCCCTTGCCAATTTCTAATTTTTCAAAAGGCTTTTTCCAATCTACCATTACACCTTCCCCACGAGGATAGCGAATCACCACAGGCAATTCTATCTCTGGCAATTGTGCAGTATACATAAGGTTGCGCAATTCTTGTTCATTCATTGGCGCAGCAATAATCATATTAGGGATACATCTAAAAAATGCAATATCGTAACAACCATGGTGTGTAGGTCCATCCTCGCCAACTAGTCCGGCGCGGTCTAAACAAAATACAACTGGTAATTTTTGCAAGGCAACGTCATGAATCACTTGGTCATACGCGCGTTGCATAAATGAACTATAAATATTACAAAACACTTTTAATCCTTGCGTTGCTAAGCCTGCACTTAATGTAACAGCGTGTTGCTCGCAAATACCCACATCAAAAGCACGATGAGGCATTGCATCCATCATAAATTTAAGCGAAGAACCACTCGGCATAGCCGGTGTAACACCCATAATATTTGGGTTTTGTTCCGCTAGTTCTAAAATGCTATGCCCAAAAACATCCTGGTATTTTGGAGGTTGAGGCGTCTCAATTTTTTTCTTAATAATCTCTCCTGTTAATTTGTCAAACAACCCTGGAGCATGCCATTTGGTTTGATCCTTTTCGGCTAGTTCATATCCCTTGCCTTTAACAGTTAGGATATGTAAAATCTTAGGACCAGGTATTTCGCGTAAGTCCTTAAGGGTATCAACCAACTTTGTAATATTATGACCATCAATTGGCCCAAAATATCTTAATTGTAATGCCTCAAATAAATTGCTGCTTTTTGAAACCACCCCTTTTAATCCAGCCTCCACTTTAGAAGCCATGTCTCTTGTGAAATGCTTACCAATAGGAAGTTTGCCCATTAGTTGCCAAAGTTCATCTCTAAATTTATTATAGGTAGGAGAAGTGCTAATGTCAGTTAAATATTCTTTAAGCGCACCCACATTTGGGTCAATGCTCATGCAGTTATCGTTTAGTATAATCAACACATCACTATCTGCAACACCTGCATGGTTCATTGCTTCAAAAGCCATACCAGCAGTCATTGATCCGTCTCCAATAATGGCAACCGATTTTCTGTCTTCACCTTTATATTTGGCAGCCATTGACATTCCTAAAGCGGCTGAAATAGAAGTGGAAGAGTGACCAACACCAAAAGTATCGTAAGGGCTTTCAGAACGTTTTGGAAACCCGCTTAACCCGTTGTATTTGCGGTTTGTTACAAATTGATCACGACGACCAGTTAGGATTTTATGGCCATAAGCCTGATGCCCTACGTCCCAAACCAATTGGTCATAAGGAGTATTGTATACATAATGAAGGGCAACACTTAATTCGACCACGCCAAGGCTAGAGGCAAAATGACCACCTTGCACGCTTACTACATCAATAATGTATTGGCGCAATTCATCACAAACCTGATGAAGTTTCTCCCTGGACACTTGTTTCAAGTCCTCGGGTGAGTTAATCGTCTTTAATAATGGTCCAGCCTCAAAATGCATTCAAAACAGTTGTAGTGTAAAAGTAAGTTAATAACATAAATATCCGCTAAAAGTTTAGTCGAAAATCTAAGGCCCCACTTATCTAGCCATATTGCCTTTAATCTAATAATTAAGTAATAAAGCTGGCCTAATAGAGTAAATTTGAATACAATGAAAAAGCTACGTTCCATATACTGGGTTTGTCAAATAGGAGGTTGGGTAAGTTATGCCTTAACAATTGTACTATTTGCCTATGTCTTAGAAAAGCAATTAAGCTTAATATTTATTGAACGCATATTTGTAAGTGTGTTACTGGGCATTATATTCACACATTTATTAAGAAAGACATTGGTATATAATAAATTAAAACCTCCGACGCCATCTAGTCAATGGTGGAAGATTTTTATACTTGTATTGTTTTTCTCTTTTTCTTTTAGCTTGTTATCAAGTGCTTTATTTGAAATATTCAGACTGTTTGAACCAGGTAGAGATGCAGCAAAAAATCCAATTAAGCCATTCGTTTTCTCCATTGATGCGATTGTATCAAATTGGAATAGCGCAAGGGTAATTAAACGTTTATTGTTAGGGGTAATATTAGACACGCCCATCTTTTTTGTATGGATATCTATTTACATCCTTTGGCATTACATAGAGTTTACAAACAAGGAAGAAATTAAAAAAGTAAAATTAGAAACCTTAATTAAAGAGTTGGAATTAAAGACTATTAAGTCGCAAATTAATCCGCACTTTATTTTCAATGCCTTGAATAGTATCAGAGCTTTAGTGGACGAGGATCCACAACGCGCAAGACAAGCCATTACGGAGCTTAGCAATATATTAAGAAGTAGCATACAGGCAGATAAAGTAGAAATTACAAGTTTGGAAAAGGAATTGGCTATTGTAAAAGATTATTTAGCACTTGAATACATTCGTTTCGCGGATCGCCTTAAAATTGTGTATGAAATAAACAATGCAACACTTCAAAATCATTTGCCTCCAATGATGTTGCAAACCTTAGTTGAGAATGCTATCAAACATGGTCTGGGCAAGCAACCTGGAGATTGTATTATAAAAATAAGTTCAAATATTGAAGACAATAAAATTGTATTAAAAGTAATTAATACAGGCGTTTTACATGTTGCCGGAAATGACGGATTTGGATTACAAAGTACTAGAGAGCGATTAAATATTTTATATGGAGGAGAGGCTTTATTTGAAATATATCAATGTGAGCCGAATCAAGTAACAGCAAAATTAGTTATACCAATTCATTAGAAAAACAAGAAAAAGATGCCAATAACACCTATCAAAGCGATTATTGTTGACGATGAAAGATTAGCGAGAAATGAGTTAAAAAAACTACTAGAACAACATCCCGAAATTCAGGTTATTGACGAAGCGAGTAATGTAGAAGAGGGCGTTGAAAAAATTGACATGGCTAGGCCTGATTTGATTTTCTTAGACATCCAAATGCCAGGCAAAACAGGGTTTGATTTATTAGCTGAAATAGAAAAATCACCGAGAGTTATATTTACAACAGCATACGACGAATTTGCATTAAAAGCATTTGAGGTAAATGCGTTGGATTATTTATTAAAGCCAATCGATCCAAAAAGATTAGCTGACGCTATTCAAAAATTACAAACCGAAATACAATTAGAACAAGCAAGTTTAATGGGCACCAGCCGAGGTCCTTTAACCGAAGCGGACCAAGTATTTGTAAAGGATGGAGAAAAATGTTGGTTTGTGAAATTAGAAGAAATTAGATTGTTCGAAAGCGTAGGCAATTATGCAAAAGTTTATTTTTCCACGCATAAGCCACTTATCTTAAAATCATTGAATGCTTTGGAAGATCGTTTGGATGAAAGAGTATTTTTCAGAGCCAATCGCAAGCATATCATCAACTTACACTGGATTGAAAAAATTGAACCTTATTTTAACGGAGGCTTATTAGTAGAATTAAAAGGAGGCGAAAAAATTGAAATTAGTCGTCGTCAAACAGTTAAGTTCAAAGAGATGATGAGCTTTTAATAACTTATTTGTTAAGGCTATGGATTGCATTGGAGATCTCGCTAATTAAAGCAGGGTCTTTTTCAATGGCATTACCCACTACAATAATGTCGGCACCAGCCAGACAGTTTTCCTTTGCTTTCTCGGCGGTAGTAATACCTCCGCCAACTATCAATGGTATTTGAATGTATTTGGCAACCTGGCTAATCATAGCAGTTGGAATAGCGCGAAGTGCTCCACTGCCAGCATCCATGTATATTAGCTTTAATCCAAGCATTTCACCAGCCATGGCAGTACATGATGCGATATCATTTTTATTAGCAGGTATAGGGTTGGTATTGGAGATATAAGAAACTGTGGTAGGAGTTCCGCCATCTACTAACATATATCCAACAGGCATAATTTCTAGGCCACTTTGTCTTACAAAAGGAGCGCTAATTACATGCTGGCCAATTAGCAATTCTGGGTTCCGTCCAGATATGAGCGAAAGGTATAAAAGGGCGTCAGCCTTTGGTGTAATTTGATCAGGAGATCCAGGGAACAAAATCACTGGAATTGTAGACTTTTCTTTAATGGTTGAAACCACTTTATCGAGTGTATCAGTTACCACTAAACTACCTCCAACAAATATATAGTCCACATTTGCCTTAATGGCCAAGTCAATGGTCATTAATAATCCAGCTTCATTTAATTTATCAGGATCAATTAACACTGCAAAAGCCTTGTGGGCGCGCGCTTTGCCATTGCTAATGTTATCGTATATCGTATGCTTCATTGTGGATCCTAATTAATTGATTCGCTTCACTCAATGCCCAAAAATATCATTTTTAAGCTTATATCTAAGCAACATTCTTATTTATTACAAAAAAAACAGATTAAACGAAGTTTTTTTTCTTAAGAAACTAACATCTCATGGGGATAAATCATAGAATTCAATGGTATTGTGGGCTTTCAGATTATTCACATAGATTTTCCACAGCTGTTAATATTTCGGACAAGGAAGTGTGGAACTAGAAGGATATTTTCGTATACCCGTCAAGGTTTTTGAAACCTCAAAGGGAAAACTAATAATACCCTATTAAAAATAGAATACGACCATGGCTAATCCAAAAACAAAAACAGCCGCGAAGAAAGGACTAGAATTTTCTCGCCGATTTACAAAAGACAATGTGTCTCCATTTGATTTATTTGAATACGACTATCGTGATAGCGTTATCAAAAATCCGAACGGAGAAAAAGTGTTTGAAATGACAAACGTAGAAGTTCCAAAACAATGGAGCCAAATTGCTACGGACATTTTAGCGCAAAAATATTTTAGAAAAGCTGGCGTTCCTCAAGCGGATGGTTCTCTAGGCAGAGAAACTTCTGTAAAGCAAGTTGCACATCGTATGGCAAATTGTTGGAGAGTATGGGGTGAGCGTTATGGTTATTTTGCTACTACAAAAGACGCACAAGTATTTTATGAAGAATTAGTATATAGTATTTTAAATCAAGCTTGTGTGCCTAACTCGCCACAATGGTTTAATACAGGATTACACGAAAGCTATGGTATTACTGGTGGAGCGCAAGGTCACTATTATGTTGATCCAATTGATAAAGAATTAAAAAGATCAACAAGTGCTTACGAGCGTCCACAACCACATGCTTGTTTTATTTTAAGCGTGAGCGATGATTTAGTGAACGAAGGGGGTATTATGGATTTATGGACAAGAGAAGCAAGAATTTTTAAATATGGTTCTGGAGTAGGTACTAACTTCTCTCAAATTAGAGGAGCAAACGAAAAATTATCTGGTGGTGGTTCTTCAAGTGGTTTAATGAGCTTCTTGAAAATTGGCGACCGTGCTGCAGGTGCAATTAAGTCTGGTGGTACGACACGTCGTGCTGCTAAAATGGTTTGTTTGGATTTAGATCACCCAGAAGTTTTAGAATTCATTAACTGGAAAGTACAAGAAGAAGATAAGGTAGCTGCATTAGTTGCTGCTGGTTATGATAATGGATATGAAGGAGAAGCGTATGCAACTGTTTCAGGCCAAAACTCAAACAACTCTGTTCGTATTCCAAATAGCTTCTTTAAAGCATTATCTGAAGATGGAAATTGGGAATTAAAAGCTCGTACCGATGGTCGTGTAATGAAATCTATTCCAGCAAAAGAAGTATGGGAGCAAATCGCAAACGCTGCATGGCGTTGTGCCGATCCTGGTACTCAATATGACACTACAATTAACGAGTGGCATACATGTCCTAAAGGTGGTCGCATTAATGCATCTAACCCATGTTCTGAATACATGTTCTTAGATAACACAGCATGTAACTTGGCTTCAATTAACTTAAGAAAATTCTTTGACGAATCAGATAACTCATTTGATGTTGAAGGTTTTGAATATACATCTCGTTTATGGACTACAGTATTAGAAGTATCTGTGTTAATGGCACAGTTCCCTTCAAAAGAAGTAGCTCAATTATCATATGACTACAGAACATTAGGTTTAGGTTTTGCTAACTTAGGTTCAATGTTAATGGTAAGCGGTATTCCTTATGATAGTGAAGAAGCACGCGGTATTGCTGGTGCAATTAGTGCAATCATGACAGGTATTGCATACAAAACTTCTGCAGAGATGGCTTCTTTCTTAGGCACTTTTGACAAGTACCAAGAAAATAAAGAAGATATGTTACGTGTAATGCGCAACCACCGTGCAGCTGCATACGACGCTGATGCATATGTAGGATTAGAAATTAAACCACAAGGAATTAAAGCACAATACACTCCTGATTATTTATTAAAAGCGGCTACTAAAGCTTGGGATGATGCAGTTCAATTAGGAGAAAAATATGGTTACAGAAATGCTCAAACTACAGTAATTGCTCCAACTGGAACAATTGGTTTAGTAATGGATTGTGATACTACAGGTGTTGAACCAGATTTCGCTTTAGTGAAATTTAAAAAATTATCTGGTGGCGGATATTTTAAAATCATCAACCAATCAGTACCTCAAGCATTAAAGAACTTAGGTTATACGCAAGCGGAAAATGATGCTATAGTAAATTTTGCTGTAGGTCATGCAAGCTTCGCAGGTGCGCCACACATTAACGATGCTTCTTTATTAGCAAAAGGATTTACACAGGAAGAAGTTACTAAATTAAATAACGCAGCTAAATCTGCATTCGAAATTGGATTCATCTTTAACCGCTTCACTTTAGGTGATGCTTGTTTAACAAGATTAGGATTTAAGGAAGAAGTATTTGCAGACTGGAGCTTTAACTTGTTAGAAGCTTTAGGATTTAGCGAAGATCAAATAGACGAAGCAAACGACTATGTTTGTGGTACAATGACAGTAGAAGGTGCTCCAGCATTGAATCCTGCGCATTTGCCAGTATTTGATTGTGCAAACAAAAACGGTAAAAAAGGAGTTAGATATATTCACGCTCATGGTCACATTAGAATGATGGCTGCATGTCAACCATTCTTATCTGGTGCGATTTCAAAAACAATTAACCTTCCAAACGAAGCAAGTGTTGAAGAAATTGCTGACTGTTATTTAATGAGTTGGGAATTAGGTTTAAAAGCAAACGCTTTATACCGTGATGGTTCTAAATTAAGCCAACCATTAAGTACTAAGTCTGATAAGAAAAAGAAAACAGAAGAAGATGCGAATGCATCTGATGCGGGAGAAATAGTAAATGAAGCTTCTCAACTTGTAGATCTAAGCAACTTAACTGTTGACGAATTATTAGAGGAAGTTCAAAAGCGTATGAATACTTCAACTGACACTGTTTTAAAACGTCAGTTATCTCGCATTGTTGAGCGCAAATCCTTACCAGCTAAGCGTCGTGGCTTTACACAAAAAGCAAGAATTGGCGGCCAAGTATTATTCTTAAGAACGGGCGAATACAATGACGGAACCTTAGGTGAATTATTTATTGACCTAGCAAAAGAAGGTTCTACATTACGTAGCTTGATGAACTGTTTTGCAATCTCTATTTCTGTTGGTTTACAATATGGTGTGCCATTAGAAGAGTTCGTTGACAAATTCGTATTTACCAAGTTTGAACCATCAGGTATGGTGGATCATCCAAATATTAAAACAACCACATCTATCGTGGACTTTATCTTCCGTTCATTAGCTTATGAATATTTAGGCAGAACCGATTTAGTACATGTATTAGACAAGCCAACTGTCGAAAATTTAGGTGACGCTAGTGATATTACATTAGTGGGAAAGCCTGAATTAAGTAGCATCCGCGTAACAGCGCCTGCAGCATCTGCTCCTGCTCCAGCAGCAAAAGCAAATGTAGTTGCAACGGTTAGCGAAGGTGGTTCAATGGATAATGTAACTGCAGCAGCAAAAAGCATGCAAAGCGATGCGCCAGCATGTAGCACTTGTGGACATATCACTATTCGTAGCGGTACTTGTTACAAATGCTTGAACTGTGGAACAAGCATGGGTTGCAGCTAGGCCTTAACCTTATAACTTTAATCTTTAATACCCGCTCTATCGAGTGGGTATTTTTTTGCCAATTAATTAGACAAATGAATTTTATTCTTCTCTATCGCCATTTTACGCTAAAATCTCTAAATCCGAACTAAAAGTCTGAACTCGCACTTCGTGCTCAAACATGCAGACTTTTTTAACGTTCGAATTTAGAGATTGTTTAACGCTATGGCTCAAAGTTCAGAATCAAAATACATTTGTCTCATTTGTTTTTTTTGTTAAAAATGAATGTCATTTTGTTAGGACAGTTCAAATTTATTTTTCTATTTGATTGAAAAATTTCATTAAATTCATAGTTCAATTCTCATTAGAAAAACGATTGCATTATGTCAGATTTTCAAGTTAAAGTAGCGCCTAAAAAATATGATGCTATTATAGTAGGATCAGGTGCTGGTGGTGGTATGGCTGCGTATGTATTAGCGAAAGCTGGTCTTAAAGTTTGTTTATTGGAAGCGGGTCCCGATTATGATCCAGCAAAAAATTCAGCGCAATTAAAAAATCCATGGGATTCTCCACGCAGAGGAGCAAGTTCAAAGTATCGTCCATTCGGCGAATTTGATGGTTGCTACTGGGGTTGGGAAATAGATGGTGAACCTTACACACAAACAAAAGGGTCTGATCATTTTGATTGGTGGAGAGCTAGAATGGTTGGAGGTCGTACTAATCACTGGGGGCGTATATCACTTCGTTTTGGACCAAGAGATTTTAAAAGACGAAGTATAGATGGTTTAGGTGATGACTGGCCAATTGGATATGAGGATGTAAAACCTTATTATGATAAGATTGACAGATTAATTGGTGTATATGGTACGAACGAAGGATTAGAAAATGATCCTGATGGAATTTTCTTACCTCCTCCAAAACCTCGTTTACACGAATTGATGTTTAAGAAAGCGGCAACGGGGATTAATATTCCTGTGATCCCTTCTCGTTTATCTATTTTAACTAAAAAAATAAATGACGAACGTGGCGCATGTTTTTATTGCGGACAATGTAATCGTTCTTGTAAAGTATACGGAGACTTTTCTTCTTCATCTGTACTTGTGCGCCCTGCTGTATTGACAGGTAATGTTGATTTAATTACTGGTGCAATGGCACGTGAAGTATTAACAGATAAGGAAGGAAAAGCAGTTGGTATTTCTTATGTAAACAAAGATGATAAGCAAGAGTATCAAGTAAACGCTAAAGTAGTAATACTTGGTGCGAGTACTTGCGAAACTGCACGTTTATTATTGAATTCAAAATCACAAAAACATCCAAATGGATTGGCTAATAGCAGTGGTGTAGTAGGTCATTATTTACATGACTCAACAGGTGCCGCATTAGGTGGTGTTATACCAAGTTTGTTTGGACGTAAGCGTTATAATGAAGACGGAGTGGGCGGTATGCACGTATATACGCCATGGTGGTTGGATAATAAAAAATTAGATTTCCCTCGCGGATACCATATTGAATATTGGGGTGGCATGAGTCAACCAAATTATGGATTTGGTATGGGTATGCAAGGATTGAATGGGAAATTTGAAGTGAATGGTAAAACCAAAGAAGCAGGTGGATACGGAGAATCATTAAAAGAAGATGTTCGTTTCTTTTATGGTGCGAGTGTAGGAATGGGTGGACGTGGAGAAGCAGTTCCACGTTTTGAGAACAATTGTAAGATTGATCCAGATGTAGTTGATAAATATGGTATTCCTGTTTTGAAATTTGATTGTAAGAATTCGGAATATGAAATTAACCAAGCAAAACATATGAAAGAGACCTTCCGTGAAATCATGCACGAAATGGGTGCAGTAATTACATGGGGTGACCAAGACGATGCTAGCAATAAATATGGTTTATCAAATCCGGGAAATATTATTCATGAAGCTGGAACTGTTCGTATGGGAAATGATAAAAAAACATCTGCCTTAAACAAATGGGGACAAGCGCATGATTGTAGTAATTTATTCTGTGTGGATGGATCGGTATTTACATCGCAAGCAGATAAGAATATAACATGGACAATTTTAGCATTGTCAATGCGTACTTCAGAATATATCTTGGATCAGCTACAGAAGCAAAATCTATAATTAAATCCACTTATTAAAATTATAATTTTTTAAATTAACATATTATGGACAGAAGAGATTCCATCAAAGCCATGTTCATCGGAACAGTTTCTGCAAGTGTCTTAATTGAGGCTTGTAAAAATGCGAGCACAACTGTAGCAGTGGCAGCAGACGATGATAGGATGCAAGAAGAGAAAGACTACTTGGTGAAGATAAAAGCAGAACCAAAGTTTTTTGACGAGCATGAAATGGCAACCATTACTGTGCTTGGGGATATTATTATTCCAAAGGATGCAGTTAGTGGATCGGCATCTGAAGCAAAAGTGCCTGAATTTATTGAGTTCATTGTTAAAGACATGACGGAACATCAAGTGCCTGTAAGAGGAGGATTAAAATGGTTGGATTTGCATAGTTTTAAAAAACATGGCAAGTCCTTTGTGTCTTGTTCAAAGCAAGAGCAAATTGGGATCGTAGACGAGATTGCTTATCCTAAAAAAGCAAAACCAGAGGTAGCACAAGGAGTTAGCTTCTTTAATAAAATGAGAGATTTAGTTACAACTGGATTTTATACAGCCGAAATTGGCGTTAAGGATTTAGGGTATATGGGAAACACGCCCAATCAGTGGAATGGAGTGCCAGACGATGTTTTAAAGCATCATGGTTTTGCATACACAGAAAAAGAATTGAAAGAGTGTATTAGTTTCTAATCGTTTTTTTTCAATTTGAGCATTTCCATGCACAATTGCTTGCTTAATAAGAAAAGCCCTTCCGTTTGGAGGGGCTTTTTAGTTGCTCGAATTTTATACTTTCTACTTTTGTAAGTATTTATATTATGCAATAGTACTTCCACTAGCAATTGCTTCGCTAGGACTCACAAAGTATAATTTACCCTGTGCATCTTCGGCCATTAAAATCATTCCTTTGCTTTCTATGCCACGCATTTTACGAGGCGCTAAATTTGCAACAATTGTAACCTGCTTTCCAACAATATCTTCAGGTTTAAAGTGCATTGCAATACCAGATAAAATAGTTCTTTGCTCAAAGCCAAGGTCCACTAATAATTCTAATAATTTATCAGCTTTCTCTACTTTCTTCGCTTCTATAATAGTTCCCACACGTAAATCAATCTTGCCAAAATCATCAAAAACAATTTCAGGTTTTAATGGGGCAATCCCGTTTTGGTTAGCGCCATCGGCACCTTCTGTTGCAGCCGGTGTTGTTGTATTTTCCATCTTTGTCTTTTTAGCTTCTGCGTTTGTTTTTAATTGCGCTAATTCTGCAGCAATTTCTTCATCTTCTATTTTTCTAAATAATAATTCTGGCGGACGTAATGTATAACCCACTTTTAATAGGTTAAAGTTGCCCGCATTTTCCCACTCTAACATTTTTGGCACCACTTTCATTAAGTGACACATTTTCTTAGCAGTAAATGGCAGGAAAGGATTTATTAAAATTGCAAGGTTTGCTGATAATTGCAAACAGCCATGCATACAATTATCAATCTTAGCTTGTGCTGTTGGATCCGTATCAATATTTTTTGCTAAAATCCAAGGCTCTTTCTTTTGCATGTACTGATTACCAATACGTGCTAAATTAACTACCTCAAATTGTGCTTCTCTAAATTTGTATTGCTCCATTAAAGCAGTTACTTTTTCCTTAGTCTCTTTAACAGATAATAATAATGCGTTGTCATCGTCATCCAAATGCTCAATATGAATCTTAGGGACTTTGCTATTACAAAGTTTATGCATTAACACCCAAGTGCGATTCACATAGTTAGCAAAGATGCTTACTAGTTCTCCATTTACTGCATCTTGAAAACCTTTCCATGTAAATTCACTATCCTTAGATTCTGGAGCAATAGAGTTTAAATAAAAACGTAAACAATCGGCTAATGATTCACCACCGTTTTCTTTCTTAATCCATTTGTTGATATAGTCATCCATCTCAATACTCCAACCTCTTGAAGTACTCATCTTATCACCCTCTAAATTCATGAACTCATTAGCAGGAACATTTTCTGGTAAAATATTGCCATGCAATTTTAACATCACTGGGAAAATGATACAGTGAAAAACAATATTATCCTTGCCAATAAAGTGAACCAATTTAGTTTCTGGATCATTCCAATAAGGCTTCCAGTCCTTGTCGTTATTAATTGCCCATTGTTTTGTTGCACTAATATATCCGATAGGGGCATCAAACCAAACGTATAATACTTTACCATCGCCACCCGCAACTGGCACTTTCACTCCCCAGTCTAGATCACGTGTAACAGCTCGTGCTTGTAAGCCGCCTTCTATCCAACTCTTACATTGCCCAACAACAGCTGGCCTCCAGTCATTTGCATGTTCTTCTAAAATCCATTTGCGTAAAAAATCCTCATGTCTATTTAATGGAAGGTACCAGTGTGTTGTTTCCTTTTTGATAGGAGCGTTTCCACTTAAAGTACTTACTGGATTTATTAATTCCTCGGGGCTTAAACTCTTGCCGCATTTTTCACACTGATCGCCATACGCTTCGTTATGTCCACAGTTAGGACAAGTACCCTTAATATATCTATCAGCTAAAAAAGTATTAGCCTGCTCGTCAAAATATTGCTCGGTTGTTTTTGTCTCTAGATCACCACGACTTTCTAAATCTTTAAAAAATTCACTTGCGGTTTCATGATGCAAAGGATCACTTGTACGATGGTAAATATCAAATGCAATACCTAGGTCCTTAAAATTTTGCTCAATAATAGGATGGTACTTATCAATAATAGCTTGTGCGGTGGTTCCTTCCTTTGTTGCTTGAATAGGGATTGCGGTTCCATGCTCATCACTCCCACATACAAAAACCACGTCTCTTTTTTGTGCTTTTAAATAGCGCACATATATATCGGCAGGTAAATACGCACCCGCTAAATGACCAATATGTTTCAAACCATTGGCATAAGGCAGGGCGGCCGTAATCAAATATCGTTTTGGCGTCTTCATTCCTGCAAAAGTACTTAATATTGCGGTATGATTCAACCCCAAAACCTACAACCAGGAGACATCATTGGCATGGTTTGTCCGGCAGGCACAATTCCAGCGGAAAAAGTTCAAAAATGTGTTGAAACTCTTACTGCATGGGGGTATCAGGTAAGGCTTGGTAAAACCGTAGGGAGTAAATATTTTACTTTTTCAGGGACCGATCAGGAGCGCGCTGCCGATTTACAGGAAATGCTAGATGACAAAACAGTCAAGGCTGTTTTATGTGGTAGGGGTGGATATGGATTAAGCAGGATTATAGAACAACTTGATTTTACCGCTTTTAAACAGAATCCTAAATGGGTGATTGGCTTTAGTGATATAACTGTATTGCATGCTGCATTGCAACAGGAGGGATTTATGAGTATTCATGGCCCGATGGCTGCTGCGTTTAATAAGGGACAAGAAGGCGAACCTTATATAAAAGCAATCAAGGATATTTTAGAAGGTAGAAAGACGCAGTATAAAACCGCTTCCCATGTTTATAATAAAACCGGGGAAATATCAGCGCCAATGATTGGTGGAAATTTGTGTTTGATTGCGCATTTAATAGGGTCGAAAAACAGCTTAGATACGAAAGGGAAAATATTGTTTATAGAGGACATTGGGGAGTTTCACTATAATTTAGATCGAATGGTTTTGCAAATGAAAAATGCGGGACTTTTTGATGCTTTGGCAGGATTAGTAGTGGGAGGATTTAGTGATATGAGAGACGACGCATCTGATATTGGGGCAGGCGCATTTGAAATTATACAATCACATATTAAGGAGTTTAATTATCCCGTTTGTTATGATTTTCCTATTAGCCACGCTTTGCAAAATTATCCCATAAAGGAAGGCGCAGTATATGCTTTGGCCATAAGCCAGGATGGTGTGACCTTAAGTGAAGCTTAATTATTAAAAGCCATGTTAATAATAGGTCGTAAAGGGTGTGAGACCTAATTATTGTATTAAATTTGTACTTTAAAATCAATTCTTATGCAAAAGTTATTATTTGGATTTATTGTAACACTTTTAATGTGCACGCAATACTCTTTTGCACAATCCTATACTTTGTCTGGTATTGAAAAAACGGACAAGGAAGATATGCAATATGAAGTATTAGGAAAAGTTGCCAATAATTATTGGATTTATAAAAAAAATGGAGGCATTTCTACTATTGCGCAATACAATGGACAGATGCAATTAATAAAACAAAATGATTTAGCATTTTTACCGGCATCTATAAGTTCGATAGAGTTTATTGTGTCAACTGAAAAAGTAGTTGCATTTTATCAATTTCAAGGGAATTCAACTGTGTACGCTGCGGCTGCCGAATTAAATACTGATGGACAATTAATTGGTACACCAAAAATTATAGATACTGCCGAGCATATTCGCCCAGGCTCACATTCAAGAGTTTTTAATTTGTTGCAAAGCGATGACCATCAAAAGCTTGCAATTTTTAGTGTCAATACAACAAAAGCAAATTCAATTAAAGTAAAAGTGGTAGCATTAAACAATCACTTTGAATTTGTGAACGAAGCTTCTATTAATGTAAATGCGAATAACAAAAAAAGCAACCTGTCAGATTTTGCTATAGACAATAAGGGTAATTTATTCTGCTTAAGAAACATGACATTGGCTAATGCTGCACCTGCAGTAAGCTTATTATATTTAGCAGCAGACGGATCGGAAGTAATTGAATCTCCAATTTTAAACAATACTTTATTATTGGATGACATCCGTTTAAAAGTGGACAATGCAAACAATAGAGTCATCTTAAATTCTTTCTATGCAACTTCTAAAAAAGGCAACGTAGAGGGAATTTATTCTTATATCTGGGATATAAATTCTAAAAAAGAAATAGCAAGTAACGCAAATAGGTTTACCGATGCTTTACGTGCAGCAGTAAGTACAAAGCGAAATTTAAAAGACGCATATGACGCTTTTTATTTAGATAAAATAAATGTACAAGCGGATGGCAGCATGGTAGTGATTGCCGAAAACGCAGAAACATATAGTAATAGAAATTCTTTTTCAAGATGGGATTATTATTATGGCGGTGCTTTTTATAATCCATACATGTATAGCTATTGGAATAGACCATTTGGTTTTTATCCTTGGGCTAGATTCGGGTATGGCTTTGGTATGTCGCCGTTTATGTGGAGTCCATGGATGAATCCATATGCAGGTTTTGGATATAATTCTGTCACTTATAATGCAGATAAAGTGGCGCTTATATCCTTAGATACAAAAGGGAATATTCAGTGGGTTAAAACTATTGACAAAAGACAATCAGATGTTAATGTTGATCAGTTTATTGGCTATGGTACTATTCAAAATAATACAGGAACCACTTTTGTTTATCAAAAGAAAGAAAAAGGTGTTAGTCAATTTGTAATAAATACTTTACTAACTAATGGTCAATTAGCAAAAGGGGCAACCGTAATTTTAGCAGAGAAAAAGAATGAATGGATGCCACGTTCGTTAAAACAAGTTGGAGACGATGAAGCTATTGTTCCGTATCAATATAAAAACAGAATTGGGTTTGCTAAAATCCAAATTAAATAATTAAGCGTGGTTTTTTTATTCAGAGATAGGTCCGATATTAACTTGCTGTTTTTAGTGCTACTTAGTGTTGCACTACACTTTCATATTTGGATGCACCCGCCACTTGTCATTGCAAATGAAACCGATGGATTATTGGCCTATGTTTTAGTCCATTACATTAAACCCTTGTCGCCATTGGCTTTAATGATTCTTTTTCAGGTTATTATTTTGAGTCAAGCCATACGCTTGAATGTATTAATGAGCAAGCTAAAAATGTTTCAACAGGTTAGTTATTTGCCAGGCTTCACTTATATTATTTTAACAGCATTGTTTCCATATTGGGATGTAATTAGCTCGGGTTTAGTTGCAAATTCATTGGTTATTTGGATCATGGTAAAGCTATTAAGGCTTTACGATCAAAACCAACCAAAGTCCTTGGAGTTTAACATTGGTTTAATATTAGGGGGCTCAATTTTATTATATGAGCCAATAGCCATATTAATTCCTGTGGTATTGTTTGCCTTAACCATCATAAGACCATTTAAATTAGCGGAATGGCTGGTATTGTTAATGGGTGTTATGCTTCCTTTTTATTTTATTTTCACTTATGTTTTTTTAACTAGTGGAGCAGGAGACTTTAGGCATTTTTTACCAAGACTAGATTGGAAAAATCCATTAGTGCGACCCGATGCTAATGTGGTATTATCTTTGGTAGTTATAAGCGTACAGTTGTTCGTAGGCTTGTATTTTTGGCAGGAACAGCAGTCCCGTTTCATTATTCAGGTTAGAAAATACTGGGGTGTATTGTTATTAGTATTAATTCTAACCTTATTTCAGCCAATTATATTCTCAGCACAGGCCCTTTATGCCTCTGCTATTGTATTGACGCCGTTGGCATGTTTTATAAGTTTTGCTTATTCAGTGCCCAAAAGGCTGTTTATTCCCAACTTATTGTTTTGGTCTGCAGTAGCAGTTATTGTGTATAACCACCTTGGTTAAGTGAAGAATTTAACAGTTTCCTTTTATGGGTTTTTGGTAACTTTGGCCTTCAATATTTATACCCTAATACGTAAAATAAAATCAGATGAAATTTGGTGTAGTTGTATTCCCAGGATCAAATTGCGATAGAGACATGCAAGACGCTTTAGCTCAGGATTTAGGAGCGCCAGTGGAAATGCTTTGGCATAAGGATAGCGACTTGTCGCATTTCACAACCGAAGACTGTGTGGTACTTCCTGGAGGCTTTTCTTACGGCGATTATTTACGTTGTGGCGCCATTGCAAAATTTAGTCCAATGATGCAATCGGTAATTGAATTCGCAAACAAAGGAGGCAAGGTATTAGGTGTTTGTAATGGATTTCAAATTTTATGCGAGAGTGGTTTATTGCCAGGCGCTTTATTACAAAACGAGAATCAACAATTTATATGTAAGAACGTATTTATTAAATCTGAAAGCACCAATGCATTACAAATTCCAATTGCGCATGGTGAAGGAAGGTATTATGCGGACGCAGCAACATTAGAACATTTAGAAAATAACAATCAAGTGTTGTTCCGTTATTGCGATGCGGAAGGTAATATTGGTGGTGCTGCAAATCCAAATGGTTCAACTAATAATATTGCAGGTATTTGTAACGACAAACGCAATGTGTTTGGCATGATGCCGCATCCTGAGCGTGCTACAAATAGTGCTTTAAGTAATATTGACGGTAAGAAAGTTTTTGAATTACTAGGGTTATCTAAATAATTGGTTTGAATTATAACAACTTGGCTATGAAAAAAATATTTGTATTCTGTTTGACTATTGCAATTGCACTAAATGCAAATGCACAAAGATTAAATCCTGTGAAGTGGACTTTTGAAGCAGTGAAAAAGTCGGACAAGCAATATGATGTGATATTTACAGCTAATGTAGAAGCCCCTTGGCACATTTATTCTCAGTTTGTGAAAAAAGGTCCAGTTCCAACTAGTATTGTATTTAAAAAGAATGCATTGGTTATTGTTAAAGGTGCTGCAAAGGAAATTGGTAAACTAGAAAAACATTACGATAAAAACTTTGGTGCAGACATTGCTTATTTTAGCAACAAAGTACAATTTGTTCAAACCATCACTTTAAGAGCCGCGAGTAAAACAAGTGTTTCGGGTGAAATTGAATATATGGTTTGTAACGACGAAAGATGTTTACCTCCAACAAAGATTCCTTTTGAAGTTGCAATTCAATAATTCAGTCTTAGACTAGATTGTTTTTAATACGATTTATAAAATCATTTTATTTTGAATAAGATTCTCTCTTTTATTGCTACAGTTGTTTTAATATTCACTGTGCACAATACTGCTATGGCACAAACGGATAGTTTGGTCCAAGTAACGGGAACTGCAACGCCCATTAATGATACTATGTATACTTTGCATTATCATTTGCAAGTAAAAGAAGGATGGAGGGTTTATGGAAATACGCCACCAGTGGAACCTTTAGGAGATCCTATTACAACGGGCCCTAGCGCTGGTATAAAGTTAGAGTCTGTAAAATTTATTGGAAATACTGGAATGCAATATTCCTCAACAGGCAAGAAACTAAAGGATGCTATATTTCAATCGGCTATTGTTTTACCTAATATGGTGGATGCAAGTATAGGTATTAAAATAGCTGGCTTCCAACCTGATACTTTAAAAACAATAATGGATGTTCAGGTTTCAAAAGGTGATGAGTTTTATGAAAAAGAAATCCCTGTAGCTATATTCTTAGTAAACGGTAAAAAATCTTCTGGTGTTCAAATATTATTGCCATCAACAGCAACAACCCCGCCAGCAAATGCTTGCGGAGAAGCAGCACATGATAGTAAGAAATCTAGCTTTTGGACCGTGTTTGTTTTAGGATTTTTAGGAGGGTTAATTGCTTTAATTACTCCTTGTGTGTTTCCAATGATTCCAGTAACGGTATCATTCTTTACCAAGCGATCTAAAACAAGAAAGCAAGGAATTAAGAACGGCTTATTATATGGCTTAAGCATTTTTCTAATTTATGTTTTAGCAAGTGTACCTTTCCATTTATTGGGAAATGTGCAACCAGAAATTTTTAATAGTATTTCAACTAGTCCAGTTTTAAATTTAATCTTCTTTGTAATTTTTATATTCTTCTCCATTTCCTTCTTTGGATATTTTGAAATTACATTGCCAAGTGGCATTGCAAATAAGGCTGATTCAAAAAGTGGATTGGGAAGTTTAGGTGGTATCTTTTTCATGGCCATTACATTGGCAATTGTTTCTTTTTCATGTACAGGCCCTATTTTAGGAACCTTACTAGTTGGTTCTTTACAAGGAGGAGCATGGGCTTTAACAATGGGTATGGCAGGCTTTGGTGTAGCATTAGCATTGCCGTTTACTTTGTTTGCAATCTTCCCGCAATGGTTACATAGTTTGCCAAAATCGGGTGGATGGTTGGATACGGTTAAAAAAATATTAGCTTTTTTAGAATTAGCATTAGCCTTTAAATTTTTATCCAATGCGGACTTAGTGCAACATTGGGGATTGTTAAAGCGTGAAGTGTTCTTAGGCTTATGGGCTTTGATAAGTGTAGGATTAGCATTGTACTTATGGGGTAAAATACATTTGCCACATGACAACAAAGGGGCTAAAATTTCCTTAGGGCGTAAGCTAGGTGGTATAGTAGCAATCGCTTTTTCGGTGGTATTAATTATGGGCATCTTCCCTAAAAACGCAAACTACATTCAATTCTTAAGCGGATTTCCTCCTCCAAGTCATTATAGCTTATTAGCAAAACCAACAGACGACAATAGAGGTGTACATGCCAATGTGGTGAACGATTATCAAAAAGCATTGGCAATGGCAAAGGAACAAAACAAGCCAATATTAATAGACTTTACAGGATGGGCATGTGTGAACTGTCGTAAAATGGAAGAGAATGTTTGGACCGACCCGGCAGTGAGTAGTTATATTAAAGACAACTTTATTTTAGTTTCTTTATATGTAGATGATAAAGAAATGTTGCCAGTGGACAAACGCTTTAAATATGTTAGCAAAGCAGGCACTGAAAAAGAAATTAATAGTGTAGGCGATTTATGGGCAACCTTCCAGGCAGAAAATTTTAATCAAGTAACGCAACCATTGTATGTAGTTATGAGTCCTGATCAAAATTTATTATCAAATCCAGTTGGGTATACGCCAGACGTAACAACTTATTTGCAATGGTTACAGTGTGGTGTTGCTAAAGGAAAAAATAAATAATTTAATAGTGCTAATAAAATTATAAACTCATACCTCTTTCGTTCATCATCTTTCTTAAGTTAATTAAGCCATAACGCATTCTTCCCAAAGCGGTATTAATGCTACAGTTGGTCATTTGCGCAATTTCTTTGAAGCTTAAATTTGCGTAGTGTCTTAAAACAATAATCTCTCTTTGTTCTTCTGGTAATAAGTCTACTAGCTCTTGAATATTCTTATGCGTTTGTGTACGCGTCATTTTATAATCAGCAGGATGGTCAGAGTGTTTAATAATTTCAAATAAATCCTGATCGTCGCTTGTTTTAATAGTTGGGGTTCTTTTTACTTTTCTAAAATGGTCCACACAAAAATTATGTGCAATACGTAAAGCCCAAGGCAAAAATTTTCCCTCGTCGTTGTATTTGTTTTGCTTTAAGTTATTGATGATTTTAATAAAAATATCTTGAATTAAATCTTCGGCTAAGTAACTATCCTTAACCATAAATAAAATAGCGTTGTAAATTCTTTCTTGGTGACGGTCAATTAAAGCGTCAAAAGCGCGTGTGTTTCCTTGCTGAAATAATTGGATTAATTCGTTGTCTGTTAGTTGTACGGTTTTGTTCATTTTTGTTTTTTATAGGTCTTCGAAGGCTAAGTAAGGGTGTACTTAGTTGGGTTAGTAATGGAAAATTACCCCCTAATGCAATCCATTTTTCATTTGTTGAAAACGAAAAATGAGGCTCAAGGATATCCACATTAAATTTTAACCACTAATAGGAAAAGAATATCGGATTTGGTACAACCAATTGACAAGTAATCTGTTATTTTGCTATATGGCTGCGAGTAAAAAAGCAAAGGATTCAATAGAAGTAGTAGGAGCAAGGGTACATAATTTAAAAAATGTATCTGTTGACTTTCCGCGTGACCAATTTATAGTGGTGACGGGGGTTTCGGGTAGTGGTAAGTCCTCATTAACCATAGATACTTTATTTGCCGAGGGGCAAAGACGTTATGCTGAAAGCCTTTCTTCCTATGCACGTCAGTTTATGTCAAGAATGGGCAAGCCAGATGTGGATTATATTAAAGGATTATGCCCAGCCATTGCGATTGAACAAAAAGTAACAACTAGAACTCCGCGAAGTACTGTAGGAAGTATGACCGAGATATATGATTACTTTAGGGTGTTTTTTGCACGTATTGGTAAGACTTATTCCCCAATTAGTGGAGAGGAAGTAAAAAAGCATGACGTACAGGATGTGCTTGCATATATCCAAAAAGGGAAGGCAGGAGATAAAATGGTCATATTGGTTCCTTTTAAACAACAATCCAAACGAGATATTGCCGAAGAATTAAATATCCTAGTTCAAAAAGGATTTACACGTATTTATTTAAGGGCAGATAAAAAAGAATCAGAGATTTTAAGAATTGAAGATGCTTTGGAACTCTCAAAAGCCGAATTAAATAAAAAAGTAAAGGCGCACGATGTTTATGTTTTAATTGATAGAATTGTTGTAAAAGAATTTGACGAGGATGACATTCACAGACTAACCGATTCTATTGGCACCGCATTTTATGAAGGTGAAGGTGTTTTGTGGGTAGAAAAGAACAACAATACTTTACAGGATTTTAACAATAAGTTTAGTTTGGATGGAATGGATTTTGACGAGCCCACTCCTAATTTATTTTCCTTCAACAATCCTTATGGAGCTTGCCCAACCTGCGAAGGCTACAGTCAGGTTTTAGGAATAGATGAGAACTTAGTAATTGCCAATCCATTTTTATCAGTCTATGATGGAGGTGTAGCACCATGGAAGGGAGAGAAGTTAAGCTGGTGGAAGGATCAGTTTGTAAAGGAAGCGGGCAAGACAGGATTTCCAATACATCAACCAATTAATAAATTAACAAAAGCGCAGTATGCGCAACTTTGGAAAGGAACAGGGAAAGCCTTGGGTATTGACGATTTTTTCAAAGACGTAGAAGCGCATTTATATAAGGTACAGTTTAGAGTATTATTAAGTAGATACCGTGGCCGTACCAATTGCCCAGATTGTAATGGATATCGTGTACGCAAGGAAGCTATGTATGTGAAAATTGGAGGCATGCATATTGGAGAATTATGTGCAATGCCAGTGAGAGAATTACAACAATGGTTTAAAGACTTAAAATTATCTGCACATGATGCAGAAATTGCAAAGCGAATTTTAATTGAAATAGAACAACGCATTCAAACCTTAATGGATGTTGGATTGGGCTATTTAACATTAAGTCGTTTGGCCAATAGTTTGAGTGGAGGCGAGAGTCAAAGAATACAATTAACTAGATGTTTGGGTAGTAATTTAACCAACTCCTTATATATTTTAGACGAGCCAAGTATTGGCTTGCATTCAAGAGACACAGAGCGACTTATAAAAGTATTACAAAACCTAAGAGACCTAGGCAACACTGTGGTGGTGGTAGAGCATGACGAACAAATTATGCGCAAAGCCGACCACATTATTGACATGGGCCCACTAGCAGCACACTTAGGCGGAGAGGTAGTGGCAGTAGGGAACGCTGCAGAACTAATGAAGGACAAGAAAAGTTTAACGGGTAAATATTTAAAGGGGGAAATGTTTATCCCTATTCCTGCTAAGACAAGACCTGCAAAACATTTTATAAAATTAACGGGAGCGCATTTACATAATTTACAAAATGTAGATGTTGATTTCCCATTACAAAGTTTATGTGTAGTGAGTGGGGTGAGTGGAAGTGGAAAAACAACTTTAGTAAAAAAGGTATTGTATAACGCTCTATTAAAATCAAAGCAGCAACCTACAGAAATGGTAGGTGGTTATGCGGATATAAAAGGGGACTTGCACTTAATAGATGCCATTGAAATGGTGGATCAAAATCCAATTGGGAAATCATCAAGAAGTAACCCAGTAACGTATATCAAGGCCTACGATGCAATCAGAGATGTATATTCAAAACAAGCTTTATCAAAAATAAGAGGATTCCTACCCAAACATTTTTCTTTTAATGTAGACGGAGGACGTTGTGATACTTGTAAGGGAGAGGGAGAACAATTAGTAGAGATGCAATTTTTAGCGGATGTACATTTGACATGTGAAGACTGTGGAGGGAAGCGATTTAAGGAATCGGTATTAGAAGTGCATTATAAAGGCAAGAGTATTTTTGATGTATTGGAAATGAGTGTAGATGAAGCGATTGAATTTTTTAATGAAGAAAAAAATATAGTACTTGCTATTAGTCCATTGCAAGAAGTAGGGTTGGGTTATGTAAAATTGGGACAAAGCAGTAGCACCTTAAGTGGTGGGGAAGCACAAAGAGTAAAACTAGCAAGCTTCTTAGGTAAAGGAAAAGCGAATCAAAAAATGTTATTCATATTTGATGAGCCAACGACAGGCTTGCACTTTCATGATATCCATAAATTATTAAAAGCATTTAATGCTTTAATTGACCAAGGCCATTCCTTAATAGTAGTGGAACATAATACCGATGTAATTAAAGCATCTGACTGGGTAATAGACATGGGTCCAGAAGCAGGGGATGCTGGCGGAACAGTCGTTTACGCAGGAGTTCCCAAAGGTTTATCTAAATGCAAGGCTTCTCAAACTGGGAAGTACTTAGATTAATTTCTATCTAACATATTGAAAAACATATATTTACAACTAATAAAATTGTTGTTGTATATTATTATGCTTTAAATTTAATACTTAAAGCAAATGCAATGAATAATACTATTAGCTATAAAGGTTTTCTTGGATCAGTATGTTATTGTGACGAAGACCAAGTTTTATTTGGAAAAATTGAAGGCATTTATGACACTATTATGTATGAGGGAACTTCAGTTACGGAAATAAAGGAAATGTTTAAAGAGGCGGTAAACGAATATATTGAAGATTGTAAGCATTTCGATAAACCACTTTTGAAAAGCTTTAAAGGTTCGTTTAATGTACGTGTAAAACCAGATGTTCACCAAAGGGCTGCGCGCTTAGCCACTATGAAAGGGATAAGTTTAAATCAACTAGTTCAAAAAGCTATTGAAAGAGAGATAGAAGCGGCTTAGCATATCAATTATTGGAATTGATTTCTATTCAAAGGGTTCCCTCCAGAAGATCTTCTTTCTATTGTTGTTGTGACTTTTACTGGCTTCATATTGGTTATAGGGTCCATTGCATTTACTGCAGACAATACAATAGCTTGTTTATGCATAAATGGAATTTTCCTGTTGTTGTGCATACTGGAAGCCCATTTTGTTGAGCCATTGAAAATATTACTTATAATTTTATCTAATCCTGGATCAATTTTATTTGTCAATAAAACATCTGAAACTTTACCTTCCGTTGTTGTAGTAAAATAGACTTCATAGATAATTGATCTATTGTCTTTTAAATAGTTGTCAGCAACACCGTATAATTTTCTTGTCAAGTAACTAGTCCATTGCTTTTGCCCGCCATTAAATTCAGATAGTTTATTTTTAAATTCACAACCAGCTTGTTCAATTCCATCCTCGTTAAAACAAATTGCAGAACTGTATTCTACAAGCGAATCATATCTAGCACCCTCTAAGGTATCTAATTTTAATTCTGGAACTTGGCTTAAAGTAGTTTCATCAATTGTTGGAAATTTAAGTATAGAAGCTTTGTTTCCATTTTCATGATAATAAGTCCAAGCACCTGTCTTACGCATTCCTTTTAATACTTTTCCTTTATATGAAACCACGCCATTTGGGAAATAGCCAACTATAACTCCCGATCCATCACCTAAAGTGTCCATTTGAAATACTTGTTTTATAGAGCCGTCAGGATACCAAAAACTACAATTTCCAGTTGGTATATTGTTAGTAAACTTACAAGAGTCCATCATCATTCCATCTGGGTAAAATGACACATGAAGTCCAATTAGTAAATCATCTTTATAGTCGCCTGTTGAATGAAGTTGTTCATTTGCAAAATAGGAAGTAAATGGCCCATTTTTTATTTTAAAGTCATGGTCTTTATAATGACCAACTTTGCTTACTTTTTTTGAATAAGTAAAATAGTCCATTCTCATCCAACCACTATCTTCTTTTCGAGCAATGCTAATTATTGCAGCTGCTTCTGGGTTTGAAGGCTTATTGTTGTTGTCATAATAATAAATTGAATCCTGAGCTGTAGCTGATAAAGCAACGAAAAAAAAGCAAGCAATTATTGAAGAGAACTTAAGTTTCATAGGGTTCCTATTTATAATGGAAGTATGAATTTAAGATTTTTGAACAATTTTTTTGTTATTTATAGTTGTTTTTATTTCCTTTTTCCTCCCAGCTTCTTTCAACGCCTTATCTAAAATCATTTCTATTTGACCGTTCACACTTCTAAATTCATCCTCGGCCCATTTAGCCAAGGATGAAAAAGTGTCTTCGTTTATTCTTAGTACAAAATTTTTCTTAGTTAATGACATAGCACTAAATTATTTAATTAATAAAGGGTACCGGCATTAATAACAGGAGATGCTGCTTTTTCGCCACATAAAACCACCATTAAATTGCTAACCATTGCAGCTTTCTTTTCATCATCTAACACCACAATATCTTTTTCTGAAAGCATTGCTAATGCCATTTCCACCATGCCCACAGCACCTTCCACAATTTTAGTTCGAGCAGCGACAATCGCAGTAGCTTGCTGACGTTGTAACATCGCACCAGCAATTTCAGCGGCATAGGCTAAGTGGCTAATACGCGCATCGGTAATAATAATACCAGCTTTATTTAATCGGTCGTTTAGTTCTTGAATTAACATTTCCATTACCTTAACCTGTCCGCGCTCTTTACCAATCGCTCATCTTTGTAAATTTTAACCATCGCTAAAATTTGTAAAACAGGGATTAAAAATAATGCTGCAGAAGGCAATGTAAATCCACCGCCTGGGTTTGCAATAACAACTTTGTAAATAAAGAAGCCAATTAAGGCAGATAATAAAAAATTTACAATCACTACTTTTAGTTGCAACATTCTATTGCCATATAAGAAGATAGTGATAAAGCTTAAGCAAGCACTAAATGCCAATGAAATTAGTGTACTGTATTGAGCACTGCCTGTAATTTCAAAAGGAACAGGAGCTGGTGTATAATAAAAAGGAAAGCGTAATACCGAAAATGCAGCAACGCTTGCTAGTAATAACCAAATGGTTTGTATTCTTTGTATCATAATATAAAGTTAACCCTTTTTTTAATGTTGTAATGCGCTCACTTTGATGTCTAAACACAAAAAAGCCCCTCCGTATAAGGGAAGGGCCTGTAATTTGGGGGATTCTTCAATGGCTATATCGTGTTATTAGCCAAGTTCAGGATACAATACAAATTGCTCCATAAACTTATTTACTTCCTTCTTAGTGTTTGCTAATACTGTTTCGTTATCAGCATTCATTAATACCGTATCAATTGCTTCAACAACAAATGGAATATGTCCTTCGTTCATTCCGCGTGTTGTAATTGCTGCTACGCCAAAACGAATACCCGAAGTTACAAAAGCCGACTTATCGTCGTAAGGCACCATATTTTTATTCGCAGTAATATCGGCATGTCCTAAAACTTGTTCTGCCTTTTTACCACTAATGTTTTTATTACGTAAGTCAATTAACATTAAATGGTTATCGGTACCGCCACTGATAATTTCATATCCTTTTGCAACAAATGCTGCAGCCATGGCTTGTGCATTCTTTTGTACTTGCTTAGCATACACAGTGTATTCGTCGGTTAAGATTTCACCAAATGCAATTGCTTTTGCAGCAATCACATGCTCTAGTGGTCCACCTTGTGTACCTGGGAACACAGCCATATCAATCACGTTTGACCACAATCTTAAATTGCCTTTCACGTCTTTCAATCCTAATGTATTCTCGCCATCTTTCGCCATCATAATTACACCACCACGAGGTCCACGTAATGTTTTGTGGGTAGTAGAGGTTACAAAATGACAATGATTAAATGGAGAACTTAATAATCCTTTTGCAATTAAGCCTGCTGGGTGTGCGATATCGGCTAATACAAATGCACCCACTTCGTCTGCTACTTTTCTAATTCTTGCATAGTCAATATCACGGCTATAGGCACTTGCTCCACAAATAATTAATTTAGGCTTATGTGTTCTTGCTTGACTTTCTAGCATATCATAGTCAATCAATCCTGTTTCTTTTACCACTCCATAAAAATGCGGAGTGTATGTTTTACCCGAAAAGTTCACACCACTTCCGTGCGTTAAGTGACCGCCCATGCTTAAGTCTAAACCTAAGATTGCGTCACCTGGTTGTAAAATAGCTAACATTACTGCAGCATTTGCTTGCGCACCACTATGTGGTTGTACGTTGGCATACTCAATACCAAATACTTCCTTTAAACGATCAATTGCTAATGTTTCAGTTTTGTCTACAATTTCGCAACCTCCATAATATCTTCTACCAGGATAACCTTCGGCATATTTATTGGTCATCACACCACCCATTGCTTGCATTACTTGTAAGCTGGTGAAGTTTTCAGACGCAATTAATTCAATGCCACGTCTTTGGCGTTGTAATTCTTGATTGATGATGTCAAAAACAAGGGTATCTCTTTGCATATTTGGAGTTTTAGAGTAGAATATTTGGCAAAAATAAATCCATTCTCAGGCCTATGCAAAGCTTTCTTTCAACAGTTGGGGGTGTAATATCCACATTTACAATGAGTTTGGAGTAAAATGAGTCAAAATGGGCCATTTGAGATTAAAATTGGGGTATTACTAACGGTTATTTGCTATTTTTACTGTCCCCAAAAAGGAAACTAATGAAGGCTATTATACCGGTTGCAGGTGCAGGTACTAAATTGCGACCACATACATATACACAACCAAAGGCGTTAATCCCAATAGCAGGTAAGACTATTTTAAGTTTTATTGTTGATCAGCTTAAGGAGGTAGGGATTGAAGAATATATTTTTATTGTTGGTTATTTAGGAGAGAAGATTCAAGATTATGTGGAGCAAACTTACCCTAATTTAAAAACCCATTTTGTATATCAGAACGATCGTCAGGGAACTGCACATGCCATTCAATTAACTAAAGAAATTGTTGGCAATGACGAAGTTTTTATTGCACTGGGCGATACTATTTGCGAGTTTGATATTAGAGATGTGATTTCTAGTCCAACTAGCATGTTGGGTATTAAAAAAGTAGACGATCCACGACAATTTGGCGTAGTAGAAATTGATGAAGAAGGAAAAGTATTGCATGCTGTTGAAAAACCTTCTATACCAAAAAGCAATAATGCTTTGGTTGGTTTATATAAGATTAAAGAATCAGAAATTTTATTTAACTGTTTCCAGCAATTGGTAACTGAAAATATTAAATCACATGGCGAATATAATTTAACCGATGCCTTAGAGTGCATGGTTAAAAAAGGAGTGGTATTTAATTCCTTTAAAGTAAAGCATTGGTATGATTGTGGCAAGAAAGAATCTTTGCTAGAAGCCAATGCGGTATTGTTGAAAAAGACTGGTGGGCTTACCGTGAATCCTGAGTTATATGTTAACAGTATTATCATTCCTCCTGTAAGTATTGCAGATAATTGTGTGATTGAAAATTCAATTATTGGCCCGCACGTTACAATTGGAAACAATACTACCATTAAAAGTTCGGTAGTTAAGGAAAGTATTATTGGTACTTATACTTCACTTGACGAAGTAGTTTTGGATAACTCATTAATTGGAAGTGATGCTGCAGTTAAAGGCTTAAGTCGTACTTTAAATATTGGAGATAATACCGAAATAAATTTTGGGTAGCACTTACAATGTTTTTCTAAATTAATTATTAGAAGTAGATACAGCACTGGGTGTTTGTAGATTTATTCATTGCTTAAACTTTTGTTATGTCATTTGAAAATCGAATCACGCAACTTTTTAAAATTGAATTACCTATTATTCAAGCTGGCATGGTTTGGGCCAGTGGATGGGAATTAGCAAGTGCAGTAAGTAACTCAGGTGGGCTTGGTATTTTAGGAGCCGGAAGTATGTATCCTGCTATTTTAAAAGAACAAATACAAAAAACAAAGGCCGCAACTAGTAAACCTTTCGCAGTAAATCTTCCAATGTTATATCCCGATTTGCAAGCCCATATTGATATTATTATTGAAGAAAAAGTGCCCATTGTTTTTACAAGTGCAGGCAATCCTAAAACATGGACGGCAACATTAAAAGCAGCAGGTTGCACTGTTGTGCATGTTGTAAGTAGTGCCTTGTTTGCGCAAAAGGCCGAAGCAGCTGGATGTGATGCAGTGGTGGCCGAAGGTTTTGAAGCTGGCGGGCATAATGGTAGGGAAGAAACTACAACCATGGTATTGATTCCTTTGGTACATAAGGCTGTTAAGATTCCTGTGATTGCCGCTGGTGGTATTGCTACTGGGGCTCAAATGTTAGCCACATTTGTATTAGGTGCTGAAGCGGTTCAAATAGGTTCACGTTTTGTTTGTAGTATGGAATCCTGCGCACATATACATTTTAAACAAGCCATTTTAGAAGCAGGAGAAGGAGATACACAATTGGGTTTAAAACAATTAGCACCTGTGCGTTTATTGAAAAACGATTTTGCAAATAGTATATTGAATTTAGAAAGAGAAGGAGAGGGTAAAGAAGCATTAGCTGCCTTCTTAGGTCGAGGAAGAGCAAAGAAAGGAATGTATGAAGGAGATATGAAGGAGGGTGAATTAGAGATTGGTCAAGTGAGTGCCATGATTGATAAAATAAAACCTGCTGCTCAAATAGTACAAGAAATTTGGAAAGACTTTAATGCTGGTGTGGAACATATAAAAGCACTCCCATTAAATAGATCCTTTTAATTTTAGATGCTACATAATGGGAGTGAAGTTGCTTTCAACTATTATAAATTATTGGTCTAGTCTTTGTGAATCATTGTTGAATTACCTTGCGCAACGCAGGTCATTACCACATCATTAATACATACATGCTTTGGCAAATTAGCTACATACCAAGCAGTATCAGCAATATCTTCGGCTTTTAATGGCTCGTAGCCGGCATAAACTGCAGCTGCTTTTGTCGCATCTCCTTTAAAACGAATTAAAGAAAAATCGGTTTCAACAGCACCAGGATGTATGGCTGTTACTTTAATGTGATGTGGCAATAAATCAATTCTTTGTGCTTTAGTGATTGCATCTACTGCATGCTTTGTTGCACAGTATACATTGCCATCCTTATAAACCTCTTTGCCAGCAGTACTTCCAATATTTATAATATGACCTTCTTGTTTAATTAAATAAGGAAGTACAGCTTTTGAAGCGTATAACAATCCTTTTACATTGGTATCTATCATTGTTTCCCAGTCTTCTAAATTGGCATCTTGGAATGAATCACGTCCAAGTGCAAGCCCTGCATTATTTACTAATAAATTAACAGCTTGCCATTCAGCTGGTAGATTGCCTAAATGTTTAAATACATCTTCCTTGTTTTGAATATCAAAAACCAAACAAAGCGTTTTTACGCCAAATTGTTTTTCTAAATCTGCAGCTACCGCTTCTAGTTTCTCTTTTCTGCGTGCAGTTAAAATTAAATTCCATCCACCTGCTGCAAATTTTTCAGCGATTGCTTTGCCAAATCCCGAACTTGCTCCTGTTATTAATATTGTTTTTGACATAAAATTTTATTTGTACGTTTATTTATTTTCTGCTGCTTGAATAAATCCAAGTAGCGCGTTGTTTACTTGTTCAGTTGCCTCTAGCATGCCCATATGGCCCACATGCTTAAGTATTATAACATTATTAGGAGCCAAAAGTTGAGTTTGTTGTAAAGAATCTTCAATTGGTACGGCAATATCCTCTTCTCCTACAATCATCCAAATAGGAATGCGGTTTTCGGTTAGCATATGTTGGTAGGACCTACGATTACGCATGGCCATTACAAACTGAACCATTGCCTCTGAATTAATATCACTTACGCTGTCAATTACATCCTGGATTTGGTCGGGATGCGCTTTTTTAAAAGCGTTTGCAAATAAATTCTGTGTACTAGTTTCTAAAAACTTTAATGTGCCATGCTCTTGAATAAATTCGGCAACTTTTAAACGGCTTTCCTTTTTAGCAGGGCTATCTTCAAAGGTAGTTGAGTGAATCAAGCCTAGTCCAATTACGTGGTTAACATAATAGTCGGCAAATGCCAATCCAATATAGCCACCCATGCTATGTCCTAACACATAATATTTTTCAATGTGCAAATGATGCATAAGTTCATGCATCACTTCTACATACTTTCTAATGCTTGGCGCTTCGGTATGATGTATGCTTAAAGGCTTACAATGTACACCAGGCAAATTGGGTGCAATTACCCGATAGTATTGTGAAAGAAATTCAATTTGTCTTTTCCATATGCAATGATCCTCTCCAAAACCATGTATTAATAATAGGGTTGTCTTATTGTTAGGCGAATTAGTACCCTCATCAAAATAAGCCAATTGATCCTCGCCGTAATCGTAATAATGTAACATGGCTTTCCTTTTAAGGAGTTGATAAATGAGTGGCTTTTATTTGTACTTTGCTAAACTGCCTGTTTTAATAAGTCTTGTTTGTAAAAACAATCCAAGTATCATAACTGCTATCACCGACTTTGAAAAATGTTGTGGTATCCAATGATTCGCAAACATGAGTACTACTGTAGATGCAAAAAATATCCAGCCTAAATACCCAGTCCATTTTTTTGAAATAAAGTAAGTAGGGATAGCTATTAAATACAAAGGGTGCAACCAAATTAAATTATAGTTTTCGTGACATGCTGTGTGCATGGAGTATTGACTCATATACAATACTAAACAACCACCAATTCCAAATACAAATAATAAACTTATGTCTATTACTCTTGCGATACGTTGTGTTGTTAATGTATTCCAGCTAGCTACAAATATGTAAATCAATAATAAAACAATTAATTGGTTAATTGGGATCCATCCTCTTTCTATTGTTTTTGTATTGTATTTAATATCATTGCTGGCCAAAATGATGTGTGGGTTTAATGCAATTTTCTTATATAATAATGCAGGTAAAAAAGCTTCTTGATTTAAGTTAGGACTTTGGTCAGCAACAGAGCCTAATAATAAATCAATACCAAGTCCTACCCATCCTAATCCGTTTTTATAGGGTGCGCTTACTACTTCCTCTCTAAATGAATTAATACCAATGCTATAGTTATTGATGGCGGCATGTGTAAATAGGCCATCCTTGATTCGAGTTGTGCAGTTGTCTGTAATAAAATTATATAGATAAAAACGATTTCCTGGCATCATATTGGTTTGCAATTGTGCATACCATTTTTGTTTTTCTATTGCTGTTAATTTTAAAACTTGCTCATGCACATCTCTTCCATAGTATTGGTACTCGTATAAAAAATTGGAGTAATTGTCTGCGCTAATAAAATACCTTAAGTTGCCTTTCATGAATTTGGCAATAAAATTAGGCGTGTTAAAATCAAAACTTCCGTAATTGTATACTATGTCGGTATTGTTAATGCTATCAACAACACGTATTGCTGTATGCCCCCAAATGCTATACAAATCGTCGCCTGCATCACATGTAATTAAACTAAAACGCAGTTTAGTATTTTGAGTACTATCCTGCGCTGTAGCAGCCTTTGGTTGGAAAAGGCTAACTATTAATATGATGAAAAACAATTTCCCCAATACTTTTTTCATTGAGGTTTATTTGCGGCTATAATTAGGAGCCTCTTTTGTAATATCAATATCATGTGCGTGACTTTCTTTCATACCTGCGTTGGTAATTTGAACGAAAGTTGCGTTTTGTAAATCCTTAACGGTCTTAGCGCCACAGTATCCCATACCAGCTTTTAATCCACCCACAAATTGATATATAATTTCACTTAAATTACCTTTATAAGCAACACGACCTTCAATTCCTTCTGGTACAAATTTTTTGCTATCTGTTCCTTCTTGGAAATATCTGTCACCGCTACCTTGTCCCATGGCACCAATACTTCCCATGCCACGGTATCCTTTAAACTTACGGCCTTCATATATAATGGTTTCGCCAGGACTTTCTTCGGTACCTGCAAATATGCTTCCCATCATTACGCAGTTTGCACCTGCAGCTAATGCTTTAACCATATCACCTGTATATCTAATACCACCATCTGCAATTACTGGAACATTTTTTCCCTTCAATGCTTTAGTAGCTTCCATAATTGCTGTCAACTGAGGTACACCTGCACCTGCAACAATTCTTGTAGTGCAAATAGAGCCAGGTCCAATACCAACTTTCACGGCATCGGCGCCTGCATTTGCTAAAGCCAATGCGCCTTGCGCTGTTGCAACGTTGCCTGCAATAACAGGTAAGTTTTTGAAATTCTTTTTTAATGATTTTAATGCCTCAATCACACCCTTGCTATGTCCATGCGCACTATCCAATGAAACAATATCAACACCTACGGCTTGTAAAGCTGCCGCGCGATCTAATAAATCTTTTGTAATACCCAATGCGGCACCTACTAGTAAGCGACCAATTTTATCTTTAACTGCATTAGGGAATGCGCTTAATTGTAAAATATCACGGTAAGTAATTAAGCCAATTAATTTTCCTTGCTTGCTTACTACAGGTAATTTTTCAATTTTATATTGTCTTAAAATCTTTTCTGCTTTTCTTAAATCGGTTCCTTCTGGAGCAATAATTAAATTTTCTTTAGTCATTACTTCACTTACTTTACGAGAACGGTCTGTCTCGAAACGCAAGTCCCTATTGGTTAAGATGCCAACTAGTTTATTTCCTTTATCAACAATTGGAATACCGCCAATTTTATTTTCTTTCATTAAAATTAAAGCGTCACCAATAGTCGCGTTTACTTCTAATGTGATAGGGTCCACAATCATTCCACTCTCGCTACGTTTAACCTTGCGTACTTGCTCGGCTTGGCGTTCGATACTCATGTTTTTATGCAAAATACCTATACCGCCTTCACGCGCTAGTGCAATTGCTAAACTTGCTTCTGTAACGGTATCCATTGCAGAAGATAAAATAGGAACATTTAATTGGATGTTTTTGGTAAGCTGAGAATAAATTTTAACCTCCGATGGAAGTATCTCAGAATAAGCCGGCATCAACAATACGTCGTCGAATGTTAAGCCTTGACCAAAAATGCGGGAGTTGTTTGTAGAATTTCTTGTTGCCATAGGCAAAGGTAGCTTTTTGGAGCATTTAGGCAAAATCCTTTTTTATAAGTCCTGATTTTCAGTTACTTAGGTGCAAGAATACAGATTTCCTGCTTGTAAATGGATATGACCGTTTAGCTCAAGTTGTAACAGATGACTCGCCAAAACGCCATTTTCTATACCAATTTCACTAGCAATTGCGTCTTTATGAATGGGGCCCTGTGATTGAATCAATAGAAAGATTGATTGTTGAATAGGGTCTAAGACAATTTGTGCTTGAATATTTTGATGAACATTTTGTTCGTTTACTATTTCAGGCCAACGCATGTCTTGTAATAATTGAATGGGATCATGATACAATGTTGCAATTTGATTTTTTATGAGCCACATGCATCCTTTGCTTTTTGCATCATGAATTTTTCCTGGAACAGCAAAAACTTCTCTATCATATCCTCTTGCTAATTTAGCTGTAATCATACTGCCTCCTTCTATATCACTTTCAATGACAATGGTAGCATCACTCATGCCTGCAACAATCCTATTTCGTTTTGGAAACTGATATGGCATAGTTATTGTATTTTGTCTGCACTCGGTTAAGAGACCTCCGTTGTCTAACATTTTTATTGCAAGGCGTCGGTGTTGATTTGGATAAATAGTATCAAGTCCATGAGCAAGTACGCCCCAGGTAGGCAAATTATATTCCAAAGCAGTCTCATGCGCAATGCCGTCAACGCCTAGTGCCATACCACTTATAACACCTATGTTTAAATGTTTAAGCCCTTCTAATAATTCTTGAACAACTTTTTGTACTTGATGTGTGTGTTGCCTGGTTCCAATGATACTAATTAGTTGCGGCAAATTAAAATGGTCTGAGCCTTTTAAGTATAAGAGAGACGGAGCGTCAATAATTTGCGAAAGTCGGTCAGGGTAAAATTTATTTAAAATTGAAAAACATTGAATAGTATGTTTGTCAATAAATTTGAGTTCTTGTTCTGCCTCATGCAATGGCCAGCTAATATTTTTGTGATCAAAGTATTTAAACACATTTTGTGCCGAGCCATATTGGCGTAACAAATTTACTTTATGGGTTTCGGGTACTTGTTTTAAAATACTGAATGCGATGGCATACAATAATTCATCTTCTTTATGAGTCATTACATAAACTTCGCTAATTTATAAAGATAGAATAAGCGTAAAAATACTATGGAATCGTAATAGTGAAACTTGTGCGTCTGTTTTGTGCACGTCCTGCTTCGGAACCATTGTCTGCTATAGGTTTGCTAGCGCCGTATCCTTTTGTAGTAACTCTTTTAGGTGCGATACCTTTGTTGTATAAATATTGCGCAATTGCATCGGCACGTTTTGCAGATAGGGTTATATTATTTGACGCAATGCCTGTGTTGTCGGTATGTCCTTCAATTAATATTGTTGCAGCAGGCGTAGTTTCCAAATAAGCAACTAGTGCATTCAATTCAACATTAGACTTGGCCATTAACTTTGCTGCATTAATTTCAAAAAATACATTATTGAAATTTTTAGTAAACTGTTTTTGTATTGGGTTTAATTTAAATGGAATAGTGCTACTTGCAATTTGACTAAGCATTTCTTTACTTAATAACATGCTAGCATATTCATGTTGAGGGCTATTTATTTGAATACCTAAACTGTCAAAGTAGGGAAGTGCTAAAACAAAATAACCAGTACTGTCTACATTAATTAACATGAATTTATTTGAATCCGAAACGTCTGCTAATTTTACATTACCTGATAATGGTTTTAAAGAAACCGCATCTGAAATATATCCATTAAAATAAACCGTTTTGTTAGCACGAACATTTTCGGGTAATGTTACTTTATACAAATCAAGCCCACCTCTACTATCAGCTCTGTCACTCGCAATATAACCTTCCATGCCATTGCCTGATATAGCAATACTTCCCTCGTTGTCATTGGTATTAATTGGAAAGCCTAGGTTCGTTGGCTTACTCCAGGTGCCATCAAATTTTTTATGTGACACAAATAAATCCGCTCCACCATATCCTGGCCATCCATTAGAAGCAAAGTATAAGGTTTTATTATCAGCATGAATAAACGGTGTTTGCTCGTCGCCAGCAGTATTAATATTGGGGCCTAAATTTACCGCTTCGCCCCATCCACCACGTTGATTTTTATATGAAACATAAATATCTATACCTCCAAACCCGCCTGGCATATTACTACAAAAATATAAGGCTTGTCCATCGGGGGCAATACTAGGTGCGCTTTCCCACCAGTCGGTATTAATATTAGGGCCTAAATTTTTTGGTTTTGTCCAACCATTTTTTGTTCTAGAAACTTTGTATATATCATATCTACCAAATCCTGTCTCTGCATATTCCGCAGAAAAATATAGTGTATTTAAATCGGCACTTAAACTTGGAGCTCCTTTTTTAAACGCAAAGTTTAAAGTATCCGATAATGGTTTTGCTTTTGAATATCCATTTGTACCAATAATGCTATAATAAAAATCCTCTCTTGTAACCCCATCTTTTCGCATAAAGAGTAATAAACTATCCTGCACAGTTACGGTAGGGAAGTATTCAGCTTCATTTGTATTAATACTATCCCCAATATTAGTTACACGTATGCTTAAATCGGCGGGGTGTTGCTTTGCGTATTTGCATATATTTATTAACGCTGCAATATCTTTTTTTAAATATACTGGAGCGGTATTTGTATAAGGCGCTATGATATCATATGCTTTTGTATAATTACCCAAACTGGCATAAGCATTCGCGTATTTTACAATATAAGGTAGGCAACTCTCAATATCCTTACCCTTGGCGATTTCAAAATTTAAAATTGCATTTTCATATTGCTTTTGGCTTAGGTATAGTTGAAATAAACTAATATAACTATCTACGAAATTGCTGTCTTTTTGTAAACTAGTTTTTAATAATTGAATCCCGTTTTCATATTCTTGTTTGTCTATAGCTATCCTTGCCTTCTCGTAAATTTTTTGTGCTGCTACATTATTTTGCGCATACAAATTAGTTCCAATTCCACAGGAAAATATCACTACCCATAAAAATAGTACAAGCCTATTTTTCATATTGCTAATTTGTAATGTAAATATACTTATTAAGGTACTTGAATGTACTTATGTAGTTGAGCGCTTAACTCCCATTTAGGGTTTGCCTTAACATATTCAATAACAAGTGGTGTATTTTGTACTTGTTTGTCCCACTCTGGTTGTAAGTATAATTTGCAATTAGATGCCGTTTGCATTGCATGTAATTCGGCCCATTCAAAATCGGAATTATTAAATACAACCACTTTTAATTCCGAAGCTAACGGCAAATTTTCTGGCAATGGTGCTTTAAACTTTTTAGGCGATAAGCATATCCAGTCCCAATCTCCCGACATAGGGCTAGAACCAGAGGTTTCTATATTCGTTTCAAAACCAGCTGCTTTTAGTGCTGCAGTTAAAGGATCTAAATTATGAAGTAACGGTTCGCCGCCTGTAACAATCGCTAAACGACCTGGGTGTTGTAATGCACTATTTACAATCTCCTCTATTGTCAAAACTGGGTGTTTGCTTGCATCCCAACTATCCTTTACATCGCACCATACACAGCCCACATCACATCCGGCCAAGCGAATGAAATACGCTGCTTTGCCTTGATGATATCCTTCGCCTTGCAAAGAATAAAACATTTCCATTACTGGATATTGTTGAGTGATAGTGTTGCTCATATTATAAGGAGTACAAACTTAATTAGTTGTGGTAAAATTTCCCTTCGTAAGCCTTCATGGTATTCATTAATAAACCAGCAATAGTCATTAATCCAACGCCGCCCGGAACAGGTGTTACAGCCGATGCTTTAGTGATTGCTTGCTCGTAATTGACGTCTCCTTTAATGCGGAAGCCTTTTTTTGCAGTAGCATCTTCTACTCTTGTAATTCCAACGTCAATAATTACAGCGCCTGGCTTAATCATATCTCCAGTAATAAATTCAGGTATACCAACAGCAACTACTAATATATCTGCTTGCTGTGTAAGCTTTATTAATTCTTCTTTTGGTGTAAAGCGGTGACATAAAGTAACATGCGCGTCTCCTTGAGGATGACCGCTACTTAATAATATACTCATGGGTCTGCCTACAATTTTGCTTCGACCTACAACAACAGCATGTTTTCCTTTAGTCTCAATTTTAAAATGCTCCAACATTAACAACACGCCATAAGGAGTAGCAGGAATAAAAGTATCAAATCCTTGCACCATTCTTCCAATATTCATAGGATGAAAACCGTCCACGTCTTTGTCGGGATGAATCGCTTCAATTATTTTTTCGTCGTCAATATGTTTTGGCAAAGGCAATTGCACTAAAATTCCATCTACATTTGAATCTGCGTTTAACTCGCCAATTTTTGCTAATAATTCAGACTCGGTAACATCATCGCCAAAGCGAATTAGGGAACTTCCAAATCCTGTTTCTTCACAATTTTTCACTTTACTAGCTACATAGGTCTCACTTGCCCCATTATTGCCTACCAAAATGGCGGCCAAGTGTGGAGTTCTTTTACCAGCTGCTTTAAGTGCTTGAGTTTGTTGTAAAAGGCTTGCTTTTACGGCTGCGGAGGCTATTTTGCCATCTAATACTAACATGCCGCAAATTTAGTTCATTGAAATGCAGGGTTAGAATTTTTTTTTAAACATTTCATCCCCTGTATCTTTGCAGCTCAATTATAACCATGGAACAAAACCCGAATCAACCCTTAAATATTGAAATTAGCGAGGAAATCGCCGAAGGCTCTTATGCTAACCTAGCTATTATAACCCACAGCAATGCTGAATTTGTAATAGACTTTGTTAACGTAATGCCTGGTACGCCAAAAAGCAAGGTAAAGTCTCGTGTGATTTTAACCCCAATGCATGCTAAAAGATTTATGAAAGCATTGGTAGAAAATATTGAAAGATTTGAGGAAGCGAATGGGCCTATTGGTGACATTTCTCCAATGGAAATTCCAATGAATTTTGGAGGTCCAACTGCACAAGCTTAATTATTACTTGGGCAAGACTTTCACTTACCAATTATTACTTTGTTCTGCATAACTATAGTAACCTTCGGTACTTACTATAATGTGATCTATTAGTTTAATATCTAAAAGTATTGCGCCTTTCTTTACTTTTTCGGTAAGCATATCATCCATTCTGCTAGGCTGTAATTGTCCACTAGGATGATTGTGGCAAATAATCACACCAGTTGCTTCATGACTTAAAGCTAGCTTAAATAATACTCTAGGATCTGCTACAGTGCCAGTTATCCCGCCTTCGCTTAATATTTGTTCATGTATAATTTTATTAGCTTGATTTAATAAAAGCACCATAAATATTTCACGTGATTCAAATTGCAAACTATATTTTAAGTGAGCAATTACATCACTACTTTGAAAAATATTTTTATTTGTAACAGGCTTGAAAATTCTTCTAGAGCCTAATTCAATTGCCGCAATAATTCTAATAGCTTTTACTTTTCCAATGCCTTTAATTTTCATAGACATTAAATCAGGAACAGACATTTTTGATAATTTTTGTAAATCATTATTACATTTATTTAATAGTGCTCTGGCTAATTCAACAGCGTTATTTTGCGGCGTGCCGTGTTGCAACAAAATGGCAATTAGTTCGGCATCACTTAGATATTTAGCACCTTTATTATACAATTTGTTAATGGGCTGGTCATTTAGCGCCCAGCATTTTATAGACATGAGACTTGACATCTTTTTGAGCAAATCTATCTTTTTTCAATGCCTGCTATAAGGGTATAAATACTAGGAAAAAAATAGAATTTTTACCTAAGTGAATGAGTTGTTGAAAAGTACCCCGCTTATTCTAACAAAAATGCTTCACAGAATGATAACTTTGGACCACATTCAAAATCCCATGAACCCTTCTGTTAAAATATTTGCTGGAACAGGCTCTACGGCCCTGGCAGAGAAAATTGCCCAACGTTTTGGTGCACCAATCGGAAAAATAAACATTCAAAAATTTAGCGACGGCGAGTTTCAGCCCATTTTCCTAGAAAGTGTGCGTGGAGACTATGTTTTTTTAGTGCAAAGCACTTATGCGCCTACCGATAATTTGTTTGAGTTATTATTAATGATTGACGCTGCAAAACGAGCAAGTGCTTATAAAATTATAGTAGTAATTCCTTATTATGGTTTTGCTCGTCAAGACAGAAAGGATAAACCTCGTGTTGCAATAGGAGCGAAATTAATAGCAACTTTATTGGAAGCAGCAGGAGCGAATAGAGTTATTACTATGGATTTACACGCTGCACAAATTCAAGGTTTCTTTGATGTGCCAGTTGATCACCTAGACAGCTCGGCTATCTTTATACCTTATATTGAATCTTTAAAACTAGAAAACCTTTGCTTTGCTGCACCGGACGTAGGAAGTACCAACCGTGTGCGTGAAGTAGCTAACTATTTTAATGCCGAAATGGTAATCTGTGACAAGCATCGTAAACGTGCTAACGAAATTGCTAGCATGGTGGTTATCGGAGATGTTACCGGAAAAGATATTATTCTGATTGACGACATTTGCGATACAGGGGGCACTTTAGTAAAAGCTGCTGCTTTATTAAAAGAAAAAGGAGCAAGAACCGTTCGTGCTTTAATTACACATCCGGTTTTAAGTGGAAAGGCCTACGAAAACATCGAAAATTCTATTTTAGAAGAATTGGTTGTTTGTGACACGATTCCATTGGCCCATTCATCTCCAAAAATTAAAGTGGTTACAGTAGCCGACCTGTTTGCTATTGCTATCCGAAATGCATATGAAAACAAGAGTATTACAAGCTTATTTGTACATTCACAATTAAAGGCAAGAGGCTAATAATCAATAAGTTATATAAAATTAAGGAGAGACTTTGGTTTCTCCTTTTTTATTGCATATCTTCGCGCTCCATTATTGAGAAAGAATAATGGGAAATTTTTTTCAAACAAAATAGATCTCAAATGAAGACAGTTACAATCGAAGGCCACTTGAGGACCGAAGCTGGCAAAAAAGCCGCCCGCCAACTACGCTCTCAGGAAAATGTGCTAGGTGTAATTTACGGGGGTGCTACAGAAGTAAATTTTTATGCTTCTGCAAAGGCGTTTAAGCCATTGGTGTACACAAGTGAATTCCAATTAGCAGAAGTTACAGTAGACGGTAAAACTTACAAGTGTATCTTGAAAGATTTACAGTTTCATAAAGTATCAGATGCTTTATTGCACGTTGACTTATTAGAATTAGTTGACGATAAAAAAGTAATCGCAACTTTACCTTTAAAATTAGTAGGATCTGCTGCAGGTGTTAAAGCCGGTGGTAAATTAGTTTCTAAAGTAAAAGCAGTTAAAGTTAAAGCGTTACCAAAAGATTTAAGAGAGTTTATCGAACTAGATATTACGAACTTAGAATTGAATGAAAACATACGTATTCAAGATATTAATGTTCCAAACATTGAAGTATTGAACCCTCCACGTATCCCAGTTGCTTCTATTGTTATGACTCGTCAGTTAAAACAAGAAGAGTCTGAGGCAGCGAAGACAGCTAAAAAATAATTTAATATTATTTGAATATCAAATCCCTCCAAGCAATTGGGGGGATTTGTTTTTTAGGAAGCCTTTAAGAATTTAAGGCTCCCTAAAAAACCGCTAATGATTTTTAAAATCCCTGACGGGATTTTTGGTTTATGTCTGTTGTGATTTTGTTTTCAAGGGCTAGCCATTTTTGCCTAAATTTGAACCTGAACGGATAATAGCATATGTCTAAATTTTTATTAGTAGGATTAGGAAATGTAGGTGCCGAATACGCGCACACCCGACACAATATCGGGTTTGACGTATTGGATACATTTGTGATTAAGCATGGTGGTTTTTTTAAATTAGATCGATTAGCAGAAGTAGCAGAGGTTAAATGGAAAGGCAAGACATTTATATGTGTAAAGCCAACTACATTTATGAACCTGAGTGGAAAGGCATTTAAGTATTGGATGGATAAAGAAAAGTGTGATTTAGAAAATACTTTGACAATAGTAGATGATTTGGCATTGCCTACTTCTAAAATAAGATTACGTGCCTCTGGTTCTGATGCAGGACACAATGGTTTAAAAGATATTCAATTAACATTAGGAACAGACGCATATCCTAAATTGCGTTTTGGTATTGGAAATAATTTTGCAAAAGGCCAACAGGTAGATTTTGTATTAGGAAAGTGGGCACAGGACGAAAGAAAATTAATAGATATCAAGATTCAAAAATGCGTAGAGGTAATTGAATCCTTTGCTGCAATAGGATTATCTCGAACAATGACTTTAGCGAATGGGATGGATATTAAAGTAGAATAATATTATCAAAATTTAAAAGTATTTATTATGAGTATATTTTGTATTGGACGTAACTATGTAGCACATGCTCAGGAATTAGGAAACGAAGTGCCAACTACAGCAATCATTTTTATGAAGCCAGACACTGCATTGTTGCCGGCAGGTGAAAATTTTAGTATTCCTAGTTTCACCAATGACTTGCATTTTGAAGGGGAGCTGGTATTGCGAGTGAATAAGAAAGGAAAGTCTTTAATGCAACAACATCCAAATGGGATTCCTGTAATCGAATATTGTGATGCTATAACTGTGGGTATAGATTTTACTGCGCGTGATTTACAAAATACTTTAAAAGAAAAAGGGCTTCCTTGGGAAAAAGCAAAAGCATTTGACAATGCAGCCATCCTAGGGGAATGGCATCCTTTAACAGCAGAAATATTATCTGGCCCAATTCATTACACATTGGCAAAAAACGGAACAACTGTACAAACAGGAGACTCTAGTTTAATGATCTATCCTTTGGATAAGATTCTAGCAGCCATAACGGAGTATTTTACTATCTATCCTGGCGATTTAATCTACACTGGAACCCCTGCTGGCGTTGGTCCAACAGCAAAAGGAGATGTGTTTGAGGGATTTTTTGAAGGACAGTCCGTTTTTAGTCTAAAAGTGAACTCATAATTTCAAAAAAATTAAGTAGTTTTGCCACCCTTTTAAGGGTATAACCAATAAGGTCATGGCGAGGTAGCTCAGTTGGTTAGAGCACAGGATTCATAACCCTGAGGTCCCGGGTTCAAATCCCGGTCTCGCTACATGAAAATCAAGGACTTACGTTAAATCGTGGGTCCTTTGTTGTGTGAGGAAAACATCACTTTTTATCTTGAAACACATGCTATCATTGGGTTTTACTGCGTGAGGAAATTAAACTTTTAATAATCGATTTGAATATGATTAAGATTATAAATTGTAGCAATATTTCTAATTACCTTTGCGATGATTTGAAATACACGATAGTCATATTATTATTCACAGCACTCATTGCTCAGACCTTTTCAAGGTCTTTAGCAATGGCTGATTATTTAGTTAATTTAGAGACCTATAAGAAGAATTGTGTGAACAAGGCTAAACCCATGCTGCATTGTAATGGTAAGTGTCAGATGCTTAAAAAAATGAAAAAGCAGGAAGGCAGCAATGGTACAAATGCACCTGCGCTTAAATTCAATCATATTGAAGTAGTGTTGTCTTCAAAATCTTTTTTTCCTTCTCTTAATGTTATCTCAACTCATGACATAACTTCTTTTTACACCTATAATGATGAATTTTCATCAAACTATTTAGGTTCAATATTCCATCCTCCAGGAGCTTAGTTTATCTTTTATCTTATTCCCTAACCAATGTCCTTAGTGCAATTATGCATTACTAGGGTCACTTGCGTATAGGGCTATCTTATTATTTAAATCTAAATCGGAATGAAAAAATCGATCTTATATATATTATGTATTCTTATTAGTAATGTTGCTATTTCTCAACAAGGAAAAAATATTTCAGGAAAAGTGTATGATGCATTCACAAAGGAAGCAATACAAGGTGCTGTTATTGCAGATGCTAAGAACAAAATTACCACCAAAGAAAACGGTAGTTTTTCTATAACAACAAATGAAACGAAAATAACGGTTACTGCAGTAGGGTATGAGCCTAAATCTATCTCGATTTCGTCCGAAAATTTAGCGATAGCATTAAATCCTTCCCAAAATATTTTAGACCAGGTGGTGGTTACTGCAAATAAAACAAATGAAAAAAGAAGCGAAGCCCCAATTGCAATTACTACCATTAGCAAACAAACAATTGAAGATGCAAAAGCACAAAGAATTGATGCGGTACTGAATAAAGTGAGTGGTGTTTATATGGTGAATTTGGGCAATGAGCAACATCAAATGAGTATTCGCCAGCCAATGACTACAAGAAGCCTTTTCCTATATATGGAAGATGGCATTCCAATTAGAACAACGGGTGTATACAATCACAATGCCTTATTGGAAATGAATTTGCCAGCTGCGAAAAGCATTGAAGTGGTAAAAGGGCCATCATCTGCATTATATGGAGGGGAGGCAATAGGTGGCGCAGTGAATATCATTACACAGTCTGCACCTGCTTATACGGGAGGAAATGTAAGTGCCCAATTTAACAATACTGGCTACCAAAGAGCGGATGGCCAGATAGGAACTACTATTGGTAAATGGGGTGTTTTAGCAAGTGGATATTATGCTAAAAGAAAAGATGGCCCAGTAGAACATAGTGATTTTAATAAAACATCTATTTCATTAAGAACAGATTATAAAGCCAATGAAAAATTAACTTGGACAAACACTTTAGCATACATTGATTACTATAGCGATATGACTGGAGCCTTAGATAGTTTAAAATATTTTCAAAAGAATTTTAGCTCTTTGCAAACCTTTACATTTAGAAGCGTGTATGCTTTGAGGTATAAATCAATATTATCTCAACAATGGAGTAAAAAAAGCAATACAAGCATTTCGTTTTTATATAGAGACAATTCTATAAAACAAAACCCTTCTTATTCAATAGCTTCCACCACCAATAAAACTTTATTTAATGGACAAATCAATGACAACTCCTTTAAAACAAATTCAATAATTGCGCAACATACTCAAAAGTTTGATTGGTTAAATGGAAAATTAATAGCAGGTGCCTCTTTGGACTTTAGTCCTCAAACCTATTATGCTAAATTTATTTCCATTAAAAAGGATACAGTATCCAACAAATATGTTAGCTATACGCAAAAGACACCGGATTCATTGTTGAGTAATTATACTACTGATATTAGAAATACGGCTGTTTACTTAGATTATGAGATTAGTCCTTTTAAAGGATTTAAAGCAGTTGCTGCAATTCGTTATGACGCGTTTAATTATGACTTTAAGAATGCATTAAAATCTGGCGCCCCTTCAAGCGTAAGAACATTTGAAAGAGTAACTCCAAAATTAGGATTTACCTATAACTACAAAGGGATTGGTTTGTATAGTAATTATAGCGAGGGCTATGTGCCTCCTCAGATTACGGAGTTATTTAATTCAGTATTAGTCCCTTATTTAGATCCTCAAACCTTCAAGAATTATGAAATTGGTGGATGGGTTGCCATAGGGGGAAATAAATTGTATGCAGATTGGAGTATCTATAATTTACAAGGAACCAATGAAATTATATCTGTGAAATTGCCAGATGGTAGTTCTCAAAACCAAAATGCTGGTTCGACAGAACATATGGGAATTGAATACGGCATTAATTATAAGCCAAATACAGAGTGGTATTTTAGATTTAGTGGAACAAATGCTAAACACAAATACATTAATAATATTGTAAAAGGAGTAAATTATAATGGGAAAGAAATTAATGGAGCCCCTAAGTTCATTGCCAATGCAGAAATAGTGTATAAACCTGAATTTATAAAAGGTTTATTAGTAAGTGCAGAATGGCAACATCAAGACAAATACTTCATGGATGATTTAAATAAATACACATACGGCGGTTATGACATTGCGAATTTTAGAGTTTCCTATAAAATAGGTAAAGCTGAGGTGTGGGTTAATGCTTTGAACGCCTTGAATGAATATTATGCTGTTAGTGCAACTTCTGCCCCAGGAACTGCTGTTGGAGTGAATAATAGAACTTACAATATGGGAGACCCAAGAGAAATCACTTTGGGCTTGTCATATAAATTCGGAAAATAAAGTAAACATAAAAGATTATGATCAAGAAAAACATATACAAATGGCATCGCATCATTTCAATTGTAATTGCAATACCGGTGGTTTTATGGGCGGCTAGTGGTTTTTTGCATCCTATTATGTCTAGTTTTAGACCTAAGGTTGCCACTCAGTTTCTAAGTGCGAAAGCCATAGACAGTAGTTATGAGAAAATAACATTAGAAAATGCATTATCTATTAACAAGATTGATTCTTTTAAAAATGTAAGATTAATCCATATTGATACCAATTGGTTCTATCAAGTTCAACTTATTGGCAAAAATGAATTAGTATACTTAAGTGTTAAAAACGGGAAACTATTAAAAAAAGGGGATTGGATTTATGCCCAATATTTAGCCAGGTATTTTTTAGAAGGAGAATCAAAAAAAGACAGTTCAAAACAAGATGCTATAGCTACTGCTCCAATTGTAGAAACTCCAGTTGCTGATTGTTGTGACGCTGCCACTGTATGTGTTTTAAAGCCTAAAAAAGGAGCAATAGTTACAGATGTTCAGAAACTAACATCTTTTGATGATGAGTATAAAAATATAAACAGGGTGCTTCCAGTTTATAAAGTAGAATTTAAAAGAGAAGATGGCATAAGAGTCTATGTGGAAACAGGTCAAGATCGTTTTGCTTTTGCGGTAGATAATAGGCGAGCATTATTTTCTCGAATCTTTGTTGTGATTCATACTTGGGAGTGGCTTAGCTTTTTAGGAGTAGGCCGTATTTATATTGAATTATTATTAGTTGGGCTTGCCTTTATAACAAGTATTATGGGCTTGTATATCTTTTTTACCACCAAATCCAAAAATGTAAAAGGAAACGAATTGGTAGCTGCAAGAAGAAAACATCGTTATACCTCGGCTTCCATTTCGTTATTCACCTTAATGTTTAGTTTTAGCGGATTTTATCAAGCAACAACTAAATTTGATAAAGATACTAGAGATCAGTTTTTTGATAAAGCAGTCTATCAAACTGCAAGTACACATTTTAATATAGATAGCATAACTAAATATGCTAATAAATCTGTCACAAATATATCTTTGGTAACTATGGATAGTAATCAATACTATCAAGTGTCAATAAAGAAAGCATCTGGATCTAAAGGCGGAGATAAAAAACCTAAGGATTTGATGAAAGAGATGAAAGTGCCAAAGCCGCAAATTGCTTATATCAATACATCAAATTACATAATTCTAAAAGATGGGGATCAAAAGTATGCACATTACTTAGCAAATACCTTTAGTGGGAATAGCGATAATGATGTAATAGCAGACTCGGTTATTACAAAATTTGAAGGGGAATATGGTTTTGTAAATAAACGTCTGCCAGTTTGGAAAGTGGCTTATGCAAAAAATCAAAATGAACGATTTTATATTGAAACTACGAGTGGAAAGTTATCCGTTAGGGTAGACGATCATGACTACAATGCGGCTATGATTTTTAATTTCTTTCATAAACACCATTTTATGGATTTTGCAGGAAAGGAGTGGAGGGATTTTAGCACTATGTTCTGGGCCATGGCTCAAATCATGTTAGTAGTCGTTGGCTTTATGGTGTATTTTAAATCAAGAAAAAAGAAATAGTTTTATATTATACACAAAAGGGAGAGTTGATATTAATCATATTAACCCTCCCTTTTATTATTTAACTTCATACTTATGAGAATTATTGCTTTCATTTCTATATTATTTTTACCTTTTATTGTCAATGCTCAGCTCTTTATTGGCCAAATTAAAGATCAAGAAAAATTCGTGCCTATTGATGGTGCAACAGTCTTTTCTAATAAATCAACTGCGCTTTCCGATAAGGATGGGTTCTTTAAAATAAGAGCCTCAGTTGGTGATACGCTGAAACTTCGTTCTTTGGGCTATGGAAGTATGATTTATGTTGTCAATAGCATAAATGATATCCCTACCATATTAATGACTCCATCGACAACTTCTTTAAAAGACATTGAGGTAAACTCTAAATTAGGAATTAAATTATTGAGTAATATTCATAGAGTAGATTTATCCATAAGACCTTTAAATAATTCTCAAGAGGTTTTAAGATTGGTGCCTGGTTTATTTATTGGTCAACATGCAGGTGGAGGTAAAGCAGAACAATTATTTTTAAGAGGATTTGATGTGGATCATGGAACAGATGTTAATGTTTCTGTGGATGGACTTCCTGTAAATATGGTTAGTCATGCACATGGTCAAGGATATGCCGATTTACATTTTGTGATTCCTGAAACGATCAAAGAAATTGATTTTGGCAAAGGGACTTATTATGCAGACAAAGGTGATTTTACAACAGCGGGTTATGTGTCGCTTCAAACATTTGACAAACTTCCAAATAATTTGATTAAAGTGGAAGGCGGCATGTTTAACACCATTAGAACAGTTGGATTATTTAATTTATTGCCACAAAAACAATCCGAGAATGCATATGTTGGTCTTGAGGTTTATCATACTGATGGCCCATTTGATTCACCGCAGAAATTTAAACGATATAATTTTACTAGTAAATATCAGATTCTGAAGGGCAAAACCCTTTTTACTACTCAATTTTCAACATTTTTGAGTAAATGGAATGCTTCAGGACAAATACCTGAAAGAGCTGTCAAAGATGGGTCTATTGGCTGGTTTGGTGCCATTGATAATAATGAAGGTGGACAAACTTCAAAAACTAATTTGAGTGTTAAATCAAGTTCAATATTACCTAATGATGCGACATTAGAAAATCAATTTTACTTCACAAAGTACAATTTTGAATTGTATAGCAATTTTACATTTTATAAATTCGACCCAATTAATGGGGATCAAATAAGACAAAAGGAAGCAAGGAACATTATTGGATATAACGGATACTATATCAAAGATGAATATTTTAGTAACGGTGCTTCTTTACAGTTAAAAATAGGAGGAAGCGTAAGATATGACGATATCAATCATTTAGAATTATCAAGAACTTTGAATAGAGATATTGTTACTGCTCCTTTATCTAATGGTATAGGTAATGAGTTAAATATTGCCACTTATATAAGTGAAACTTATATAATTAATCGTTGGACTTTAAATGCTGCGCTAAGATTGGAGGATTTAGTTTTTGGATACAATGATCTGTTAAATAAGATACCTTATAAATCTTTAAGCAAAGGGATTTTGAGTCCGAAATTAAATATGCAATATCAATTAAATAATACGACCTCTTTGTATCTAAAAATTGGAAAAGGGTTTCATAGCAATGATATTCGTGTAGTGGTTCCTGAAAATGGAAGACAAATTTTGCCAGTTGCTTGGGGGGCTGACTTTGGGGTTATAACCAAGCCAATTGATAACTTAATAATCAATGCAGCATTATGGGCATTAAAACTGGATCAAGAATTTATTTATGTTGGTGACGAGTCTGTGGTTGAACCAGGAGGAAGAACTTTTAGAAGAGGATTTGAATTGTCAATGAGGTATGAGATAGTGAAAAACTTTTTTGCAGATGTTGATGCAAACTATACCATTGGCCGCTCAATTGATAATCCTGTTGGATTTCAGTATTTACCATTAGCTCCCGTCTTTAGTAGTACAGGAGGGTTAAATTACAATGGCAATAAAATTAAATGGGGTTTCAGATATAGAATTTTAGGAGATAGGCCTGCTAATGAGGATAACTCAGTCAAGGCATATGGTTATAATGTTTTTGATGCTAACATTAACTATAAGCTTACACATAAAACAAGTATTGGATTAACAGCAGAAAATATCTTTAATGTTAAATGGAAAGAGACTCAGTTTTTAACCGAAAGCAAACTAAAAAATGAAATTGCTACTGTCGAAGAAATTCATTTTACTCCTGGAACTCCATTTTTTATAAAAGCAAGATGGGTATTTGAATTTTAACCTCTGCGTGAGGAAAGCACCTCCTGAATTCGGTTTTATCAAAATGCAACTAAATACAATTCAACACCTTCATTTTCTCAAAAAATCTTCATAACCCTGAGGTCCCGGGTTCAAATCCCGGTCTCGCTACATGAAAATCAAGGACTTACGTTAAATCGTGGGTCCTTTGTTGTTTCTGCGTGAGGTTTGCGTGAGGAATTATTAGAATTGTGTTTTATAAACAAAATCCAAGTTTAGAAATTTCATTAGGCCTATTAATTAAGAGAATAATTCAATTTTGTTTTTAATAATTCAATGTGATGAGCCGTATGGAAGGAGGTGAAGAAGGCAAGTTCAGCTAAGGTAACTTTCCCTAAAATTGGATGAGGTAATCTAAAACTAGTTAACTCCTTTTCAGAATGATTATTAATTTTATTAATTAGACTTTCATTCAAAGATTGATGCTTTTTTATCAAATTGACTTTTTCTTTAAATAATACTGGTTTTGGAATATATATACTAGGCGTTTTTGCACCACCTTCTAAAGCGTTCTTATATATAGTTTGAAGCTCATTAAAGGGTCTAATTTCATTTTTATTGATACCGTACAATAATTGTAATACCAGTTTAGGTAATGTAAACCCAATATTTACAATATGGAGTACTTTAATTAAATGAACTAAATCTTGTCCTGCCGACCACTTGTTATTAATATTTATCTCAAATTGATCATTGGTTAATTTAGAAATCAATTCATTAAATTGATCTGTAGAATCATTTAGTGCATTAATGATATTTGTTTTATTAATCATGGTTTTGATTTTAATTAGCTTTAATAATTGTTTCCCTTCAATTCGCCAGTATTTAAAAATAGCAATTTTAAATTTTTAAAATACCTATTTTTTCTATTATAATAATTAATAAACCTCTGCGTGAGGAAAACACCCCCTGAATTCGACTGTAATCGGTTGTTTTCGGTTTTGTCAAAACATAACACATTACAAATCAACGCTTTCATTTTCTCAAAAAATCTTCATAACCCTGAGGTCCCGGGTTCAAATCCCGGTCTCGCTACATGAAAATCAAGGACTTACGTTTAATCGTGGGTCCTTTGTTCTGTGATGAAAACACCCCCTCAAATTATTTACGTCATAAAATATTAGAAACTTAGTTCCCAAATTAAAAAAACTTATATATTCTTGACTATCACATTTCATTCTTTTTTTAAAAAAAGAGACCCCTATTGCTAGAGGTCTCAGTCGAATTTTTCAAACTCAAAATTATTTCATCAATTCTGCAATACCTGAGTTATCATATCTTAAATATTCAGACATTAGTTTACCATCTTTTATATTATTAAGTACGTTGAATCTAACAACAATGCTTTTATCTCCTTTAGTAAGCGTATAGTTTTGGTATGAAATTACATAACTAGTATTTTCATTAGCCTTTGGATTTAGATCCACGGTCTCCCAAATAGCACCAATTTTATTTAGCTTCCAAACAATCCCTTTATCGTGCATTGCTTGAATCCCTGCTACATTTTGGGTTAAATTTGCAGAATCATTATTATCGTGAAATATTGCGTCACTGCTATAACAACTTTTATAAGCAGTTGTATCGTTATTTATTAATGCATTTGATGCTTTTATAACTAAGACAGTATTAGCTGAACTATCGATGGTATAACCAGTAGCATTAGATGGAACATTATGTCCATTTGATTTTGTATCACAAGACATCAATGATATCGTTGTAATGAAGAATAAAACGAATTTTTTCATACGTGTTGGTTTGGAAATAGGGTATTGCCTATCTCAATGATTTAATAAGAGTCTTAGGAATGATAGTGATTACAAGAATTGTAAATAGAGCTGTTGCGTTAGAATTGCAATAGAGTGTATGATTTACTTTTAAAAGGTAAGCTATATATCAATCATTTATATTATAAACACCCTGCGTGAGGAAAACACCCCCTCAATTAGGTCCAAATCGGTCGTTTTCGGTTTTGTCAAAACATAACCCATTACAAATCAACGCTCTCATTTTTTCAAAAAATCTTCATAACCCTGAGGTCCCGGGTTCAAATCCCGGTCTCGCTACATGAAAATCAAGGACTTACGTTAAATCGTGGGTCCTTTGTTGTTTCTGCGTGAGGTTTGCGTGAGGTTTTTGCGTGAGATTGATTTTATTTTAATCAATTTTTTTTCTTTCCAAAAACCCTCACATTCATAGCAGCAACTTCAATAGTGGTCATGATTTTAGGGTCGATGGCGATTAGACTATATTTTTTAGAATTTGAAATTTAAACTCTAAAAATCAATTCCCTGTATCAAAAATAATAAGCCAGAAGCACCTATAAATAAACTAATTATCCAAAGGAATTTTCGTTTCGTTAAAATAGAAATAGCAGAAATAGCAATTGCAATTTGAAAAAACGTAACCGCTTTTGCAAACTTCTTTTCAATTTCTAAATGTGAATTAGATTCATTTTGCAGTTCTTCCGCTTTTTCTTTAATAGTTGATTGCTCCTTTTTATATCTATTATATTCCACAGTATCCAAAGGGATGTTCCCAATTTTAATTGCTTTAATTTCAGCTTTAATACCTTTTGCTTGGTATAAAGCCCATTGATCTGAAGCTTTGATCTGATTAATAACTGCTTCGTTTGAATTGTGTCCAGCAAATAAACTTGATATTGCTGCTAGTACTGCCATTAGTGCAGTAGATATAGCAACAAGCATTGACCATTTTTGCTCTTTGATATTACTTGCATTATGAACTTGCTCATGAATTGTTTCATGTAGGTGTTCGGTAGGTACTTCTATTTCATCCATGTTCTTTATTTTTTAATTGCATATTTTGTGCGGTAATTAAAAATACAAATACTTTTAATCATTTGTTATTACAACAGCATATTCATTCAAAAGGAAATAAGGTATACTAAAATAGTTTTGATTACTTTGAATGCCTTTTTAATTTACACTAATTATCCTATTATACGATTCTGCAAGGGACTTCTAAATCTTCGGATAAATAATATATGGCACACAATCTATGATAACCATCCGCAATTATTAATTTATTTTCAGATCTCACAAGTAAGATAGGTGATAGCATTATGCCATCTTTTGATTTTTTGATATTTTCTTTTACGTGAATATTATTTTTGGGTAACAATTGCATTTCACTTGCTCTTAAAATATCCTTAGCTTTCTTATTTACTGTATTTGCTTCTTTTAAATTATCAACAAAACCTTTTGCTTTGGTTGTTGAAAATAATAATTCAAGAAAGTCGTTTGCAGCAGGGAAGTCATGTTTTTCGGGGTTTTTTAACCATAGATTTTTCATAGAATTAATTTTTTAATTCTAATATTTTTCCATCATTCATAAGCAATTGTGATAATCTTTCATGTCTTTTTTTATGTGCTTGAATTTCCCATTGAAAATCAACCTTATCACCAATTTTATTTATTCTAATTAGTCTATATTTTACATCATTTTCTTTAAATAAAGATTCAATTTGATGAATGGACTCTTTATTATATAATGTTACAATTGAATATTCTTTTGATTGATTGAGTTCATCAATAAATCTTTCTATATATGGAAGGATTGCTAAAATTAAGATCATTAAAATACTACTACATGACGCTGCAAAATAGTAGCCAGCACCTATCCCCATTCCAACAGCAGCGACTACCCATATGGTTGCAGCAGTTGTAATACCATTTACTCTATTATCACCTCTAAAAATTACCCCAGCTCCAATAAAACCAATTCCGGAAACAATATTCGAGGCAATTCTGTCACCATTTAATTCTCCACCTATAATTTTGGATATAATAGTAAAAAAACATGCACCTAATGATATCATTATCATTGTTCTAAAACCAGCAGATTTACTACGATATTGTCTTTCAGCTCCAACAATACCACCCCATAGAATTGCTAATGCAAAACGAATTATTAATTCATTATTCATAATGTTTGTTTTAAATTGAATGATAAGCACTTTTGAAATCATAATTTACTAAATAATTTCTAATGAAGGTAATAAAGACTTCTTAATTAATTCTGCACGAGGTTTTTGTCTTTTCTTTCCGAAAACACTAAATCTAAATTCTGAAATTTCTACTGTAGTTAAATTTCTAACTTTTTAAAGGAAGAAATAATTCGTTTAAAAAATTGTTTAATTCTGATATTGTATGGGATGATTAAATTAGAAACTGGTCCGTTAAAAATTTCCCCCCTATGGAGTATATTTTTAGTTAAAAAACTTGATGTATATCCCCATTTATTAATAAATTGATAATAGCCTTTGTTTAATTTTGCTCTTTTGACAGATTTTGATCCAAAATGATAAGCTCGGCTCGCACTAACTCCTTTAAAATACCTAACACCGGCTTTCCATAATTTATTTGAAAAATCTGGATCTGAATACATGCCTGGCGAAAACTCAATACTGTATCCACCCACTGCGTCCCACAATTTTGTAGGTAACAAATTGGGAGGCCAAGTGGCACCCGCCCAATCATTAAATTTGAAATGCTTGAATTCTTTTAATAAGGCATCTTCATTAAAATCTTTAAAACTAGTTCCAAAATTTTTTTCAATAGCACAACTACTTGATGCTACAGGTTCGATAACAGTTGATGATAAAAAAAACTTTTGATGTCCAATTTTTGAAATTTCATCTAACAAAAATTTATCCCATTCTGGACATAAATACATATCATCATTAACGTATACAATATAATCTGTTTTAACCATACTCCTAGCGCAATTTATGGCGTAGCAAACGCCAATATTTTCATAGCTATAAGTATAATTGATATCGGGTTGTAATTCAATCCATTCTAGTGTACCATCTATTCCTGAATTTACATGTACTATAATTTGATGATTATAGCTGGAATTTTTCCGAATGCTTTGAACACAAATTTTTAAATATTCTAGATTATTCCAACTTGGTATTATGATTGAAAATTTAGCATTTTCAGAGATAGGTCTTTCTCGGTAGGTTTGAATCATAAATACCTTTTGAGTTTTTTAGGGTATATTATTTGACCTAAAAACCTACAATGGGTTTAATGTGTTTTTAGAGAAGCTATTTGTAATAACTCTTATTCAGTTTAATTTAAGTATTTTGTAAGTTATTATTAAGGTCAATCTAGCTTAACAATATTTTATGTTAAGATTATTATATATAGTATTCAATCTTGACTAGTTTTGCACAAAAAAATTAATGTTAAAAAAATTTCTCTTTTTTTTGTTTGCAGTTATAAGTGTCACAGGTTATGGGCAAAACAAAATAGACTCGGTCTTAAGAAAAAATATATCTGTTATACATTTTGGAACTGTTTCCGATTTGATTATAAAAATTAGCAACAAGTACGATTTAAAATTTAATTACGACACTGTAAAATTTTCAGCTTTAGAACCGCAACAATTAGATATTGAAGATTTAAAACTTTCAGATGCACTTAAAAAAATATGCAATCTCACGAAATCTAAATATATCATTAACAATGTGGGCACTATTTATCTAATTGATAAATTTAAAGATGTGGATCCTAAGTTAATTAATGTTACTGTAAGTCAACAAGCGGTAAGAGAATACAAAGGAGCACCTGAAAAAAATAATTTCACGCTAACAGGTAAAATAATTGATAAAAGAACTGGGGAAAGTTTACCCTATGCAAATATTAAAATTGCGGTTTCAAAAACAAGCATTACTTCCAATGTGGATGGTTTGTTTACCATCACAAATGTCCCCAATGATACTGTTAAGCTAACTATCAGTTATGTTGGTTACGAACCAATCGATTACTTTCTTACACCAAAGTCGCAGGTGAATAATATGATTTTTGAATTGGAACAACCTCAAATGTATCAAAGTGAAGTGGTTGTATTTTCTAAAATCCCCAATATTCTAAAAGCAAATGATAAAGTGGGTGTAATAAAACTCACCCCTGCAAAATTAAATGTATTGCCAAATTTGGGGGAGAAAGATATTTTAAGAGCGTTACAATTAATGCCTGGTGTAAGTGCTGCCAACGAAAATTCTGCTGGCTTATATGTTCGTGGAGGTACACCAGATCAGTCTTTAGTAATGTATGATGGTTTCACAGTGTATAATGTTGATCATCTGTTTGGTTTTTTTAGTGCCTTTAATTCTAATGCTATCAAAGACGTCCAATTGTACAAGGGGGCGTTTGATGCAAAATATGGTGGCAGATTAAGTAGTGTTGCCGAATTTACTGGTAAAGAAGGATCTACCAAAGGGTTAAACTTTGGAGGAGATGTTAGTATGATGAGTGTGAATGGTTTTGTGGAAACTCCACTCAATGATAAATCAACATTGTTTGTTGCTGGACGAAGAAGCTATAAGGGACCATTGTATGATATGATTTTTAAGCAATTTAATCCTGCTGCAGCTAGTCCTGCTGGCGGTGGTGGTTTTAGAAGATTTAGAGCTTCTAACAGCTCACAATTGGCTTCTTATTTTTATGATCTTAATGCAAAATATACCTATAGACCCAATAAAAAAGACATTATCTCATTTAGTTATTTTAGCGGAAGTGATGATTTAGATAATTCAACCAAGATTAACCCCCCTTCCAATTTCAATAATACTGGCGTTAATTTAAGTTTTGATAATTCCGATTTAACTACTTGGGGAAATACTGGTGCAAGTGCAAAATGGTCAAGAAGATGGACGCCCAAACTTTATTCAAATACTTTAGCAAGTTTTTCTAATTATTACAGTGAACGAAACTTAAGTAATGGAGGAACAATTATAAGAAACGACTCCACTATTAATTTTAAAACTGGAACTTTTGAAAACAATGAGTTGTTAGATTATTCTGTCAAATCAGATTTTGAATACAAATTCAATGAATTAAATAAATTAGAATTTGGTGGACAGGTAAATCATTTTGATGTTAGCTATAAATATGCTCAAAATGATACCTCTACCATTATAGATAGACACACCAATGGAAATTTGCTTGCAGGGTATATACAGGATAAAATTGAAATATATGGGTTGTTTAAAATGACTATTGGGGGCAGGTTTAATTATTTTGAACCTACACATCAATATTATACCGAACCCCGTGTTAACGCCACTTTTAATTTAACTGACAAAATTTTGCTTAAAGGATCCGTTGGAAGAAATTATCAGTTCATAAAAAGAGTAATACGTGAAGATATTCAACAAGGCAGTAGGGATTTTTGGGTTCTATCCGATGGAGATAAACTTCCAGTTGCCTATAATGACCAAGTGAGTTTGGGAGGAAGCTATGAAAATAAAGACTACTTATTTGACGTAGAAGCATATAATAAAAATTTATATGGAATGAGTGAGTATTCATTGAGAATTAATAGGCAATTTGGCGGGCCTGAAAGAACCAACACTTTAACTCCAGTGGAAACTTATGTGCAAGGAACTGGTAAAGCAAAAGGTGTTGATTTTTTATTACAAAAGAAAAGTGGAAAATTAAATGGCTGGATTGCTTATACTATTGCACAAGTAACTAATAATTACCCTGCTTATAAAGTTGGAGACTATTATGCAGACAATGATGTAAGAAACGAATTTAAAATTGTGGGTATTTACAAATGGCATAATTGGGATTTTTCAAGTACTTGGATTTATGCTTCCGGTAAACCCTATACATCCATCGATGGGGGCTATGCACAAAATTTACCAGATGGAACTACAAGAACTTTCTTTATAGTATCTGATAAAAATGCCAATAAACTAGCTGATTATCATAGAATGGATGTTGCAGCAACTTATAATATTAAATTTGAAAATCATGGTTCTGGTAGTATAAGTTTTTCAGTATTTAATTTGTATAACAGGAAGAACGAATGGTATAAGATTTTCTCTTCTCAAAGTAGTTACATAGTGGAAACCACTAAAAATTATTTAGGAATCACCCCAAATGTAACATTTACCTATAAATTCAAATAGCAATTAACAATGAAAAATATTTTATATACAATATTGATTTCTATATTTGCCACCGCTTGTACCAAAAATGAAGTAAGGGTGATTTCAACCTTGCAAATGCCTGTTGTGGAATCCTATTTAATTGCAGGAGGCCCAATTTCGGTAAAACTATCGCTCCCTGTTTCTGTAAATGAAGATGCAACCAACCCAACTTATATTGATGGGCAAACGGTGATAGTCTACATAAATAATGTACCTACCACTTTAAAAGGAATAGGAAATGGCATTTATCAAGACACTACTAAAATAGTTAAAGAAGGGAATGATTATAAATTATCATTTACTTATAACAATATGCCAATTTCAGCAGAGACTATTGTGCCATCAAAGCCTATTGGCTTTACAGGAAGTGCTACATCGATTGCAATTCCTCAATTTGGCTCTAGATTTACCCCTGGAATGACTTTTCCTAGCCCTGTTGTATACTCCTGGACCAACAATGACCAAAGCTATTATTTCATAGCTGCTAAATGTATGGAATCCTCACTTGTTTCTATTAGTAGTGATACGGCCAATCAAAGACCTAGATTTTCAAGACCCCCAACTCAAGAAAATACAGCTTCTTTATCATTTAACTCATTCTCTTATTATGGATTACATCATGTTTATTTATATAAAGCTAACATAGAATATGCGGCATTATATAAATCAACAGGCACGAGTTCTTTAAACATTACTAACCCTGTTACGAATATTCAAAATGGCTTTGGCATTTTTACCTCTTTTGGTGTTGACTCGCTAATTTTAAACGTTACACAATAATTATCTATTTACTTAATTTTTGAAATATCCCCTGCGTGAGGAAAACACCCCCTGAAATCGGTTAAAATCGGTCGTTTTCCGTTTTGTCAAAATATAACGCATTACAAATCAACGCTTTCATTTTCTCAAAAAATCTTCATAACCCTGAGGTCCCGGGTTCAAATCCCGGTCTCGCTACATGAAAATCAAGGACTTACGTTAAATCGTGGGTCCTTTGTTGTTTTTGGGTGAGGTTTGCGTGAGGTTTTTGTCATTTCTTAGTTCAAGTTCAGAAGAGGGAGCAGAATAAAGTAAAAGGGTTATACTTTGATAGTATAACCCTTTTTTATGTCAAAATTTTATATTTATAAATAAATATTTATTGATAAGCAATAAATATTGTGCATATTTGTGACATAAAATTTTTTGAATTATGTCAAAAGGAACCGATTTTCTTTTTAAAGTGCTAAATGTACTTGCTTGGTATATTTTTATTGGGTTATGTATAGAGTCTGGCGGTTTGATAGTAAATGCCTTTGTCTCGATTTTTATTAATCCTGTAGCATCCTCCAAATTCTGGGGTGGGATGAACTTATATGAATTGTATCAATTCAACGAAAGTCATTTTATATCATTAGTTGTTCTAATGATAATTGTTGCAGTGTTGAAGTCCATATTGTTTTATTTTATTGTCAACCTTTTTCACAAAAAGAAATTAAATCTATCAACACCTTTCAATGAAACTATGGGTAAATACATTTTTAATCTATCTTATTTGTCATTTGGAATTGGCCTTTTTATTTATTGGGGGAATAATTTTTCTAATTGGTTGAAAATAATGGGTAATGACAAAATTTTACCTTCTCTTCAACAACTAAAATTTGAAGGTGGAGATGTGTGGTTATTTATGGGTGTCATTCTTCTGATATTTGCAATGATATTTAAGAAGGGAATTGAAATACAATCTGAAAACGACTTAACTGTATAACCTATGCCAATTATAGTAAACTTGGATGTGATGATGGCAAAACGAAAAATGTCATTAAATGAATTGTCTGAAAAAGTTGGATTAACATTGGCAAACCTTTCTATTCTTAAAACAGGAAAAGCAAAAGCAATAAGGTTTAGCACATTGGAGGCAATTTGCAAGGTTTTAGATTGTCAACCTGCTGATATATTAGAGTTTGTAAATAAATAGTGAAATGATACCAAAAATAGAAACAATAAACGAGAAGAAATTGGTTGGAAAACGAATGACAATGTGTTATGCGGATTATAGAATAGGAGAATTATGGGGTAGTTTTATGCCAAGAAGAAAAGAAATAACCAATACTTTGACAAACGATCTAATATCATTAGTTGTATATGCTCCTAATCACTTTATAAATTTCAAATCTACTAATGAATTTGAAAGATGGGCCACGGTAGAGGTTGAAAATTTCAATAAAGTGCCAGATGAAATGGAAACATATAATTTATCAAGCGGACTTTATGCTGTTTTTAATTACAAAGGAATGAGTTCAGGAGCCCCATATTTTTTCCATTACATTTATACCGAATGGGTTCCAAATTAAAACTATATTCTAGATGATAGAGCACATTTTGAAGTTTTGGGTGAGAAATACAAAAACAATGACCCATCATCAGAGGAAGAAATTTGGATACCTATAAAAGCAAAATAAGTAATAGACTTCCTGTAAACTTGCACGAAGTTCAACCTTTCAATTTCCTGATAGTCACATACTCAATCATCGCATTATAGTTGCATCTTTCGTTTGTAAGGGGAGCCCACTGGACAAGCCATCAGAAATGATGGCTTTTTTTGTCTATCAGTCAGTTAGGCTAGTTGTCTTCTTTTTATTTCAGAATCGATTTCAGATGCTTTTAAAAAGTAGCCATCTTCAACTTTAAGAATCCAAACACTTCCAAATTCAACTTTATTTGGCTTTCTATTTACACAAAACCATAATGCTGCTAATGGATTTTTTGTCCAATCCAATAATCTAGTTGACATTCCATAATGCTGTGCAAGTACCAGATAATCCCAATAGTTGTTTAAATCCTTACTAATAAATTGGTTAGAATGCCTTTTAAAAGTTTCAAGCATTTTTTCTTCTAAGTCGATATTCCTTCTAAATTGAAAACCATTTCTTGCTATTTTAGGATGTAAAAACCATTCTGAATTATTTTGTCCTCTAAACAGAGTATCGTCATTTACGAATGTATGAGTCTCTATAATTTTTATAAACTCACTAATATTATTTGCTGTAATGATTTCCATAAAATCTCTTTGTACTAATATACAAATATTATAATAAAACATCATTCACATCAACATCTGAATCAAATTCAAAGTTATCCAAGTAGTGAAGGGTAGTGGTGCGAGGGTCTGAATGGTTCATGTTCTCACTAATTTTTAGTGGGTTGGTACCTGCTCTCTTATGGGTATTGGCGTATGCGTCTCTGGCCATTGAAATGTCAAGAGACAGAGTCAATCCAAGTCTTTTACCGAGTTTCTTAAGTCGACTATTATATCTTGCTTTTAGTTTTTTATTTCTTTCTAATAGGTATTCTTCTGTATAATTTACCTGTTTTAATTGTCCAATGACGTATTGACTCTCCTTATCTCCAATTTTATCAATTAACTTTTGAAGTTTTGGGTTAATTACTACCTCAATAGGACGTATATTATTCCTTCTAGTTCCTGATAAGGATAATCTGATGTCTTTTATTAGAGAGATTTCCACCCCTTCAAAGGATATGCCTGATAAATGGGTGCCACAAAACAACATTCGATATGTCCCTTCAAGATCCTTCGGAATTAGCTTTAATTGGCGTTTTGGAAAGCTAGAATTTAAAAAAGATCGAAAAGAAGACGGAGGTATGGAAGAAGCCGCTAACTAATTGTTTATCATGGCCTTAAATTGGCCTTATTTTTTTTAGATTTTTGTTAATTTTCTGTCATTTGTAATGGATAGTCAAGGCAACTCTTTTAATATGGCGTAGCTTTGCAAAAACGAGTGGTGCTGACTATCAGCGCCTTAGTTTTTTGTAAATTATCCCATTATGTGTAAAGTGAAACTTAAAGTCGGATTCGTACTATTGATGTGTTTTGGATTATTGAATTTAAATGCACAAGCGGATACGATAAGAGTGAGTTTAAAGCAGACCGAAAAGATGTTTTTAGATAGCAATTTGTTATTAATTGCTGCAGGTTATAATGTAGATGCCAATAAAGCACTTATTGAGCAAGCTAAGGTTTGGGACAACCCAATATTAGTAACCGATCAGAACGTGTATACCAACAATAAGTTTTTTCAACATGGTAAGGATCCCATTACAGGCCAACCTATGGGACAATATTTTGTGCAGTTTCAACAATTGGTAAAAACGGCAGGCAAGAGAGGTAAGCTCATTAATTTGGCAAGTACCAATGCTAAAATGAGTCAATTGCAATTGAATGATTTAATGCGTAATTTAAAATATGATCTAAGATCGAATTATTTTACTTTAATGCAGTTAATCAAAAACAAACAAATTGCACAGCAAAGTTATCAGCAATTAACAGTATTGTTTAAAGGGATGACTGGTCAATTTAATGCAGGCAATATTTCACAAAAAGAATACTTAAGAATTCAATCATTGTTGGTTTCCTTAGAAAAAGAAATTGCGGATTTAACAACTCAAATTTCTGATACAGAGAATAGTTTAAAAACAACTTTGCAAATAAAAGGAGATGTGTTTTTATTACCTACCGATGATTTTGTTTCGGTAAAAGTGGGTTTTTCAGGTGACCAAGAAATTGTAGCCATTGCAAAACAAAACAATCCTTATTATGAATTGCAAAAAATGCAATTATTATATCAGCAACAAAATTTGAGTTATCAAAAAGCATTGGCTGTGCCTGATATTACATTTGGCCCAGAGTACGACCACAATAGTAACTATATTCCGCATTATGTAGGATTGGGAATCACACTTCCTGTACCTGTGTTTAATCGTAACAAAGGCAACATTAAGTCGGCCGATTATACAGTGAAGCAACAGCAAGCAATTGCACAAAATGCCGATATTGAACTGCAAAACAATATCAGTAACGCATTTAGTAAGTTATTGGTAGTATTAAAAGTGGCCAATAATGACGAGCAAACTTTTTATAATAAGTATACTCAAATGTTTAATAATGTGTTGACTAGCTATGAGCACAAACAAATTAACTTATTAGAGTTTATGGACTTTTTCGATACTTATAAGGATGTGCAGAACCAACATTTTCAATCAAAATTAAATTTACAATTAGTTAGCGAGGAGTTGAATTACCACGCTGGAATGGATATAATTAAAAAATAAAAAGAATTTATGAAGCGAATAGTATATGTTTTTTGTGCCTTGACTTTAGTAGGGCTTAACAGTTGTGAAAGTAAAAAACCCGAAGCGGCTAAAGAGGATGCTAAATTTTGTTTAAGTGATTCAATGGAAAAAATTATTTCCTTGGATACTGCAAAAATTATTGTTTCTAACGAAGATTTACAATTAAGTGGTGAAATAAGTTTTGACGAGAATAAAGTGGTAAAAATATTTCCAAGAAGCAGTGGACAAGTAGTAGAAGCTAAATTGTCTTTAGGCGATAAGGTCAAAGCTGGAGAAACTTTAGCTGTGGTTAAAAGTGCCGAGATTGCAGGCAACTATGCCGACATTACAAGTGCGAATGCCGATGTAATTATTGCTAAACGACAATTGGATAATCAAGAAGGCTTGTTTAAGAATGGGATTGCTAGTGAAAAAGAATACACTGAAGCAAAGCAGAATTACGAAAAAGCAAAATCAGTTAAAACAAAATTAGAAAGTGCTTTGCATATAAACGGAGGTGCAAATAGCAATGCAGGAGGTAGTTATAGTATTGCCGCACCCATTAATGGCTATATTGTTGAAAAGAAAGTAAGCGAAGGAAATTATATCCGTCCAGATATGGGCGACTATTTATATACCATTTCAGATTTACATGATGTTTGGGTAAATGCCAATGTGTACGAAATTGATATTCCAAAAGTAAAAGAGGGAGATCATGTGGAAGTAAGGGTATTGGCATATCCCGATAAAGTTTTTGATGGTACCATTCAAAAACTAAGTGAAGTTTTAGACCCAATGAATAAAACTTTAAGAGCAAGAATTATGTTAGACAACTCGCAATTTTTATTAAAGCCCGAAATGTTTGCGAAAATATTTGTAAAAAGCAAAACTACTCATAATGTATTGGCGATTCCTACAAGTGCATTAATTGATTTGAATGGCAAGAATTATGTAGTGGTATACAAAAGCAAATGTGAAATGCGTATTGCGGAAGTAAATGTAAATAAGACAGCAGGCGATATTACTTATTTGGATGCCGGTATTATAGCAGGAGAAAAAGTAATTGTAAAAAATCAATTATTGGTATTTCAACAACTATTGAATCAATAAAGCTGTCCTTCTTTTAATTAACTAGAGCTGCTTTTTTCATTTAAGTTTCAAAAAATATTATGAACAAATTCATTAAGAATATTATTCACTTCTCTTTAAGGCATAGATACTTTGTGTTTTTTATGACTTTAGTGGTAGGTGTAATAGGATTTATAAGCTACGAAAACACCCCAATTGAAACATTCCCCGATGTGACCAATACGCAGGTGATTATTATTACACAATGGCCTGGGCGAAGTGCCGAAGAGGTAGAAAAATTTGTAACCATTCCTTTGGAGACAGTGTTAAACTCGGTACAAAAGAAAATTAATTTAAGAACTACTTCCAGTTTTGGATTAAGTTATGTGCGTTTAATATTTGACGACGATGTTGACGATGCTTTTGCAAGACAGCAAATTATGAGCCGTATTGCCAATGTGGATTTACCAGAAGGCATTAAGCCCGAAGTACAACCTCCTTATGGCCCAACAGGGGAAGTGTATCGTTATACATTAAAAAGTAAGATTCGTAATATTAGAGAATTGTACACGATTCAGGATTGGGTGATAGATCGTCAATTTAAATCGGTACCAGGTGTGGCCGATGTAAATAGTTTTGGTGGCGAGGAGCGTAGTTTTGAAATTGCTGTAAATCCCGATTTATTATTAAAATATGGATTAACCTCCATTGACGTATACAATGCAGTCGCAAAAAGTAACATTAATGTAGGTGGAGATATTATTGAAAAAAATGGTCAAGCCTATGTGGTGCGTGGTATTGGGTTACTTAATAATATTGACGAGATCAACAATATCATTGTTACAAAAATCAACAATGTGCCCATTTTAGTGAAGAATTTGGCTTCGGTACATGAAGCAGGTAAGCCAAGGCTAGGTATTGTTTCAAAGGATACGGTATCGGATGTGATTGAAGGTATTGTAGTAATGCGTAAAGGAGAAAATGCCGAGCAGGTATTAAAAAATATTCATGCAAAAGTAGAAGAGCTTAATAATTCTATTTTACCAAAGGACGTAAAGTTGGTTCCTTTTTATGATCGTACAACTTTAATGGACTATGCTACCGAAACGGTAATTCATAATTTAATTGAAGGCATCATTTTAGTTACCTGTATCGTATTGTTGTTCATGGCCAACTGGAGAACAACCATTACAGTGAGTATTATTATCCCATTGGCTTTGTTGTTCGCCTTTATCTGCATGCGTTTAAAAGGCATGACAGCGAATTTACTTTCTATGGGTGCTGTTGATTTTGGTATTATAATTGACGGAGCCGTGGTGATGGTGGAAGGATTGTATGTAGCGTTGGATCATAAGGCGCGTGAAGTGGGCATGGAGAAGTTTAACAAGCTCGCTAAGCTCGGTTTATTTAAACAAGTGGGTTCGGAAATGGGTAAAGCCATTTTCTTCTCTAAATTAATTATCATTACTTGTTTGATTCCGATTTTTGCTTTCCAAAAAGTAGAAGGTAAAATGTTCTCTCCATTAGCATACACATTAGGGTTTGCTTTGTTGGGTGCATTGATATTTACCTTAACCTTGGTACCTGCATTATCGAGTATTTTATTAAGAAAGAATGTAAGAGAAAAACACAATCCTGTGGTTGCCTTTTTTGAAAACGGCATTCAAAAATTGTTTGCACGTGCTTATAAATTCCCAAGATCAAGTTTGTTAATTGCACTTTCTTTCATGATGTTAACTTTCTTCTCGGCTAAATTTTTGGGTAATGAATTTTTACCTGAATTGGACGAAGGCGCATTATGGGTAAAGGCACAATTGCCAATGAGTGCATCATTAACGCAGTCCAAGCAGATTTCAGATAAAATGACGGAGACGCTTAGAAAGTTTCCCGAAGTGAATCACACGATGGCACAAATTGGACGTACCAATGACGGTACTGATCCAAAAGGATTTTTTAATGTGGAGATTGCGGTGGATTTAAAACCCAAATCGGAGTGGCCGAAAGGAGTGACCACCGAAAATTTAATCGACAGCATGAATGTGCAGTTGGTAAAGTATCCTGGTTTATTATTGAATTATTCTCAACCCATTAGAGACAATGTGGAAGAAGCTGTTGCGGGAGTTCCTGCATCCTTAGCCGTGAAAATTTTTGGTCCTAATTTTGACACACTTGATAATTTAGCAAACAAAGTACAACACGAATTAAGTACAGTGCAAGGCGTAGAAGATTTAGGGGTTTTAAGAAATTTGGGTCAACCTGAATTTAGAATTGAATTGGATCAACAAAAAATGGCTTTATATGGTATAACTACAACTGATGCACAAAGTGTGATTGAAATGGCATTGGGTGGTAAAGCTGTAACACAATTGTACGAAGGAGAAAGAAAATTTGATATTCGAATTCGCTATCAAAAGAATTTTAGAGACACCAAGGAAAAGGTACAGGACTTAATGATCCCAACTCAAAATGGTTCTAAAATTCCGATCAGTGAAATTTCCAATATTAAAACTTTAACAGGTCCAGCATTTGTATACCGTGACAATAACTACCGATATATTCCTGTTAAGTTTTCAGTAAGAGGTAGGGACTTAGGAAGTACGATTCAAGAATCTCAAGCAAAGGTGAATAAGAATGTGCATTTGCCAGACGGTTATAAAATGTCATGGAATGGAGAATTTGAAAATCAACAAAGAGCATCCAAGACTTTAATGAATGTAGTACCAGTTTGTTTATTAGCGATCTTCTTAATTTTATTTATGCTATTCGGCAATGTAAAAGATGCTACACTCACTATTTTGAATGTGCCTTTTGCTTTAATAGGAGGTATATTGGCATTGCATTTAAGAGGAATGAATTTTAGTATCAGTGCTGGGATTGGCTTCATTGCATTGTTCGGAATATGTATTCAAAATGGAGTTATTTTAATCACTGTGTTCCGAAAAAATTTAGAAGCTAAAATGTCTTTAAGGGATGCTTTGGAAAAAGGAGTCATCTCCAGAGTGCGTCCGGTAGTAATGACAGCACTTATGGCTGCAATTGGATTATTGCCTGCAGCAGTTTCTACAGGTATTGGTAGTGAAAGCCAAAAGCCTTTAGCTACAGTGGTAATTGGAGGTTTAATTACTTCAACTATTTTAACATTAATTATTTTGCCGATTTTATATGCAGGTGTTCATACTTTATTGCATAGAAGATCCAATGTAAAATTGTTAAAAAAGATGGGAGCTGTTTCCTAATGAAAATTTAATATGAATTAATTTTTATACTTTTATAATCAAATTAATTAACTATGGGATTTGCAATTAATAAAAAGGTAGCTGATAAAAAAGCGGCTGCTACAACCAAGACCTCTCCACAAGCGGGAGGTAGTTCAAAATTTATCGCTAAAGCCAACACTAAATCAAGTGGAGGGGCGAATAAAAAACCAATTAAGACTGGAGGATCAAGGGGTAGTTGATCTTTAGAACCTTACCATTTTTTATATTTTTAGGGCATAATTTTCAAATTATGCCCTTTTTTTAATTGTTTTTCTTTTAGTGTTATTCTATCATCCAAATCGGTTATAATTGAATTAAAATAATCTACATCTTTTTGTTCTAATTGGTAATCTAATAATTTTTGGATTTTCAGATTCACTTTTTTAGTAAATAAGTTTTTGGCAAATTCCCTAGAGTTAGGATGGTTAGTTGAATATTGTGTAAACAATAGAAATTCTAATGGATATGCATTCTTTAATCCGTGATACCACATATTTGAACACCAACCATATACTTTGTTACGAGAACAAAAATCTCTTAATTGTTTTAAAGATTGCTCTTTGTTTCTAATGAATGACATGACATGTTTTTTTATTGTTTAAAAAGCACATCAAAGAAAATAGGAGAGGTTTACCTTTTATTTTGACAGTAAGTCCTCATCGTATTACCACCGTAGAGTTGCTGCTCTCGGTTGGTACTCATTTAAGAGTTCTTGATGATGCTGTAAAAATAGTAAATATATTTTACATAATTAAAACCTGGGCTGTGAAAAGTGTGCGCTCCCTTTTTGCGCCTCTTTTAGCATAGAAAGAAACACTTTAGGTAAGCAGCAAAATTTATAACTAATTGAAAACCAAATAGACTTGAATTATTAGTTGTTTCATAACCCTGAGGTCCCGGGTTCAAATCCCGGTCTCGCTACCGCGGAAAGCGTTGAAAAAAAAGGACTTACGTTAAATCGTAGGTCCTTTTTCTTTTGTGCTAATTCATTGAGTGAGGAAGTGAGTGAGGAAATGGGTGAGGAGTACTTCAAATTTTAAAGTTTCACCATCTTGAACTGGTAACTTATTTTATTGTCTTGGGATGTTACTTTAACAATATAAGTTCCAGGTAAAAGCTCTCCTAGATTGATCTGATTACCTGCAACCAGATTTTGTCTTGAGGCCACCTTTAAACCACTAGTAATCTCAAAAACGTCCATGTTTAACCTCTGATATCCATTAATTATAAAATCAAAATTTAAGAAGGCGCTAAATGGATTTGGAGCAAGCTTGATAAATTCATCTGCACTTAAATTTATTATATCAGTTACTAGGTAGTAATACGGATTACTCATGGTACTTGTGCATCCGTTTTGAGTAGTTTTTGCTGTATATGATCCAGCTGCTGTTGGTTTGATTCTTTGAGCTGTATCGCTTATTGCAGTGCCATCTTTGTACCAAATTAAATTGTTTGCATTTGCAACAAGATTATTAGCAGTGTCGCGAGAAATTATAGGTGCTGATGGTTTTGCTAATTTTTTAATTTGAACAGTGTCTGACGAAATAACACAATTAGCTACGTCAGTTCTTGTTACAAATAATATTGCATTATCATTGAAAGTTTTACTAGTCCCACTAGTGCTGTCTATATTAGGTCCTGAGTACCATTTGAACTTATCGTCTTTGTTTACATTTGTTATATTTAACTTTATACTGTCTCCGGAACAAAATGTAAAATTGGATGTATTATAGGTTGGCTTTTGTAATTTCATAGGAATACATAAAAATCTTTTTTTCAGTACCTCTAACATTGCTTTTGCAAATAAGTCATATTGGTAATAATCTTTTTCTACATATTTGTTATTTTCATTGATGAAAACCGTTTTAAAAGGTAGTATATTACCTCTATTACTCACAGAATCATATAAACCGCAATCATCTCCCCATGCAGAGTTTATATATCCAATATCCATTTTTCCATCATTATTAAAATCATAATTAAATAAGTGGGTTCCAGAACCGCCTGAGCCACCTAAAAATTTTGTTTTAAAAGATGTGGAAAATTGAATTATTGAAGTATCATATTGAAAACTATGATCTTGCTTCTGAACTACTGCATAAATGTTATTATATGAATTTTTGCCATTCAGTCCTCCGCCTGTAACAGTAACAAAATCTTTTAATCCATCATTATTTAAATCCATTAAAAGATAATCACCTCCATCACCTTGAGGAATATATCTTGGAATGGATATAACGCTATTATCATTAAATCGCCCACTGCCTTGATTTAAAATTATTTTATCTTCAGTTGGGTTTGCTCCTTAAACTATTAAATCATTTTTCCCGTCATTATTTACATCTGCAATTACTCCTCCATAAGAATTTGTACAATTTGTACAAATTTCACCAAATCCATTATTATTAAACCCAGGAAAATTTGATGTGTCGTAAACAAATTTTGGGTGATTTTTTGAATCGAAATAAGGATAGCTATTTAAACCCCAGAGTATGTATGCAAAATTGTTGCCTGAAATGTAAATATCAGGGATCCCGTCACCATTTAAGTCGTCAATATCACCTGCACCTTTGAAAATTGTTGGTTTGCCACCAGGTACCCCATTTGGGTAGGTGTCATTTTCATTAGTTATGATCTCAGAATAATCATAACCACCTTTCCCATCACTCACCATTAATTTAACTGGAGCTATAGCATCATCTCCTGGGAAAATTACTATATCCACATAATTATCTGAATTCAAATAGACTGGAACTGCTTTCATTGCAGAGATTAAAACTTCTAAACTCTTTTGATTAACCAAATTGGTGTCTTTAAAGCTTTTGTTTACTGTATCCCAAAGTAAAAAAGAGAATCCTACTCCTCTATTTCTATCTTTATAGCTTGCGGAGTCAATGCCACCTGGAGTAAAAACATCTATCCATCCATCATTGTTAAAATCTCCACAAATAGATCCACCCCAGCCGCCCTGAATACAATTTTGTTGATTTGCAATTTGTGAAAAACTAAGAGGTTTTTGATAAGCCTGTATGATTAAATCTTTCATTACTGGCGTATTCCTTTTCCAATAATTAGTACCCAATGATTTAACATTGTTTGGGACTTTATAACCCTTAAAGTTTTTAATTACTGAATCTATATTGAAAGATTGAGAGTAGATATTATTTACAAATAAAATTGCTAAAACAAATAGTAATCTTCTCATGAATTCTAAGTATTTTTTCCTTTAATAAATTGAGCTCTTTAATTATGTTCTATTTTAAGAAATATAATTTTGTTTTATTTCTCTTTGCATCATCCCAATTATAGAATATGTCCCACCAATTTGTATATCCAATATTTTTACTAACGCCTCCAATCATTATATTATCTAAAAGATTATTTTCTTCTGCAAATTGAACTAGTCTCTTTGTTTCTTCTTCTTTGTGCTGCTGTTGGTCTTTAACCATTGAGCTTGTTCCTTGGCTTCTTTTAAGGTAACTGCAGGTTGTTTGGATAAGATGGTGGTGCTTAACTTGGCTCGTTCCAGAAAGGATATGTTGTATGTCATCTCTCATGCAGTATTTAGTTAAGCAAAGTTAATGAATTAATTCAATCATAAATTTAGCATACCCTGTGTGAGGAAAACACCCCCTGAATTCGACTGTAATCGGTTGTTTTCGGTTTTGTCAAAATATAACGCATTACAAATCAACGCTTTCATTTTCTCAAAAAATCTTCATAACCCTGAGGTCCCGGGTTCAAATCCCGGTCTCGCTACAATGTTATTTTATAAAATAACTATTTTTTTAAAGAATAACCTATGACTTCAGAAAGTCGGCTTTAAGGGCCGACTTTCTGTTTTTAAGGAACTTTTTTGGAAAGTGATTATTTGGGACTAACGATATAAAACACAGTATCTATAAAATAGAGCATACCATTTTGTGTTAATACATTTTCGTCATGAAGATCTTCTAGAATCAAATTTAGCTCCTCATTATAATAGTCGTGGTTCTTTTTATTAATAAAGCCATTATTTTCTAAAAAGGCTTTTACCATATTTAAATCTGTTTTTTCATTTGCTTTTACAAAAGGCTGTTCAACCACAGCATATAATACATCCAAATCTTTGTGAAAACCCAATAGTTGATATGAAGTATCAGGGAAAAATAAATTATTCAGTAAGAGGTTGTGAAAATAATCAACCCAACTTGCGTAGTAAATTGCATCATTCAATTTAAGAACAGTTGAGCCATCTTTTAAGTAGACCTTCTGTTCGGCACCTTGCGAAACGTATAAATCTATACTGATATTCTTCACCCAAAGATTATTGTCATCTGCAAATTGAACTAAGCTCTTTGTTTCTTCTTCTTTGTGCTGCTGGTGGTCTTTAGCCATTGTGCTTGTTCCTTGGCTTCCTTTAAGGTAACTGCAGGCTGCTTGGATAAGATGATGGTGCTTAACTTGGCTCTTTCCAGAAAGGATATGTTGTATGTCATCTCTCATGCAGTATTTAGTTAAGCAAAGTTAATCAATTATTTCAATCATTCTGCTGGTGCACTGTTCTTCATTAATCACCCTGTTTATTTTGGTCAAAATCATTGATTTTAAGCATTTTAAATAACTTACCTAATTTTTAGAACTAGTTCTAAGGACTTACGTTAAATCGTGGGTCCTTTGTTGTGTCATGAAAACATCAGTCCAAATTACACTAATTTGCATCCATGAAAAACTTACTCATTCTTATTGCTTTTTTATCAATTTTCAATTCTGCTATTTCGCAGACTGAAAAAGACAACTATAAACAAGTGTCAACAAAATTTGTGTCTTTTTTTAATGCAAGTAAAAATGACAGTATTGTAGCGTTGTTTTCTTCTGAAATGAATGCAGCCTTACCAATTGAAAAATTTACACAGGTAAGTGCAGGGTTAAAATTACAACTAGGATCTATTAAGAAAATAAGGTTTGTTAGATTACAAAGTTCTTCAGCATTATACGAAACTACTTTTGATAATGCTGTTTTAGGAATGACATTAACATTGAATCCAAAGAATGAAATTGCAGGTTTATTATTTAAACCCTATACCGAAACAAAAGAAATTATAAGGAATACTACCAAAATGCAATTGCCGTTTAAAGGGGAGTGGACAGTTACATGGGGTGGAGATACAAAGGAGCAAAACTATCATGTAGAAAGTCTTGCTCAAAAAAATGCTTTTGATATCTTGATTAAAGATGAGCAAGGTTATACCCACAAAGGTACAGGGGAGACTAATGAGGACTATTATGCTTTTGGTAAGGAATTATATGCACCATGTGATGGTGAAGTAGTATTGGTTGTTGATGGCGTAAAGGATAATATTCCAGGAGTGCTAAATCCTATTTATATCCCTGGAAATACTGTCATCATTAAAACATCAAATGGCGAGTTTGCTTTTTTTGCGCATTTTAAACAACATTCCATCGTTGTGAAGCAGGGTCAAAAAGTAAGCGCAGGAGCATTATTAGGTTTGTGTGGAAATTCTGGAAATTCTTCAGAAGCTCATTTACATTTTCATTTACAAAATGCGGAGGACATGACAAAGGCAACTGGTGCTAAATGTTATTTTGATCAACTAAAAGTAAATGGAGTTTTGAAATTGGAATATTCTCCTATTAAAGGGGAGAAAATTGAAGCAACATATTAGTAATTCACTACTTTTAGGCCTCATACTATTATTAGATGAAATCAAAATGCATCACCAGTGTTCTTTTTTCAATATCCACCTTTATTTTTTGGGTATTGAGTGTAAATGTAGTGCTATCTCAAACTACTAAGGATTCCTTATTTATGGAGCAGTCAAAATTGGAGGCAATCAACTATTTCAAACGGGGTGTAAATGAAAATGCATTATTATATTCCGGCAATGAGTATGTTGAATTTGTCTCATTAGAATCTTTGCATCAAAATATTAATGGAACTCCTTTTTTTATGACGGACTCACTAGTTGATGGGATGGTGAGTTATGGAGGGGTTAGCTATACATTGCCTGTTAAGTTTCAACTGTTGGATCAAAAGGTTTTAATCAACCATCCGGTTACCCATACACTTATTGAGTTATTCAATGAACGTGTCGATTACTTTAGCATTGGCAAGCATCAATTTTATAAGATCCCCACAGGGTTGGTAAAACTGACTAATAGTAAACAAATTTATGCGGAGCGACTTTTAGAGGGTCAAATATCTTTTTGGAAGCTGCATGATAAAATATTAAAGCCAACAAAAAAGGCCGAAGAGCAAACAGCAACTTATACAAACTATGATCAATTTGCAATTGAGCGAAGCGGCATTTGGACTAAAATAAAATCAGAAAAAGATGTTTTTAGTTTTTGTGCAGATAAAAAACAGCAGGTGCAGGACTATGTAAAAAAGGAAGCAGTGGATTTTATCCAAAATTTCGAGTTCGCTACCATTAAAGTATTAAAATATTATGATTCAATTTCCAATTAATGACTAGAAAACTATATGTATTGATTGGCCTAATTGTAGGGGTGTTTTTATCACCCAATGGCACTGCAGCTCAAGCTGGATTAAATGCAAATTTCAAATGTACTGCTTGTCGTATGCAGGATTTGGGCGACAGTGTTTTAGCAAAATATCATTACCAGTTATTTTATGATGTAAGGGAGTTTGATGAATTTTCATTTTCGATCAATGTACAAGATGCTACCATTGAACAAGTCTTTTCCCAAATATTTTCTACAACAAAATACAAGTATTCCATAGATGTTTTTAACAGGGCATTTGTCTCTTTACAAGGTAAAATAAAAACAAATCTACCTGCCAATTTATTTATTCAAAACGGCAATTGGTTAGATACTGCACGAGAGGTAATTAATGTGGATTATAATAGAGTTCGCAACAATGACAAACTTAAAATTGCTTCGGAACAAAAATTAATTGAAATTGGTAAAAATGTAGGAAGAGATATTGGTAAAGCTATCATTACGGGTTATGTTAAAGATATTAGCAATGGAGAAGCCATTTCGGGTGCAACTATTTACATCGACTCCCCATTCATTAGCACCCATACCGATCAGTTTGGTTATTACTCTTTGTCCTTGCCCAAGGGAGGACATTTGCTTAAAGTTTCTAGCATGGGGAAAAAAGAAGTTAAGTTACAATTGGGTTTACATGAGGACGGAAAATTAAATATTGAGCTTTCTGATTTTGTTGAAAATTTAAAAGAAATCATTGTTTACAATAAAGAAAAGAGTGCGAATGTAAGGAGTATGCAAATGGGTATAGTTAAACTTAATATTAAATCTATTAAGTCGGTACCCATGGTTTTTGGAGAAGCAGATATAATGAAAGTGGTTTTGACTTTACCTGGCGTAACTTCGGTTGGCGAAGCGACTACAGGATTTAATGTTAGAGGTGGATCAACAGATCAAAACTTAATATTGTTTAACAACGCGACAATTTATAATCCATCTCATCTTTTTGGATTCTTTAGTGCCTTTGATCCTGATATTGTTAAAAGTATTGAGTTGTATAAAAGCGCCATTCCTGAAAAATACAGCGGGCGTTTATCGTCGGTATTAGATGTAGAAATGAAGGAAGGGAATAATAAAAAATGGACTGGCGTTGCGGGTATAAGCCCTTTGACAAGTAAGCTTACTTTAGAAGGTCCATTAAATGACGGCAAAACAACCGTGATTGTTGGTGGTAGGACTACGTATTCAAATTGGATTTTGCATAGCCTTCCTAATGAAGCTTATAATAGGAGTGATGCCAATTTTTATGACCTTAATTTACATGTTACCCATACCATTAATGCTAAAAATAATTTGTACCTGACTGGATACATGAGTAATGACAATTTTAATTTCAATAATGATACTGCTTATCAATATGGCAACAAAAGTATTAATTTAAAATGGCGCCATGTTTATAACAACAGGTTAAATGGTGTTGTACTGATTGGAGAAGATCAATATCAGTATGGTGTTTCAAGTAAGTATGTACCTATTAATGGGTATCAATTAAGTTTTGACATTAATCAACTTAATTTTAGGGCAGATTATAATTACAAATTAAGCAATAAACATGCATTAGATTTTGGGGTGACTAGTATAAAATATTTATTACATCCAGGAACTTATCAGCCATTTGGAGCAGCTTCCCTTGTAGTTCCTAATGTTGTACCCATTGAACAGGCTTTAGAATCTGCAATTTATTTGGGCGATAGTTATACTGTTAACTCGAAGTTATCCATTAATGCAGGAGTACACTATGGGGTATTTAATTATTTAGGTGCCCATGACGTGTATACCTATTTGCCCAATATGTCAAGATCATTAGCAAGCATTATGGACACTTTGCATTATCATGCTGGAAGCCTGGTTAAAACTTATAGTGCTCCTGAATATAGATTCTCTATGAGGTATGAATTAGGGAATAATAGCTCAATGAAACTAAGTTATAATACCACTAGTCAATATATTCACATGCTTTCCAATACTACTGCCATTTCTCCCACAGATATTTGGAAATTAAGTGACCCTAATATACGACCACAAAAGGGAACACAATATGCCATGGGGTACTATAAAAATTTGGCCGGAAATACTATTGAAACCTCAGTAGAAGTTTATTACAAAACGATCGAAAATTATATTGATTATAAAAGTGGAGCAAGTTTAGTATTGAATCATCACATTGAAACAGATGTGTTAAATAGCAATGGTAAAGCCTATGGAATTGAATTTTTGGTTAAGAAAAATGCAGGTCAATTAAATGGGTGGCTTAGTTATACTTATTCAAGAACTTTTTTAAAGACGGACAATTCAAATGGGCAGGGGGAGTCGATTAATAATGGAAAATATTATCCAGCTGATTTTGATAAGCCACATAATGTTAGTGTAATAGCGAACTATCAGTTCTCGCATCGTATAAGTATATCCGGCAATTTGGTATATAGTACTGGAAGGCCTATCACGCTTCCATTGGCACAATTTAATATTGGAGGTGCGAGTTCCTTGTATTATTCTGAGCGAAATCAATACAGAATTCCAGATTATTTTAGAACAGATATTTCTATAAACATAGAGGGCAATCATAAAGTGAAACAAAAATTGCATAATGCTTGGTCATTCGGCGTGTATAATTTGACCGCAAGGCAAAATGCATATTCCGTGTATTTTATTAATACCAATGGTCATGTACAAGGCAACCAACTCTCCTTATTTGGCACCATGATTCCATTTATCACTTACAATGTTAAATTTTAAATAGATGAAGCAGCCCCTTTCATATATTGTTTTTATGATGCTACTTTTGAGTGCATGTGTAAAGCCATATGACCCTCCTGCTATTAAAGCAAGTAATAATTATTTAGTGATTGATGGAGTTATTAATACAGGCAATAATGGAGTAACAACCGTTGTTTTAAGTAGAAGTAAAAATTTGTCCGATACTGTAAGTTTTATCCCTGAATTAAATGCAAAAATTAAAATTGTTAGCGGAGCTGGTGTGATTTATAATTTAGTGGATTCAAATAACTTAGGAAAATATGCCAGTCAGCCCTTGCATTTAAATACAGCAGACCAGTATAAAATTCAAATCACAACAGCGAATGGGCATCAATATCAATCTGCATTTGTTATTCCCAAAACAACTCCTTCTATTGACAGTATTAGTTGGAATCAGGACTTGATCAACAATGGGGTGAATATTAAAGTGAGTACACATGATCCCGAAAATGCCACCAAATATTATAGATGGGATTTTGTGGAAACCTGGCAACACAATACAAAGGAAATTGCCCAATGGGTAAATGTGAATGGCTATATACATTCATTGGGGATTGATTTTTTAAATGATCCTTTACAAATTCACCAATGTTGGACTACAAATGCATCTCCTAAAATTGTAGTAGGCAATTCTACAGGTCTTGCGAAGGATATTATAAGCTTGCAGTCGTTACATTTTATTCCTTTTAATGATGAAAGACTAACCATTAGATATAGTGTCTTAGTGAGTCAATATGCGCTTAGCCAAGAAGCTTATAATTACTGGCAATTGGTACAGAATAATTCTCAAAATCTTGGCTCTTTGTTTGATCTAATGCCTTCACAGTTAACAAGCAATATTACTTGCATTTCTGACCCAACTGAACAAGTTATTGGCTATGTTTCTGCATCCAGTATACAACAAAAAAGGCTCTTTATAAGTAATAGTGAAGTGAATAATTGGATAAAGCAATTGCCTGGTTTTGAATGTAGTTCACAGTTAATAGATACGGATCCTGCTGATTTTAGAATTTATAAATATGCAGACACAAGTTATGCGCCTTGGTATTTCACAGGAAATAATATTCCTTATTTAGTGATCATTAAAAAATCTTGTGTCGACTGTAGGGTAAAGGGAGGCACCAATGCAAAACCTAATTTTTGGTAATGATTTATCCATTCAACATGTCAAATAAAACAAATTCTTATATTAATAGTCTTATCTTATGCACAGTTTTACTTTGCATAAGTGATCTAGTGTTTGCTCAAAATGACACTAGTAGGTTGATAGGAGAAAAAATGGCCAACTATCAAAAATATCATTATCAAGAGCGGTTATTTGTCCATACAGACAAGACATTTTATGTAGCAGGTGAGGAGGTATGGATGAAATTTTATGTAACCGATGCTTTATTACACAAGCCAAGTGGTATAAGCAAGCTGGTTTATCTGGAAATTATTAACAACAAAAAACAATCGGTGCTACATGCTAAAATTCAATTAGCGGGTGGCTTTGGGGATGGAAATATTAAACTTCCAGAGAGTGTCTTGTCTGGTAACTACACATTAAGGGCCTATACACAGTGGATGAGAAATGAAGGACCTGATGCTTTTTTTGAACAAGCTATTACTATTGTCAATACGATAAACGAAGGCGCTAAATCGCCCAACTTTCCAATAAAATCACATATAGATTTTCAATTTTTTCCCGAAGGTGGCCATTTACTAGAAGGCGTAGAAAATAAAATCGCATTTAAAGCAATCGATGAGAACGAATTAGGTGTTGATTGTAGCGGTATTGTATTAAATGAACGAAATGACACCATTGTAAAATTTGTGAGTTTTAAAATGGGAATGGGGCATTTTATTTTCAAACCGAAAAATAGCGAACTATATAGAGCATTTGTAAAAATCGGAGACAGCTTAATGAGTCCGATGCTGCCGATTATTCAAAAAGCTGGGTATACAATGCAAATTTTTGATACCAATTCAGACAAGCTAAATATTTCAATACATCAACTGGGAGGTGCTGTTGATGAAAATGTCTATTTATTATTACATGGCCCTCAGTTTACTGGTAAATCACTGGTGCATAAAATACTTAATGGCAATACGGTTTTTGATGTAGACAAATCAGATTTAAAGGAAGGGGTAAATGGTATTACTATTTTTAATAGTAGTTTGCAACCAGTAAGTGAACGTAGTTATTTTAAATTCCCTAGTAAACGATTGTCCATTCAGTTGAATACAAGTCAAGAAATTTATAGCAAGAAATCTGAAATTCAATTAGGGCTTTTAGCGAAAACGAATTTGTCGGAACAACTAAGTTCAAATTTATCGCTTTCTGTATTTTTAATAGATAGTATACAAACTCCTTATGCCATTCAAGATATTGAAAGTTATTTAATGCTCTCTAAGGAAATGAATGGGTTGGTTCAATCGGCTGCATCTTATTTTGATGATACTAAACATACAATAGCTGAAAGGGAAGCTGCGATAGATAATTTAATGCTTACACAAGGATGGTCCCGTTATGACTGGAAGGATGTGTTTGGTCCAGCAAAACCTACTATGTATTTTCCGGAATTGGAAGGTCCGCTAGTACGTGCAAAAATTACTTATAAAAACAATGGGTTGCCTGCCAATCAGGTATTAACCTATTTTTCTATTCCTGGTAAGCCATTTTATTTTGCTACTGCAAAAAGCAATCAAAATGGAGATTTGTTATTTAATGTAAAAGCGGATATCGAGGCCAACGATGTAATTGTTCAGGCAAAGCCATCGGCTGACACAGCCTATAGGGTTAGTATCATTGATGCCTTTGACACCAGATTGTTGCGCCGGTCTACAGCTACTTTTGCGCTTCCAAAGAATTTTAAATGGGATTTATTAAACCGAAGTATTGCTTCACAAGCAGCAACCATTTTTAAAAAGAATATTGATCAAGACCCTGCTGACTCAGATACATTGGCATTTTTTGGGAAACCATCCAATAGTTATTATCTAGATGCGTATACAAGATTCACTTCCATGGAAGAACTTACTAAGGAATATGTGCAAGAAATTAAAGTAAAGAAAAAAGGAGAAAACATTTCATTGGTAGTATGGAATAATAGATTTCAATTGTACAACGAAGGTCCTCCATTCATATTAGTGGACGGGGTGCCTATTTTTAACACCAATACTTTATTTTCATTTGATCCCCTTAAAATTGCTAAAATTGATCTTATTACAGAGACCAATTTAACAGGTAATTTATTTAGCAATGGGATTATTAGTTACAACACTTATAATGGCGACTTAGCTGGATTTCCTATAGACGCTAATGCATTAGTAATGGAATATGAGGGGGCGCAATCTAAAAGAAAATTTTACAGCCCCTCTTATCCAAATACAATGAGTCAAAAAACGAGCTTTCCCGATTTAAGAAATGTATTGCTTTGGAGTCCAACTATCATTGTTAATTTAAATACCCAAAAGCAAATTCAGTTTTACAGTTCTGACTTGCCAGGAAAATATGCAATTGTGGCGCAGGGGTTAACAAGCAATGGGCAAATGGGCAGTTCGATTAAGTACATCACTATTAGATAGCCCGGCTTCCCTCATTCATCTCTGCTTCCAATTCTCATGCATCCCATCCGCAATAGCCGAAAAAATTTGAATTTCTTGTTCATTGGCGCTCCTTGTGTTGATGGCTTCAATTACTTGTTGCATATTCCCAACCAAATAAAAACCATATGACATTTGTTCGCCCCTTCAAATCGGTTCAAATCGATTAATTTCGGTTTTATGAAAACATAAACCATTAAAAATTCAAAGGAATAGTATTGATTAGGGTAAACTTAAAAAAACATGTTGCTCCCAAAACAGCTTGCATTCTTCATTAAATTCAGCACTTAATTTTGTTGAAGGTAAAGGTAATGCGGTAGGCCCCGGAAACGCAGTGATTAAAAAATTACTACTTTGCTGTTCTTTTAAAACAAGTGTTAGCGTATTTGTTGAAGGAAGTTTTGAAACTGTTGCATGCAGCAATAAATGTCCTCTATTTTTTTTCAGAACAGGTTGGCTTGATGTTAATGATTTTAATGCCTCCAATGAAATGACTCCTAGTATTCCAATTCCTTTTGGAAATTTCAATGATTCAAATTCATAACTAACATGCAAGTAGCCGTTTTGCCTTAAAGAGGTTGATTCTTTAATACTTGCACATTGTAGCATTAAAGATTTTATATCTGATGCAAAAAAATCGTGAAATTTAGAGCCTGGGATTTGTAAGTTTTCGTCAATTAATGCTTGGCTATATCCGCGGTTAATTAAGCATTGTAAGGCATTTTCATTAACCATCGAAAAATGCCGCAATAGGTGAAAAAGTGTTCCGTCATTATATGATATGGGCAAATGATTTGTCATTAGTTCAATTCGCTATTAAATAAAATTCAAATTGAAGATACGTTTTACTAACTCATTAAATTATTCCCCTAATAAATCTTTTACTTCAGTTTGTAGTATTGGGATATGGTTAATAACTATTCCCCAGATAATCTCATCAGATACTGAATCGTATCCGTGAATAATTCTGTTTCTTGTATCTACTATTTTTCTAGCATTTGAAATTTTGATAGCCTCATCTTTTGTAATAATTCTACTCAATGCTTCTCCTATAATTTCAATATTTCTTTCTATGGCTCTTCTTGTACGAAGATCCTATTTATAGGTTGAAAATTCTTTGGGGATATCAATAAAGTAACTATCAATTTCGATGATAGCATTTAAAATATCATAAAGCCACGCTTTAATTTCATTATCCATAAACAAGTTCTTTGGTTTGATTGACCACTTGTTTAAAATAAGGGTTCTTGATAGCCTGCTCCTCTAATAAGTCTACTGGACGATTAAATATATCTTGTAAGGAGAACTTAAAATCAAAGTAGTTATCTGCATAATCCTTCACATCTATTTCCTTAAAATCAACTATTAAGTCTATATCGCTATTGGTATTAAAATTGGGAGTTAAGACCGACCCAAAGGCATACAAGCTCTTTACCTTGTGGTTAGCACAAAGCGCATTTATTTCATTTTTGTATGCAGATAGCGTGTTCATATTTCTATTTAGATACAAATTTACTACTTATTCAATTAAGTCTCTAATTAGCTAAAATCCAGATAATTTTTGAAATATCCCCTGCGTGAGGAAAACACCCCCTGAAATCGGTTCAAATCGGTTGATTTCGGTTTTATTAAAACATAACTAATTATAAATCAATGTTTTCATTAACTTTCCATCATGAAAAATCAATTCATCTTAACAGTGTTACTTTTAACGTTTCATATTGCAAATGCTCAAATAGAAAAAGACAACTATAAAAATATTTCAACAAAATTTGTATCCTTTTACAACGAAAACAAAAATGATAGTATTGTTGCGATGTTTTCTTCTGAAATGAATGCAGCCTTGCCAATTGAAAAATTTACACAGGTAAGTACAGGGTTAAAATTGCAACTTGGATCTATTAAGAAAATAAGGTTTGTAAGACTACAAATTGCATCAGCTTTATACGAAACTACTTTTGATAATGCTGTTATAGGAATGACATTAACATTGAATTCAAAGAATGAAATTGCAGGTTTATTATTTAAACCCTATACTGAAGCAAAAGAAATTATAAGAAATACTACCAAAATGAAATTGCCGTTTAAAGGGGAGTGGACAGTTACATGGGGTGGAGACACAAAGGAGCAAAACTATCATGTAGAAAGTGTTGCTCAAAAAAATGCTTTTGATATCTTGATTAAAAATGAGCAAGGTGCTACCCACAAAGGTACAGGGGAGTCTAATGAGGACTATTATGCTTTTGGTAAGGAATTATATGCGCCATGTGATGGCGAAGTAGTTTTGGTTGTAGATGGCGTAAAGGATAATATTCCAGGAGTGCTGAATCCTATTTATATACCAGGGAATACTGTTATCATTAAAACAGCAAATGGAGAGTTTGCTTTCTTTGCGCATTTTAAACAAAATACCATTGTGGTAAAGCAGGGTCAGAAAGTAAGTACTGGAGCGTTATTAGGTTTGTGTGGAAACTCAGGAAATTCATCAGAACCGCATTTGCATTTTCATTTACAAAATGTGTAGGACATGACAAAGGCAACAGGTGCTAAATGTTTTTTTGATCAACTTAAAGTAAATGGAGTATTAAAATTGGATTATTCTCCAGTGAAAGGAGAAAAGATATCAAGTAATTAATTTCAAACCTCTGTGTGAGGAAATTTAAAGAGCATACGCCAACTCTCAATTATGCAATGCAGATGAATCACAAAAAAGGCCCCTAGTAATAGGAGCCTTTTTTTATTCTTTTTACTAGAAATTTTATTCTCCAGCAGTCATTATTCTTTCTGTAACAAACATTCTTTGAATTTTTCCATTTACAAGATTCACATCAAAGTATTGGTTGTATTTTACTTCTTTGCCATCAATTGTTTGAGTCACTTGTGCTCCTGTAGTAACCCATTCGTTTAATTTACCGCTTTTGTCCGTGTAACTATTTGCTGCAGAAAAATTTAATTTCCATTTTGGGTTATTACTTGCAAACCAAGTTGATAAACTCTTAATATTACTATCTGCAGATGTTACCACATTCCCTGCAGGGGTATAAATTTTTAAATTTTCAGTTGCTTCTAAACTACGAATAGTAGCGGTGTCTCTATCATTGTGAGCCTTAAAAAATTTTTCAATTATTTCAACATTAGCAGGATTTCCACCATATAAGTCTGTTCTCCCTTCACCTCCGGACATGTCAAAACCAATTGGTTGTTTTTCAGATTTAGGGCTTTGTGATGTACAAGCAAATAAAGATGTCGACACAATAATACTTAGTAATAGTTTTTTCATAGTTTTATTTTTTAATGATTAAATATATTTAAAATTGCGATATAATAAAGTTTAAAATTATGCAAATAATAAAATGATATTTTAGATTCCTCTGCGTGAGGGAAACACCCCTTGAATTCGACTGAAATCGGTTCATTTCAGTTTCGAGAAAAATAACGAATTACAAATCAACTCGTTCATTAACCCAATGTCCAGCTTCCCTCTTTTACCTCTGCTTCCAATTCTCCCTCATCCCAACCGCAATAGCCGATAAAAAGTTGAATTTCATGTTTATTGGCAGCCCTAGTGTTGATTGCTTCAATCACTTGCTCCATATTACCACCCAAATAAAGACCATTGGGCATTTGTTCGCCCCCATCTATGAGATCGGGGCGTTTGTGCAACACAAAGAGATGATCTCTATCAACAGGGCCGCCATCCAAAAGTGGGTATGGATTAGAGTGATTGAATTGTATTAGGTCATTCAACGACTTTTCAAAGGATTTATTGGTCACAAATCCGATACTTCCGCCTTCATTATGTTTAACGAGCAGAATGGTTGTATGCTCGAAGAAACTACCAATTAACGCGGCAGTGCTTTTGAAATAAAATCCGGCTTTTAAATCCCTCATAATTTTGTATGTCGTCAGTTTAAAATAAGCTAATAAGAGGAGTTTTCTTTGCGTCTTTTTTTTATAAATAGTAATTTAATACGATCATAAACGAGCCCTATAAAAAGTATAATGGCGCCAAATAATAGAGAATATAACTGCGTTTTATAATAAATAAATCCTGCAAAAGTACCCCCTAAAAAAAAGAATATTATTATTCTTAATCTTAATTTAATATTACCACGCAGTTGTTTTTTTTGCTCTGGCGTTTTATAAAAAAACAACTGAGATAGTTCTATTCCCAGGTCAGTAAACAATCCAGTAAGATGGGTAGTTCTTACCATTGTATTTGAAAGTGTTGTAATTAATGAGTTTTGTAAACCCATTGAAAACAATAAGGCTAAGGCAATGATATCAGGATGTTTCATTAAAACTAGTTGACCCAAAAGTCCAATTGCTATTAAAATAAGTATTTCAATCAAAACGGGTAAAATAAAAATATTTCGTTCTTTAGTTCTGGCTACTATCTCTATTAAAAAGTTTGAAAAAAATGACCCAATAAGAAAAAATAATATATATAGTAAATAAATAATGCTTTTGGAAAATTGAAATCTAAAAAATTCGTCAACAAAATAAGCAAAATGTCCTGTAACATTTGTTGTTAGTCTTTGCACGGATAAGAAACCGACAACGTTAACTAAACCTGCTACAAATGATAATATGGAAGCAGCTTTTAAATTATGTGAAAGTGTTCTATTTTTTCCTTGATGCTTAAACATTTATAATTCTTTGTTTACGCTACTAAAGTTAGAACTTAAATTTTATCAATACTTTCTAGATGCAAATACCTCTAAAATCGACTAAGATTTGGGTATTTCGGTTTGTGAAAATGCAACACATTACAAATCAATGCCTTAATTTTCTAACAATAGTCTCATAACCGGAGGTTCCGGGTTCAGATACAGTTTTAGTTACAAGAAAATCAGGGTCTTGTGTTATATCACAGGCCCTTTATTGTTTGAATTTTGCAATATCCTGTTTGTTCTAAATGTTTGTGACGATTAAATGAGCGTTAATTTAGAACAAATATTTATAATGAAAAAAATACTATTCTTTATTTTGGCTTTTACAAGTTCACAAGCCTTTGGTCAAATTAACAGCGAGGTTGAAATTTTAAATCTTTCCAATCAAGTATTTAAATGGGAAGTTGAAAATAACATAAATGCAATTGATAGTATTTTCCATGAAAAATTTGTGGTAGTAGGTTCCGATGGTAATAGTCAATCTAAAGGTCAATATCTCCCAAAATTAAAAAGCGGCTCATTTATTCATAATAGCATTATAGTCGAAGAGAATTCAGCTATAGTGAACGGCAACACAGCTGTAGTATATGGCAAGGGTAAATTTGACGTAACTGTTGCTGGTAAAAAGATATTATTAAGATTATCCTACAATGAAGTGTTTACTAGAGATGATAAAAGTAAGCCATGGAAAGTTTTAGCCATGAAAGCAAGTACATTATAAGTATCATCACTTTAGCGATATTATTTATTTATTTAGAAATTCAATGAAAAAAATAACATTAACTATTTTTGTATTATTCTTCGTAGTTTTTGGGTTCTCTCAAAATACTGATAGCACGAAAATTTTGAAAGATAGCATAAAAGAGTATCATTTTTCTGGTTCTATAAGTGCTACTAATAACGGAATTTCTTTTATTCCAACATTTACCTTGGGCAAACCAGCAGTTATTTTTAATTTATCGGCTGGAGGAAAGAAATTGAGTTTTGAACCTGAAATGCGGTTTTCAATGGAAGGAAAGCCATGGTCATTTTTACTCTGGTGGCGTTATAAAATTCTTAACAACGATAAATTTAGGATTACATTAGGAGCTCATCCCGGATTTGCTTTTAAAACATTAGAGTCAAGTTCAAATGGAGTTAATACAAGTACAATTCTAGTGCAACGATACCTTGCTGGAGAATTTTCGCCTAATTATTTATTGACAAAAAATACAAGTATAGGCATGTATTATCTATACTCGCATGGCGTTGATTATGGCACTACAAAAAACACTCATTTTATTACCTTTAATATGAATATGACTAATATTAAATTGTCAAATGATTTTTTTGCTAAAATTACCCCTCAACTATATTATTTAAAAATGGATTCAAAGTCAGGTTGTTATATTACATCATCCTTGACCATTTCAAAGAAAAATTGTCCTATTACCATATCTGCTCTAGGCAATAAAATCATAAATACTCAAATCACTGCCAGTCCCAATTTTGTTTGGAATGCTTCTGTAGCTTATATTTTTAACAATAATTTCAAAAAATGGTAAATAATTTGATAATTTTATACAATGCGTAATGTTGAATCATTAGAGGATTTTTATAAAAGGAAATTTGATTGGATTCCTGATAATATAAAAAATGAAATTGGTCATTTTAATGTTTTCAAATTAGAACCATTAGTTGGAGATTTACCTCAATCTATCCCTTATAAAAGAAGAGATTTTTATAAATTAATGCTGGTTAAGGGTAATAGTAAAGTACATTATGCTGATAAAGTTGTTGAAGTTAAAAAACAAGCATTATCTTTTTCTAATCCTCAAATTCCTTATAAATGGGAACATTTAGATAATGTCAGAGAAGGTGCTTATTGTATATTTAACCAGAGCTTTTTTCATCAATATGGCAATTTAAATCAGTACGCTGTTTTTCAACCAGGAGGTATACCTATTATTGAATTACCGGATAAGGACTATGATAGGCTATCCAGTATTTATGATAAAATATTTTTAGCATTAAATTCTGATTATCAACACAAATATGATTTACTAAGAAATCTTGTTTTCGAATTACTTCATTTTGCAATGCAAATGAATATTGAGTTGCATGTAGTTGAAACACAAAAAATCTCTGCTTCTCATAGAATTGCTACTTTATTTATAGAATTATTAGAAAGGCAATTTCCAATTGACGAGAATCATAGTAAAATTGAATACAAAACAGCCTCTGATTTTGCAAATCAGTTAAATGTACATGTCAATCATTTAAACAGAGCTGTTAAAGAGATTACTGAAAAAACCACCACAAACCTAATAACTGACCGCATTTTACAAGAAGCAAAAATTTTGCTTAAACATAGTCAATGGAATGTTTCTGAAATTGCTTATGCACTTGGTTTTGCAGAAGTAAGTCATTTTAATAATTTCTTCAAGAATAAGGTTAATACTAGTCCTTTAAAATTTAGAAATTGTTAATTCAATCCTGAGCCTTAGAAAAACACTCCCTAAACAAGATATTCATTAAGATTTACAGGATGTGTTAATCGTATCGATTCATTATCATTTAAGCAATAGACAATGTTTCTGTCACTTTTTATCTATTGTTACTTTAACAGTAATAACTGCCCAATATGATTTGCCAAGTGATTCGTTCTACTAATAAGAACACTTAATTTATTTCGGTTTGGCTCTTTTTTAAAATCTTCATCTGAAACAGCTGTGTGTTTTTCTAACCATTGCGCTGTAGTCATAGTTGCAAAATGGTTATTTAATTTTGCATTTACAGTTTCTAAAATAGTTCTTAATTCAGTGATTGATGGGATAGTTTCAACTGCTTTATCGGGTGTTTGTAAAAATATTGGATTTAATGCTTGGTATAATTGATCGCCAAATCCTAATAATGGTATCATTCTATCATGTACTGCCGCTAAATGGCCTAGTATATAAACACCTCTATTTTTGCCTGGAACAATATCCTGCATTAATTGCTGGTCCGAAAGTTCAGACAATATTTTATTGCAAGCTTTAATTTGACTACTCCAGCCTGCTACTGTCAAGGATATTATAAAGTTTTCGTTATTCATGATGTTTAATTATTATGCTTTTAAATTATTTTTATTCTTCATTCAAAATAACAATAAATTTGATCACCAAACAATAAATCATGAATAAATACATATTAATTATATGCATGGCTGCTGCAGTCTTAAATGTGCATGCACAATGGAGTGATCCAGAAGTAAAACTAATGGATGCTACCGCTAGGAAAGGTGTTTCGGGTAGTTTTATTAAATTAAGTGATGGTATAACGCATTTTGAAAAAGCGGGTACTGGGAAAAATGGAGTTGTCATTTTAGTACATGGTTTTAGTGTCCCTTATTTTATTTGGAATGGGTTCTTTGAAAACCTAGTTAAGGAAGGGTATCAAGTTATTAGATATGATGAATTTGGCAGAGGTTATTCGGATAGGCTCAACAAAAATTATACTTCTACAGTTTATACGCAGCAATTATATGATTTAATAAAAGGGCTTTCAATAAAGCAGCCGATAAATTTAATTGGTGTTTCTTTTGGAGGAATCGTAAGTGCTAATTTTACTTTATCCTATCCCAAACTTGTTAAAAAATTGGTTTTAATTGACCCTGTTTCTGAACGAAATAAAACCTTTGGTACCGAACTAGCATTTGATGAAATGATGGCGAAAAGTTCAGATGCCCGCGCTAATGGTCAATTAGAAGATTTTAAATATCCAGCAAATTTTCCTCATTGGGTGGAAGATTATAAAGTTCAGATGCAATACAAGGGTACGAGAAAAGCATTGGTTTCAACAAGATTCCATTATGATTCTATTCCTTATTTAGATCGCTACAAAAGTTTGCAAAATTTACAAAAACCAGTTTTATTAATTTGGGGTACAGAGGATCATACAGTGCCTTTAAAATATAGCGACTCTATAAGGTCAATTTTGAATGTCCAGTTTTTATCTATTTCAGATGCAGGTCATCTGCCTTATTTAGAAAAGCCAATAATCGCAAATAAGAAAGTAATAGATTTTTTGAAAAAAAAGTAAAACGTTAAAAATACATTAATACTATTCCATACTAAGGGCTTGCATTAAACTGTAGGCCCTTAGTTAATTATAGTGTAAGAAGATGCCTTTCCTATTATACTAAAGTTCATATTTTAAACATTACTACTCAATCCATATAAGTGGATTTCTGATAGGTAGGTTTCGAATTACTTCTTCATTCTCAGGGAAATGATTTAAATGTTTCCAGGCATTTAGCCATTTCGTTTCTCCATAACTTTGAAATCCAAATAATAATAGTGGCGACGCCACAGGCCATTCATCCCAATACATTACATCTTTTGGATAAGGCCAGTTTTTTTTATCTGCTATAAACGGGTACATAAATTCAATACTCTTTTTAAGATAGGGGTCTGTTATTTTATACATATGCGCAATTGTCATTACAGCATCCAGGTTAAATAGGGAGTATCCATAAGGTTTTGTCCGTTTTAACTCTAATGGGAAAGCGCCATTTTGATCCATTTGATTTGGTATAATCACATTATTAAATCTTTCCTTGCAATAGTTTAAAAGGGTAGTGTCATTTATTAATTGAGCAAAAGCACTTACCTGCATTACCCAGCATGTACCATGATTATTTTTAGCCTCACGTTCATCAATTCCATAAGGGTGAGTTGTTACCCAACTTAAATAATTTTTAAACCATTCTTGAATAAGCTTACTGTCTGGTTGATTTATTAAATGATGCTTTTCTAAAATCTCAATACTTTTAGCAACTTCTATCATTTGTATCATATCAATTATCCCAATACCTCTTCCGGTCACCTTCCCCTTAATGGCTTGCGCATACAGTAAAGAAGGGTTCATTTTAGAGCTAGTATCAACAAACCATGCTTTTAAATGCTTGATAGCTTGATTAGCGTAGATAGTATTGCCAGTTAATAAATATGCAGATGTTTGATTGGCAACAATCTTGCTAAAGCGAATCATTGATTTTCGGTGTGCTGTAAAGTTATCGGGATTAGTTAAACCATCTCTTTGTATATAAGGACCATTAGGGTGTAAAGAATCAGGCCACCAATAGTCGCCCTCTGAAAAAAAATCATGTTTCCCTCCTGCCGAACGTTCACTGTGAAAATTAGTTACTGTAATTGGCTTTTCTTTTAGATTAATTTTGGCCTCTGCTAATATATCCTTTTTCAATAAACTACTTATGTCTTTAAATAAGCTAGTTTGCCCAAAAGCATGAGTTGATAAAATCAATAAAATAAGGGTGGTTAATTTTTTCAAATTATGCTATTTATAAAATTTATTTGTCTACTACGTATTCATTTTTAATAACTATGCCGCTATGTTCTAATATATTTTTTGATAAAACATGCGCTGCCCTCACTTCGTCCTTGTATTCAATAATTTTAGTAGAAGCGTTACAATTATCGAAAACATTATTTTTGATAAAGGATTGTTGAACACCATTAAGTAGTATTAATGGCAAATTGCCTGCTTCCATTTGCTTAAACTTATTGTCTTTTATTTCAACCAATGGACCCAAAGTGCTTTCATCCTTACCGCTTCTAAGTATTGCCAATAAAGGGCCTTTGTGACTAGTAATGGTGCTTTTTGAGATTTTCATTTTCTCGACATTATAGTATCCTTTTTTATCATCTTCCTCATAAAGATTAAAAATGACACCTTCCCCTTTGGACAATTCGCAATTGTTAACTATGATGCTATCTAACAAGCTAGATTTTGATGCAAAGAAAAAGGTTCCATTGTAATTAGAAAAAGTACAATGTTGCATTATAAAATTTGAATGATTGCAGCTTCCAGAAGTATCGCTGGCAATAAATGTTTTAGCATTCAATGAAGTTAAATTAAGGTTTAAGTTATTTAAGCTAAGGTTAAAACCTCCTTTAATTTGAAATATGTTCATCAATTGATTTTGACTTTCAAAATTGATTGATGATTTAACATTTGTTTTAAACGCTACGTTCTCTTTTAACGAAATGCTTCTTAAAAAAGAGTACTTGTTATTTGTTAAATTAATTATTAACGTACTGTTTTTATATTTTTCAATAGCATTCTCTATTTCTTCTGTGTTTTTACAATTTACGGTAACCACATTTTCCTTATTTTTTGTATTTTTAAGCCAACTAGCTCCACAATTTGTATACGCATTTTCTAAAACTTCTTTATAATTCCCATAGGCCATGTAGCCAGTTGTTAAATTGAATGGTTTTTTTAATGCAACGGTAATCATGTTTTTTATTGAATCTGAAACATTAAAAGTGCCTTTGGCTAATGGCTTTGGAATGGATACATTTCCCATTTGTTCAATTTCAATAACCCCATTAGCAAATCCATTTATAAATTTTTTATTTATTTCTTTACTTACTATATTATTTGAAATTTGAATACCACCGATGTTATCATAAATATGGTAAATAGTAGTATCGGTTTTTGTGAAAAATAGGTTATTAATAAATTGTACGTTTTTGGGTTGTAGGCTTCTTTCTTCGCTTCTGCCTTCGCAAAAACTAATTGGAGTACAATCATAAAAACTATTGTTAGCAATAATTGCATCTGAAACTCCAACATATCGATTGGCAGGTGAATTAGGAACACCATTCATAATTGATAGTGGAGATCTAAAATCAACCCCTTTACATTTAAAAAAGAAGTTGTTTACTATTAAATGTCCTTTATTTATTACTCTAACACCCCCTGTTCCTTTTTTTCCATTTCCCAAGAATACATTGTTGGCAATGGTATTGTAATTTCCATGTCTTAAAACCACAGCACCTTGACACTCTTTAAAAAGGTTATTTCTAACTATATTTTTACAAGATTTGATAGAAATAATTTCAGTTTCGCCATCACATTTTTCAAAATAATTATCTTCAATTTTTGTATTTGAATTAAATTCACAATGTTCTGAAACGCCTACTCTTATCATCTCTCCTCCATTAGATGCCAATGGAGTTCTAAATCCAAAATAATTATGATCTATTGAGTGAAAGTTTGCTCTGCTTCGGTCGTCTTCTAAGATAACAGCAAGTAACACCCCGATATTTTTTTTGTTTAAAAATGTACAATGATCAATTCGATTATTTTTACCGTATAATGCAATCCAGTAGTTTTCATCTAAACGTTTTGGGTTATTGAAATCATTTATAACGGTATTAGTGACCCTACAATCATTTGCTATTTCGTTTTTATTAATGCTAAATTTAATTGCCGCATCTTCTCCCGAATATCCATTTGTAAAATATAGTCCATCTATTATTAAATAATTGCCACCAAGTAAAAGCTTGGATTTCCCGCTTATAATTACTTTTCCTTTTGTCTCAGCCTTGAAAACTATTGGGCTTGATTTTATGCCTTTAGCGTTTAATTTAAAAGTTACATTATGCCATTCGCCATTTTTCAATATAATAGTGTCGCCTGGCTTTGCATTTTTATTTGCTTGCTCTAGTTCATTTATATTCGTGACAATAGTATTTGCAGCAAATACATTTAAAAATAATAGAGAGCTTAGGACAAATAAAGCGAATCTTTTCATGTTTTGAAGGTTTGATGTATCAATATTAGCATATCGGTTTTGATAAAATACAAATTTTACTGAAAACGATACCGGAAATCTATTTTCTATCTAAATCCCTTATTATTTGTTCTTAAAATGATTTAATGTAAATTGGTAACTATTAAATCAATACCAAATGATTAAAAGATTGCTAATTGTCAGTTTATTTTTTTTAATGATCCACCATACTTTTGGTCAACAAAAAAATATTTCAGGAGATCATATTTCAATAGTATTTAATACCGCAGCTCAGCAATACGCTACTTTGTTGGATAGTGCTAATGTGAAAATGAAATATCCTAGATCTAGTAAAAATGGAAATATTGCCTATGTAGGTATTGAAGATTGGACAGGTGGCTTTTGGCCAGGTGCATTATGGTATTTGTTTGAGTATACTAATAAGCCAGTTTGGAAAGAGGCCGCAATAAAATGGACTGAAACTTTAGAGTCAAATCAGTTTAATACAAACCATCATGATATTGGTTTTATGATGTACAATAGTTATGGCAATGGATACAGGCTAACCCATAATGAAAAATACAAAGACATTCTTATTCAATCTGCAAAGTCTCTTTGTAAACGTTATAACGAAAAGGTTGGGGCAATAAAGTCTTGGAACGATAAGCCATCATTGGACGGGAAAGATACAATGCACTATCCAGTGATTATTGACAATATGATGAATTTAGAGTTACTCTTTTTTGCTTCTAAAATTACAGGAGATACTATTTATAAGCATATTGCGATAAAACATGCAGAAAAAACAATGCTTAATCATTTAAGAGCAGATTATAGTAGTTATCATGTTGTGGATTATGACACCATAACTGGTAAAGCAATACATAAGGAAACCAATCAGGGCTTTGCGCATAATTCAACTTGGACAAGAGGGCAGGCATGGGGAGTGTATGGGTTCACCATGTCTTATAGAGAAACAGGCGACAAACGTTTTTTAAACACTGCAATTAAAATGGCCGATTTCTTTATAGATAACAACAGACTTCCTTCTGATAAAATACCTAATTGGGATTTTAATGTGAATGAAGCTGGATATACGTCTCCCGCTACTGCTCAATCAAATCAATTAACATATATACCAAGAGACGCTTCTGCAGCTGCTATATTAGCGTCTGCCTTACTTGAACTGAGTAATTATGCAGGCACTAAGGGTGCAAAATATAAATCTACTGCAAATCAAATTTTGACTTCTTTATCCAATGCAAATTATTTAGCAAAACCAGGCGCTAATAATGGATTTTTGCTAATGCATTGTACTGGTAATGCTAATCGTGTTTCCGAAGTGGATAAGCCGTTAATGTATGGCGATTATTATTTGTTAGAAGCGTTATTGAGGGCAAAGAAATAATTTTAAATCATTTTACGTTTGCTTGACTCCCTGATTATTAATCTAGGTTTAAGTATTTCGGTAGTGACATTTGAATTATCCTCGCTATGTAATCTTTCAATGAATATTTTAGCAGCCATTTTTCCAATTTCAAACATGGGTTGCTCAATGCTTGATATGGTTGGTGTTAATAAGGATAGCATCGGTTCATTGTTAAATCCAATTAAACCTATATCAGTTGGCATTTTCAGGCCTCTTTCTTTAATTGCAATCATGGCGCCTATGGCCATTCTATCACTAATTGTAAAAATGGCATCAGGTCTATTTTTACTCTTCAATAATTCTTTGGTTGCGAAATATGCGTAGTCTTGATTAAAGTCACAATGAATTATATTTTTCTGATCAACTTTTAAATTATTTTCTTTGTGCGCTTTCAAATATCCATCCATACGAGCATTGCTAATTCCTAAATTTTTAGGACCCGCTAAAATGGCAATATTTTTATACCCCTGTTCAATAAGATGTTCTGTTGCTAGATATCCTGCATATTCATTATCTAATATCACATTGGGTGCAATAATTTCTGGGACAATTCTATCAAAAGCAACAATTGGCAAATCTCTTTCAACAAACTTTTTAATATGGTCAAATGTTTTGGTTTCACTTGATACGGAAATGATTAATCCATCCACCAAACTTTGCAACATTCTTGAAGTATTTAAAACTTCTCTTCCAAAGGATTCATTACTTTGGCAAACCATTACGGTATAACCAGCTTCTAATGCAACTTCATCAATTCCCTTTACCATGGTTGACAATACATAATCCAAGTTGGGTACAATTACTCCAATTGTATTTGTTTGCTTCACTCTGAAGCTCACTGCCAACCTATTTGGTTGATAATGCAATTCTTCGGCAACAGACATGACGGCATTTTTTGTTTCATTGCTTACATCTGGGGCATTTTTCAATGCTCTTGATACGGTAGAAATTGAAATGTTTAAACGCTTCGCAATGTCCTTAATTGTTGATTGTTTTTTCATGTTGCGGTTTGAAAGCACAAATTAGTGCTTATTTGATAGCGGAATTACCGGTAGCGTTACCGGTTACGTATCGGTACTTATAGATTTAGAAAATATCTATCATATTAATTAAATATGTATAAATATTCTAAGTTATATGTATAAAATTTAGAAATACATTAATAATATAAAAAATTGAACTTTTCAATACCTGCTTAATATTACTACCTGATTGCTGTTTTATGTTAAACCAATGCTAATTTATTCAAGTAATAAAGCATTGAAAACATAGGTATGCGTCTATTAAAATTGCTTGCCACTATGTGTAGAACACTTGTATCATTTCTTCTTTTATTAGTATTTGTGACTTCAAATGCACAAACTCACCCTTCCTTATTTTTGAATAAGTCCGAGGCGAAGTTGTTTTTGCAAGAAGCAAATCAAAATAAAGTAAACTCTGTCTTCAAGAATTCTTTTAATGATACCAAAAAGGAAGTAGATGAATGGATAGGCAAAGACGTTGATGTTCCATTTCCAGTAGACCCAGCAGGAGGTTATACGCATGATAAGCATAAGTCTAACTACATGCTAATGTTTAATGCTGGTGTTCTTTACAATATTACTGGCGAATCAAAATATGCACTACTTGTAAAAAATATGCTGCTTAAATACGCAGTACTAAATCCAACTTTAAAAAAACACCCACAAGCTACTAGTACATTTGCTGGACATTTATTTTGGCAATCTTTAAATGATGCCAATTGGATGGTATATACTGGACTAGCATATGACTTAGTGTATAATTACTTATCGGTTAGTGAAAGAAAGCAAATTGAAGTTGGTGCTTTTAAACCTGAAGTGGATTATTTAACGATAGATATGAAGGAATGGTATGACCGTTTACACAATCATAGTGTTTGGGCTTGTGCTGGAGTTGGCATTATTGGTTTAGCGACTAATAATAAAAACTACATTGATATGGCTTTGTATGGTAGTGATAAAAATGGCAAAGCTGGTTTTATTGCTCAATTAGATAATTTATTTTCACCAGATGGTTATTATACCGAAGGCCCTTATTATGTTAGGTATGCTATTTTGCCTTATATGCTTTTTGCAAATGCTTTAGAAAAGTCTAACCCCCAAATGAAAATATTTGAACACCGAAATAATATTTTACAAAAGGCTTTAAATACTTGCTTACAACAAACAAATATAAATGGTTCATTCTTCCCCTTAAATGATGCATTAAAGGAAAAGGATTTTACATCCAATGAATTAGTGACTGCAATTGACATTGCTAGAAACTATTATGGAAATGATACTGGTTTGCTGACTTTTGCAAAAAAACAAAATAGAGTTTCCTTGGACAAAGGAGGCTTACTAATTTCAAATTCATTAAAACTTAGTAAGGTTAATAATTATTTTCCCTATAAATCCTTGGAAAGTAAAGACGGAGTATTAGGAAATGAAGGCGGAATTAGTATTTTAAGAAACGGCAAGGGTGAAAATCTTTCTTCTTTAATTTACAAATATGCTTCACAGGGTTTAGGGCATGGTCATTTTGACAGACTTGGGATTAATGTTTTTGACAAAGGGAATGAAATTTTACAAGATTATGGTTCTGCACGTTTCATTGGCATTGAGCAAAAGTATGGCGGCAGATACTTAAATGAAAACACACAATATGCTGCACAAACAATTGCGCACAATACAATTGTGATGGATGAGACTAGTCATTTTGGTGGTGATACAGAATTAGGCCAAAAGTACCATGCTAATAAGTTATTCTCTGATTTTACAAATAACAACATTCAAGTTGTCTCTGCAATTGAAGAAAATGCATATAAGGGCACTCAACTAAAGAGAACATTACTTTTCTTAGACTCTATTGATGGCAGAAAGTATATTATTGACTTTTTTACAACTAACACATCATCTACGCACCAATTTGACTTGCCATTTCATTACAAAGGACAAGTACTTAGCACCAATTTTAAATACACTACTCCAAAAACCTTAAATATACTTGGTAAGCATGATGGGTATCAATTTTTATGGAAAGAAGGTGAGGCTATTCAAAATGGAGGAATTGCTCAGTTTTCTTTTTTAAATAATGATAAGTTTTATACCATTTCAACTTTAACTACCGACACTACCAACATTTATCTTACAAGGATAGGTGCGAATGATCCGAGTTTTAATTTAAGATCAGAGACTTCTATAGTTTTTAGAAAAACCAAACAATCGCCTTCTTTCTTTTCTGTAATAGAAATGCATGGTTTTTATGATACTAGAAATGAATTCTCTTATAACTCTTATTCTAACGTAAAAGACTTGAAAATATTAAAGCAGGATACTGATATTACTGTTTTACAGGTTGTATTAAATAATTCTACTTTATTAATAGCGCTCGCAAATAAAAATATTGACAATAATACTTCTCATGAAGTAGTTGTTTTAAATGAGAAACTTAATTGGGAAGGCCCCTATTTATTTAAAAAAATTAAAAATCAAAATTAAAATTTTATAAACATCTAATATGAATGAAGACAAACAAAAAAATCTCTTTATAAGTAATGAAGATATTTCATGGGAGATTTTAGACGATAAAGTCAAAAGAAAAATCATGGCTTATGAATCTAGTTTAATGGTTGTAAAAGTTGCCTTTGAAACTGGAGGAATTGGTCCATTGCATCAACATAATCATGTTCAAATTACACATGTTGAGTCAGGTGTTTTTGAAGTGCAAATAGAGGGTGTTAAAAAAATACTTAAAGCAGGTGATGCATTTCACATCCCTTCTAATTTAATGCATGGTGCTGTTTGTATTGAACAAGGAGTACTTATTGATGTTTTTAGTCCTATGAGAGAGGATTTTATCCAAATTAATTAATGATTTTCTTAACTTAAATATTCAAGTATGAAAAATTTACGATTGCTGCTTTTAATTTTGCCACTTTTACTAAGTACGTTATTAGTAAGTGCGCAAAAAACATCTTTAACTGGTAAGGTTGTTGATAAGTCAACAGGTGCGCCACTAGAAGGTGTTACAATTCTAATTCAAAATTCAAAAAAAGGCACAACCACCAAAAGTGATGGTACTTTTTCAATTTCTGTTGATGCCTCTGTCAAAAACATAACTTTCTCTTATGTAGGTTATGTAAACCAAAAAGTAAACTTAGGTACTCAGACAAACATTACAGTTTCTTTACTTCAAGACAATACATTGCAAGATGAAGTTATTGTAGTAGGGTACGGTACTCAAAGAAAAAGAGATTTATCAGGCTCGGTATCCTCTGTTAATATTTCAGAGTTAGCAAAAGCTCCAGTAAAATCATTTGACGATGCATTGTCTGGAAGAGTTGCGGGTGTGCAAGTTGTATCACCAGACGGACAACCAGGTGCATCTCCGAACATTGTAATTAGAGGGGGAAATTCTGTTACACAAAGTAACTCACCTTTATATGTTGTGGATGGTTTTCCAATTGAAAACTATAATAACAATGCTATTAATCCTGCTGATATTGAATCCATTGACATCTTAAAAGATGCCTCTTCTACTGCAATTTATGGTGCTAGAGGTGCGAATGGAGTAATTATGATTACAACTAAAAGAGGTAAAGCTGGTAGACCAGTTATTTCATATAGTGCTTATTATGGTGTTCAATCAAATACTAATAAGCTTAATGTAATGAAACCTTATGATTATTTGAAGTATACACTTGAGGTAGACTCTATTAATAATGTATCTAGTGATTATACTTTATATGATGTATACCATCCTACTTTTAATCCTGCAGGTAAGCATACTGCATTAGATTATTTAAATGCTCCTGCTATTGATTGGCAGTCGCAAATATTTAAAGAGTCTGTAATGTCAAGTCATACTATTGCGGTTAGAGGAGGTACAAATGATACAAGATACACGCTTTCAGGTTCAATCTTTGATCAAAGCGGTAACGTTATATCTTCTGGATTTAAAAGATACCAAATGAGAAGTACTTTGGATCAAACTATAAATAGCAAATTAAAAATCGGATTCAACGCTAACTATACAAATACTAAAACATACGGTACACAAGTTGGAGGTACATTCACAACTGCTGACGCGTTATTAGTTAGTGCTTGGAGATATCGTCCTTTGGTGCCAATTGGTGGAAATGTAGATGCTTTGATTAATGCTGCACAAGACGAAGCTGTTATTACTAGTACTAACTATCAATGGAATCCAGTTTTGACTGCAACTCAACAGTTAAATGATAAAACAAGTAATTTATTAACTGCAAATGCATTTGTAGAATATTCAATTTTACCTGAATTAAAGTTTAAGGCAACTGGTGGTATTAATACCAACTTTACTGAAGTTGATTTGTTTAATACTTCTTTATCTAGATTAGGAAGTCCTACTAGTACTTTAGGACAAGGTGGGCCAAATGGTTCAATTGCTAATAGTAAATTAATTAATTTAATAAATGAGAATACACTTACTTATAATAAGCTTTTTGCTCAAAAACATTTATTAAATATCGTTTCTGGTTTTAGTATTGGTCAAAACACAACTTCTTACAATTCATTCTCTGCATTAAAAGTGCCTAATGAAAGTTTAGGAGTAGATGGTTTAGATCAAGGTACAGCTGCGTCAAATGTTACTTCTAAATCATCTAATAAAATGGCATCTGCACTTGCACGTGTAACTTATAGCTATGACACACGTTATTTAGCTACTGCAAGTTTTAGAGCGGATGGAAGTTCTAAATTTTTAGGTGATAATGTTTGGGGCTATTTCCCTTCAGCATCTTTAGCATGGCATTTTAGTAAAGAAAAGTTCTTAATTAATAATTCGTTTTTATCTGATGGTAAATTAAGAGCAAGCTATGGTGTAATAGGAAACAATAGAGTTTCTGATGCCGCTGCTTATAGTCTTTTAGCAACAGGAGCAGCTGGCGGTGGTTTAGCGGGTTCATATGAAGTTGCTAATAATTTAGTTAATGCAACTTATCCATCTAACCTAGCAAATCCAGCTTTAAAATGGGAAACTACAGAGGAGAAAAATATTGGATTGGATTTAGGTTTCTTAAATCAACGCGTTACAATCACAGCTGATGTTTATCAAAAAGTAACAAGTAACTTATTATTAAATGCATCTCTTCCTGGAACTTCAGGATATTTAAATGCATTTCAAAATATAGGTTCAGTTCAGAATAGAGGTTTAGAGTTTTCTATTTCTACACAAAATGTACAATCTAAAAACTTTAGCTGGAACACTACTTTTAACATATCATTAAACGATAACAAAGTTTTGTCTTTAACTTCTGGGCAAGATTATTTAACTACTGTAGTTAAATGGTTGTCAGGAAATACAATTGCTGCATCTCCTGGATTTATTGCACAAATTGGTAAACCAATTGGCATGTTCTATGGCTTACAATCTGCTGGTGTTTATAACCCAGGTGATTTCACTCAAGATGCTACAACAGGAGCGTATACATTAAACGCAGGACAACCTACTTATGGAACTGCTGGTACAGTTAAACCAGGTGCATGGAAATTTAAAGACTTAAATGGAGACGGTGTAATTGATGTTAAAGATGTTGGAGTTATAGGAAATCCTAATCCTAAATTTATCGGTGGATTAAGTAATAATTTCACATTGGGTAATTTTGATTTAAATATTTTCTTCCAATATAGTTTTGGCAATGATCTTTTAAATGTGAATAAAATCCTTTTACAAGGAGGTGGTGGTATTTCAGTAATGCAAGGTGCTAATCAGTTTGCTGAATATGCAAATAGATGGTCACCTGATAATTTAACTGGTCAGTTGGCAAGAGCAGGTTCAACAAATGTCCCTAACTTTTATCCTTCAAGAATTGTTGAAGATGGCTCTTATATTAGATTAAAAACTGTGAATTTGGGATATAAATTCAATTCTAACAAATTCAAACAAATGGGAATTTCAAGTTTTAGATTGTATGTTTCCGGTCAAAATTTATTAACGTTCACAAACTACTCAGGTTTAGATCCAGAAGTAAGTTCATTCGGCTCTTCGGCATTAACTCCAGGAGTTGACTATTCGGCTTACCCAAGAGCAAAAGCTATGACTATTGGGTTAGACATTTCATTTTAATTAAACTAAAAGTATTACCATGTTAATCAATAAATTGAACCAAATCATGAAAAATATATCATTTAAAATATTTGCGATTTGTTTAATACTTTCAATCACAAGTATTTCTTGTCAAAAGTATTTAACACAATTGCCTCAGGATTCAGTTGCCCCTGATAATTATTATCAAACCAATGATCAATTAATTTCAGCTTTAATGGGAGTGTATTCCGAATTAGGAAATACAGATGAATCTACTTACTCTCGTTTTTTATCTTTAGAAGCAGGAAACTCTACAGATGAAATTTATGCAAGAAGTTCTTCGAACGTTTCTGCTGCTTGTTATAATGCATCTTCCTCTTATGCAAACTTTGCCAATTGTTGGAACGATTTATATACAGGAATTGAAAGAGCTAATTTATTAATTGCAGCAATTCCAAAATCACCTGTTGATAGTGTTTCAAAGAATAAAGTTTTAGGAGAAGCATTATTTTTAAGAGCTTATTACCACTTTGTTTTAACTTCTTATTGGGGTGATGTGCCACTTAAATTAAAACCAACAACAGGGGTTACAGACATTACTTTCCCGCGCACTCCTACTGCCGATGTATATGCTCAAATCATTAAAGACATGACTACAGCTGAAGCATTAGTTGCTACTTCTGCTGCGCAAGCAACAACAACAAGAATTTCTCAAACTGGTGTGCAAGGCATGCTTGCAAAAGTATACTTACATGCTGCTGGTCGTTTAAGCAAATCAGAATATTATACTAATGCTAGAGATTGGGCTGTAAAAGCAATTAGTAGTGGAGTTCATAGTTTGAATCCTGATTATAGTAAAGTGTTCATTAACGAAAGCGCTGATGTGGAAGATTGGAAAGAAGCAATGTGGGAGGTTGGATTTTACAGTAATAACCCAGAAACATATTTTTCTTATGAAAGATTTGGATCAACAATAGGTATTAATAATGCGAATACACAAAACGCATTTATGCAAGGATTATACCAATGTACAGGTAGTTATTACAATTCATTTGGAAAAGGTGATTTAAGAAGAGATTGGACTATTGCTCCTTATTACTATACTGGCACATCTACAGCGACACAGTTAATTGAAAATGGCATTACAATGGTTCCTGCAGCTTCTGTATGGGGTAGATCAATGGCTAAATGGAGAAGAAATTATCAAACTGCTGCAAGTATTGGTGTTAAGAATTTTGGAAGTACAAACTGGCCTTTATTAAGATATGCAGACGTTTTATTAATTGCTGCAGAGGCTGATAACGAAATAAATGGCCCAACTGCTACAAACGTAGGTTACATTAATCAAGTTAGAGAAAGAGCGTATGGTAAAAACTTGATTGGGAACTGGGTTTATACTATTAATATCACTAACGGTGGAACAGGATATACTACAGCGCCAATTGTAACAATAAGCGGAGGTGGTGCTACTACAGGTGCTACTGCTACAGCTACAGTTACAAGTGGTAAGGTTTCTGCAATTACAATTACAGGATCAGGTGCAGGCTATACAGCAGCTCCAACGGTTACAATTGCAGCTCCAACCACTGGTACAGTAGCTACAGCAACAGCAGTATTATTTGATTATACAACTCAATGTGATTTAACGCCATCATCTTGGACTAAAGCAACTTTAAAACAAGAATTAATGCTTGAAAGATCATTAGAATTAGGTGGAGAAGGTCATAGAAAATTGGATTTAATTCGTTGGGGCACTTTCTTAACTGTTATGCAAAACATGCAAACTGTATTTACTACCGGACAAACTGCGTATACTTTAGGACAATTAAGTATTCCAGCAACTGTTGCAGCGCCTACATCAAGTGCTTCGACTTCTTATGGTTATTCAGGTAGGACAAGTGGGATAGCTCCTTATCAAAAAGCAGCAGCTAGAGACTTATTATTCCCTATACCTGCTGCAGAAATGCAATTAAATCCAGGTATTCCAACTTCTGCACAAAATACAGGGTGGTAGATTAAAAATTATTTTATCATGAAATGGATATATACTTTTTTCATTTTCATAATTACAATACAAGCGAAGGCAAACGTAAGTTTGCCTCGCTTTATTAGTAATGGTATGGTACTGCAAAGAAACATCTCAATTCCAATTTGGGGATGGGCCGAACCTAGTGAAAAAATAGTAGTAACTTTTAAAGGCAAGACCTATACAACAGTTGCGGATGCTAATAAAAAATGGAAAATAAATCTTGATCCTACTGTGGCTGGTGGTCCATTTGATATAACCATTAAGGGCAATAATGCTTTAGTGGTTAGCGATGTATTAGTAGGAGATGTATGGTTTTGTTCAGGCCAATCTAATATGGAATATGAATTGTACAAAGCCGCTGAAAAATATCCTAATGAAATAGCAAGTTCTACAAATGATAAAATTCGACATTTTCAGGTTAAAAGAAATAGTTCATTTACAAAAATAGACGATGTAGCATCTGATAAAGGATGGGAGAAATCAAATCCCAGCACGGTTCCAAATTTTAGCGCCATCGCTTATTTTTATGGACGAAAATTATATGAAAAATATAAAGTTCCTATTGGCTTAATTAATTCAAGTTATGGCGGTACGCCAGCGGAAGCATGGATGAGTGAAGAAGCGTTTGTAAACTATCCTAATTATTTAGGCAGGGCTAATTTCTTTAAAAACAACAATAATATTGATAGTGTTACTAAAGATGACAACAAATATTTAGATGAATGGAATAATAGTGTGGCAACCTTAGATAAAGGTGAGCAAGCGCATTGGAGTGCTAAAACTTATGATGCATCCAATTGGCTTCAAGTTTCAATGCCTGGCTTTTGGCAAGAAAAAATTCTTCCCGATGTGAAGGCAGGTGTTGTTTGGTATAAAAAAGATATTAATATTCCCAAAAAGTATTTAAATCAAGTTGCAATCCTAAGACTTGGAAATATTATTATGAAGGATGTCACTTATTTTAATGGCATTAAAGTAGGATCAACATCTAACAAGCATGCGCCAAGGAAATATGAAATTGCCAAGAATATTTTACAAGAAGGTGCTAATACCATCACTGTTAAAGTAACTAATGAATCGGGAGATGCCGGTTTTATTAAAGACAAAAGGTATCAATTAGAAATAGGTGATACTATAATATACTTGTCGGGAGACTGGAAATATAACTTAGGCGTTTCTGTTGCTCCATTCCAAAGAGAAAAACTAACTAAATTCTATTGTGAAGGTACAAGCCTTTACAATGCGATGGTTAACCCATTGGTGGGCTTTGGCATTAAAGGTGTTATTTGGTATCAGGGTGAATCAAACCAAAGTAAAGCTAAAGAGTACAGAACATTGTTTCCTGATTTGATTAAATCATGGAGAAATGTGTGGGGTCAAGGAGATTTCCCATTCTTATGGGTTCAACTAGCAAATATAAACAAACCAAAATCGCAACCAGCTGAAAGTAAATTAGCTGAATTACAAGACGCACAATCTAATACATTGAAATTACCAAACACGGGAATGGCAGTTATCAATGACATTGGCGAATGGAACGATGTTCATCCAATGAACAAATTAGAAGCTGCGCATAGGCTTTATTTGGCAGGATTAAAAGTTGCCTACAACGAAAATGATATTGTATTTTCTGGTCCAACTTTAAGTAAAACAGAAATAAAGGATAATAAAATAATTTTATATTTCAACAATATTGGTTCCGGTTTAATAGCAAAAGGGGCGCAAAAGCTTAATTACTTTGCAATAGCATCTGATAACAAAAAATATGTTTGGGCAGATGCATATATAGATGGAAATAAAGTTATAGTATCAAGCAATTTAATTGCACAACCAAAGTTTGTAAGATATGCCTGGGCAGATAATCCTGTAGGTGCGAATTTGTATAATAAAGAAGGATTACCGGCTTCTTGCTTCAACACTGAAAATAATTAAAATGAAAAATTGCGTTCTAATAATTGGTCTTTCGTTCATTACAACACTTGTCTTTAGCCAAGGGAAGCTTTCAAGGGCCGATATAGTTACCTTGGATTTTAAATCTTTGGCTTTAAGTAAAACTAAGGTGAAAGAGAAATCTACCGATGTGATGCCGGCTTACAATAATTTAATAAGTCTTTGTAACAATAATTTATCATTTGGCCCTTACTCTGTAATGGATAAAAAAGAGTTTCCTCCAAGCGGCGACAAGCATGATTATATGAGCATTGCGCCATACTGGTGGCCAAATCCTGATACGAAAGGTGGTGTTCCTTATATTAGAAAAGACGGAGATATTAATCCTGAAGTAAATAATTATCCGGATAAAGAAAACATGCCTAAGCTTTGTGAAAAAGTATATGAGCTGTCACTGGGATTTTATTTTTCAGATAATGAAAAATATGCAAAAAAAGCTGCTCAGTTAATTAAGGTGTGGTTTTTAGATAGTGCAACTAAAATGAATCCAAATGTAAATTATGGACAAGCTGTAAAAGGGATATATGAAGGAAGAGGAGAGGGTTTAATTGATACTAGACATTTTATATTTTTAATAGATGCTGTTAAAATTTTAAATACCTCAAAGGATTGGACAAAGAAAGAGAATGATGACTTGAAAAATTGGTTTAGAGCCTATTACAAATGGATGAATAATAGCAAAAATGGATTAGATGAAAAAAAAGCGTCAAATAACCATGGTATTTGGTATGATGCGCAAGCTTTAGCAATAACTAATTATTTAGATAGTCTTGATGAATCTAAAATAATCATTAATCGCGCTTTAGGCAGATTAAAAGACGAAATGGATTCAAACGGGGCTTTTCCTCAAGAGTTAGCAAGAACCAATTCTTTACATTATTCTGTATTTGTATTAAATGCATTTGAATCTATTGCACAGTTATCTGATAATATTAACTATGACTTTAGAAATGCGAAACTAAGTAATGGAATGAGTTTAATGAATGCTTATAATTTCTTAACGCCTTATTTGCTTGCAAAAAAGCCATGGACTTGGCCAGTCTTAAAACATTTTGAACAAACAAATGCATATCCTTTGTTGTTAAGTGCTAGCAAGCATAACAATTGTAAAGAATGCCTACCTTTATTATACGGTCAATCTACAGAAGCGAAAAAATTAGTATTAAAATTATTATAACATATAAAAACAAATAAAGATGCAAGTAAGATTTCAAAATAGTCCAAAAGAGACTGCAACAATGTCAACTAAAGAAACAAGAGATAATTTTTTGATTCAAAGTTTAATGGTGCATGGTGAAATAAATTTAACCTATTCACATTATGATAGAATTATTGTAGGTGGCGTGGTGCCAACTGCTGCAGCAATTGCACTTCCTAATGAGGATGAGTTAAAAGCAAATTTCTTTTTAGAGCGCAGAGAAATGGGCGTTATAAATGTTGGTGGTAAAGGTAAAGTTGTTGCGGATGGGGTAAGTTATGACTTAGATAAACTAGAATGTGCTTATTTAGGTAAGGGCACCAAGGATGTAAGTTTTGTAAGTGAGGATAGCAATGCACCTGCCTTATTTTATTTACTATCAGTGCCAGCACATGCAAGTTTTCCAAACAAGTCAATGACAAAAGCAGAAGCTTCTCCAGTTCATTTAGGGGATTTTAGTACATCTAATAAAAGAACTATTTATAAATATATTCATAACGACGGTATCCAAAGTTGTCAATTAGTTATGGGTTTAACCACTTTGGAAGAAGGTTGTGTTTGGAATTCAGTTCCGCCACATACGCATACAAGAAGAATGGAAGCTTATTTTTATTTTGATTTAAATGAAGCACACCGTGTTATGCATTTTATGGGTGAGCCACAAGAAACAAGACACTTGGTTGTTGCAAATAATGAAGCTGTATTGTCTGCTCCTTGGAGTATGCACTTTGGTGTAGGCACTAGCAACTATGGCTTTATCTGGGGAATGGCGGGAGAAAACAAGGAGTTCACCGATATGGATCCAGTAGCTATTGCGAGTATAAAATAATTTTTAGCGTTTTAAAATTATTACTCAGCATACTAATTGCATACTGCAATCGTTTTCGTAAATAAGGCAATGTTGATTGTTTATTATTCATGAATTAAACTCAACTTACATGAAGTTGAAATGCGTAATTAATCATGATTTAATATTTTATTTTATGGAAAAGTCGAGAATTGACCTGCCGATTGGAGTAACTTTAGACAGATTTATTAAAAGCAAAGAAAGTGAATATCCCTCGGCCGTTGGGGCTTTTTCCCAATTGTTAAGGGATATTGCTTTGGCTGCTAAAGTAGTTAATAGGGAATTAAATAAAGCAGGCCTTATTGACATCATGGGTAATGTTGGTAATTATAATGCAGGAGGTGATGAACAAAAAAAATTAGATATCCTTGCCAATACTCGTTTTATAAGGGCCTTAAGTAAAGGAGGAGAAGTTTGTGGTATTATTTCAGAAGAAAACGAAAAGTTTATTGATCTGGAAAATGATGGCAAGTATATAGTAGCCATAGACCCATTAGATGGCTCAAGCAATATTGATGTGAATGTTTCGGTAGGTACTATTTTTTCAATTTATAAACGCATTACAGAAGAAAATAAGCCGTTATCTGATACTGATTTTTTACAAAGAGGGCGTGCTCAAATTTCAGCTGGTTATATTTTATATGGGCCATCTTCAATGTTGGTGTTTACCACTGGAAATGGAGTAAACGGATTTACCTACGAGCCAACATTAGGGGAGTTTGTATTGTCAAATGCCAATATACTATGTAATGAAAATGGAAGTATTTATTCAATAAATGAAGGCCTTTCTAATTCAATAGTGGATATAAAAACTAAAACATATATTCAATATTGTAAAGACAATGAGTATACTGCAAGGTATATTGGTTCTTTGGTAGCTGATTTCCACAGAAATCTATTAAAAGGCGGAATTTATTTGTATCCAGCTACTACTAAATATCCAAATGGAAAATTAAGGCTTATGTTTGAATCCAATGCATTGGCTTTTGTAATTGAACAAGCAGGTGGCAAAGCAACAAATGGCGAAATGGATATTTTAGATATTCAACCTACTAATATTCATTATACTACACCACTTTATATTGGCTCGAAAAATATGGTAAGTATGTTGTAGTAGTTAAACTTTCAAGTTTATTATTTGTCAAATAATGAATATAATTATCAAATACAATTAATATAAAATCTATTTACAAAATTTAATTAAACCTCTTTTAATGAAAAAATTTTCGATACTGGTACTTTTGTCATTTACGTCTTACTTTACCAATGTACAAGCTCAGCAAGGGAAAAAGATGAATATTCTTTTCATTGCTATAGATGATTTAAAAACAAACCTGGGCTGTTATGGAGATAAAATTGCTAAAACACCTAATATAGATCGTCTTGCTAAAATGGGTACTGTATTTGCTAGTAACTATTGTCAACAAGCTGTTTGTGGGCCAACACGTGCAAGTTTAATGACCGGTATGCGACCAGATGTAACTAAAATATGGGATTTAAAAACGCAAATGCGTGACATGAATCCTGATATTCTAACATTACCACAGTATTTAATTACACAAGGGTACAATACATCTGGTGTTGGGAAAATTTTCCATTCTAGTAGTGCTATTAATAAAATTGACCCAATATCATGGAATCAAGCTTATCTGGAAGCCACTGTAAGCGATTATCCAAATGGTATGGGCAAGCCTGCTAATACCCAGTATCAAAATCCTACAACCAAATTATTATTTGCAGATAAGGCGAAAAAAGTTTCTGACAATGATGAGGATGCAGCAAGCAAAAAAGGACCTTCAACAGAATGCTTGGATGTTCCAGATAATGCATATGAAGACGGCGTTGATGCTTTGCTAGCAAAATCGCAAATATTAGCATTGACGAAAATGGATAAACCCTACTTTATGGCTGTTGGTTTTCATAAACCCCATTTGCCATTTGTAGCGCCTAAAAAATATTGGGATTTGTATAATCGTGCAGATATGCCTCTTGCAGAATTTCAAGAGCATTCATCCAATGGGCCAGAGATTGCATATCATAGGTCAAGTGAATTACGTAATTATAGTGATATCCCCGAATTTGCAACCTTTAATGAACCCGGGAATCATGTTCGTTTAAAAATTGAAAAACAAAAGGAATTAATACAAGGATATTATGCTGCTATCTCTTATACAGATGCACAAGTTGGTATTTTATTAAACACTTTAGATTCTTTAGGTACTTTAAATAATACAATCATTGTTTTATGGGGTGATCATGGTTGGCATTTAGGCGATCATGATTTATGGGAGAAGCATACTAATTTTGAAGCAGCTACCAAAGCGCCATTAATATTTGCAGCCCCGGGCTACAGGCCTGGTAAGTCTCAGTCAATAACTGAACATTTGGATATTTTCCCAACAGTATGCGACTTAGCTAAAGTGCCTGTGCCAAATCATTTGCAAGGAAAGTCATTAATGCCTGTAATGGTTAATAAAGAATCACAAGTGCAAAAATTTGCTATCAGCCAATATCCTAGGAAGTTGAATAAGGAGGAAATGTCCAAAGGAAACTACACAAGTAATAAAATAATGGGTTACAGTTTACGAACAGATAAATATAGATATACGATTTGGATGAATGATTTCACAACCAATCAGCCTTTTGAAAATAATAAAGTATTTGCAGCTGAGTTATATGACTATGTTAAAGATCCATTAGAAAAGCACAATGTAGTTGATGATAAAAATTATACTACAATTTCCAAGGAGATGAAATCAAATATGTTGCAGTTTTTTGCAGCACAAGTTCGTAATTAACATTTTGTAAATAATCAAGTTAAATGAAACATTTTAAAATTATCATTACACTTTTGTGTTTGCAATTTACATTGCATGCCCAAATGGCAACCAAACAAAAGCCAAATATCATTTTTGTTTTAGCAGATGATTTAGGTATAGAAGGGGTAAGTTGTTATGGTGCGGATAATTATAAAACACCTAATATTGATAATTTAGCAAAGCAAGGTATTAGGTATACGCATGCATACACTGCACCATTGTGCGGGCCTTCTAGGGCTATGATCTTAACAGGACGATATGCTTTTAGGACTGGCGCTGTTAGTCAGGACCAGACAGGAAAGATGGAACCAAGTGTTGAAACAATGCTACCTAAAATTATTAAAACTGCGGGTTATACAACTTCCATGATTGGTAAATGGGGCCAATTGCCATTGGGGCCTGCGGAATTTGGGTTTGATGATTATTTGCGATTCTTTGCAAGCGGTGTATATAAGAATAACGCCGATAAAACTTATAAATATGTAGAGAATGGTAAAAATTTAGTTTTAAAGGATAATGAATACATGCCTGATTTAATGCATAATCATTTAGTTGATTTTTTATCAAAACATACTAAGGATCCTTTTTATGTATATTATTCTTTAGCACAAGTTCATGGAGAAATAGTAGCTACACCCGACAGTAAACCAGGCACTAGTAATTTTAAAGATTTGTATACAGACAATATCAACTATATGGACAAATTAGTTGGTAAATTATTGCATACTTTAGACAGTTTACATATAAGAGAAAATACTATGATTGTATTTTTTGGAGACAATGGAACTGCTGCACAGGCCGCTGCTATTGGATCTGTAAATGGTAAAAAAATTATTGGCAAAAAGGGGACCATGTTAGAAGGGGGTAGTTTAGTTCCTTTAATAGTTAATTGGCCGGGTGTAACTAAAGAGGGCATTGTTGTTGATAATTTAATTGATGCTTCTGATTTTGTCCCTACATTTTCTCAAATAGCAGGTGCTAAACTTCCAAGCAATAACATTATTGACGGAGTTAGCTTTGCTAATCAAATTAGAGGAGAAAAAGGGGCTACCCGTGAATGGATTTTTACAGAATTGGGAAGTGAATGGTACGTGCGTTCTCAAAATTGGAAATTAAATAGAGCAGGTGAATTATTTGACATGCATAATGCGCCATTTGAAGAAAATACTGCTCCTTTAAATTCGCAAACAAATGATGAGAAAAATAAATTACAACTTATACTTGACCAGTTAAATCCTGCTGCTGGTGTGATAGATAATGGTGATGGATCGGGAAGACATGCATCTAAAGTGGAGAAAAAAAAGAAGAAATGATTCAAAAATATTTTTTAAATATAATCTCACTAGCTTTTTTAATTACCGGTTGTCAATCTGCAGCTGAAAAAGCGGAGGCTGAAAAAAAAGACAGCTTATTGCACTGTACTAGTAATGTTCCTTCACGCTTTGGAGGTAATAATGCAGCCAATCATACAGATTCAAATATTGCAATAACAGATAGCGGTTTGTCTACATCAAATGAAAAACTTACACACGAGGGAATGGTCCATATAAAGGCACAAACTTTTTTAATGGGCGCTAGTGATAAAGAAGGAAGAATAGATGAGTACCCGCAACATAAAGTTCAACTATCAGATTTTTGGATAGATGCAACAGAAGTCACAAATGCTCAGTTCAAAAAATTTGTGGACGCCACTGGATATATTACTACTGCGGAAAAAAAACCAGACTGGGAATTAATAAAAAAACAATTACCTCCAGGCACCCCAAAGCCTTCAGATGACGTATTAGTAGCAGCATCACTTGTTTTTGTAAAACAACCTTTAGGGACTGGACTAGATAATCCAGGTGCCTGGTGGACTTGGAAGCCAGGATCAAATTGGAAACATCCTAAGGGCCCAGGTTCAAATATTAAAGGGAAAGATAATTATCCAGTAGTGCATGTTTCTTGGGATGATGCCCAAGCATATTGTAAATGGGCTGGTAAACTATTGCCAACCGAAGCGCAATGGGAATGTGCGGCAAGGGGAGGAATTCAAGCAAAGTATACTTGGGGTAACGAGGATATTGAAACAGGCAAACCAAAGGCAAATACTTGGCAGGGCGTTTTCCCAAGTACCAACACGGATTGGGATCATTTTGATGGACTAGCTCCTATAAAATCGTTTGCGCCTAATGGCTATGGTTTATATGATATGGCAGGGAATGTATGGGAATGGTGCTCTGATTGGTATAGAGAGGATACGTATACTAATCAAATTAAAGGCAATAGCTCAAGCGTAATTACAAATCCAATGGGTCCCAAAGATAGTTATGACCCTCAAGAGCCTACTGCCCCAAAACGTGTTGTTCGAGGGGGTTCTTTTTTATGTAATGCTTCTTATTGTAAAGGATATAGAGTCACAGCCAGAATGAAAACTTCTGCTGATACGGGACTAGAGCATACGGGCTTTAGATGTGTTTCAAAATAAACTCAAAAACCGATTTATTAAATTTCATTTAAAAAGTCAAATAATGATATCTCGGTAACTAGGTTTAATTTTTTTCGCAAGCGATACCTGCTTAGCTCAACACCTCGCATTGATATATTCATTAATTGCGCTATCTCTTTAGTAGATAAGTTTAAGCGTAAAAAAGTACATATTTTTAAGTCGTTTGCTGTCAACTTGGGAAACTTCTCTTTTAAATTAACAGTAAATGAATTGTGCGCTTTGTCAAAGTGATTTGTGAAGTTCTCCCAATCGTTATCCATCTTCTCTTCATCGTTTATAACCTTGATCATTTTTTTTAATTCTTCATGTGCAATTGGGTTATTTATCAGCTTTGTCATTTTAGACATGTGAGATTTTAAATTGGAAAGTAATTCTCCTTTTTGGACCAAGTGCATTGTAAAATTAGTTAGCTCTGAATTTTTTGAATCAATTTCTAATTGAAGTTTTTGATTTGTTAATTCTGTAAGCATATTTTGAGCCTTATCAATTTCCAATTGCTTTAAGTAGTTAATCTTTTTTTGTTCTTCTTCATATTTAATTTGTTGCTCTGAAAATTTTTGACGCAGATATTTACTTAATACTACAATAAAAAATGTAAAACATAAAAAGTAGATACCATATGCCCATGAGGACAAATACCAAGGCGGCAATATTATAAATGCATAACTATTTTGGGCGGATTCCTCTCCTAAATTGTCGCGTACTTTTATTTCAAATACATAATTTCCAGCTGGCAGACTAGTATAATCTTTATCGGTTTTACTACTCCATTTTGACCATTCAGATTCAATTCCTTTTAATCGATAGCTATATTCTAAATTTTTCTTCAATCCAAACAAAGGGGTGGAGAATTCAAAATGGACCAACTTCCAATCGTATGCAATTTTAGGAATGTTGTTTTTTTGCTGTTCTTGTTTTTCGTTTACATTATTAAAATACCCTCCAAACAATAAACTATCAGTACTTCCGGTTATACGAACTTCGCTTATGCGTACTTGTAATTCGTAATTCTTTAATTTATATTTTTTAAAGTTTAGATTATATAATCCATTCTCTCCGCCTATAAATACATTGTTTTCGTCTTTCGGGTAAACTAATTCAAAACCACTTAGAATTTTATTATTTAGTTCGGGGATATAAATAATATGCGGGGTCTTTGTTGACATATCTACTACCCCTAATTTCTTTTCATGGATAAACCAGATATTACCTTCCTTGTCTGCTTTTAAATACCTTATGCTTTGTGATCCTAATAATTTTTGATAAAATAAAGAGGGTTCGAATATGTCTTTTTGTTCATCATAGCTGTAAATCCCTTTTTCTGTTGCAACTAGTATTTCATTTTTGATTTTATAAACATGGTTATTTAAACTAGAAGGCAATCCATTTAGTTCATTATATGTTTTTACCTCCTCATTAAAATTATTTTCTTTTGGCACTTTATATATTCCATGAAAAGGATGGGATATCCAAATATGTGATGCATCGTCAACCTCAACAAATCTGGAGGTTTGAGTGAATTTTGGGCTGACATTTGCAATATCAAAATCATTGCCTTTTTGATTAAGGTATGCAAGTCCTTTATAATTTCCTGCAACGATTTGCGAATTTGACATTGCTTGAAAGTTCCAATATCCTGTATTTTTTGATATTAATTTTGCTTCATTTTCGTTAATCATAAATGCTCCTTCATGGTGACCAAGAAAAAGTTTGTCATTTATTTCAGCCAAGTTCCACACCTGTCCATTAGTGCCTTTTACAAGTGAAAAAGTACTTCGTGCAAAACTAATGTCTGTATTATTTCCAACAGGGGCACTGTATAATCCATTAGGGGTACCTACGTACAATTTATTATGAAATAAAGCAGTGGCAAAGGTTGAAGCATTTTCAAAAAATGGGTTCACTAGTTTAATTGCATTGTTAAATCCAATACAGTCAATACCATTAATTAATCCCAACCATAAATTACCTTGCTTATCATAAAATATATTTAAAACATTATTATTTTGAATGCCTTCTGTTTTAGACAAGCTTTGAATTAATTCTCCCTTATCATCTATTACAAATACACCATCGTTATTTGTTGCTAGTCCAATCCATTTATTGTCTATGACAGTGGCCGAATAAATGCGTTGTTTTTCAATGTTTAGTGTGGCAGCAGATACAATTTTTGTAAGTTGGTTGTTTCTATAATTGTAAATACCATTTTTAAGTGTGGTAATTATTATTGTTCCGTTTAATGACAATATTGATGTTAATTCTGTATTCTTAAGTACAGAAGCCCCTTCTACCGGCTGCCATTCATTGTTAGTGAAACGGAATAGGCCTCTTTGAATATCATGTGCAAACATGTTTCCATTACAACTTCCCAAATAGCTCCATTCAAATGGGGCAGTATAAACCGAAAACTTGTTATTTGAAAATCTGAAAATGCGTTTCGATGTTCTAAAATATACATCGTTTTTTAAATACACAATGTCCCATACATCTGCAAAGTCTTTGTCACCTTCCTTTATGTAATTCAATAAAGAATGATAGGTAAGTTGCCCATTATTTGATTGTAAGAAATAGCCTATTTCATCCTGGCCTCCTACATAAATTTTATTATCAGCCCCTATTTCTACCGATCTTACGATTGTTTTATTGGGTAAAGGGTATGTTTTCCAGTATTTGCCATCAAAACTTAGCAACCCTTCATTGTTTGCTACATAAATTATGCCATTCTTATCTTGCTTAAAGTCCCAGTTTTGTAGCCCAGCATTATAGTCTATTTTAGAATAATTGGTAATATCGGGCAGTCCAATTGTGTTTTGCCCCAAACAGGCCATTGGCACTAATAGGCATAATAAAATTTTCTTTATCATCGCAAACGTTTGTAATTCAAATATATATATTTTTTCTTTGATGTAGTTATGTAGTATAGAAAAATGCCATTTTTCAATCAATTTTCAAGATTTATGATGTAATGATGTAGTAATGATGTAGTATAAATATGATATATATGGTAAAGAATACTCAATTTTAACACATCATTTTTTCTAAACTAACTAAACGATTGTTTATGAATCCAAAAATTATTGTACTTGGTGCAATCCTTCTTGTGTGCAGCATCTTTAATCAAGCCTTGGGACAGTCCTTTCAGGTCTCAGGTAATGTAAAAGACAAGGCAACAGGTGGGGCGCTAAGCGATGCAACTGTCACAGTTAAAGGCAGTTCCATTAGAACTAAGACGAATTCACAAGGTGAGTTCACTATTAAAGTCCCACAAAAGGGGTCAGTATTAACCGTATCATATGTAGGTATGACCTCCGTTGATTATAAAGTAACCGGTGAAGGCGCAATTTCGGTTCTTTTAGAAGCTTCTAGTAATACATTGGAAGATGTAGTACTTAACGTGGGATATGGCACCCAAAAGAAAAGTGTCGTAACTGGTTCAATATCAAGAGTTAGTGCTAAAGATTTAGATAAAGTGCCAAGCGGCAGGGTGGAACAAAGCCTTCAAGGTCGTGTAGCTGGTGTAACTATTGCTGCAAATTCTGGTCAGCCAGGTACACCTTCTTCTATATTAATTCGTGGTGTAACAACTTTTGGTGGTGGTAATGACCCACTATGGGTTGTTGATGGTGTTGTAGTAGACGCAGGCGGCATTGGTTATTTAAATCAATCCGATATTGAGTCTATTGAAGTTTTAAAGGACGCGACATCGGCTGCTATTTATGGTACTCGAGCAGCAACAGGTGTAATCATGGTAACAACTAAAAAAGGTAAAGCTGGAAAATTATCAGTTAACTATAATGGATTTTACGGATCATCTTCCCCTGCTAAAATGTTACACTTATTAAATGCAACACAATATGCTTCTTTATTAAACGAGCGTTCAATTGCAGGAGGTGGTAATGTTTTATTTAATAATGTAGGATCTTTAGGTTTAGGTACCGACTGGCAGAAGCAAATTTTTAATAATGACGCTCGTCGTTATTCTCATGAGCTTAGCTTAAGTGGTGGTAATGATAAGTCTACATTTTATCTTTCTTTTGGTACTCAAGACCAACAAGGTATTGTGGCTACAGACATTTCAAACTATACAAAACAAAATATTCGTATAAACTCAACGCATAAAATATCTAAAGTTTTCACATTTGGTCAAACTTTAGGATATACACATGCTAAGTCTACTGGTATTGGAAATACCAATAGTGAATTTGGTGGTCCTTTATCATCAGCGATCAACTTGGACCCAATTACTCCAGTAGTGATTACAGATCCGTTAATCGCAGCAGGTGCTCCTTACAGTGTTAATCCTGTAATAAGAGATAAAAGCGGTAATCCTTATGGAATATCATCTATCGTTGGTCAAGAAATGACCAATCCATTAGCTTATATCCAAACTCGTTTAGGTCAATACAATTGGTCAGACGATTTAATTGGAAATGCATTTTTAGAAGCAAATATCTCAAAGGATATTAAATTTAAAACAACAATAGGTGGAAAATTAGCATTCTGGGGTTATCAAGGTTTTTCTCCTGTTAACTACTTAAGTGCTACCAATTCTTTGCTTAAAAACAGTTACTCAAAAAGTAACAACAATACCTTAAACTGGAATATTGAAAATACTATTACTTACAATAAAAGAGTAAGAGATCATAATTTCACTGTATTGTTTGGTCAGGGAGCTTATTTACAAAACAATGGTGGAGGTTCTTCGGTTACTATGATGGGATTACCTGTTAATAATTACCAAGATGCATCTTTCAACTTTGATATCTCTCAAGAAAATCGTACATCTGGTACTTATGATTTTACACAACATAAGCTTACTTCATTGTTTGGTCGTTTAAACTATGACTATCAAGAGAAATACTTGTTAACTGGTATTGTTCGTAGAGATGGTTCTTCAAGATTTGGTGCGAATAATAAATTTGGTGTATTCCCTTCCTTCTCTCTTGGATGGGTTGCTAACAAGGAAAAATTCTGGAAAGACAATGATTTCGTAAACACATTAAAAGTTAGAGCGGGTTATGGTGTAGTAGGAAATGATGCGATTCGTGACTTTGGTTATTTGTCAACTGTATCTGGAGGTTCAAACTATACATTGGGTAATGGCGGTGTAATTACTACTGGTTATGCTCCAACTACTTTGGATAATCCTAGTTTACGTTGGGAAGAAACAAAGCAAGCAGATATTGGCTTTGATGCTCAAATCTTACGTGACTTCACATTGACAGTAGATGTTTACAATAAAAAAACTACAGGTATTTTGCGTCCAGTTGCAATCCCTGGATATGTAGGTGTTACTGCTGCCCCAGTTGCAAACGTAGCAGACATGGAAAATAAAGGTTTAGAAATTGAATTGGGATATCGCAAAAAAATTGGTGAAGTTAATTTTTCTGCGAATGCTAATTTTGCATACTTAAATAACCAAGTTACTTATGTAGCTACTGATACTAAATTCATTAATGGTGATGCTGGATTCCAATCAATGGGTGCAGTAACTAGAACTGAAGTAGGACAATCTTACAATTCATTCTATGGATTTAAAACAGCAGGAATATTTCAAAATGCTGCCGAAATTGCAAATTATAAAAATGCAGCGGGTGGTATGATTCAACCAAGTGCACGCCCAGGGGATTTCCGTTGGACAGATACTGATGGCGATGGTGCAATCACAGATAAAGATAAAACTTATTTAGGATCAAGTTTGCCTAAGTATACTTTTGGTTTGACATTGAACGCTGATTACAAAGGTTTTGATGTAATGGTATTCGCACAAGGCGCTGCAGGTAATAAAATATTCCAAGGCCTTCGTCGTTTAGATATTGGTACGGCAAACTGGCAAACTGTTGCTTTAAGCCGTTGGACTGGAGATGGTACTTCAACAACTTATCCTCGTTTAACAAGTGCTGATGATAATGGCAACTTTGGAAAAATGTCTGATTTTTATTTAGAAGATGGAAATTATTTACGTCTTAAAGTTGTACAACTTGGATATACATTACCAGTTAGATTATTAAAGAAAATCAATGGTTCAAAAGTTCGTGTTTATGCAACTGGCGAAAATTTATTAACCTTAACTAAATATACTGGATATGATCCTGAAATAGGAGGTGGTGTATTTGGTATTGATAAGGGTATGTATCCTCAAGCCAAGTCATTTATTTTAGGAATTCAAATACAATTTTAATTTCACAAATTTTAAAATTGATAAAATATAAACATATGAAAAAAATAAAAATTATTAACCTGCTATTCATTGCTGTCTTAATGTTATCATTAGGCGCTTGCAAAAAGGAGTTTGTTGATATTTCGCCAAAAGGACAATTTCTAACAGCGAATTATTATGCAGATGAGACTCAAGCATTTGGTGGGCTTGTTGGTGTTTACGATGTTGTACGTAAAAACTCTGGCGGTTTTGAAAATATGATTACAATGATGAACGCTGGTTCAGACGATCATGTTGCTGGTGGTGGTGGTGCAACAGACGGTGCTGGAATTCAAGCGTTTTCTACACACACATTAACTGCATTAAATGTTCCAACAAGTTTTTGGAGTGATCATTATCAAGGAATTTTCAGAGCCAACACATTGTTGCAAAAATTGCCTAACACTACAATGGATGCTAGTTTAAAAGCAAGATATGTTGCAGAAACTAAAGCACTTAGAGCTTTATACTATTTTAACTTAGTAAGATTGTTCAAAAACATTCCTTTAGTGACTGAGCCAATAACTGCAGCTAATATGTATTTAATTAAGCAAAAAACTCCAGATTCTGTATATGCTCAAATTGAGAAAGATTTGACAGATGCAATTGGCGTTTTACCTGCTACAGTTCCTTTAACTACAGAAGCAGGACGTTTAACAAAAGGCGCTGCTAAAGCTTTGTTAGGAAAAGTTTACTTATTTGAAAACAAAGGTTCTTTAGCTGCTGCGCAATTAGCAGATGTGAATGGTTCAACACCAGGTGGAACTAGTAGTTATGGTTATAAATTATTAAGTAACTATAGTGACTTATGGGTAACTAGTAACAAGTTTAATTCTGAATCTATTTTGGAATGTAGTCATAGTAGTGCAGGTAACTCTGATTGGGGTTGGTGGGGAAGTGGAAGTGACGAAGGAAATACTGTTAATGTAATGGTAGGTCCACGTAGTTACTCTACACCTGCTGGTTCTACTGCTCCAGGTTTACCTTCAGGATGGAGCTTTAATGTATTCACTCAAGCATTTTATGATGTAATTAAATCAGATCCTCGTTTTACTGCAACTGTGTTTGACTTAAAAGCACTTAAGGCTGCGGGAAAAGCTGACTATATTGAAGGGTATCAAAATACTGGGTATTTCTTAAATAAGTTTTTACCAAGAAATGCTGATATCAGAACTGGTGGTGGTGCTCAAGAATTAAATTTCAGACAAGACACTTATGTAATCAGATTAGCAGATACTTATTTAATGGAAGCTGAAGCATTGGGTGGTACAGGTGCTCGTGCACAAGCTTTATTAGATGCAGTTAGAGCTAGAGTTGGTTTGCCTTCAACACCAGTTTCTTTGAATGCAATTAAAGCAGAAAGAAGATTAGAATTAGCTGGAGAAGGTCACCGCTTTTTTGACTTAGTAAGATGGGGCGATGCTGCTTCTGCATTATCAAGCCGAGGCTTTGTAGTAGGAAGAGATGAAGTTTTCCCTATTCCTTATTCTGAATTACAGGGCACTTTATTGGTACAAAACCCTAAGTATAATTAATAAAAAACGTAACAATGAATAAAATAAAGTTTATATACAGCATCGCATTCCTGTTTGTTTTGACTGCAGGATGTACTAAAAAAGATGGTATCGATAGTGATTTGTCTTTTTTGAAAAATGCATCTTCATCTACTTTGGCAAAAGTATTTACCATCAGTAATGATAACACCGGATTAGTAAGAATCACTCCTACAGGCGAGGGTGTTTCTTCTTATACAATTAATTTTGGTCACGGAACTGGCGCAGCTGCTTCTGCTACTGTACAGCCTGGTGGAAATGCAACTCATGCTTATCCAGAAGGCGCTTATACAGTTTCTATTTTAGCAACTGATATTACGGGCAAAACAGTAACAACAACTTACCCTTTGTCTTTAACTTATCGTGCTCCTGAAAATTTAGCCGCATCAATTTCTCAAAATGTACATGATTTAACAATTTCAGCAACTGCTTTGTATGCTGCTTCTTATTTAGTGTATTTTGGAGATGCTGTAAATGAAGTAGGTACACCAATGGCAACAGGCGCAAGCTTGACTCATACTTATGCAACTTCTGGAAATTACAATGTTAAAGTTGTTGCATTAAGTGGTGGAGCTGCTAAAACAGAATCAACTACTGCAGTTACTGTTACAGATCCATTTGGTTTGCCTTTGGATTTTGAAAATCCATTTGTGAATTATTTCTTTGGAACATTTGGCGGTGGCCAAGGTTTTGCTACTGTAGCAAATCCTAGTGCAACTGGTTTAAATACAAGTGCTAAAGTAGGTAAGTTCACAAGAGGCTTCGAAGGCTGGAGTGGTACTTATAGTCCAATGGGAGCACCTAATACTCCAATTAATTTTGGCGTAGGCAAGAAAATTAAAGTATTAGTTTATAACCCATCTGCTGCATTAATAGGAGCAAAATTAAATGTAGAATTAGAGGGGGCTGTTGGCGGAGTTCCTGCAAATGGAGTTGCTGTCGTTAAAATGCCTATTACAACATCTGGAGCTTGGGAGGAATTGGTGTTTGATTACAGTGGTATTTCTGGTATTCCAGCAGGTACTGTATTCACCCAATTAGTATTACGCTTTAACGATACTGTAGATGGCGCAGGTGCTATTATTTATGTAGACAATTTTAGACTAACTAAATAAACTAAAACACAATGAAAAATATTTCAAAATTATTTTCAAGTTTCCTTATAGCGTCGCTTTTGTTGACTGCTTGCACGGATAAACAATATGATCTAGGTGATTTAACAGCACCTACTAATATAGTAATCACTGCAGTAGTAAAAGGTACATCAACTGCTACTCCAAATGGAGATGGCTCTGGTGACGTAACATTTACGGTGACTGCTGACAACGCGTTATCATATAAAATTGATTACGACGCAACAAATGCATTAGATTTAGTATTTATGCCAACAGGTACAGTTACTAAAAAGTTTACAACTTTAGGAACTAATACTTATAAAGTAACTGCTGTAGCTTATGGCCGTGGTGGAACTTCTTCAAGTATCACTAAGGATGTGACCGTACTAAGTACTTTTTCTCCTGACCCAAGTATAGTTGCTAATCTTACTGGAGGTAGCAATAAAACTTGGTACGTGGACAAAAGTGTTGCTGGTCATTTTGGCGTAGGTCCTTTTTCAGGATCTATTACTCCTGAATGGTGGTCTGCTTCTATCAATGAAAAAGTAACTGCAGCGCCTTGTTTTTATACAGCTGGTTTTAAATTTACTGCTGTTAGTGCAACAAGCTATACCCTACAAGTTACAACACCTGATGGCGCATTTTCTAAAACAGGAAGCCTTGCTTCAATTCCTGGACTTCCAGGTTCTGGAGGAGAGGATTGTTATGCATATGCAGGCGGGACTGGTAATTTTTCTTTTATTCCAGCAAGCTCTGCAATTCCTGCAGCTAGTTCAACTCAAACAAGCATTTTATTATCTGGCAATAGTACGTTTATTGGTTATGGCTCTTTACAAAAGGAGTATGAAATCTTATCGATTACTCCAACTACAATGTATCTAAGAGCTCAGGGTACAGAAACAGGTAATGCTTGGTATATTAAGCTAAAAGCACAATAAAAAATTTAAAAATGCTTTTTAAAGTAATTTCTAAAATTAAGTTTATTAGTGTTTTGTTTGTCCTTCTCCTTACCGCAATTTCATCCTGCGGTAAGGGAGGAGAAACAACTACTACTCCAGTTTCCAAAGCACCAACCAATTTAACATTGGATGCTGTTGTAAGCGGTTCTGGTAATGTTGTTTTTAAGGCAGCTGCAACCAATGCAGTCATGTATACTTTTGACTTAGGAAATGGGATTAGTAATCAAATTTCTACTACAGGAGATTTTACATACAAATATGCTACTTCAGGCGCTTATACAGTTACTGTAGTTGCTAAAAGCGCAACTGGCGAAACTGCTTCAAAGTCCACTGTAATAAATGTTACAGCCGCACTATCTTTAATTTGGTCAGATGAATTTGACGCGACAACGGCAAGTGCACCAGACCCTAATAAATGGGGTTATGATCTTGGTGCAGGAGGTTGGGGAAATAACGAACAAGAATATTATACAAATAGAACAACAAATGCAATCGTTTCTGGCGGTACTTTAAAAATTACTGCTATTAAAGAAGCTTTTAGTGGAAGCAATTATACTTCTGCAAGACTACTAAGTAAAGGAAAGTTTTCATTTAAATATGGCAAAGTGGATATTAGTGCAAAATTGCCATCAAAAGCAGGAACATGGCCTGCTACTTGGATGCTAGGTGATAATTTTTTATCTGCAGGATGGCCTGCTTGTGGAGAGATTGATATAATGGAACATATTGGAAATTCTCTAAATAAAATATATGGCACTTTGCATTACCCAGGTCGTTCTGGTGGAAATGCTGACGGGGCTACAACTATGATTAATAACGCGTCAACTGCTTTTCATAAATACACGCTAGAGTGGACCGATGTAAGCATTAAAATTTACGTAGACGATTTATTATATTATAGTTTTGCAAATAATCCTACAACACCTTTCAATCAAAATTTCTTCCTTATTCTAAATTTAGCAATGGGTGGAAACATGGGTGGCACAATTGACCCAGCTTTTACAAGTGATACAATGGAAGTAGATTATGTAAGAGTTTATCAATAGGTTTTACCATTGCGAAATTCTTGAATTATATACCTAATTTAATTAGTTATATCTTACGCACTTTAATTTAACAAACCTAATTTAACAAGTAAGTTATGAAAATGCTAGCCTTTTTTATATTAGGTATTGCTTTATTAAGTTGTACGCCTGCTAGTACTTCTGTTGTTACACCAACGACCAAAAGCCCATCTGATACAGCAAAGTCAAGTACTCCTGTATTAAGTGATATTGAGTTTTGGTTGACAAAAGGAGATCAAACAGTTAAGCTAGAAAAACAATCCCAAATTTTAAAATTCGGAACTGCATTTAATAATTACAATACGATTGAAATAAATGACGCTAATTTATTTCAAGATATAGAAGGCTTTGGATACAGTTTAACAGGTGGTAGTGCTCAAGTTATCAATAAATTAAACCCTACTACAAAAAAAGATTTATTACAAGAACTATTTGGTCAAAATGCAAATTCAATTTCGATTAACTATTTAAGAATTAGCATTGGTGCTTCAGACTTAAATGCCAATGTGTTTTCTTACGATGATATGCCGGCTAATCAAACCGACATAAAATTAGACAAGTTTGATTTATCTCCAGATATGACAGATCTAATTCCTTTATTAAAAGAAATTATTTCCATCAATCCCAATATTAAAATAATGGGTAGCCCTTGGTCGGCTCCAACTTGGATGAAGGACAATCAGTCAACAGTTGGAGGAAGTTTATTGCCCCAGTATTATAATGTATATGCACAATATTTTGTGAAGTACATCCAGGCTATGAAACAAAATGGGATTACAGTGGATGCGATAACGCTGCAAAACGAACCATTAAATCCATATAATAATCCAAGTATGGTCATGTTGGCTGCTCAACAATCAGAGTTCATAAAAAATTATTTGGGGCCTGCATTTAATACTTCGGGTTTAAAAACCAAGATAATTCTATACGATCATAATTGCGATAAACCTGATTATCCAATTTCAATATTAAATGACGCTACTGCAAAATCCTATGTAACAGGATCGGCATTTCATTTATATGGCGGTGATATAAGTGCGTTATCAAGTGTCCATAATGCATTCCCGGATAAAGGATTGTATTTTACCGAACAATGGACTTCTGCGACAGGAAGTTTTGATGGCGATTTAAAATGGCACACGAAGAATGTAGTAATAGGTTCAATGCGTAATTGGAGTAAAGTAGCCTTGGAGTGGAATTTGGCAAGTGATGCGTCTTTTAATCCACATACAAATGGCGGTTGCTCTGCGTGCAAAGGCGCTTTAACAATTGATAATTCTGTTGTAACCAGAAATGTTGGTTATTATATAATTGCACACGCTTCAAAGTTTGTTCCATTTGGCTCGTATCGCATTGGAAGTGAAGTTGTCGGAAACTTATATAATGTTGCTTTTAAAACACCATCAGGGAAAATGGTATTAATTGTAATGAATGATGGGAGTGCCGCTGAATCTTATAACATTAAGTACAATGGCAGATGGGCAACAACCTATTTAGAGGCAGGTTCTGTTGGGACCTATATTTTTTAGAGGTTTTTAAATATTCCTTATTTTTTGAATGCTCATTCCATAAATCTGTGATTACTGTAATTTAATTTTCATTCTTTGTAATTTATTGATTGGTTATATTTTGACCTTAGTAATATGGCGTTCGCCATAATTAAATCATATAATCATGAGAATACTTATTGTGTTAACCTCGCATAGTGCCTTAGGTACTACGGGGCTAAAAACTGGTTTTTGGGTTGAAGAATTCACGGCACCGTATTATGTATTATTGGATGCAGGTGCAGTTATAACTATTGCATCGCCTTTAGGAGGGCAGCCCCCCGTTGACCCAAAAAGTGAATTAAAAGAGGCACAGACAAATACAACTAAAAGATTCTATGCCGATTTAAATGCGGTAGATAAAGTAGCTAATACAAAAAAATTAAGTGATATAAAGATTGATGACTACGATGCTGTTTTTTATCCAGGTGGCCATGGTCCATTGTGGGATCTTGCAAATGATAAATATTCAATTGCATTAATTGAAGGGTTTTATAATACACAAAAGCCAATTGCATTTGTATGCCATGCGCCTGCCGCACTAGTTAATGTTAAGGCCGAAAATGGACACCCGCTTGTTAAAGGTAAAAAGTTGACTTGCTTTTCAAATACCGAAGAGGAGGTAGTGGGATTGACAAAAGTTGTGCCATTCTTATTGGAGGATGCGTTAAAAAAATTAGGTGCACATTATAGTAAAGGAGCAGATTGGAGTTCTTATACCGAACATGATGGGTTATTAATTACTGGGCAAAATCCTGCGTCATCTGAAGCGGTCGCACAATTACTTTTAAAAACACTTTTAGGAAAAAAAGAACATAAGTCCTAGAAAAGCCATTAATCTAATAGTAAGACTATTTAATGTTTATCTTTGACTTGATAGTGAAAAAACAATTATCAATTCAAAGCTAATGAGTAACACTCCCAAATTATCCTGGGCAAATAATTTAAGAGCCGCCGCTACTTTGGGAGTGATATTTATTCATGCTTCTTCCTATTTAACTGGAAGCCTTGGAAAAATTCCACAAAACGACTGGGTTATATCTATCATAATTAATACCGCAGTAAGATGGTCAGTGCCTGTATTTGTAATGCTTACAGGCTCCTTTGTGCTGGGGAACTACAATGATAAAATAGGCGACTTTTTAAGAAAAGCGTTGAATAAAATAATTGTTCCATTTTTAATTTGGAGTGTATTTTATTTGCTACACAATAATTGGGATGATTTATTAGGGAATAGATTATCGTTGTCACAAAAAGGTGGCTTGGTATTAGAGAATGCCATTTCGGGATCTGCGGTACACCTTTGGTACATTTATATGATTATTGGGATGTATTTTATAATTCCTATTTTTTCCAAATGGACTAAATATGCCAACAAAAAAGAGCTTACCCTTTTTCTTGTATTTTGGTTTTTCCTGCTAGTGGCATATCCATTAATAGATAAATACAGAACCGATTTTGAGCTTAATTATTTTACGGGGTACATAGGATATTTGATTGGCGGATACTATTTTTTCAAATTTGCACAATTGAATAAAATAATACTTTGGACTTTGCTTCTTGGTTCAATAGCTGCTATATCATTTGCTACTTATCATTTGGCTTTTCAAAACAATGTTGACAAGGAAATATATTTGGCCCCGCTTACCCCTGGTGTATTTTTAATGAGTATGAGTGTTTACTTATTATTTAAGCAATCTAATATTGCGCTACCCAATTGGTTAAATGTAGTCGTTAATCAAATTTGCAATTATAGCTATGGGATTTATTTAGTACACTTAGTTGTATTAGCATGGATTGATGACTTGTTGATTAGTGCAACTGCTTTTAATCCATTAATAAGCTTGCCATTAATGAGTTTGCTTTGTTTGGCATTTTCCTATCTTATTATATTTGTGCTAAGAAAAATTCCATTTATTGGGAATTGGGTAGGCTAGTTGTTAAAACAATTATTGTTTTATTTTGGGGCCAGCTCACCATAAAAATAAGCTGCGGTAACGCCGCCATCCATTAAAATATCACTGCCTGTTATAAATGCACCTTGTTCACTCATAAGTAATGCGCCAACAGTTCCAACTTCGTCAGGTGTACCAGCACGACCTGCTGGGGACAAGGATAACATTCTTCTATAACTTTCTCCTCTTGGGCCATTTAGTTCTTCTTTTGCCAAGGGCGTTATGATAATGCCTGGGCTTATTGCATTGATTCGTGCACCTCTTTTCCCCCAACGAACAGCTTCTGCTTTTACGCGTAATGAATTCCCTCTTTTAGATAGTTGATATGCATGTAAAGAGTCTGTTACATTTTGAAGTAATGGAAGTGTTAGTAATGCTTCTGTGTCTATGGTTGCCAATTCTTTATCTTCTGTGGAAGTTAAAGCATGTAATCTATGACCAGACTGTGATGATATAATAACACCAGATCCTCCTTTTGATATTATATTCCCAAATAATTCTAAAACCAATGCAGTGCCGTATAAGTCTACTTTTAAAATGGTTTCTGGAGTAGCTTGTGATGGCGACACGCCAGCTGCATGTATTAGTCCTGTTACCTCTCCAATGGCAGTGGCTTTTGCTATAAGGGCTTCCACCGAACTTCTTAATGAAACATCTACCAATGTTGTGCTAACCTTAAATCCAGCTTCACTTAAAGTTTTTGCTGCTGCTTCGTTATTTTCTGCATGTAAATCTGCTAATAATATATGTTTACCAGCACTTACTCTTCTCACAATGGCTTGTCCTATAGAACCTGCGCCTATTAATACTACTACTTTTTCCATATAAACTAAATGATTGAATTAAAATTAGTTGAATTTATCCATTTAATGAAGGCATTTTTAGATAAGATTTTACAACTTCTTATATGGCATGTTTTTTTCTGGTACATGATATTAAATTTTGCAGGAATAAATTGTATAATGTAAGGTAGATCTATTAAGATGCCTTTACTTACACATATACCACAATACCAATATTTGTTAACTTGCTCCCGACCATCCCAAATTGCTTAAATATGTTTTTATTTTCTTTAATTTTATACCTAATAACAATTCTTTACCAATAGGCTGCTGCAATCAATAAATAATGTTCAAATCTCTATTCTTAATTTTATTTACCGGATTACTAATCACAGCAAACGCACAGGATGTTATTAAGCAAAAGGCTATAAATGGAAGTATTTCTGGGAATATTTTAGATGGGAAGTTGGGAAAGCCACTGGCACTTGCAAATCTTCATTTACAATCACTTAATGGTGCATCTGTTTCCTTGCATTTTGAATCTGACAGAAATGGCGGATTTGATATTCAAAAATTGGCGCCAGGTTTTTATAAATTGTCAATCAGTATTGTTGGCTTTTCTAAGACTACCATTGATAGTATCAAATTGTATTCGGATAGAATGGATATTAATTTAGGCGACGTTAACTTGAATGAGTCCTCAAATACATTAGGCGAGGTTATTGTTTATGCTGAAAAGCCATTAATAGAAAACAAGGATGGCAAGTTAATTGTTAATGTGGCCGAAAGCCCTTTAAGTAATGGGACTAGCGCATCAGAAATGCTTCGCAATTTGCCATTAATGAATGTAAATCCGGATGGCTCTTTATTAATGCAAGGCAGGGTGCCATTGATTTTAATGGATGAAAAACCGGTTAATTTAAGTGGGCAACAATTAAACGATTTGTTAGAAAGTTTACCAGCCAATGTTGTTGAAAAGGTAGAGATTATGAGTAATCCGCCTCCCGAATATGCAACTTATCCTGGGGGTGTTATTAATATTATTACTAAAAAAGGGCGTATTGGGATATATGAAAGAATTGCGGTAACAGCAGGAACAAAAGGGGAAAAGTCTACTTCGGCAAATTTTAATTATCGCGCCGGCAAACTTAATTTTTTATCAAATATTGGAGTAGGCAATGGCGAAACTAGAGGAAACTCTTATTCGCACAGAACTAATATATACACAGACCATACTAATTATTTTAATACTAATACGGTTTTTAAAAATCGTAATACATCGCCCAATATGCGATTACAGGCCGACTATGATTTTACTAAAAAAAGCACTGCTACCATTGTTTATCAGGGTAATTTAAATTATTATAACAATCACTCTGATATCATATCTACTTACCTTGATAGTAACTTAAATGTGTATAAAGCCAATACGCGTTCTAATCAATATAATGGTGACGGGTATAGTCATAGTTTTTCTAGTTCTTACCAATGGAAGGGGAAAAATCCTGTCGAAAAGTTACAATTGTCAAGTGGTTTAAGCTTTAGTAAAAACGACAACAATCGCGATTTTTACCAACAGTTTCTTCAATCTGATTTTTTACCAACTGGTTTAGATTCCACCCAAGTACAATTAACTGATAATTATATCCGGTCTTTTTATATTAATAGTAATTACAATAAGCCATTAAATGATACTGGTACTATCTATATGTCATTTGGGGCCTCCTTTTCAAATGTTACACATCACAATATTTTAAGCACAAGCTTTTTGAGTAAGCTTAGTAACAATTATATTAGTAATGATTTATTGAGCAATAATTTTTATTTCAATCAATCTATCATTCAGTTAAGAACTTCTTTAATTTGGGGGCTTCCTCGTAAATGGCGCATTATAACTGGGGTACAGGCGGAGAATACCGGTTCGGATTTTCAATTTATTAAAGGGAATTCCGAAGACGCGAACAATACTTATTTAAATTTCTTGCCTAATATTACATTAAGAAAAGAGTTTAATAAAGCGTTTAATATTTCATGGGTGTATCGTGAAACTATCCGAAGACCAGGTATTACCGAACTTAATCCCAATATAGATTATAGCGATCCTTACAATATTCGTTTTGGTAACCCTTTGATTAAGCCAACGCTTAATGATAATTATGATTTTAATGTAACTTATGTAAAGCCTCAGTTTAATATTAATACTAATTTAGGGTACAACCATATTAAACATGTCTTTAATGCTGTAAGAACTTTAATTGACAACGGAAAAACTCAAACTACTTATCAAAACATATCTGACCAGGACGAGATTTCGGGTAGTATATGGACCGGTATTACTATTGCTAAGGCCTTAAAACTGAATCTTAGTGGTGGCTTTATTTATTATAAATATAGTGATAGAGAAAAACTACTATACCATTATATAGATGGCGCTACCGAATACGCAACTTTAAATTATTCTTATGCAATTAATAGTATCACCATGATTGAAGCTAGTAATCGCTACGGAAGTTATATCAATCCACAAGGCAAAAGCCATAGCAATATTAACATGAGTATTAGTGTAATGCACAAATTCTTTAATAAGAAACTAACCATGTCAGTTGCTGCAATTGATCCATTTGGATTACAGAAGTATGATGGATATACTTCAGGTACAAATTTTAATATTGTCAGTCATAGCGAAAGCAATACTCAAAACTTTAGATTATCTGTTAGTTATCAAATAAGTAAAACTAAGATTAAGAGTAATCTAGATGACAAACAAAAGAAGGATGCATTAGACAAGTTGAACCAAAAATAAATTTATTGGTTTACATATAAAATAGCAGGTACTGGTCTTTCGCCAGTTGGGTCAGATGGTTTAATAGTTTCTTTACCATTTACAAGTAAACAAGAACTTCCACCTCCATCTAAATTTAAGCCTTCAATACATCCTAAGTTAAGCAATAAAGATGCCGTTTCGCCTAGTGTTGCTCCCACTGCAATACCTTTCATTCTGCCTTGTATTGCAAGTATAATTAAATCACCGTCTTTGGTATAACCCATTGCTGTTCTAGGATGGCGGTCTAATATAGCTTTCCCTGTAAATTTACGTTCTTGTTCATTGCTTATAGATATTTGTTTGTCTCTTATTAATACAGGGCCTCCACCAACTGCCCAGCTAACTTTCCATGGAGCAAGGTTTTGTAAACGGGGATGATTTAAATTGAGTTTCGCAATTGAATCTTTAAATGGAGCTAGTGGGGTAGACTGATAATACACATTTTTCATTGATGAATCAGTAAAAGTATATGCGACATCTAACTCGTTATTATTTTTCAAAAATCCATTTTTTTTCATACCAATAGCAGAGGCTAATACATGTGTATACGTGAATGTGTCTTTCCCTTTGTTTAACATGCTATTTAAATTGTAAGCAACAACTTTACCATCTTTAACAATCACATTTAGGTTGGTATTATTTTTAAATTCAAAAAAAGATGCATTTACAACCACTGTTGGAGATTGCAAACGATTATAAAACTGCATTGGGGTTAAGCGTCTATATAAAGTGGTATCTGTATTAATTGTTACTTGCTTGTCCTTAGTGTTTATCTTAACGTAATAAGCCCTGAATGCACTATCGTTATAATTGCCTTGCCATTCAAATAACTTGATACTTTCCGTTTTTAATCCAAATGATTCCGAAACATCCTTCCATTGAGCCTTTACTTGCAAAAACGTAAGTCCTAAAATTAAGAATAGCATTGTCTTTTTCATAGCTTGTATTTTGGTATTCAAATATATCCATAAAAAAAGGCTGACTCTAATTAGAGCCAGCCTTTTTTGTATAAAATTTATACTTTATTGGTTCGTATAAGTAAGTAAAGCGCGTCCTTTTGGTGCGGTTGTAGTACTTGGCGTTCCTTTATAAATTAATGTATAAGCTCTTTGTCTAGCCAACGGTACAGAAGCCGTTGTTAATCTAGCTAATTCAAACGTACCACCTGATCTTCTTACAATAATAGTATCTGTAATAAAGTTATAAGGTTGTACAGTAAAATCTGTTACTGTACCTGGGCTAATATTTGCAAAAATATTGCTTGCACGTCTTGTTGAATAAACGTCGATAGTTTTACCAGCAGTGTCATTTAGAATAGCATGCACTAATCTCATTGTAAATGTAGTAGTGTCAGATATTACAAAATTGTCCTGGGTAAAAATTTGCTTTGATGGACTAGCATTTAAAATTGAATCTGTAATAATTAAAGAATAATATTTTCCAGGTTCAAGAATCTTACTCATGCTAATTACAGCAATCGAATCTGGAGTAAGAACACCATTTGTAGACAGTTTTAGAGAAGTTACTCCTGCTGGAACTGCTGCGTACAAATTTGTTGTTGAAGGAAACATAGAACCAAAGGTTAAAAAACTACCATTTAGTTTTACGTCATTAAGGAATACATTTATACTATCGCTTTTTGCGGTCGCAAGTCGGAACGCAGGCGAAAAATGTACAATTTTAATAAAGGCGCTTCCAGTAGGTTTAGTTGATGTAGCAATGTTCTCAAACGATGTTGTCGTTTGCTTTGAACATGACCACAATAGACCACTTATACTAGCCACCAATATTAGAATTAAGGATATATTTTTTTTCATTGTGCTTATTTTTTATAAGTGAGTTATTTCTGAGAAAACCACATTTCATAGGTGATGTAATCTAAGTTTTGATACGCTCCAATTCTTGTTAATTCTGGCACGTTGTACAGATATTCAGAGTTGTATCTAGGTCTACATCTGTAAGCTAATTTTCCATTATTAGTTGACATTAAATTAGCACCTGATGGCGGAGTGAAGTTTGCGTATACTTGCTTGCCTGTTACAGGATCTAAGTCGGTATAATGAAACTTTCTCATGTCAATCCAAGTTTGATGTGTACCCCAACCATACAATGCAATATATTTCTGCAACATAATTTTAGAAAGTGTAAGTCCACTAGCTGTTGCCGGAACCACTGCAGGATTTGTTAAATAAGCAGTTTTTACTGCTGGCGTAATTACACCTGCTGTTGGAATATTTTGCGGATATGTTGTAGTTAACATATCAAAGTTTAAACTAATCGCATTGGTATAAGCAGTCAATGCTAATGAAGAGTTGCCTTTACGTAAAGCAGCTTCTGCAATAATAAACTGCATTTCTGATGCAGTCATTAAAGGCCAAGGACTTGTGTTTTGGTACAAATATCTGCTAGTGTCAACACTTGGCCCTGTAGTAGCACTTGCCGTTGCATTACCCCAATAGTTTTGAGGATAATCACTTGCACTTACCCCTGTTGTACCTGCCCAAACAGTAAAGCCTTTAAATGTTTTGTTACCGTTTTCACGTAACATATACCATCTTCTTGGATCTGGTACACCTGTAAATGCATCAGCATTATTTCCTGACATTAAATCAGCGATATAAGAAGATTGTCTGATAGAACCAATGTTTCCTCTAAATGGACCAAAGTAGTTATTCACTGCTGATGTCAATCCGCCAGCTACTTTAACAACTGCATTGTCTGCATTGTTTGACATAGCAAGGTTTGCATATTTAATAGCTGAATCGGCATAGCTTTTATCAATAAACATTTGCTTGCTACTTAAGTTAATATAAGATCTCGCTAAAATTCCATAAACAAATTTCTTCCATTTGTCTGTATCACCGTTGTAAAAATAGGCATCTCCAATTGCTAAATTGTCTTTGCTAACTTTACCGTCGGTTCTGTTTAGGAAATTTAATGCTCTAAAACTTACTGCTCTAACACTGTCATAAAATTCAGGTTGAGTTTCATAATGGAATTGCACAAGGCTTGTGTTAAATGCTTCTCTTAAAGGCGCATCGCTATATTGGTTTGTTAATTCTAACCAACCCCAAGCTCTCACCGCCCAAGCAGCACCTACATAATCCCATTTTTGTTGCTCAGTTCCCCATTGAATGATTTTATTTACATTCTGTCCTTGACCATAATATACAGCTGCCCAAACGGCGCCTGTATTATCACTATTAACAGTACCACCCATTTGACCATAGTTTTCACCATTGGTTGTGGTTCCCCAATATTGGATGTAACGGCCAAGTAATATATCATCGGCCTGAACACCATATCCTGTACCTGCTGATGAATAGAAAGCAGTGAAGCTTCCAATTACACCTGACAAGATTGATTCGATCGGTTCTACTACTGCTGCGTTTGGATTTTGATATGCGTCGTCTATTTTCTTGCTACAAGAAACAGCACCAAGCGTACAAATTAACCCAACAGAAAGAAGCGATTTATAAATTTTATTTTTCATAAAACTGTTGATTTTTTCTTTTAAAATTAAAAATTAGCTCTCATTCCAAAACTGTAACTAATTGGAGTTGGCGCACTTCCTAAGTCAATACCATAACCACCTACACCACCTGTACTAGGGTTATTTGAGTTAACTGCAGGATCTGCTCCATGATAGTTTGTGATTAACACTAAGTCGTTACCAGTAAGGAAGAAGCTAACACTTTTAACTTGTTTAATTTTGTTCATTAAACTCTTAGGTAATGTGTAATTAATGCTTACATCTCTAAGTCTTAACCAGTTCACATTCTTTTCAATAAACTCTTCATCAGGAAGTGAAGTATAATAAGAACTTAAGAAGTAAGGATTGATAACAATTGTGTTTTTAGTAGGATTCGCTGAGTTTTGTAAACCATCGTTTAACACACCACTCACGACAATTGGAGTTGTTCTATCTGACGTTCTTGCACTTTTACCCAAAGCGGTAAGTGCTTGGTCGGTACCATTGTAAATATCTCCACCTCTTTTCCAATCCCATAAAATACTTAAGCTTAAGTTTTTATATCTGAATGAGTTTGAAATACCTAAAGTGAAATTAGGAGTTCTGTCCGCAATTAACAAATTACCAGTTGTTACCACTGGAATACCTGTTGTTGGGTTAATCAAAATTTGACCAGCAGTATTTCTTGTGTAAGTAGAACCAGTTAATGTACCAGTAGAGTGATTTCTTATAAGACCACCTCTTACGTTAGAAACATAAGTATCAGAGTTATAATAGTCATTCAAAATACCAATAGATTCAGGAAGCGTTAAAACTCTACTCCACATGTGGTTAAAGTTTAAGTTAAGATTCCAAGTGAAATCTTTCTTTCTAATTGGATTTAATCCAACTGATAATTCAACTCCTTGGTTGCGTAAAGAAGATGAGTTGGTTGTATTTAAGATAAAACCAGTTGCATAACTCGCACGGTATCCTTGGCTAATTTGGTCTGTACAAAGTGTGTTGTAATAAGCACCTTCTATAGTAATTGCGTTTTTCAACATTCTAATTTCAGAACCAACTTCAAATGTTTGCTGACGCTCAGGTCTTAAATAAGGATTCGCATTTGTAAATCCATAAGTAAATCCTGGAATTGTAGAACTGTTTTGGTTGTTTACAAATACCGCTTGGTTTGAGTATGGATCATTTAAACGAGCTGTATTTGCCATTGAACCTCTTAATTTAAAGTAGTCAACAATATTTCCTTTTTTGATAATCGGGAAGATGTCAGACATAATTAAACTTAAACTTGCTCCAGGGAAATCGTAGTTTCTATTTTGAGCAGGTAATGGAGAAGCACTTTCAAAACGGTGAGAATAAGTAAGGAAGGCAACGTTATTGTAACCAACTGAAACCTCACCAAAGTAAGCAAGCTCTCTTAGAATACTTAAGTTAGGTAAACCAAAGTAGTTTCTTAATAATCTTACTCTTGATCCTACTAGTGAAATATTACTATCTGCAGGATTTAATTTAGTAATGATTTGACCGTTCTTATACATTGAACCTTGGCTTAAAGAATCAATTAATTGAGTTCCTTTAACGCTAAATTGTTCTGTTTCATTATCCATCCACATTGTACCAGCCATTACACGTGTAGAGAACTTACCAAAATTCTTTTTAGCAGTTGTTGTAATTGTGTGGTTGTATCCTTTGTATGTTCTATAGTAATTATCTAATGACCCTCTAGTTGCTGCGGTTAATGCATAAGACTGAGGATGTTGAAGTAAGTAACCATCTGTTTTGTAAGTATCATATCCAAAACGTCCAGCTACTGTAAGCCATGAAAACGGAGTAATATCTACACCTAATGTCGCTACATATCTACTTGTTTTATCACCACTGTAGTTATTATAAGCACTCCATAATGGGTTATCGTAATCTGAGTTTACGTTTGCATTAAACAATGTTGTTTTACCGCCATTTGATGTTGCAAAGTTGGTTACATCATTGTTAGCAGGCCATTGGTATAAACTTAATAAGAAACCACCTGTAGACGCGCCACCTTTTAAAGGTTTTACGTTTTCAGAAGCAGTGTATGCTAATGAAGGGGTAATTGTTATGTACTTTCCAATTTGAGTATTGTTAGAAATTTTAAAATTGTATTTCTTTAACATGTTATTTGGAATCACACCCTCATTGTCAAGGTATTGACCTGAAACACGGAAGCCCATGTTCTTTGTACCAAACTCCATTCCAATATTGTGTGTTTGAGTAACACCTGTTTTATAAAAATGATTAATGTTATCAAACAATTTTGTAGTAGCAGGCCATACTGGTCCAAAAGACTGAAATTGACCAGCAAGTGGTGGAGCAGTTGGGATAGCATTACTAGCACCTGGTCCGTAACTATTATTTACTTCTGCAAATCGAGTAATCTCTTGTGTTCTAAAATTATTATCATAAGTCACTAATAATTTTCCACCAGTTGATTTAGATTTTTTTGTAGTAATTACAATGGCACCATTACTTGCTTGGCTACCATAAAGCGCTGTTGCTTCTGGTCCTTTAAGTACAGTAACATTATCAATATCATTTGGGTTAAGATCCGCTATACGGTTCATGTAGTCATTGTTCCTGTTTGGCAAATCCGATGCAAGACCAATACCTGCACCACCTTGTGAGTTAGTGTTTAATGTTGAGTTATCTAAGATGATACCATCCACAATAAATAATGGTTGGTTTGTTCCAGATAAAGTATTAAAACCTCTTAAGATAATTCCAGATGAAGCACCTGCAGCACCAGTTGTTGGTGTTACAGTGATACCAGCAACTCTACCTTGTAAGCTATTTACAAAGTTGTCTCTTTGTGTAGACTGGATATCTTTACCAGTTACATTTTGAGTTGAGTAACCCAATTCTCTTGAATTACGTTTAATGTCCATCGCTACAACTACAACCTCATCAAGGTCTGCTTGAGCCGGAGTTAATTGAACATTAATTTCTGTTTTAGCACCTATCAACACCTCTTTCTTTTGATATCCAACCGAGGTAAAGACGATTGTTTGTTTTGGATTTGCTTTAATTGTAAATACACCATTTTGATTGGTTGCAGTTACAACTTTTGATCCCTTTAATTGGACAGACACGCCACTTTGTGGTTGGTTGTCTTCTCCTACAACTTTACCCGTTATAGTTTTTTCTTGGGCTGATAATGGCTTTGTAGACATGATCAAACAAACCAAGAAAAATACAAACGGAAGAAATTTTCTCATAGTCATCTGTTTTGTTTTTTTTTAAATGCTGATAGTAAATTCTAAGTCCAATAGAATATGCATACTAATCAACGTTAATATTGACTTAAATTTAATATAAAATTTTGGTAAAATCCTTAGTATTTAGTCTATTTTATATAAATGGGAACAAATTCTGTTTTTTACCCATTTTTCAATGGTTTTGATATTTCATCATTAGCTTTATCAGATACCTTATTTTTGCCCAATAATTAAAAATTTTGAGCAAGCCAGTATTATTAATAACGCCCCCATTTACTCAGTTAAATACCCCGTATCCAGCAACGGCGTATTTAAAGGGCTTTTTTAATACCAAAGGCATAAAATCGGTTCAGGCGGATTTGGGCATTGAAGTAACTATTGCCCTTTTTAGCAAAGATGGGTTAATCAATTTATTTTATACCATTGAATCAAAGCAACTAGCACTTTCAGAAAATAGTGCAAGAATTGTTGCATTAAAGGATAGTTATATTAAAACAATAGATGAGTTAATTCTATTTCTGCAAGGGAAGTCAAACACATTAGCGCATTTAATTTGCACTAGAAATTTTTTACCAGAAGCAAGTCGTTTTGAACAATTGGACGATTTAAAATGGGCATTTGGCAGCATGGGTAAATTAGATATGGCAAAACATATTGCAACTATGTATTTGGAAGACTTGAGTGATTTGATAAAAGAAAATATTGACGAACATTTTGGATTTAGTCGTTATGCAGAAAGCCTAGGAAGGTCTGCAAATTCCTTTGACGATTTATACAATGCATTACAACAACCTTTCACTTATTTGGATCAAATTTTAATTAAAATATTTGATGCAAGAATTAAAGAAGTGCAACCTAAATTAGTTTGTATTTCAGTTCCTTTTCCAGGAAATTTGTACACATCACTTAGATGTGCACAATGGGTAAAAAAACATTACCCTCACATAAAAGTGGCCATGGGCGGAGGTTTTGCGAATACCGAATTAAGATCCTTAAGTGATGCTAGGGTATTTGAGTTTTATGATTTTATCACTTTGGACGATGGTGAATCACCATTAGAGATTTTAATTGATCATATTGATGGCAAAAAAGAACAGCATGAATTAAAGCGTTGTTTTACATTAGTTAATGGTGTAGTTACTTATATCAATAACACATCTTGTGCAGACTATAAACAAGGGCAAGTTGGAACCCCTGACTATGATGATTTGTTATTAGATAAATACATTTCGGCTATTGAAGTAATTAATCCAATGCATAGTTTATGGAGCGATGGAAGATGGAATAAATTAACAATGGCGCATGGTTGTTATTGGGGTAAATGTACATTTTGTGATGTGTCTTTAGACTATATAAAAACATACGAACCCATTGCTGCTTCATTGATTGTGGATAGAATGGAGGAGTTGGTTGCTAAGACAGGAGAGAATGGTTTTCATTTTGTGGACGAAGCAGCACCACCTTCTTTGATGAAGGCTGTTGCAATTGAAATTATTAGGCGAAAATTAGTAGTAAGTTGGTGGGCAAATGTGCGTTTTGAAAAAAGCTTTACGCGCGATGTATGTCAATTATTAAAAGCTTCGGGATGTATTGCTGTGAGTGGAGGTTTGGAAGTGGCATCTGATAGATTATTAGAACTTATTAATAAAGGAATTACCGTATCGCAGGTTGCAAAAGTGAGCAAACACTTTACCGAAGCTGGCATCATGGTGCACGCTTATTTAATGTATGGGTTTCCAACACAAACTGTACAAGAAACGATTGATTCTTTGGAAATGGTTAGACAACTTTTTGAAACTAGTGTTTTACAATCTGCTTTTTGGCACTTGTTTACCATGACGGCACACAGCGCCGTTGGATTAGAGCCGGAAAAATATAAAGTAAAAAAGCAGACAGATGTCATAGGTACATTTGCAAATAATGATATTCAACATACTGATCCAACAGGTGCGAATCATGAAATTTTCGGTTATGGACTTAAGAAAGCTTTAATTAATTATATGCATGGCGCATGTTTTGAATTACCGCTACAAAAATGGTTTGAATTTAAAATTCCAAAAACCACAATAGCACCAGATTATATTTTAAAAGCAGTTGAAACGCCAGAGTATATAAATTCAAATAACTACAAAGCGATTTATTTAGGAATAACGCCAACATCATCTATTGTTCAAAAATCCAAAAAGGGAACTAAATGGGAGGAGATGAGTTTGCATTTTAGAAATAATAAATCTGAATTTAATGTTAGCTTAGAACCTGCAAAAGGGGAGTGGTTATTGCAATTGTTATCTAATATTGCTATAGAAAAAGGGAGCGGACTTTCTTATTCCCAAATCAAGGAAAGTTATGCTAGTGCTGGATTTGATGGCTTTGAATTATTTTGGGATAACAAACCTATTACTAGCTTGTACAAGGCTGGTTTGTTATGTGTGTAATGCCATCTTGGTTTAATTATCTTAATTTAATTTGAACATTTTAATACTTTGATTGTTATTAAACATACAAACAAAGTATATGGGAAATTATTTAGTAGTTGGGGCTTCTTCAGGTATTGGCCAGGCAGTAGCGAATCAATTAGTAAAGGAAGGTCATCGTGTTATTGGAACTTATAACACACATCCTATCCAAGCATCACAAAATTTTAGTTCGCATCATTTAAATGTATTAGAGGAGCAAGTAGATTTTAGTTTTTTACCTGAATCACTTGACGGGTTGGTTTATTGTCCCGGGACTATTAATTTGAGACCATTTGCAAGGATTCTGCCAGCTGATTTTACCCAAGATTTTAATTTACAAGTTGGAGGGGCAATTAAAGTTATTCAAGCAGCATTACCTGCATTAAAACTTTCGGGCAATGCATCTGTGATATTATTTTCAACTATTGCGGTACAAATGGGATTAAATTTTCATACTCAGGTTGCAGTTTCAAAAGGTGCGATAGAAGGATTAACAAAAGCATTGTCTGCGGAATTAGCGCCAACCATAAGAGTGAATTGTATTGCACCATCATTAACCAATACGCCGCTAGCAGCAAGCTTATTGAATACAGAGCAAAAAGTAGAAGCTAATGCTTTAAGACATCCGCTTAAAAGAGTTGGTACGGTAAATGACATTTCTGAAATGAGTTGTTTTTTATTGTCGCATAAATCTAGTTGGATTACGGGTCAAGTAATGCATGTTGATGGAGGGATGAGTGCAATTAAACTTTAGTTTTGTGTGCTCATGAATGCCTCTTTAAATATTATTCAAATAGATGTAACGCAAGCACAAATTTTAAGTGAGCTTGCAAAGCAAATATATATTCCACATTATCCTTATTTATGGGAACCTGGAGGAGTGGATTGGTATGTTAATGAATATGCGTACCCAGTTGAAAAAATTAAAGCCGAAATTAATGATCAAAATAATCTGCATTATATCGCCTATTTGGACAAAGTTGCAATAGGGTATTTGAAAATAAACATTAATGCAAAAGGAAACTCTAATGGAACACTTGATGTAGATTCCTCAATGGAACTAGAGCGCATATACATAGATACTAAATGCATTCAAAAAGGGATAGGTACTCAGCTCATGAAATTTGTCTTTGACTTAGCCAAACAATACCAAAAGAAAACGATTGTTTTAAAGGCAATGGATAGTGCAAGTAAGGCACTCAATTATTACAATAAAATGGGGTTTGAAATTATAGATAATTTTAGATTGCCCGATCATATATTCACTTTGATGAAACCTGAATATAGGGGCATGCTAATACTTAAGTACTCGCTCAAGAAAGAGAAGAAGGAAGAGGGTAGTATGGAAGATGCCGCGAACTAATTGAATTTATTTATTTACTTTTATGTTATAAACATATAACTATGGGATTCGCAATTAATAAAAAGGTAGCTGATAAAAAAGCTGCAGCAACAACCAAATCTACTCCACAAGCGGGAGGTAGTTCAAAATTTATTGCCAAAGCCAACACTAAGTCTAGTGGAGGGGCAAATAAAAAACCTATTAAAACAGGTGGTTCTAGAGGAAGTTGATTTTTAAGTAAAAACACATTGGTAAGGGTGGATCAAAGCAATTTGATCCACCCTTTTTTGTTTTAAATACCTTCAATTAGATAATATACTAACAATTTTAGAGGCTTTTTTTATATTATTATGAAATTGTATAATACATAAATTATT
>CAIJFI010000006.1 GCA_903819975.1 uncultured Bacteroidota bacterium | reverse complement strand
ATTGATAGATCCGGAACGTTTTTGGCATTTTTTACATCATCTTTTTCCAAACGATCCATTCTTAGTTTGTGCATTGGATATGGCTGGCTGGGATTTATGGGGACAAATGAAAAAGCAACCCTTGCATCAATTATGGAATACTACTTGGGCATCTGAAGTTACAGAACTGAATACTTTACCACCCATATGTGATTATACTTTAGGCATTGATCCCATTGAAAAGATGGTACAAAAAATGGAAGCGCATCCTTGGCCTATATATAAAGTAAAAGTGGGAACGGATTATGATGTTGAGATGATAACGGCTTTAAGAAAACATACCGATAAGCCAATACGCGTAGATGCGAATGCAGGTTGGACTACGGAGGAAGCTTTGCTTAAGATTCCAGCATTAGCAGCCTTGGGTGTTGAATTAGTAGAACAACCTTTGGCCAAAGATAATTGGGAGGGAATGGAGCAATTAAAAAAACAATCGGTATTGCTTTTGTTTGCTGACGAGAGCTGTGTTTTTGAAAAAGACGTTGCAGTATGTGCTAATTATTTTCATGGTATTAATATTAAGTTAACAAAGTGTAGTGGATTAACTCCTGCACTAAGAATGATTAAGGATGCACGCACCTTGGGATTAAAAGTAATGATGGGAAGTATGAATGAATCCGTAATTGGTTCTGCGGCCATTGCACAGTTTTTACCTCAGTTGGATTATGTAGATATGGATGGGCCATTATTAATGACCGAATTAAATGGTGTTGGCTTAAACTTTAGTTTTGAAAATAAGGATGGGAAAATTGAACCACTTGTACGACCAGGATTGGGTGTGCAATATCGCATGCCATTTGCGAAGTAAAAATATTAGAAGTATATGACACCAGAGCGTACCGATAAATTAATTAATGTATTAAGTAAGCGTCAAGCTAATTTGACGGTGGTGATGGAAAATGTAGACGACCCTCATAATATATCGGCCGTGTTAAGAACCTGTGATGCTGTGGGTATTCAAGATATTTATATTTTAACTACACGTATTCCTAAACATAAGAAGTTTGGATACAAGAGTAGCAGTAGTGCTTTAAAATGGTTGACAATTCACGAATTTGATAATTTAGAAGATTGTGTTGCAGCTGTTAGAAAAAACTTTTCTAAAATTTTGACAACGCATCTTTCTAGTGATGCAGTGGAAATTTATGATATTGATTTTACTGATTCGGTAGCGCTTGTTTTTGGAAATGAACATGATGGTGTGACCGAAGAGTTTAGGAATTTAGCTGATGGAAATTTTATTATACCGCAAATGGGGATTATTCAAAGCTTGAATATTTCAGTGGCATGTGCAGTAAGCATATATGAAGCGCTAAGACAAAAAAAGGTAGCAGGACATTATGACCAGGCTAGTTTACCAAAAGTTCAAATGGATAGTTTACTTACACAATGGGGAGTGGAGGAGTTGACTCCAGAAAACTATGTTCCTTATAAGCCCAAGCGTAAATAAGCATTACATCTGCTCTGGCACATCAATACCTAAAGCGCGCATTCCCTTATGTAATGTAGCTGCAGTTAAAATACTTAATTGAATTCTTAATTGTTTCTTCTCTTCCGATTCTGCACTTGCAATAGAAAGTTCTGCGTAGAAACTGTTAAATAACTTCGCTAAGTTAAAAGTGTAGATAGCCACTTTAGAAGGATCTAGTGTTTCGGCAGCTTCATTTATAACGGCTGGGAAGTTAGATAATTCAATTGCCAATGCTTTTTCCAAAGGCAATAATTCGGAATTAGTTAATTGTATAGCTGTTCCTGTTTTACGCAAGATGCTTTTAATACGTGCATGGGTGTACTGAATAAAAGGCCCAGTGAAACCATGAAAATCAATACTCTCTTCGGGATTGAAAATCATTTTCTTTTTAGGATCCACTCTTAGTAGGAAAAACTTTAGCGCGCCTAAACCAATTGTATTATATAGCTCGGTTAATTGATTTTGAGTGAATTCTGAAACCTTGCCTAATGATTCGGTTTTTTCTTTTGAAATATTAATCATTTCTTCCACTAAATCGTCGGCATCCACAACGGTGCCTTCACGGCTTTTCATTTTACCAGTTGGCAATTCCACCATGCCATAACTTAAATGATAAATGCCATCAGCTGCAGGCAATTGTAGTTTTTGACAAATTAATTTTAAAACTTTAAAATGATAGTTTTGCTCATCACCTACAACATATATACTAGCATCGGTGTTAAATTCTTTTTGTTTTACTTCTGCAAGTCCAATATCCTGAGTAATATATACGGAAGTGCCATCTTTACGACGTACAATCTTTTCGTCCAAACCATCTCCAGTTAAATCTATCCAAACCGAACCATCTTCTTTCTGATAAAATACCTTTTTAGTTAACCCTTGTTCTACCAATTCTTTTCCTAATAAATAAGTATTGCTCTCGAAATATGTTTTTGCAAAATCAGATCCAATCTTTTTATAAGTGGTGTCAAATCCTTCATATACCCAGCTATTCATGCGCTTCCATAAATCTAAAGTAGCGGCATCACCCTGTTCCCATTTCAATAACATTTCCTGTGCGCCTTTTTGAATAGGTGCTTCTTTCTCTGCTAATTCTTGCGTCATACCACCAGCTACTAATTCAGCAACCTGTGCTTTATATGCGTCATTGTATTTTACATAATAGTCTCCTACAAAATGATCCCCTTTTTGATTGGTATCAGCAGGAGTTGCGCCCTTTGCAAATAATTGCCATGCAATCATACTTTTGCAAATATGAATACCTCTATCATTTACGATACAAGTTTTCACTACATCGTTGCCCTGTAGTTTTAATATTTCAGCGATACTCCAACCTAAAAAATTATTTCTTAAGTGACCTAAGTGTAAAGGTTTATTGGTATTAGGGGAGGAGTACTCCACCATAATTTTACGCGGTGTATTAGTTAATGGCAATAAATTATCTGGCGTGGCATTTTTAATATAATCAAACCAAAATTGGTTGCTAATAGTAAAATTCAAAAACCCTTTTACGATATTAAAATTTGTTAAAACACCATTCATGTCCGCAATCATCGCAGCGCCTAATTCATTTCCTAATACCTCAGGATTTTTTCCTAATTGTTTTACGAAAGCAAAAAGCACAATGGTATAATCCCCTTCAAATTCGGGCTTAGTTGCATTGACTAATACTTGTTCGGGTTGTATTTTAACACCATATAATTGGTGGATACAATTTGCCGCAGACTGCTTTAAATTCGTTATCAAATTCATAATAATGTATTACCGATTGCAAAAGTAATTAATAAAGATTACCTTTGAGCTATTCATGTTGAAACTACACGATTTTATTAGCAAACTTATATTAGACCTAATTGATTGGGTGTATCCATTATTTAGGAAGTTTATGCCCTTGCAAACCTTTCGTTATGCAGCCTGTGGTGGGGGCAATACTGTTTTAGATATTCTAGGCTTTTTCCTTTCTTATAACTTTTTATTCCATAAGCAACCTATTCATATTGGATGGCTTACTATTAGTCCGCATATCGCTTCATTTATGGTAAGCTTTTGCGTGACTTTTCCAATTGGGTTTTATTTAAGTAGGTATGTTGTTTTTCAGGAAACTGCCGTTAAAAAGACGGAGCAATTGCTCAAATACTTCCTAGTAGTATTGGGGTGTATTCTTTTAAATTATGGATTCTTAAAGTTATTTGTAGACTACTTTGGCATGTTTGCTACACCAGCAAAAATTGTAACCACCTTTTTTGTAGTCATCTTTAGTTATTCAAGTCAAAAGAATTTCACTTTTAAGGCATCAAAGTCAGGCGATTTAGAATCTATGTAACTGCCTTTTCTACTCATTTATCATTTTACTATGCCATTTTTGGCCTGAATTAAAGGCTATTTTCTGCCATTTATGACATTTTTGCACCATTATTAGGCCTAAGTCATTGTGGCATAATGATTGTCTATACAAGAATAATTAATCATTGAAAATCAATCATTATGGCAAAAATAATAGGAATTGACTTAGGTACCACAAACAGTTGTGTATCAGTTATGGAAGGTGGCGAACCTGTAGTTATCGCAAATGACGAGGGTAGAAGAACCACCCCATCGGTAGTCGCTTTCTTAAAAAATGGCGAGCGTAAAGTAGGTGATCCTGCAAAAAGACAGGCTATCACAAACCCTGAAAACACTATCTCTAGTGTGAAGCGTTTTATGGGTCGTCGTTTTAATGAAATTACAGAAGAGAAATCTCACTGGAGTTACAAAATTGTACAAGGTGAAAACGATACTGTTCGTGTAGACATTGATGGTCGTATGTACACACCTCAAGAAATTTCTGCAATGGTTTTACAAAAGATGAAAAAAACTGCAGAAGATTATTTAGGTCAAGAAGTTACAGAAGCAGTTATTACTGTTCCTGCATATTTTAACGATGCGCAAAGACAAGCAACAAAAGAAGCTGGAGAAATTGCTGGTTTAACAGTTCGCAGAATTGTAAACGAACCAACAGCTGCAGCTTTAGCATATGGTTTAGATAAAAAGAATGTAGAGCAAAAAATTGCTGTGTTCGATTTAGGTGGTGGAACTTTTGACGTATCTATCTTGGATTTAGGAGATGGTGTATTTGAAGTAAAATCTACAAATGGAGATACACACTTAGGTGGTGATGACTTTGATAAAGTAATCATGGACTTTTTAGCGGATGAATTTAAAAATCAAGAAGCAATTGATTTAAGAAAAGATCCAATGGCTTTACAACGTTTAAAGGAAGCTGCTGAAAAAGCGAAAGTTGAATTAAGTTCTTCTACAGAAACTGAAATTAACTTACCATACATCACTGCAGTTGATGGAGTTCCTAAGCACTTAGTATTAAAATTAACAAGAGCTAAATTTGAATCATTAGCAGATAATTTATTTTCACGTTGTATTAAACCATGTGAGATTGCATTAAAAGATGCTGGTTATTCTATTAGTCAAATTGACGAAGTAATTTTAGTAGGAGGTTCTTCAAGAATTCCTAAAGTGCAAGAATTAGTTGAGAAGTTCTTTGGTAAAAAACCTAACCGTTCAGTTAACCCAGATGAGGTTGTTGCAATTGGTGCAGGTATCCAAGGTGCGGTATTAACAGGTGATGTTAAAGATGTATTGTTATTAGACGTTACTCCTTTAAATTTAGGTATTGAAACAATGGGTGGTGTGATGACAACAATGATTGCATCTAACACAACTATTCCTACTAAGAAAACAGAAGTATATTCAACAGCTAGCGATAATCAACCAGGTGTACAAATTCATGTAATACAAGGTGAGCGTCCAATGGCTGCACAAAATAAAAGTTTAGGTATGTTTAACTTGGATGGTATTCCACCAGCACCAAGAGGCGTTCCTCAAATTGAAGTTACTTTTGATATTGATGCTAACGGTATTTTAAACGTAAGTGCAAAAGATAAAGGGACAGGTAAAGAACAAAAAATCAGAATTGAAGCGGGTAGTGGTTTGACTAAGGAAGAAATTGAAAAAATGAAAGCCGAAGCAAAAGCAAACGAAGCATCTGATAAAATTGAAAAAGAAAGAGTAGAGAAATTAAATGAAGCAGATAGCTTAATTTTCCAAACAGAAAAGCAATTGAAAGAGTTTGGTGATAAAATTTCTGCTGATAAAAAAGCGCCAATCGAAACTGCTTTGGCTTCATTAAAGGTTGCTCACCAAGCACAAGACGTTGTTCAAGTGAACACAGCTTTAGAAGCAATGAACGCTGCTTGGACTGCTGCAAGTGAAGAAATTTACAAAGCACAAGCAGAGGGTGCAGGTGCTGCTCCTGGCGCTGACGCTGGACAAGCAAATGGTGGTGCGAGCAATGACACGGTTGAAGACGCACAATTTGAAGAAGTAAAATAAGCGAATTGGTCTAGTACCGGTTCATTTAAAGGTTATAATTGAGAAAGCCCTCCAGAAATGGGGGGCTTTTTTGTTTAAAATTTATCCACAAATATCGAAGATTTTGATAAACTATTTATTGATAATCAAATAGTTAGTTATAAAATTCATGTAACATATAAAATTTTAGTAATGTGATGCATATTGCTAATGAATGTCATGTCAGTAGATTATGTTCTTAGAATAAATTCAGTTATTATTGCGCGTAGGCTAGAACTATTTCTAAGTCAATAATAAACAATAGATATTTATGTTTCTTCGGATTCTGTAACTGTGGAAATTTTTGATAATGGTATCCATGACAAGGACTCTGTATCAGTCATCTACAATAATAGAATAGTGGTAGATAAGCAAGAATTAAAAGTTAATAATCCTATTAAGTTTAAACTTAAAGTAGATAAGAATAAAAAGAACAACGAGTTAATTATGGTAGCTGAGAACCTTGGTACTGAGCCACCAAATACAGCCGTAATGTTTATTACAGAGAAGTCTGGACGCCGTCAACAAGTGGTATTGAATACTGATATGACACATAATGGGGTAGTTTACTTTATTAGGATAGGGAAGACGGAATAGTTAATTACTAAGCTTTTTTCATAAGGTTTAGCCGGATTCATATATTTTACTTTACTTTTAGAGTAATTAAATTATATGCTGGGAGAAATATTCTATTTGGGTAGCATTTTTTGTGCGTTTTTGTCTATTTACATTTTACTTTTTAAGGAAAATGCATTGAAGTCTTATGCCGATTATCTGTTATCTGCTTATTTCTTTTTTCAAATATGGTGTGTTGCAGTTTATTTGCTAATATTCACTGGATGGATCATCTATGCGCCTCATTTATATAAATCTGCAGCACCAATTAATTTTTTACTACCTCCATTAAGTTTTATCTATGTAAGGGTTGTGCTGTTTAATGAAAAAAAATTGACAAAAAATGATTTTTTTCACTTTATCCCATTCTTATTATTTATAATTAATTACATACCGTTTTATTTAATTCCAACAATTGAAAAACAACATATTGTAGAATCAACAATTAATAATTTTAGTCTAACATATCAATATAAAGCTGGTATTATACCGGAATTTATTAGTTATATATTAAGGCCAGTACAGGTATTTATTTATTTAATTTTACAATGGTCTCTAATTATAAAATTCAAAAAATCAAATGAATCGGAATTAATACAGAAACAAATTTTGGACGTATTAAAGTGGCTTAAGATATATACCTGGGCAACAACATTATCCTTAATTGGCTTTGTGATTTTAATAATCTTTACTATTACTTCTGTTAATTTCTTTACAACAAGTTTTTTCAATTTATTGCCAGGCTTACTAATTTCTTTAAGTTTCTTTGTGATGAGTATCTATTTGTTAATTCATCCCGAAGTTTTAACTGGATTGCCGTTTATTAAGTATAAAATTTTGAATTCAGTTTTGATAGAAAATTATTCTAGTAAAATACCTTTCATTGTGGAAGATTATACCAAAGAGATTAATGCACTTAATGAATATTTTTCCAATAAACAGCCTTATTTAATTAATAACTTAACTATAAGTCAGGTTGCTGTAATTTTAAATATTCCAGTTAGAGATTTATCTTATATAATTAATAATCATTATTCTATGCGGTTTACTGATTATTTAAACTCTTATCGCATAAAACATATTATTAGTTTTATTAATGCGAATGCACATGATACTTTTACACTAGAGTCTATTGCTAAACAATCAGGCTTTAGCTCTAAGAGTTCATTTTATAGAGCATTTCATAAAATGCACAATTGTACTCCCCTTGAGTATATAGACGACTTCGCAAAATTCAATTTAAAATAGGAAATAACCTATGTATTAGTATCATTGGGTGAAGTTGATACATACTTTATATACTTTCTAGAGGCTTAGTTAATTGTTTACGATAAATTCACATGATAACTAAAAAGCTAGAAATGAAGTTTTTGAGTCTTAATATATTCAATAAATATTTCATATATAAAATATTTATAACTACTGCTTTTTTATTATTCTGTAATTTTTCTTATGCTCAAAATATAACCCCTGTTACTCAAAACATTGCGGGTGCAATTGGCGCTAGTACTTCTAACTATTCAATCACGTATAGTGTAGGTGAAATGGTTTCAATTGTAAATTATGTGGGACAGGATAAATCCTCTTTAAATGCTGGATTTTTGCAATCATTTACTCCATTAGTAACTGGGTTAACTGAACTTGTTTTAATTAAGCCTGGAATAATAATGATTGCTCCTAATCCAGTTTTAGATGTATTACACTTAAAAGCAAATTTTTTAAAATCTGGTCAATTTGAATTTAATATAGTTGACGCATCTTCAAATTTAAAATATCAAACAGTTTCCTATTCTGTAAATGATTACATAAATATCAATTTAAACATAATAAACTACGTCTCTGGAGTTTATTATGTTAGGTTATTGTTCAAGCCAAATAATGGCAAAGCTGAATATGGAATTTACAAATTCGTCAAACTTTAATATCTGTAATTAATGAAAATATCAAATCACTTATCATTGAGATTTAAAATTTACCTTACGCTAATGACATTTGTATTTTTTACGCATACATATGGGCAAAATACAGGGATTAATTTTCAAGGTGTAGCTAGGAATGCTAATGGTATTATTTTGGCTAGTCAAAAAATTGCATTAAAGTTTTCAATTATTAATTTAACTGAGTCAGGTGCTGTTGAGTATTCAGAGTCAAGAAATGTAAATACAAATGCACAAGGTATTTTCTCAATTATTATCGGAGATACTGGAGCTATTAGTTCAATTGGAAATTTTGCAAATGTAAATTGGAAACAATATCCTAAATTTTTAAAAGTTGAAATGGATCCTAATGCTGGCACATCATTTATAAATATGGGAACTACTCAATTACAAAAAGTTCCTTATGCTTATTATGCAAATGGGGTTAATGCTTCAAATATAGATGGAATTTTACCTTTGACTTCGGGTGGTACTGGAACAAATAGTTTGTCTTCTTTAAAATCAAACTTAGGGTTAGATTTAGTTAATAATACTACAGATGCAAATAAGCCAATTAGCTCATTAACTCAGAAAGCTTTAGATCTAAAAGCTAATATTAATGATGTAAATGCTGCATTAACAAGTAAAGCAAATAGTAGTGACTTGACAGCTGGATTAGGATTGAAAGTAAACACAGCTGATGTTACAAATAGCCTAGCATTAAAAGTAGATAAAGTAACTGGTAAAGATCTTTCAAGTAACGATTTTACTTCTATTGAAAAAGCAAAATTAGCTGCAATTACTGGTTCTAATACTGGAGATCAGGATTTAAGTACATACGCAACAACAGCTGCAACAAACACTGCCTTAGTATTAAAAGCAAATAGTGCTGATGTTACAAATAGCCTAGCATTAAAAGTAGATAAAGTGACTGGTAAAGATCTTTCAAGTAATGATTTTACTTCGGCAGAAAAAACAAAGCTTGCTGCAATTACTGGTACAAACACTGGTGATCAGGATTTAAGTGCTTATGCAACAAATACTGCCCTTGGGTTAAAGGCAAATAGTGCTGATGTTAACTCGGTTTTGGAATTAAAAGCAAATACTATTGATGTGAATACTGCATTAGGATTGAAAGCTAATTCATCAGATTTAACTAACAAGGAAAACCTTTCTAATAAATCAACATCTATAACTTTGGGGTCAAGTGATACGTATTATCCAACTCAAAATGCAGTCAAAACATATGTTGATAATCAAATAAGTGCAGGTGGTGTTGCAGATTATGGCATTACAAATATTAAAATCGCAAATAATGCTGTTAATACAATAAAACTAGCAGACAACAGTATAACTAGCGCAAAAATTGTAAATGGATCTATTAGTAATGCTCATTTAAATGCTGCTGCAGCTATAGATTATTCAAAATTAAATTTAACTGGATCTGTTGTTGCATCCGATATTAGTAATACGGCTGCCATACCATTTAGTAAATTAAGTATTGTAAAATCTGACATCACAAATTTGGGAATACCTGGTTCTGATCAAAATACAACGTATACTGCGGGTAATGGTTTGACATTAACTGGAACCACATTTAGTATTGGTGCAGGGGCAATTACCAATACAACAATTGCAGATGGTTCAGTAACAACAGCCAAAATATCAGACGCTTCTATTTCAACTTCAAAAATAATTGATGCTAATGTTACAACTGCAAAAATTGCTAATAATAGTATTAGTAGTGCGAAGATTATCGATGGCTCTATTAACAATTTACAAGTAAATGCTGCTGCAGCTATAGATTATTCAAAATTAAATTTAACTGGATCTGTTGTTGCTTCCGATATTAGTAATACGGCTGCTATTCCTTTTAGTAAATTAAGTATTGTAAAATCTGACATCACAAATTTGGGAATACCTGGGTCAGATCAGAATACAACTTATGCGGCAGGTAATGGCCTAACATTAACCGGAACAACTTTTAGTATCGGTGCAGGGGCAATTACCAATACAACAATTGCAGATGGTGCAGTAACAGCAGCCAAAATATCAGACGCGTCTATTTCAACTTCAAAAATAATTGATGCTAATGTTACAACTGTAAAAATTGCTGATAATAGTATTAGTAGTGCGAAGATTATTGATGGCTCTATTAAAAATGCACAAGTAAATGCTGCTGCAGCTATTGATTATTCAAAATTAAATTTAACTGGATCTGTTGTTGCTTCCGATATTAGTAATACGGCTGCTATACCTTTTAGTAAGTTGAATATTGTAAAATCTGATATAACAAGTTTGGGGATTGCTTCAGCGACTGACGTTATTAACTATACCTCCGGTTCTGGGTTAGTTTTGTCAGGATCTACTTTTAGCATTTCGAGTAATGTGCTTACTTCAAGTTATTCGGGTACAGTGTCGCTTAATGGACCAAGTTTCACAGTAGACGCAAATACAATTTATATTGATGGGTTGAATCATAAAATAGGAGTAGGGACAAGTACTCCTGTTTCTAAATTTGAAGTAAATGGTTCAGCAACAAATACGACAGCTTATAATGCTGTTGCAGGAACAACAATAGATTTTTCTTTGAGTAATCTCGCTTATACTACTGCATCAGCAGGATCTTTTACGCTAAATAATATTAAGGATGGAGGAACTTATACATTAGCTATACAGGGAACTGCTAGTGGTACTTCCACATTTGCAAGTACTGGATTTACATTTTATTCTACAAACAATGGTACAACTACACATAATAAACAAACACTTTATACTTTTATAGTTATGGGTTCTAAGGTTTATTATTTTATGACAACAGGTTTTTAATACTATTTTAATGAAATTATTTAGTTACATATTATTTTTTATTTTTTTGAATTCGATTTGTATATTATCGGTTGGACAAGTTGCTGGAACACCATATATTATTAATATTACTCCTAATCCAATTATTTCGACTTTTACTTCTGATAACTCAACAATAGTTTTAGGGTCAACTACAACTATTACTCCAGTATTTGCTCAAGGTACTGCAACCATTGATAATGGGATAGGCGTTGTTAATTCAACATTGTCATACACAATTTCACCTACAGTTACTACTACATATACTCTAACAGTTACTAATAATGAAGGTAAATCTGTTAGTCAAACACTAACAATATATGTTAATTCAATTTCAATTAGTACTCAACCTATTGGGGCTACTGTTAATACACATGATTTCAATACATTGACAGCAATTGCCATTGGTTCTGGTATCATAACTTATCAATGGTACGATGTGAATGGTATATTAACTGATATAATTGGTAATACTTTTAAGAGTAATCTTGCTGGTTCTTTCTATGTTATTGCTACAAGTACTTTAAATGGAACAACAACAACTGTTACTTCTAATACAGTAACAGTTACCCATAATGATGTGACAATTAGTACCCAGCCTAATAATGGCATGTTTGGTACAGATGGCACTTTTCAAATTAGTGTTACTGGATCGGGCTCAGGTGTTTTATCATATCAATGGTATAAAGGTAGTAATGCTATCTTAAATGCAACTTCAAATACATATTCTGCAACAGTTGAAGATGCATATTATGTGGAAGTTACAAGTACATTAAATGGTGTTTCAAATACCATTAGATCAAATGGCATATATGTTACAGAAAATAAAGTAAGAATTACTTCAGGACCTCAGGATTCTTATGCAACCTCAGGATATACCACAACTTTAACCCCGACGTACAGTTATTTAGGAGGTGCTTCATTAACTTTTCAGTGGTATAATTCATTAGGTGCGCCAATTGCCGGTGAAACAAATTCAACTTATACTACTGGAATCGCAGGTACTTACTATATTAAAATTACAAGTAATTTAAGCGGTACTGTTGGTGTAGCAACATCAACTTCTGCCACAGTTTTTGTAGTTCCATCTCCAAGTATCACTTCTTTAACACCAGCAAGTTACGGGGTTGGATTAGGTGGTTCTACAACTTTAACTCCTGTTTTTACAAATGGTAATGGAATAATTACGCCAGGTAATATTGTTGTTACAAGCGGAAATTCATTTACAATTAGTCCAACAGTAAATACTAGATACACATTAACTGTTACAAATTTAGCAGGTACGGTTGCAAGTACCTATACAAATATTATTATAACCAAAGGTTTATTTACATCTACGGGGTCTCCAAGTGTAGAAAGGCCTTTCAATTTCAGTTTTTTATTGAGTAATGGTAAAGTTTTAGTTGCAAATTCAGGTTGGAGTGGAAACGCGACTGCAGAATTATATGATTACACAATTGGTACATTTAGTAATACTGGAAGTTTAAACTCAGGAAATAGATATGAAGCAGCTGCTGTTGCCTTGTCGGGTAATCACAAAGTATTATTTACTGGAGGTGATTATGCTGGTGCTGCTGCTGAAGTATATGATGAAACAAGTGGTACATTCACCAATGTGTCAAATATGCAATCTAGTAGACATTCGCATACAGCTACTTTATTAAATAATGGTAAAGTATTTATAACTGGTGGTCATAATGGGACTTCATATTTAAATTCTACAGAATTATTTGATCCTGCTACAAATACATTTACTTATGCAAGATCAATGCCTACGACGAGAGCATTTCATTCAAGTATTAAATTAAATGATGGCACAATTTTAATAGTTGGAGGATATAATAGCACTGCATATGTTAATACAGCAAATGTTTATGATCCTGCTTCAGATACATATTCTTCTACAAATAACAATATGTCTGATAATAGAGGGTATCCTTCACTTACTCTATTAAATAATGGTAAAGTATTAATTGTTGGAGGAGCAAATCAAAGAACAGGTTATTTACAGCCAACATATACTGCAGAACTTTATGACCCAATAACAAAAACATTTTCATCCTTGCCAAATTTGCCTAGTTGGATGTATTATCATACTGCAACTTTACAACAAGATGGGTTAGTGTTAATTACAGGTGGTCAGGCTTCATATGGGGGTGTTGAAATACAAACAGCAATGTTGTTTGATCCTTCAACAAATCAATTTATTACCAGTGTAACTCCAATGACCACTGGAAGAGCGTGGCATTCTGCTACTTTACTTCCTAATGGTAAAACTATAATAATTGGAGGATATTCTGGAGGTTCTGCAAGAACAGCTGAAATTTATGACCCTAATTAAAAGATTATTGTTGTACTTTCGCGCCTTATAATTAGTAAAAATGAAGCGAATTGAAAGGCATAGGGCTATTTTAAGTGTAGATGATAAGGCTACTTTAAGTGATTTAAAGAAGGTTTATCGTAAAATCATGATGGAATGGCATCCCGATAAATTCCAGGATAGTGAGGAGTCTAAAAAGATGGCCGAAGAGAAATCAACTAAATTAATTGCTTCTTATCACTTTTTAGTAAGCGTACATCCTGAAACACATGCTGCTACATTAACTGAATATACCGCAACTATTTCTGAAGCGAGTATCAATGATTTTGAATTTAAGTCTGAAATTTTACGTGTAGTTTTTTCTGATGGCAATGAATATGAATACTATGGTGTTCCAAAAGCAATCTATGTTAAGTTAGTTAACTCTGACACGCCCGATCGTTTTGCTAGACGCCATATTTACGAGAACTATTTATACCGCAGTACAAGTAAGATTGTAGGAGGTTAGTAAACTTAAGTTTATTAACTATTAACTAAGGAGTTGATTTTAAATTCAAGTCCTTAGTTAAATTTCTTACACCTTCCATGAAACTTTTTCCAGGGTCATTTTTAATGGTAATATATTTTGAATCTGTTTCTTTCCAGATATCAGAATTTCTGAATTTTATATATTCTTCGTGACCAATTAAATATTCTATTTTAAATTTTGAAGATAGATGTCGTACCAGTTTAGCATTGGAAATAGTCTGCGCCTCCGTTAATGGTTCCTTTTCACTTCCTATATTTTCTACACCAATGGCACAGTAGTTTAAACCAATAACATGTCTAGCTAATAGGGTGTCTGGAATAAGTTGATATATGCTTCCGTCTCTATCAATTAAATAATGAGATCCTACATTTAAGGCGCTTACTTTTTTATTGATCTGTCTACTTTCTTCAATAGTTGGAGCGTTAAAATATTCATGAATAGTTTTAATAGTTCCAAATCCTGTGAAATGTAATACAATCATTTTAGGATTGATAGTAGGAGTGGATTGAGTGATTCCATGCCTTGTTTTTAAATACTCAATACTTAAATCTATTCTTTCTTTTGAATAGTTGATTGGGAGTTGAATGATATGGGTAGCAGTATCTTGTTGTTTAGATTGAGCTGATGTTCCAATAACTGTGACTATTGGTATTATTATAAATGCTATTCGATGTAAAAAACTATTTTTCATTTAGTTAAGTTAAGAAATTTCAGTAGATCATTAAAATCAATTATTAAAATGATATATTTATCAAAATATTTTTATATGCAAAGACGTAGTTTTTTAGGACTTTCCTCGGTGCTAGCATCTATTGGATTATTACCTTTCACTTCTAGTATAGCTATGAACAATTTGACAATTGCCAATGACGAAACTGAGGACAGAGCTTACTGGATTCAATTGCTTATCAAAATATCAAGTCCAATTTTGGATCATTTAAGTGAAGGTAACTTTAGACAATTTGCACAAATTCAATATAGTACGGCATGGGATAATCGAAATAAACAAGTGGCTTATATGGAGGCATTCGGTCGCTTAATAGTTGGACTGGCCCCTTTTGTATCATTACCAGATGATGAAAGTACTGAGGGTGTAGTTAGAAAAAAAATACGATTGCAAATTCAAAAAAGTTTAACAAATGGATTTGACCCAAACAGTCTTGATTATTTTTATTGGGGAAGTCCAAGTTCGCCACAACCATTGGTAGATGCTGCTTTTATTGCACAAGCACTTTTGTTAGCTCCAAAAGTTTTGTGGGAGGATTTGCCAGCTACTACAAAACAAAATATTGTATTCGAATTTAAAAAAATTAGACAAATAAAACCATTTAATAACAATTGGGTATTGTTTGCAGCCATCATAGAAACATTTTTGCTATATATTGGAGAAGATATTATTGCCGAAAGAATTGATACTGCAATTGAGAAAATAAATAAATGGTATGTTGGTGATGGTTGGTACAGTGATGGAGATCGTTTCCATTTTGATCATTATAATGGTTATGTGATTCAGCCAATGTTGGTTGATATTTTAAAAGTAAATGCAGCTAAAGGTAGAGTTACAAAAGAATCTTATGAATTGGCATTAAAGCGTATGCAACGCTATGCTGTTGAACAAGAAAGACTTATTTCTCCGGAAGGCACGTTCCCAATTATTGGCCGTTCATCAACGTATCGTGTTGGGGCGTTTCAGCCTCTAGCTAAAATCGCGTTAGCGGATGCGCTACCTAGTCCTTTAACACCTGCACAAGTTCGATGTGCACTAACTGCTGTATTTAAAAAAGTGTTTGTTGCAAGTACTTTTACGAATCAAAATTTATTAACCCTTGGCTTTATAGGAAATCAACAATCTCAAATTGCGGATGGATATTCTAATACGGGAAGTATGTACCTTACCTCATTTGCATTTTTGCCTTTAGGTTTGCCTGCTTCGCATCCATTTTGGTCAGCTCCATTTACTAGTTGGACTCAAAAAAAAGCATGGAATGGAGAACCTTTTGAAAAGGATCATGCGATAGATTACTAACAAATCACTTCGTGCTTTGTTGTTTTTATTCAGGACTGTCGGCTTCATTTCATTTCGTCGTCTTCCTAAATGGCGGGCGTACCCAAACCCTTTCAACAAAATGTTTCACAATTAGTGAAGGACTGTCGACTCACTTCGTTCGTCGTCTTCCTTATACTTCTACGAGGGGCTTACACAAACCCTTTCAACAAATCACTTCGTGCTTTGTTGTGTTTTTTAATGCTCGCCAACTTTCGTGAGCAAGCTCCCGACGTTGTCTTACATTAAAAAACCCTGTCACTTTCGTGACAGGGTTTGTGCCCAGAACAGGAATCGAACCTGCACTACCTTGCGATAACCAGATTTTGAGTCTAGCGCGTCTACCAGTTCCGCCATCTGGGCATTATTATTTGATAACAGTAAAGCTATCAGGCGGGATGCAATATTACGTTAATGGTGGAAATCTTCCAAAATACGGTCAAGGTATTTTTTCTTGTAGTAATAGTCCTTTATTTGCAGCATTGCTTCATGGGGAATGTCATTAATCGTATCTGCTTCCAAATACGCTTTAATAGGGCTGAAAATGTCATTTTTGAGGGTATTAATTTGATCTAACAAGCTTTGTTTACTTTCTGGGCTATCTGCATCCATCCAAGCCTCATTTAACTCCATCATCTCCATTAAAAAGTCAGGTGCTAAATTATATTTTTCATCAGCCGCAATATGTCCAGTAATCTCTAACACATAGGGCAAAATTTGATCTTTATTATTTAACAAACTAAATCCTTTATTGGCCATAGCGGATTGTTCTAATGCAAGCGCTTGTTCTGCTTCAGTACCTTGTACAAACTTATCGGGATGTGATGCTCTTTGGATATTCATAAACGCAGTCCTTAACTGACTAGAATCAGCCTTAAATGCAATAGGTAAACCGAATAATTCAAAATAGTTCATTTCTATAAATTGTATATTGTGTAAAATTAACGAAATGCCAGTATTAGGCCTTATTAAAGAGGGAAAAGTTCCCAGTGACAACAGGGTAGCCATGACACCAAAGCAATGTAAATGGTTTAAGGAGCAGTTTCCTAATTGGGATATTATTGTTGAGTCTTCTGAAACAAGATGTTATTCTGATAAAGAATATCAACGAGAAGGCATTTCTATTATAAATGACATTAGCAGTGCAGATATTTTATTAGGGATTAAGGAAGTGCCAGTTAATCAGTTAATTGCTGGAAAGACTTATCTATATTTTTCGCATACAAAAAAGGAACAACCATATAATCAGGCCTTGTTTCATGCCATGATGGATAAGCAAATTACGCTTATCGATTATGAGTGTTTAGAGCATGAAGATGGACAACGTTTAATTGGGTTTGGTTTTTTTGCTGGGATTGTTGGTGCTCATAATGGGATTATGGCTTATGGCAATAGAACGAAGGGATTTCATTTAGGAAGAGTGAAAGAAGTGAAAGATTATATGGAATTAGTGCATACTTATTTTGGATTAAAATTGCCTAATATTAAAATTGCCATTACAGGTTCAGGAAGGGTTGCACATGGTATTCTAGAAATTATGAACTTAATGGATGTACAACAAGTGGAACCTGAAGATTATAATAATAGAACTTACGCATATCCAGTCTATGTACATTTAAAAGGCGGAGATTTATATAAGCATAAAGATACAGGCTTTTATAATAGAGAGGACTTTCATTGCAATCCCGAAAATTACAATTGCACGTTTAATCAATTTTTAAAACATACCCATATCTTAATGAATGGTATTTATTGGGAAAAAGGGATACCCCCGTTATTTACATTAGATGATTTAAAGGATGATGATTTTGCTTTAACAACAATCGCAGATATTACCGATGATGCACATGGCAGTGTTCCTATTAATTTAGGAGATTCAACTTCCGAAAATCCTGTGTACGGTGTGGACATTAATAATCTCGAAAAAACAATTCCATATTTACACAGCAGTATTGATATTATGGCGGTTGGTAATCTTCCAAATGAATTACCTAGGGATGCGAGCAGATTTTTCGGAGAACAATTAATTAAATACGTACTCCCAGATTTAATTGGAGATGGCAATGAGATTATTCGAAAGGCAACAATGCTAAATAAAGGAGTATTAACTGAACATTTTGACTATTTAAAATCATATGCGCAGCATTAGTTATAAGTGCAAATAATAGTCCTTTAATAAATTTACAAAATCGTCCGTGTATTTATTTTCTAAATCTTTTATTATAAGGTTTGATCGTTGAATGTCTGAAATAAGATTATTGTTTTTTATATATTTCTGAAACACTCTAAATGGCTTTTGCTTTGCTGCATTAAACACAACTACTTCTTCTGCTAATTGAATTCCATTTTGTGTAGCTAACTTTTGCATAGTGTAAGCGCGAAGCGCAGGTATAATAACATAATAGCATCCATCAGTTTTCAATAAACCATTTACCTCGTTTATAAGTGCTGACCAAGGTAAGGCTGTACTATGAGAGGCTAAATTTTTATTGGTATCTGGTGATTGTAAATCGCCTTCAAAAAAAGGCGGATTGGTTATAATACAATCAAATTGTTTAATCACATTTTTATTATTCACGAATTCTGATACTGTAATATTATCTGTATCACTATATGCTTGTATGGAACTATGTTTAACTATTAATCGATCTTTCCAAGGACTTAATGCAAAATTACTTGCCGCTTCAGTTGCTGCAGATGCTTCAATTTCTATTGCCATGATTTGAGCAGGCGATATAGAATGTGCAGTTGCTTGCGCTAACATTAAACTTAACAATCCTGTACCAGTGCCTATATCTAAAATAGAATTTGCCGTAACAATTGCTTCATCCTTTGCGACCCATGCTCCAAATAAACAAGCATCGGTACATACCTTCATTGCTGAATGTTCTTGATGAACTGTAAATTGTTTAAATTGAAAATAAGTATTTGCCATGCTACAAATGATGAAACTAATCTATTATGAAAATACAAAAGGCAACCAATATTGATTGCCTTTTGCTATAATATCTAATTAAATTATTCTGCTGTTATTCCTGCTCTTAAATACTCTTTGTTTAAACGAGCAATATTTGCAATAGAAATTTCTTTAGGACAAGCTGCTTCACATGCGCCAGTATTAGTACATGATCCAAATCCTTCCTTATCCATTTGAGCAACCATATTTAAAACACGTGATTTTCTTTCTGGTTCTCCTTGAGGTAATAATGCTAGGTGAGAAACTTTAGCACTTAGGAACAACATTGCTGAACTGTTTTTACAAGCAGCAACACATGCACCACAACCAATACACATTGCAGCTGCAAATGAAGCATCCGCATTGTCTTTGTTAATTGGTAAGCTGTTACCGTCTACTGCATTTCCTGTGTTTACACTTACATAACCACCCGCTTGGATAATTCTGTCAAATGCACCACGGTCTACTGTTAAATCTTTTACAATTGGGAATGCGTTTGATCTCCAAGGTTCAATAGTGATTGTGTCACCATCTTTAAACGCACGCATGTGTAATTGACATGTTGTGTTTGCTTGCCATGGGCCGTGCGGCTTTCCGTCAATATATAATGAACACATACCGCAGATACCTTCTCTACAGTCATGATCAAATGCAATTGGCTCTTCACCAGTTACAATAAGTTTTTCGTTTAACACGTCTAACATCTCTAAAAAAGACATTTCATCAGAGATATCATTCACGTCATATTTTACAAAAGCACCTGTTGTGTTAGCGTTTTTTTGACGCCAAACTTTTAGTTTTAAATTCAAATTATTATGTGCCATATTATATTAATTATACTGGTAGTAAAAGTGTTTAAATTATTTGTAGTTACGTTGAGATGGTTTAATTACCTCATACTTTAATTCTTCTTTATGTAATGTCCACTCATGCTCGCCTGTTGTTTCCCATGCAGCAACATACATAAAGTTTTCGTCGTCTCTTAAAGCTTCACCGTCTGGTGTTTGGTATTCTTCTCTAAAGTGACCACCGCAACTTTCTTCTCTAGCTAATGCATCTACACACATTAATTCTCCTAATTCAATAAAGTCTGCTACACGGTTTGCTTTATCTAATTCAGGATTAAATTCATTTATTTCACCAGGGATTCTTACATCACTCCAGAATTCTTTCTTAAGCGCTTGCACTTCTGCAATTGCTTGTTTTAAGCCTTCAGCGTTTCTAGCCATACCACATTTATCCCAAATAATTTTACCTAAACGCTTATGGAAACTTTCTACTGATTGTTTACCATTAATGTTTTTCAAAGTTTTAATGCGATCTGCAACAGCTTTTTCAGCAGCTTCAAATGCAGGATGTGAAGTTGGGATAGGAGCGTTGTAAATTTCATCCGCTAAGTTGTTACCTAATGTGTAAGGAACTACAAAGTAACCATCTGCTAAACCTTGCATTAATGCAGATGCGCCTAAACGGTTTGCACCATGGTCGCTAAAGTTAGCTTCGCCTAAAGCGTATAAGCCTGGTACGTTAGTTTGTAATTCATAATCAACCCATAATCCACCCATTGTATAGTGAACAGCAGGGTAAATACGCATTGGCACTTCGTATGGATTTTCTCCAGTGATTTTTGCGTACATGTCAAATAAGTTACCGTATTTCTCTTTCACAACTTCTTTACCTAAAGCAATGATTTCTTCGTGGCTTACATTAGACAAGCCTTGTTTGCTTACTTCAGTTTTACCATATCTTTCAATCGCTGCAGCGAAATCTAAATAAACAGCTTGCTTTGAAGTACCTACGCCATAACCCGCATCACATCTTTCTTTAGCAGCACGAGACGCAACGTCACGAGGTACTAAGTTACCGAAGGCAGGGTAGCGGCGCTCTAAATAATAATCTCTTTCTTCTTCAGGAATATCAATTGATTTACGATTATCTCCTTTTGCTTTTGGTACCCAAATACGTCCATCATTTCTTAATGACTCTGACATCAAAGTCAATTTAGATTGATGATCACCAGATACTGGAATACAAGTTGGGTGAATTTGAGTGAAACATGGATTTGCAAAATAAGCACCTTGCTTATGCGCTTTCCATGCAGCAGTTACATTCGATCCCATTGCATTTGTAGATAAATAAAATACGTTTCCGTATCCACCTGTACATAATAATACTGCGTATCCAAAATGCTTTTCTAATTCACCTGTAATTAAATTACGTGCAATTATACCCTTTGCTTTTCCGTCTATTTTAACAACGTCCAACATCTCGTGACGTGCATACATTGTTACGTTTCCTAATGCAACTTGACGCTCCAAAGCTTGATATGCGCCAATCAATAACTGTTGTCCAGTTTGACCTGCTGCATAAAAAGTTCTTTGTACTTGCGTACCACCAAAACTACGGTTACTTAATAATCCACCGTACTCACGTGCAAATGGAACACCTTGTGCAACGCATTGATCAATAATATTAGAACTTACTTCCGCTAAACGATGAACGTTTCCTTCACGTGCTCGGTAGTCGCCACCTTTAATGGTATCGTAAAATAATCTAAATACGCTATCACCATCGTTTTGATAGTTTTTAGCGGCGTTTATTCCACCTTGTGCAGCAATACTGTGTGCACGACGTGGACTATCTTGAAAGCAAAATGCTTTTACTTTATATCCTAATTCTCCTAATGAAGCTGCAGCACTAGCACCAGCTAAGCCAGTACCAACTACAATTACTTCCATCTTTCTTTTGTTTGCAGGGTTCACTAGTTTACAATGACCTTTATAGTCTACCCATTTTTCTTCTAGTTTTCCTGCAGGTATTTTTGCGTTTAACATAATTGAATCTTTTATCTAAAGTTTAGAATGTTTGTTGGTTGTGATTAGTTGTTTATTTTACCCAGTGTAAATAAAAACTAATAGGCATCATTGCAAATGCTAATGGTATGATAATTGCAAAACCATATCCAATGCAACTGATCATTGCATGGTATCTTTTGTTATGCACACCAATTGTTTTGAATGCACTTTGAAAACCGTGCGCTAAGTGATATGCTAATGATATACATGAAACAACATAAAATACAACTACCCAAATATTTTGGAAAGTCTCTTGCATTACTGCATATAAGTTATGTACTTCGACGCCATTTGGTAATTTAATTTCTTCTACTCCAGTTATACGACTTGGAATCCAAAAATGTTTCCAGTGAATTACAAAAAACATTAAAAGGATAGTACCTAATATAGCCATACTACGACTATACCATTTACTGCCTTTAGTGTAATTAACTGCATATCCAACTGCTCTTTTGCTTCTGTTTTGTAACGTAAGCATATAGCCTTGGATAATGTGTAAGAAAATAAAAAAGAATAATCCTACTTCTAAAATTCTTGGTACCACATTGCTTCCCATAAAGTGTCCCGCGCGGTTAAACATTACACCGCCATCCATTGCCCAGATACAGGCGTTCAGTCCTGCGTGAACTACTAAAAATAGGACCAAGAAAATTCCAGTAAAGGCCATTACTAATTTTTTCCCCACCGAGGAGGTAAACATGTTATTGGAGCTCATATTTATAATGATTTAAAATCGGTGCAAAAGTAAGCAGGAAATTAACACTAGCTATCAAACGTTTGAATGATTTTGAGCAGTTATGCTAAATACCTTAACAAATTGTGCATTTAAATAAGTTATGGACCACTTGCATAAAATTGTAAACTTAATCGCTAATTGGCCTATTTTTACTACATGATTAAAGTGCTAAGTATTTTATGGAATAGCTTTAAGATGGCTCTACAAGAACTTAAAGTAAATAAGTTAAGGACATTTTTATCGCTGTTTGGTATCACAATTGGTATCTTTTGTATCATAGGCGTTTTAGCCACTATTGATAGCTTGAAAACTAAGATCAGCAACGATTTATCGGGATTAGGCAACAACACTATTTTTATTGATAAGTGGGATTATAATGGAGGGCCAGAATATCCATGGTGGAAATTCGTTAAGCGTCCAACTATGAAGGTGGCTGAAATGGATTTTATTCAGAAAAAATCTACCCTTGCCTCAAATATTGCATTTTTCACTTCAACCAGTGCTACTTTTTCATATGAAGAAAATCAGTTAAAAGGGGTTAATTTATATGGTATTACAACTGATTTTAATAAGATCCAGACTTTTAATGTTTGGAAGGGCCGATATTTTAACGAGACCGATTTTAATCAAGGATCTCCATTTACCGTTATTGGTTTCAAGGTAGCCGAAGAATTGTACGGGAAGCCAGAAAAAGCTATTGGTAAAACAATTTCTTATGGAGGAAGAAGATTAATGGTAATTGGGGTAATTGAAAAGCAGGGTAGTTCTATGATTGGAGGTTTTGCATATGACCAAACTTGTATTGTAACTTATAATTATTTCGCGTCTATATTTAATCCAGACAATGTGAATCCTTATATAATGGTACAGGCTAAACCTGGGATACCTTCTAAGGCTTTACAGGATGAGTTAAATGGAATAATGCGTCAATTAAGAAAGCTAAGTCCAACACAGGAGGACAATTTTACTTGTAACGACGTCGCACAATTTAAAGACCAAATTGAAAGTGTATTTGGTGCTATTAACCAAGGTGGGTGGGCTATTGCTGGCTTATCCTTATTGGTAGGAGCATTTGGCGTAGCAAATATTATGTTTGTAACCGTACGAGAAAGGACCAGTCAAATTGGGTTAAAAAAAGCTTTAGGAGCAAAGAGCAGTACTATATTATATGAATTCTTATTAGAAAGTGCTTTCTTATGTATTATTGGAGGTTTAGTAGGGCTATTCTTGGTCTGGTTGCTCACGGTAGCACTTGGCGCAGTTTTGCCTTTCCCAATATTCATAGCACCTAGTATCATATTCCTAGCACTGAGTATTTGTATAATTTTAGGGATAATTTCTGGTATTATTCCAGCATCTATTGCAGCTAAAATGAATCCGGTTGAAGCAATCAGAACTAAGTAGTCAAGGACATTAAATTTTGATATCAGATTTAATTAGCACTCTCTTTTGATTAACTTTGCGCTGTGTCTCAAAAACCTATTACCATATTAGCCATAGAATCGTCTTGTGACGAGACTGCCGCATCTGTAATTGTAGATGGAAAAATCTTGTCTAATTACATTGCAAATCAATTAGTGCATGAAAAATTTGGAGGGGTTGTTCCAGAATTAGCGAGTAGGGCGCATATGGAAAATATAGTTCCTGTTGTTGATGAATCTTTAAAAACTGCTTTCCCGAATTTATCACATGCCGAAAGATTATCGCAGTTAGATGCGATAGCTTTTACACAAGCGCCAGGTTTAATTGGTAGCTTATTAGTTGGTGCTCAATTTGCAAAGTCCTTGGCATTGTCTCTTGGGAAACCATTGATATCAGTGCATCATATGCAAGCGCATGTGTTGGCGAATTTAATTGATGAGCAAAAACCTAGCTTTCCTTTTTTATGTTTAACAGTTAGTGGTGGACATACTCAAATAGTACAATGCAACAGTCCTGCAGACTTAATTATATTAGGTGAAACTATTGACGATGCTGCAGGTGAAGCCTTTGACAAAATTTCGAAAATATTAGGATTACCTTATCCAGGTGGCCCAGTGTTAGATAAATTAGCAAAAACAGGGAATCCAAAAGCCTTTGAATTTGCTAAGCCGCAGGTACCTGAATTAAATTATTCTTTTAGTGGTTTAAAAACCAGTGTATTATATTTTCTACAAAAGCAAGATCCCGGATTTATTGAAGCTAATTTGAATGACTTATGTGCATCGGTTCAGTATACTATTGTAGAAATATTGATGCGTAAATTAAAAAAGGCTATTCAGCAAACCGGTATTCGTGAAATATGCATAGCTGGCGGGGTAAGTGCCAATTCCGGCCTTAGAGCAGGTTTACAAGAAATGGGTAAAAAAACACAATCCAAAGTGTATTTACCCAATTTTGAATTTTGTACCGACAATGCCGCAATGATTGCTATTACAGCACATTATAAATACTTGGCAGGAGCTTTTGACAACCTTTCGGTATCGGCGACAGCCCGTTCTAATTGGTAAGCTTTATTTGCTTAACTTTGCGACCTCAAATTAATGTACATATATGATCAGTGCTAGAAACATTACTTTATCCTTTGGTAAAAGGGTTTTATTCGACGAAGTGAATATTAGCTTCACTAAAGGAAATTGCTATGGTATTATTGGTGCAAATGGAGCCGGTAAGTCTACCTTCTTAAAAATATTAAGTGGTGAGATCGAACCTACAAAAGGTATGGTGGAAATCACACCTGGAGAGCGTATGTCTTTCTTGAAACAAAACCAATTTGAGTTTGACGAGCAAACAGTTTTAAATACAGTTATGCAAGGGCATAAGCGTATGTGGGATGTGATGCATGCAAAAGATGCGCTTTATGCAAAGGAAGATTTTACTGAAGAGGATGGATTAAAAGCAGGTGAATTAGAAGCTGAATTTGGTGAGATGGGAGGATACGAAGCAGAGAGTAATGCAGCAAGTTTATTAAGTGATTTAGGAGTTAAAGAAGATATGCATCAGTCATTGATGAAAGATATTCCGAGTAACTTTAAATTGCGTGTGTTGTTAGCGCAATCATTGTTTGGTAATCCAGATATTTTATTACTGGATGAACCTACCAACGGTTTGGATATTGAAACAATTGGTTGGTTGGAAAACTTTTTAGCTGACTACGAAAATATTGTATTGGTGGTAAGTCACGACCGTCACTTCTTGGATACTGTTTGTACACATGTATCTGACGTGGATCGTTCTAAAATCAAAACCTTTAGTGGTAACTATTCATTCTGGTATGAATCATCTCAATTGATGGCGCGTCAAATGAATGACAAGAATAAAAAGAACGAAGAAAAGCGTGCTGCTTTATTAGATTTCATTGCACGTTTCTCTGCGAATGCAAGTAAAAGTAAACAAGCAACTTCTCGTAAGAAAGCTTTGGAGAAATTAACAATAGAAGAAATTGAACCATCTAACAGAAAGTACCCTGGTATTATATTCCAGCCATTACGTGAAGTTGGAAATCAAATATTAAACGTAGAAAGATTACAAAAGCAAGTGGATGGACGTATCTTATTTAAAGACGTAACTTTCTCTGTTAGCAAGAATGATAAAATTGCTTTTTTAAGTAAGGATCCATTAGCGATAACTTATTTCTTTGATATTATTAATGGTGCTGGTGCTGCTGACAGTGGAAGTTTCGAATGGGGAACTACTATTACAAAGGCATATCTGCCAATGGAACATAATGACGAGTTTACAACACCACTAACTTTAATGGATTGGTTAAGACAATTTGTTCCTGCGCATGTAACTGATGCCGACGAGCCTTTTATTAGAGGTTTCTTAGGTAAGATGTTATTTAGTGGAGATGATGTAATGAAAAAGACCAATGTATTAAGTGGAGGAGAAAAAGTACGTTGTATGGTAAGTAAAATGATGCTTCAAAACCCGAATGTGGTAGTGTTGGATCAGCCTACAAACCATTTGGACTTAGAAAGTATTCAAAGCTTTAACGAAGGATGCCAAAATTACCCTGGTATTGTTTTAATGACTTCTCATGACCATACGTTTATGCAAACTGTGGCTAACAGAGTTATTGAATTGACGCCAAAAGGGATCATTGACCGATTAATGACCTTTGACGAGTATATGGAGGACAAAAGGGTGCAAGAATTAAGAGCAGAATTGTACGCTTAGGCTAATTTTTCATAATATAAGCCTAAGATTTTCAAGCTTTTAGCAATATTTGGACCAATTTGTACGTTTAGAATAAAAAAACTTAAAAAAAATGGGATAGTAAGGGTTATTTACTTACCTTTGCCGTCCGTAAAAAATTATTTCTCATGGCTAGAGTATGTCAGATAACTGGAAAGAAACCGATGACTGGAAACAGCGTATCGCATTCTAATATCAAAACTAAACGTCGTTTTCTTCCGAACTTGCAAAAGAAGCGTTTCTTTTATGCAGAAGAAGATCGTTGGATCACTTTAAAAGTATCTACTGATGCTTTAAGAACTATTAATAAAAATGGTTTAAACGCAGTTGTTAAGGATTTAAGAGCAGCAGGCGAAAAGATCTAAGTAATAAACAAGTAATTAAGTATAATAATATACCATCATGGCACGTAAAGGAAACAGAGTTCAAGTAATATTAGAATGCACAGAGCACAAGACTTCTGGCATGGCAGGAACTAGCCGTTATATTACAACTAAGAACAAAAAGAACACCCCAGATCGTTTGGAGTTCAAAAAGTATAACCCAATTTTGAAAAAAGTAACTGTTCACAAAGAAATTAAATAATCATGGCAAAAGCAGCATCTAAAAACGCGAAAGTAAAGGATCTTAAGGCTTCTGCTGAAGCTAAAAACTGGACAAAAGTAATTAAAGCTATCCGTAGCCCTAAAACAGGCGCGTATACATTTAAAGAGAACATTGTTCATAAAGATAAAGTAACTGAATTCTTAGCAGCTAAGTAATTCAAGACCTAACTTTTCGACAACGAAAATATTTAAAGCTTTCCAAATTTGGAAGGCTTTTTTTATGTCTCCACCATGCAGAATTCATTAAATTTGCGTTATGAGTTTTTTAGGAAAATTATTCGGTAAAAAAGAAAAGGAAACCTTAGACCAAGGTTTAGAAAAAACTAAACAAGGTTTTTTTGAACGTATCTCTAAAGTAATCATAGGAAAAACTTCAGTGGATGATGAAGTATTAGATCAATTGGAAGAAGCGCTTATTGGCGCTGACGTTGGTGTTGATACTACACTAGCTATTATTGAAAAAATACAAGACCGAGTTAAACAAGATAAATATTTATCTACTTCTGAATTAAACACAATTCTTCAAGCGGAGATTGCCAATATTTTAGTGGACGCTCCTGTAGATCAAATGGGATTTACGCCACCAGCTGATAAAAAACCTTATGTAATTTTAGTTGTGGGTGTGAATGGTGTTGGTAAAACCACAACTATTGGCAAATTAGCACATCACTATAAAGTTGCAGGAAACGAAGTTGTATTGGGTGCTGCTGATACATTTAGAGCAGCTGCCGTGGATCAATTAACTATTTGGAGTGAAAGAGTGGGTGTTACAATTGTAAAACAAAATATGGGTTCGGATCCAAGTGCTGTAGCCTTTGATACCATTCAGTCTGCGATTGCTAAAAAAGCCGATGTAGTATTAATTGATACAGCAGGACGATTGCATAATAAAGCACATTTAATGGATGAGTTAAATAAAATTAAACGTGTTATTCAAAAGCAATTACCCGATGCGCCACATGAAGTTTTATTAGTACTTGATGGATCTACTGGACAAAATGCATTAGAGCAAGCCAAACAATTTATGGCTGTAACCAATGTGAATGCACTTGCTATTACAAAGTTAGATGGTACTGCAAAAGGTGGCGTTGTTCTTGCTATTGCACATCAATGTAAAATTCCTGTAAAATATATAGGCGTTGGAGAACAAATTAATGACCTGTTATTATTTGACAAGCATGAATTTGTAGACTCTCTTTTTAATTTAAACAAGTAGAAGGTTTAACAGCTGATATACGTTATTTAAAAGTATATCTAATACTAATCCCACCTTGGTTTTTAAAATAAGATTGTATAATACTAAAGGAAGGTTGCCAGTCGATACTTGCATTAAATGGTGCGTTACTAAATTTATAATCAAGCCCAATAATTCCATCAAATCCTACTGCAATATTTGAATTGCCAGTTCCAACATTGGTACGTTTCCATTCATCACTCCATATTCCTAAGTGTCCGCCATATCCATAATACCAGGATAATTGTTCAACGTCCGCTATTGGCGTGTAAAATTCTTTTAATGCTGAAATACTAAACCCATCCAGGGTCAAATATCCTATCGCTTCAAATGCTTTCGTGTTATGGGTAAACTGTTTATAAGAAAGGGCTCCAGGGAACATCTTTACACCTATTGCTTTAGTGTATCCTTCGGCATATAAATGCGTTTGTCTATTTAGGGTTGTATCAAGCGTATATTCCTGTGCTGTCAAGGAATTGGCAATTAGGCAAAAACTAAGTAAAACCAATAGTTTATTTATGCTCATAATGTGTAGTTGAGGGAACACAAATTTAAGGGTAAAACCTACAAATTGACTGTTTAATAAATGCTAAAATTTGGTTAGGTTTGTAATATGTTAAGTTTCCAAGAATTATCGGCACAATTCAATACCCATTTTGACACGGAACATTTTCCGGCAAGCCCTGCTAGCCTTTACGAACCAGGCGAATACTTCTTAAAAATAGGAGGTAAGCGAATACGTCCAGTAATGTGTTTATTAGGCAATGAGTTATTTAGTGAAATTCATCCCGATGCATTTAAAGTGGCAAGGGCTATTGAATTATTCCACAATTTCACGTTAGTGCATGACGATATGATGGACGAAGCGTATTTAAGAAGAGGAATGCCAACTGTACATGCAAAATATGATTCTAATACAGCATTGTTGGTTGGTGATGTAATGTTGATACGTGCATATGAATTCTTACAAAATATTCAGCCGACATATTTGCCTAAAATTTTAAAAATATTTAATAAAACTGCTAGAGAAGTATGTGAAGGACAGCAGTTGGATATGGATTATGCAAAAATGAAGGATGTTACTTTAGAGCAATACATTCATATGATAACTTTAAAGACATCTGTTTTGTTAGCTGCATGTTTAGAAATTGGAGCAATCATTGGTGGCGCTGGTGAAAACAACTGTCATCATTTATATGAATTTGGTAAGAAAATTGGAATTGCATTTCAAATTCAAGACGATTATTTAGATGCATATGGTAACGCTGCAGATTTCGGAAAAGAAGTAGGTGGAGATATTAAACAAAATAAAAAAACGTTCTTGCTTTTACATGTATTAGATGTAGCAAATACAGAACAACGTAAAGCCCTTGATGTTTTATTAGAAAATAACGCCGAGGATAAAGTAGAAAAAGTGTTAGAAATATTTAATGCTTGTGGTGTTGCAGCTTGGGCCGAAAATTTAAAAGCTAAATACATGCAAGAAGCTTTTGAACATTTAGAATCTATCGCAGTAGTTTCAAGTCGTAAGCAACCGCTTATTGATTTAGCTAATTATTTAATGAACCGAAATAAATAACCTGATTATAATGAGTTTATTCAGAAAAAAATCCATTGAGAAAATTGTGCAGGATGCAGAAGCTGGTATGACCGATGGACATAGCGCAAGTGGGTTAAAAAAAGAATTAGGGGTTAAGGATTTAACTTTTATGGGTATTGCAGCAGTGGTAGGTGCTGGTATTTTTTCTACCATCGGTACAGCAGCATTTCATGGGGGACCTGGCATTTCATTATTATTTGTAATTACAGCAGTCACCTGCGGATTTAGTGCATTATGTTATGCCGAATTTGCAAGTAGGGTTCCTATTGCAGGGAGTGCATATACCTATGCTTATGTAACTTTTGGAGAATTAATTGCATGGATTATAGGATGGGCGTTAATATTAGAATATGCTATTGGTAATATTGTAGTTGCCATTAGCTGGAGTGGCTATTTTGTAAATTTGTTGGAAGGATTTCATATTCATTTGCCAGGTTGGTTGTCTACTAATTATGAGCAAGCCGAACAAGGTTATGCCGAAGCCATAGCACATTTAAAAGCAGGTGGCACACAGGAAACATTTAGTAAGCTAGCAAGAATTGGATATGATGCTATTACCAATGCACCTATGATTGGGAATTGGAAAGTAATATTAAATATTCCAGCGTTAGTGATTGTTGTTTTAATTACAATGCTAGTTTATCGTGGTATTAAAGAAAGTAAGAAGAGCACCAATGCAATGGTGATTTTCAAGATTTGTATTATTGTAGGTGTTATTATTTTAGGCTTCTTTTATGTGGATACAGCAAATTGGGCTCCATTTATGCCAAATGGTTTTAAAGGCGTGTTAGCTGGAGTGTCAGCGGTGTTTTATGCATATATTGGATTTGATGCCATATCAACTACTGCAGAAGAGTGTAAGAACCCTCAACGTGATTTGCCAAGAGGTATGATTTATTCTTTAATTATTTGTACAGTTCTATATATTTTAATTGCTTTAGTATTAACTGGAATGGTTAATTATTCTCAGTTAAAAGTGGATGACCCATTAGCTTTTGTTTTTGAAAAAATTGGAATGCATAAAATTGGATATATTATTTCAATAAGTGCTGTTGTTGCAACAACAAGCGTTTTATTAGTTTTCCAATTAGGTCAACCACGTATTTGGATGAGTATGAGCCGTGATGGATTATTGCCAAAGAAATTCTCTAATGTGCATCCTAAATTTGGCACACCTGCTTTTGCAACTATTATTACAGGAATATTTGTAGGTGTACCATCTTTATTTATGTCAATAAGTAGGATGACAGATTTGACAAGTATTGGTACTTTATTTGCTTTTGTATTGGTTTGTTTTGGCGTTTTAGTATTGCCTAAATTATCTGCTAGTACTAAAAAACAAGCTTTTAGATTGCCCTATATTAACGGTCAATTTATTATACCAATCATCGCTGCAATCTTTATTTATTTTGGTCAGGATCGAATCATAGGCGCTTTTAGTGCTACTGGTTCAGATAGCTATCAAGAGGTTTTATACTTAGTATTTGTATTTATATTAATAATTGTCGCACTATATAGTTTTATTCGCAAGTATTCAGCAATACCTATAATTGGTGCAATGTGTTGCTTATATTTAATGATTGAAATTCCGTCAGTAAGTTGGTTGTGGTTTTTTATATGGATGGCTATTGGTCTTGTACTTTATTCTTTATACGGACGCAAGCATTCAAAATTGAGCAATCAATAGTAGTTTTTATTCTTTTTATTTATGAAGTATCAGATTGGCGACGAAATTTTAGTATTACATAGCAATGAGGAAGGGCGTATCATTGAAATCATGAATGATGAAATGGTAATGATAGAAGTGCGTGGCGTAAAGTTCCCAGCCTATATGGATCAAATTGATTTCCCTTATTTTAAGCGGTTTACTGAAAAGAAATTGTTTCCTCAAAAAGCGGCACCACAAAAAATATATGTAGACCAAATACCAAAAGAGAAGATACTTAAGAATGATAGTAAAGAAGAGGAAGGTGTCTGGTTAAATATTATTCCTAAATTTAGCTTGGATGATTTTAATGACGAAGTTGTAGATAGTTTAAAAATCTATTTATCAAACAGAAATAGAGTAAGCTATAATTTTGTGTATGACCAAGCTTTTTTAAATGAAAGTAATTTTTCGATAGAATCTACAATTGCGCCATTCACTGATTTTTATATCCACGATATATCGTTTGTAGCTGTAAATGATAGTCCTAGTTTTAGTGTGGACTTCTCATTAACAGAACCTCACAAAAAGAAAGCCGATCATTTTGAATCAAATCTGAAGATTAAACCAAAGCAATTATTTCAGAAAATTGAATTATTAAAGGAAGACGACAAAGCGACTATTAGCTATCCTTTATTTGAAACCTATCCAGATAAGGAGGAAGACAATCATATTGCCATTGACATTTTACGCAATGCCGGATTTAAGGTTTATGATGCCTCTAAAATCAAGCAAAATATTCAACAGGCACGATCGGTAATTGATTTGCATATTGAAAAAATAATGGATAGGCATAGCCATTTAAGTAATGCCGAGATATTGCATTTCCAATTAGAAGAATTTGAGAAATGGTTTGAACTTGCAAGGTTAAATCATTTGCCGTCTATGATTATTATTCATGGCGTTGGGAAAGGGAAATTAAAAGCCGAAATCCACGATTTATTAAAGGTCAAACCCGGTGTGAAAAGCTTTATAAATCAGTATTCCGACTTTTACGGATATGGCGCTACCGAAGTGTTTTTTCAATACTAGTGAAAGTATAAATTGCTTATAATGAGGCAATTCCCATCAATTTTTTATTTACTACCTTTGCCTTACTACAAACCCGAGCTATCGTGGTAAGCAATTACCAAGGAAAGTCCGGACAGCATAGGGTAACCCACCGGTGAACAGCCGGCGTTCTCGCAAGAGGGCAGAGAAAGTGCCACAGAAAATAACTACCTCGCAAGAGGAAAAGGTGAAAACGTGAGGTAAGAGCTCACGAATAAAGTAAGTAATTGCTTTATAGGGTAAACCTTGGGTGCTGTAATGCCACGTATAGGAACGCTTGAGAGCGACTCGTTCGAGTTCCAGGGTAGGCAGCAAGACTTCACTAGTAATGGTGAGGCTAGATAAATGATAGTTTAGAAACAGAATCCGGCTTACGAGGCTTGTAGTACTTTTAAAAATCAGTCTTTCTTAGAAGGCTATTTAACAATATTTAAAATCCGAATCACCTTTGGGAGATTCAAATTAAGCAATCATGACGATAGAACAAATTAAGCGCATGAGGGACCAAGTGAGTGTCCTGAGGAGGTTTCTTTGACGTTGATAATCGTATTCAAAAAGTAGATCAAGACAAACAAATGTCTTTGTCTCCTGGTTTTTGGGATGATAATACTCGCGCAACGGGTATTATGAAAGAAATTAAGTTGAATGAATATTGGATACATCTTTTTCAAAATGTAGCATCCAGTGTTGAAGATTTTGCTGTTTTATTTGAATTCTGGAAAGGTGGCGATGCTACTGAAAAAGAAACCAAAGATGCTTTTGATAAAGCTGTGATTGCAATAGAAGAAGCAGAGTTTAAAAGTACGCTTAATAAGCCAGAGGACGAGCTGCCGGCTATAATGCAAATAAATCCTGGAGCAGGTGGAACAGAGAGTCAGGATTGGGCCGAAATGTTGCTTAGAATGTATAGCATGTATGGTGACAAACAAGGTTGGACTGTTACCTCGGTTGATTATCAGGAAGGAGATGGTGCTGGTATTAAATCGGCAACCATTCAATTTGATGGACCATTTGCTTATGGGTTTTTAAAAGCAGAATCTGGTGTACATCGTTTAGTTAGAATTTCTCCATTTGATAGCAATGCAAGAAGACATACTTCATTTGCATCCGTATATGTATATCCATTAATTGACGATAGTATCGAAATTTCAGTGAGCCCTGCCGACATTGAGTGGGAATTTTACCGAAGTGGTGGTAAGGGTGGACAGAACGTAAATAAGGTAGAGACTGCAGTGCGTTTAAAACATATTCCTTCTGGAATTATTGTAGAATGTCAACAATCAAGAACGCAAGGGGAGAATAGAGAGATTGCCATGAAGATGCTTAAGAGTAGATTGTATGAGGAAGAAATGCGCAAGAAACAAGAAGCCTTAAACGCAACAAATTCAACCAAGAAAAAAATTGAATGGGGTAGCCAAATAAGATCTTATGTTTTCCATCCCTATAAAATGATTAAGGATCATCGTACCGATTACGAAGTAGGGAATGTAGGACCAGTAATGGATGGTGAAATAGATGGCTTTATTAAAGCATATTTAATGAACGAGAAAGAAGCTTAAGAATAAGTTAGTTCTTAGGAGAAAGAATTGCGTACTTGGTTTTAGGCCTTTGATCCTCTAGCCATTTAAATCCTTTTATTGTGAATTGTGATAATGGAGTTTGACCCATTGGGGACATTCTTCCTGTGAGTTGATTTATAAAAATTACTTTGGAGACCTCGCTATTCTCAAAATCAATTTCAATGATTTGTGCAGAGGATTTATTGATTCCAATAAAGTCTTTTTTACTATCTAATGCAAAATATATATTTTCAGCACTGCCCTTGGTTCTCATCTTAGTTAGCGCACCATCTTCAAACCATGCGTTTAACCTGATACCTTTTAACTGGTTAAAATATTTTGTTGTGTCTACCTTGCTTAAAGCAAATGCGTTGTCAAATACCAATAACTGTTCTGGCTTTTTATTATTCAAAAACATGTAAATAGTATCACCAGTTATTTGATTGTTGTTAGACCATATTATTGGCTTATTAAATAAGCGAATTGTAGAATCACTTAGAGAATAGAAAAGACTATCACATTTTGCTTGTAATGAGTCTGAATATATTTTTACATTGTGAAAGGCCTCAAAGTATTTATTTAAAGTAGTATCGGTTGTTTTTCCAGTACTATCCCTGGCCAAAACAAAAGGTCTATTTAAGTCGGTTACTTTCGCAGAATATAAAGTATCGGCAGTGATATATAATGTATCCTTTTTTTGTTTTATCAAAAGGGTAGGAAGCTCTGTTGCTAATAAAATATTTTTAATTCTGTTGGTCTTAATATTATTAGCCATTAAATCAAAACTTAGACTATCCTTTGATTTATATACTGCATTGCCTCTAAATTCTCCAAGCCCTAAAGAATCATCTATAGCCATTTCATCTGCTATAAATGTATAAGTACTGTCATCAATAGAACTACGCTCGTATAAATACCCTTTTCTTGTACCAACATTATAGTTTCCATTCTTGGTTCTTATTACTCTTGATTTTGAAATAATTTTAGTTGGACTAATAAAATTCGTAAGCTGAGAATAAGTGTTGTATTCTAAAGTATCTGTTATAATTTGACTTTCTGGGTCTTTTAATTCTACCTTTTTTCTAAAAATGGCGTCTCTTGTAACACCATAATAAAAGCCTTCGGTACTAGTTAGTGTAGTTTTATTACGCACCAACTTGCCACCTTTTTTAAAATTCCCAATTTTTACAGAAACATCGTAATCTAAGGAGTCGGTAGTTAAAACACCTTTTCCATCGGTTAACTTAACATGTTTTCTTAAATAAGCTTTTTTAACATTACCCATGTACTTTAGGTAATCAGAATACGTATGAACACTATCTGCATCGTTGATGTGTATGTTTCCAAAACCTTCTAGTGAATTGAGCGTAGTATTTAATATCAAACTGTCTCCGAATAACAATGTTTTTCCTTGTCTGATTTTTACATGACCAACAAGGATTAAAAAGTCCATGCTATCTTTCTTCTTAACATTATAAGTTTCTGCTGACAGGAATTCTATAAGCTTAGTGTTGCTATCTATTGGCGCATTAGATCCGCCAATAGTATTTTGTGCATTTGTGTTTAATACAAAGCTGAAAATAAATAATAGGGTATAGCCAATCTGCTTCATTAGTTAACGGTGTCTGCGATTGGCTTGGATAATGGGGTATTTTTGTCTTTCTTTCCAAAAACAGAAACATTAATATAACGTTTTGGATGTGTTTTAACATCATCCACTAAAGTATTGATACTTTTAATTGTTCCTTGTAATTGTTGATACATGCCGGGGTCGCTAAGTAATTTAGCGGCTGTGCCATTGCCCGAATTTAATTTGTGCAATGTAATAGATAATTCATTTACAGCAACTTGAATGTCTCCAATTGTTTTATGTAAGTCTGCCTCTTTTAATTGCTTACTAGTAGTGTCTAAATTACTTATAATATTATTGATCTTATTATTATTGTCATTTAGGTTTTTAGTAAAACTGTTTAAATTATTTGCCGTCTGTGCGATAGAACCATTTTGCTTTTGAAGCATTGATTCAATAGACTCCATAGATTTATTAAGATTCTCTGTAGTTGCTGTTAGGTTTTTAAGAATCAATTCAAAATTTGATTTATTTTGATCATTTAAAACCTGATTGATATTTACTAAAACTTTCTGCAAGTCTGTGATTGTTTGCTTTGTTTGTTCACCCAATGGCGATAGTGTATTCATTAAATCGCCAAGTAAACTTGCAGCTGGTGCAGTCTTAATAGTGTCTTCGGATTTTAGATAAGTTTTAGCATCGCCTAATACTATATTAATGCTATTAGTGCCTAATGGGTTGTCTTGAATAGTTGCAACTGAGTTACTAGGTATTTTGTATAAGTTGTTTAATTTGATTGAAACAATAATCTGAGACAAATCGGCCGATTTGTTTTCAATTTCAAATACAGTACCAACTTGAAAGCCATTTACCACAACAGGGTTAGAAACAATCAATCCTTTAGTGTCAGCGTAGGTTGCATAGATAAAGTTACCCGACTTGAAAATAGTCTTGCCTCTTAAAAAATTGAATCCTAATATAATTAAAGTGATTGCAATTATAGTTAATGCACCCACTTTGGTTTCGTTACTTACCTTCATCTTATTTGATTATTTCTACAAAGCAAATTTACCTAAAATTATTGGCTAATTCGCGTTGGTCTTTTTTTGATTCTCTAGTGAATTTTTGTATCTAATTAGTGACTTAGTAATCACTTCGCAAATTTGATCCTGTCCTTCGTCGCTATTAATGTAATCCTCGTCTTCGGGGTTAGAGATAAATCCAGTCTCAACTAATACAGCTGGCATTTGCACAGCAGCTAATACCCAAATTCCTTTTTGTCTTTGCTTTGCTTCTCTACTAAGTCTGCCTGATTTTATAAATTCTTCTTCTATTGTTAATGCTAAATTTGCAGCTCTTTGAAAATATTGTTGTGTTAATAAACTAGTCATCATAGACCTTGTAGGATCTGCTGTATTTAATTCATTAATTTGTCTTTCTGAAACGGAGTCCAATTGCTCTACAATTCCATCAACTGCTTCACTTGCCATTTCTTTTCTTTGATCCGATTTTACAACATTGTAAATAAAAGTTTCTGTACCTCTTGCTGTGCTTGGTGTATAGGTTGTCTTATATAATGGGACTTCTACATTTACCTTTCTTTTTTTGCCATTCTTTTTTACTGTCCTAGTTTTAGTAGTATAACCAGTAATCTCTTTTTTTCGTGTTGGATCGGCCGAATTGGTGTGAATGCAAATAAATAAATCACCTTTAGCTGCGTTGGCTATTTTAGCTTTTTCTACTACTGAATTAAATACATCAGTGGTTCTGGTTAATACCACTTCTACATCAGGGATAGATTCCTTTATATAATCGGCTAATTTCAATGAAATGGACAATGCAACTGCCGCTTCGGTAGAATATTTACCATTGGCACCAGGGTCAGTACCTCCATGACCAGGGTCAATTACGATACGTTTTAAGGTTTTTGCTTGGTTCTGAGCACTAATATTGTTAAATGGAGCCATTAAAATGGTCAAAAAACCTAAAGTAATTGCTAAAATCAGTCTATTTTGCTTCATAATCAGTTCCTTAATGCTGTTTTAGTTTATTTTTGCAACAGTGATACATCTAGGATACAAATTTAACGTAAAATACAAGCCCTGTATTGTAAAAATGGTAATTTTACTATTATTAACAATAGTTTTTACCCCATTCTTACTTCAGGCACAAGGCTCTAGGCTTAAAAAGGCCAAAACGACCAATTCTACCTCTATTTTAAAGGATTCAATTCAGCCAATTAAGGACTCGACAAGACTTAAAGATTCTAATTATGTAAAGTCTTTAAGGATGTCAAAAGACAGCTTGGATGCAGTTGTGGATTATAATGCAGCCGATTCTGGTGTGATGATTATGAAAACAAAAGAGTTCTTTTTGTATGGCAAAGCCAAAACATTGTATAAAACATCTTCATTAGAAGCGGCAAATATCATCTTTGACCAACAAAGTCAAAATATTAGAGCATTTGGAGCAAAAGATACAAGTGGAAGTCCATTGAGTAACCCCAAATTTCAGGAAGGGCAGATGACATCTGTGAATGATTCTATCTTTTTTAATATGAAGTCGGGTAAAGGGCTTACAAAAAATACCAACTTTCAACAAGGTGAGATTTATGTGAATGCTAATACAATGAAAAAAATTAGCAAAGACGAAGCATTTGCTTGGAAAGCAAAATTCACTACTTGTAATTTAGACGAACCCCATTTTGCATTTGTTACAAACAAATTAAAAATCATTACTGATAAAATTGGCGTGTCGGGGCCAATCTATCCTGAGTTTGAAGGGGTACCTATTCCGATAGAATTACCATTTGCAATTTTCCCTTTAACCAAAGGAAGGCATTCTGGCTTAATGGCTCCTGCTTTTTCTTCAAGTGAAGATTTTGGTTTAGGATTAGAAGGCCTAGGTTATTATAAAATTTTAAGTGATAATGTTGACGCTACTGTTCGTGCAAATATTTATTCTTATGGTGGATGGAGCATGAATTTGAATACTAAATATATTCAGCGTTATAAATATTTAGGAAATTTTAATTTGTCTTTACAAAACACTAAAATATTAAATCGAAGTACTACAAGTGCCCAAGAGTTTTCGGGTGGACAAACATTTATGTTAAACTGGAGTCATCAAATGGACAATAGGGCATTACCTGGGACTAGTTTTTCGGCCAATGTAAATTTTGGTAGTTCTAAGTACAATTCCTATTTACTTAATAATCCTTATCAAAACTATCAAAACCGTTTAAGCTCATCCATTTCATACGCAAAAACTTGGAATAATTTATACAACTTATCTGTCAACTTAAATCATAGCCAAAATACCAATCAAAGAACTGTAAGTTTAAGCTTGCCCAATATCAACTTTAACGCATTGACCATTTATCCTTTCCAAAAGAAAGATCAAATAGGTGCACCTAAATGGTATGAGAAAATTGGTATCGGATATAATGGATCTTTCCAAAACCAAGTTAATTTTTACGATTCTTCTATCAATATGAAAAGGTTATTGGATACTATGCAATGGGGCGCCACTCATAGTGTACCAATTTCATTGTCATTGCCAAGTTTAGGGCCTATAACAATTACTCCTTCTGTGAGTTTAGAAGACAAGTGGTTTGGACAACAAAATATTTTAAATTGGAATTCTAAACTTAAAAAAGTTGATACAACAATTTACAAAGGCTTTTATAATGCTGCTCACGTTACATTTAGTGTAGGAACAGCAAGCAGAATTTTTGGTACGTATAAAGTAAAAGGTGATTATGTGGAAGCTATTCGTCATGAAATTAGACCTACCATAAGTTTTAATTATACGCCCGACTTAGCTTCTTCTTACCATTACACTGCACAGGTTGATTCTTCAGGTAGAAGATATCGTTTTTCTAAATTTGATGGTATAGGAATGGGTGGCGGATATTCGGAAGGCACATTTGGTGGTTTAGGTTTTGGTGTTGACAATATTTTAGAAATGAAGGTTAAAGACAAAGGAGATACCACTGGCACTAATTTCAAAAAAGTTAAATTAATTGAAGGCTTTGGGTTCAATTCAAATTTTAATTTCTTGGCAGATAGTTTTCAATTAGGGAATTTTAATTTCTATGCAAGAACATTATTATTTAACATCATCAATATTAGTTCATCGGTTATGTTAGATCCATATGCAACCGATAAGCAAGGATTTCGTGTAAACAAATTGGATATTGATCCTACTAAGTTTAAGTTCGGAAATATTACAAATGGTGGTATTTCATTCTCAACTTCTTTTAAAAGTAAAGCCACTAACGAAGCTGATGCTAAGAAAAAGAAAGAAATTCCATTAGACCCATTCATGACTCCTGAGGAACAACAAAGACAATTGCAATATGTAAAAGCCAATCCTGCTGAATTTACAGACTTTAATATTCCTTGGACTTTGACTGTTTCTTATTCATTTAACTTTAGTCGTATTATGAAGCCTGATTATTCTGGTTTTAAATTACAAACCTATTCTTCTTTAAATCTGAATGGAGACTTTAGTTTAACGCCTAAATGGAAAATAGGTGCAACAGGATATGTGGATGTAGAAAAAATGAGTATCCAGCAAATGAGTATGTTTGTAACACGTGAAATGCACTGTTGGCAATTGGCAATTAATATAACACCAATTGGAATGTATAAATCCTTTAGTATAACTGTAAACCCTAAATCGGGTATATTAAGAGACTTGAAAATTAATCGTAGCAGAACCTTTTCTTCAACCTCTTACTAATCTTTGTTGTTAGCCAAATAGTAAACACCCATAATATCAAATACCTCTTTCTTTAATTCATCCGAAGTTTTTTCTTGTGGAAATATGGCTGGTAAAATATGCATTTCAATTTTCCCAGGCTTTAAATACATTGAAGGCGAAACAGGTAACATTCTTTTTGTATTTAATAAAACTACTGGCACAATTGGTTTTTTAGCATCCACTGACAGCTTGAATGCACCATCATAAAAAGATTTTAATGGAGCTGTTGTTTTGTTTCTAGTTCCTTCTGGGTATATAAGCATATCTAAGCCATGCGTTAATACATGCTTCATTTTCTCGTAACTTTCTTGCCTGCTTTTATTGTTTTTCCTGTCAACTAAAACGGTTCCCGAAGTGTAAATCCATCCGAAAATTGGAATATAAGAAAATGATTTTTTCGCAATAGTTTTATTGGCTCTAGGTAAAAAAGGGAAACTTACCGGAATATCTAATAGACTATTATGGTTACAAACCACCACCGCGTTTTCTAATCCGTCAAATACTTCCTTTCCTTTAACCGAGAATCTAATTCCTGATAAAATCATAAATAGGCCCATCCAAAACTGAGACATAATACGATGCCATCTTGTTTTGTGTGGCTCTGGTAAAAATGCACATGGAATGTAAAACCACATGAAAATAAACATAGTAATTGCAAACATTAGTAAAGCCCAAAATGCAAGTATTCTTCCTATTATATTCTTAATCAATTTCATATAAATTCATTTAATGCTTTTAAGGCATCCAGTCTATTGGTGTTTTGTTATGCTGTGTCAAGTATTGATTGGTACTACTAAAATGTTTACATCCCCAAAATCCATTATGAGCACTTAGTGGAGAAGGGTGCGCAGCTTTTAATATTTTATGCTTTGTGGCATCAATTAATACTTGTTTTTGTTGGGCGAAGTTACCCCATAATATAAAAACTACTTCCTTTTTTTGTTCAGAAATAATTCGGATAACATCATTAGTAAAATCCATCCATCCAATTTTACTATGACTAGCAGGTTCATTTGCTCTAACTGTTAATGCGGCGTTTAATAATAATACTCCTTGTGTAGCCCATTTAGTCAGGTCGCCAGTAATTGGAATAGGCATCCCAATATCCTTATTTAATTCCTTATAAATATTAACCAATGAAGGGGGAGGCTTAACCTCTTTGGGGACAGAAAAGCTTAATCCCATTGCCTGACCGGGGTTATGGTAAGGGTCTTGCCCAAGTATAACCACCTTAACTTCGTCAAATGTAGTTTGATTAAATGCATTAAATATCAATGATCCCTTTGGAAAGATGGTTCTATTTAAAGCCCTTTCTGTTTTTAAATGAGCCGTAATTTGTGAGAAATATGGCTTTTCAAAAAGGGGTGACAATACTTCTTTCCAACTTGCTTCAATTTTCACATCCATAATTTCCCATTTTTAAACGCAAAATAAAAAAGGCTAAATATATTGTATGGTTTTTCCATATCAATGATCAATTCTTTTCTTTTGATTTGGTTGAAATTAGGTAAAGAAGATGAATTCCCTTGTATTCTTTTTAATTGCGAGATAGCGATATCACCAAATGAAGGTATTATAGATATTAGGATTGAAAATTCAGTTTTCTTTGTATTTGATATTGGAAGTTGTTGTATTTGTAGTCTTAAAGTATCTTTTTGTTTTTGATAAATGGATTCAATTTCGGCAATGTTTTGTAATTGATTTGCAAAAGTTCTTATGCCTTCTTGCGTGTCTTTATAAGTATCGTATAAATCGTTGGTCATTTGAATTAGTCCACCTAGTGTGTACCAACATTCATCCAATTCCTTAAATTTAGGATCTAATAAATAATGTCTACACATTAACAAACTATAACCTCCCTTGCGCTTTGTTATATCAATTATCTTTTCTACACTTGTATTGTTATCAAATTGTAATGAAGAATCCTTTTGTGCAATATGTATATTTTCCATTGCATACCAATAATCAGCCCTGTCCACCACCTGATTCAACAAGTCCATATGCAACGCAACAAGTACACGCTCATTAAAAGAAGCAGGATTAACTTTTTCAGGGTGGTAAAATATTTGGTTTAATAATGCCTCGTCAGCTTTGGAATCATCAATTAAATCGTCGTACAATGAAGTCATTGTAAAGTATTTAATATTGAGTTCCTTTTCGTGATAGGATATGTTTCTACTAAACAATTTTGCAAAAGTAGCTGCAACAAAATGTAATTGAATACTTTGGTATTTTGCCACCTTTTTTATTACACGCTCATCAAATTTGCCATTATATTTTATCTCCAAATTCTTTAAATAGGTTACACCCCAATTTTGCGTTGGCTTAAGCTTTGTCAAGGCCGTCCAAAATAATTGGCTCATAAAGTAGATATAATACAAAGGGTACATTGGATTTTAAATAATATCCTTAAAAATAACATAATTTTCTTATCAATGAAACATACAATTGCTATATTTAAACATCAATAATAAATGCTTTTATATGCGTCTTTCCCATTTGACTTTTATATGCTTAATTTGTTTTATTTCATTAACTGTAAAAGGGCAGAGTACTACTAAAATTATTGTCCCGGCCTTTAACAATGCGTATACAAATCCAAAGCCAAATTCCGATACAATTGAATTTATAAATAAGCTAGGGATTCTTCCTTGGTCAGATAAAGAAAGAGTTGCCAAAGTTTATTTTTATGTAAATATGCCAACAGGATTAAAGTTATTACTTAATATTAAAAATGTAATTACAAATTGTGTTCTGTCTGTTAAATTGGACAATAATAAAGCGCAGGATATTACTGTTAAAAAGGGGGATACTATCTTGTCTTTAGGGGCTAATACAATTAAAGATTCTGGTTATCATTTTGTTGAAATTAAAGGGATTAATGGAGATAGGTTTCCTTTAATTACTTCGTTAACTATTGAAAAAAGTTCACTAGCTACAATTTTATTTAACAAATCAAATTACAAAGGAGCTGCTTCAACTCACTTAAGATATACTGTTCCAGGTGATAGTGCAGTTAAATGGTTTTATACCGAAGTGAATGTTCCAGACGAAGTAGCTAATTCCGTGAATGCTTATTATGAGACCAATGGTTTCCATAGTGGCTATGGTGGTATTCAAATTAATAATCCTCATGAACGTCGTTTTATATTTTCAATTTGGAGTTTATTTAAGACAGATGATCCTAAGCAAATTCCTCATGATTACATTGTTCATTTAAATAAAAAAGGAACAAATGTTTTTACAGGTGACTTTGGCGATGAAGGTTCAGGTGGACACAGTCATTTAGTTTATCCCTGGGTTACCAATAGGACTTATCGCTTTTTAACTGGTATTGCTAGTTTAGTGGGTGATAGCGCTACTTATGTTGGATACTTTGCTGCACCTGAAGATAATTATAAATGGCATTTACTTTCTAAATGGACGCAAAATAAAACAGATACTAAAACAGGTTTCAAACATTTATATGCATTTGTAGAAAATTTTGGAGACAATGGAGATGATTTTTTTAAAGCATATTACAGTAATCAATGGGCAATTACTTTTAATGGGAATTGGATTGAGTTAACCGAGGCTAAGTTTACTACTACTGCAAACTATAAAACACATCTGCGTTTTGATTATGGAGCTGGTGTTGAAAATGGAAAGTTTTATATGTTTACTGGAGGGTTTAAGAAATTAAAAAATATTAATGCAGGGGATGTTATTACTAGACCAGCAGTAGGCAAGCATGTGCCAATTGATTTTGAGACATTGCCTGGTGTAAGAGATTAAGATTGCCGACTTCATTTCATTACGTCGGCATCCCTTTAGTGGAGCTTACCCAAAGCCTTTCAACTAAACGCTTCGCGTTTAGTTTGCTTTTTTAATACTCATCCGCTCAATCAAGCAAGCTTGTTTCGCGGCTTTGCATTAAAAAAGCCTGTCACTTTCGTGACAGGCTTTGTGATCCGGATTGGATTATTTTGTTGTATTCCAATGATTTACTAATGATACAAAACCATCATTTAAACCTAAATAGATTAATTTTATCCGTTTTCATCAATCTACAATCGTTTAAATGAGGTTGGGTTGCTGACATTTCTGCTACGAAATGGGGTAGTATCATTGATTAAACATCGGTGGTGATATATCGGTGTGTAACTTCATTGAAATTTAAAAAAGGTTGTACCAGTAGATTTTTGTTGAGATGATAATATAAAAATTTGTAGCACTTAAATCACCTCAATTGAATTAACAAATGGTAACAATTATTTTTTTTAAAGTAGTTTAATCTTTTTGTAGAATGTGTTCTAAGGATATTAGTTGCAATTTTAAATCTAAGTCATTCATTACAAGCACATACTACTCTAAAACCTACTGTTTTTATGTGTTTCATTGTTAGATATTATTCTAAGAGTTATAGTGATTTTTTTATGTACTGATTTTGCACTCGGTGTTTTTAATGCAGGTGGAGGAAATTTAAATATAATGCCAAATATTTATACATTATTTTATTTTAATCAGCCTACATTCACTCCTAATTCTTTAAATTTGAAACTGAAAAATCTTAGTAACTCTGGTGATAGTAATGCAAACATTGGTATTTCAAATGCCGCTTCAAGTCACGGACCTTGTTAAAAAATATATTATGAATTTAATTAAAAAGTCAAATTTTATATTTTCCCCAATTTTACAGACTATATCTTATTATTTATTATTTGCAGGTTCTAATGGAATCACTTTACCTTTGATAATATGGATGTTGGCTGGGTTTATTAATCCATTTTCAATTTATACATTATATAGTTTTGTGGGATTATTTTCTCCAATATTACTTTTTAGTACAAAAAAATATATTGAAATATTCCCAAATTTATTAAGAACTTTAGGAACTATTTTTATGATTTCAATTGTAGGGATTTCTTTATTTAAAAACTATAAAATTAATGATGCTAGTTATACATTCAAAGAAATTGTTCCTTTACTATCTTTTATATTTTTCATTATTGTTAACTTTGCTGTTCTTTATAAGCTAATACTAAATTTTAAGATGAAATAAGTATTGTTTTTTTCATCAAAAATATTTTAATTTTTATTAATTAATAGGATGGGTTATAATATCCATCCTATTAATCACCAACATTTTTTTATAATATAAATTATTTGGTCGAGTTGTCTTGATTGTAAATGTATATTTCAAAGATACCAAAGACGGGGCGCCTTCAAATCAACAAGTAAATGTTAGGACTTTAGAATGTTTAAAAACAGCGTTGGATATTGTTATTGAAGATAGGCAAGTTATTAGTTCAGTTGTGATAACTGCAACTACAAATGGGCATCCTTATTTTGATGACAAAGGTAATCCTAAATTATCAGACCACCATTCGGGTGCAGCAATTGACATTGGTGCGATAAATGGTATTGCAATAAGTGGGTCATCGTCCCTAACTTTGTCTTTACAATCTGCATTAAATCAATATCCATATATTAGAGAAAATTTTGGCGGGTTCAGGCAATTCATTTAAATTTGGAACATATTTAGGGCATGATATACCAAATCATAATACGCATGTTCATTTTTCAATTATAATTCCTCAATAATATGAAAAACAGAATTCTTACTTTTCTTTTTATTTTTCTTGGAATTACTAGTTCATTTTCTCAAGTTGATGTAGGGAAAATATCTGTTTTTCAATACAAAACGACTACCTTAAAAAATGAAATTTTAAGGTTAGTTTCTTCTGCATCAACTGAGAATACAAAAACTTTTAATTATTGTACGTTAAAATACATGATTTTGTATAATGCTGATGGTTCAGCAGGTTTGCCAAATTGTGAAATAAACAATGAAATTTATATAGCAATTAAAGATGATGAGAAATTTAAAAAGGATAAACTATATATTTTAAAAAATATATATAGTTTTGATGTTAATAGTTTGAAATTTGAAGAAGTAGATGATGGTATTATTATGTATTTTAACAGTACTATAGCCAAAAAGAGTAGAAATTATAAAATAGATTTAGATTATGTTGGTACTAATGTTCAAAACAAGTATAAAATAACATTTGAGGCCATAAAAAAACTTTAACGTTGAATTTCAAGAGGGTGGTTTTAAATAACCATCCTCTTTTTTTACACCAGCCTTCTAACTATACCTGATGAGAACTTACAACCGTTACGGGTTTTGTAACCATTTTGGTTCAGTTGTCTTGATATTTCGTTGTAGTTGATGTAACCGTGTTTCATTTGGAAGTGGTCTATAAACATCTTAGCCTTTTTCCAGTTCTCGTTTTCTAATCGGTTGGATTTGATGGATTGAGCACCTTTGGTTCTAGCTTCTAAGGTTAGGTTTTCGGGTGTGCCGAGTTTTTTGTGAAGACGAACCTGACTAAGTGCTGCTTTTGTTCTTGATGATATCAATTCACGTTCCCATTGGGCAACACTACCGAATATACCGAGTGTTAATGTATTTAGTTCCGGAAGTTCAATACATTTCAATTTTACGCCTTTGTTCCTCAGAGTGAATAAGAACTCCACTTCGCGGGACAACCTGTCTAATTTGGTAAATAATAAGGTATATCCGTGTTTTATACATAAGTTGGTGGCGTATTCTAATTTAACACGATTGTTATTTTTACCACTTTGTTGTTCGGTGACTATTTCAACTAAGGTGTCACCTGTTGATTGGATGAATTGATAAATCTTGTTGGTTTGTTCGTCAAGACCAATGACTTGTTTACCAGTACTAGTTCTTACATAGCCGATGTATTTTTCCATTTTAATAGGTTTTAGCTAAGGTAATGAACTGGTTGAAGCGAATTTTAAACGAACGTTTGAAATTTGCGTAATTATTAAATTTTAACGCTTTTCTAGAGGTTTTTAACTTATTTAAAATTTGAATAAAGTGATAACAAAAAAATACTGGCAACTGTTATTAAAAGACTACAGATTGCCAGTATAATTTTTGGACTTGGACGTTGTGCATTTAACGAAAGTTCTTTGGCAACATAAAATCTTTGTCTTTTGAATATGAATAGGTATTGTCTTCAACCTCAATTGTTGAAAAAGTATAAAATTCTAGTATTCCACTCAACCACATACATAAATCATGTTTGGAACCGCCCATGAATACAGTATCGGTGGAAACATTGTTTTTACGGAGCATTATTTCCAACATATTATTGACGTAGTCATAGGTGTCCTTCGTATTTGGGGTATTTCTGTTTTGAGAGTTGGCATCCAATACAAACACTACCTTATCTTGGTACCTTGTTTTGTTATTTCTTCTTCTCATTGTTGGTACTTTTTATTAGGTAAGTGTTTTTTATTTGTTTTTGTTCTTGGAGTTGGATGACGTTTTCTGCAAGTATACGGAACTGGGTCTCGGTAACAATCATCTTCAATTTTCTTTTGGGTTTTTCTTCAATTAGAGTTCTTAATTTCATTGATATATATTTAATTATAAATACCTTCACACTTGATTTGAAAGTTCAACCAGTCGTCTTATTTTGAAAATAAATGGTGGTTACTTCACGAAGAGTATCATATTTCCACAGTAAAGAAATACTAGCAATTACTAGTAAAATTATTGCTTAGAGTAGCAGCAACTAGCATTTAGGACTTAGTGCTAGTATTTGTAACCAACCAGTTATTCACGACAAACAAATTTTAGAAATTTATTCAAAAAACTTTCATCAGGATTTTTTATTACGGGTAAAATTTCGTAAATTTTAACAACGACATAACCGACAGAAAAAGGATATATCAGGTGGGGAGCAACTCAGTTGAGCAACAAGAACCACTTTAATTCGTAGGAGTATCTGCACCTTTGGGATAATAAGGAAACATAGCGGAGAAGACAAACGATAGTCGTTAAAAATGGTTGGAGGATAATGTTAGTATGGGGGTAAGGTATCTGGCTAAACAAAATATTTCAACTAAGGATGATTGCAAAGTCATAGTTTATCAAGAGACATTGGTATGCCCATTAAGTAATTCTTTACTTGGTACTACAATTGAAAAATTACTTTTTGTAATACTATATTGTTTTAGAATATAATTAGTAGCCCACATTGTCTTATCATATACCGATACGTGGTATTCTGTTGGATTTAGTTTTCCTTTATTCATTGAAATAGTCATGAGTTCTTTAATGGTTTCAAGATGTATGATTTCTTTATTTCTATTCAAGAGGATATGAATATGTCTGTGGTTGGATTTATATTTTAATATTCTTTCGTCAACTGGTTCAAAATTATATTCAGTTGAGTATGCTGCCATAACACCATCATTTTCTACGTGAGCACCCATTAAATCAATAAACCTTAACATAGTCATATCCCAATAGTCCTGTGTGGTTTTACTGCTGGTTTGGATGGTGATGAATAAATCCCAATCAATTTGTTTTAATTCTTTTAATATGAGTTGTCTGTTGCAACTGCTATTACTAATAAGTTGTTGTTGACTGGTAGAGGATTTAGTGGTAATGATGTAAGGTATTTTAGCACCAACGATATTTTGTTTTTGATAGGGATGGTAAGAACTTTTGTTACTGGGTCTTAAATGGAACTTATGGGATTTTAAAAATTCTTCCTGTATAAACAACCTGCTATCTGCAAGGAAACTATCTGTGCTTTTACCATATTTTTTTAGATACTTACGTAGTGTTGGGTCACTGGTATCGTATAATCCCAATATAACGGGTAGTGATAGGTAATATTGATTATTGAGTGTAGCACCTGTTCTTATATATTCGTAGTTACCTTCTTTGTTAATGGTTAGGATTTGATGGTAAGTGGGGTAGTGATTGTTTTTCATTTGTTAAGTATTATTAGTACCAAGAGGATATGGAAAATCCTTTAAGGAATAAATCCTTCATGGTAAAACAATAAATACTTTGGTTCACACCAAAATCCCTATTACAGGTTAAAAATCCCAAAATTTATTTTTTAGTTATCTTAGGTTCGTACAAAAGTTTAGATGCCATTGGAACCAGTCGGTATTGGTTCGTGGAATTGAACGGGTAATAAAAACACCCCAAATGCGTTTATAAGGCAGGAAATACCCCCGACACTGCCGGCAGGTATAGGGGCAGGACGGGTATTGGTTTTAAAATTAGGTATAAACTACCTATCAAAAATAAAATTTCCTATATATTTGGAATATTGAACCGAATTACCTTATCTTTGTAAAAAATTAGAAGCAATGTTATTAAACAACCCAACCAATATTACTAACTACGGCTACACTGCCGTTGATGATGAGGTATTAGCACTACTTGGTAAAGCAGGTGCAATCAAAATGGATATGGTACCTACTTTAATTTTCAAAGAGGCGGGTGAGTTTGAGAAGATGGATACAGAGATGGCAAGACATTATCTCCAAAATCCTAAGAATTATTCATGGGGTGTGTTACAGGAGATAAGAGATGAGATGATTGAAGAGTTTATATCTAACCAAAATCGTCTTCGTGATTTATACTTAAATCCACTTGAAACGATTGAAGGATATAATGGTAAGTTAAATGCAAAGGACTTGGTTAGTTACATAGAATATTTGAAGGTGCGTTTAAGACGTAGTATGTCTTATATGTTTCCTGAATATAGTTTCACAAACTCAACCAACCCATCTACGAAGGCTAAGTATGAATTAATCAAAGCCTATTGGGTTGAGGATGATGGCAATAGGGCTCGTTCATTTAATAAAACACTTGGTATGCAGGGTATGATGATTGAGGATTTGAACGTAAAGATGTTTGAGACGTTGGGTTATTTAGCTCTGCGTGAAAAAAGGTATAATGGAGTGCTAATTGATATTTTACTTTCAAAGGGAGAACAAAAATGGGTGGTAGAGGTTAAGTACCAAGCAAAATCAAACTATGTTGATGCATTTGCTACCATTGAATTATGGAAACATTATAAAACACAATATGGATTGCAGTAGCATAAGATTAAAATGGGAGGTAATTTTTTTGAAGAGCAATTTTCAAGCCCCTTTTTTTTGCCCTAAACTGACGTATTCCAAGAGTGTAGGAAAATTTTAATATGTATTTTATAATCTCAAAAATAAATAAAAATGGCAGGTAAAAAAAGCGTTGAGAATATCTCAACAGAACTTTTAAAAGTTCACCCACTTATTGAAAACAAATATGCAGTGGGAAATTTAGTGGCAATGCAGTTCACTATGAAATCTTATGGGCAGAAACAACCCATAACAGTAGTAAAACGTAAAAATGTTAACTACATCGTAGATGGTGTAGTAAGGTATCTTGTATCAGGTGATGCAGGTATTACTGAACTAGAATGTACTGTAATCAATATCACTGACGAGGAGGTATTAGATTATCGTATGAAGGTAAATCAGTGCATTAAACGTTCGTTGATTGAGACGGCATCTCTTGTGGAACACTTTTTTGGATTGGTGGGTACAAGTCAAGGTAAGAAACGTGATTTGTTAGGTTTTAAGGACTTACTTAGTGAGGAAGAGTTTGGTGAGGTGGGTAAGGATAAATTCCTACTTGCTTGTGCGGTACTTGGACTTGATTTGAAACCTGCAAACCTACGTAAGTTGATGTTTGTTTATTGGAACGAGAACAACAATCCAAAAGCAACGGGTGTTCTTGAAAAATTAAACGAAGGTGTGATTTCAATTCACAAGGCTTGGGATTTACTTAAAACAAAAGAGGACAAAGTCAACAACCAAGAGCGAAGACAATTGGAGATGAAGGAAGGTTCTTCTAATGAGGTCTGGTATCAATTGTATAACCAATCCTCAATGGATATGAGTGAGGTTGAGGATGAGAGTGTCAGATTGTGCATTGATTCACATCCGTATCTATGGCTAAGAAAATACAAGAACCAAGATGACTTATGCCATGGTTGGGAGAAAACAGTTGAGCAGTATGTTGAAAATTTCGTATTGTTCTGCCAAGAGAAAAAACGAAAACTTGTAAAAGGTGGCGTGATGGTAACGGTACTAGGTGAAACATACCGCAATGGATATAAAGGAGTTTGCAGTAAGGTTGAGTTAGCACTTGAAAAAGATGGTTGGATTATTTTGGATGTAAACATATGGGCTAAGAACAATAGTAAATACGCGCCACATCCAAACAGATTTATCAATTCTTATGAACGTATTATCGTTGCTTGTAAGCCAGGTGCGGAACCATATTACCAAGATGTGATGAAAAAATCGTCTACCGAAGATTACCAAATCAAAAAAACCAAAAGTGGTGGTTTTTATATGGCTTCACCTGAAAGCTGCATTACCAATGTGATACAAACTGCTACTTACAACCAAAGTGAACGTGAAGCAGTGGATAAGAATTTTCAACATGATGCTCCGTGTCGTGAGGACATTTACACACCATTTATTCAAGCCTATTCAAGTGTTGGAGATACGATTATGGATGGTTTCGTAGGAACTGGAACGGTGGGTGTAGGACTATCAATGGGAAGAAATGTAATTGGTTTTGACGTGGACCACGAAAGTGTTGAGTTCAGTGAAAAACGTTTTGAGAAGATATTATCTGAGCGAACTAGTGGAGTTGAAAATGTGTTGCAAAATGCTGCATAAACAGATTGGGTGACTGGCTTTTGCTAGTCACCTTATTTAATAATTTTAAAACAATTCAAATGAATAATACACCAATGTATTTGATACAAAAAGAGGATTTACAATCAACCATAAGAGATGTGGTTGCCAGTGAGTTTAAATTACTTGAAGAGCGTCTACTAAAAAGTAGTAATGTGCTAACACGAGAACAGGCTGCTGATTTAATTGGTGTTACTGCAAATACGATTTCAAGGTGGGTGAAGGAAGGTATACTTGTAAATCGTGGTATTGGTAGAAAGGTATTAGTTACAGAACATGACCTAACAGTAGCGAAAAATGGTATTCGTTCAAAATACACATCTAAATTTAAGTGGGCGTAAGTTATTACATACGAAAAAGCAGTGATGGAAAAACTGGTTCTATAAATGTATCAGTGAACTACTATGGGGTGGATAGATTTACTTATGCGTTGCCCATTGATAAAATACCTTTGAAGGATTGGGAAAATGGTTGGATTAAAACAGGTAAGGGAAAACAATGGAATAGCACCATTGAAGGTGAGTTATACACTCTTAAAACGAGATTAAACCAATTCTACTTGGAGTTTCAAAAGGAGCACAAAACCTATCCCACCAAAGATGATATTGTAAAGTTCCTTGAAAGTAAATTAGATGCCAGTGAATACTTTGAAAAAAAGAAAGAGGTGTTTGATTTAATACCTATTATTGAAAGTATTATCCAAAGAAGGATTGATGGTTATGAACTTAATGATGGTGAGATGTACCGTACTGGCACGTTAAAAAATCACGCTGGACTTGTAAGTAGATTAGAAGCCTATTGTAAACATCATAAAATAAAGATGACGAATATCTCAGTCCTTGAAAAGACATTTGTAAAGAATTTTCAACAGTTCCTTTTAAAGGTAGAGCAGAAAAAACTAAACTCTGCTAGTGGACGATTAAAGTGTCTTAAAGCCTTTTTTTCAGTACTTGTAGCAGATGGCATTCTACCATTTAATCCATTTGAAAAATACAATATAACCATACCCGAAGAAGCTGCTAATAACATTGCCTTAGACGAAGAAGAACTTAAAGAAATGGAGGAATTGGATTTAACTGATAACCCCCGACTTGATAGAATACGCGACCAGTTCTTATTGATGTGTTGGAGTGGCGTTCGTATATCAGACCTAACATCGTTTTGTGATATTGATAAGGATGGATTGGAGGTTGTAGTAATTGTAAATAAGAAGACGGGTAATGAAGCAGTGATACCACTATTTCCACAATCAAAGAAAATATTTGAAAAGTATAACAATGATGTTCCAAGAATATCAGACCAAAAAATTAATGATGGGTTAAAAGAACTTGGTAAGATGATAAAAGGGTTGAATAGAAAAATACAAATCAAATACAATCGTGGTGGTGAAATCAAAACTGAGATGGTGCCACGATATACAATGTTAACCAATCATTGTGGACGTAGAACACTTATAACCACTCTTGTAAATCTTGGGTGTGATTACAAAGACATCATGGTTGTGAGTTCACACGTCACACTAAAATCTTTTGAAACCTATATCAAGAAAAACAAGGAAGGTGCGGTAAAAAGTATGTTGAAACAGTACCAGCAACGTGTAAGCAATCAGTTGCCAAATTCAACTGAAAACACACTTTAAATAAACTTGAAATCAACTATTTTGCTGACGAGTTTGCTACAAGAGGGTAGTTAAAAAAAATAACCCATTGAAAAACAATGGGTTATAAGTAGAATTGGTGATTCGGATTGGATTCGAACCAATGACCCTCATCTTAGAAGGATGACGCTCTATCCAGCTGAGCTACCGAACCAGGAGCTTCCAATTGGAGGTGCAAAATAAGGATAAAATAAGCTTAATTCAAAGAAATTTAGGGTATAAATCAATCAGTTGCCATTAAATCCCTTATTACCACACTAGCCACTGTACAACCAAACATAGCTGGCATATAGCTTAAGGTGCCTATAATGGATTTCTTAGGAAAGGCTTTCTCGGTCACTATGATTTTATCTTGATCGGCTTTTTCAGGGCTAAAAACCACTTTCAACCCCTTTTTTACCCCTAAACTTTGCAATCTCTTTCTTACATACCTTGCCAAATTACATACCTTGGTTTTTGAGATATCAGTAACGGTTATTTGAGAGGGGTCTACTTTTCCACCTGCTCCCATAGAACTTACTATTGGGAGTTTCATATCCAAGCATTTCTTAATTAAAAACACTTTACATGATAGTGTATCAATGCAGTCGACAACATAATCCCAGTGGGCAGATTCTAGTAAATTGGTCGTGATTTCTTCCTTGATATACATTTCTAAAACGGTCAAATCCAACTCAGGATTTATATCTAGTAATCTAGCAGACAACACTTGTGCTTTGGGCATATTTACAGTGGAATGTAATGCTTGTATTTGTCTATTAATATTACTTGCATCTACTTTGTCATTGTCAACAATCGTGAGTTTTCCAACACCCGCTCTCACAATCATTTCGGCACAAATGGCACCTACGCCTCCAAGACCTATTATAAGTACATTCTTACTCATCAAAGAATTCATATTATCATCTCCCAACATTAATTGGGTTCTACTCATCCAATAAGGTATCATATCGTATCTTTAAAATGCAAAAATGAATAAAACTATGCGTATTTCTAAAATTGTTTTCGCTCTAATATTATTATCTGCACATCAATTAATAGCGCAAACTTCTATTAAAATATTGACAGAAAAAAAAGGAGTTAGTATTCGAGGCTTGTCAGTACCTTCTGAAAAAGTGATTTGGGCTAGTGGGAGCAAAGGAAGTATTGCAAAATCAATTAATGGAGGCGAAAGTTTTGAGTGGTCTCAGGTTAATGGATATGAGACCCGAGATTTTAGAGCCATTCATGCATGGGATGAAAAAGAAGCTTTAATAGTAGCAGTAGCAGCTCCAGCGGTCATTTTAAAAACATTAGACGGCGGCAAGAATTGGACTAAAGTGTATGAGAATGCCGATACCAGTATGTTTTTAGATGCAGTTGCTTTTAGGGATTATCAAAATGGATCTATTATTGGGGATCCAATTAATGACACACCATTTTTATTAAATACTAAGGATAGAGGAGCACATTGGGATAGAGCACCTAGTAGTTTTTGGAAATCAAAACTAAAAGAAGGGGAAGCTTTTTTTGCATCTAGTAATAGTAATATTGGGTTCATAAAAAATGATATTGTATTTGTGTCTGGTGGTAAAACAAGTAGGCTATGGATAGACGGCAATGCAATGCCTTTACCAATAATGCAGGGCGGAAAAACGACCGGGGCTAATAGTATTTCCATTGCTCCAGATTTAAACCAGTTTATTATTGTGGGAGGTGATTTTATGAAGGACACTATTTCATCAGATGCTGCACGTGCTTTTATAAAATATCAGAATGCCTATCAAATTAATACATCTTTTACAATGCCACATGGGTATAGATCCTCGGTTACATTTATAGATAACAAAAGGGTGGTTGCTTGCGGTACTTCTGGGGTGGATTATTCAGAAAACAGTGGCAAAAACTGGTCATTAATATCAAATAATAGTTTCCATGTTGTTCAGCCTCAACCAAGTAAGAGCGCTGCATTTTTTGCAGGTTCAGGTGGCAGGATTGGATACCTGAGTTTTGAATAAATCTAATATTTACTATTGACGAAAAATCTTAAAATTGTCTTCTTGCTTTGTGTATCTTGACTTAACTTAGTACTACATGAAAAAATATCAAGCAATTATATCATTTGACATGGATGAGGAATTTATGACTTTGGTGCCACCTCACCGCACTTATATAAATTTCTTATTAAATAAAGGCATTATTGACAGCTATGCCGTGAGTATGGAGACGCAAAATTCGTGGATTACAATTAATGCCAATACAAAGAAGGAAGTTAAAGATATCCTTGAAAAATCCCCTTTAAGCAAATATTGGAGCTTTGAAATAGTAGAATTATTCGTTTATGATAGCCAATCTACTAGGCTTCCAGCGGTTCAATTAAATTAATTGTTATTTTTTTTGGGAGTTTACGAATTCCCCCTTATTTTTGCACTCCTCAAAAGGGAAAAGGGAGCATAGCTCAGTTGGTTTAGAGCATCTCGTTTACACCGAGAGGGTCCGCGGTTCGAACCCGTGTGCTCCCACAGAATAACTTCAGAATCCTCATCGAAAGATGGGGATTTTTTGTTTTCAGACATTTTTAATTAATTGATTTAAGTTTGCCTTATGCAAGTATTCACAACCCCTAGTAAAATTATCATCACCTGTAATAAATGGTTAGCCCCAGCGCTAAGAGCTGAGGTAATTGGTTTAGGATTTGACGTAGATCGAGTTTTTCAAACTGGTGTTGAATTAACAGGTACTGTGAATGATTGTATTCGCTTAAATTTAAATCTTCGTTGTGCAAGTCAAGTAATGTATTCTTTGAAAACTTTTATTTGCAATGACCCAGATGAATTGCATAAAAATTTAGTTACGATACATTGGGAAAAGATGATTCAGCCTGATGGTTATTTTTCTGTTATAAGCAATGTGTTCAATGATACTATTTCAACCAATTTATTTGCAAATCTTCGTGTTAAAGATGCAATTGTAGATAGAATGCGTGAAGTAAGTGGCAAAAGACCTTCTACAGGTTCTGAATTATCAGGTGCGGTCGTATATTTATTTTGGAAAAATGATGAAGCAGAGGTTTTCCTTGATACTTCCGGCGATTCGTTAGCAAGACATGGTTATAGAAAATTACCAGGACGAGCTCCTATGTTAGAAGCATTGGCATCAGCCACTATTTTATCTACTAAATGGAATAAGTTTGGAGCTTTTGTAAATCCAATGTGTGGTTCAGGAACCTTGGCAATTGAAGCGGCCTTAATAGCTACAAAACGTGCACCAGGTTTGTTTAGAAAAAATTATGCATTCATGCATTTGCTTGGATATGACAAAGCAGTGTATGAAAAAGAAAGAACTATCATAGAAGAACAAATAAGGCACTTACCAAATTTAGTGATCATCGCATCGGATATTAGTAGAGATGCCATTAAAGTGGCTAAAATAAATGCTTCAGTAGCAGGAGTAGAAGATTTAATCGATTTCCAAGTTTGTGATTTTGAAGCAACCGAAATGCCAGAGCCAGAAGAAGGTGCAGTAGTTATGATTAATCCTGAATATGGTGAAAGACTAGGCGAGGAAGTAGAATTAGAAGCGACCTATGCGCGTATTGGTGATTATATGAAAAATAAGTGCAAAGGAATGACTGGCTATATTTTTACAGGTAATTTAGAATTGGCTAAAAAAATTAGATTAAAGCCAAGTCGTCGTATAGAATTTTTCAATGCGACCATAGATTGCCGATTATTAGAATATGAATTATATGCAGGAACAAAAAGGGTAGATAAAATCAACCAAGTTACGGATGAGGCTTAATACCTGAAATAAAACTGTTGAGCTAATACAGTTATATTAATTTCCTTTGCAAATATTAACTCTCCGTCAACCTGAATTGGCATTTCAACTTCGCAAGTTATTTTGAATTCTTTTCCTAGTCTGTGTTTTACAATTGGCAGATGCATGTGTTTTCCTGCTTTAATTTTTGGCAGATATATTAATCTTTTCCATACTGGCAGCGCTTCACATAAAACCATATCTAATGCTCCATCATTTATTTCTGCATTTGGTGCTATAAAAAAACTTCCACCGGCTCTTGAAGAATTTACAATTAATGCCAATAAGTATTTATTATTAAAAGCTACGTCCCCGGTTTGTATCAATAAATTTGGCTCCTTATATCCAATAATTTTTATAATTACTGCTAATAAGTAACCAAAATATCCTCCTAAAAAACGAATGGCACCCATACTCTGTATTACTTCCCCGTCAAAGCCAACACCCATACAATTTATATAGTTTTTGCCATTAACATTTCCGGCATCTATTAATTTTGGTGTTGCATTTATAACTTGATTAAATCTAGCTTGTAAATTTCCATCGCCATATAATTTCCATGCGAAATCATTACCTGTTCCTCCATTAAATAGTGCTAATGTCAATTTGCAATTTGGATATTTATTTATAAAATAATTAATGGTTCCATCTCCGCCAATAATCCAACAGTCGGTATAATTAAATTCTTCTAAATCATCCGGCCATTGGCCATTATATATGGTATTGGCGATGCCTAAAATTGCTAATTGCGAAGAGAGCCACTTAGCCGTATTCGTCGCTTTGCCACCACCAGCTTTTGGGTTTGCTAAAATTGCTACATTATTTATGGAAATTAAAGTTTGCATTATGAGTATAATAAATGGGGGATAATATTATTTTTCCAGTCTTCCACTTTCAATAATCTTCCAATTTGTTGTAACCATTGTTGTAATGGCAAATCAAATATTTTTTCAGCATTTTCTATTCCCAATAATAATGACAAATGGTTTTCACCACTAGGATTTGCTTTAGTAGGATAGGGCATCCATTTAAAATCTTGTGGATGTAAATCCCTAACCAATTTCACAATTAGCAAACCATTTAAAACTGCATCATAATGATAAGGATCTATTACTTTAATTCTTATGCCTTTTGTTTCTATAGTAATCCCGTCATTCGTTAATGGCAATTTTAAAGTTTCAATTTTAAAATCTTCTCTTAATATATTTTGCCAAACCATTGCCATTGCTGGTAGATTAAACCATGTTGCACCAATCCATTCAAAGGAATAGGGGGTGCCTCGACCTACTGATACATTCGTTGCTTCAAAAAAACAAAGGCCAGGATATAAAATTGTAGCTTCAATATTTTGTAAAGCAGGTGAAGGTTTTGTCCAAGGTATATTCCAGTCATAAAACAATTGGTCTCTATTCCAGCCTTCACATTTTATGACCGATAAATTAGCATTCCATTCTTGATTCTTATTAAAGTATTGAGCAAGTTCTCCAAGTGTGCATTGATGTTTTATAGGTATGCTAAACCTTCCTATAAAACTTGAAAGGGAGGTTTCCAACATTGGCCCTTCCGAAAATGACAAATTTCCACCTAATGGATTGGGCCTATCTAATATAATTACTTGCTTATTGTATTTTGCAGCGGCTTCAATCCAATAAGTCATTGACCATAAATAAGTATAAAAACGAGTGCCTGCATCTGGAATATCAAAAAGCATGATATCAATGTCAGCTAAGTCATTTTCTGAAGGCATAAATTTTTCTCCATACAAGCTTATTACAGGAATGCCAGTAATATCATCAACAACATTAGCGATACTTGCACCATCTATGCCATTTGCATTAATACCATGTTCGGGAGAAAATAATTTCACCAAATTGAATCCAGCATCTTGTAATGCTTTTCTACTTTTAATTCCATGATTTGTTGCTGCTGCATCATTTGTCAAAAATCCAATACGCTCCTTTTTCCAATGAGGATGATTTGCAAGTAAGTTATCAATTCCAAATTGTAAATGCATATCAATAAATGTGAAATTTTAAGAAATGGTTTTGAAACCTGAATCAACTTTTAAGGTCTCTATTACATTAAAAATAATAGGGCATCTATCGTAATGCATATAAGTAGTAAATAACCTCTTATTAAAATCTGGTACATGAAAAGCAGGAAATTCTTTGCAACCTGCAAAGCGATGACTATATACACTGCAACTATTCCCAACTAAAAAATGACAGGGTATGGCATTCACTACCATTCTTCCAGATTCCCCTTTGTCAAGGTATTTTTCGTCAAACTCGGCTCTGGTTTGTCCCAAATGTGCGGATAAGTGGTTTGCTTCAGCTTCGTCTATATTCACCATTAGACTCTTGCAACAATTGCCGCAATCGGTACATTCAATTTTTGGAGAAATGGCCTCAGATAGCTCAAAAACCGCCTTATCTAGGCTTAAACTGTCAAAATTCCTTAAAAAATCCTGGAATTCTAGGTTTTCTGCTTCTAGTTCAACTGCCTTTTTTTTGATAAATTCAAGGTCAACAATGGGATATGGTGCTTCGTTTTTGATGGGATAAAGATAATGCTTTAATCCTTTTATCCACATTTGCCCATTTTTGCATGTTTTTAGATTGCTTAAGTAGGTTTGAGAATTAGATTTGCAGCTAGACTAGGGCATTTTATGCCCATAAAGTATTGATAATTATGGCAGAAGCAAAGATTGCATCAGAATATAACGAAGACTCCATTAGGTCATTAGACTGGAAAGAACATATACGTTTACGTCCGGGTATGTATATTGGAAAGTTAGGTGATGGTACAGCACCTGATGATGGTATTTACGTATTAATTAAAGAAGTAATAGATAACTGTATCGATGAACACACCATGGGTTATGGTAAGCAGGTAGAAATTTCTATTCAAGATAAGACGGTTACTATCCGAGATTACGGTCGTGGTATTCCCTTGGGAAAAATTGTAGATGTTGTAAGTAAGATTAATACTGGTGCGAAATACGATAGTAAAGCTTTCCAGAAATCGGTTGGTTTGAATGGTGTTGGTACTAAAGCAGTAAACGCATTAAGTGAAGACTTTACAGTAACTGCTTTTAGAGAAGGGAAGTGTAGATCTGCTTCTTTCCAAAAAGGTAAATTAATAAATGAGACTAAGGAAACTAAAACAACGGAATCAAATGGCACATTGGTAAGTTTTACGCCAGATTCAACAGTGTTCAAAAACTATCATTTTATTTATGAATATATCGAGAGTCAACTTTGGAACTATTGTTATTTGAATGCTGGTTTAGTTATTCACTTTAACGATAAAAAATTTGTAAGTAAGAACGGATTATTGGATTTATTAGAACGTAAAACCAATCCAGACGAATTAAGATATCCAATTGTGCATTTAAGTGGTGAAGATATTGAGGTGGCTATTTCTCATAACAATGATTATGGTGAAGATATCTTCTCTTTTGTAAATGGTCAGTATACTACCCAAGGTGGTACGCACCAACAAGCTTTTAGAGAAGCTTATGTAAAAGTGATTCGTGATTTTTATAAGAAAGATTATGAGGCTTCTGATATTAGAACAAGTATTGTGGCGGCTGTTTCAGTTCGCGTGCAAGAACCTGTATTTGAAAGTCAAACCAAAACTAAATTAGGCTCTCAGAACGTTGCTGATGGTGGCCCAAGTATGAAGAATTTTGTCACTGAATTTTTATCAAAAGAGTTAGACAATTTTTTACATCGCAATTCGGCAGTTGCAGAGGCTTTAAAAAAGCGCATAGAACAAAACGAGCGTGAACGTAAGGAATTAGCGGGTATTAAAAAGTTAGCCAATGAGCGTGCGAAGAAAGCCAATTTGCATAATAAAAAATTAAGAGATTGTCGTGTGCATTTAAGCGACGACTTGCCAGCAAAGAATAAGGAAATGTTTATTGCTACTCAAAAAGCAAGTACCTTATTTATTACGGAGGGTGACTCAGCAAGTGGCAGTATCACTAAATCTCGTAACGTTGATACCCAAGCAGTATTTAGTTTAAGAGGTAAGCCATTAAATGCATTTGGACTAACTAAAAAAGTGGTTTACGAAAATGAGGAGTTTAATTTATTACAACATGCCCTAAATATTGAAGATGGTTTAGAAGGCTTGCGTTATAACAATATTGTAATTGCAACGGATGCCGACGTGGATGGCATGCACATACGTTTGTTGATGCTTACCTTCTTTTTGCAATTCTTCCCGGACTTGGTAAAACGAGGTCATGTATTTGTTTTAGAAACTCCATTGTTCCGTGTTCGCAATAAACAAAAGACTATTTATTGTTATGATGAAAACGAAAAACAAAAAGCAATTAGTGAATTGGGAAGTAAGCCAGAAATAACACGATTCAAAGGATTGGGAGAGATTAGTCCCGACGAGTTTGGAAAGTTTATAGGTAGCGATATTAAATTGGCTCCAGTTATATTAGAACAAGGCGATCATATTCAACATTTGTTAGAATATTATATGGGTAAAAACTCACAAGAACGCCAGGATTTTATTATCAATAATTTAAAAGTAGAATTAGATAAAGCGCATGATACACTTAGTGTTTAACACAGCAGATATTGCTGCATTAGAAGCTGCCATTGAATTGGACGAAACCCTAGCTGGTAAAGTAATCGAAATTAAAGACGACTACGCAGTAGGCCCATTGCAAGATATTTATGAAACTGAAGGTTATCAAGCAAGACGCGATTGGTGGCAAAATGTATTGGAATATTCTCCATATACAGATCAATTAGATATTGTTGATGACAAATTAACTGTTCATCAATTATTAAATGCATTAAACCATGATGAGAATGAAGTCATTTGGATTTGGATGGGTCAAAATGCGCATGATGTTTCTGGCTACTACTGGTTTATGAGTCAGTTTAAAGAATACCAAGGACGTATTCAGGTTTTATATTTAAATAATCTCCCTTTCTTAAATGAAAAAGGACAATTATTTTATCCTACTTATTTAAGCCAAATTCAACCCAAAGAATTTTTAAAAGCTAAAAAATTAGCACGTCCAATTACTTTAAGTGAATTTGAATTAGATCCAGACGAGTGGAAGAAATTGTGTCAAGAAAATGAAGGTGTACGATTTTTAGAAGGCGGCAAAAAATTAATTAGTTTAAATATAGGTTGCTATGATAAAGAGATATTGTCATTGTTAACTAAGAATGCTCAAAAATTACCGAGTGCTTTATCAAATATTATGGCAAAGCTAAAAGTAAAATTGGGTGATGCGTTTATTGTTTATCGTTTAAAGGCATTGGCTGATGAGGGTAAAATTGTTTTTGTAGGTGATTGGGCAAAAGGTTGGAAAGATATGGTCGTACAAATGCCAGGTGGATCAACAACAATTGTTGAAACTGTTGAAGCATAAATAATATAATAATGAGTGTAACTATAAGTTCAATAGATGTTAAAGCAGTTGATGAGCGAGGTGCACTCCATTATTTTAGTACGGATAGAACAGGTGAATTTTTAGTAGTTTACCGAAAAGCTGGAACGATTAGTGGTCAACACTATCACAAAGGAATTTCGGCTGGTAAAAATCCTGAGGATATGCTTTTAGTGCAAGGTTCCGCAATTTTGCATTGGAAGGATTTAGAAACAAATAAAGAAGAGACAATAACATTGAATGCACCCACAAGGGTTTTGATAAATGCAAATGTTTGGCATGAGTTAACAGCAGTCACAGATATTGTTTTTATAGAATTAAATAGTTTAGCGGACGGTAGTGAAGACACGCATCGTCTCTAATAATTAGATATATGGCAAAAGAGAAAAATTTAAGCAGGGTAACAGAAAACGAATCGGGTGTTCAAGGGCAGTATAAAAACTGGTTCTTGGATTATGCTTCTTATGTTATTTTGGAAAGAGCAGTACCTGCTATCGAAGACGGACTAAAACCAGTACAACGTAGAATCTTACATGCCATGAAAGAAATGGACGATGGAAGATTCAATAAGGTTGCAAATATCATTGGACAAAGTATGCAGTATCACCCACACGGAGATGCTAGTATTGGAGATGCATTGGTAAATATTGGTCAAAAGAATTTATTAGTAGAAACGCAAGGTAACTGGGGTGATGTACGAACTGGTGACTCAGCGGCTGCATCAAGATATATTGAAGCTCGTTTAAGTAAATTTGCATTAGAAGTTGCATTTAATGCTAAAACAACTGAGTGGGCTTTAAGTTATGATGGTCGTAAAAACGAACCTGTAACTTTACCAATGAAGTTCCCTTTATTGTTAGCTCAAGGAGCTGATGGTATTGCGGTTGGTTTATCTACAAAAATTCTTCCTCATAATTTTAATGAATTATTAGAAGCCAGTATCAAACATTTAAGAGGTCGTAAGTTTGAATTATTGCCTGATTTCCAAACAGGTGGTATGATTGATGCTTCTAATTATAATGATGGTAGACGTGGTGGTAAGGTTAGGGTTCGTGCCCATATTGAAGAATTAGATAAGAAGACCTTATTAATTAAGGACGTTCCATATAGTGTTACAACAACTCAATTAATGGAGAGTATTACCAAGGCCAATGACCAAGGTAAAATCAAAATTAAAAAAGTTACCGATGTAACAGCAGCTGAAGTGGAAATACAAATTGATTTAGCAACAGGTATTTCTCCTGATATTACAATTGATGCTTTATATGCATTTACGGATTGTGAAATTAGTCTTTCTCCAAATGCCTGTGTAATTGTTGAAAACCGACCACAATTTTTAGGTGCTACTGATTTACTTAAATATTCGGTTGAGCATACTAAAGCTTTATTAAAAGCAGAACTTGAAATTCAATTAAAAGAATTAGAAGACAAATGGCATTTTACTAGTTTAGAAAAAATCTTCTTCGAAGAAAAAATTTACCAAGAATTAGAGAAAAAACATTTGAACTGGGAGAAGGTTATTGATGCAATTGACAAAGCTTTTGAACCATTCAAAAAGAAATTCAAAAAGCCAATTGAACGTGCCGACTTATTAAAATTAACAGATAAGCCTGTTAGACGTATCTATAAATTAGATATCGAAGATTTGATTCAACAAATTAAAGGTATAGAGGCAGATATTAAAGAAACAAAGCATCATTTAGATAACTTAGTAGATTATGCTGTTAGCTATTACGAGAACTTGCAAAAGAAATATGGCAAGGGTAAAGAGCGTAAAACAGAAATAAAGGAATTTGATACTATTCAAGTTAAACAAGTTGCCATTGCAAATACAAAGCTTTACATAAATAAAGCAGAAGGTTTTATTGGTACTAGTTTAAAGAAAGATGAATTCCTTTGTGACTGTACCGATTATGACGATATTATTGCTTTCACTAAATCTGGATCCATGAAAGTTGTGAAGGTATCGGACAAGGTATTCATAGGTAAGGATATTATCCATGCTGCTGTATTCCAAAAGAACGACGAGCGTACTACCTATAATATGGTTTATGTAGATGGAGCTAGTGGAATTAGCTATGCAAAAAGATTTAATGTTACAGGTGTTACCCGCGATAAGGAGTACCCATTGGCCAAGAGTTTAGAAAAGTCCAAAGTGCATTATATGTCTGTTAATGCAAATGGGGAAGCTGAATCGGTTAAAATTATATTAAGTCCAAATTGCTCAGCTCGTATTAAAGAATTTGATTTCTATTTTGAAACTTTAGAAGTGAAAGGTCGAAGTAGTGTCGGCAATCAGGTTACTAAATATCCTATTAAAACAGTTCGTTTAAAAGAAGCTGGCAAGAGTACATTGGTTGGTCGTAAGCTATGGTTTGACGACAAATTTGGACGTTTAAATAGTGAAGAAAAAGGTATTTACTTAGGTACATTTGAAGACGAAAAATTACTGGTTTTTACTAAGGACGGATATTATGAAGTAATAGATACAGAACAATCTCAAAGGTTTGATCCTGAGAAAGTGTTAAGTATTGAAAAATTTAACCCTGAAAAGGTTGTTACAGCCGTTTACTTGGATAAGGACAAGCTTCAATTTAATATTAAACGTTTTAAGATTGAAACTACTACATTAAGATCTCCATTCTGCTGTATAAAAGAAGGTGATGGTAACTATTTAGCTGCAGTTTCTACATCTATTGAACCAATTTTAGTTGTGAATACTGGCAAGGGGGCACAAATTAGAAAAGCTAAGTTTAAAGTAAGTAAGATAGTGGACATAATGGGCTGGAAAGCTGTCGGAACAAAGCTTACTGACTATAACAAAACTATTGAAATGGAGTGGGAAACCAAAGTAGTAATTAAAGATCCTAACGACGAACAACCAGAATTATTCTAAATTTATAATAGGTTTTAAATAACCAATAAAATATATACCATGTCAACCATTAATGTAGGTCAATTTAATCTGATGCGCGTAGATCGAAAGGTAGACTTTGGTTTTTATATGGACGATGGTGAAGAGGGTATTTTATTGCCAAAAAGATTTGTGCCATCTGGATTACAAGTTGGTGATACTATAAGCGTATTTGTTTATCATGATTCTGATAACAGATTAATTGCTACAACACAGGAGCCTTATGCTGTTGTGGGTGATATCGCTGCTTTAAAAGTGGTTGAAGTAACTCGTCAAGGTGCATTTATGGATTGGGGATTAATGAAAGATGTATTTGTACCAGCATCACAACAACTATCTACTATGCGCCTAGGTGGCAAGTATTTAGTAAAATTATATATTGACAAACAAACAGGTAGAGTTGCTGCAACAGAAAAAATTGACAACCAAATTAGCAACGATTTTTTAACTGTTAAAGAAGGTGAGAAAGTCAAGGTTCAAGTATATCGTGAATCTGAAATTGGATATGTTGTAATTGTTAACCAAGTTCACCAAGGTTTGGTATATAAAAATGAAGTTTTTACACATTTGCACATTGGTCAGTTTATTGACGAAGCATATGTAAAGAAAATTAGAGAAGACAATAAATTAGATATTGGAATTGGTAAACAAGGCGTTGAGAAATTAGATGGTGATCAGCAAACAATCATCAAATTGTTGAAACTACATAAAGGGTTCTTGCCTTATCATGACAAGTCTAGTCCAGAAGATATTTATGCATTTTTTGCTATGAGCAAAAAAGCTTTTAAAATGAATGTAGGTATTTTGTATAAATCTAAACTTATTACTATCGAAGATGGTGGTATTCGTTTAGCTGAACCACCTGCTACACCAGAATCTACACCGCCACAAGCTTAAATTAATTTTATGTCTAAGGAAGTATTTATCGTAGCTGCAGTTAGAACACCAATTGGTTCTTTTGGTGGATGTTTAAGCAGTGTGTCTGCAGTTAATTTAGGTGGCATTGCCATTAAAGGAGCCATCGATAAAATAAATTTAGACCCTAATTTAATTGATGAAGTAATTATGGGTTCTGTGATACAGGCAGGATTAGGTCAAGCTCCAGCAAGACAGGCTAGCAAAGCAGCTGGACTTCCAGATAAAGTAATAGCAACAACTATAAACAAAGTATGTGCTAGTGGAATGAAATCAATTGCATTAGCTACTCAAAATATACTATTAGGAGATGCTGATATCATAATTGCTGGTGGCATGGAAAGCATGAGCAATGTACCTTTTTATAATACAACTCAAAGATGGGGTAACAAATATGGTGATATCACAATGCAGGATGGGTTAGCAAAAGACGGATTAGTAGATGCCTATGATAAAGTAGCGATGGGTAATTTTGCTGACTTATGTGCTAAAGAAAATAATATTTCAAGAGTTGATCAGGATGCATTCGCGATAGAGAGTTATAAAAAATCACAAGCAGCAATTGAAAAAGGATTATTTACCGCTGAAATTATACCAGTTACTATTTCACAGAGAAAAGGGGATCCAATTATAATTTCAAAAGACGAAGAGCCATTTAATGTAAAGTTTGATAAAGTTGCACAATTAAATCCTGCTTTTAGTAAGGAAGGGACTGTAACTGCTGCTAATGCCAGTACCATGAACGACGGAGCTGCAGCTTTAATATTAATGAGTGGTGAAAAAGTGAAAGAATTAGGATTAAAACCAATTGCTAAAATCACTAGTTATGCTGATGCAGAACAGGATCCTAAATGGTTTACTACTTCACCCGCGCTAGCTTTACCTAAAGCATTTGCAAAAGCTAATTTAACTGCTGCAGACATGAGCGCATTTGAATTTAATGAAGCCTTTTCTGTTGTTGGAATTGTAAATACTCAATTATTAAAATTGGATTCAAACAAAGTAAACATCAATGGTGGAGCTGTTTCTTTAGGACATCCTCTTGGATGTAGTGGTGCAAGAATTGTTGTCACACTCATTCATGTTCTACAACAAGTGAATGGGAAATATGGAGCTGCAGCTATTTGTAATGGGGGAGGTGGCGCAAGTGCATTAATTATTGAGCGCTTGTAATTAAACGCCAGCTTGTTCAATCACTTCATCCATCATAATACCATAATGGCTTTCGTCATAAGTACATTCTCCGTTCTTAATTAATATTACTTGTGGAGATTCGTGATGTATCTTAAATGTCTCTGCAATCGCATTAGAAATGGAACGATAATTTAATAAGTCAAGATAGTAGAAGTCAATAGTATCAGGTGCTTCGGCACGCTCGAATCTAGAAAAAGCCATTTTTGAAATACTGCAAGTTGTACTATGCTTAAAAATAAGCTGAGGTTTATTGAAAGAAGCTTCGCGAATTAAGTCTAGTTGTTCTAAAGCATTTAGTTGAATCCAATTCATATTCTTGATTTGAACATAAAATTATACATTTTAAACCTACTTTATGGTAAAAATTCACACAAAATACTTGTTAAATATGTTTAACTTCGGAGCATAATATTTTTTATGCCATTATCCTTAACCAGACCTATTTGTTTTATTGATTTAGAAACTACAGGTATTAATGTAAGTACCGACAGAATTGTAGAAATCGCAATTGTTAAAATTAACATTGATGGTACTAAACAAGTAAAACGAAGATTAGTTAATCCAGAAATGCCTATTCCAAAAGCGAGTTCTGATGTGCATGGAATTTCCGATGATATGGTTAAAGATGCACCAAGCTTTAAGGCACTTGCTAATGAGATTAAGCAATTTATGGAAGGTTCTGATATTGGTGGATACAACAGTAATCGTTTTGACGTTCCAATGTTAAATGAAGAGTTTTTAAGAGCTGGGATTAGTGTAGATATAGAGGGTCGAAAATTATTAGATGTTCAAAAGGTTTTTCATATGATGGAGCAAAGAACCTTAGGTGCTGCATACCAATTTTACTGTCATAAAACTTTGCAAGACGCACATACTGCCGAAGCAGATGCAACAGCTACTTGGGAAATTTTAGAAGCTCAAATTGAACGTTATCCTCAAATAGGTAATACGGTTGAATCTATTGTTAAATTTACTGGTGAAGACGAAATAATTGACTTTGCTCGCAGATTAATTTATGATAATGGAGTGGCTGTATTTAACTTCGGAAAACATAAGGGGAAGCCAGTTACTCAAGTCCTTAAGGAAGAGCCCCAATATTACGATTGGATGATGAAAGGCGATTTTGCTTTACATACGAAGCAAAAATTAACAGAAATCTTAAATAAATCTATATTAAATAAATAGTTTATATAAATCTATTTAGTAATTTTATCACTCAATACCCCCCAATCCTCAGTGAAAAAAATTGTTTTAATACCAACTTATAACGAGAAAGAGAATATTGCTTCTATAATTGGAGCAGTATTGGCTTTTGAGACTGGATACCATATTTTAGTGATAGATGATGGTTCCCCTGACGGTACTGCAGATATTGTAAGATCTATTATGCAAGCACATCCAGGTAGGGTATACATAGAATGCCGAAGTGGAAAATTAGGTTTAGGAACTGCTTATATACATGGATTTAAATGGGCATTGAAAAATGGTTATGATTATATCATTGAGATGGATGCTGATTTTTCGCATAATCCAAATGATCTTGGTCGTTTATGTGCTGCATGTGACGCTGGAGCAGATGTAGCTGTAGGTAGTAGGTATGTTAAAGGTGGTGCAACTGAAAACTGGCCTTTAGATAGAAAAATATATTCACAAGGAGGTTCCGCTTATACTAGAATAATAACTGGAATGCCAGTTAAAGACCCAACTGCCGGTTTTGTTTGTTATAAAAGAGAGGTATTATCTAGTATTAATTTAGATAATATTAAATTCATAGGTTACGCTTTCCAAATTGAAATGAAATTTGCTGCTTGGAGACTCGGCTTCAAAATTAAAGAAGTGGCAATTGTTTTCATTGATAGAAAAATTGGTGTAAGTAAAATGTCCAAAGGCATCATTAAAGAAGCCATTTTAGGAGTTTTAAATATGCAATGGTTATATATTACTGGTCGTTTTATTAAATTAATAAAAAAGAACCAATAATATATTTCCTCCTTACAACGGTTAGAATTCCCAAATAAATCCAAAGGTTGGAGTTACGAACACTCTATTGTTATCCAGTAATTTAGGTATTGCATTGGAGCTATCTGCATTTAATGCAGCTCCATTGGTTGTTTTGAAGGTACCATCGTCATTTGCGCTAAATACATAAAATGGAGGTGCTACTGATTTAGCTGCATACCAATTTGTTATATCTAAAAAGAAATCTAAAGTTGTTTTCTTGTAATTATATTTCTTGTCTATTCTAATATCACTAGAATGATATGCATTATTTGTTAAGCTGTTTAATTTAGCGTAATCAAAAACACCAATCCCCAATGTTGCAAAATTAGTTTTACTTAAGTTCATATCATAAGGAGTGTATGGAGTGCCACCTTGATATCTAAACTTAACACCCATTTCCCAATTCTTTTTAAATTTGTATCCACCTGTAATACTTATTAGATTCGTATTTTGCCAAGCACTAGGTATATAAACTCCTAATGTATTTGTGTATTCGCTTTTGAAATAACTATAGCTAATGATGCCAAAGAATCTATCTGTTAATTTTTGTTGTGCAAACAATTCAAAACCATAACTGCGGCCTAGACCAGTAGTTGCAACAGGTTCATTGCCTAAGATATTAAAATCTGCACCTAAATTACTTAAACTTACACCCTTATTAATACTCATTGGCACATGATCATACTTCTTATAAAATACTTCGGCTGTAAATCGATTGGCATCACTAGGTATGTATTCAATGCCTGTTACATAGTGCATACTAGATGTGTAGTTTGCATTCTGATTTATCATAACTCCAGTATTGTCTTTAAACCCAAGAACGGTATTTGGTGCTAGTTTATAATATTTGCCAACAGACGCATTAACTGTTAATTCATTGGTTAGCACGTAGCTTAAACTTACTCTTGGTGACAATCTTTTTAGCCATTCATTGCCGTCCTTTGTATAACTATTTGCATCGGATCTTATACCAGCACTTAAGCCTAAACGGTTATCAAATGCTTTTTTACCAATTTGTAAAAATGCACCATATTTATTGTATGTTAAATCAGATGAATATTGAAAACGAACAGGATTGATAAAAACATTTTTCCCACCTAAAGTAGATAATGAAGCAAACTGTATCAATTGGTTGGTGGAGTTGTCGTAACCAATGTTTTGAATATTAAATCCTGTAGTCCATTTGAATCCAATAAGGCTTTTAGTTAAATCCCATCTTAGATTATTCCCAATTTCATTAGAGGTATAGTCTAAAGTTTTTTCTCCTTTATCTGGGCCTAAATTATTTTGATATTTTTCGTTGATATTGTTCAAATGATTACGGCTAATACTTAAGTTCCAATATCCTTTATTAATAAGTTTTTTCAAAGAAGCGCCAACTGTATAACTCCATTGGTTAATAGATGGGCCCGCATTTAATGCATAAATTTTTTCAGGAGTTGCGTTTTTAGGTGCTGCAAAAGCAAAATCATCTATTGCACCAACTCCTAAAACAGTTAGTGTAGTTTTAGGATCAATAATATGTGTTACTTTTAATTGGAAATCCCAATAATTTGGACGTATCGGTATGTCTAAAGCTTTGAATAGAAATTGTAAATAACTTCTACGTGCCGATAATAAATAAGTAGTCTTTCCTGACTTATTCAAAGGGCCTTCTAAAGTGGATGCAACTTCGGTTGCGCCTAAACGAATATTGCCTTGAATTTTTTCAGCATTCCCTTTCTTTTGCTTGAATTCAAATACCGATGAAAGTGCATTATCGTATTTAGCATCAAATGCCGAACTTGATAATTTAACTTCGTCAATAAATGATACATTTAAAATTCCTTGAGGGCCACCAGCACTTCCTTGTGTAGTAAAATGATTAATTACTGGAATTTCTATCCCATCTAAATAAAATACATTTTCATTTGGTGCACCACCTCTTACAATCACATCATTCCTAAAACCAGCACCGGTGCTTGCAGATCCAGTTACGCCTGGTAAGGTTTGGACTACTTTTGAAATATCGAAATTTCCGCCTGGATTAGATTTAATTTCCTCTGCCGTGAGTTTTTGTACACTTAAAGGAGTTTCCAAAGTAGCTGCCCTTACCGACTTTTTTACATTTCCTACTGTAACTACTTTTAATGAAAATTCTTGGGGTAATAATTCAATACTATTACTTGTAATATTACCCGAAGTAACTATTACATTATATAGGGTATAGGGTAAACTACCTAAGGAGTTGACATTCACTTGATATTGACCTGTAGGGATTTGCTTAAATATATACCTACCCAAACTATCGGTAATGCCACTAAATTTAGTGTTAACGAGTTTTACATTCGCACCCGCAATAGGCTTTTGCGTATTCTTATCTATAACTTCTCCTGTTAAAACACCTGTATTTTGAGCAAATGCAATGGTCTGTATAAATAAAAGACAGCCAATCATGTAAAATTGTTTCATTTCTAGTCACATTTTGATAAATTACAAAACAAATTTAATTGTAAAAGGTTGACTAAAACATAAATTAAATATTTAATATGAAAAAAGGATTCACATTATTGCTGTTAGTAGTTTCAGTCTGTGTATTTGGACAAAAGAAAGTGCTTGATCATACTGTTTATGATGGATGGCAGAGTATAAGAGAGGTTACTTATCAACCACAGGGAAAATTTATAGTTTATGCAATTACTCCTCAAGAGGGAGATGCGCAATTAATTATAAAGAATTTAACTGCTAATTCCGAAATTTCAATTAATCGTGGAGCACAACCAGTTTTTTCTGAAGATGGCCAATTTTTAATAGCAAAAATTAAGCCGTTTTTTGCAGATACTAGAAAAGCAAAAATTGATAAAAAGAAACCGGATGAAATGCCAAAAGACAGTTTGGTGATAGTGAATTTGAATACCCTAGTAATTGAGAAAATTGCATCTGTTAAAAGCTTTCAATTAGCCGAGCATGGTAACGATATGTTGGTCTATTTAAAAGACAAAAAAGGAGACCTTAATAAAGAGGGTTCTGATCTTGTATTAAAAGATTTAAATGGTAAAGTTTCTAGAACTTTCAGCAATATCGCTTCATATAGTATTCATCCAAAAGCCTTGGGTGTTGCTATGTATCAAGTAAAAACTAAAACTACGGAGGCAAAGATATTAGTAGCAAATATTGCTGATACTATTACAAAGGTAATTAGCAAGAACTTTAATACTGCAACTGGTTTAGTTTGGCATGAAGATGGCAACAAATTAGCTTACTTAATAGAACAGGATAGTTCGGATAAAGCTTTGCAAAAAAACTACACTTTAGCATACTATGAAAATAGTTTTGATTCCGCTAAACGAATTGTTACAAGATCACATACTAGTTTACCAAACGCTTATACAATTGGTGGAGATCGTAAATTAAACTTTAGTAAATCTGGCAATATTTTGGAATTTGGTATTCAACCAATTTTACCTGCAAAAGACACAAGCTTGCCAGAATTTGAAAGAGCAAGTTTAGACATTTGGCATTATGCAGATGCTAACCTACAGTCTGTTCAATTAAAGAATTTAGATGTTTCATTAAAGAGTACAGAGACTGTTTTATATAATACTACTAATGATGCGGTAGTTTATTTAGGCAAGATTAAAGAACGCGATTTGATAAGTACTAAGGAAGGGGATGGTAATTTAACTTATGCAACTTTAGATTCCGCATATGCAGTTGCCTTCCAATGGCAGGGGTTTGCTTTAAAAGACATATACAGTATCAATAATGCCACTGGTACAAAACAATTAGTACATAAAGGATGGAAAGGAAATTTGATCTCTAGTTCTTATGATGGAACCAAGCTTTTATATTATGATGAACCTCAGAAAAAGTATTTTACCTACAACGCAAGTACAGGTAAAACATTGCAAATTGCTAAAGATATAAAAACATTATTGTTTGACGAGGATAACGATGTTCCAGATGATCCAAATGCCTATGGGATTGCTAAATGGTTAAATAATAATGATCAATTAATAATCTATGATAGATATGATTTGTGGCTTGTTGATGCAAATGGTTTAAAGCAATCTGTTCAATTAACAAATGGCAGAAAAGATAAAATCGAATATCGTTTTGTAGAAACAGATAATGAACGCAAAACATTATCACCTAATGAAACCATTTTGTTAAAAGGGTTCAGCGAATTAGATAAAACGGAGCAATTGGTAAGTTTAAAGTTGGATACGAAGCAATTAATCGTAATTAATAGTTTGCCAATGCATATTACTACTATAGTTGCGGCAAAAAAATCAAATGATTTAGTAGTTTCACAAGAGGATGAGAAAAACTCGCCTAATCTATTTCATTATACGTTTAATACAAGTAAGCAAAGTCCTATTGCATTTACCAAAATTAATAAGCAACAAGATGAATATAATTGGATGACATCTCAAATAGTAAAATGGAAATCTTATACTGGTAAAACTGCCGAAGGTGTATTGTATCTTCCAGAAAATTTTGATGCTAAAAAGAAATATCCAATGATTGTATATTTTTATGAAAGAAACAATCAAACCCTTCATAACTATTTAGCGCCTGCTCCAACTCCTTCAAGATTAAATATCCCATTTTTTGCAAGTAGAGGGTATGTAGTTTTTGTGCCAGATATTTGGTATCAAAAGGGTTATCCTGGACAGGGAGCATATGACTATATCTTGAGTGGAACTAGAGCTATCATCCAAAAAGGTTTTATTGATAGTACAAAGGTTGGATTACAAGGTCAAAGTTGGGGTGGGTACCAAATTGCATATTTAATAAATAAAACAAAATTATATGCTGCGGCTTGGGCAGGTGCCCCAGTTGTTAATATGACTAGTGCTTATGGTGGCATTAGATGGGGTACAGGAGTAAATCGTCAATTCCAATATGAAAAAACACAAAGTAGAATTGGTGCAAGCTTATGGGAAAGACCAGATTTGTATATCAAAAATTCTCCTTTATTCTCTTTACCAAGTGTTACAACTCCTTTAGTAATTATGAGTAATGACGCAGACGACGCTGTGCCTTGGTATCAAGGTATTGAGTACTTTACTGCAATGCGTAGATTAAATAAAAAAATCTGGTTATTAGTATACAATAATGAAGCTCATAATTTAGTTGAACGTAAAAACAGAAAAGACATTCAAATTAGAGAACAACAATTCTTTGATCATTATTTAAAAGGAGAGCCAATGCCTACCTGGATGAGTAATGGATTGCCAGCTATTATGAAAGGTCGTGATTGGGGTTTACATTAATAGGTTAATTGAAATTGTAGATAATTATACGTAGAAATTTCGCATAAGAAAATAGCCCTCGATTGAGGGCTATTTTTATGTCTATGTGTTAATTATTTAAACGTATTGAAACCATTGTCTGTTTGGATCCCAATTTTCAAATGCTTTTGCTACTGCGGCTAAAAACTGTGAGCCAACTGCACCATCAACAATTCGGTGATCATAGCTCATAGACAAGTACATCATGTGTCTTATAGTGATTGCATCTCCTTGTGGTGTTTCAACAACTACAGCGCGTTTTTTAATAGCACCTAATGCTAAAATTGCAACCTGTGGCTGATTGATGATAGGAGTGCCCATCAAACTTCCAAATGTACCAACATTTGTAACTGTAAAAGTACCACCTTGTGTATCACTTGGTTTAAGTTGATTGTTTCTTGCCGCATTTGCTAAACCATTAACTGCCTTACTTAATCCAACGATACTTAATTGATTGGCACCTTTAATCACGGGCACAATTAAGTTGCCCGAAGGTAGGGCTGTAGCCATACCAATATTGATATCTTTTTTATATACAATTTGATCGTTTTGTAAACTACTATTTACGATTGGAAACTTTTCTAATGCAGCAGCAATACATTCAAAGAACATTGGCGTGAATGTAATTTTCGTTCCTTCTCTTTTTTCAAATAATTGTTTAACCTTATCTCTCCACACCACCATATTAGTTACATCTGCTTCTACGAATGAAGTTACATGAGGACTAGTTTGAACACTATCCACCATATGTTTGGCAATCAATTTCCTCATTCTATCCATCTCCAATATCTCAGTGTTGCCTGTTAAAATTACATCTTCTGGATTTGCTATTTTTGCAGAACCAGATTGTGCCATGAAATTAGTATGGTCATTTAATAACGCATCTAGTGATTTATTAGGTGTAGTAGTTTGTGTAGGAACAACTGGAATACTAGTATTTATTGTTGTATTTGCTATTGCTGAAGCAATAGGTAAAGTGCCTGCTTTTTTTGCAGCAACATAGTTTAAAATATCCTTTTTAGATACTCTACCTAAACTTCCAGTGCCTTGAATAAATTGTAATTCACTAAAACTTACACCTTCACTTTGCGCAATATTTAAAACTAATGGAGAATAAAATTTTGTATCACCAGCAACAGGAGTATCTAATACTATCGGTGCTGTTGTAACTGGGGTAAAAGGGACTTCAGTGTCCACCTTTGGCGCAATATTTTGCTCAACAACTGGAATTGAAGAAGCAGTTGGAGCCGGACTAGGTGTAGGCGTAGAAATTGGTGTTGGAATTGTAACTTCTTTAGGAGCTGATACTTGATCAGAGGTTTCAATTCTTGCTATTACAGTTCCTATTGGAACAACAGCGTTTACTTCAAATAATATTTCTTTAATAATACCACCAACAGTAGAAGGGACTTCACTATCTACCTTATCAGTGGCAATATCTAATAATGTTTCATCAAGATTAATAGAATCACCTACCTGCTTGTACCATTTTAAAATGGTCGCTTCCATTATACTTTCACCCAATTTTGGCATCACCAAGTCGACAAGAGGCATACGGGGTAATTTTAAACAAAAATAAGACTAAATCTTGTTGATTATTAACAACCTAAGTAAATTTATGGCTTGATTAGCAGTTACTTCGATATTTCTTAAACGGTCGAAACGAAGGTAAAACACCTTTGAAACCACTTTTTCTTTGCTTGCGACCCCAATCCAGACCATCCCTAGGGGTTTTTCGTCTGTTTGACCAGATGGGCCCATTATTCCACTTACAGACACTGCAAAGTCTGTTTTCATGCTTTCTCTTACCGATTTTGCCATTTGTTCTACAGCTTCCTGACTAACTGCTCCAACTGTTTGTAATATATGTTCAGGAACATTTAAAAATTCAGTTTTTATACGATTGTCATAACTAATTATTCCACCTGTATAAAACTGAGAAGACCCACCATGTTTAGATAACAAATGACCTATATATCCACCAGTACAACTTTCTGCTGTTGAGACAGTTTGATTATTTTGTTTTAATAACTTACCAACAACCACCTCCATGTTTTCATCTTGATCAGTGACTAAGTATTCGGCAACTGCTAATTTTAATTTAGCAAAAGCTGCGTTTATATTGGTTGTCAATTCGTTCTCGTCTTTACCAGTAGCAGTCAACCTTAGTCTTACCATGCCAAAATTAGGCAAGTAAGCAAGCTTAATAAAACTAGGTAGTTCGTTTTCTAAATCAGCAATTAATTCGGCTAAGAAAGATTCTCCAATACCAGCTGTTAAAAGGGTTCTGTGTAATATTGGTTGAGTAGTAAAGGAATTTTGAATAGTTGGAATTACGTGTTTATCGGTTAAAAACCTCATTTCATGTGGTACCCCTGGAAGACTAAAATAAAATACTCCATCTTTTTTAAATAGCATTCCTGGAGCTGTTCCAGTTTCATTAAATAAAACTTCACAAACATCTGGTACTTCGGCTTGTTTGCGATTCCTATCAATCATAGGACGTTTATGCTTGTTTACAAATATATCGGTGATATGCTCTAGGGTAGGTTGATGAATAACCATTTTACCGCCAAAGTATTCATTTAATAAAGGTTTTGTAATGTCATCCGCGGTTGGCCCTAAGCCACCTGTTAAAATAACAACATTGTTATTTGCAGAAGCGTTGTTTAAGGCATCAATAATGGCTTCTTTTGAATCTCCAACTGCAATTCTATTGCTAACTGATACACCAATTTTATTAAGTGCCTGTGCGATATAAGCACTATTGGTGTCAATTACTTGGCCAATTAATAGTTCATCTCCAATAGTAATTATTGTTGCTTGAATTGAGTTCATTCAATAAAAATTGATTAGGGTGCAAAATAAATCAAAATAATCTAAAATAGGCTAGAATAGCAGTTATTAAACAAAATAAGGACTAAGTTTTTCTCTTAAAAATGGGGGCATTTCTGCTCTTTTACTCATATCCTTATCCATAAAATAAAGTTTAACAACTCCAATGGTTAACAGTTTGCCAGACTCATTATAAACTTCCTGGTCAAACTGAATACGATGATCGGTAGGTAGTTGCTTAATTGATGATTTTATGGTCAATAGATCGTCGTATTTTGCTGGTCTCAGGTATTTGATATTTAATTCAACAACAGGCAGCATAATACCCATTTCTTCAATGGTTTTATAGCTTATGCCAAGCGCACGAAGGCTTTCTACTCTTGCTACTTCAAAATATTGAGCATAATTTCCATAATACACTACGTTCATTGGGTCAGCTTCGGCATATCTTACTCTTATGGTGGTACTGTGTTCGTACATAATTGAAGTTTTATTGTATTTGTTGACAAATTTAAGCAACTAATCTGTTTTTCCACAATATCTCTATTTAACCTAACGTTGTATAAAGAGGACTTAATTTTAGGTTATTATTAAACATAGTTTTTATGTTACAAATCAGAAACTCATTTACTGGCATTTTTGTATTATTTTTTGTGGGGGTATTCCATCAAAGTGCACAAGCACAAACAATGGATTTTACACATCCCATGTCGGATATATTTGAAAAAGGACTTAATGCTTTAAATGAAGGAGATACAATTAGCGCCTATCAGCAAATACAATCGGCCTATTCATTTTCGAAAAAAGAGGATCAAGTAAGTTATTATTATATCGCATTGTCATTAGCACTAGACAAACCCTTTGCCGAAAAATTAGCTAGTAAATGGATTAATTCAGCTAATAATAAAATTTACAAATCCAGATTAAACTTTTTGTTAGGTAAATATTATTTTAACAACCATAATGACATAGCTGCTCTAAAATCTTTTTCAAATGTAAGTTTGGACGATTTAGAAAACAGCGAAATCTTGTTGATGAAATACCAACAAGGTTATTTGCATTTTAAAGCAGGAAATTGGGACAAAGCAACTACATTATTAAATGCAGTTAGACAAATAAAAAACAACCCGTATTATACAGACGCAAACTATTATGCTGGGTTTATTGCTTTAGAAAGAAAAGAATTTAAAGACGCGTTAAATTATTTTCAAATTGCTTCATCTAACAATGCTTATTCAAAACTTACTCCTTTTTACATTAGTCAATTATATTATTTCTTAGGGGATGTTGATGCGGCTATGTTGAACTGCGAAAAAGCGTTATCAACAAAAGGGCAGTATTATGAAGTTCAGCTCAAACAATTATTGGGGCACTTATTGTTTGAGAAAAAGGAATTTTCAAGAGCATTACCATATTTAGCAAGTTTTGTTTCAATGCAGAAAAAAGTGGATCCTCAAGACTTGTACCAATTGTCATTTTGTTACTTTCAATCACAAAATTGGGAAAAAGCTATAGAAGGTTTTAAGGAGTTAGCAAGTGTAGAAGATTCACTTGGACAAAATAGCATGTATCTTCTTGCAACTTCATATTTGAAAGTGAATAATAAATCGGGGGCCAAAAATGCATTTTTAATTTGCTCAACCAAAAATCAGAATCTTTCTCAAAAAGAAATTTCTTTATTCAATTACGCTAAATTATCAGTAGAGCTTAAAGAATACAGTAATGCGGTTGCTGCCTTTGATAAATACTTTATTTCTTACCCAAAATCTAGTTATTCAGAAGAAGCAAAATCACTTTGGATTACATCATTAGCTTATAGCAATAACTATGTACAAGCAAATGATGCGTATGAAGCTATTGAAAATCCATCAACCGAATTATTAAAACTATATCCAAATATCTTGTTTGGAAGAGCAACAGTTTACATTAACGATGGTCAAATAGAAAAAGCATTTAGTTTATTAAACAAGATTTTAAACACGCCATATAATACTAAAGTCCTACCACAAACTCAATTCTGGATTGGGGAGCTTGCATATAAAATGGGAAGGGTAGATGCCGCTATTGAAATGTTTGAACGTTTTTTATTAGATCCAGTGGAGTTACCAGAAGTGAATCAAAGACATGCAAGGTATACTTTAGGTTATTGTTATTTGAAAAAAGGAATTTATCAAAAAGCCTTAGATAATTTCTCTATTGTAGCTAAGTATAATCATGCCAATATGTTTGAAAACTATCAACAAGATGCATTTTTAAGAATGGCAGATTGTCAAATGATGCTTAAGCAATTTAAACCTGCCCTTCAGTCTTACCAAAGAGCAATAGATTTAGAATTGAATTACATAGATTATGCAACCTTACAAAAAGCCATCATATTAGGCGGGATGGGTAAAACTTCGGATAAAATAAAAATATTAACCGATTTTGAAACACAATTTCCAAAGTCAACCTATATTAATGATGCTAATATGGAATTAGCTGATACTTATACAAATCACGAAAATTACCAAGAAGCAATTGCGCCACTTACAAAAGTACTTTTAGATAAAAAAGCAAGTAGTTATTATCCTCAGGCCTATTATAAATTAGGTATTGTTTATTTTAATCTTGATAAAAACCAAGTTGCGTTACAAACATTTAGAGAATTATTTACATCATATCCTAAGTCGGTGGAAAGTGACAATTCGATTGAATTTGTTCGAAATATTTTCATTGAGGATCAGACTCCGGAATTATTCGTTGAATTTATGAATAATTTTGGTAAACCATTATCTATCAATGAACAGGACTCATTAACTTATAGAGCATCAATTATAAAGTACGAGCAAAAAAAGTTTAACGATGCTGCACAAGGGTTGAGCAAATATTTATTACAATTTCCAAATGGAAAATATCAATTAGATGCTAGTAATATTGTTGCTGAAATTGCATATGCACAACAGCAATATGATACAGCTGCTTTATATTTTGGCAAAGTAGCCGATCAGTCACCAAATAAATATGCCGAAAGAGCATCCTTAGTAGCTGCTAGACTAAACTATTTTAACTTGAAACAATTTGATAAAGCCGAAAAATATTTTTCAACGCTTTCGCAAATTGCAACACAACAAGAAAATAGAGTAGAAGCTTTAAAAGGGCTTTTAAGGTGTCAATATAAATCTGAAAAATGGGCTGATTGCGCTAAAATAGCAACACAAATTATACAAGAGAAGACTTCGGCTACTGATGACATCATAATGGCTAATATGGCTTTATACCATAATAGTGTATTAAATGGGGATACTACTGGTGCTATACAACTTTTAACCAAGGTTATTAAAACCAATGTTTCTGTAATCACTGCCGAAGCGCACTATTTACTTGCAAAACTGTATCTAGATGAAGGCAAGTTAGAATTAGCCGAAAAAACTTCATTTGAAGTAATTAAAAAACAAGCTTCTTACGAGTATTGGGTTACAAAATCCTACATTTTATTAGGAGATATTTATGTGGCTCAAAAAGATAATTTTAATGCTATTGCAACTTATAAAAGTGTTTCTGAAAATGCAAACATTGACGAATTAAAATTAGAAGCTACTAATAAATTAAAAGTATTAGTAGAAAAATCAAATATTAAGTAAAATAAGATTATGAAACAGGCATTCAAATACATATTAATAGGAATTAGCATTTTTTGTTTTATAAGTCCAAACTTTGCTCAAAAGAAACATAAACAAAAAAATAAAAAAGTTGCTTTAGTTTCAAAAAATAAAAAAGGAAATAAAAAGACAAAGAAAAATACTACTAAATTAGGACAGGCAGCTAATTTAAATACATTATTAGCAACCAGTTCGCCAGAGAGCAAAACAACGAAGGTGGACTCTATACCAGAAAAAGTTGTTACTATATTGTCAGATTTTAAACCGCAGTTAAAAAATGTAGCGAAAATTGGTTTTATAAATGCGAGTGTTCAAAATGATACCACAAGTATTAAATTAGAATACCAAGTCCCAAGTCAAAACTTAAGTTTCCAATATCGTCCAATATCTTTAGTTCCAAGGGTGTTCAAAATAGACTCTTCAATTATTTATAAAAATATTGCAACTTTAAAAGCAGGATTTGGAAATTATAATCATAGGTATATTAATTTAAATTTGGTTACAGAAGATGCATATGCTAACACACATAGCTTTAGCGTGAATAATGAGTCAATCACTGGCTTGCATCATTTACAAAACTCAAATGATATTGGATTGAATTATATAAGTGATATTAATATCAACGAACATAATAAAATTCAAACTCAAGTGTATTATAAGCAAAGTGAAAGGTATAGATACGGATTAGTGCCTGATTCTGTAGTTTTCCCATTATCTAATTATAAACAAAATTATTACCTATCAGGGATTAATTTAGGATTGACTAATGATAATACAAAAGCGCATTTTATACATTTTAGCCCTAAAATAAAATTTGAACATTTTGAAGGTTTAAGTGGGGCTACTAATAATTGGGTCTATTTTAAATCTCCAATGTATGTATCGTTTAAAAATGATATTAGACTGGATTTTGATATCTCATATAGTTATAATCAGTTTAACCCAAAAACATCTAATGCAAAGGTTAATACTGAATTAAGATTTGATCCTTCAGTAGAATTTGAAAAATTCAACAGCGTCTTTAAATTAGGGGTAAGTCCTACTTTTGAAAAAGAAGGGTATAATTTATACCCAACTATTGAATTTAAGAAAAAGCTAACTGACTCTGATTATTTATTGGTAGCAGGATGGCACACGCATGTTTTAAATAATACTTATTCTTCCATTGTCGGAATGAACCCTTGGATAACTGTACCAGAAAATATAGAAATGACAACTCAGGAGAAGAAGTTTGTAGAGATTCAAATTAATGCAGGCAAGCATTTAGATTATGGTGTTACAATTTCTTTAAATGATTATAAGAATTTACCCTTATTTAACAAAGTAATGGGAACCGATCGTTCAAAATACGGGCTACTTTACAAAGCTATATTTGAGAAAAAAGCGTCTACTATCGAGTTAGATGCTCAATTAAGGTATCAGTTTAGTGACAAATTATTAGTCACCAATAATTTCAAATATCTACAATTTAATTCTCTAGAAGAAAACGCTAAACCATGGGGGATATTACCATTGGAAATTGACTCAAAACTTAATTGGGTACCTAACAAAAAATGGAATTTGGAAGGAAGTTTAAAGTATTGGACAGGCGCTAACATTTTTAATGAAAACAGTATTGCAACCGACATGAAAAACGCATTGGTATTAAATGCTGGGGTAACTTATAAGTTTACACCTAAATGGAATGTATGGTTAAAAGGCGAAAATTTATTAGATAAACCATATGAGCGTTGGGCAGATTACCCTTCTTTAGGTGTTCAATTAATGGCAGGAGTTGTATATTCGTTTAGAAAATAGATTATGATAAATAGCTTAATACAATATTTTATAAAGAATGGGCACTTAGACATGCCCGGCATTGGGACATTAAAATTGTATAGGGAAGAGGCATTTTGGGAAAATAACATACTAGTTGCCCCAAAAGAAAAAATTGTTTTAGATCCAATATCCAATAAGCCTTCAAAATCCTTTTTCATTTTCTTAGCCGATGACTTAGGGGTTTCTATTGAGCAAGCAAATCTTCAATTTGAATCATTTATCAATCAGTTTGTAACTCAAACAATTGCTAGTTTAACAATTGGTAATTTAGGAACATTGCATAAGAATGCATCTCAAATTTCATGGAATAACCTATATAATTCTGAATATTATTTTAAAAATATAGCATTATCATTAGCTGATACTATTGATAACAATGCAAATGAATTTGCAGTTGAGAAAAAGGTATCCTGGTGGGTTTGGGCTATTGTTATTACAATAACTTCTTTAGCTTTAATTTTTTACAAACTATTCATGTAACTAATTATGGCAACCCCTCTAAATAATTATCCAACATGCCCAATTTGTCATAGCAACGATATTCTGCTAGCTATTGAATGTAAAGATTTCTCTCTAACACAAGAAGCATTTGATATTTTACATTGTAATCGTTGTAGTTTTAGATATACACATCCGATTCCTTCTAAAGATAAAATTGCACCATACTATAATTTTACAGCATATATATCTCATACCGACATTAAAGAAGGTTGGATGAATAAAGTATATCATAAAGTAAGGCAAAGAACTTTACTTCAAAAAACGAATTGGGTTCAGTCTTTATTTACGGGTCATAAGGGGCATATATTAGAAATTGGAGCCGGAACTGGTGCTTTTGCCAATGCAATGGTTAATAAAGGCTGGAACGTTACAGCATTAGAACCTGATGAAACTACAAGGGCTAAAGCATTACATAATTACAATCTTAATTTACAACCAATTGAATCATTATATAATTTGCCTCAAAATCATTTTGAAGTAATCACACTTTGGCATGTGTTAGAGCATGTGCATGATTTAAGTGAATATATGGATGCTTTTAATAAATTGTTAAAGGTTAACGGTAGGCTAATAATTGCTGTTCCTAACTACACTAGTTTTGATGCCCAATATTATAAATCATTTTGGGCCGCTTATGATGTGCCTAGGCATTTATATCATTTTTCACCTTTATCTATGAATAAGCTTTGTAGTATTCATAATATGAAGATTGTTCAATACAAACCTATGTGGTTTGATAGTTTTTATGTAGGATTATTAAGTGAAAAGTATAAACAATCTGGCTTTTTTGGAATGTTTAGCGCCATTGTAATTGGCTGCATTTCAAATATTATAGCGCTTAAAGACAATAAAAAAGCGAGTTCTGTGATTTATGAAATTAAGAAGTTAAGTTAATTATTAGTATTACTTAAACCTTAATTCAACCATTACTGGCCAATCCTTTCCTGTAACAAAAAAGGTTCCTTTGTTTTTGTGGTATGCTATTCCATTAAGTACATTACCAGGATCTTTAACCCTCGGATCATTTTTAACTCCTACTATGGCTAGTAAGTTGGACATATCTGCAATTGCAATTACACGACCCGAAATTGGATCTATTTGAATAATATTATCTGTCATATAGATATTACCATAAAGTTTGCCATCTACATATTCTAACTCATTAATATTTGAAACGTAACCATAGTTATTAAATACGCCTAATGTTTTAGTTACATTAAATGTATTAGGATCTACAAAGTAAATATTACTTCCACCTGTATTGATAATGATTGCTGTGTCATTATGAGTCATACCCCAACCCTCGTATGGCCAAGACAATTCGTTTATTTTTTTAAGTGTTTTAGCATCATAAACAAACACTTTATGTTCTTTCCAAGTTAGTTGATAAATTTTTCCATTAAAAAGGGTAGTACCTTCTCCAAAATATTCGGCACCTAATTTAACGGGCTTAACTATATCTTTTAAATTGCTATCTAGTAAACGTATTTTACTTTGATTGTAATTTCCAGAACTCTCTATTAAAACATTCCCATTCCATTCTAGTCCTTCGGTGTATGCTGTTGTGTCGTGTGCATGTACTTTTACTACTTCAAAAGTTAGACTTGCTGGTGCAGCAATTGCATTTACATCCGTTGTATTTTCTGTAGGAGTTGAATTACTGCCTAAATTACAAGCAGTAATTAAAATGCTTGTACTAGCTATAAGGAACAATGTTTTCATTGACATCTCAACTGGTTTATACATTAAATCTAAAGTGCATTACGTCGCCATCCTTTACAATATATTCCTTTCCTTCAATTCTTAATTTACCATTTTCTCTACAAGCCGCTTCGCTTTTATATTTGATAAAATCTTCAAATGCAATTACTTCTGCTTTAATGAAACCTTTTTCAAAATCAGTATGGATAACACTTGCTGCTTGAGGTGCTTTCCAGCCATTACCAATAGTCCAAGCTCTTACTTCTTGAACACCTGCAGTGAAATAGGTTTCAAGACTTAGTAATTTATAGGCAGATTGGATTAATCTGTTTAATGCAGGCTCTTTCATTTGATACTCGTCCATAAATAATGCTTTATCATCTGGATCTTCCAACTCAGTAATTTGTGCTTCGATATTATTACACATTACAATAACCTGAGCACCTTCTTCCTTAGCCATTGCCACTAATTTCTCAGAATATTGGTTACCAGTATGCATAGACTTTTCGTCTACATTGGCTACATACATTACTGGTTTTTCAGTTAATAAGAATATATCTGCAATGGCAGCACTTTCTTCCTTTGATAAACCTAATGAACGAATACTTTTACCTTGTTCTAAATGTGCTTTACATTGTTTAAGTACTTCTAATTCCACTTTTGCTTTAGGATCCGTTTTTGCCATTTTCTCTGAACGCTGCATTTTCTTTTCAACACTATCCAAATCCTTTAACTGCAATTCGGTTTCAATAATTTCTTTATCTGCAATTGGATTAATAGCACCTTCCTCTCTTAGTACATTTTCGTCTTCAAAACATCTAATTACATGTATAATTGCACTTACTTCACGAATATTAGCAAGGAACTTATTGCCTAAACCTTCTCCTTTACTTGCACCTTTAACCAACCCTGCAATATCTACAATTTCTAATTGAGTAGGAACAATTCTTTGCGGTAAAATTAAATCAGCTAATTGTTGCATTCTATGATCAGGTACATCTACTAATCCCACATTAGGTTCTATTGTACAAAAACGATAGTTACTAGCTTGTGCTTTTGCACTATTACTTACTGCGTTAAATAAAGTTGATTTTCCAACATTTGGTAATCCCACGATGCCTGCTTGTAATGCCATGTCTGTTTCTTTTTAAGTGCCGCAAAAATACAATTCTATTCGCAAAATGGGCTATATTAGTACCATAAACAATTGGAACTATGGCAATGAATATTATCTGGATGGCCTTTTTTGTGATTGCATTTATTATTGCACTTGTTAAATTGGTCTTTTTTGGTGATACCGAGATATTTAAACTATTAGCTGATGGGATTTTTGATTCTGCTAAGTCATCGGTTATGGACGTTGCTTTCCCTTTGGCAGGTACCATGGTATTCTTTTTAGGCCTTATGAATATTGCTGAAAAAGCAGGTGCGATCCAGAAATTGTCAAGACTTATGAATCCATTCTTAAGCAGATTGTTCCCAGAAGTACCAGACAATCATCCTGCTATGGGTCATATGGTGATGAATTTCAGTGCTAATATGTTGGGATTAGATAATGCAGCTACTCCTTTTGCCTTAAAAGCTATGGAAAGTTTGCAAGGTTTAAATCCCGAGAAGGAGAAGGCTACTAATGCTCAAATTATGTTTCTGGTTTTACACACTAGTGGCTTAACCATAATTCCATTAAGTATTATTTCTTACCGATTAGCTGCCGGATCACAAGATGCTGCAAGTATATTTATTCCTTGTGTTTTAGCCACTATTGGAACTACCTTAGCAAGTATTATAATGGTTGGGTTTTATCAAAAAATAAAATGGGATAAAGTATTGATAGGCTGGCTTTCTGGTTTATTTATATTTATGTGTTTGATATTATTTGGAGTGAATAGCCTAAGCCCTCAAAACAAAGAAATATTTTCCAAGGTTGCTGGTTCTAGTATTTTATTGACAATCATCATCACAATTATTGTTGGAGGTGCTTACAAAAAAGTGGCTGTATTTGATGCTTTTATAGAAGGGGCTAAAAATGGTTTTGATGTTATAATTAAAGTTATTCCATACTTGGTTGCAATGCTTGTTGCAATTAGAGTTTTTAGAGATAGTGGAGCCATGGATTTTGTGGTTCATGGGCTTACTTATTTAATTCAATTAACTGGTATTAATACCGATTTTGTGGGAGCATTACCTGTAGCTATTATGAGACCATTAAGTGGGAGTGGGGCTAGAGGCCTAATGTTAGATATATTTAAAACTAGTGGCCCTGATTCATTCTTAGGAAAATTATCGTCAATATTCCAAGGATCTGCTGATACTACATTTTATATCATTGCTTTGTACTTTGGAAGTGTTGGTATTAAAAAAGTGAGATATGCAGTATGGGCTGGTTTATTAGCAGATTTACTAGGAGTCATTATCGCAATTGTAATTGGATATATTTTCTTTAAGTAGAAAAAAACTTGAGCTATTTATAGTATTATAACCCTTGACTCATTTTCATAACTTCTTCAAATTCAGCATCTGTAACAGGCTGTACAGATAAGCGTCCTTGTCTTACCAATGCCATATTTGCTAAGTTTGTATTAGCTTTTACATCGGCTAATTTTACTGGATGTTTTAGTTTTTTATGTGGCGCAAAGTCCACCGCCAACCATGCAGTTTCTTCGGTGGTAGGATCTTGATATGATTCTTTAACTACCTTGGCAATTCCTACAATTTCCATTCCTTCATTACTATGGTACCAAAAAGCGAGGTCACCTTTTTTCATGGAACGTAAGTTATTACGTGCACCATAATTTCTTACACCATCCCAAAATGTTTTTTTATCCTTTACAAATTGATCCCAAGAATATTTAAATGGTTCAGATTTGATTAGCCAATATGCCATGTTGATCTTTTTTATAAACGAAATAAAGTATTGTGAAATTTAAGTTACGCTAGTATCCGCTAGCCAATACATCGGCTAAATGTATAACTTTTATAGATTGACCATTAAAATTTATGCGACCGTCTAAATGCATTAAACAACTCATATCGGTACTAACAATATATTCGGCGTCTGTCGCAATTGCATTGTCAATTTTTTGATCTGCCATTGCAACACTAATGGTATCATATTTAACAGCAAAGCTTCCTCCAAAACCACAACAAGCATCCGTGTTTAGCATTTCCACTAATTCAAGACCTTCCACTGCATTTAATAAAGTTCTTGGCTCCTCTTTAATTTTACATTCTCTTAAGCCAGCACAACTATCATGATAAGTTACTTTGCCATTAAATTGAGCACCCAAATTGGTGACATTTAAAATTTTTACCAAGAACTCGGAGAGTTCAAACATTTGGTTGGTTACTTTTTTTGCTGGGCTTTGAAAAGCATTATTTTCAAATATTTTACCAAAATTATTTCTTACAAATCCAGTACAACTTGCACTCGGACTTACTATATAATCTGCTCCATCAAAATCTTGAACAAACTTAGTGCATACGTCTTTGGATTCGCCCCAAAAACCGGCATTGAATGCAGGTTGTCCACAACAGGTTTGTTGTTCGTTATATTTTACAATACATCCGGCTTTTTCTAATACTTTGATTGTGTTAAAAGCTACCTGTGGATACAGTTGGTCAATAAAGCAGGGTACAAATAGTTGAACGGTCATAACCAAAAATACGAATTGTATATAAATAACAAGCAGAAACAAAAAAGCATTCTCAACAATATGTGGAGAATGCTTTTAAATATGGTTGCGAAACCGATTAAGGCTGAACTTTCAATCTATAGATATATTTGTCAGCTGTGAATCCTTTTTCAGATTTAGGGTATTTAGCTTTGATATCTTTGTAGATAGCAATAGCGTCGTCAGTTTTACCTGTAGTTTCTAATAAAGAAGCTGCGCGGAATAAATATTCAGAAGAAATACCTTCATCCTCTGGGAAATAAGTACCTGCTTTTTTATATGATTCAATTGCTTCCTCGTTCTTTTTTAATTCAGAATATGCATCACCAGTTGTACCATAAGCAATTGCTTGAACTTGCTTAGCATCTGTTGAAAAATCTTTTAAATACTCAATTGATTTATTAAAATCTCCAGTTCTAAAATAACTAATACCTGCATAATATTTTGCAAGGTTAGCGGCTTTAGTACCGCTAAATTCTTTAATTACAAACAATACTCCTTTATTAGTGCCATCACCGTTTAATACTAAATTAGATGAATCTTGAGCAAAGTATTTTTCGGCAGTGAAGATAGCATCAGCAGCTTTTGCTTCACGAGGTTTTTGATATAATTCGGTATAGCCAAAAAAAGCAGCTAATACAACTACAATAACAACTAGTAAGCCTACTAATTTTTGTTTGTTGTTTTTTACGAAATCTAAAAATGGATGTTTTTCTTGTTGGTGTAAATCACTCATGTTATTATGTTATAAGTTCTGTGTTAATTATTTTTTTAATCTACGATAAACGGATAAGCTTGATCCATGTAAACATCTTTCAATACTTCGCTATCATCTGGCCATGGGCTTTCTTCTGCAAATTTAACCGATCCCTCTACAATGGCTTCAATCTTAGCATCAATTGCTTTTAATTCTGCTTCAGTAGCGTATTTATTAGCTAAAATAGTGTTAGCTACCTTAGTAATAGGATCTTGATTTTTGTATTCTTCTACCTCGTCTTTGGTTCTGTATTTTTGAGGATCAGAAACAGAGTGTCCTTTGTAACGATATGTTTTCATTTCTAACAGGGTAGGACCATCACCTTCACGTGCACGCTTTACAGCTCTCGCTACCGCTTCATGCACTAATTCAGAAGTCATACCATCCACTTTATCGGCTGGCATTTCATAGGCATCTGCTAATTTATAAATATCAATTACGTTACTTGTTCTTTCGATTGAAGTACCCATTGCGTAGTTATTGTTTTCACAGATAAATACAACAGGTAATTTCCATAACATAGCTAGGTTAAATACTTCATGTAACATACCCTGACGGGCTGCACCATCTCCAAAAAAGCATAAGACAACATTCTTAGAGTCTCTGTATTTTTCAGCAAATGCTAAACCGGCACCAGTACCAATTTGAGCACCTACAATTCCATGACCACCAAAAAAGTAGTTTGCCTTGTCAAACAAATGCATACTTCCACCTTTTCCTTTTGAGCATCCAGTTGCTTTACCATATAATTCAGCCATTGCAGCATTAGGAGTCATTCCTTTTGCTAAAGCTAAACCGTGATCACGATAACCAGTTATAAATGGATCTTCATGATTTGTAGCGGTCATACAACCCGCGGCAATAGCTTCTTGGCCATTGTACACGTGGAAAAATCCTCTGATTTTACCAGCCATTTTATACATTTCTTCTGATTTGGATTCAAATTGACGTATCAATTGCATCAATTCGTACCAATACAGGTAAGTTTCTTTTGAAAAATTTTGGGCCACAGTCCTTTAATTTTGAGGAGCAAATATACTGTTTTCGTATTAAAACCGTGCAAAAACAGCCTTATGCTTCGTTTAAAAATGGGTATTTATAGTCAGTTGGAGGGTTAAATGTCTCCTTTATGGTTCTTGCGCTTAACCAACGGTATAAATTTAGCATACTTCCGGCCTTGTCATTAGTTCCAGAAGCCCTTGCACCTCCAAATGGTTGTTGACCTACAACAGCACCTGTTGGTTTGTCATTTATATAAAAGTTACCAGCTGCATGACGCAATTTATTTGTTGCTAATTCAATAGATGCTCTATCCTGAGAAATAATAGATCCTGTTAAAGCATATTTAGAAGTTGTATTTAATATCTCCAAAGTTTTCTCAAACTTAGCTGCAGGATAAGTGTAAATAGTCAACACTGGTCCAAAGATTTCCTCACACATTGTAAGGTATTTTGGATCAGAAGTTTCAATTACCGTTGGCTCAATAAAGTAACCTAATTTCTTGCTGAAATTTCCTCCAACTAAAATCTTTGCTTTCTTATCTTTCTTTGCCTTGTTAATATATTTTGAAATATTATCAAAAGACTTTTCGTCAATCACTGCGTTTACAAAATTAGAAAAATCTTCTACCGAACCCATCTTCATACTCTCAATAGCCTTTACCAATTTTGCTTTAACAGCTGGTGCTAAATTGCTTGGTAAATAAGCTCTTGAAGCGGCAGAACATTTTTGACCTTGATATTCAAAAGCTCCTCTTGCTAACGCAGTTACAACTGTGTCAATGTCGGCAGTAGGATGCACCATAACAAAGTCTTTACCACCAGTTTCACCAACAATTCTTGGATAAGATTTATAGTTAGATATATTCTCGCCAATTTGTTTCCACATATGATTAAATACACCTGTGGATCCTGTAAAATGTACTCCTGCAAAATGAGGGTGTTTAAAACAAGTATCCCCTAAGGTAGGCCCGTCAACATAAACAATATTAATAACACCATCTGGCAAGCCTGCTTCTTTTAAAATGCGCATAAATAATTGAGCAGAATATATTTGCGTGTTAGCGGGTTTCCAAACTACCACATTACCACACATTGCTGCTGAAGCGGGTAAATTTCCACCAATTGCAGTGAAATTGAATGGAGTAATTGCTAATACAAAACCTTCTAAACCTCTCCATTCCATTCTATTATGAATACCAGGAGCAGAGACTGGTTGTTGCTTATATATTTCACTTAAAAAATGTACATTAAATCTTAAGAAATCAATTAATTCACAAGCAGCATCAATTTCTGCTTGGTAGGCATTTTTACTTTGACCCAACATAGTTGAGGCATTCATTTCAAAACGATATTTTGTCGCTAATAAATCGGCAGCTTTTAAAAAGATATGTGCTCTTGCTTCCCAACTCATATTTGCCCAATCTTCACGTACTTTTAATGCAGCATTTATAGCTAAATCTACATGTTGCTTTGTACCCATATGAAAATGACCAAGGGTATGTTTAATTTCATGTGGCGGATGAATAGCTACTTTTTTTCCGGTTCTTACCGCTTTACCATTAATATACATTGGTATATCTAATGTCTTTTTCTTTAAACTTGATAATGCCTGTTTTAAGGCCAACTTTTCGGGTGATCCTGGGGCATAAGATAAAACAGCTTCATTCGCTGGACTTGGGTAGTTAAAATATCCGAATTGCATAAAAATGTATTAGAAAACAAAAATAAGCAATTAATAAACATCTGTTAGGAATTGAGTTAGTGTAATTGTAATAAGCGTTAAATTTGTTTCATAATATTCTACCATGAGATACATTTTAGTGGACAGTGCAGATAGAGAACAATTTTATCCTTTTACGCTTACTAGATCTTTGGCAGATTGTAGGGTTGGAATATTTACATTTAAAGAACGATGGGAGCAATATTTGAAGGAAGAAGCAGGAATATTAACTGCTAAATATTTACAGGTTTTATATAAATACGAGGAAATATTTCAATCGGATCAAGCACTATGTTTTATCAATGTGACATGTATACCGTCAGATGAGCTCATTTTACAAATAAATGGTTTAAAGGAAGGGGAGAAATTAGTGAGTGAAAGCGGAAAATGGGTTGCCACATGTACAAAAGAAAGAGCTTTATCCAAAATCTTACTTGCCGAGTATCCCCCAATTGATTTCCCTGGAGCTAGATTCGTGGAAGATGCTATTCACATATTACATTTACATACCCAATTTATTAATAGAGATTTTGACTGGGTTAAGGTAAATAGAAAAAGTATCCCCTTAGACGCAAGCAATAGAGTTATTAATCCAGAACAGGTTTTTGTTGAAGAAGGCGCTTCCATTTTATGTTCAAATTTAAATGCAAGTGAAGGCCCTATATATATTGGTAAAGAAGCAGTTGTGATGGAAGGTGTTAGTATAAGAGGCCCTTTCGTATTAGGTCAAAAAGGGGTGGTTAAAATGAATACAAGTATCTATGGTTCCACTAGTATTGGCCCAAATTGTTTAGCAGGTGGTGAAATAAAGAATTCTATCATGATGGGGTATTCGAATAAAGGTCATGAAGGCTATATGGGTGATAGTATCCTTGGCTTTTGGTGCAATTTGGGGGCGGGTACTTGTAATAGTAATATCAAAAATACAGCTGGAAAAATCCAAATGTGGAATGAGTCTAAGCAAATTTGGGACACAGTAGGTCAAAAAATGGGTATGCTTGTTGGAGATTATAGCAGATTTGCGATTCAATCAAGTATTAATACAGGTTCGTATATTGGTGTAAGTGCTAATATTTTCGGCAATGGATTGTTGCCAAAAAACATTCCAAATTTCACATGGGGAGTCTTGCCAGGATATCAATTTGATAAAGTTATTGAAGACATTAACAACTGGAAAAAACTCAAAGGATTTAGTATTACTGAACCAGAAAAACTAGTCTTAAAGCACCTACATAACATTACTAGTTAACAAACCAGTTTATAACATCTTTGACCTAATTTTTAATTACCTTCGCACGGCAAATTATACCCACTTTTAATATAATAAATATTTAAAATATGAGAAAGCAAATAGCTGCTGCTAACTGGAAGATGAATTTGAATCTAAATGAAGCTGAAGCCTTATTAAATGAAATATTGGCAACTGATCATAGTTTGTCAGCAAATCAAGAGGCAATTTTCGCAGTACCAGCAATCTATATTCCTTTAGCTACTCAAAAATTAGCAGGTAAAACAAATGTTTTTGTGGCAGCTCAAAACTGTCATCAAAAGACAAATGGTGCTTTTACTGGCGAAATATCTGCACCTATGTATGCTTCAATTGGTGTTAAACATATTGTATTAGGTCACTCAGAGCGTCGTGAATATTTTGCTGAATCAGATGCCTTACTTGCAGAAAAAACAGATGCTGTTTTAGCTATTGGAAGCACACCTGTTTTTTGTTGTGGTGAGCCATTAGAAATTAGAGAAGCAGGTACTCAAAATAGTTTTGTTGAAGCACAGTTAAAAAATTCATTGTTCCATTTATCTGCAGATCAAATTACTAAAGTTGTAATTGCCTACGAACCAATTTGGGCAATTGGAACTGGGAAAACTGCATCTAGCGATCAAGCGCAAGAAATTCATGCATACATAAGATCGGTATTTGCCGCTAAATATGGCCAAGCAATTGCAGATCAAATTTCAATATTATATGGTGGTAGTGTGAAAGCCGCTAATGCAAAAGAGATATTTTCACAACCAGATGTTGATGGTGGATTAGTAGGTGGCGCTTCTTTGATTGCCACTGAATTTGCTGCTATTATAAATGCACTTAAATAGATTTTAAAAGACTAGTTTCACTACATGAAGAACATAAGAAATTTTTGTATCATCGCGCACATCGATCACGGTAAGAGTACCTTGGCAGACCGTTTATTGGAACATACTAAGACTATTACTGAACGTGAAATGATGAATCAGGTATTAGATGATATGGATTTAGAGAGAGAAAAAGGTATTACCATTAAGAGTCATGCGATTCAAATTAATTACATACATAAAGGAGAAACTTATACTTTAAATTTAATTGATACTCCTGGTCACGTTGACTTTAGTTATGAAGTTAGCCGTGCATTGGCTGCATGTGAAGGTGCATTATTATTAGTAGACGCATCACAAGGTATTCAAGCACAAACTATTTCAAATTTATATTTAGCATTAGATAACAATTTAGAGATCATTCCAGTGATTAATAAAATTGATATGGACGGTGCTAAAATTCCTGAAGTAACCGATCAAATTATTGATTTAATTGGTTGTAAACAAGAAGATATTTTGTTGGCAAGTGGTAGATCGGGAATTGGTATTGAAGAAATTTTACAAGCTGTTTGTGAGCGTATTCCTGCACCAGTAGGAAATCCTGAAGCTCCATTACAAGCATTGATTTTTGATAGTGTATTTAATAGCTTCAGAGGTATTATTGTTTACTACAGAATCATGAATGGTGTATTAAAGAAGAATGATAAAATTCAATTTGTTGCATCCGGCAGAGATTATATTGCGGACGAAGTTGGTGTATTGAAATTAGCAATGACACCTAAGGCCGAAGTGCGTGCTGGTGATGTTGGCTATATTATTACTGGAATTAAAAATGCAAAAGAAGTTAAAGTAGGAGATACCATTACGCTTGCAAACAATCCAGGTGAAATGATTAATGGATTTGAGGAAGTTAAACCAATGGTTTTTGCGGGGATCTATCCTGTTAACACAGATGAATTTGAGGAGCTAAGAGATTGTATGGAAAAGCTTCAATTAAATGATGCTTCCTTAACTTTTGAATTAGAAACCTCACAAGCTTTAGGTTTTGGATTCCGTTGTGGATTCCTTGGGTTATTGCATATGGAAATTATCCAAGAGCGATTAGAGCGTGAGTTTAATCAAACAGTTATTACCACAGTCCCTAACGTTAGTTTTATTGCTTATACAACAAGGAAAGAAAAGATTATTGTAAATAACCCAGCAGAAATGCCTGATCCAGTTAAGGTTGATTACATAGAAGAACCATTTATTAGAGCACAAATTATTACAACGCCAGATTATATTGGTAACATTATCACATTATGTCTGGGTAAACGTGGCATGTTGATTAATCAAAGTTATTTAACACCTACACGTGTTGAATTAATTTTTGAAATGCCATTAACCGAGATTGTATTTGATTTCTATGATAAATTAAAGAGTGGTACAAGAGGTTATGCATCTTTTGACTATACTCAAATAGGATTTAGAGAAGCTGATATCGTAAAAATGGATATCCTATTAAACAATGAGAAGGTGGATGCCTTAAGTGCTTTAATACATAGAGGAAAATCTGCTGAATTTGGACGTAAACTTTGTGAAAAATTAAAAGAGCTTTTAACAAAACAACAATTTCAAATTGCGATTCAAGCAGCGATTGGTGCTAAAGTTGTTGCACGTGAAAATATATCTGCAATGCGTAAGGACGTTACTGCTAAGTGTTACGGAGGTGATATTAGTCGTAAACGTAAATTATTAGAAAAGCAAAAGGAAGGTAAAAAGAGAATGCGTCAAATTGGTAACGTAGAAATTCCACAAGAAGCATTTTTAGCAGTACTTAAGTTAGACTAGATAGCTTGAGCAAAAGCTAATAAATTATCAAACCGATAATCAATTATGGCATTAGGGAACGCTGTTTCAGGATGAGTTGTAGCTAAAAATACAGTATGTAAGCCTGCGTTGCGTCCAAAATGCATATCACTTGTTCTATTTCCAACCATTATAGATTCTGCGAAATTAATATTAGGAAATTGACTCTTTGCTTGTAAAGCCATACCTGGTTGTGGTTTTCTATTAGGAGAATCATTTTCTAAATCGGCACAATAAAATATCTCATCAATTCTTCCACCTACTTGGTTAATACGATGTATCATATTAGTATGAATATCGGCAAGATCCGTATGTGTCATTAAACCTCGTCCTATTCCTTTTTGATTCGTTGTAATGACTATTGTTTTAAATTTATTTGCAAGCATTGGAAGTGCCAGTAAGCTTTCTTTGTAGAATTCAAATTCATCCCATGACTTTACATAGTCTTCGTTTTTCTCAACATTAATCACCCCGTCTCTATCTAAAAATAAAGTCCAATTTGGATTAATATCAGAGAATTGGAATGACATGACTTTTGAATTTTTAATTGGGAATGGATTATTTGCCAAAAATATTTATCTCTACTAGTTCACAAATAATATGTCCAACTAAAATATGAGATTCTTGAATACGTGGAGTAGTGTTAGAGGGAACATTAATTAAATAATCACCCAACTCTTTCATTGCGCCTCCTTTTTGTCCAGTAAAACCAATTGTTGTTACGCCAATAGTTTTAGCCATTTCAAATGCTTTTACAATATTAGCTGAATTTCCAGAAGTGCTAATACCAACTAACACATCCCCCGGTTTTGCTAAACCTTCTAATAAGCGAGCATAAATTACATCGTAACTATAATCATTTGCAACAGCAGTTAAATATGATGAATTACAATGTAAAGCATCGGATGGAAGTGCTTTACGATCCTTATAAAATCTGCCCGAAAATTCTGCGGCTAAATGTTGCGCATCCGCTGCACTACCACCATTGCCAGCAAAATAAACTGCATTGCCATTTTGAAATGCTTTTGTTATGACATCGGTAACAGTTTGTATTTGTAATATCAAAGCTTGGTCGTTAAGCAATTCTTGCTTAACATCTATCGATGATTTAATAATTTCTTTTATTGCTTGTATTGACATAATAATAACGAATTAAATATTATAATTTTTGGTTTAATAAAATAAAATTGTCGGCCATTTGCTCCCAACTATATTTTTTCTTTTCTTCATTTATTTGATGACTGTAGCTATGGCTTCCATTTTTATAAAGTGTAATAATACCGTTGGTAATAGCTGCTGCATTAGGTTCCACCACTACGCCAACCTTACCATTAGGCACAGTATCTGCTAAAGCGCCAACATTGGTTACCAACATTGGAATACCAAAATGATAGGCTAGTGGCGTGACGCCACTTTGTGTTGCATTGCGGTATGGCTGTATGATAAAGTCTGCACTACAAACATATTTTTTCACTTCATTGTCTGGTACAAAATGTGTATATAAAATTATATTATCCTTAATGCCTAATTCATTTATTAAATCAAGATAAGGTTGTGCATCTTCATAAAATTCACCAACAATCATCAATTTAATGTTAGCTTCTTTAATAGTACTTGATGCCATTGCATTTAATAATATATCAAGCCCTTTATAATGACGTATAAAACCAAAAAATATAATAATCTTATCTTCCGGATTTAATCCTAATTGAATCCTTGCTTCATTTTTTGGAATAAGATTCCCAAAATGAGCAAATATCGGATGAGGCGAAAGTGTAACTGGTTTGTGTGAAAAGGATTTAACGTCTTTGCTTACTTTATCACTCATTGTTAGAAAACCATCCACAGAATTGGCAAAATAAGAACTTAGTTGTTTATCTCCGATTCTCTTTTCATGAGGTATCATATTATCAACAATCGAAATCACTTTGGTGTGTTTATTGGAACGAGCAATTCGGCAAATGGTTCCTAAGCATGGTGCTAAAAATGGAATCCAATATCTAACAATAATTAAATCGGGACGTTCCCTTTTTAACTTTAATCCAATTTTTATCCAATTAAATGGATTTATGGAATTAATTCCTGCATGAATATTAACGTCTTTAGGTGCAGGCTCTTTACTATATTGAGTAGTTCCTGGGAAGAGGATAGAAGGGTATTGTAAAGAAAAAGTTTCAATTCGGGATTGAATCCCTTTTGCAGTAAATGTTCTAGCTAGTTGTTCGTCAAAAGCTGAAAGGCCACCTCTTAATGGCCAGCCTGGCCCTATTATAACCAATGAACTTACCATCCTAGTTTTTCAGATATTAAATAGCTGTTTCTATCAGCAGCATTACGATTGATTAATTCAGCAATAAAACCTGCTAAAAACAATTGAACACCTATTAACATTGAAGTTAAAGCAATATAAAATGCGGGCTTATTAGTGATACTTGTTTCTGGCTGTAAAAATTTAGAAATTGTAATATATCCAACTGACCCAAAACCAATTAAGAAAAATAAAGTCCCAATTAAACCAAAAAATTGCATTGGCTTTTTCCCAAATTTAGATAAGAATTGAATGGTCATTAAGTCTAAGAACCCATTTACAAATCTTTCCCATCCAAACTTAGTAGTACCATATTTCCTTGCTTGGTGTACTACAACTTTCTCTCCAATTTTTTTAAAACCAGCCCACTTAGCAAGGATAGGGATATAACGATGCATTTCTCCAAATACTTCAATACTTTTCACCACTTTTAATTGATACGCTTTAATGCCACAATTAAAGTCATGAAGTATTATACCAGAACTCCTTCTTGCAACAGCATTGTATATTTTAGAAGGAATATTTTTTGTAAAAGTATTGTCATAACGTTTCTTTTTCCACCCACTTACTAAATGAAAACCTTGATTGGTAATCATGTCATAGAATTCAGGAATCTCGTCAGGTGAATCTTGTAAGTCAGCATCCATGGTTACCACTATTTCACCCTGTGCAGCTTTAAAACCTTCGTTTAATGCAGCTGATTTACCATAATTACGTTGAAAACGAATTCCTTTTAAATATTGATATTGTACTCTTAATTTTTCAATTACTGCCCAACTATCGTCATCACTTCCGTCATCCACCATGATTACTTCATAGGTGAAATTATTTTCTTGCATCACACGATCTATCCATTGCACTAATTCTGGCAATGAATCTGCTTCGTTAAATAAAGGAATGACAACTGAAATTTGCATATTAGTATATTGAGAATCTTTATTAGATACTGCTATCTTCAAATGGATTTGTATTTTTCTTTGCAGCAGCTGCTCCAATTAATGAACCAATTGCACCTAATATTCCTGTGCCAATAATAGTTCCACCTAATGCGAATGGCAAGAAGTAATTTTTAACCATGCCTAATGATTGTTCAATCATTTCGTCTGTCATTTTTGGATTCTCAAGCATTTTCTTTCTAGCTATTGCCAAAGATTTGTCAACCATATCCGGGAATAAAAACTTAACAGAAATAATTGTGTAAATAGAAGTAATAACTATAACTACTGCAGTTGTTTTAAAACCATGTGCAAATAAGTTACCAAAAGTTACTTTGTTTCCATTTTGATTAGAATATAAAATTGCACCATAGATTAAACCACCTAAAAAGATAGCGTAGTTTACATAACTAAGTGCACTCATTTCATATAAGTTAAATACGTATACAATTATTGCAAATACAATAGATACTGCGCTTAATATTACGCCTTTAATAATATGTGATGTTACTTGATTTTCCATGTTATAATTTGTGAAGTGTTTTAATTATTTTAAATAAATTTCTAATTTAAATGTGCAACTCCTTTTGAGTAGGTGCCAATTATTTTGCCATTCAATTTGATATCCCAGAATGGCGAGTTTGCAGATTTACTTTTTGAATCTTTTCTTGCCAAACATGTAGTTTGCTTTACTGTGAAGAAAGTCATTTCGGCTTCAGCTCCTTCCGCAATAGATGCGTTAGGTAGATTAAATATTTTACGTGCATTGGTTGCAAATAATGCTACTAGTTTTTCATCTGCTAATTTTGGCAATATATGATGAATTGCTGCAAAGCTAGTTTCAATGCTTGCAATACCTGCTTTTGCATTTTCAAATTCTATTGTCTTGCCATCCCAATCTTGTGGAATATGATGCGAACTAATACAGTCTACTGTTCCATCTTCAACTGCTTTTAATAAAGCGGACTGATCAAGTTTTGTTCTAAGTGGAGGGAATACTTTTAGCAAAGTGTTATAGTCACTTAGGTCTTCTTCACTAAAAAACAGATGATAGGGTGTAACGCTACATGTTAATTGCAAACCTTCTTTTTTAGCGGCTGCTATCATTGCAATTCCTTTAGCAGTGCTCACTCCACTAATATGTAATTTTGATTGTGTGTATCTTAATAATTCAATATCTCTTGAAATAATTAATTCTTCTGCTATGGAAGGTATGCCTGGCAAACCAAGTCTTGTTGACAATATACCTTCATTCATTAAACCTAAACTTCCCAAACTTTTATCTATTGGCATTTGTATAGCAACTCCATCAAATGCTTTTACATATTGCAAAGCTTTTAAGAAAAGTAAGGTTGACTGAACAGGGTACAGACCATCGCTAAAAGCAACTGCACCATTAGAATGCATGTCTATCATTTCGGCTAAATCTTTTCCTTCAACTTTTTTTGAAATGGCGCCAATAGGCAAAACATGTATAGGTAAGTCTTGATTATGTTGTTTAATATAAGTAACCTGAGATTTAGTATCCACAACTGGCTGCGTATTAGGTACTGTAAAAACGGTTGTGTATCCTCCTTGTTGTGCAGCTTCAGCTCCAGACTGTAAATTCTCTCTATGTTCTAAACCTGGATCGCAGAAATGTACAAATGGATCTACAAAACCTGGGCTTACCACTAAACCATCAGCTTGAATAGTCTGATCTGCTTTTTCGTTACAGCTATCAGTGATAGAAATAATTTTGTGATTGTCTAAGAGAATATCTTTGATTTTGCCATTAAATGGCGACTGTGCATCTGCAATTTTGACCTGCTTGATTAAGGTTGTCATTAAGTCAATAATATTTGATGCAATATACCTCGTTTTTTTCGATTTGAATCACTATTTGACCCCCAAAAACTCAGATTTTAGGCCTAAAATGGCTTTAAAACTCCCGCATTTTACTTAAATTTAAAAACAAAATCCACTCTATGCGTAAAAAATCAATAATAGTAAAGATTACATTCATACTATTTTCTTCATTTTTAGTAAGTTCTTCATTCTCACAAAACAAAGCGGATGCTGCTAAAATAGAAGCAATGAAAGCCAAAGCTTTAAAAATAGTAGAATCAAAAGCTAAAAATATTCAAGAAATGGTTGATATGGTTTTTAGTTTTGGTGAACTTGGATTTCAAGAAATTGAAACATCAAAATATTTAACCGGCATATTAGAAAAAAACGGTTTTGTTATTCAAAGAAACATTTCAGGAATACCCACTTCTTGGATGGCAAAATGGGGAAATGGAAGTCCTGTGATTGCATTAGGAAGTGATATTGATTGTATTCCTAAAGCTTCTCAAAAACCAGGCGTTGCATTTAAATCTCCAATTGTAGAGGGCGCACCCGGTCATGGTGAAGGACATAATTCAGGACAAGCGGTAATTATTTATGCCGCCCTAGCTGCCAAGCAAATAATGGAGGAACAACATATAGCTGGCACTTTGGTGATATGGCCAGGAGTGGCAGAAGAATTATTGGGTAGTAAGGCTTGGTATGTACGTGATGGCTATTTTAAAAATATTGATGCTTGTATTTTTACACATGTTAGTAATGATTTTGCTACGAATTATGGTGATGGTGGAGACAATGGCTTAGTAAGTGTTCAATTTGAATTTGCAGGAGAAGCAGCACATGCAGCAGGTGCCCCATGGAGAGGAAAAAGTGCTTTAGATGCAGTTGAATTAATGAATGTAGGATGGAATTATAAAAGAGAACATTTAAAACCAACACAACGTTCCCATTATGTAATTAAAGATGGTGGTGATCAACCCAATGTGGTTCCTTCAGCAGCAAGTGTATGGTATTATTTTAGAGAAAGAACTTATGAAGACATTTATAAAAATTATCAAGCAGGTATTAAAATTGCCAACGGAGCAGCTATGATGACCGACACCAAAGTAACAAGTAAAATTTTAGGTACTGCTTGGCCAGGTCATTTCAATAAACCATTAGCACAGGTAATGCAAAAAAATATAGAAAGAGTAGGTATGCCAAAATGGTCAGAGGATGATGAAAAATTAGCCATTGCTGTTCAAAAATTATTAGAATCTCCCGAAAAAGATATGAAAGGAAACCCAATACATGGAATGAATAAAATTATAGACACATTGGAAGGTTCGGTTCCTTTTTCATGGGGAGGAGGTTCGGACGATATTGCTGATATTTCATGGGCTGTTCCTACTATTGTATTAAGATACCCTGCAAATATTGATGGTACAAAAGGACATCACTGGGGTGATGCTATTGCAATGGCAACACCCATAGCGCATAAAGGAAGTTTAGCTGGTGCAAAAGCAACTGCATTAACACTTGTAGATTTATTTACAAATACAAAAATAGTAACTGATGCAAAAGAATATTATACCAATGTACAAACAAAAAATACAAAGTATACCCCGTTTTTATCTGCATCCGATCCAGCACCTATTTATTTGAATAAAGAAATAATGGATCGTTACCGAGAAAAAATGAAACCATTTTATTATCAACCTGATAAATACGCTACCTATTTAGATCAATTAGGTATAAAGTATCCTACTTTGTCATCTGAACAAAAATAAATTAACAAATATGATATTTAAAGGCGACTGTATTAGTCGCCTTTTTTGTTTAATAATATTACATATTTACATGTATAAGTATCAACTTTTAAAGGTTTCATACTATTTCAAAAAAGAAGATAAAAAGATTGTAAATTTGACAACTAAAATAGAAATTATTTAAAATGGAAAACAATACTTCAGAGGGCAAATGCCCATTTACAGGTGCAACAGCTGCATCAATGCAACCAAGTGCTGGACGTGGTACAAGAAATACAGATTGGTGGCCTAATCAATTACCCCTAAATATTCTACGTCAACATTCTTTTCTATCAAATCCAATGGAAGCTTCTTTTAATTATAAAAAGGAGTTTGCATCACTTGATTTAAAAGCAGTGAAAAATGACATCTATGCTTTAATGACAAATTCACAAGAATGGTGGCCAGCGGATTATGGACATTATGGCCCTTTCTTTATTCGTATGGCATGGCATAGTGCAGGTACTTATCGTACAACAGATGGTCGTGGTGGTGCAGGTGCAGGTATGCAACGTTTTGCTCCATTAAATAGCTGGCCAGATAATACCAATTTAGATAAAGCAAGATTATTATTATGGCCTATTAAAAAGAAATATGGTCAAAAATTATCTTGGGCCGATTTAATGATTTTAGCAGGTAACTGTGCATTAGAATCAATGGGCTTTAAGACATTTGGTTTTGGTGGTGGTCGTGAAGATGTTTGGGAGCCACAGGAAGATGTATATTGGGGTAATGAGCGTGAGTGGTTAGGAGATAAAAGATACAGTGGAAATAGAGATTTAGAAAATCCGTTAGCTGCTGTTCAAATGGGTTTAATTTATGTAAATCCAGAAGGGCCTAATGGAAATCCTGATCCAATTGCTGCAGCAAAAGATATTCGTGAAACTTTTGCGCGTATGGCAATGAACGACGAAGAAACTGTTGCATTAATTGCGGGTGGTCACACATTTGGTAAAACACATGGTGCTGCTGATCCAAGTAAATATGTAGGGAAAGAACCTGCAGCAGCTTCAATTGAAGAGCAAGGGTTAGGATGGAAAAATACATTGAATTCTGGTAACGGAGTTAATACTATTACTTCTGGTTTAGAAGGTGCTTGGACAACAACACCAACAAAATGGAGTAATAACTTTTTTGAAAATTTATTTGGATTTGATTGGGAATTAACAAAAAGTCCTGCTGGCGCACATCAGTGGAAACCTAAAGCAGGTGCAGGTTCTGGAACAGTACCTGATGCACATGATGCAACTATTACACATGCACCTACCATGTTAACTACCGACTTAGCATTGAGATTTGATCCTTCATATGGCCCCATTTCAAAACGCTTTTTTGAAAACCCAGATCAATTTGCAGATGCATTTGCAAGAGCTTGGTTTAAATTAACCCATCGTGATATGGGCCCTCGTAATAGATATGTTGGTACGGAAGTTCCTTCAGAAGAATTAGTATGGCAGGATCCAATTCCTGCAGTAAATCATAAATTAATTGATGCTGCAGATATCACTAATTTAAAAGCATCTATTTTAGCTACAGGCATTTCAGTGAGTGCATTAGTAAGTACTGCTTGGGCTTCTGCATCTACATTCCGTGGATCTGATAAAAGAGGTGGTGCAAATGGTGCAAGAGTAAGATTGGCTCCACAAAAATATTGGGCTGTAAATAATCCAACACAACTTTCTAAAGTTTTAGATGCATTGGAAGGAATACAAAAAACTTTTAATGAAGCAAATAAAGAAAAGCAAGTTTCTTTAGCTGACTTAATTGTTTTAGCTGGTGTTGCCGCAATTGAAAAAGCTGCAAAAGATGGTGGACATAATATTAATGTTCCATTTACTCCAGGAAGAACAGATGCTTCTGAAGCACAAACCGATATTGAATCATTTGGTGTATTAGAACCATTTGCTGACGGTTTCCGTAACTATGTGAAAAATCACAGTGTTGTTTCAACCGAAGAAATGTTAATTGATAAAGCGCAATTACTTACATTAACTGCACCAGAATTAACTGTTTTAGTTGGAGGTATGCGTGTATTAAATACAAATTTTGATGGTTCTGCGCACGGTGTATTTACTAAAACCCCTGGTGTATTAACCAATGATTACTTTGTTAATTTAATTGACTTTGGAACTACTTGGAAAGCAAGTTCAGCATCACAACAATTATTTGAAGGAACTGATCGTGCAACTGGAAATATAAAATGGACAGGAACTAGAGTAGACTTAATTTTTGGTTCAAATTCTGAATTACGTGCATTAGCAGAAGTTTATGCATGTGAAGATGCAAAATCTAAATTCGTGCATGATTTTGTTGCAGCTTGGACAAAAGTGATGAACCTAGATCGTTTTGATTTAGCATAATTAACCGTGTTTATATGAAAAAGGTGGTTCTAAAAAGACCACCTTTTTTTATGCCTAATGAGTATTACAATAATAGTTTACCTTTGTGTTCATGAATTTTACAGACTTAAATCTTAATTCCTCATTGATTAACGCACTTGAGGACTTAAAATATACCAAACCAACTACCATTCAACACAGGGTATTCCCAATTGTAATGTCTGGTAGAGATGTATGTGGTATTGCCCAAACTGGAACAGGTAAGACATTTGCATATTTATTGCCTTGTTTAAGACAATGGAAGTTTGATAAAAATAAAGACCCTCAGATTCTTATTTTAGTTCCTACAAGAGAGTTAGTAGTTCAGGTTGTTGAAGCAGTTAAAAAATTAACTAAATACATGAATGTTACATGCATTGGTGTTTTTGGTGGTGTTAACATTAATACCCAAGCAAAAGAAGTTGAACTTGGAGTAGATGTTTTAGTTGCAACTCCTGGAAGAATATTTGACCTTATAATGAATGGATCTATTAAAACTAAAACCATTAAAAAATTGGTGATAGATGAAATGGACGAGATGTTGAATTTGGGATTCAGAAAACAGATTACTAATATTTTAGAATTATTGCCGCAAAAACGTCAAAACTTATTATTCTCAGCTACTATTACGGACGATGTAGAAAAATTAATGAATGATTATTTTACTGCGCCAGAAAGGGTAGAAGCAGCTCCTACTGGAACACCACTTGAAAATATTATTCAAACAGGATATGAAGTTCCCAATTTTAATACAAAAGTAAATTTATTGGAATTGTTATTGTCTACTGACGAAACAATGACTAAGGTTTTGATATTTGCAGCAACTAAAAGTTTAGCCGATCAATTATATGATAAATTAATTGAAAGATTTCCTGAAATTGTTGGAGTCATTCACTCTAACAAAGAACAAAATTATCGTTTTAACACGGTGAATCAATTTAAGGCTGGAGTATTTAAATATATCATCTCAACCGATGTAATGGCTCGTGGTATTGATGTTGCCGAAGTAACGCATGTTATAAATTTTGATACACCTGATGTTCCAGAAAATTATATACATCGTATAGGTAGAACAGGAAGAGCGGATAAAAAAGGTATCTCTATAACTTTTATTACTGAAAAAGAAAAGAAGGAAAGAGAGGCTATTGAAGCTTTAATGAAACAAGAAATTCCTATTATTGCATTACCTGAAAATTTGGAAATTTCTGATGTGTTAACTGAAGATGAAAAGCCAAAAGTGAGAATGAAGATAATTCAAATTAAAGTTCCTAAGAAAGAAGAATCAGGCCCTGCCTTTCATGAAAAATCACTAAAGAATCAAAAGGTAAATGTGCGCAAGAATCATAAGGATGCCATGATGAAGAAGTATGGTAAGCCTAAAAAAAGAAAATCGAAAAAATAATAAGCCGAAAATAAAAGAGCCCTTAAATTTATTTTAGGGAAAAGTAAATTATAGCACTCCTTTACGGGGTGCTATAAAAAATCATTAGACAAAAAATAAAAGAGCCCTTAAATTTATTTTTAAGGGCTCTTTTATTTCATTAAAATCTTTCCAATCCACTAAAAAAGAAGTCACCTTCAATTTTAGCATTCTCGTCACTATCACTTCCATGAACTGCATTTTCGCCAATAGAAGCAGCAAACTTTTTACGGATGGTACCTTCTTCAGCTTGAGCTGGATTTGTAGCACCAATCAAAGTTCTAAAATCAGATACCGCATTCTCTTTTTCTAATATAGCAGCAACTATAGGTCCACTACTCATAAATTCTACTAATTCACCATAAAATGGACGCTCTTTATGAACTTCATAGAACTGTCCAGCTTGAGCAGGAGATAAATGAATCCATTTCATCGCTTTCACTGCAAATCCAGCCTTAATAATTTGGTCTAAGATTGCTCCTGTGTAGCCTTTTGACGTTGCATCTGGCTTAATCATCGTAAATGTTCTGTTGCTCATGTGTATTTTGTTATAATGTTTCTAATTGTGGCCGCAAATTTACGAAAAACATCTGATTTGTGTTAAATTTGTGGACTTATGCAGTCAATTGATCAATTTTTCCCAATACTAAGCAAACCATTTAAAGGAGTTATAACTTGTCATCAGAAGCCAGATGGAGATGCAATGGGATCTAGTTTAGCATTATATCATTTTCTAAAACAGTTAGGGCATAATGTTAAAGTGATTGCTCCAACCAATTGGGCTCAATTTTTAGACTGGATGCCTGGCGTAGACGAAGTCATTGATTTTGAGTCAAATAGAGCTGAGTCTACTCAAATCGTAAATGATGCTGACTATGTTTTCTGCTTAGATTTTAATATTCTTCATAGAACTAAGCACTTGGAACCAGTAATTGCTGCTTCTAAATCAATTAAAATATTAATTGATCATCATCAACAACCAGATACTGCAAGCTTTGGATATGGCATTAGTGATGTAAAAATGAGCTCTACCTGCGAAATGATTTACGATTTCATTGTTCAATCTGGCCATAGTAATTTAATCAATATTGATATTGCAACTTGTTTATATACGGGTTTAATGACGGATACAGGATCATTTAGATTCCCATCTACAACAGCTTCTGTTCATAAAATAGTCGCTCATTTAAAGGAATTAGGCTTACAACATTCTAAGATTCATGAAAATATATACGACCAAGGCAGTGAAGCTAGATTGAAATTTATGGGTAATGCTTTCCTATATAGAATGCAGGTTTTCCCTGAATACAATACCGCTATAATGGCAATTCCAAAGGCTGACATCTATAAATTTGATTTAAAAACCGGGGATACCGAAGGTTTAGTTAATTATTTATTATCAATTCAGGGTGTCAGATTGGCTGCGATTGTTATAGACAGAGAAGAAGAAAGAAAATGGAGTTTTAGAAGCAAAGGTATCTTTGATGTTAATATCTTTGCAAGGAATCATTTTGAAGGAGGTGGACATGCAAATGCTGCTGGAGGCCGATCTTCTAAATCTGTTGAAGAAACAGCAAATGATTTTATTAAATTATTACCAGAATATAAAACACAATTAACACAATAAACACAAAATGATAAAATCAACCTTAAAGTTCGTAGCTGCTATCGTATTGTTTGCAAGCTGTAACCAATTTGAAAAAGCACCATCAGGAATGATGTATAAAATATCACACGGAAGTGGTAATGAAAAAGCCTTGGTTCAAGGTGAATTTATTAAATTAAATGTAGAGTACCGTTTAAAAGGTAAAGACTCAGTTATTAGTACATCATACGGAGTAATTCCTATGTATTTCCCTATAGACACTGCTCGTTTAGGAAAATACACTTTCACTGAAATATTAATGAAGTGTAGAAAAGGAGATAAGATTGAATTTAACTTAAGCGTAGATACACTAGTTAAATTAAATGCATTACAACTTAATAATGTATTTAAAACAGGAGATGTTATCTTAGGTAAAGCAGAAATCTTAGGTGTATTTGCTCAAGAAGCACAAGTAGCTGAAGATTATAAAAAAGAACAAGCTGCAGAAAAAGCTAGAGAAGTAAAAACTATTAAAGATTACTTAGCTAAAAATAAAATTAAAGCTGTTGAAACTCCAGAAGGTGTTTTTGTAGTTGTTAAAGAGCCAGGTGATGCAAATTCAAAAATTGATTCTTCTAAACAAGTAAGCGTAAACTACAAAGGCTACACTTTAAAAGGTGAAACTTTTGACACAAACATTAAACCAAACGATCCAACTGCAAAACCATATGATGTAAATCTTGGTACAGGTACTGTTATCCCAGGTTGGGAAATTGGTCTAACTTACTTTAATAAAGGTGCTAAGGGTTCAATTTATGTTCCTGCAATGTTAGCATATGGCCCTCAAGCAAATGGCCCAATTAAAGCATACGAAAACTTAGCATTTGATGTAGAAATTACTGATGTAAATGTTAAGAAACCAGTTGCGCCTATGCCAAACCCATTACCAGGTGGCGGTCACGGACAAATTAAATAATTTAATTTTCTAAATACATTAAACTCCTCGATACTAAATTGTCGGGGAGTTTTTTTTATGACAATAAGGGAAGAAGTTCTATGATTTCTTTAGCTTCTTTTACATCATGAACTCTTAACACATTAGCCCCATTTAATAATCCTACTGTATTTAAAACTGTAGTGCCATTTAAAGCTTCTTTAGCAGTAATTTGCAATGTTTTATAAATACTAGATTTCCTTGAAACACCTAGTAAAATTGGCAGTGCTAGACTGTTTAAATGATGTAGGTTTTTAACTAATGAAAAGTTCTCCTCAATTGATTTACCAAAACCAAATCCTGGATCAATAACCCAGTTTTGTATACCCTTATTTGCTAATGTTTTCTTCTTGTCTATAAAAAAAGACATTACATCTTTCATTACATTTTCTCTGACAGGGATTTCGTGCATTGTATTTAAAGTACCCGTTAAATGCATCCCTATAAAACCAGCATTGTTGTCTGCTACAACCTTACACATTAATTGGTCAAAGTTGCCACAACTAATATCATTTATAATGTGAGCCCCTGCCTTTATAGCAGCAGATGCTACTTCACTTTGAAAGGTATCAACTGAAATTAATAAAGTAGGATAGGTGGTACGGATTGCCTCAATAATTGGAACTACATTTTGAATCTCATCTTTAACTGAAATAAATGCAGCTCCTGGTCTTGTACTTTGACCACCAATATCAATAATCTGAGCACCTTCCTGAATAAATTGACCGGTTTTCTCAACAGCCCTATCTGTTGCTTTAACCCTGCTTTCTTCATAAAAAGAATCGGCCGTTGCATTCAAAATCCCCATTACTTGAGGTGTATTAATTTCCCAGATACGATCTCTGGCAGGAATTTTGAACATAGTTTTATTTTAAGGGCGTTATGCAGTATCTTGCAACTGTTCAAAGTTATTAACTAACCACGAAATTCGTACCTATTTCATGAGCCAAACTTCTTCACAATTTGATCAGGCGATTGCGTCTTGTAGAGATATTTTTATTAAAAAAACCAAGGATTACGGAACTGCCTGGAGAGTTTTACGTATCATTTCGGTGGTAGACCAAATATTTATTAAGGCATTAAGAATTAGAACTATACAGGATTTAGGCACTCAAAAAGTGGGTGATGACATTAAGGACGAATTTAAAGGCATTATTAACTATTCGGTCATTGGACTTATCCAATTAAAATTGAATGATCCTAAAGTAGAAGAATTACCTGTTGATCAAGTACAAAATATGTATCACGAATATGTTGATTTTGCAAAATCAACTATGATGGATAAGAATCACGATTATGGGGAAGCCTGGAGAGACATGAGTCAAGAGAGTTTTGCAGATTTGATTCTTGTAAAACTGTTGCGTATTAGACAAATCTTAACCAATGACGGCAAAACTTTAATTAGCGAAGGCATTGATGCAAATTTTGTAGATATATTAAACTACGCAGTTTTTGCATTAATCCTAATTGAAGAAGGGAAACATTAATATTCATTTTATACTTTTAATATGCAATCATTTCTAAAAATATTGCGATGGAGTGTTGGTATCCTGTTTATTTTTTCAGGACTCATTAAGGCTAATGATCCATTAGGATTAAGCTATAAAATGCAAGAGTTTTTTGATGTTTGGGGTATTTCGTTTTTATCTGACTATACACTAGTCCTATCAATTATTATGAATGTGCTTGAGATTGTAGCCGGTATAGCACTAATCATTCAATTTCCTTATAAGCAAACGCTTTGGTCACTTTTAGCATTAATTATTTTTTTCTCTTTCTTAACTGGTTATGCTTTGTTATCGGGTAAAATTAAAACCTGTGGTTGTTTTGGAGATTGTATCCCCTTAACGCCAAAAACTTCTTTTATAAAAGATATACTTCTATTTATAGCTATTGTGATTTTACTCTTTAATAAGAAAAAGGTTAAAACTAAAATGCATCCAGCTTTAGGTGTTTTTATTTTAATTATTGCAACTGCTGGGGTAGGATATGGTCAAAATTATGTGTTAAATCATTTGCCAATAATTGATTGCTTACCCTATAAAACTGGTAATGATATTATTGAAAAAATGAAAACTCCAGTTGGTGCCGTACCAGATAGTATCTCAATACAAATGGAGTTTATTAAGGATGGCAAGTCCTTTTTATTTGATGCCAATCATTTTCCTGAAAACTTTGACTCCACTTATGTATATAAAAGTAGAAAGGAAGTTGTGGTTCAAAAAGGGAATGGATTACAAGCAGCAATAGTAGATTTTAATTTAGTAACCTTGTCTAAATATGATTCAACTGCAGAAATATTTGCTATCAAAACACCTTATGTTTTAGTGCTAGCCGGAAAAATTGATAGCAATATACCTTGGCTTGATATACTCAATAAACTACATAATAAATATAAGCTAGTATATATTGTTACAGCAGATAAAGATGGAGCAATCAATCTGTTACCTAAGGAAACCATATTGATTGGTGACAATACGATGATTAAAACTGCTGCTAGAGTTTGGCCAACAATCTTTGTTATGAATGGCGCTACTATAATGCAAAAGCAGAGCTATTTGGATTATTTAAAAAATTAATAGAATTATTTCATTTAATATTTTGTAACTTAGGATAACACTGTTAATTTTTATGTTATGTCTAAAATTCAAGAAATTCTACAAAAAAAAGGGCCTGTATTTAATGTAGTTACTCCTGACACAAAAGTTGTTGATGCATTAACAATCATGAAGACCGAAAATTTAAGCTATGTAGTAGTGATGCAAGAAGGCAAATATTTAGGTATTATGTCGGAAAGAGATTATACACATAAAATTAAATTACAAGGACGTAAATCTGAAACTGCTACTGTTAATGAAATTATGTCTTCAGATTATCCTGTGATAGGATTTGGTGAAGATTTACAAAGATGTATGGTTTTAATGAATGTATATAAAACTAGATACTTGCCAATATTTGAAGAAATGACTTTTCAGGGTGTATTAACTATGAACGATTTAATGAGAGAAGTTATTGCAAAAGATGATTTATCTAAGCCAGGTGCAGATAGTTTGTACGAACTATAAAGTTGCCTAGAAATTTATAAAAACTGTTTATTTAATGATTACTTCGTTAATCATATTTTCTCCCATTTTTTCATTGACCCTCGCAATGATTTGTACTTTCTGAAAACCTAGTTCATTTTTTAATGGGCCAACACTTGACTCAATAAAAAGTTTCTTATCAAAAATATAAATTTTATCAGTGTATTTGGCAATAGTGGTGCCCATGATTTCGGCCCATACTTCTTCAATTTGAGCAGCTCTTATTCCGTTCTTTAGTTTACTACTTTGTACAAATTGTTTTAATGCGTCGCCAAGTTTAAATACTGCCATAGTACTGCAATTTACACAATTATAATTCAATCAATTGATAACTATCTAGGTGTTTTCCTAACAAGTCTGCAACCCTTTGTTTGTGCGTATCTGTTATAAATACTTGTCCATCGGTTGAATGACTCACCCAGCCCAATAATTGTATCATTCTTTGTTCATCTAATTTCTCAAAAATATCATCCATAAGTAAGATAGGAGCAAAGCCTTTGTTTTCTTTTATCAACTCCCATTCCGCTAATCTAATTGCGAACAACAAACTTTTACGTTGACCTTGGGAAGCTTCTTGCTTAAATGGTTGTCCCTGAATGGTTATTAGCAAATCATCCTTATGAATACCCACATTTGTCCTCTGCAATACTTTATCCTTTGCTAGTGATTGATTTAGCAATTCATTAAATGGCTGTAGTTGTAATTGCGATTGGTATTGAATATTAATTTGGTCTTCTTGTCCTGCCAAATTTTGGTATAATGATAAAATTTTAGGTAAATATATTTCAATTAATTGTTTTCGATATTCATATATATGTTGACCGTTACTTATTAATTGCTCATTGATTGTTTCAAGCAAAATTGAATCAAGCACACCTGTTTCTCCTGCATGTTTTAGTAAACTATTTCTTTGTACTAAAACTTTATTATAAGCAATTAAGTATCTTAAATAATCTGGATGCATTTGAGATAATAAACTATCCATTAATTTCCTACGTTCTTCGCTAGAACCAGTTATTATTTGCACATCGTCGGGCGCAATCATTACACATGGTATCTTCCCAATATGTTGTGACAATTTTGTATACGCTTCTTGATCATAATAAAATTCCTTTTTAAGTGTTTCTCTTAAAATACAGGTAATAGAAATTTGATCACTATTAATATCGTATTGACCTCCTACACGCAAACCTTGATAAGCATGATGTACATTTTGTGCATCGGGACGGCTAAAATAACTTTTAGTAAAAGACAAATAATAAATGGCATCCAACACATTGGTTTTGCCAACACCATTTTGCCCAACAATACCTACAATTCGGTCAGTAAAAACGAATTGTTTTTGTATGTAGTTCCTAAATTGAACCAAAGAAAGTTGTTGTAGCCGAACCATGGGTGCAAAATACATCAGAAAAAGCTGTATTTTTATTCAAATTTTAAAGGAATGACCCTCATTAGTGAGCAACAGCTTCCAAGTATCGTAAAAAGGCTAGCGCATCAAATTTTAGAAACTTACCCTGGACTATCCAATGCAGTTATTGTTGGATTACAACCTAGAGGCGTTTATCTAAGTGACCGAATTGTAGCAGCACTTCACCAAGAATTACCTGCTGACCAGGTTTTATATGGTAAATTAGATATCACATTTTACCGAGACGATATTAGACGTGAGTTGCATTTAGCAACCCAAACCGATTTGCCTTTTAGTATTGAAGGTAAAACAGTGATTTTAATAGATGACGTATTGTTTACTGGCAGAACCATTAGAGCGGCTTTAGATGCTTTATTGGCTTTTGGACGTCCTTCAAAAGTGGCTTTATGTGTACTAGTTGACCGTAAACCTAGCAGAGAATTACCAATTCAACCCGATTTTTCGGGCAAGGAAATGGATACGCTTACCCCTCACAAGGTAAAAGTACGTTGGAAAGAGAATGACGGAGTAGACGACGTTATTTTGTTAGAGGAATAAGACATGGTTTGTTGAAAAAAATATATTAATTTTGTTTTTTAATGGCACTATCTACCAAACATCTTCTTGGTATCAAAGACCTCAACACTGAGGATATACAACTTATTCTTTCTACCGCAGGTCAATTTAAAGAGGTTTTACAAAGACCCGTTAAAAAAGTTCCCACTTTAAGAGACGTAAATATTGTAAATCTATTTTACGAAAATTCAACAAGAACAAGGATTTCCTTTGAATTAGCAGAACGTCGCTTATCAGCAGACGTAGTTAATTTCACAGTTTCGAGTTCATCGGCTGCAAAAGGAGAAACCCTTTTAGACACCGTAAATAATATTTTAAGCATGAAAGTGGACATGGTGGTAATGCGCCATAGTGCTTCCGGAGCTCCACACTTTTTAGCAAAACATATAGACGCTGCAATAATTAATGCAGGAGACGGTATCAACGAGCATCCAACGCAGGCTTTATTAGACGCTTTTTCGATGGTCGAGAAATTTGGTTCTTTAAAAGGACTTAAAGTGGCTATTTTAGGCGACATCATGCATAGCAGGGTTGCACTTAGTAATATCTATTTATTAAAGAAAATGGGGGCCGAAGTAATGGTTTCAGGGCCTCCCACATTAATTCCAACATACTTACAAGCAGCAATGGACATAAAGGTCGAATACAATATCGACAAAGCTTTGGCTTGGTGTGACGTTGCCAATGTGCTTAGAATTCAATTAGAGCGTCAAAACCAGCCTTTATTCTCTTCTCTAAGGGAATATAACTTAGCTTATGGTATAACAATGGATCGCTTGAATAAGCTAAATAAAGACATTGTAATAATGCACCCTGGTCCAATAAACCGTGGGGTAGAAATGGATAGTGATGTAGCAGACAGCAGCCATTCCATTATACTTAACCAAGTAGAAAATGGGGTAGCAGTGAGAATGGCATGTTTATACCTTTTAACTGGAAGATCTAATCCAGCCTAATACTTGTTTGTTTTAACAATTATCTTACTTTTATTGCATGCAAAGAATCTGTTTATTTCCAGGAACTTTTGACCCAGTTACTTTAGGGCATATCGACATCATAAATCGTTCGTTACCCTTATTTGACAAGGTAATTGTAGGAATTGGTATGAATGCAGCTAAAAATCCAATGTTTAGTGCCGACCAAAGACGCATTTGGTTTGAAGAAATTTATAAGGATGAGCCAAAGGTGGAAGCAGCTATTTATGATGGCTTAACCATCAAATATTGTCAAGCAATTGGTGCTAGATTTATTTTAAGAGGAATCAGATACGTAAGCGATTTTGAATACGAGAAAACAATTGCAGATGCCAATAGAACAATGGATAGACACATTGAAACAATCTTTTTAACTGGAGAGCCTAAATACACTTCGGTTGCTTCTACTATCGTCAGAGATATTTTACGTAATGGTGGTGATGCTTCTCCGTTCCTTCCTCAGGAGGTCATAGATTCATTAAACAGATAAGCACCTTACCGTAGTATAGTCACTCACGTGGATATTCATTATAGATCCTAACAACTAACTTATTGATCTAGCTTATTTAGTTTAATTCTAAATTGTTCAACGACATCCAAAATAGCCGGATAGGTTTGATCTAAGCAGTGCCTTGCTTTACCCAATGAATGCCACTCAATTTTTTCAATATCCTCGGTTGTTTGCGGAATGCCTTCTTGCATATTAGGGATTGACATATGAAACCAATAAGTACGCTTTACCACTTCTTCATTTAAATATTTGTCAAAATAGGTATGATTCGTGAAACATAACATTTCATGCAATTGAATATTACGCATACCCGTTTCTTCTTCAACTTCTCTAAGTGCACAGGTTTGTATCGTTTCGCCCTCATCTAATTTCCCTTTTGGTAAATCCCAAAAGCCACGTCTAAAAATCCATAAAATTTCCCCTTTTGGGTTCGTAACCAAGCCTCCTGCAGCAATTATTTGTGTTGGCATAAAAATGTGTATAGTATTTAGTAACTCTTAGTGTAAAATTAGCATTTAGCCTTTAATTTCGTGCCATCAATAAATTAGTATTATGACCAACGAAAAAGCTGTTGCTGAAAAACTACTCCAAGTAGGTGCTGTAAAATTAAGTCCAAATAATCCATTTACATGGGCTAGTGGTTGGAAAAGTCCAATTTATTGTGATAATAGAAAGGTTTTATCTTTCCCATATGTACGTGATTTTATTAAAAGTGAAATGTGCAATGTGATTTTTGAAAAATTTGATGGAGCAGATATGTTGGCTGGAGTAGCAACTGCAGGTATCCCTTGGGGTGCTATGGCAGCAGATCAATTAAAGTTGCCGTATATCTATGTTCGTCCTAAACCAAAAGAGCATGGCTTAGGAAATCAGATTGAAGGTGCTTATGAAACTTCCAATAAAATATTAGTAATTGAAGATTTAATATCTACTGGCAAAAGTAGTTTACAAGTAGTAGACGTTTTAAGAAATGCTGGTTTAGAAGTGGTAGGTATGGTATCAATTTTCAACTACGGATTCAATATTGCTGACGAAGCTTTTAAGGCAGCAGGTGTTCCATTTCATTCATTAACAAACTATGCAAGTTTAATTGACTTAGCTGTTGAAAAAGGAGATGTGGATGCAGCTACTCAGGATACCTTAATGAAATGGAGGGAGAGCCCTTCCACCTGGAATCAATAATTAGTTTAATTGATTTTGAATTCCTTTCATAGCTTCTCTAACAGCAGACTCTTTTAAATTCAAAGTTTTAGTTGTAGAAAAGTTTACAGGTATTGTTTTAGTAAAAAATCCTTTTGATAAGGTAGCTTTTCCAACAATGGTAAATTTTAATGGTTTATTAAACATTATATCTACACTATGTTTTAATAAATCAGATAACTGTATTTCCATTTTAGCAGGAACCACAAAATTTGAAATAGACGGGATGACTAAATTAGTATCCAATGCATAATGGGTTAATTTTTGATCGTTAACAAAAATATCACAATCAATATTTTTTAAGGCCAATTCAAAGTTATTGGGATTGTAATATTCTATTTGAGCATTCAAAACATTTTGTTTTAAACTTGCTTTTTCTATTTTAAATGACTTTACCCCCTTAAACTCAAAAGATTTTGGACTTGAACAACTGGTTAACAGGATTATAATTGCCAAAACCGAAAGTCTAAAGTACTGCATTGTATAAATTTTTATAAAAATAATAGGTATTTGGAGAATGTAAAAATATATTTACACAACTATTTGTTAATGATGATAATAACGGATTTGCAATATTTTGGAACACTTAGCTTTTTCAATACAATCTTGAAACAGGAAAAAGTATATTTTGACAATAATCATCCATTTTCTAAAATGAGTTTTAAGAATAGAATGGTTATTGCTACTGCACAGGGTCCTTTACATTTATCTATTCCTATAGTAGGAGGTAGAGATCAAAAAACGGCCTTAAAAGATATACAAATAGCTTATGCTAGTCCATGGCATGAACAACATTACAAGGCATTGGTATCAAATTACCAACGTTCTCCATTTTTTGAATATTACCAGGATGAGCTTAAAAATTTATATGCTTCAAAACCTATCTTCTTAATGGACTTTTTAATGTCAGCGCATGAATGGACAAAAAAACAAATCAAGGGGAAATGGGATATTGTTGCAAAAATTGATACGGAAATAATTGAAAGAAACTTTGACCCATGGCTTCCAAAAAATTACGACCAATTTCCAAAACCAATTAAATACCAACAAGTATTTGAAGATAAAACTGGATTCTTGCCCAATTTGTCAATTTTAGATTTACTCTTTAATTGCGGGGGAAAACAAACCAATCAATTATTGATGTCTTTTTAAAAATTCATGTGCCCATTTTTCGTACTGAACCATTTCGTCCCATTCCTTACTATTTAAAATATAATCTGCAGCTTCATTTTGGTCAGTTGCTTTACCTAATTTTTGTTCAAGTAATGCTTTCTTAAGCTGATAATTATAAATAATAGAACTCATTAACAATCGCTCCGCCAAAACATCTTCAGTTGAATCTTTTGTTTCATTGTAGCTAGCCAAATGAATATTGTTTTCATGCGCTTTAATCCACTGCTTAGTTTGTTTCAGTATGGTATTGTAATTTAAGTTGGGTTCTTTTGAAATGACCACGAATTCATTTTGAGGTATCGCACTATTTTGAATCACACTATTACGCTCGTTTGATAATTTATTTTCCGAATGCTTAATTTGATTATGCTTAAATAAATTGGCTTGTTTTGTATTAGCTACAAAAATAGGAACCTGTATTTTTTTTACAACATTAGGTTTATTTTCCTTTGATACAATTGTCGTTATGGGTTGTGATTGAAAACAAAAACTAAAAGTAACAATCATAAAGACCACAATGCCAAAAATAGTAACTGATTTTTTCGAACTTCTTTTTGTATCTAATTTATTTAAAACTTGAATGCGATTTAATAATTGATTATTTGAACTTAAAGCGCCTAAACTTAATTGTAAATTATAATTGCTAGACGATTGAGCTAAATTAAACAGTGCCTTAGCATAATGCACAGGTGCATTAATATTTTCAATGACAAATTGATCACATGCAATTTCTCTTTGTAATTGAATAACATTATCAAATAAATATGCAAATGGATTAAACCACAATACTAATTTCGAGAAAGTAGTAATGATATTAATTAAATAATCTTGCCTAATAATATGAGCAAGTTCATGTAACAATATAAATTTAATTTCTTGTGTGCTTAACTGATTACAAATTGAAATAGGCAGTAATATAATCGGTTCTAAATAACCGAATACTATAGGAGATGTAACTTTTTCGCTTGTTCCTATTTTTATATGTCTTGGTAATTCAATATTAAATTCAGCAATATAGTTAAGCCAATTGGTTGTATTTGTATAATCTCCAGATATTTTAATTTTTTGCAAATTAAAATATTGGTATATCATTCTTAACAATAAAATAAATAACATGATACAATACAGGAAACCCAAATAAGGCAGGACTGACTGTAAACTTGAACTATACGGATTTGAAATTGTAAAAAGACTAAACTGGCGTTTAGTAGTAAAATCTATTATATTAAATGAGAAAATATTTAATATAAAAAATAGCGCACCTAAAAATTGAAAAAGGGTAGCAGTAATAAAAAGTTGTTTAGTAGTAAACTTAATATAAGTTGCTGCTAATTGATAAATCACCCATAAAGTACCCATTAAAACAACATTATTCAATATTGCGTATGGGATATTTGTGAACGTTAACATCGTAAATACTATTTACTTTCTAATTGTTCAATTAATTTTTTAATCTCTGTTAAATCGGCATTTGTGGGCTTGTGGTTTCCTAAGGCTTGCATTACCAATTGAGATGTACTACCACTAAACAAGGTTCTAATCATTTTGCCAACGTACTGCTCCTGTGCTTTTTCTTTTTCAAAACTTGGAGTATAAATATGTGTTTTAGCAGATTCATTTCTTGATACCAATCCTTTTTCGTGCATAATTTGCATTAATTTAAGGGTAGTAGTATAGCCCACCTCTTTAGTCAGGTGAATTATTTCATGTACTTCTCTTACGGTTGCATTCTCTTTTTCCCATAAAATACTTAGAATTTCTAATTCACTTTCTGTTGGCTTAAATACTTTGCTCATGCTATTACGATTATATTCGTAAGCAATCTACGAAAAACATAGAATAAACAATAAATCCCCCCGAATTTTCGGAGGGATTTATGTTAAATTTTATTAAAAATTTCTTTAAATAGAATTACTTCATTTTAATGAAACTAGCGTATTTAGCATTTTGAGCATCAGTTAAAGCTTTGCCATTAACTGTTATCTTACCATTTGTAATTTGAATTTTTACATTGTCCTTTGGAGCTAAACCGTCTTCTTGTAAAGCTTGAACTAATGTCTTAGAATCAGCAGTAACAGTTGTTGCTTTTTTATTGCAACAAGCAGAATCACCCATTTTAGCACACTCAGCAGAATCCATCATAACTTTTCCGTTAGATGAATTAGTACTAATCATTGAAATTTCAACAGTTTGTTGCTTTGAAGTAGGACCAGTTGGGTGCATTTTAGCCAATGTTGGAGCTAAAACCAATGAAACAATAGACATTAATTTAATCAAGATATTCATTGAAGGACCAGATGTATCTTTAAATGGATCACCCACAGTATCACCTGTTACAGATGCCTTATGTGGTTCAGATTTTTTATAGAACATCTCACCGTTAATTTCAACACCTTTTTCAAAAGATTTTTTAGCGTTATCCCAAGCTCCACCTGCATTGTTTTGGAAAATACCCATCAATACACCACTTACTGTTGCACCAGCTAAGAAACCACCTAAAGCTTCTGGGCCTAATGTGAAACCAATTAAAATAGGAGAGATGATTGTGATAGCACCAGGTAACATCATTTTTTTCAAAGATGCTTCTGTAGAGATTGACACACATTTATCATATTCTGGCTTGCCAGTACCTTCCATAATACCAGGAATAGTACGGAACTGACGACGAACCTCTTCCACCATTGCCATTGCAGCTTCACCCACCGCACGAATTGCTAATGAAGAGAAGATAAAAGGAATCATTCCACCTACAAATAAAGCCGCTAAAACGTCTGCTTTGTAAATGTCAATATGTTGATTATTTGGCATCGCAACACCTACGAAGGCAGCGAATAAAGCTAATGAAGTTAATGCAGCAGAAGCGATTGCAAAACCTTTACCGCTTGCAGCAGTTGTATTTCCTACAGCATCTAAAATATCTGTTTTCTCACGGATCTCAGCTGGTAATTCGCTCATTTCAGCAATACCACCTGCGTTATCTGCGATAGGACCAAAAGCATCAATAGCTAATTGCATTGCAGTTGTAGCCATCATACCTGCAGCAGCAATTGCCACACCGTATAAACCAGCACAAGCAAATGAACCATAGATACCAGCAGCTAATACTAAAATTGGAAAGAATGTAGATTCCATACCAATTGCCAATCCACCAATAATATTTGTAGCGTGACCTGTACTAGATTGTTTAATGATACTTAATACTGGACGCTTACCCATTGCAGTGTAGTATTCAGTGATGATACTCATTAAAGTACCTACAACTAAACCAACTGCAATCGCACCAATAACACCAGTTCTAGTAAATTCTAATCCGCGTAATACCATTGTTTCAGGTAAAATATTTGTAACTAAAAAGTAACATGCAATTGCAGTTAAAACCATTGAACCATAGTTACCCATGTTCAACGCCTTTTGTACAGTCGCCGTATTCAATCCAGCATTTTCGCTAATTCTTACAAAGAAAGTACCAATGATAGATAATAAAATACCTACACCAGCAATTAACATTGGTAATAAAATAGGAGATAAACCACCAAAGGCATCTACTAATTTTGCACCATTTGGACCAGTTACTTCTTGTCCTAATACCATTGTTGCTAATACAGTTGCAACATAAGAACCGAACAAATCGGCACCCATACCTGCAACGTCACCTACGTTATCACCCACGTTATCTGCAATAGTTGCAGGGTTACGAGGATCATCTTCAGGAATACCTGCTTCTACTTTACCTACTAAGTCAGCACCTACGTCAGCTGCTTTAGTATAGATACCACCACCAACACGCGCAAATAACGCGATTGATTCAGCACCTAATGAGAAACCAGTTAAAATTTCTATTGTACGTAACATACCTTCTGCGTCTCCTTCTGGAGAGAAGTAATGTTTAATAATTAAAAACAAACCACCTAAACCTAATACAGCTAAACCAGATACGCCTAAGCCCATAACTGATCCACCTGTGAAAGATACTTTCAAAGCACGCGCTAAACTTGTTTTAGCTGCTTCTGCAGTTCTTACGTTTGCTTTAGTTGCAATCTTCATTCCAATGTAACCAGCTGTTGCACTAAATACAGCACCTATTACAAAAGCAACTGCAATACTCCAGTGGCTAGATTCATTTTTTGAAGCCATGAAGCCCAATAATAAGGCAACGATAACAACAAAATAACCTAGGATTTTCCACTCAGCTTTTAAGAAAGCCATTGCACCTTCAGCAATATAATTACTGATTTCTTTCATTCTATCATTACCGGCATCTTGTTTAGATACCCAGTTGAATTTTAAAAGAGTATATAGTAAACCTATAATACCCATGGCCGGAACGGCATAAAATAGACAATCTTTCATAAGAATTACTTAATATGTTATTGGTTTAGATTCAATTAAGGTCTGCAAAAATAGGGTGAAAATGGCAAAAAACAGCAACTTTACTCTACTAAAGCAGTAGTGTCTTCCTTACCTGTAAAAATGGAAGCCAACTCTTTACCTTTGTAAATTGTCTTATTAAACTTGTTTCCAAGAATAATAATGGTAGCTGTTTCCCCTATAAGGCGCGTAAACACTGTATTATTACCATGCCACCATCCGTTATGATAAATCAATTTTTCCTCATTTGGCTTTAACAACATACGCCATCCAAGTCCATAATTATGATAGTTTCTTGTTAATGGACTTTTAGGCTCATAAGCCATTTGTAGGGTAGAAGGAGCTAAAAAGCTTCCTTGAGTTAATGCTTTATCCCATAATAACATATCCCTTGCAGTACTATATACATTCTTATCACCATATATACAGTCATACTTTTCAATACGATAAGGTTGCATTTTAGCATTATAAGATGGCAAGTATTTATCTACAACTTTAGTATTAAAAATGTAGGTATTATTCATCTTTAATGGCTTAAAGATGGTTTCAGACATATAGGTAGGAAAGTCTTGACCTGTTATTTTTTCAATAATTAAGGCCAACATAACATAGTTGGTATTACAGTATTTAAAAACCCTGTCAGGCATAGCAGCAGGAGCAGGGTGCTTTGCGACCATAAAATCCAATACATCTTTATTATTGTAGATGCCCTGCTTAAAAGGTGCATCGTTGGAAATCAATTGCAATTTTTTAACCCATCTGCCTTTTTTGTTCTTTGTCTTAATTGCCAGGTATTTATGGGTTTCCATAAAGTAAGTATAGTCTGGCAGACCACTTCTATGACTTAATAATTGTTGAATCGTTACGCTTGTATATGGAAAATTTGGAAGGTACTTTGTAACAGGCGCTTGTAAGTCTAATTTATGCTGTTCCCATAATTTAAGGGCAGCCATTCCTGTAAAGGTTTTTGAGATAGAAGCAAGATGGATAGGGGTTTCAGCAACTATTAGCGATTTGGTTGCATAGTTTGAAAAACCTTTATAATCTTCAAAAACAATCTCGCCATTTTTTGCTACTACAATTTCTCCGCTAAAATTCTTACCTAATAATTTTTGATATTTAGCACGCACTTCTTCGGCCAATTTTTCTTTCTCACCTGCACCTAAATTTTTGTACGTAAAATTGGAAGTTAATGCTGTTTCTGTATTAATTTTTGGACCTTGTCCCGTGCCGCAAGCACAACTTAAAAAGAAAACTCCAAGCAATAACGATATCCTCACAATCATCTGTTAGTATTTATAGGGTAATAGTGTAACAACTACAAAAATAACGCACAATTGCATATTTTATTGTTAATGAAGGTTAAAGCACTATATTTTTTTTAACTTTGTGCTATGAGCAACCTAGATACCACTAGTTATCCAAAAGATAAAATCAAAGTCCTTTTCTTAGAAAATATAAGTGAAAAGGCTGTACAATATTTTAAAGTACAGGGTTATACAGATGTAAAAAAAATGGCAGGTGCTTTAAGTGAAGAAGAATTAATTAAGGCCATTAAAGATGTTCATATTTTAGGTATTCGCTCCAAAACATTTATTTCTAAAAAAGTATTGGATAGTGCTAAAAAATTACAAGCAATTGGTTGTTTCTGTATTGGAACCAATCAAGTAGATATGAAGGCTTGTAAACAAAAAGGAGTCGCAGTATTTAATGCCCCATATAGTAATACAAGAAGTGTTGCTGAATTAGTTATTGGATCATCCATTATGTTGATTCGTAAAATAATGGACAAGAACAAAGCCGCACATGAAGGTATTTGGAATAAGGAAGCAAAAGGTAGTTTTGAGTTAAGAGGCAAAACAATTGGATTAATTGGCTATGGCAATATTGGAATGCAAACTAGTATTATGGCCGAAGCAATGGGAATGAAAGTTAAATTCTATGATGTTGAAACAAAACTTCCTTTAGGTAATGCAGTTGCTGTTAAATCAATTAAAGATTTAGTAAGTACCTCTGATATTATTTCATTGCATGTTCCTGAAACAGGTCAAACTAAAAATTTAATTAGCAAAGAAGTTATCAAGCAAATAAAGCCAGGTGCAATATTAATTAACTATGCGCGTGGTGAAGTGGTAGACTTAGATGCATTAGCGGAAGCAATTAAAAGCAAGCAGATAAGTGGTGCTGCCATTGATGTTTATCCTTGGGAGCCAGAAAAAAATGGAGATAAATTTGAAACTCCTTTGCAAGGATTATCTAACGTAATTTTAACTCCACATATTGGTGGCTCAACCGAAGAAGCTCAAGAAAATATTGGAGAAGATGTAAGTATTAAATTATATCAATACCTAGAACGTGGTGTATCAAATGGTTCACATTCTATACCTGCTATAGGGTTACCTCCAGTTGATGGCGCTCATCGTATTTTACATATACACAATAATGTACCAGGTGTATTAAGTGCTATAAATACTGTGATGTCTAAAAACAAAATAAATATAGTAGGTCAATATTTAAAAACGAACGACGAAATTGGATATGTTGTCTTAGACGTTGATTCTAAATTGTCTAAAAAGGCAATTGAATTATTAAGAGAAGTGAAACATACAATACGCGTAAGAATGTTGTACTAGTATAATTTTTTGATGCTATTTCAAATGCGCTAGCATTGTTTTTATTTCATTTTCATCAACTCCCATTGAAATCATATTTTCATTCATGCTCGGTGCATTGTATTGCATTTTACTTGCAATAGATTTTCTTGCTGAACTATGAATTTCTTGAGCACCTGTTTGTTCAATAATAGTTTTACAATTATTGGACCTTACACCACTTCCAGGCAATATAATAATACGACCTGCTGCTTTTTCTACTAAGGTTTTTATTAATGGAATTGCGTCACCGACATTAGGCACTTGACCACTGGTTAAAATCCTTTTACATCCAGTATGTATTAAATCTTCAAGTCCTTTAATTGGATCATTGCATCTATCAAAAGCCCTGTGAAATGTAATTTCCATAGGAGCGGCTAATTCAACGAGTTCTTTTGTTCTAATGGTATCAATAGAGCCGTCTACATTTAATAATCCAATAACAGCTCCAGGATAGCCTAACTCTTTTACCAATAATAAATCTGCTTTTATACATTCATATTCGGCATTGGTATATAAAAAATCTCCTCCCCTTGGTCTAATGATTGGAAAAACAGGAATACTTGTAAGTTTAATTAATGTTTTTAAACTTCCGAAGGAAGGGGTAGTGCCGCCTTCATTAGGATTTTCGCAGAATTCAATTCGGTCAGCACCTGCCTTTATCGCAGCCAATGCAGCTTCTACTGTAAAAACAGCAACTTCTAATATGATTTTTTGTTTACTCATTACATACTAAATGGTGATTCAATTAATTTACTTCCTTCGGTTGTTTGAACTGCATAATTAAATCCACTATGCAATGCATAACTACCATGCTCCCCATTTTTATTCAAAGCAATAAAGCACACTTGAATGTCTTTTGCTTTTTCTTTTTTAATTCTTTGAATTCTTTCAACTACTAAACGACAAGCTTCTTTTGGCGATTTTCCCTGACGCATATATTCAACAACTGCACTTGCACCAGCAACGCGAATTACATCTTCTCCTTGTCCTGTTGCTACTACTGCTCCAACTTCATTGTCTACATATAAACCTGCACCAATAATAGGAGAGTCACCTACACGACCTCTTAGCTTAAACCCAGCACCACTTGTTGTACAACTACCACTCAAATTTCCGTTTGCGTCCAACGCTACCATTCCAATGGTATCGTGATTCCAATCTCCATTACTTAATCTCGAAGGAGCTTTATATTTATCTTCTAACTGACTTGTTGTAGTTTTTGAATTTTGTCTTTCTACATTAATCACAGGCTTATAGGTGGATTTCTTTAACCATTCTTGATATGATTTTTCTGCAGATTCTGACAAATTTGCTTTTTCCAAATTAAATCCTTGTGACAATGCAAATTGTTGTGCACCTTCTCCAACCAACATTACATGAGGTGTTTTTTCCATTACTTTTCTTGCAACAGAAATAGGATGTTTTATACGTTCTAAAAATGCGACACTTCCACAATTAAATTCATGATCCATGATAGAAGCATCTAATGTTACATGACCATCTCTGTCAGGATTAGCCCCTAAACCAACACAGCAACTAATTTCATCCTCGGTTACCATTACCCCTTTTTCTACAGCATCTAGCGCTGAACCACCTTTACTAAGTACCTCCCAAGCACCTTTATTAGCATTTAATCCAGCATCCCATGTTGCAATAACAATAGGTTTCTGACCATTCATTGCTGATTTATTTACAAAACCTTGCAATGTAAATCCTGCTATTCCTAAGCTACTTAAATTTATAAAATGTCTGCGGTTGATACTCATTTTGTGTGTTGAATTAAGATTTCAATTTACGAATATTGAGGCTAATTATGTACATTTAATTAATAAATATGGAAAGCATTTTTAAACAATACGGCTGGGAAGTAACTTCATTTGAACAACTGCACCAAGGACTTATCAATAGTACTTACCAAGTTAATACAACTAGTGGAGATTTTATCCTGCAAACCATAAATCACCATATTTTTAAAAATCCATTTGCAATAGATTCAAACATAAATTTAATTGGCAAACATCTAAATAAAGTAGCGCCGGATTATGTTTTTACACACTTAGTGCCTACTCAAGTTGGTGCCACAATAATAGAGTGGGAGGGCCATTATTATAGGGCATTTCACAAAATAGAAGGATATGCATTGTCTGTATTAGAAAGCCCGCTTCAAGCCAAAGAAGCTGCGAACCAGTTTGGCACATTCACAAGTATTCTTTGTGATTTAGACTTAACATCATTACAAATCACACTACCAGATTTTCATAATTTAAGTTTAAGATATCATCAATTTTTAGACGCTATAATTCATGGTAATCCCCAACGAATTGTTGAAGCAAAAGATGCTATTGCTGTATTGGAATCTTACCATAATTATGTAACCATATATGAGCAATTTATAAATCATAAGGAAACTAAAAAAAGGGTTACGCATCATGATACTAAAATTAGCAATGTACTTTTTAGAAAAATGAATAATCTGGAACAAGGGATTTGTGTGATAGATTTAGATACCGTTATGCCAGGCTATTTTATAAGTGACATTGGTGATATGTGTCGCACTTGTTTGTGTAATGTTTCCGAAGAAGAATCCAATTTGGAGCTGATAAAGGTTGATGCTCAAAAATGGGAAGCTATACAAAATGGATACCTTGGTCAAATGAAGCAGGTACTTACCAACTTTGAAATAGACCATCTATTTTTTGGGGGTCAATTTATGATTTATATGCAAGCCTTAAGATTCATGACCGACCATCTAAATAATGATGTGTATTATGGAGCAAAAAAAGAGGGCCAAAACTATGTTAGGGCCCTCAATCAAATTAGACTTCTTGAAGTCTATAATAAATTAAATTAATTCGTTATATCAAATTAGGACTAATCATTCTCTAGAATTGATCGTTCATGGCGAAATCTGGCTTTCGATGTTGCCATTTTCCACGGGTAAAATCTGGAATCTCTTGAACCTGTCCATGCTCGGAAATTGACTTTTCTGAAAGGGGAGTAATGGCATACCAAGTTGCCAAATCATAAACATCAATAGGGAAAGGGACATTTCTCTTAATACATTCTATAAAAGCATTTTCGACAAAAAAATCCATTCCACCATGCCCAGCTCCAACAGCATCTTTTTCAAAACGTCTCCATAAAGGATGGTCATGTTCTTTTAAATAGGTCTCTGGATTCTCCCATACATGTGCTTTCTTGGAAATGCCCTCAATATATATATGTCCAGCATTAAAAGCACCCGAACTAAAGTCCTGCCATAATCCCTGAGTACCTTGAACACGGAACCCTAAATTATAAGGACGAGGTGAATTGGTGTCGTGTGTTAATATTATAGTCTCACCATTATATGTCTGAATTGAAGTAGTTACAATATCTCCCAATTTAAATTTTAATTTTGCATTAGGATGATTATCACCACCTTGTGGATGGTTAACTATATATTTATGTAAACCTCTTGCTTTAGTTGCAACCGAAGATAATCTAGTTAATAAATTACCTCTATTGGCATCAATCATCATAGCTACAGGACCTAGACCATGTGTGGGATACAACTCGCCATTCCTATATAAGGAGTGGTTGGTTCTCCATTTTGCCTCACTTAATCCTTTTTCACCAAATTCTACACCCGAATCATAGGCTGTTTTGCCATCATTAAACTTAACTCCCCTTAAATCGTGCTCATATCCTCCTTGTAGGTGTAATAATTCCCCAAACATTCCTTTCCTTACCATATTATAGACAGCCAAAACATCACGTCTATAGCATACATTCTCTAAACACATTACCGGAACCCCATGTTTTTCACTGGCATTTACAATATCCCAGCAGTCTGTTAACTTAATAGCACCACAAACTTCCACACCTGGGATTATGCCATTTTTAATAGCTTCTAAGGCTTGAGGTATATGCCATTCCCAAGGTGTTGCTATTATAACTGCATCTAAATCAGTACGTTGTAAGAGTTGTTTGAAATTTTCTTTGCCATTATTGTATTCAATCGCTGCTGGTCGACCAGCTTCCTTTAATATTTTTTGAGCATCTGAAAGCATTTGTTTATCAGGGTCTGCAAAAGCCACAATAACAGTGTCTGTTCGTTGACAAAGCATTTCAATATGGCTTTGACCTCGGTAACCAGTACCTATAATTCCAAGTCTAACTTTGTCTTTTTTAGCAGTGGATTGTGCTTTTATAAACTGAGGACTTAGTCCTAAAGCCATGGTAGTTAAACCAGCTTCTTGTACGAATTTTCGTCTACTAAGATTAGTCGGCATATGCTTATCGTTTAGACATACAAATTAGCTTAAATCCCTAATAATTCAAGTATAGATTCAGGGTAATTATGACTAGAATTTATTCAAATTTTACACATGTAAACCATCCATTTATATAAAGAATATGGGATTAAGTAGGTTCAACATACCTGCATTTACCAAATAGCCATAGATTACACCAAACTCAATACAGTCTTCATTTTGAACCTAAATACGTTGCATTCATATACTATATATTCGCTTATAATTAACATTATGTTAAATAGATAATTACAAGATAACCCCCAATTGCTCAGGGGTTATAATTTATAGGGATTTGATCTATTAGTGCTTAGTTATACTTGTCGTGTAGCTTATCATAGATATTAAATTTCAAGTCTGCTTCATCAGAAGCTTTTTGATCTTTACCACGTGCTTTATCACGCTTATAAGCATATAATGTTGCCAAGAAATCTACCGATCTACCGGCTACGTTTTTCTCAGCTCTTTCTAATTTTTCTTTGTCCTTTACAACTTCAAATGCTTTTAAAATCCATTCAATTGAAGCATCCACTTTAGCCTTGATTGATGGCTCAAGTGCTACATTCAATTTTTTGATTGAATCCTGTTGTGCCTTAAATGCGGCATCAAAAGCTAGCTTCTTTTTAGGATCTTTTGGAGCTACTGGCTTATTCGCATTCAAATTTTGAAGTGCTTTAATGTTAGCAATCGATTTTTCGTCTAATAATGAGAACTGATTGTAAAAGGCAATTCCAATATTAAAAGCAGCTGCATAGTTCTTAGGGTTCATATCATATGCTTTTTTGTAAGCCTCTGCCGCTTTTTCGATGTATTTATCAGGATTTTCGTCGCCCTTACCACTCATAAACATGTCACCAAACATTTGATATTCAATTTCAGTCAACTTGCTAGTAGCCACTTTTTGATCGTATAAAGCTACTTTTTCATTGATTGACAAGTTTTTTTCAATATAATCTATCGCATAATCTTGCCATGCCTCTTTTGGATAAGCAGCGGCTGCTGCTTCTAAAGTTGCATCAAACTTAGATTTATCCTTTTTAGCAATATATTGAACTAATACATATCTGTACACATCAATATATTCAGGAGCTGCTACCTTATATCCTATTAAACGATTGTAATATGCAATGGTTGCTTCTATATTACCTGCATTTTGATTTGAATAACCCGCATATACTAATGAAGTAGTATCAAATTTTTGTTTTGAATTAGACCAACCATTTGTAAAAATGATATCGCTAAATGATACAGCATTCTCAAAACTGCTTGAAGCTAATTTCCAATTCTTGGTATTAAAAGCATTAACACCATCTTTAAAGCTTTTTAAATAAACATCGAAAAATGGATCTTGACCATTTTCCTTAGCCAATGGGAAACCTTTTTCTTGATCTAATTTAATATACTCATCAAGCGCTTGTTTTAATTGATCATATGCAGTTGGATTTTTAACAGCGTCCTTGTTATAACCGCTATAAATTTTTGCTTTCCAATAATACCCTTCTGCACTTGTTCCAGCAGTTGGTTTTTTAGCAACCACTTTATCATACTCTGCTTTGGCAGCATCATACTGACCAATTAGCATATTAGTCTGTACTTTTTTAAAGTCTTGTGCGTTTACCATTTGGAAACCCAACATAAGCGCTAAGACAGTTAAAATCCTTTTCATATTTATCGTTTTTGTTGTAAAATTATTTAATTAATTATTCTGCTGGAGTGTTATCGCCAGTATTGTCAATTGTATCGTCAATTGCTGGATCCGTATTTGTATCATCAGAAGATGAAGTGTTGCTCACATCAGAAGATGAAGTGTTGCTTACATCAGAAGATGAAGTGTTGCTCACATCAGAAGATGAAGTGTTGCTCACATCAGAAGATGCTGTAGCATCTTCTTCTTCTTCATCACCTTGATCACCAATTTTAGAAGTAGCTGCAATTTCATCACCTTCATCTAAACGAATTAATTTAACACCTTGTGTAGCTCTACCCGCTTCTCGTATTTCATTAATACTTGTACGAATTGTTACACCAGATTTACATGTAATAATTAAGTCGTCAGACTCTAATACATCCATTAATCCTACCAAACTACCTGTTTTTTCTGTTACGTTAATGGTTTTAACTCCCTTACCGCCACGGTTTGTAATTCGATATTCATCAATTGGCGTACGCTTACCAAACCCTTGTTGGCTTACTACTAATATGGTACGATCCTTGTCTTCTCTACTTACACAAACTAATCCAACTACTTCGTCTGTTTCATCGTCTACTTCGATACCAGCTACACCAATTGCACCACGTCCAGTTGGTCTTACTTTTTCTTCAGGGAAACGAATTGCTCTACCCGACTTAATAGCCATCATTACTTCATTATTACCATCCGTTAAACGTGCAGCTAATAATTCATCGCCCTCGTTAATCGTAATGGCATTTACACCACTTACTCTTGGACGACTAAATTCTTCCAAGCAAGTTTTCTTAATAATACCTTTCTTAGTACATAAAATAATGTAATGATTATTTACATATTCTTTATCATCTAACTTACGCACTTCAATGATTGCTTTTACTTTATCATCAGGAGGTAACTGAATTAGGTTTTGTATAGCTCTTCCCTTTCCTGTTTTCTCTCCTTCTGGAATTTCATAAACACGCATCCAGAAACATCTTCCTTTTTCTGTAAAGAACAACATGGTATCATGTGTAGAAGCAATAAATAAATGCTCTACATAATCTTCCTCACGCGTTTTAGAACCAATCGCTCCACGGCCACCACGCTTTTGTTGACGGTATTCTGAAACAGATGTGCGCTTGATATAACCTAAATGAGAAATAGTAATAACAACATCTTCTTCCTCAATTAAATCTTCGATACGCATTTCATCTGCTAAATATTGAATTTCAGTTTTACGCTCATCACCGAATTTTTCTTTAACCTCTAATAATTCAGTTTTAATTAATTCAAAACGTAAATGTTCACTTCCTAATAATTCTTTTAATGAAGCAATTAATTTCATTAATTGATCAAATTCTTCTTTAATTTTCTCACGCTCCATTCCAGTTAAACGTTGCAATCTTAATTCCAAAATTGCTTTTGCTTGAATGTCTGAAATGCCCCATCCTGCTGTAATTAAAGCCTCTTTTGCTGCTTCAGGATTTGCAGAATTTCTGATTAAACGAATCACTTCATCTAAATGATCTAATGCAATTAAATATCCTTCTAATATATGTGCTCTTTCTTCGGCTTTTCTTAATTCAAATTTTGCACGACGAATAACAACTTCCATTCTAAACTCAACGAACTCAGAAATCAAATCCTTTAAGTTCATGATTTTTGGACGGCCCTTTGTTAATGCGACATTATTGATACCATAACTTGTTTGTAATTCAGTAAACTTATATAGTTGATTAATGATTACTTGAGCTACAGCATCTTTTTTAAGTTCAATAACAATTCTTGTACCCTCACGTTTGTTACTTTCGTTATTGACATGAGAAATACCTTCAATTGTTTTATCATTTACCAATTGACCAATACGATCTGTTAAGTTATCACGATTAACCTGGTAAGGAATTTCATGAATGACAATCATTTCACGGCCATTGGCTTTCGCCTCCACATTACATCTTCCACGAAGCACGACACGACCTCTACCCGTTAACAATCCTTGCTTCACGCCTTCCATTCCGTATATAATACCCCCAGTTGGGAAATCGGGTGCTTTTACAAAATTGATTAATTCTTCGATAGTGATATCACGATTCTCGATATAAGCGATACATCCATCAACTACTTCACATAAATTGTGAGGAAGCATATTGGTAGCCATACCCACCGCAATACCCGATGATCCATTCACCAACAATTGAGGTATACGTGTAGGTAATACACTTGGTTCTTCTAAGCTATCATCAAAGTTTAATTGAAAGTCTACTGTGTCTTTTTCAAGATCGTCCAACATAGCTTCAGAGATACGTTGTAAACGTGCTTCTGTATAACGCATAGCTGCTGGCGGATCACCATCTTGGTTACCAAAGTTACCCTGACCGTCCACTAATTTATAACGCATGGTCCATTCCTGTGCCATACGAACTAATGTATCATAAATAGCAGAGTCACCGTGTGGGTGAAACTTACCCATTACTTCTCCGACAATACGAGCAGATTTTTTGTATGGTTTATTGCTGTTATTTCCTAACTCATGCATTGCAAACAATACACGACGATGTACAGGTTTAAATCCATCTCTAACATCGGGCAAAGCGCGACCTACAATTACCGACATTGAATAGTCAATGTAGGATGTTTTCATTTGCTCTTCGATATTGACCCTTATTACGCGATCATTATCTTGGGTCTGTTCAGGACCTAAATTTTCATTCAAATTCTCTTCCATAAATGTTACTTTCTTTTCGTCAAAATTTGATTGCAAAAATTGCACAAACGGACTAGTAACGAAGATAACTTTTACACCACTTTTTTAGCTATTTTTTGGGCTTATTTTAGCACCCATTTATCCACAATTTAGAGGCATTTGTGGGTAATAAATACTAACTTTAAAAGACCAATTTAGAAAGTATAAAATAGTAGACTATGAGTGCAAGAATTTTAGTTCTTGGTGCAGGCAAATCTGCTACCGTTTTAATCCAATATTTACAGAAAAAAGCAGCGCAATATGGATGGTATATTGTTGTAGCTGATGGCAATTTACAACTAGCAGAGAATAAATGGAATAACGCTAATAATGGCCATGCCATTGGATTTGATATAGAAAACGCAACAGAAAGAATTAAACATATTCAAAATGCAGATGTTGTTGTTTCAATGCTTCCTGCCTTTTTACATATATTAGTTGCCAAAGACTGCGTTGCACAAAATAAGCCCTTATTTACTGCTTCTTATGTAGATGAAAATATGAAGGCTTTAGAAGCAGAAATCAAGTCTAAGAATTTACTCTTTTTATGTGAAATGGGTTTAGACCCTGGCATAGATCACATGAGTGCAATGGAATTAATTCACCGCATTCAAAATAAAGGTGGTGTTATTACGGGTTTTAAGTCCCATTGCGGAGGTTTAATTGCTCCGGAAAGTGATAATAACCCCTGGCATTATAAAATCAGCTGGAACCCTAAAAACATCATTTTAGCTGGCAAAGCTGGTGCCATATTTTTAGAAGATGGAAATATTAAGGAAGTGAATTATGCATCATTATTTCACAATGCTCCAACAATATATTTTCCTGAACTAGGTAAACTATCTTATTATCCTAATCGCAATTCTTTATCCTATATTGATACTTACTCATTAAATGGAGTTACCGATTTTGTAAGAACCACCATACGACACGCTGCATTTTGTAGCGGTTGGGATGCTATTATTCAATTAGGTTTAACAGATGAAACCACAATTAAAAGAAACGAAAATGATACCGTAAAATCTTGGTTTGTTCAACATCTTAACCACCAAAATTCACAAGCTGTTTATACAAAAATGCTAGAAAATAAATTACTAGCAATTCAACTACAATTTATAGGACTTGAAGAGCATACTATCATTCCTTTAATGCATAATAGCAATGCTGCCATATTACAATGGATATTAGAATCTAAATGGAAACTTGCCGAAACCGACAAGGACATGGTTGTAATGATGCACGAAATATCCTATTTATTGGACAATGAAATTCATCAAATCCAAAGCAGTTTAGTACTAAAAGGAAAAAATAACGAACAAACAGCCATGGCAACTACAGTAGGATTGCCACTAGCAATGGGGGTTTGCGCCTATTTAAAAGGGGAAATTAAGCTTACAGGATTGCATATTCCAATTCATCCTAGTATCTACACTCCTATCTTAAAATCACTAACTGAAGAAGGCATTTCATTTATTGAGAAAGCGTCTTAGATTAAGCAATTTTATTGGGTTCCCATTCAAAGTCTAATTGACGCTTTTCTAGGTTGGCAGCAACTACTTTGACCATGATTTTATCACCCATACTAAACTTACGACCCGATCTTAAACCTACTAAGGAATAACTAGTTTCTACTAATCTAAAATCGTCACTTCGAGACAAAGTAGTTATACTTACCAAGCCCTCACACTTATGCTCAACGGTTTCTACAAAGAATCCAAAGCTAGTTACACCACTTATTACGCCTTCAAAGGTATGGCCAAGGAATTGGCTCATAAATTCAACCTGCTTGTATTTGTTAGATGCTCTTTCGGCCTCCATGGCAGCTCTTTCACGCTCACTGCAATGCACACATTTCTCCTCCATTGCATTGTCATTTATTGGATTACCCAATAAAACCGATTGTACTACTCTGTGCACTAATACATCCGGATATCGTCTTATAGGTGAAGTAAAATGACAATAATGCTCAAATCCTAAACCATAGTGTCCAATATTGTTAGTAGTATAAACCGCTTTTGCCATGGTTCTAATACCTAGCTGTTCTAAAACATGCTGCTCTGGCTTTCCATGGGCCGCTAACATTAAAGCATTAAAACTATGTGCAATATTATCAGGACTACTTAAGTCAAATGGATAACCATGTGATTTTGCAAAAGCAACGAATGGAGCTAATTTGTCTTCATTCGGTTGGTCATGAACACGATATGGGAATGGTATAGGTTCTTTTTTTATCTTAATTTGACCCATTTTTTCAGCAATCAATTGATTCGCTTTAAGCATTAATTCTTCAATCAACTGATGTGATTCTTTGCTTTCTTTAACAGTAATTCCTATTGGTTTTCCTTTTTCATCTAATGTAAAACGAACTTCTTGAGAAGAGAAATTAATGGCTCCATTATCAAAACGTCCTTTTCGTAATTTTTGTGTAAAGTCCAATAACCACAATATTTCTAAGGCATGATCCCCTTTCTTAGTTTCAATAATTTCTTGAACCTGTTCATAAGTGAATCTTCTGTCCGAATAAATAATTGTTTTACCATACCAAGTATTCACCACCTTTGATTGCTCATTAATTTCAAATGTAGCCGAGAATGTTAGTTTCTCTTCATGAGGTCTTAAAGAACATAATTCATTTGATATTTTTTCGGGTAACATTGGATATACCCTGTCTGGCAAATAAACCGATGTAGCGCGCTCGTAGGCTTCTTTATCTACAGCAGTTTCTGGTTGTACAAAATGACTTACATCGGCAATATGAACCCCTATTTCAATATTTCCATTTTCTAATTTTTGAAAAGAAATAGCATCGTCAAAATCTTTAGCATCAACAGGGTCAATTGTAAAAGTTAACACCTTACGATAATCCTTCCTTTTAGCAATTTCTTGTTCGGATATTTTATCAGTTAAGGATCTTGCAAATGCTAAAGTCTCTTCACTAAATTCTAAACTAAACCCAGCTTCAGCAACAATGGATTTCATTGCTAAATCATTCTCTTGTTCTGGTGTAAACACACTCACCACTTCACCTTCTGGTTTGCGATTTGCATTTTCCCATTTAGTTAATTGTACAATCACACGATCCTTATCCTTAGCTCCTTTTAACTTATTCATAGGAACATAAATATCAGGCATTGGATAAATTGAACTTGGAATAAAAAAAGCTGTCTTTTCCATTACCTGCATAGTGCCTGCAAAAGAAACCTGCTTTCTTTTTAATACTTCTAAAACCTTACCTTCTTTTTTCCCTGTACCTTGTCTTATTTTGGTGATTTTAACTGCCACTTCATCACCCTTTAAAGCAGTATTAAAATCTGTTGGAAAAACGAGTATGTCATTTTCCATATTAGGTACCATAACAAAGCCCATTCCCGACTTAGCTATATCTAACACACCTCTATAAGTAGTGGCTAAATTAGTTTGCTTAGTAGTTTTATGTGTCTTTTTAGTGGACTTCTTAGACGATTTACTCGCCGGTTTATTTGAACTGCTCTTTTTAATTCCCATTAGTGTTTGTATAAAATTGTGCAAGATAATCAACAACCAAATCATTAAACACCGTTTCGGCATTAAATAAGAATTGAGGTTTAATTGGTAATACGTATAAAGGAATGTTATGTAATTCCTCGGTGTATTTAACCAATCTTACTGCATCTTTTTCGGTTGTTAAAATCAACTTGCTATTTGAAGTTATTTGATCAAATTTTTCTTTGATTTCATTTAAATCTTCTATTGAAAAAATATGATGATCGCTATAACTAATTTGATAATATGTATTTGTATTTTCGTGTAGATACTCTTTTAATGGCAATGGATTCGCAATGCCACAAACAAGTAATACTTCGTCATTTAATGAAAGTGTCCATTGATCATTTGGATTGTATATATGATATGGCTTTTCATAAGCTATTGAAGTAAAAAATACACTTTGATGTTGTTCAGGATATAGTTTTTCAATAATCTCATCTCTTTCAGCTTCGGACAAATCCGAAGGACATTTTGTTACAACAATAATGTCTGCACGTTTTGACGACTTTCGTTCGTCTCTTAAATCCCCCGTAGGAAAAAAGATATCATCACAGTATAAATTATTGTAGTCTGTTAAAATAATATTTAAACCGGCTATAATTTCTCTGTGCTGAAAAGCGTCATCTAAAATGATGGCTTGTAAATGTGGAATATCTTGAATTAACTGAGGAATCGCTTCTATACGTCTTTCACAAACAGCTACCGAAACATTGGGTTGTTTGATATGAAACTGCATAGGCTCATCACCTATTTCCAAAGCCGTAGTATTTAAATTGGCTAGTGCATAACCTTTAGATTTTCTTTTATACCCCCTACTTAAGGTTGCAACTTTATATTTTTCAGACAAAAGAGACAATAGATGTTCTACCATTGGTGATTTACCAGTACCCCCTAAGGATAGATTACCAATACAAATAATTGGAATGTTGAAACCTACAGATTTTAAATATTGCTTATTATACAGCCAATTTCTAACTGCAATAATCCATCCATAAATTATTGCAAGTGGTAGTAATAATACTCTAAAAGACTTTAAAAAAATGGTATTAAAATTCATAACTATTCCATGGCGTAATGCAATGGGTTAAAGGTACGTCAAATTGGTGGGTATCCTCAATTTTTGGGATGGGCTCAAAGTAAGAAATCCCTATTCTTTTATATGGGAAGGGATTAGCACTAAAATACCTATCATAATAACCCTTTCCAAAACCTACACGTTGTCCTTGCTCATCAAAAGCAAGCATAGGTACCAAAATTGTATCTATATTGTCGGCTGCAATTTTATTAAATGGCAATGGTTCTTGAATGCCCCATTTATTTTCACAAAGGCTCTCGGTTTCGGCATAAAACTCCATCGAACTATCCTCGTTATTAATTCTAGGATAAGCCATGTTTAAGCCAGGGATAATTGCTTTTAAATATTTAGCTAAAAGTAAAGAATTAGGTTCATTAGATGCTTCCATTGGGAAAAAACTACCTACATAAAATGTATCACTCCAATCTAAACGCTGAAATTGAATTAATAATAAATCATCCAACTTTATACATTCGGAATTAGTTAAAGCCTTTCTTTTGGCTAAGAATGATTTACGTATGTCGGACTTAAGCATCTTGTTAATTATTCGAAAAAACTAAAAATTGTAGACCCATAATTTCTTTGAAAACTATACCCTTCAAATTTCTCGTAATTGTTTCTGGGTGTATGCTCTAATACAAAATATCCCTCCGGACTAATCAATTTTCGCTCTACAATTATTCTTGGCAAATCGTCAATAGTATTTAAAGCGTAAGGAGGTCCTGCAAAAATGATATCGTACTGGTTAGTACAAGAATTTAAAAACTGAAATACATCCATACGCATAATTTGAACATTTTCAATTTTTAGCATGTCTATATTCTTTTTAATAAAATCCAACATTTGATTGTCTTTCTCTACAATTGTTAAATTTTCTGCTCCCCTAGAAGCTAATTCATAGCTTATACAACCAGTGCCACCAAACAAATCCAAAGTTGTCGCACCTTCTATTTGTACCCTATTTTGCAAAATATTAAATAAGCCCTCCTTGGCAATGTCTGTAGTGGGCCTAGTATAAGGCATGTTATGTGGAGGATTGATTTTTCTACCTCCAAATTTTCCAGAAATAATTCTCATTAAAAAATAAAATAGGTAGAATAAATATGTTGCGGATAATTACTATTCAGGGATGCGGTCACTCCAGTACCTGGAGCTTCCATTATTTCACCAGCTTTAAAATAAGGCGCTATTGTATTTATAAATTCATGCTGTAAATTACTATAACCCCAAACTTTTATAGTTGCTAAATTGGTGTCAATATTTGAATTAGTACAAGCATTTAGAATATTAAAACAGTTTTGATCATTACCTTCTATTGGATAGTAATTAATTAACTGAGTTTTACCCTCTTTAACAATTCTTATACAATAGTTATTTTCAAATAAATGAACTAGTACCTGATTTTCAGCTGCTGTAGCTAATACAAATGCTGTATAATGATGCCATTTACCTGTTGGAAAAGACCTGGACAATAAAGTACTAAGGGCATCTGGAACAGAAAAAACCAACATAAATTGTTCGTCAAAAGGAGTCAAGTATAGTTCCTCTTCATTACTTGCACCATGAACCAAATTCAATTCTTGTTGGTATAAAAGTGTGTCTTCTTTAACCAGTTTTTTAGTTAATACAAATCGGGGGCTATTCCACACAAAATAGATATTATCAAAAATACCTTGAATTAATTTAGAATTATTTTGAAGATATGCTACCAATTGATGCCAACCGGTATTTTCGCCATTATTTGCAAAATGTTCAAATGCCGAATATTGATTTGTTTTCTTATTTTTTACCGAAAAGACAATATTATTACTGTCCACAATTAAGTATAAATCTTCTACTTTATAATTGGGTGTACTTTCTAATACCGAATATATACCAATCGTCTTTTTTGCCATAGTGTGAAATCTTATGCAATGATATAAAAAAAGGGGCAGTTCTTTGCTAAAACTAGTTGTAGATTTGTGAATTATGAGCGAAATGAGCACAACACCATCCTTACAAGTTAACGTTTCTAGCAAACAGATACTTTCTATATCCTTACCAATTGCATTAGCCATACTTGTACCACAAGTTAATTTTGTTATCAACAATATATTTTTAGGGGCTTTAAGCAGCCAGGCCTTAGCTATTGCCGGAATCACTGGTGTTTATTATTTAATTTTTGGGGTAATGGGCCAAGGGCTTAATAACGGCTTACAAGCTTTAATATCGCGAAGAGCTGGAGAAAATAGAGTGGATGAAATTGGGGTATTGTTTTCACAAGGTGTCATCATTTCTATATTCTTATCAATTTTAGGAATTTCATTTACTTATTTTATTGCACCATCTTTATTTCATACTGTATTACATGACGAAAAAATTGCAAATACTGTAATTGAGTTCTTGAAAATTAGAATATGGGGTATTCCCTTTTTATTCATTTATCAAATGCGTAATGCACTATTAGTAGGCACCAATCAAAGTAAGTTTTTAATTATTGGAACAGCTACAGAAGCAATCGTAAATATATTCTTTGATTACAGTTTAATATTTGGACATTTTGGATTTATTGCAATGGGATTAAATGGAGCAGCATATGCATCAATTTTAGCAGAAATAATGGGTCTGTTAATTATATACTTAGTAATACATTATCAAAAAATTGGTGCAAGATTTGAATTATTTAAACGTTTTTCATTTAAGTGGGACTATATAAAACTAATTTTAGTTCAGTCCTCTCCTATTATGGCTCAATACATGATAAGTATAATTAGCTGGGAATTCTTTTATATATTAATTGAACATAGAGGCGAGCAATCACTTGCTGTATCTAATTCCATGCGAAATATTTTTGGATTTTTTGGAAGTTTTACCTGGGCTTTTGCAGCTACGTCTAATACTATGGTAAGTAATATTATAGGTCAAAACATGGAAGAAAAAGTAATTCCACTTATTAACAAAATCATGAAATGGAGTTTTGCTTTTGCCGTTTCAGTATTTATACTTCTTAATATTTTCGCGCATCAATTTCTATCAATTTATGGGCAGGGAGAAGGATTTATGCAAGAAGGTGTTCCAGTATTAAGAGTGGTGTCTTTTGCTCTATTGCTAATGTCTATAGCAACAGTATGGTTAAATGCTGTAACTGGGACAGGCCAGTCTAAAATTAATTTAGGGATTGAATTCTTTGCGATTATTATTTATATCGCATACTCCTATTTAACAATTGAGTATTTCCAACTACCAATAACAATTGGTTGGGTATGTGAAATAATTTATTGGATATGTTTACTAGTTCCTTCCTATTTATACATTAAGTCCATGCGATGGAAAGGAAATAAAATTTAATAAAGACTATTAATAAATTGCATTATTGTCTTGACTTTTCAATTGCTACAGTTGTCTCTCCTTCAAAAGAGGCCAATGGCAATTTTTGCTTTGTAATACTTACAAATACTTTTTCAGCAATTGGATGATCAATTAATATTTGGTCTGCAATATTACATACAATGGTTTCCAATAATGGTGTAGGTATATTCATTATAGACTTAACTTTTTCATACACTTTTACATAATCAATAGTTTGATCTAAATGATCTACTACTGCAACCTTGGGTGTGAAATCTATAATAACGTCTACGTTAAAATTATTGCCAATTTTTTTTTCAGCTTCATATAATCCATGAAGCCCAAAAAATTCCAAATTGGTTAAACTAATACGCATATTATAATATTAGTGCCCTTTAGAGGTTAAGTAACGCTCAGCATCTAAAGCAGCCATACAACCACTTCCTGCAGCAGTAACAGCTTGACGATAATTTTTATCTTGTACATCTCCAGCAGCAAAAACACCTTCCACATTTGTTTTAGTAGTACCAGGTTGTGTTAATATATAACCAGTTTCATCCATGTTAAGGTAGTCCTTGAAAATATCACTATTAGGTTTGTGACCTATTGCTACGAAAAATGCACTTACCGGAATTTCTTGCAATTCGTTGGTTTTATTATTTTTAACACGTACCGCTTGCACAGTTTTCTCTCCCAAAATCTCGTCGGTTTCAGTATTAAAATATACTTTAATGTTAGATGTATTTAATACTCTATCCTGCATTACTTTACTAGCGCGCATTTGTTCTTTTCTTACAATCATATGTACGGTTAAACACATTTTTGATAAGTAATGTGCTTCTTCTGCTGCTGTATCACCGGCACCAATGATAGCAACTTCCTTACCTTTAAAAAAGAATCCATCACATACAGCACAAGCACTCACACCAAAACCATTTAAGCGTTCTTCACTAGGAATTCCTAACCATTTTGCACTTGCTCCTGTAGATATAATAACTGCGTCTGCTTCAATAATTTTTTCATCATCAATCCACACCTTTTTTACATCTCCACTAAAGTCAACTTTAGTAGCTAAACCATAACGGATATCAGCACCCATTCTTGTAGCCTGCTTCTCAAAGTTTACCATCATATCTGGTCCTTGAATTCCATCTGGAAAACCAGGATAGTTTTCTACCTCAGTTGTAATGGTTAATTGACCACCTGGTTGAATACCTTGATATAATAAAGGTTTCATGTTTGCACGCGCTGCGTAAATAGCTGCTGTATAACCTGCAGGTCCTGAACCTATAATTAAAATACTTACTTTTTCTGTTTCCATAATTTCAATTTTTCCCTTTGTATGAATAGCCAAACTTAGTTAAAAAAAAGCCCCGACTAATCTTTTGGATCGGTTGGGGCTTTTAAGATATTGTTATTAATTAGCCCAAATAAGCTTTTAACGCATTACTATATCTCGCCTTTTGAAGACGTTTAATAGCACGTTCCTTAATTTGTCTAATTCTTTCTTTAGTTAAATCGTATTTGATACCAATTTGCTCAATGGTAACACCGTTTTCTCCATCTAAACCAAAATAAGCATTTACAATTTCTGCTTCTCTTGGGCTTAAAGACTTAAGTACACGACGAATTTCTTCTCTTAAAGAATCCTTCATCACATCTTCGTCTGTATCTGAACCACCTTCTAATAAATCACCCATTGCAACATCTTCTGCTTCGTGAACAGGAGCATCTAATGAAGTATGACGAGTATTAGATTGGAAAATATTATTAATCTCAGTTTCAGACATTTCTAAGATACCAGCAAGTTCCTCAGTTGAAGGCTCACGCTCATGCTCTTGTTCAAATGCCATATAAGCCTTGTTGGCTTTATTATAGGTACCAATTTTGTTCTGTGGTAAACGAACCAAACGACCTTGTTCAGCCAAAGCTTGCAAGATAGATTGACGAATCCACCATACTGCATAAGAGATGAATTTAAACCCTTTGGTTTCATCAAAACGTTGTGCTGCCTTAATCAAACCTAAGTTTCCTTCATTAATTAAATCACTTAATGATAATCCTTGGTGCTGATATTGTTTAGCAACGGATACAACGAAACGAAGGTTGGCTTGCACCAATTCATCCAACGCACGCTGGTCACCCATTTTAATTTGTTGAGCCAATGTTGTTTCCCTTTCAGGATTGATCATCGAAATCTTAGAAATCTCTTGTAAGTACTTTTCAACCGCTTGAGAGTCTCTGTTGGTAATCTGTGTAGCAATTTTAAGCTGCCTCATGCAAAGAATTTATTTAAGTATATAACGTAAGAAACACTAAAATAGTATAGTGTTGCCAGTCTGCAAAGGTACTATTTTGCAATCAATATTACAAATATTGATTAATAAGCACTTAAACCCATTTTTTAGGGTCTAAAATGGCCATTTTCATCATTTTTTTAAGGATTATCCCCCCTCAGGTTTTATCTTCGTGACATGATAGATTTTAGATCCGATACCGTCACCAAGCCCACAGCTGGCATGTTAGCATTTATGCAATCTGCCCCTGTTGGAGATGATGTATTTGGGGAAGATCCAAGTATCAATTCCCTAGAGCGAATTACAGCAGCAAAATTTGGAATGGAAGCTGGCTTGTTTTGCCCAAGTGGAACTATGACCAATCAATTGGCAATAAAATCACATACACAAGCAGGTGATGAAGTTATATGTGATGAATTATCACATATATATCAATATGAAGGAGGTGGTATTGCATTTAACTCCGGTTGTTCTGTGAAATTATTACATGGAAACCGTGGCCGTGTTAATGCCGAGCAAGTTTTAGCTGGCATCAATCCCGAAGATGTTCATAAACCTATTACAAGTTTAGTAAGTTTAGAAAACACTAGCAATCGTGGCGGTGGCGCTTGCTATAATTTTGAAGATTTTAAAGCAATTAAGAAAGTAACAGATGCCCATAAATTAGCCTTACACTTAGATGGTGCAAGACTTTTTAATGCGATTGTAAGAAATAACGAAGCAGCCATTGAATATGGAAACATATTCGATTCAATTTCTATATGTTTAAGTAAGGGATTAGGAGCACCAGTTGGAAGTGTATTAATTGGATCAACAACTTTTATTCAAAAAGCTAGACGTTGGAGAAAGGTATTTGGAGGTGGAATGCGTCAAGCTGGTTTTTTAGCAGCGGCTGGTATTTATGCTTTAGACCATCATGTTGATCGTTTGGCAGAAGATCATAAAAATGCACAAATATTAAGCGAAGCATTAGCACAAAAAGATTTCGTAGAATCTATATTGGATGTTGAAACTAATATTGTAATTGCAACAATTGGAGGAAAATATTCAGCCGATAGTTTAGTAGCAGCTTTAAAAGAAAAAGGAGTTTTAGCTATAGCGATGACCCCTACTCAAGTGCGATTTGTATTTCATTTAGATATTACTGAATCTGATTTAGAAAGAACAGTTGATATCATTAAAGCATTATAAAAAAAGCAATCATAAACAATAATAAGAAGACATGTTAGAAAGAATTAACCCAACAACGACACAAGCCTGGTTTGTTTTAAAAAAACATCATGAAGAAGAGATGAGTCGTAAGCATATGAGAGATTTATTTGCGGCAGATGAAAAACGATTTGAAAACTACTCTATTGCTACAACAGAAATTTTGTTTGATTATTCAAAAAATATCATCACTGATAAAACAAAACAACTTTTATTACAATTAGCAAAAGAATGTTCTTTAAAAGAAGCAATTGATGCGCAGTTTGCAGGACAAGTAATTAATGAAACCGAGCAAAGAGCAGTTTTACACACTGCCTTAAGAAATTTTTCAGATGCACCTGTCTTAGTAGATGGCGCAGATGTAATGCCAGAAATAAAGCGTGTATTAAAGCAAATGAAAACTTTTTGTGCTTCTATTCATAGTGGCGAGCACAAGGGTTATACAGGAAAGAAAATAACAACCATTGTAAACATTGGAATTGGTGGAAGTGACCTAGGTCCTGTAATGGTTACCGAAGCATTAAAGCCGTATTGGGTGGAAGGAATTCAGGTTCATTTTGTGAGCAATGTAGATGGAACACATATTGCTGAAACTTTGAAAAAAGTTAATGCTGAAGAAACTTTATTCTTAATAGCATCCAAAACATTTACTACTCAAGAAACCATGACCAATGCACATACTGCTCGTCTTTGGTTTTTACAACATGCTAAAGAAGAATCACATATAGCAACACATTTTGTGGCTTTAAGTACCAACGAAAAAGCAGTAAATGCTTTTGGTATTAGCAGCAAAAATATGTTTGAATTTTGGGATTGGGTTGGAGGAAGATATTCATTATGGAGTGCTATTGGATTATCTATCGCATTAACTATTGGGTATGATAATTTTGAAGCATTATTAAAGGGAGCTCATGATGCTGACAATCATTTTAAAACAACTCCTTTTGAAAAGAATATTCCAGTAATTATGGCATTATTGGGAATTTGGTATACTAACTTTTTTGGTTCTCAAAGTGAAGCTATATTACCATATGATCAATACATGCATCGATTTGCTGCCTATTTCCAACAAGGAAATATGGAAAGCAATGGTAAGTATGTAGATAGAAAAGGAACTGCTGTAAACTATGCAACAGGTCCCGTAATTTGGGGAGAACCTGGCACCAATGGTCAACATGCTTTTTATCAATTAATACATCAGGGAACATTGGTAATCCCATGTGACTTTATAGCGCCAGCACAAACTCATAATCCACTTGGAGACCATCATGATAAATTACTGAGCAACTATTTTGCGCAAACCGAAGCATTGCTAAATGGTAAAACACAAGCCGAAGTGGTTGCTGAATTAACAGCAGCAAATAAGTCGGTAAAAGAAATTGAATTTTTGGCGCCTTTTAAAGTATTTGCCGGTAATAAACCAACCAATTCATTCATGGTTAAGAAAATTACTCCTTCTACCCTTGGCTTCTTAATTGCTTGTTATGAGCATAAAATATACACACAAGGTGTTATCTGGAATATTTTTAGTTTTGATCAATGGGGTGTTGAGTTAGGGAAACAATTAGCAAACAAGATTTTACCCGAACTTGGAAATGATGAATTGGTAAATGGTCATGATAGTTCTACTAATGGATTAATCAACCAATTTAAATCTTGGAGAAAAGGATAATGGAACCAGTCATAAAAATAAGACCAATAGAGCCAAAGGATAATGCTGCACTTGCAAAAGTAATAAGAACTGCATTAGAAGAATTTGGTGCCAACAAACCAGGTACTGTTTATTTTGACGCAAGTACTGATGCATTATATGAAGTATTCAGAGCGACTGGGTCTTACTATTATGTGGCTACCATCAATGATATACTGGTGGGTGGATGTGGCATATTCCCTACACAAAATTTACCAGACGGTACTTGCGAATTGGTAAAGCTATATTTAAATGCATCTGCTCGTGGAACTGGCTTAGGCAAAAGCTTAATGCAAAAGTCTATGCAATGGGCTAAAGAAAATGGCTATACACAAGTTTATCTAGAATCCATGCCCGAATTATCAAAGGCTGTTTCAATTTATGAGAATGTGGGATTTAAAAGAATTAACCAACCCTTAGGAAACAGCGGACATTGCGGTTGTGATATCTGGATGACGAAACAATTATAAGTTTAAATTACCATTTGTCAACTTCCTCACCACTCAAATTATCACCTTGACTTGCATGTGTATCACGTGCTTCCAATGGAATTTTTTCTGTAATAGTTGATATGTCAATTTCAGTCTCATGCTCTACCTCAACCACAGGTGCAACTTGAGCCAACAATCCTTCATCTGCTACTGGTGTTTCAGAAACAATTGCAGCATTTGATTCGGTATTTCTAGGAGCTGTAAATGAACCATCACCCTCGTATTCTGACTCATCGTGATTGAATGCATCAAAATCAAAATCTGGCATCAATTCTGTCTTCACATAATCAACGGCCTCGGTAATTGCTTTTAAAAATTTATTGAAGTCTTCTTTATACAAAAAGATCTTATGACGATCATAGCCATTATTATCAAAACGCTTTCTACTTTCAGTGATTGTTAAAAAGTAATCACTCCCTCTAGTTGCTCTTACATCAAAAAAATAGGTTCTTCTTTTGCCTGCTCGAATTCTAGTACTATAAACACTCTCAATTTTCTTGTCGTTCTGCTCAAAATTCCCGTTATCCATATTATTCAATTATATATCTAAAATATAGAAATTGATTGAAAAATAGAAATTTTGAAAATATTTATTTTATTGCTCCTCGTGTGTTTGTTGTATTTGATAAAGCTCGGCATACAAACCGTTTTTAGCTAACAAACTTTCGTGTGTACCCATTTCGGCAATCCTGCCATCCTCTAGGTAGATGATTAAATCAAAATGAAAGCTATAAAAAATTCGATGTGTAATGAATATTGCCGTTTTATCGGAAATATATGAAGACAAATTACTTAAAATAGACTGTTCGGTTTTGGCATCTACAGCACTTAAGCAATCGTCAAAAACATAAACAGAAGGTTTTTTAATAATGGCCCTAGAAATTGCCACCCTTTGCTTTTGTCCTCCACTTAAAGTAGTCCCGCGCTCTCCTATTAAAGTTTCAAATTTATTAGACAACTGCTGAATTTCATTAAAAACATTCGCTGTTTGTGTAGCCTCAATCATATCGTCGGATTTGTCTAAGGCATCAATTCCAAACTGAATATTATTATTTACAGAATCACTAAATAAAAATACATCTTGTTGCACATAGCCAATTGATTTTCTCAATCCCTGTACTGAGATGTCTTTTAAGTTATATCCATCTAATTTTACTGTTCCATTATTAGGATCATACATTCTAGTGATGAGTTGTGCGATAGAGGATTTTCCAGATCCAGTTTTACCTAATATTAAAACTTTTTGACCAGCTTTAATATGTAGGTTAAAATTTGACAACGCTTTTATTCCAGAATGCGGATAGATAAAATCTACATTTTCAAAATTAATGTCCCCTTTAATATGCTCTAAAACAACTTTATTAGTATCGTTAATTGTAGGATTAATAGCTAAAAATTCATTAAGGCGTTTTTGAGAAGCAGCAGCACGCTGAATCATACTAGCGGTCCATCCAATAGCACTAACTGGGAAGGTTAGCATGTTAATATAAATAACAAACTCAATGATTGTTCCAACTTTACTCGGATCATGATAAGCTTGCATACCTCCAAGATAAATAGTCAACAAAGTACTTAACCCAATCATTAACTGCATTGTTGGAGTGTAAAACGCCTCAACACTAGCAAGGCTTACAGCGTTTTTACGATACAGTTCACTATTCTTTTTAAAGAAGCCTAACATTGCTGATTCTTGTACAAAAGATTTTATTACACGAATTCCAGAATAAGATTCCTGCGCATTGGTAGTTAAATCAGAAAGTTGTCCTTGAATTTCTTCACTCTTTCTATTTATAATTCGATTAACTATATATATGGTAACTGCTAAAATTGGTAAAGGCGCTAAAACAAATAAACTAAGTGTCACGTCTTTAGAAAACATATTATATAAGCAAAAGCCAATTAATGATATTAAATTAATAAGGTACATTAAAGATGGGCCTGTATACATTCTTACCCTACTCACGTCTTCCGACATTCTATTCATTAAATCACCCGTACTATGTGTTTTATAAAACTCAGTATCTAATTTTTGATAATGTTCGTAAACCTGATTTTTTTGATCATATTCAATATGTCTACTCATTACAATAATGGTTTGACGCATAAAGAACATAAATACACTTCTTATAATAGCAAGTGCTAAAATAGTGATACTACAAAAAGTAATTAAAGCGGTAAAACTGAATTGGTTGTTTGTACTTAAATGGGATATAAATGAAACAATTAAATCATGTTGGTCTTCCGATACAGGTTTACCTCCAGGGAGTTTTGCCTGAACTAAACTAACCACATAACCAGTAATTTGTGGGGCTAAAACGGCTAAGTAATTGGTTGCGATAACCAATAAAATGCCAGAAAAAAATCTGAACCGATATTTCCAAAAAAACACATTTAACGCAGATAGTTCTTTCACTTACTCCTTTTTTGTAAAGATACATGGTAGTCAATTAATTAGGTCTTTTGTTTAATGGAATAAAAAGCCAATATTTTTTGTATAATTCAGATTCGTATACTACATTTGCCGCGGAGAGTTGGCAGAGCGGTCGAATGCGGCAGTCTTGAAAACTGTTGACTGTAACAGGTCCTGGGGTTCGAATCCCTAACTCTCCGCAGAATAAAGGAAAAAGCCCCATTTTGGGGCTTTTTTAATGCCCCTAATCGAGCATTTTCAGGAATTGAAGGCGGATTTATAAAGAATATGTGCCCCAAAGACGGCAATCCACAAAAAAAGGCCACCCATTGGATGACCTTTAAATATTATATAAAACAACAATTACTGTTGCACTCCTTCTCCGTGAAAGCTTACTTGCTTAGTTAAATTACCACTAAAAAAGATAGTTGCAACTTTAGTAAAATTCCCCACCGCACTACCGTTAAATCCAAGTACAACTGACGCATGAGCACCAGCTGCTATTACTTGACCTTTAGTATATTTAGGCGTAGTACAACCACAACCAACCATAACATTATCTAGCGTAACAGGAGATGCACTAATATTTTCAATATCCACTGTAAATTCTGTTGGTTTACCAGTAGTGATTTTACCCATGTCAAAATTATCGTTGGTAAATTTTAAGACCTTTGTAATATCAGTTTGTGCAGGAGGAGTTTGTGCATTCACACTAAAAATTCCAACTACTAATAAAGCTGTAAGTAATATTGATTTCATATATTATATTTAGATATTCAAATTTAAACTATTAATGGCTTATTATGCCTTTTTACCAGATTGAATATTGGAAACCAATATTTTCCTAAGGGTATTTACACTTATTTTCTTACCTATCAACCTTCCATCGTTATCAATCAAATAGAATATAGGGTTTGAATACGCATCATAAGCCTTTCTTATTTCGTTGTTATTTCCAAGATGCACATGAACATAATTACGATTTAAGTGATAATCATTTATAAAAGATTTCCATACATCGGACTGTATAACCATATCATTACAAACTGTAAACTTACCTATATTTAATACTAGTTGTTTTTCAATAATATTTATCATTGTATCCATTTTAGGTAATTCAGCCTTACAATGTTCGCAATTTGGATCAAAAAAGGTGATCAAAGTGTAGTCAAACTTTTTTGAAAATTCATGTAAATTTTGTTCTATACCCGCGGTATCTTTTAATATTATATTAACACTACTATCTCTTTGTTGTATTTCATTCACTTTTTCTAATTCTTCTAATAACTGCTTTTCTATTTTAGGATCTAAAAATTTACACTTATTCACTTTTACATATTTATTGATAAAATAAGCATACGCAAAAGTGTTGTTCTGAATATCTCTATTTTTAAGTAATTTAACTAAGTAGTCAAATGTATATGGGTAAGATTTGCTTTTACAATCTAACTTAAGCATAATAGTATCTACACCTTTTTTAATAGAATCGGCTTGCAAAGGATAATAAGACAAGTATTCCGAAAGAACCTGTTTAATATTGGGAGTAAATAAAAGTTTTGGTGCATTGATATCAATACTTTTAAAAAAATTAATTCTTCCGCTATAATTCTTTTTATTAGGAACGGACGCATCTAATTTATTAAGTACGTCAAAATGTAAATACAAGGCTGATTCAGGCTTTAAAATTTTCATTATTCTATTTCGAGCTGTAGCTAATTGTAAATTCTTAGATTGAAAAAAAACCGCTTTCTGTGTTTGATTAAACTTACGACCTTGCCTAACTTGACTTTCATATAAAGAATCTATATTCGAAAGATGTTTCTCTAGTCTTTGGTATACAAAAAAACTATCATTCTTACTACTATTAATATGTATTGAATTTAAATATATAGAATCACTTATCGAAATCAATAAGCTATCCTTATTTTCAATTGTTAAATAAACTTTTTGTTTTGATTTTGGAAAATATAAAAAATAGATGCCACCTACAATTGGCTTTATATTTTTTACAACATTCATTCCTTTATACAACTCAAGTGTGTCTTTGGGTATAAAATTTTTATCATCAAAGATAACTGCTCTTAAATACGCTATACTATCAATCGTATTAGTAGATTTTAACTTAAGATAAAATTGTGCATTAATTATTTTAGGCAAAAAAATAATGACAAACAAAAGGATTGAAATACGTTTACAATTCATATACTGTAAAATTACGTAGCATTCTATTCCTATTGCAATCGAAATAGGAAATATTAAATAGAACTAATTCTATAAAGAATCTTCTAACTCCCCAAAATTCCCATTTTCATAGTCCTCAAATGCCTGCATAATTTCTTGTCTTGTATTCATCACAAAAGGTCCGTGTGCAGCAATAGGCTCTCTTAATGGTTCACCAGATAGAATTAGAACAATACTATCTTCAGAAGCTTTAATGCTAAAAGTCTCTCCAACATTAGTAAATAAAGCAAAATGATCCAAAGGCACATCTTCTATACCATTTACAATCACTGATCCTTCAATCACTAATAAACCTGTATTAAAATGTGAAGGAAAACTAAAATTGGATTCTCCTCCAATTTTCAATTTTGCATTCAACATATGTACTGGGGAAAAAGTAGTAGCAGCTCCTATATGACCATTAAAATTTCCAGCAATTACTTCCACTTCACCCCCATTATTTGGAACGGAAATTTTAGGAATTTGATCATTCGTAATTGCCTGGTATTTAGGCGTACTCATTTTATCTTTTGCTGGCAAATTCACCCACAATTGAACCATCTGAAAATCTCCTCCTGTTTTACTAAACTCCTCACTATGGTATTCCTTATGTAATACGCCACTTGCAGCAGTCATCCATTGAACATCCCCTTCCGAAATAACACCACCACCTCCTCCACTATCATGATGTGCAACACTTCCTTTATAGGCAACAGTTACAGTTTCAAACCCTCTATGTGGATGTACACCAACACCTTTAGCCTTACTTGGACTAGGTGGAAAATAAAACTTTGCACCATAATCCAACATAATAAAGGGATCCATTCTTTGCATAGTTAATCCATATGCACTAGGTATAAAATTATGGACTCTAAAACCATCTCCAACATAGTGTGGCTCCCTTGGTGCCAACACCATCTCTACTTGCTTTACTGACATAAAATGAAATATTAAGCTAATCTAATTTTCATGACTACCTTTTTTATCTTGCCTTCACCAATCATTGGTGCATGGACATCATCGGGAAAATATATACCAAACTGACCTGGATATAATTTAAAGAAGAAATCAGGTGCATCCTCATAAAATAAGACATCTTTTTTAGCATCATATTCCCCTCTTGGCTCAACACATGTTAAACGAGATTTATAACCAACAGTTTCTAGCCCTCCAAATACATATTGAATATCGATATATGTATTATGGCACTCAAATTGAGATGTAGAATCCAACATAGCTATCGCGTCATCATTTACTACCAATGCAAAAATATGATCCCCGTCTATTTCATATTTACCAGGTTTGATATCTTCAAACTTTGTTGTGGTTAAATATTCAAATGCTTTTTCAAACCTAGGATGAACAGTTATATATTTTGAAATATTTTCTAAATCGTCTAGTATCATATAAGTTTATTTTTGTTTGTTAATATTTTGTTTGGGCGCCAATTGCTTCGGAGTAGTTGGCGCTGGAATTTTTCTAGTTATAGATTGCTTCACAACTTCTTCAATTTTTTCAACTACCATTAAATCAATCAAGTCAATATTCATTGGCAACTGACCCACTTTCACAATGGCACGCTTTCCTTTTAATTCAAGCACTTCGCCCACTTGGTAATTCTTTTTTAATTTAACAATGGAGCCCACTTCAATAGGAGCAGTTGTTTCTTTATAATTCTTGTCTACCTTTTTAGCTAACTTATTAATTACGATGGCATCATTTTTCTTGAATAATAAATTAAACAAGTTCTTCATTACTTCCTCCTTCTTCTCACTTTTTTTCCAATCCAAAGCAATTTGTTTTAGCTGTCGCTCCATGTCTTTATTATAAGAAAATTTTTCTTCGGCTACTCTATTTTGCTCCTTTAATAATTGAACTTGTTGCAAATGCTTTTCTTTATCTAATGCTTTATTCAACTCATGCTGTAAATGCTCGTTCTCTTTTAATTTCTTATGCAATTCACGACGCTCTTTTTGCACCAATTGCAAATCCTGTTCAGTCCTATTTAATAATTTATCTAATTCAAAATGATGTGTGTCCACTAATTTACGCGCGCGATTAATTAAGTTCTTAGGCAAGCCTATTCTTTCAGCAATTGCGAAAGTGTAAGAACTACCTGGCTTTCCAATTACCAACTGATATAATGGCTCTAATTTGACTTCATCAAACTGCATGGCTCCATTCACAATACCTTTATTGTGATTAGCCATTACTTTTAAATTCAAATAATGCGTAGTTACAATTCCTTGTGCGTGTCTATGTGATAATTCTTCCAATATTACTTCGGCAAATGCTCCTCCCAAATGCGGATCCGAACCACTACCTAATTCATCAATAAAAAACATTGTTTTGCCATTCGCATTTTCGATAAAATGTTTCATGTGCATTAAGTGACTCGAATATGTACTTAATTCAAATGCTAAGTTTTGAGTATCACCTAATTGAATATATAACTGCTTATAAATTCCCATTTGAGAAGTAGGATTCATAGGTACTAATAAACCACTTTGCATCATTACTTGGTTCAAACCTAAGGTTTTCATGGAAACGGTTTTCCCTCCTGCATTCGGTCCACTAATTATTAAAATACGCGCTTCGTCGTCCAAGTGCAAATTAACAGGAATGGTTTTTTTACCAGACACTTTGTTATACAAATACAACAAAGGATGATACGCATCAATCAATTGAGAGGTCGCATTGTTTTGAACCATTGGCATATTGGCATTCATATCCACAGCTAAAATTGCCTTGGCTCTGATAAAATCAAAAATGCCCACCATTTGTATATAACTTAATAACAAAGCTGAATATGGAGCAAGTGTTGCTGTTAACAATCTTAACACCCTTTGTACTTCTCTTTGTTCATCTTGCTCTAAGCCATATAATTCATTATTTAATTCAATGGTTTCTTCGGGCTCAATGAATGCAGTTTTTCTACTATCACTTTCCCCATGTAGAAATCCTTTTACTTGACGCTTATACTCAGAAAAAACAGCAACAACACGACGGCCATTGCTAAAGCTTTCATCAATGTCCGCGGTGTAACCTGCTTTTGCCAACTTATGAATCACTTTATCAAAAATTCGACGAAGTTCTTGACGCTTCTTGAATAATTGCATTCTAATCTTAGCTAAATCTTCCGACGCATTATCTTTTACATTTCCACGTTCATCTATAATCTCATCAATACTTTCTATAATAACTTTTTCATAATAACTTTCCCCAATTACTTCATATAAATTGGCATAAGATTGCTTACGTTCCGCATCAAACCACTTATATAAATTACTTGTATGCTCCGCTAAACGTCTAACTAATAACCACTGCTCTCCAGTTAATTGTGCACCTGGAATACCTAATAATTTTAAATCTTTTCTGATATCGATTACAAAATCAGAAGGAAAATATTGATTGGCCAGTTTAATATACTTGTACTCCTCCGTTTGCCTTAAAGCAGATTGTATATATTTTAAATGGGTATGTATACGCATATCCTCCACTATCTCCTTACCTATATTGGTTTGACAATGCCCCAATAAAATGGCAGTAATTTTATCAAATTCCAATTGGGTTAGTGCATTTTCTGGATATACTCTCATAGTGCTAAATAGGCTGCAAATTTACTTAAATAAACATTAACACCATTTGAACAAATATAGGGTCAGATTGTTTTAATTTACACCCATATACTTATTACATGAAGCAAATAATAACCGGATTGTTACTGTTTAGCGCCTTTTTTGGCTTTGAAGCCTGCGCACAACCTAATAATTCCAACAAAACCAATAATAAAACAAAAAATATAGATATGTCCCATACAGAAACCATTACATTAGGATCAGGCTGTTTTTGGTGCACAGAAGCCATTTATCAACGTTTAGAAGGCGTTGTTAAAGTAACAAGTGGCTATAGTGGTGGTCATATAGAAAATCCAACTTATGAACAGGTTTGTGATAAGACTACAGGACATGCTGAGGTTTGTCAAATTGTTTATGATACTACTAAAATTAGCTTAGACGATATCCTTGCTGTATTTTGGAAAACACATGATCCAACCACACCAAACCAACAAGGAAACGACGTAGGTCCTCAATACCGAAGTGCCGTATTTTATCACAACGAACATCAAAAAGAAGTGGCTGAAAAATACATAGCCGAACTTACAGCTGCAAAAGCTTGGGATAAGCCCATTATTACCGAAGTAACGCCATTTACAAAATTCTATTCTGCCGAAAGTTACCACCAAAACTATTATAATAACAATACCTACCAAGGTTATTGTCGTTATGTGATAGGTCCGAAATTGGAAAAATTTGAAAAGGTATTTAAAGCCAAGTTAAAAAAAGAATAGTACGCAAAGTGTCCGATGGAATAGGAACATTCCGGCGCCAGCTGCACGGAAAAATTTAATTAGAAACTAAAAGTGAATATTAAAACGCTTAAATTTATTGGCTACTAATCATTTCAATAATATGAAACAAATTACTTTATACTTTTTCCTATTTGCATTGGCATTGTCAGCAAACGCACAACCTGTGTTCACCAAGGCCGACACGCTACGTGGTAGTTTAAATGAAAACAGAGATTGGTTTGATATTCAACAATACGCCATTGATGTAACTCCAAATATTGAAAATAAAACAATTCAAGGTTTTGTTTTATGGGATGTAAAAGCAATTAAAAATAGCAAGCGTATCCAAATTGATTTACAGCAACCATTAGTCATTGATAGAATAATAATGGTAAGTAATGGGTTAAAAAAAATGGATACCCTAGCATTTACTAGAGATGGAAATATTGCAATTGCTAATCCAAAAACGAATATGAAAAATGGTGAAAATTTTCAACTATTAATATCATACCATGGTATGCCTCGTGAGGCGATACGCCCACCATGGGATGGAGGCTGGATTTGGAAAAAAGACGCAAATGGAAATCCATGGATTTCAGTGGCATGTCAAGGTTTAGGTGCATCTGTATGGTATCCATGTAAGGATGTACAGTCTGACGAGCCAGATCATGGTGCAACCATAAAAATAACGCTACCTAAAAAAGATAATATTATTGCTATTGCAAATGGGAAAAAACAATGGGATGAGCAACTAATTTTAAATAACGGCACTCAACATTTTACATGGAAAGTAACTAACCCAATCAACAACTACAATATCATCCCATACATTGGTGACTATATTGGATGGAGTGAAACTTATAAAGGATTAAAAGGAAATTTAGATATACACTATTGGGCATTAAGACAGGACTCTGTAAAAGCACGAAATCAATACACTCAAGTTCCTATGATGTTAAAGGCTTTTGAATATTGGTTTGGCCCCTATCCTTTTTACGAGGATGGATTTCAGATGATACAAAGCCCACACTTGGGCATGGAACATCAATCTGCAATAGCTTACGGCAACAAATTTGCCAATGGTTATTTAGGCCGTGACTTATCTGGATCGGGCTGGGGTTTAAAATGGGATTTTATTATAGTACATGAAAGTGGACATGAGTGGTTTGCTAATAATATTACTTCAAAGGACATTGCGGATATGTGGGTGCATGAAGGTTTTACCAATTATTCTGAAACCTTGTTTACAGAATTTTATTATGGAAAAGAAGCAGGCAATGAATATAGTGTTGGTAGTAGAAGAACAATAAAAAATGACAAACCTATTATTGGTCATTATGGCGTGAATGAAGAAGGTAGTGGTGATATGTATGCAAAAGCTGGCAGTATGATTCACAATATCCGCCATGCTATAAATAACGATAGTCTGTTCCGTTCCATCTTAATTGGTTTGAATAAAGACTTCTATCATCAAACAGTTACAACTCAACAAATTGAAAATTACATTTCAACAAAATCGGGCATCAATTTTAGCAAAGTATTTGATCAGTATTTGAGAACAATACAAATTCCTATTTTTTCGTATAGCTATGACAAGAACGAAAAAATATTAACCTATCAGTGGAAAAACTGTGTTAAAGGTTTTGACATGCCACTGCACTTTAAATATTTAGATAAAGGGTTTGATTTTTTACCTGCAGATTATACCCCTCAAAAGAGATTAATAAAAGTTGAAAACTTTGATCCAGTTGCATTTGGAGAAGCAATAAAACATCAATATTATGTTGAACTTAATGTTGAAAAGTAAGTTTATTTAGCCAAAGCTGGCAACCTTCCCATGCTATATAATGTCTTCTGATAATATGGTTCTGCAAGATCACTAATAGTTACTCCGTTAGTAGACGATGCATGAACAAATTTATTGTTTGAAAGATAAATTCCTACATGAGAAATTCTATATGGTCCTTCGGTTTTAAAAAATATCAAATCTCCTTCTTTTAAATCTTCCCAATTAATTCTTGAGGTTTGATCATATTGCTCAGCTGCTGTTCTTTTTAAATTAATATTATATGCAGATTGCATAACATCTAAAGTAAAAAAAGAACAATCCACACCAGACTTTGAACTACCGCCATAACTATAAGGTGTGCCATACCATTCGTCAATCTTTTTTAATAATGGAATATTGTTTACTGACTCAACAGCAACATCCATTTTAATAGAATACTTTAATTGCAACCAGTTTGCCTTTTCAATTTCAGACAAATTGGAAGGCATCACATCAAAATTGACATTTACAGCGCTTTGCTTTTCAGACTCAATGCCAATAGATGACTTCTTTAAAAATACTTTACCTGGCGTAACGGATAAATTATCTAAAAACTCAATAGGCCCACTATCGGTATTTGAACCTTGTGGATTATTTGAGACATTAGACTTTGGCAATTTGATATTTGAGACAGCTGACTTAGCCGAACTAGAAATAGATTGAATAGTTGTACAACTACCCAAAAAGGCAATCATAGATATAAATAGTACAAAATGGTATATGCTTCTCAAAATCATCGGATGCAAGTTAAGCCATGAAGGCCAAAAAAGAGTTGAATCTGTCGAATTTTAAGTGTTTTTTGTGGAAAATTAGGATGGGTTTAAACCCTGTTTTTGACGATATTTGCATACTTAGTCCCAACCCTTTATGCCTACATTCTCGCATTTACACGTACATACTCAATATTCACTACTAGACGGTGCCGCATCAATTAGTGGATTGTACGATAAAGCGATTTCCGATAATATGCCTGCATTGGCTATTACGGATCATGGTAATATGTTTGGGGCCTTCAACTTTGTGAGTCAGGCATGGAAAAAAACCAAGGTAGTTGGAAAGGATAAAAACGGGAAAGATATTTTAGAGCCTGTTGTTAAGCCGATTGTAGGATGTGAATTTTACATGGTAAAAGACAGACACATTAAACAATTTACCAAGGAAGCAAAAGATGATCGTTTTCACCAAGTACTTCTAGCAAAAAACGCAATCGGATATCAAAATCTAATTAAACTAACCTCTCTTGGTTACATAGAGGGCATGTATAGCAAATACCCTCGTATCGATAAGGAATTAATTTTAAAATACCACGAAGGAATTATTGCAACAACCTGCTGCATTGGTGCGCATGTGCCTCAATATATTTTAAGACATGGCGAAGAAGAAGCAGAAAAAGAATTTAAATGGTGGTTTGATATTTTTGGAGAAGATTATTATATCGAATTACAAAGACATCGTATACCAGAACAAGAAACGATTAATGCAACACTTTTAAAGTTTGCAAAAAAATATAAGGTTCCCGTAATTGCTACCAACGATAGTCACTATATAAATGAGGATGACGCCAATGCACATGATATTTTATTATGTGTAAATACAGGCGAAAAACAATCAACACCAGGATTTGACGACTTTGTAAATGATGAGTTACAAATTAAAAACCGTCGTTTTAAATTTCCGAATAATGAGTTTTATTTTAAGACTCAGAATGAAATGATTGAATTGTTTAGTGACATTCCAGAAGCAATTGACAATACCAATGCCATTGTTGACAAAGTGGAAGTGCTAAATTTAAAGAAAGATATCCTCCTACCCGCTTTCCCAATTCCAAAGGAATTTCAGGTTCATAAGGATGCGAATATGAATCAGTGGGAATTTTTAAAACATATAACTTGGGAAGGTGCCCACAAAAGATATCCTGAAATTACAGCAGAAATTCAAGAGCGTATAGACTTTGAATTATTTACCATTCAAACCATGGGTTTTGCTGGATACTTTTTAATTGTAGGCGATTTTATCAAGGCCGGTAGAGAGATGGATGTGTTTGTAGGGCCAGGTCGTGGATCGGCGGCAGGAAGTGTTGTTGCCTATTGTATTGGCATTACAAACATTGACCCAATTAAGTACCAATTACTATTTGAGCGTTTCTTGAATCCGGATCGTAAGAGCATGCCCGATATTGATACGGACTTTGATGATGAAGGCCGTCAAAAAGTAATTGATTACGTGGTTGAAAAATATGGTAAAGAACAGGTAGCTCAAATTATTACTTATGGTACCATGGCTGCAAAAAGCAGTATCAAGGACGTTGCGCGCGTAATGGACTTGCCATTATCTGAATCTAATTTGTTAGCAAAACTAGTGCCAGACAAACCAGGTACAGAATTATATCGTTGCTTGCACGCACCTATTACTGCAAAAGAAGGTGAAAAATCTTTAGCCGAAAAAGAAGGTTATCAATCTGATGACATAGATAACATTAAGAAATTAAGAGAAATATATAAAGGGTCAGATTTAAGAGCAGCTGTTTTACACGAAGCAGAAAAATTAGAAGGCTCCATAAGAAATACAGGCATACATGCCGCAGGTATAATTATTGCCCCTAAGGATTTAACCGAAATCATGCCTGTTGCAACGGCAAAAGATTCTGACTTATGGGTTACACAAATTGAAGGATCAGTAATTGAAGAAGCGGGTGTAATTAAGATGGACTTTTTGGGCTTAAAAACCCTCTCTATTTTAAAAACTGCATTAGAATTAATTAAGCAGAATCATGGTATTAAAATTGATTTGGATACTATTCCATTAGACGACGAGAAAACATTTCAATTATATCAAAAGGGCGAAACCAATGCTACTTTCCAATTTGAATCGGTGGGCATGCAAAAGTACTTACGCGATTTAAAACCGGATAAGTTTGCCGATTTAATTGCAATGAACGCTTTGTACCGTCCAGGTCCTATTGCCTATATCCCCAACTTTATCGAACGTAAACATGGTCGTGAAGTTATCACCTATGACTTACCAGAAGTAGAAGAATATTTGTCTGACACTTATGGTATTACTGTTTATCAAGAACAGGTAATGTTACTGAGTCAGAAAATTGGTGGCTTTACAAAAGGTGATGCCGATGTACTTCGTAAAGCAATGGGAAAAAAGCAAAAGTCGGTGCTTGATAAAATGAAGGCACAGTTTGTTGCCGGTGCTGTAAAAAATGGACATCCAGAAAAAGTATTGGATAAAATTTGGACGGACTGGGAAGCATTCGCGCAATATGCATTCAACAAATCACACTCTACTTGTTATGCATTTGTTGCCTACCAAACTGCATACTTAAAAGCACATTATCCAGGAGAATATATGTCTGCAGTGCTTAATCATGCAGGTAGTATCGATAAAATCACCTTCTTTATGGAAGAGTGTAAGCGCATGGGTATAAAAGTGTTGGGTCCAGATATCAATGAATCTTTAAAAGGTTTTTCTGTAAATAAACAAGGGCAAATACGATTTGGATTAGGTGGATTAAAGGGTGTTGGTGAAGCAGCCATTGAGGCAATTATTTTAGAACGAGACAAAAATGGTCCATTTAAAGATATGGTGGACTATATTAAAAGAGTTTTATCACGTGCAGTAAATAAAAAATCATTAGAAAGCTTAGCCTACTCTGGAACATTTGATTGTTTCCCTGAATACCATCGTGCACAATATTTTAATGTTGCAGACGGTGATCGTTCAAATGGATTAGAAAAATTAATTCAATACGCACAGGCTACACAAGCTATGAGTACAGGAACAACCAATACCCTATTTGGAGACCTCCCATCTGCTATGCAAGTGCCATTGCCAAAATTAGGAGTATGTGAGGAATGGACATTAACCGAAACTTTAGAGCATGAAAAAGATGTTACGGGAATGTTTATGAGTGGACATCCTTTGGATCATTTTAATTTTGAAATGCGTCATTATAATTTCACCAATATTGCGGAGTTTAATGAGGTTAAAGACAATCTATCAACACAGCCAAATCAATTAGGTAGAATGTTTAAGTTGGCGGGATTAATTACCGATGTTCAACATCGAGTAACAAAAACCGGGAAGAATTTTGGTTCATTTGTAATAGAAGATTTTACAAGTAAAACTGATTTTTTATTGTGGAGTGAGGATTATGTAAAGTTTCAGAACTATTTAGAAGTAGGACAAAAAGTATATATCAACGGATCCTTTAGAACACGTTTTAATCAACCTAATAATTTTGAATTCAAAATTCAATCTATGTCATTATTAGAAACAGTTAAACAAAATCAAACCAGATCTATTGAAATTACATTACATCCATCTCATTTAAATGAAACAATCATTTCCTTTTTTGAAAAGAACCTGAAACAAAATCCAGGTAAGTCTTCCTTTAAGGTAACATTTATAGAACCTAGAGAGCAGATGGTTGCAAGCTTATTGACTATTGAAAAAGGATTTTTAATGAATGATGAATTGGTCGAATTTTTAGATAAAACACCTGAACTAGGCGTAAAAGTGAACCTTGTTAACTAATTTGTCGGTTTGGCAGATAAATTGTCCCCATTGACAATTGGTTTTCGTGGAAAAGTCAAATGGGCAGGTATTAAATATTGGAACTATTTTTGAACTATATAAAGCATTCAAACACAAATTAAAATAAATCATATGGCATTAGAATTTACAGATGCAAATTTCCAGAAAGATGTAATGGAAAGCGATAAACTTACAGTAATTGACTTTTGGGCAGAATGGTGTGGTCCTTGTCGTGCAATTGGGCCAGTTATTGAAGAATTAGCTGTTCAATATGAAGGAAAAGTAAATATTGGGAAAGTGAATGTGGACGTTAACCCTAACTTAAGCATGAACTTTGGTATTACTTCTATTCCTGCTATCTTATTTGTTAAAGGTGGCCAAGTAGTTGACAAACAAATTGGAGCTGTCCCTAAAGCAGTTTTAGATAAGAAAATCCAATCTCACTTATAATTGATTTTACGATATTATAATTTCATAAATCCCGCTTTTGCGGGATTTATGTTTTTTGACCTTTTTAGCCTTAATTTTAAGCATAAACGCTTATTAGTTAACAATTATTTAATTATCTTACTGCCTTAATAATTAACCATGGAAAGATTTCAGGGCCTCATTGGAATTGCATTAATATTAGCGATTGCATTTTTATTCTCTAATAACAAAACGAGAATTAATTACCGATTAGTAGCAAGTGGATTGGCATTGCAATTGGGTATTGGTATTTTAGTATTAAAAATTCCTGCAGTTACAAGCTTTTTCCAAATGTTAGGAAAAGGGATGGGCAAAATTGAGCAATTTTCACGTCAAGGAGCAGCCTTTGTTTATGGCGGTGTAGGCGCAATGACTCCTGCTGGTGTAACCGACTTTACAAATGGTGGTTTTGTTTTTGCTTTTAATGTAACAGCTACAATTATATTAGTATGTGTTTTAGTAGCTTTATTATATCACTTTGGTATTATGCAAAGAATTGTTGCAGTTATTGCTAAAGCCATGAATTTTATAATGCGTGTTAGTGGTGCGGAAGCATTAAGTAACGTTGCTAGTGCATTTGTGGGACAGGTTGAAGCACAAGTTATGATACGTCCGTATTTGCCAACTATGACAAAGAGTGAAATCTTGGCAAGTATGAGCGGAAGCTTAGCTTGTATCGCAGGTGGCATCTTAATTGTATACGCAAATATGGGTGCGCAAGCAGGAATGGACTTAGCCCCTAAATTAATTACAGCAAGTTTAATGGCTGCACCCGGTGCATTAGTTATTGCAAAAATCCTTTTCCCAGAAACAGAGGAATCTCAAACTATGGGAAAGGTTAAATTGGAAGTTAAAAGTCAATATAGCAATACCATTGACGCTATCACTCATGGTGCAGGAGAAGGTTTTAAAATTGCAATGAATGTAATTGCCATGTTAATTGGATTTATTGCATTGATCGCATTTATTGACTGGTCTTTATTAAAAATTGGGCATGTATTTAATGCACATTTAGACTTAAGCTTAAACTATCTATTTGGCAAATTGTTCTATCCAATGGCTTGGGCTATGGGTATTCCAAATGCTGATATACAAAATGCAGCTACGCTTTTAGGTCAAAAATTGACAATTAACGAATTCGTTGCATTCAAAAGTTTAACGAGTAAAGTAGTTCCTATTGTAACTGAAAAAGGATTGTTTATTGTAAGCATTGCAATTTGTGGTTTTGCCAACTTTAGTAGTGTAGGTATGCTTATTGGAGGCATTGGAGAATTAGTTCCAAGTCGCCGTAAGGACTTAGCTGAATTAGGCTTAAAAGCTTTATTGGCTGGGACACTTGCTTCCTATTTATCTGCAAGTATTGCAGGTATTTTGATTGGCTAATTTATGACGAATCACATATTTAATTATGTGTTATAATCCTATGATAATTCGTAACTTTGTGTTCAAATAGAGCAGATATGAACACGAAGAATATCGAAGTAATTATTGGCGCGGAACAAGACAGTCGTTTACAACAAATTGGAAATAAAGTAATTCATAATGAACGCCTTTCGTTTGACGAGGGCGTTTATTTATTTGAGAAAGCTTCTCTACCCTATGTTGGCGCATTAGCCAATTGGAAAAGAGAATCTTTACATGGCAACAAAACTTATTTCAATAAGAATTTTCATATTGAACCTACCAATGTGTGTGTTTTCTCTTGTAAGTTTTGTTCTTACTCAAAATTATACGCACATAAGGAAGAAGGCTGGGAATTAACGATTGACCAAATGTTGGACATTGTTAAATCTTATGATGGCAAACCAGTAACCGAAGTACATATTGTTGGTGGCGTTCATCCTAAATTAACTTTAGAATTTTTCTTGGAATTAATGCGTGCAATTAAAGCACATCGTCCAGCATTACATATCAAAGCATTCACTCCAGTTGAATTAGAGTATATGTTCCGTAAAGCAAATGTTAGTACTAAAGAAGGTATGCGTTTAGCACATGAAGCAGGCTTAGATTCATTACCTGGTGGTGGTGCAGAAATTTTTCACCCTGATGTAAGAACAGTTATATGTGCTGATAAAGCAACAGCAGATCAATGGTTGGAAATACACAAAACAGCACATGAATTAGGTATGCATAGCAATGCAACTTTATTATACGGTCATATAGAAAAATATGAACACCGAATTGACCATATGGAACGTCTTCGTCAATTACAGGATGAAACAAAAGGATTCAATACTTTTATTCCATTAAAATTCCGCAATGAAGGAAACGACATGAGCCATGTACCTGAATCCACTATGGCTAATGATTTAAAAATGTATGCAGTTTCTCGTTTATACTTAGATAATTTCCCTCATGTAAAAGCATATTGGCCAATGCTAGGTCGTGATATCGCTCAATTAACATTAAGCTATGGGGTAAATGATATTGATGGTACTATTGATGATACCACTAAAATTTATTCAATGGCTGGAAGTGAGGAACAAACTCCAGCAATGACCACAGAGCAATTGGTTGGACTTATTAAACAAGTGAATAGACAACCTATTGAAAGAGGAACATTGTATGATGTAATTAAGGATTATTCTAACCACGAATTTGCCGAAGGAGAACTGTAAAAAAAATTTCTTAGCAAGATAAAATCAAGATCACTAGCACTCCGCTAATGCAATTGGTATTTGTATCGCCAAACCACCGTCGGCTGTTTCCTTATATTTTACACTCATGTCCAATGCGGTATTCCACATTGTCTTAATGACTTTATCTAAACTTACCAATGCAAAATCGGGCTTGCTTTGTAATGCTAATTGCGCTGCAGTAATGGCTTTTATGGCACCCATTGTATTTCGTTCGATGCATGGTATTTGAACCAAGCCACCAACTGGGTCACATGTTAAACCTAAATGATGTTCCATAGCAATTTCCGCAGCCATTAAAGATTGTTTTTGATTCCCTCCCAGCAATTCGGTTAACGCAGCCGCAGCCATTGCAGAAGAAACACCAATTTCTGCTTGACATCCACCCATTGCAGCCGAGATGGTAGCACCACTTTTGAATAAAATTCCTACAGCACTTGCAGTCATTAAAAATTGTCTGATTTCTGAAGGACTATTTTTATTACAGAATATTTGAGCATACATAAGCACCGCAGGAATAACTCCAGCAGCACCATTTGTAGGAGCAGTTACTACCCTTCCAAAACTTGCGTTCTCTTCATTTACTGCCAAGGCAAAACAACTTACCCAATCCAATATATATCTAAAGTCTTGACCTCCTTGTTTGATTAATTGCATCCAATTATGGTGATTATTAAACGGCGCTTGTTTTAATAATTCATTATTTAAATCAAAGGCACGTCTTCTAACATGTAAACCACCTGGTAAAGTTCCTTGAGTTGTACAACCTTTATAAATACAATCTAACATAGTTTGCCAAATTGCATCTAATTTTTCATCAACAAGGGTTTCCGCGATATTTGATTTTTCATTCTCCTTAACAATCTCACTAATTTTCATACCTGTCTTCATACACCAGTGTAAGAGTTCGTCTGTTGTGTAAAAATCAAAAGGCACATCAATAATATTGTCCATTAATGATGATTCAATTTCGCCATCAATATTTTGAAACTCTATAAATCCACCCCCAATTGAATAGTAAGTATAAATCTTCTCCCCATTTTTTGTTTGAACTATAAATTGCAAAGCATTGGGATGATGCGGCAAAGATTGATCTCTCAGAAACATTACATCTGTTTCATAAGTAAAATTAATCGCATGAACATGATTCAATAAAATAGATTTCTCATTTTTAATATCCTCTATTTTATTAGCTATTAAAGAAGTGTCCGTAGTAACCGGTTGCTCCCCAAGTAAACCCATTAATACTGCAATATCAGTTCCATGTCCTTTTCCTGTTTTAGCTAAAGAACCATAAAGCTTAACCTGAATTTGAGTTATAGAATGGATTCCATCCGTAGTATCAACTTTATGAATACAATCCAAAGCTGCTACCCAAGGTCCCAATGTATGAGAACTCGAAGGCCCAACAGCAATCTTAAACATATCAAAAACAGAAATAAACTTTTCCATATTCTTAGACAAATGTATGTTAGTTTTTAATACATTTGATTATGAAATTCTTTTTATCAACCCTATTATTTAGTTTGATTAGTACCCTAGCCATAGCGCAGGTTAATACTCAATTATTGGAAAATTTGATGAAACAAAAGCCGGATCAGTTTGGAGAGATATTAAATAATCCAAATGAATATCGTGTTCAATTATTTTACACACAAATAGATCGGGATAAAAATAATATACCTCACTTTAAAGAATTTAGTTTCAGACTAAATCCTGCAGAATATTTTTACCCAGCAAGTACAGTTAAAATGCCATTATCCGTAATGGCTTTGGATAAAATTAATTCACTGCATATTCCTGGCCTTACTAAGTCTACCATGTTATATTATGACAGTGTAGGTGGTAGACAAGAAACCATTTACAATAACCCATATGCAGAAAATGGAAAACAATCTATTGAACAAGCGATAAAAGAAATATTCTTGGTAAGTGACAATAACGCTGCAAACAGATTGTTTGAATTTATTGGACAAGAACAAATACACAATAAGCTTGCAGAAAAAGGTTATAAAGATGCTTATATACGCAACAGATTGGAATTAGGTCGAACGCAAGAAGAAAGCAGACAAACACAAGCCATTCGTTTTTTTGATGATAATGGAAAACAAATTTACCATCAGGATGCTCAATACAATAAACAAGCACTTCCTAATTACAATGCATTTATTGGCAAGGGTTATATGAATAATAACGACTCACTTATAAATGGCCCATTAGATTTTTCAGTAAAAAATAGGATCTATTTAAACGACTTACATCATATATTACAATCAGTAATTTTCTATGATCAAACAGCACCACAAAAAAGATTTAACCTGACAAAAGAAGATCGTGACTTCTTATTAAAATGGATGCATACTTTACCAACCGAATCACAATACCCAACTTATGATTCTGTAGATTATTGGCCTTCTTATTGTAAGTTTTTATTTATGGGATCTGAAAAAGGGCCAATCCCCTCTAATATTAAGATTTTTAATAAAGTTGGTGATGCCTATGGATTTCTTTTAGACATTAGCTACATTATCGACACGGTTAACAAAGTTGAGTTTATGTTAAGCGGTGTTATTTATTGCAATAAAGACGGCATTATAAATGACAGTAAATATGACTATGATACAGTTGGTTACCCCTTTTATAAAAATTTAGGTCGCCTTATTTACGAATATGAGTTAAAAAGAAAGAAAGCATTCCTCCCCAATTTTGAGAATGTATTACCCCAATAGTCACTAATAACAAGCATAATAGCTAGATATTCACAAAGGTTGAATAATTAAATGGCTTCAAAAGCTCAAAACTTACAGGCGTTTGCGAATAATTTGCGAAATTTGCCATACCAAATTATATACCATGATATTATCATCTTTATTAAATCGTTTTAGTGAGCCAGAAACATTAAAAATGGCTAAGTTAGGTCGTGAGTTAAGAGCACAAGGTGTAGACGTAATTGACCTTAGTTTAGGAGAACCCGATTTTGATACCCCTCAACATATTAAAGATGCTGCTATTAAAGCAATCAATGACAACTGGTCACACTACACTCCAGTTGCAGGATTCTTGGATTTAAGAGAAGCTGTTTGTGCAAAATTAAAAAGAGATAATAACCTTGATTATAAACCTGAACAAATTGTAACATCTACAGGTGCAAAGCAAAGTTTAGCGAATGCTATTTTAGCATTAGTTGATGATGGTGATGAAGTAATTATTCCTACTCCATATTGGGTAACTTATTCCGAGTTGGTTAAAATTGCAAGAGGAAAGGTTGTAGAAATTAGAACAAGCACAGAAGCTAGTTTTAAAGCAACTCCTGCTCAAATTGAAGCTGCAATAACACCTAGGACTAAAGTATTTATGTTCTCAAGCCCTTGTAACCCAAGTGGTGCGGTATACAGCAAAGAAGAATTAAAAGCATTAGCCGATTTATTTAAAAAATATCCTCAAATCACTATCTTATCTGATGAGATTTACGAGTATATTAACTTTATTGGGAAACATGAGAGCATTGCTCAATTTGACGAAATAAAAGATCAAATAGTTGTTATTAATGGTTTGAGTAAAGGTTTTGCAATGACAGGTTGGAGATTAGGCTACACTGCATCTAGTGTAGAAATTGCAAAAGCAATGGAAAAATTACAAGGTCAGTTTACTTCTGGTACTTGTTCTATTACTCAAAAGGCTGCTGTAACTGCTTTGGTAGGTGATTTAAAACCATCAATGGAAATGACTGAAGAATTTACACGTCGTCGTGCAACTACTTTAAAACTAGTTAACGATATGCCAGGATTTAAATGTTATGCTCCAGAAGGTGCCTTTTATGTTTTCCCAGATGTAAGTTCTTATTATGGGAAATCTGATGGTACACAAACAATTACAAACGCTGCTGATTTTAGTATGTACTTGTTAAATACTGCACACGTTTCATCGGTAATGGGAGATGCATTTGGTGAGCCAAATTGTGTACGTTTTTCTTTTGCCAACAGCATGCCAAATATCGAAAAAGCATGGGCAAGAATTAAAGAAGCTTTAGCCAAATTAAAATAAGAACTAATAAATAATAAATCTAGAAGCGTTACAATTGTAGCGCTTCTTTTTTTTGTAGTATTTTTGTAAAATATATGACTCCAGAAAAATTTCAAATGTTTGAAAACAGGTTGCTTAAAAACTATAAGCACCGACTTAAACAAGCCAAGCGTTTAAACTTGACTTGCTGGAGATTATATGACCATGACTTACCAGAATTTCCGGTTTGTGTAGAGTTTTACGAGGAATACATATATATCGCTGAATACAACCGTAGACACGCATTGTCGGAGGAAGAACATGCAGAATGGTTTGAAACCACAAAAACCATCATCTCTACAATGACAGGAGTACCAACTGATCATATGTATGTGAAGCTGCGAAAGAGAATGTCACATAGAGAAGGGCAATATGAAAAGGAAGAAGTAACTGAATCTAAAATAATTACGGTTAAAGAAAATGGACATAAGTTTCTTGTCAACCTAACCGATTACTTAGATACTGGATTGTTTTTAGACCATCGTGTCACCAGACAAATGGTTGCAACCGAAGCTAAGGATACTAATTTCTTAAACTTATTTAGTTATACAAGTTCATTCTCTGTATATGCTGCAGCTGCTGGTGCCAAAACAGTTACTTCGGTGGACTTATCAAAGACATACTTGGCATGGAGTGAAGATAATTTTGCAATTAATTTGTTGAAAAACCCAGTGGCTTATCAGTTTGTGCATGCCGACGTGAAGCAATACTTAAAAACATTACCTGCTAATCATTACGAATTAGTTGTAATGGATCCCCCCACTTTTAGTAACAGTAAAAGAATGAAGGACATCTTAGATATTCAACGTGACCATGTAGAATTAATCAATGATGTATTGCGTGCCATGAAACCTGGTGGTATTTTATATTTTAGTACCAATTTTACGCAGTTTATTATTGACTTAGAAAACATCAATAGTGAGCAAGTAAAAGATATTACGAAAGCCACTACCCCATTTGATTTTGAAGGAAGATTAAAACGTTGGTGCTACAAGATTATAAAGTAGTAGCCTTTTTATTTACTAAACCTAAGATTACAAACTAGCAATTATTTTTTCGTGCAGTGCAACTACTTGTGGAATTAATAAATGTTGATCGTCATTCACAATCACCCAATCACATAATTTCATTTTAAGCGTATCATCTATTTGATTGGACATTCTTTTTTCTACTTCCTCTTTGGAGCAATTATCTCTTTTCATTACTCTGTGAATTTTCAAACTCTTTGGTGCTGTAACGCCAATAATTTTGTGAACCCCAGCAATAGAACCAGATTCAAAAAATAATGCTGCTTCCTTTATAACATAAGGTGTATTTTGAAGCCCCGCCCAGTCCAATGCAGCTTGTATAGTTATTGGATGTACTATAGCATTCAACATTTCTAATTGATACGCATCATTAAAAACGATTTTAGATAATAATGTTCGATCTAGTATATCTACATTCGCCTCATTCTTTTTATATACTTCTGGTCCAAATTGGGCAATTAGTTTTTCCTTAATTACGGGGTTAGCATTCATAAGATTCTTTGCAGCGGAATCTGCATCAAATACTGGCACACCAATATTTGCAAAAATTTTTGCAATAGTAGATTTACCAGATCCAATCCCGCCTGTTAATCCTATAACAATTGACATACTTAAAGTTAAGTGAAATAAATAAAAAAATCCGAAACTAGATTCCTGTATTTAGGATTCCAATTTCGGATTCAAATATGTAAAAGTGAAAACTACTTGTTAATTGCCTGAGACCATTCTAAGCTAATAGAAGATCTTTCAATTTTTAAATAGCTACCTGGGCTAACTTCTAATTGAACTGTATTGTCTTCGTTTACTTTACTGATAGTACCATGAATACCTGCAATAGTAACTACTTTATCTCCTTTTTGCATACCATCAATAAATTTCTTTTGTTCTTTAGCTTTTTTAGCTTGTGGACGAATCATGAAAAACCAAAATACTACGATGATACCACCTAACATCACCAATTGAAATGTACCACCACCTTGAGGAGCTTGTAATAAAATTGCTGTCATTTTTATTTGTTTAAGTTTGTTTTAAATTTAGTAAGCTTTATTTGCTTCACACAAATATAGGCTAAAGAAACTATTTGGCCTTATGGCTCACTTTTTGAATTTTACCATTGCCGACCAATTCTTTGTGGATACTGTCCAAAATGCCGTTCACAAAATGACCGCTTTGTTCGGTACTATATTCTTTAGCCAAATCAATATATTCATTAATAGTAACTTTTGTAGGAATTGTATCAAAATAAACTAATTCACAAACGCCCAAACGTAATAATATCATATCAATTACGGCAATACGTTCAGGATCCCAGTTCTTTAATTTGGGCTTAATTATATCTTCAGAAATTGTTTTTTTATCTATTGCAGTTTGCAATAAATCGGTAGCAAACTTCATCTTCTCATCACCAACCAAATCAAGGAAATTAATAGAACCTGGTTTTTGTATATAATTAAGCACAAAGCCAATCATCATATCACCTTCATCTTCCCAATTTGTAAAATGTTCGTCTATATAATCTACTGCAGTTTCTGAACCTAAAATGATGGTTCCGAATATAAATTTAAGGATCTCTTTTTCTTTTGCTTTATCTCTATTTTCTTCGCTGATATAAGCTTTGTATTCGTTGGACTCCGTTAATTGTCTAAATAAATTCTTAACCAAATCTCCTTCAATCCACTGGTGCGGTTTAACTACTTCAAAAGCCTTTTTAAATGCTTCAGATTCAATAGTTTGCCATACAATCGTATTGCCTGCAATTTTGATATTAACTGATAAATCGGCTTGATTAGGTAAATTTTTAGAAGCTCTTTGTTGAGATTCAACTTCGGCATACAATGCCACTTGGTGTATTAAATGAACTAAGAAAACGAATAAGTTACGCGTTTTGTCAAATTCTTTGTTCAGTAATGCGTTAGACGTGCCCTGAATATTTGATTCTAGCATGTACATTACCTGCATTACTTTAATTCGGATGTTTCTTCTGTTCATCATAATAATAAGAGCTATAAGGGGTGCAAAGCTATCTAAATAATTCCGAAAAAACTGACATTTTTTACATAATTAAGCCTCAATCCTTCAAATTTAAGCATAGATTTGCCTCCCTGTCCCTATTTTCCGATTGCGTCTGCAATTTTGACTTATATATTAAGTAATTAAGTCATTGGCAAGGTTCTTGAAGTTATTAGGGTAAATCATTTAATTTAAAACCAAAAACGATAAAGTATGGCTAAGAGTACGGCTAAAAAACTAAACATTACGCCTTTACACGACAGAGTAATTGTGATGCCTGCCGCTGCTGAAGAAAAAACAGCTGGAGGAATCATTATACCAGACACAGCAAAAGAAAAACCACAACGTGGTGTTATTGTTGCTGCAGGTCCAGGTAAAAAAGACGAACCAGTTACTGTTAAAGTGGGTGATACCGTTTTATATGGTAAATACGCAGGAACTGAAATTCAAATTGAAGGTCAAGACTTATTGATCATGCGTGAAAGCGATGTGTTAGCAATTGTATAATTGCTATTGAATTAACTTATTAACGAATTAAAAAAATAACCTGATATGTCTAAAATGATTTTTTTCGACTTAGAAGCGAGAAATAAAATGAAAAAAGGTGTTGACACTTTAGCCAACGCTGTAAAAGTAACTTTAGGGCCAAAAGGTCGTAACGTTGTTATTGAGAAAAAATTTGGTTCACCTTCTGTTACAAAAGATGGTGTATCTGTTGCAAAAGAAATTGATTTAGAAGATCCAATTGAAAACATTGGTGCTCAAATGGTAAAGGAAGTTGCTTCTAAAACAGCTGATCAAGCTGGAGATGGTACAACAACTGCAACTGTATTAGCACAAGCAATTATCAGTGAAGGTTTAAGAAACGTTACTGCAGGTGCAAACCCAATGGATTTAAAGCGTGGTATTGATAAAGCAGTTGAAAAAGTGGTAGCAAGCTTAAAAGCACAATCTCAAACTGTTGGAAACGACACAAAAAAGATTGAGCAAGTTGCTTCTATCTCTGCTAACAACGATAATGAAATTGGCAAGTTGATTGCAATGGCAATGTCTAAAGTAGGTAAAGAAGGTGTTATTACTGTTGAAGAAGCTAAGGGTACTGATACAACAGTTGATGTTGTGGAAGGTATGCAATTTGATCGTGGATACGTTTCTCCATACTTCGTTACAAATAGCGAAAAGATGGAAGCTGAAATGCAAAATCCATATATCTTAATTTATGATAAGAAGATTTCTGCAATGAAAGACATCTTACATATTTTAGAGAAAGTTGCACAAACAAGTCGTCCATTAGTAATCATTGCCGAAGATTTAGAAGGTGAAGCAATGGCAACATTGGTAGTTAATAAATTACGTGGTACCATCAAAGTGGCTGCTGTTAAAGCTCCAGGATTTGGTGACAGAAGAAAAGAAATGTTAACTGACATTGCTATCTTAACTGCAGGTACTGTAATTAGCGAAGAGCAAGGATTCAAATTAGAAAATGCAGACTTATCTTATTTAGGTCAAGCATCTTCTATCACTATCGACAAAGACAACACTGTTATTGTTGGTGGTAAAGGTAAAAAGGCAGATATCACAAGTCGTGTAAATCAAATCAAGGCTCAAATTGAAAACACAACTTCTGAATACGATAAAGAAAAATTACAAGAGCGTTTAGCTAAATTAAGTGGTGGTGTAGCTGTACTTTACGTTGGTGCTGCAACTGAAACTGAAATGAAAGAAAAGAAAGATCGTGTTGACGATGCTTTACACGCTACACGTGCTGCAGTTGAAGAAGGTATCGTACCAGGTGGTGGCGTTGCTTACATTCGCGCTGTTGCAAGTTTAGATAAATTAAAAGGTGCTAACGAAGACGAAAATACTGGTATCCAAATTGTACGTCGTGCAATTGAAGAACCATTACGTCAGATTGTTAAGAATAGCGGTATCGAAGGCTCTATCGTTGTACAAAAAATCAAAGAAGGTAAAGATGACTTTGGTTTCAATGCAAGAACAGAAGTTTTCGAAAACTTATTCAAAGCAGGTGTTATCGATCCAACTAAAGTATCTAGAGTTGCTTTAGAAAATGCAGCATCAATTGCATCTATGTTGTTAACAACAGAATGTGTAATTGCTGACAAGCCAGCTCCAGCAGCTGCTCCACAAGGTGGTGCTCCTGATATGGGTGGCATGGGTTACTAAGATTAAGTTGCGATTAAATCGCATGCAAATAAAAAAAGGCTCCTCATTTGAGGGGCCTTTTTTAGTTATTATATTTTTATTAAATCGTTACTTTTTTATATTTCTTTTTTTGTAAAATATAATTGATATCCTTTTGCTAAAAGTAATTGTGCTATTCCGTAAGTAAGCATTGTAACCAATCCGATATTTTTAATTGGATGATGAATTGACCAATCAAATTTATTGAACGCTAAAACTGCATCTGAACTTATAAAAAATAACATTCCAGGAAACCAAAACAACTTTGATATCAACTCCCCTTTTGCATTTCCACCAGCATGTATGGCCATTAAAGCAGCGCTACATATTAAAGCCATGTATGCTAATATTGGATATATCAACCCTCCCATTGCTCCTTTTAATTGGAAATAAATAATCATACAGAATGCAAGTAATAAAATAGTAAATAATTTAAACTTAGTAGACATGCCTTTACCTGCTGGATTAATTTTATGAAACATCATTATATTAAAAACATGTGTTGACATAAAGGCAACCATGCCAATAATGAATAAATTATTATAAGAAAGTAATACATCGCCTAAAAAAGAACCTGCCATTGCAAAAAGTACTAGCCATTTTCCCTTAGGAGCATTTGGTGAAAATTCCTGTGATATTAAAAACAACATTAAAGTTGGTAATAATAAAACTTTGGTAATAAATTGTAAACTAGCAAAAGAATCACCTAATATTTGTGCATATAAATGAACTGATAATAAAAGGATATAAATAGTTATACCCCATTTTTGAATGGTTGCTTTCATAATAATCAATCGTTAATTTGAAATTAAAAGTACGTCATGAGTCTTATATTATAGTAGGCATTCCATAAATTTGCCCAATGATAAGTCAAGAGGAAGAAAAATTTTACCAACAATGGGAAAAAGAGCGTTTACAGCCCCATTACAGACGACGCCCTTTTTTAAGAGGATTAAGTGTTGGGTTAAGTTTGGGCGTACTTGTACTTATTATATCTGAACTAGGTTGGTATGAACGAGCTAATATGCAAGCAAATAGTTGGGGAAACGAAATATGGATTATTATAGCCATCATTTGTATATCCATTGGTTTTGGATGGTTGTATCAACAGTTTACGTCAGAAATGAACGAACAAAGGTTTCAAGAATTAAAACATATAAAAAACAAAAAATGAACATTTTTACCTCAAAAACACCAAAAAACATTGGTTTTCTATCGATTTTAGCAGTTTTTGCTATGATTTTAGGCATTTTTACAATTTCAAGTTGTAGCAAATCAGGCGCTAGTGAGCAAGAGCAAATGGTAACTTTCGCAAAAGCACATTCAATTAACTATACAACTGATCCAAGTGGTATTTTATACGAAATTATCACTCCAGGTAATTCAACTCATCCAGGTGCAACTAGCTCAATTACAGTTACTTATACAGGCTTATTAATGAATGGCAACCAATTTGATGCAGGTACAATAACTTATCCTTTAAACCAATTGATTCCGGGTTGGGGTATTGCAGTTCCAAAAATTGGAGTAGGTGGTGAAATTAAGGTATTAATCCCCTCTTCATTAGGATATGGTTCGGGTGGAGCTGGTTCAATCCCAGGCAATGCACCTCTATATTTTGACATCAAGCTATCGGCTGTAAAATAATGCCTTTTTGGCCCTATTTTTCCCTCCTTTCCATTATATTTGCCGACTAAAAATCAGTTAACCAAACTATTATGCAACTCAAAGGATTAGTGCGCTTTTTTGCAATTGCGCTTATTTTAATTTGTCTTTACCAATTGTCGTTCACTTGGATAGTTCGTAGCCACGAAAAAGCAATGGATGCTAAGGCATCAGCTTGGGTAAAAAAATTCCCTAAAGCTGAGCAAGTATACCCTTCTAACAAAGAAGAGCAATTACTTTACAATGACAGTGTAGGCGATTTACAAAAAGCGTATTACAAACATTTATTAGACAGTACAAAAGATACCAAATTAGGTTTTGGTTTAACAACTTACGCTGCTGCAAAAGAAAAAGAATTAATGTTAGGTCTTGATTTACAAGGCGGTATGAGCGTAACCATGGAAGTGGGCTTAGACGGCTTAATTAAATCATTGGCTAATTATACAAAAGATCCATCTTTTAACACTGCATTAAGCAATGCTGTTGCAAAAAAGGCAAACAGTCGTGCCGACTTAATTACTTTATTCAGAGAGGAATATGCTCGTATCAATCCTACTGGTAAATTAGCACCTTTATTCGCTACAAGAAGTAATGGTAAATTAAAGTTTGACGCTTCTGACGATGTTGTTGCAAGCTATTTAAAAGACCAATCTACAATTGCGTTTAACAACACTTATAAAATTTTAAGAACACGTATCGATAAATTCGGACTTGCTTCTCCTAACATCAACCCTGATGCTAATAAAGGTATTATCAGTATTGAATTAGCTGGTATTAGCGATAAAGAAAGAGTTCGTTCATTCTTACAATCTACTGCCAACTTACAATTCTTTGAAGTTTATACATTAGAAAATAAAGATGTTCAAGGTGGTATCACAGCTGCCGATAAAGCAATTGAAGCAAACTTAGCTGGAATCAAAGACAGCAATGCTACTGCTAAATTAGATACTTCTAAATTAAATCCTAATAAGAACCCATTATTAAAATTGGTTCAATTCACACAACCTTATCAAGGTAAAAATGGTCAGTATGTATTCCCAGGTGAAATTGGTTATACATTAAAAAAAGATACAGCTAAATTAAACGCTTGGTTAGCATTACCTGAAGTGAAATCTAAATTCCCTTCTAATTTGGTATTCATGTATGGTAAAGTTGACAACAATCAAGACGGTAAAGCAAAAGACGTTTTACCAATTTATGCAATCAAAACTTTAGACAATGGTCAAGCTGAATTAGAAGGCGATCATGTTGCAAATGCTGCACAAGATTTTGATCAAAATGGTAAAGTTGCGATTAAGATGAATATGGATAAAGTTGGTACAACAATCTGGGCTAAAATGACAACTAAGAATGTTGGAAAGCCGGTTGCAATTGTACTTGACAACTTAGTATATTCTGCACCAAATGTAAACGAAGCTATTACCACTGGTAACTCTTCTATATCTGGTAACTACGAAGTGAAAACTGCACAAGATTTAGCTGAAATATTAGAGAGCGGTAAATTACCAGCTCCAGCTAAAATTGTTCAAGAGCAACAAGTAGGTCCTACATTAGGTAAAGCATCTATTCAAGGTGGTTTAATGTCATTCGGCGTTGCCTTCTTAGTAATTTTTGCATTAATGTTATTGTACTTCAACACTGGTGGTTGGGTTGCAAACATTGCCTTAATCTTAAACTTATTATTTACTATAGGTATCTTAAGTGCTTTAGGATTTACATTGACTGCTCCAGGTATTGCAGGTTTAGTATTAACTGTTGGTATGGCAGTGGATACAAACGTAATTATATTTGAAAGAATTAAAGAGGAATTAACTAAAGGTAAGAGTTATCAAATGGCTGTATCTGATGGTTACAAACGTTCTATGTCTCCAGTATTGGATGCACACGTTACTACCCTTTTAACTGCATGTATTTTAGCTTACTTTGGATTAGGTCCAGTACTTGGATTCGCTACAACACAAATTATTGGTATCTTATTATCATTGTTCTGTGGAATTTTAGTATCTCGTTTAATCACTGATATCTATACTAGCAAGAACAGACACTTTGAATACTTTACTGCTGTTTCAAGATCTATCTTCAAACACGCTACATTCAAATTTATTGAATTTAGAAAGTACGCATATATGTTGTCTGCAGTTGTATTAGTAATGGGTATTGGATCTTTCTTTAACGGATTTGACCAAGGTGTTGAATTCGCAGGTGGTAGAAGCTACACTGTTAAATTTAATAGCGCAGTAAATATTGAGTCAGTTCGTGAGGACTTAAAGAAAGTATTTGGAGAAGCTCCAATTATTAAAACTGTTGACACTAAGAATCAAATTAATATTACTACATCTTATAAAATCAAAGAGCAAGGAAATAATATCGATCAAGAAGTTGAAAGTTTATTGTTTAAAGGCTTAGCTAAGCAATTACCAACAGGTACTAGCTATAAAGAATTTGATACTCAATTCAAGCAAAGTTCTCAAACTGTATTACCTACAATCTCTGATGACTTAAAAGCAGGTGCTACTAAAGCAACCATCTTTGCTTTAATTGCAATTTGTTTATACATCTTTATTCGTTTCCGTGACTGGAGATACTCTTTAGGAACTATCTTCTCTTTATTACACGACGTATTCGTAACATTGATTGTATTTAGTTTCTTAAGAAAAGTTGTTCCATTCCCATTAGAGATTGACCAGCACTTTATTGCTGCAGTATTAACCGTTATTGGTTTCTCTATGAATGACACGGTAATTGTATATGACCGTATTCGTGAGGATTCTAAATTAATGAAAGGTTCAGATAACGCTAGCATCATTAACCGAGCAATTAACGAAACATTAAGTCGTACTGTAATGACTTCATTAACAGTATTCTTAGTAATCTTAATCTTGTTCATATTTGGTGGTGAAGTAACAAGAGGATTTGCATTTGCAATGTTAATAGGTATCATCACTGGTACTTACTCTTCTATCTTTGTTGCTGCTCCTGTATTGGTTGACTTTGCAAAAAGCAAACCATTAGGACGCGCTGATAGCAAAAAATAAAAACGTCAATTCGTTTATTATAATTAAGGCCTCACTTCACCGTGAGGCCTTTTTGTTGCCTTCCATTATTCGTGAAGATTGCATGATGCATCAGATTCTTCTCGCGGGCTAATGACGCTAAAAATCAATTTTATCCCCTAAAACGCTGAACTCGCACTTCGTGCTCAAACATGCAGCGTTTTTTATCGGATCAAAAATCAATTTTCTTAACGCTATTAGCCCGAAGTTCAGAATCAAGATGCATCATTGCATCTTCAACAATGATAATGGATACAACTGCAGTTGGAATCATTTGTAGAGCTGGTAGCATATAATTCCGTAGCGAATTTTTGAGCACAGCGTACTAATATGATAAATGCTGAGCCAACCAAACTGAAGGCAAGATGGCTATTAGAACTATACAATTGTGCAATACTACAGTGCATGCGAAGGTTCGCCAAGGAATTCATATGCAACCAGCGTAACAAATGGAAGGCAACAAAAAAGCCCTAGAATTACCCAGGGCTTTTTAAATAATATGGTGAGCGATTAAACAGCGAAGCTGGTACCACAACCACAGGTACTAGAAGCATTTGGGTTGGTGAAGGTGAAACCACGGCTATTTAAGCCGCCTTGCCAGTCAATAGTCATTCCGTATAGGTAAATTTGATGCGCCGCTTCCATACAGCAAGGAACGCCTTCAAAAACAAACTGCATATCCTCTTCCTTAGGAACATCAAATCCAAGTACATAGGTCATACCAGAGCATCCACCACCTTTAACACCTACTCTTAGGCGCTGTTGTTGATCAAAACCAGGCTCACCCATTAAACGAGTAAGTTCTTCTACTGCACTAGCAGTAAAACTCACTGGGGTCTTTAAAAGAGTATCTGTAGCCATAAAATTATAAATTAAGGTTATAATGCAAAATTACAATAAGTATTGGATATGCCATTTAACTAAAATTTCGAAAATAGAAATATTATCTAGCCTTGAGGGATTTGATTTTTTCGTAAATTTAAGAATGGAAGATAAAGTGAAAAAGACCGACAGTGGTATACCTATTCAGAAAGTGTATACCAAGGCTGATTTGCCTAATGAATTAGATGGCGAACTATTACCTGGTGCGTTTCCGTATACCCGAGGTGTGCAAGCTGACATGTATCGTGGTAAGCTATGGACAATGCGTCAATATGCAGGATTTTCTACCGCAGAAGAAAGTAATAAACGATATCATTTCTTATTATCACAAGGAGTGATGGGATTAAGCGTAGCATTTGATTTGCCAACACAAATTGGTTATGATCCAGACCATAGTTTATCGGATGGTGAGGTTGGTAAAGTGGGTGTATCTATTTGTTCATTAGCAGATATGGAAATTTTATTTAAGGACATTCCTTTGGATAAGATTAGTACCTCAATGACAATTAATTCAACTGGATTTATATTATTAGCATTATATGTAGCATTGGCTAAGAAAAGAGGAATTGATATAAAGCAATTAGCCGGAACAATTCAAAATGATATTTTAAAAGAATATGCTGCCAGAGGAACTTACATCTACCCTCCTAAGCATTCCATGCGCATCATAACAGATATATTTGAATGGTGTGGAAATCATCTGCCAAAATGGAATAGCATTAGTATTTCGGGTTATCATATAAGAGAAGCTGGAAGCACGGCAGTTCAAGAAATTGCATTTACACTTAGTAATGGTAAAGCCTATGTTAAGGCAGCTCAAGAAAAAGGATTAGATATAAATGTATTTGGGAAAAGACTTTCTTTCTTTTTTAATGCACATAATAATTTGTTTGAAGAGGTCGCAAAATTTAGAGCAGCAAGAAAAATGTGGGCTAATATAATGAAAGAACTAGGCGCAACCGATGAAAAAGCGTTGATGCTTCGTTTTCATACTCAAACAGGAGGAGCCACATTAACAGCACAACAACCTTTAAATAATATTAGTCGTGTTACAATACAAACTTTAGCAGCTGTATTGGGTGGCACACAAAGCTTACATACCAATGGTTTTGACGAAGCACTTGGATTGCCAACACAGGAAGCTGCTAGCATTGCGTTAAGAACACAACAAATTGTTGCTTTTGAAAGCGGTGTTGCAGATACCGTAGATCCTTTAGCTGGAAGTTATTTTGTGGAGCAATTAACTAGTCAAATAGAAGACGAAGCAATGAAGCTAATAAAGCAGATTGATGATATGGGAGGAAGCGTAACAGCTATTGAGAACGGTTTTATGCAGAATAAAATTGCAGATAGTGCGTATGCATATCAAAAAAATATTGAATCAAAACAAAAAATAATTGTAGGAGTAAACGAATTTAAATCTGAATCAACTACCAATATTCCTATCTTAAGAATTGACGAAAAAATTAGACAAGAACAAATAGAAAAGCTTCAAAAAATAAAGTCAACTAGAGATAACGAAAAAGTGGCAGCATGTTTATTGGCTATAAAAAATGCTGCAACTGGCACAAACAATTTAATGCCAGTAGTTATTGAAGCAGTTGAAAATCTTTGTACGCTTGGAGAAATTTCAGATACATTAAGATTAGTATATGGAGAATTTCAAGCTTAGCAGTACTATATTATTTTTAAATTATAAACATCAATCAATTAAACCCATAAAGAACAATGCGTAAATTATTATTCACTTTATTAGTCTTAAGCTCATTCACTAGTAATGCACAAGGCTTGCCTAAAAATTATAGCACATTAATTGCCAATGTGGAACCTGAATTAATACAATGGAGAAGACATTTCCATGAAAATCCAGAATTATCAAATAGAGAATATAATACTGGTAAATATATTGCCGAGTTCTTAAAAACATTGCCAAATGTGGAAGTAAGATATCCAGTTGCAAAGACAGGTGTTGTAGCAGTTTTAAAAGGTGGCAAACCTGGTCCTGTAGTTGCATTAAGGGCAGATATAGATGCATTACCCGTGTTTGAAAGAACACCTGTACCATTTGCATCTAAGGTAACAAGTGAATACAATGGACAGAAAGTAAGCGTAAGCCATGCATGTGGACACGATTCACATACTGCAATGTTAATGGCAACTGCTAAAGTATTAAGTGCATTACAAAAAGATGTACCAGGTACTGTTGTGTTTTTATTCCAACCAGCAGAAGAAGGCACTCCTGGAACAGAAGAAGGTGGTGCACAATTAATGATTAAAGAAGGTGCATTAGATAATCCAAAAGTTGAAGCCGTATATGGTATTCATATTTCATCTCAAACACCTGTTGGAACAATTAAGTACAAATCAGGTGCATTTATGGCTTCATCAGATTGGTTTACAATTAAAGTAAATGGCAAAGGAAGTCATGGTTCTCAACCTTGGGGTGGCGTAGATCCAATTGCTGCTTCTGCTCAAATAATTGAAGGGCTACAGCATATTGTGAGTCGTCAAATGGACTTAACAAAAGCTCCGTTAGTTATTACAGTTGGCACAATCAATAGTGGTGTAAGATCTAATATAATCCCAGAAACAGCCGAGATGACAGGAACAATTAGAACCTTAGATAGCAAAATGCAAGAAGAAGTTCATGAGCGTATTAAGCACACTGCAAAAACAATCGCAGAAAGTTCAGGAGCAACTGCCGATGTAACAATTGACACTAAAACATTGGTAACCTATAACGACCCAGCTTTAGTAAAGAAAACATTACCATCTTTAGTTAAAGCAGCAGGAGATGAAAATGTTTCAGAATCAACTTGGGTAACTGGCGCAGAAGACTTTTCGTTTTATGCTGCTAAAGCTCCAAGCTTTTTCTTTAATGTAGGTGCATTACCTAAAGGAACAGATCCTAAAAAAGCTGGCCCACACCACACACCTGATTTTTACTTAGACGAATCTGGATTTATTGTAGGTGTTAAAGCCTTTACGCAATTGGTGTTTGACAATGCACCCGTGAAAACTAAATAGTTAAGAAATATATTTTCAAATTTAAGTTAAAACAACTTTTCATAAAAAAAGGAGTCTCAACAGAGGCTCCTTTTTTTATGCATCATCTTAGCTAATTAAAATCAGATTATTAAAATAGTGCGATATAACTTGTTTAATGAACTACTTATTATAATTCCTTGCGCCAAACAATAAGCTACCAATACGCACCATATTACTCCCTTTTGAAATAGCCAATGCATAGTCGGAGCTCATGCCCATACTAAGTGTATCAAACTGACCATTTGCAAAAGCTAATTTTGCTTTATCAAAATAAGATTTAAGTAAGGTAAATTCACTACTCAACAATTCCTGATCCTCAGAAAAACTAGCCATACCCATTAATCCTTTAATACGAACATTTGGATATTGAGCTACCCTGCCACTCACTAATAATTCATGCAATGAAGGCCCATCAAATCCAAACTTAGTTTCTTCGGTAGCGATATGTACTTGTAATAAACAATCTATAATTCTGTTTTGCTTAGCTGCTTGCTTATTAATTTCTTGTAATAATTTTTCTGAATCTACACCATGAATCAAGTAAACGAATGGTGCAATATATTTCACCTTATTAGATTGCAAATGTCCAATAAAATGCCATTGAATATCCTTAGGCAAACTAGCTTCCTTGTCCACTAATTCCTGAACATAGTTTTCACCAAATGCACGTTGACCTAAATCATAAAGGGCTTGTAAATCTTCATTGGGCTTGGTTTTACTTACTGCAATTAATTGTACATTTTGATTAGTAAGTGTTTGCTTAATAGTTTGATATAAATTGATATTTACAGCCATAATATTGTAAAAAATAATAAAATACTAATGTCTTATAACAATCATAATGACTATTATATCCTTGCGTTTGCAAATTTAGTGGTATTCCAGTTTTAAATTGTACTTAAAATATCCTATTTAGTAATACTCCTGCCAATAACCATTTTTTGAATCTCACTGGTACCCTCATAAATTTGAGTGATTTTTGCATCACGCATTAAACGCTCCACATGATACTCTTTTACAAAACCATATCCACCATGCACTTGTACTGCCTCTGTGGTAACCCACATAGCAGTATCGCTTGCATATAATTTAGCCATAGCTGCGGTGGTTGTATAATCCAAATGATTGTCTTTTTCCCATGCAGCTTTAAAGCATAATAAACGCGCAGTTTCAATTTTTGTCGCCATCTCTGCTAACTTAAATTGTATTGCTTGGTGTTCATGAATTGGTTTACCAAAAGTTTTTCTTTCTTTACTATATGCAAGGGCTAATTCATAAGCGCCGCTAGCTATACCTAAAGCTTGTGCCGCAATTCCAATCCTTCCACCATTTAAAGTTTTCATTGCAAAGTTAAATCCAAAACCTTCCTCACCTATTCTATTTTCTTTTGGCACTTTTACATCTGTGAAGGAAATAGCATGTGTATCACTGCCCCTAATTCCCATTTTATTTTCTTTAGCTCCTACAGAAACTCCTGGTGTATTTTTTTCAACAATAAAAGCATTAATCCCTTTATGACCTTTTGTATAATCGGTTTGGGCAATCACTAAATAAACACTAGCAGTTGAACCATTTGTAATCCAGTTTTTAACTCCATTAATAATATAATGATCTCCGTTATCTACAGCACTAGTGTGTTGATGCGTAGCATCGCTACCCGCTTCCGGCTCACTCAATAAAAATGCACCTATATATAATTGACCCTCTTTTGAACCTTGTGCCAATGGTGTTAAATATTTTTGTTTTTGTTGTTCTGAACCAAAATGTTCTAAACCCCAACAAACCAAACTATTGTTTACGCTAACGGCAACACTAACACTACTATCTACTTTGCTAATTTCTTCCATTGCTAAAACATAGCTTATGGTATCCATTCCAGCGCCTCCATATTTCGGATCGGTCATCATACCCAAAAATCCTAATGCAGCAAGTTGGGATAATTGTTCTTTAGGTACCAATTGCTTTTCATCTCGCTCAATAACTCCAGGCAAACATTGTTGTTGTGCAAATTCACGAGCAGCTTGTTGAATCATCAATTGCTCTTCGGTAAGTTTAAAATCCATACAAAATTGGTTTGTATAAATTTACGCTAACATTTGTTAGTTGTCAAATATTTATACAGGTATTTTGATGCAACTATATTATAAAGAATTAGTGCAAATAGACTATTTCACCCCTAGTTTATTTTGAATTAACTGAGCCAATACAGATTTATCAGCATCCGTAATATTTGCTGTACTATCCTGTCTAAAATGTCGTTTAAACGCAAGTTTAGCAGCAGTAGAATCTTTAACATCATAACCAACTAATGCAAGTGCATAAGGTATAGACAAACTGTTTTGTAAAATTATGTTTGGGTTAGGCTCAAACCAAACTCCATATCCTTTTTGAGCCAATAAGGCCCATGGGAAATTAATATTAGGGTCTACTTTACGCTTTGGCGCTATATCTCCATGTCCAATAAAGTTAGCCTCTGGAATCTTGTATTTATTTTTTAAGATAGAAAGTAAATTCAATAAACTTTCAATTTGTTTTGGCTCGAATGGCTCAAAACCATTGTTGTCAATTTCAATACCTATAGAGCTAGAATTTATGTCTGTATTGTTCCCCCATTTTGCAATTCCTCCATGCCAAGCACGCATATAGTCGTTTAACATATGATGCACAGTTCCATCCTTGCAAATCACATAATGGGCACTTACTTTTGTACGTTCTAAAGTAAAAGTCCTAAGTGTTTGATCACAAGAATTTTGTGCGGTATGATGTATAATTACAAAGTTAGGTTTACGTAAATCAAAGTTGGTTGTACCCACCCAAGTTGGAGCAGCAATTGAATTTATTGAATCTACAATTGGATATGGTTCCGCCTTAATTTCTTTAATTAATTGCTTGGTTTGATGTTTGTAAAACTGATTCGTTTCACGATACTGAAAAGTATTACAAGCAATTGTATAAACTAGAACAAAGAAAAGCATGGATAGTTTTAGTCCTAATTTGGAAATTGAATTTTGCATATTCTAAATTCTTTTTAGTTTACAATGAATGTTTTATTACATTCATTGATTAAGTTTAATTAAACCAATTGGTGATTTACCTTTTATTTTTATTGCTCAACACTAGGTTCTTGTTGACTTAGACAGTGAAAACTTCCTAAACCCCAAATAATGTCAGTAGAATCAATCCCCACTACTTCTCTTGTTGGGAAGCAATTCTGAATAATTTGAATGGCTTTGTCATCATTTGCACAACGATAAGTTGGCATGATAATATGACCATTACTAATATAAAAATTAGCATAAGAGGCGGGCAACATTTGATCCTCGTAAATAACATCCGCAGGCATTGGCAATTCAATTATATTTAATTGCTTGCCATTAACCAAACGCATTGCCTTTAATTCTTTTAAATTTTGCTGAAGTAATTCATAGTTCTCTGAATTTTTATTTTCATCAACTACAGTAACAACGGTATCCTCATTAACAAAACGCACTGTGTCATCAATATGACCATCTGTATCGTCTCCAACAATTCCTTCCGACACCCAAAGCACTTGTTCTACACCATAATAGTTACACAAGTATCTTTCAATTTGATCCTGGCTTAGTTCAGGATTGCGATTTGGATTTAACAAACAACATTTAGAAGTAAGTACGGTGCCGGCTCCATTAAAATCTACCGAGCCTCCTTCCATTATAATATTTGGATAAAATACAGGAAGGTTCAAAGCTTTGCCAATATGAGTTGGAATAACATCATCCAAATCATAAGGTGGATATTTTCCACCCCATGCATTAATATTCCAATCTACAATTGCCTTTGGTTGTTCTTTATTATTTCTAATTAAAAAACTTGGGCCATGATCACGACACCAAGCGTCGTTGGTTGGATGTATATAAAATTGAACACGCGTTAAATTAACACCACCAGCAGTTAATAATGTTGTAGCTTTTTGTTGCATTGCAGCATCTACCACATTAATACAAACTCGTTCAGTTTTAGAAACTACTTTAATAAATTCCACATAAGATGGAAAAATTGAATCTAGTTTACCTGGCCAGCTTGCTTCTTTATGTGGCCAACTTAACCACATTGCATCATGCTTCGCAAACTCGGCAGGAAAATAATATCCTAATGATTTAGGTGTTGGTGTGCTACTCAACATCGTCTATATATCTTTTAGTAATGGGTTGATAAGAATCTATTCTGCGATCACGTAAAAACGGCCAATGTGTTCTATAACTATCTGATTTTTCGGTATCAATATCAATAACAGCAACTTCTTCTTGATCATGAGAAGCTTTATATAAAAGTGTTCCAAATGGATTGCTGACAAAGCTACCTCCCCAGAATTTCATTAAACCATCTTGTTCAAAACCAACTCGGTTTACACTAATTACAGGAACCCCATTTGCTACTGCATGGCTACGTTGTATAGTTTGCCAAGCATTGTATTGCTCAACATTAGTTGCTTCGTCCTGTGCCGTTGCCCAACCAATTGCAGTTGGATAAAAAAGCATTTCGGCACCCATTAAAGTGGTGATACGAGCAGCTTCGGGATACCATTGATCCCAACATATTAAAACACCAATAGTCGCAAATTTTGTTTTAAAAACTTTATATCCTAAATCACCTGGAGTGAAATAAAATTTTTCATAGTAAGCAGGATCATCTGGGATATGCATTTTACGATACTTACCTAAATAAGCTCCATCAGCATCTAATACTGCAGTGGTATTATGGTATAAGCCTTCGGCTCTTTTTTCAAATAAAGAAGCAATAATAACAACGCCTAATTCTTTTGCTAATAATGATAATTCATCGGTTGTTTTACCAGGAATGGGTTCTGCCAATTTAAAATTGTCATATGCTTCTACATCACAAAAATACAATGAAGTATACAACTCTTGTAAGCAAATAATATTAGCACCTTGCTTTGCAGCTTCTCTAATTTTTTCAACCGCTTTTTGCTTGTTTGCATTTACATCTGCACTACAAGTACTTTGAACTAAACCTACTTTAACAATTGCCATAATGATCTATTAAAAAAGTAATTTAAAATATTGTTTTATGTCTTATTTTGAATAATTGCATCTAAGCTACCAATGCCTAATAATTTTTTAGTGATAAATCCTTCGGCATATTGCACTCCTATTTGTTGTCCTAATTCCTTGGCTCTCCCTTTTACAAATTCTAAAAATGCGGTACCCGAAATAAAAGTCTCTGGCTCTTTTGAATTAGGGTCATAAAACTGTGAACTATGTGCTAAGATAGATTCCATTTTTTTATCCATATGTGCACTAATGTCAACAACAAAATTTGGTGTTAAACTACGTGATTGGATATAATGAAAAACTTGGGTTGGTCTCCAAGCTTCTTGAGCTACCCCGTTATGTGATGATTGAATTTTAGTAAGACCAGATAAAAAAGCAGCATCTTCTACTAATCTTGCTGCACGGCCATGATCAGGATGACGATCCTCGGGTGCATTGCAAAAAATGATTGAAGGCTGAAAGCGACGAATGGTTTCAATAATAGCAAACTGATGTTCTTTATCATTCATAAAAAATCCATCTGCCATTCCTAAGTTTTCTCTAATGGTTAATCCCATTATTTCACTAGCGAGTTGTGCTTCTTTTAATCTTTGCGAAGTAGTTCCTCTGGTTCCTAATTCTCCTTTTGTTAAATCTATCACTCCTACTTTTTTACCCTCGGCAATAGCGCCAAGTAAAGTACCTCCACAACCCAATTCAATATCATCGGGATGGGCTCCAAAAGCAAGAATATCTAATTTATGCATTATCTAAAGTTAAGGATAACAAAGTTAAGTATTAATGACTGCTCTAGTAGTTGTATTTGACAAAAAACCCTTTCTTACTAAAAGCAAGAAAGGGTTTAATATGGTATAAAATGTGACTTTTATAAAGTCGGCTTTTATGCTTTTTTCGCGTAACGCTTGTTGAATTTGTCGATACGACCAGCAGTGTCCACTAACATGTTTTTACCAGTGTAAAAAGGATGTGAAGTGTTTGAAATCTCCAATTTAATAACTGGATATTCGTTACCGTCTTCAAACAAAATTGTTTCTTTAGTTTGAGCAGCTGATTTGCTTAAGAAAGCAGTACCATTACTCATGTCTTTAAAAACTACAAAGCGATAAGCTTCTGGGTGGATACCTTGTTTCATTATAATGAATTTTTAAGGAAGCACGGTTTTTGCCGTACAATTATTGAATAGGTCGCAAAATTAGGCTAAAACGCCCTTTTTGCCAAATTTTTAAGGTCTATAACTAAAATTAGGACTTCATATTAATGTACTGCAAAGGCACGCCAAAATTTTCAGTTCTACAAGCAGCTATAACTTCCTGTAAATCATCAATTTTCTTACCTGTAACACGTATAATATCATCCATGATAGCTGTTTGTACTTTTAGTCCCTTGTCTTTGATATACTTTACAATTTTTTTAGCATCATCCTGCTTTAGTCCGTTTCTAACAGGGACATCTTTTTTAAAGATTTTACCACTCGGCTGTGGTTCTTTAGACAAGTCAAATGCATTGGCATCTATTCCTTGCTTGATTGACCTACTTAATATAACATCTACAATTTGTTGCACTTTCATCTCAGAATCAGACTCTAATTTAACCAAATAGTCTTTTTTATTTAATTCAATCACGACGTGTATTCCCTTGAAATCGAATCGATTAGTAATTTCCTTTTTAACTACATTAATGGCATTGTCCAAGGTTTGGACGTCTACCGAACTAGCAATGTCAAATGATGGCATATAATTAGATTTTAAGCGTTTGAAATAGATTTAGGGAACCACTTTTTGGAAAACACCAAAAACACAATCCCAGCCAAAATTAAGAAAGTTGAGATTAATTCTGCTTGAGTTGGCTCAAAAGGTAAGGAATGAATCTTGTTATTTACCCTTATTTTCTCTATCAAGAAACGTTCTGAACCTGCAAAAATGAGGTACATCCCCGTCAAAATACCTGGCTGAGAGATACGTTTACGCATCATCCACATAATCCCAAATAAGATAAAAGTACCTATGATCTCGTAAAAAGTAGTCGGATACACTGGGACTGGAAGCTGGTTACAATAATTCCCAATACAGCCCGAAATATTAACTCCTTCATTAACCACATTATGAGGATAGGTATAAGCCCACATCCAATCGGGCAACCAAGAAAACGGCTTAGGGCTCAAATTAGGAATTCCCCAATCTCCATCACCACTCATATGACATCCAATTCTTCCTGCTGCATATGCAAATAACATTGTTGGTGCCATCGCATCTGCAAAATGAATTACACGAATTTTATACCTGCGTATATAAATAATTATTGCAATTGTTGCTAAAATTAATCCGCCATAAAATGTTAAGCCACTAAAAGAAATTAGAGATCCAATTGGATCTTTAGCGAAGTCATCTAAATTCTCTAGGTTATGAAAAATTTTCGCTCCGAGAAATCCCCACAGAGCTGCTTGTAATACAATATCTCCAACTCTATCATGTGGCCATACCATTAAAGATCTAGATTCTGGCTTAGCTAATTTTACTTTATCCTTTTCCTTCCACTTTAAAAATGCCATGATAGCGCCTACTAAAATGCCAGCTCCCCAACTGCCTTGCAATGACAAAATAAATGCTTGTGTGTTATTTAATGCATTTTCAATTACAAATGCTCCAACAATTTTAAATCCGAATAAAAAACCAAAGAAAAAACTTGTTATCAATTCACTTATACTTGCAGGTGCTCCTTCCATAAAAGTCTCTTGGATTGCAGTAAATTCACCTAAGGCTTCCTTACGTTTTAATTCATTATATAAAACATAGCCAGATGCCACGAAAGCCAATGCTACAAAGAATCCGAAGGAATTTACCAACTTAAGCGCATTGAGTTTTAACCCTAACAAGTCTTGAACTAAATAATATAAATTAGGATACATATTTCTTATTGAATTGAGTATTGCAATGTTACTTAGAATTTTTGATTTAAGCCTAAAAAAAAGGCCACACTAGAAAGTGCGGCCGTATTTTACTAACCCATCTAAAAACAAAAAACCTTTAATATTTTTTATTAATTACAATGTTGGTTAAACAATGAAATTAAGTGTTGTGCTATAACTTGAGCTGGAGTCCCTTCAATATGATGTCTTTCAACCATGCTTACTAATTCTCCGTTTTTAAATAGTGCGATAGCTGGAGAAGATGGAGGGTAAGGCAAGTGATACTCTCTTACTTTATTTACCGCTTCCAAATCAAATCCTGCAAAGCTAGTTGTGATTCTATCTGGTTTAACAGTTGCATTAGCTACAGCCATTAAAACACCAGGACGACAAGCACCAGCTGAACAACCACAAACAGAATTAATAACAACCAAAGTAGTGCCATCATTTTTAATTGCACTTTCAACATCACTAGCTGTGGTTAAATCTTCAAAACCATTATCAACTAATTCTGCTTTCATTGGTAAAACTATCTCTGCTGGGTACATATCTTCTTCTATTTGAATCAAAATTAGGGATTTTCAAAATGCCTTACAAATTTGTTTTCACGCCATCTTGGCAAAATTGACCCTGTTTTTTGTTCATTTTGCAGACTTTATGGCACAAAAAAGGCCTTAATGTGGTATTAAGGCCTTAATAGGTTGAAAACTATATAGTTAGCGTAAGTAGCCTAATATTTTTAACATGCTTTGTGCAGATTGTTCTTTTGCGTATACCCAATCCACTAATTTTCCCGTCTTTTGATCCTTTTCTACAATCACATGCTTAGGTGAAGGAATCAAGCAATGCTTAATACCACCATATCCGCTTATTTGATCCTGGTATGCCCCTGTATGGAAGAAACCTACATATAATGGCTCACTATTCTCCTCGGCCTTGTCGCCCTTCTCTGCGTCCTTTAATTTAGGCAAGAATACTTCGTTAATGTGTTCTTCCGAATCATAGTAATCATGGCTATCGCAGGTAATACCACCTAAAACTACACGTTGATAGTCGTTTTCCCATTTATTCACGGGAAGCATCAGGAATTTCTCACCAATACCCCATGTATCTGGAAGCGTAGTAATGAAAGAAGAATCAATCATATACCAACACTCTCTATCGTTTTGTTTTTTCTCAGCTAATACTTTATAAATATGCGCCATGCTCTCACCTACTGTATAACTTCCAAACTCGGTATAGATATTTGGCATTGGCACTTTTGCTTTTTTACAAGCTTTCTTAATATTTGATACAATTTCATTAATCATGAAACTATAATCATATTCAAATCCCAATGAGTGCTTAATTGGGAATCCACCACCAATATTAATTGAATCTAATTCAGGACAAATTTTCTTTAACTGACAATATAAGTTAATGATTTTATTTAATTCAGACCAGTAGTAGATATCATCTTTAATCCCTTTGTTTAAAAAGATATGTAACATCTTTAATTGAAACTTGTCTTCATATCCTTCAATCTCGTCAACATAAAATTCTAAAATATCTTTTGCACGAATGCCTAAGCGTGAAGTATAGAATGGAAAACTTGGCTCTTCCTCCGCTGCAACACGAATACCCACTTTAAAAGGTTGCTTTGCATTACGTTTGTAAAATTGTAATTCTTCTACATTATCTAATACAGGTATTACATTTTTAAAACCAGTATTAATTAATTTAGTAATTCTACTAGTATATGTTTTTTGTTTATACCCATTACAAATAATAAACAAATCCTTATTTATTTTACGACGCTTATATAATTGATTGATAATTTCAATATCATAAGCATATGAAGTTTCCAAATGTACTCCATGTGACAAAGCTTCCTCTACTACAAATGAAAAGTGTGAACTTTTAGTACAGTAACAATAAAAATATTGCCCTTCGTATTTATGTTTCTTAAAAGCGTCTTCAAACATTTTTTTTGCCTTATTAATTTGCATGCCAATTTTTGGCAAGTAAGTTAATTTTAAAGGCGTACCATGTTTTTCGATTATTGCTTTTAAATCCAAACCGTTGAACTCCAAATAACCATTGTCATTTTTATCAAAGCCTTCTTGTGGAAAGTGGAAGGTTTGTTCTACCAGGGAGGTATAGGTATTGTTCATTGCTTAAGCAGGGTTGTTAGCTGTAATTTTTAAGAACACAAAAATAGTTCTTTGAACGCATATTGAGCATAAAAAAACCCCGAGAAATACTCGAGGTTTTTTTCATATCATTTAAGAGGGGATTAGCCCTTTACGCTTTGTACTAAAGCTTTGAAAGTAGCTGGCTCGTTCATAGCTAAATCGGCCAATACTTTACGGTTCAAATCAGAACCTTTCTTAGCAAGCAAGTTGATGAATTGGCTATAAGTCAATCCTTCTTCCCTTACTGCTGCGTTAATACGTGCAATCCATAAAGTACGGTATTCACGCTTCTTTAATTTACGACCTACATAAGCATAAGTCAAACCTTTCTCTAATACGTTTTTGGCAACGGTATATACGTTTTTACGTTTACCATAGAAGCCTTTAGCTTGATCTAAAATCTTTTTTCTTCTTGCTCTAGATGCAACGGCATTTTTTGAACGTGGCATAATTAATATTTTTTTGAATCTACGTCTACAAGACTACGACTCGGTTAATTTAAATGTTTGATAACTGAAATTAATCAATCGGATAACTATTGTGGTCTATCCTTTTAATCTTAATAAACGTAGAACGAAGTCCTTGTTAGTTGATCCAACTAAACCTTTCTTTCTCATTGCTCTTTTACGCTTAGTTGATTTCTTTGTAAGGATGTGTCTTTTGAACGCTTTTTGGAAGGTGATTTCACCAGTTCCAGTAACTTTAAAACGCTTCTTTGCGCTTGAGTTAGTTTTTACTTTTGGCATTATTATAATCTTATCGATTACTCCCTACTGGCGGTCTTGCACGGGCGAGACACTTGTTGAGCCTTGTGGGAAATGGATGGCAAAGGTAGTACTTGTAGCTAATATAGCAAAGAAAAAAGCCTCGAAAATCGAGGCTTTTGACAAAATCTATATTGAAAATCAGTCATTTAGCTGATTCAATGTTTAAAAACTAAGCTGTTGGCTTCTTTTTACCACCTGCTTTTGGTTGGAAAATGGCAAACATTCTCTTTCCTTCTAGCTTTGGCATACTTTCTAAAGTACCTGCTTCGGCTAATCTTTCAGCAAATTTCAATAAAAGCAATTGACCACGATCTTGGAACATGATAGCACGACCCTTAAATTGAACGTAAGCTTTTACTTTATTTCCATCTTGTAAGAACTTTTCGGCGTGTTTTGCTTTAAAGTCAAAGTCATGATCATCGGTTCCAGGAGTGAAACGAATCTCTTTAATCTCTGATTGTTTTGAGTTCGCTTTCATCTCTTTTTCCTTACGTTTTTTCTCGTAAAGAAACTTCTTGTAATCGATTACTTTACATACAGGAGGATTGGCTGTTGGAGAAATCTCTACTAGGTCCAAACCTTGTTCTGCAGCTATTTTCAGCGCTTCTTGCGTGTTGTAAACTCCTACGGTGATGTTATCACCAACCAATCGTATTTCTGGTACTCTTATACGATCATTGATACGATGCTCTGGTTCTTGTTGTCTTTGAAACCTTGGGTTAAATCTGGGTCCTCTGTTCGGTAATGCCATTAATTATTAAAACGTTGTTTAAGTTAGTAAAGATAGTCAATGTTAAGCTTCCGGCGCCATTCTTTCAGCAATTTCTTCTACCACCTTAGCTAAGAATGCTGCTTTGTCTAACATTCCCAAGTCCCCTTTTCCTTGGCGACGAACAGAAAGTTTGCTTTCAGCCACTTCTTTCTCTCCAATAACCAACATATAAGGTACTTTCATCATTTCGGTATCACGGATTTTTTTACCAATTTTTTCGTTGCGATCATCAATTTCAACACGTACACCAGCTTTCTTTAATTCGGCAAATACTTCCTGTGCATATGGCATGAACTTATCACTGATTGGCAAAACCTTAACTTGAAGTGGCGCTAACCATATTGGGAACTTACCTGCATAATGCTCTAATAAGAAACCAATAAAACGCTCGTGGGTACCTAATGGCGCACGGTGAATAATTAAAGGTGTCTCTGGTTCGTTATCCTTATTAGTAAAATTCAAATTGAAACGTTTTCCTTGTGCAAAGTCAACTTGATTGGTAGCTAAAGTAAATTCTCTACCAATTACGCTCCAAATTTGTACGTCAATTTTTGGTCCATAAAAAGCACCTTCGTCTTGTACTTCTACAAACGGCGTTCCTGTTTCAATTAATACTGCGCGCACCATTGCTTCAGTTTCTAACCAAAGTTCTGGTTCATTAATATATTTCTGACCCAATTTTGCTGGATCATGTAAACTTAAACGCATTACATATTTGTCAATTCCAAAGATTTTGAAATACTTCAAATACATTTCGTTTACAGCCTTAAATTCTTGAGCAAATTGTTCCTTAGTACAATAAATATGCGCATCATTCATATGTAAGCAGCGTACACGCATTAACCCAAACAACTCACCACTTTGCTCGTAACGGTAACAAGTACCATACTCTGCAAGTCGCAGTGGCATGTCTTTGTAGCTCTTTGGTTCTGCATCAAATATTTTATGGTGATGCGGACAGTTCATTGCTTTCAAGTAGTATTTAGTGCCATCCAATTCCATTGGAGGGAACATACTATCCTGATAATATGGTAAGTGACCACTCGTAATGTACATGCTTTCTTTAGCAATATGCGGCGTAACCACACGTTTGTATCCAGCAGCTTCTTCGGTCTCTTTCGCTAAACGTTCTAACTCTTCAATAATGATTGTACCATTTGGCATCCACAAAGGAAGACCTGGTCCAACATCATCATCCATAGTATAAATGCCTAACTCTTTTCCTAATTTTCTGTGGTCTCTTTTCTTCGCTTCTTCTAACATTAACAAGTACTCGTCTAATTCCTTTTGATTCGGGAATGTAACACCGTAAACTCTTGTCAACATTTTGTTCTTCTCATCTCCTTTCCAAAACGCACCTGCAATATTGGTAATTTTAATTGCCTTAATTGCTCCTGTGTTTGGAATATGTGGTCCACGACATAAGTCAGTAAATTGACCTTGTGTGTAAAAAGTAATGGTGCCGTCTTCTAAACCTGATAATAAATCCAATTTATACTCATCCCCTTTTTCTGTGAAATAAGCAACTGCTTCGGCCTTAGTCATTTCCTTACGGATATACTCATTGGCTTGCTTAGCCAATTCATTCATCTTTTTTTCTAGGATAATTACATCTTCTTCCTTTAAGGTTTTACCGTTTAAATCAATGTCATAATAAAACCCTTTTTCAAGAGCAGGTCCTACCCAAAATTTAGCGCCAGGAAACTGCATTTCTACAGCCTCTGCCAATAAATGGGCAGAAGAATGCCAAAAGGTAGATTTACCATCGTTGTCGTCCCAAGTCAATAATTTTAATGAAGCATCCGTATTAATAGGACGCGTGGCATCCCATACTTCACCGTTTACCGAAGCTGCTAACACTTTTTTCGCTAATCCTTCACTGATGGATTTAGCAATACCTAATGCAGTAATCCCTTTTTCGTAGGATCTTACTGCGCCGTCTGGAAATTGAATTTGAACCATGTTTTATATCTAAATATGGGCGTAAAGATAACAAAAAATCGTGGCTTATGAATTCTTAGATTTTGAGTAAGATTTATACATAGATTTGTCTTATGTCTCGCTTAATACTCATATTGTTATTTCTTGGCACTTTTGGCTCCCTCCAATCTCAAAATTTGGGTGGGAAATGGGTAGGTTATTTCACTTCTAATTTGGACTTAGAGGGTAAAACATACCCTTATGAAATAAATATATTAGCAGGAAGCAACAACCAAATAAACGCCAATACCCTTACAAAGTTTTCTAATTTTTCTTCGGCTAGGGCTATTGCAAAAGGCATATACACTCCTCAAACGCAATTACTAAATATTCAAGAAACAAAATTTGACTTACTGCATTTAGATCCCAATATGCAAGCTTGTTTAATGAATAATTATCTCACCTATAGTAATATAAAAGGACAAGAAGTATTACAAGGCACTTATATGGCAAAAAATGATATTAATGGGAAAGATTGTGGAACAGGAACTGTTTATTTAATTAGAGAAGATCCTATTGTAAGTGTTGCTCCAATTATACAAAAGAAAGTAACCGCAAAATTGAAACCTGCGGATAATAAATTGCAAAAGTCAATCACTATAAAAAATGAAACAAGCAGTTTAAAATCTGATATAGCAATTTCAAATAACCAATTAGTGGCAATTGATACTGGTAAAAAAAATATAGCCAATCAAACTATAATCCAAAGTAATAAAGGCGATGTTGCTGGCCGAATAGAAGTAATATCAACTAACCCAAAACCATTGCTATTAAAAGAAAAAGAAGCACTAACAGAACATAATATTATTCCATGGGTTTTAATTTCAAGGGAAAATAATTTTGTAAAAAAAATTATCACGCATAATAAAACATTTAGTTTTGACTTATATGATAATGGAACAATCGATAATGATTCCATCACGATTTATGACAACAAGAAATTGATGATGGACAACAACAGATTAAGTTACAAACCAATACATGTTGAAGTAAATTTTTCGGACACACAAAAAGTGCATGAGATAATTGTTGTTGCTAATAATTTAGGTTCAGTTCCACCAAATACAGCTTTATTAATTTACAAAGACGAGGCACAAAACGAAGAAATCTTAATTAATACCAATTTAAAGACCAATGCAAAATTGATTATTGAATACCAGGCTCCAACTAAGAGATAACTTATTACTTTGTTTCTTGTAAAATTTGAATCGCAGCAACTTGTTCGTGTTGTTCTGGCTTAAACGGATCTTTTGAATTTTTCTGAAGTCCCCACCAATAAAATCCATCTTCGGACTTAGAAAAGTTTGTATTAAATATGTAAATACTACGTTCCTTATACCCTATTTGTCCCAACATATTTAACAATTGAATGTTACACATGTTATACGACATATAAAACTCAGTTGGATTTTCATAAATATTAGCTGCTAGTAATCCTTGGAATTCAGCATTTATATTATACAGCCCATCAATCCATATTTTCTGCAAATTGGAATCTAATGCCAATTTAAGATTACCCAATGAGTCAGTTAGCTGAATGGTATTTCTAACCACCAAGTTTATATAATTGGTATCCTTACTTATAATTCCTTTATACAGTTCCTGGTATTGAAATACAAGTGGTTGGCTGATATGATCCAAGCTGGCACTATGGTTTTGGGCATTGAAAGTCCAAGAACTAACCACCGTATCTTTTGTCATAGGTTGATTGCAAGCAAGGGCACTAATCAATACCACAATGAGTAAATATTTATACATCCATAGGATTTTTATCAAATTTATGCATATTTAGCCCGATCAAAGGCTAACTTTGCGCTCTGAATTGAAAAAATATGCTGATAGGTTTACAAAATGTAACGTTTGAATTTGGTGCAAGAGCAATTGTTAGTGATGCCACATGGCATATACAACCAGGCGAACGTATTGGTTTAATTGGATATAATGGGACTGGAAAGTCAACATTATTAAAATTATTGGTAGGTCAATATACCCCAAGTAAGGGTACTGTGGAAAAAGGCCGAGATACAACCATTGGTTATTTGCATCAGGATTTATTAAGTTTTGATACTAGTGAAACAATAACTGAAGTTGCGCTAGGGGCATTTGAAAGAGTACGTGAATTAGAAAAAGAAATTGAACAATTGGGTATAGAATTAGAAGCCAACCCAGAAGACAACGATATCTTAATTAAATACACCGATGCTTTACATGAGATAGATGTATTAGATGGCTACAATATCCAACACAAAGCGGAAGAGGTATTACATGGCTTAGGATTTACTACTGCCGATTTAGCACGTCCGTATAAAGAATTTAGTGGTGGATGGAGAATGCGTGTTTTATTAGCAAAAATGATTTTGCAAGCACCAGATGTATTATTACTGGATGAGCCTACCAACCACTTGGACTTACCAAGTATTGAATGGCTAGAGAAGTACTTATTGCATTATAAAGGAAGTGTGGTAATTGTGAGTCACGATAAATTTTTCTTAAATAAAATGGTGAATAAAATTGTTGAAGTATACCAACAACAATTAAACTTCTACACAGGTGACTATGAATACTATGAAGTTGAAAAAGTACAAAGAGTAGAAATTCAACAACGTGCATTTGAAAACCAACAGGATTATATTCGTCAGCAAGAAAAGTTTATTGAGCGATTTAAAGCAAAAGCTTCAAAAGCAGCTGCTGCACAAAGTATTCAAAAGCGTTTGGATAAGTTAGATGTGATTGAAGACGTTCAAATTGAAAGACCTAATATCAGAATCAACTTTGCGGTAGATAAAACACCAGGTAAAGTATTAGTAGATTTAAAAGGTGTGAGTAAATCCTACCCTAAGCAAGTGATTTTAGAAAATGCTTTTGCCGAAATTGAACGTGGTGATAAAATCGCATTAATTGGAGCAAACGGTAAAGGGAAGTCTACCCTTTTAAGAATTGTAGCAGGCATGGAAGAATATGAGGGAGAAAGAGTTTGGGGACATAACGTAGACGAAAGCTTTTATGCGCAGCATCAATTAGAATCATTGAATTTAAACAATACCATATTACAAGAAGTTCAAGAATGTGGTACAAAGAAAACCGATTTAGAATTACGTGCACTATTAGGTTGTTTCTTATTTGGAGGTGATGAAGTTGACAAAAGAATTAAGGTATTAAGTGGAGGTGAAAAAGCAAGGGTTGCATTAACTAAAACTATTATTAGTAAAGCCAACTTTTTGATGCTGGATGAACCTACAAACCACTTGGATATGGTAACAGTAGAATTATTAGCAGACGCATTAACTAAATACGATGGTAGTATTATTTTAGTAAGTCACGACAGATATTTTATTTCAAAAACAGCTAATAAGATTTGGGAAATAGTAGACGAAAAAATTGTAGAATTTAAAGGCAATTATGCAGAATGGTTAGAGTGGAAAGAAAGAATGGCTAAGCAAAAAGCAGCTAATCCAGAAGCATCTAAAACTGCTCCTGCTGAGAAAAAACAACCAAAACCAGAACCAGTTTTAGCACCAGAGGTAAAATCGGGTCCAAATGGTCCAATTGACAAGGAATTACAAAAGCAAATTCAGAAACTTCAAAAAGCACTTTCTCAATTAGAGCATAATATTGAAACCTTAAATAAAGAAAAGGTAGAGATTGAATTACAAATGGCTGATCCTGCTATTTATTCAGACGTTGCTAAATTTCAAACTATCGAAAAAGCATATCATGATAAGAACGCCTTAATTCGTTCTATGAATAAGGAATATGAAATTGCATTCAATGATTTAGTATTACTTGAGAGCAAGTAGTTAAGGTTTAAGTAGTAAAATCGAAATAATAAGAAGTATTTGAGATATAAATTTTATTTATCTCAGTAATATACAAAAGGGGGTCATCTGCAAAGATGAACCCCCTTTTAGGAATAAGTAGTAAAATCCAAAGATCAAGAAGTATTTGAGATATAAATTTTATTTATCTCAAATACTTATCTAACCAACGACCTTGCTCGTATAAAAGGTGTAATAAATTTTCTTTCCCTTTATAACCATGTGCTTCATAAGGCAGGTATACAAAACGAACGGTACCACCATGACCTTTAATAGCAGCGTATAAACGCTCACTGTTAATTGGGAAGGTACCTGTGTTGTCATCGGCCTCACCATGTGTCATTAATAAAGGTGCTTTAATTTTATCAGCAAAAGCAAATGGGCTCATTTCTAAATACAACTGAGGAGCTTGCCAAAAAGTACGTTCTTCATTTTGGAATCCAAATGGAGTAAGTGTTCTATTATAAGCACCACTTCGAGCAATACCTGTTTTGAATAAATTAGTATGTGCTAATAAATTTGCAGTCATAAAGGCTCCATAACTATGTCCACCAACTGCCATTCTGTTTCTATCTCCCACTCCCATTTCCACTAATTTGTCAATTGCAGCCGAAGCATTTAAACCTAGTTGATTCACAAAATCATCATTAGGTTTTTTATCTGGAGCAGTTGCTACAATTGGCATTTCAGCATTGTCTAAAATAGCATACCCCTGTGTTACATAAAACACTGGTGAACCCCATGAAAGCATTGTAAACTTGTGTTGGTTCCCTCTAATTTGACTAGCATCAGCTGCATTCGTAAACTCTCTAGGATAAGCCCAAATTAAGGTAGGCAATGGCCCGTCTTTTACTTTATTATATCCTTTAGGTAAATATAAATCACCGGTTAAATCAATGCCATCCTTACGCTTGTATTTAATTTTTTCTTTGGTCACCCCTTCCATGCCAGCATAAGGATTAATGAAATGAGTAATGGTATTAGACTTACTTAAACCATCTCCAGATTTAATAAAATAATTAGGCACTTCTTTTTCGGTCTCACGACGCGTAACCACTTTTAAATTATTAACGTCTAATACATCTGCAACATATTCAAAACAATCTTCGGCACAACGCCAAATGATTTGCTTTTGTTTTGTTTGTAAATTAAACTTAGCTAAATAAGGTAAATCACCCTTATCAGAGGCACCTGTAGTGTTGTTAAATAAAATAGTTTGACCGTCTTTTAATAAAGCAATTACTTCTTCACCGTATTTATTTTTTTCTGTAACTGGTGTTCCAGGGTTATTGTATAAATCGGTACTATTACCTTCATACAATTTTGTGATAGATCCTTTACTTGAATTATAAATACTCACTTTATATTGTTGCTTAGATCTTAATTGTTCAGATACTAAAGCAATTTGATCATTGCCCCAAGTAGTTCTTCCATATCTAGTTTCTGTCTTAAATAATTCCTTTGCATCTCCTTTAAAAGGAGCATCTAAAGCGTATACAGCATCATGAAAAGGAACTTTCTTTTTCATCAAACCACTATCCAAAGGCATTGCATATACAATGGTAGCTGGTGCGTCATTTCTCCAATCAAAACCACGTGCAACATTTTGCACATTGTCATAACCCGAAGGGGTGTTTTCTGCCGAAGGTAAAGAAGCCAAAGTATGTACTAAGTTTCCTTTAGTATCAGTAATTGAAACAGTTGTAGCAAAACCATAAGCCGGAACTAAATAAGAAAAAGGTTTATTTAAAGTGCGCGTTAAAAAATATTGCTTATCTGGTGAAAGCGCAATACTGGATAAAATACTTGGTTTGCCAATTTTAGTTTCAACACCATTATTATTTTTAACCAACTGAACAGTTGTAAAATATTCAAATAAATATTCATCAAATGGCGATTTAATTAAATCCTGATAAGTTACGCTAGGCGCTACTTTGCCAAGGTTCTCTTGAATTGTTGGCCCTTTAGGCGTAATAGGCTTTTTAGCCACTTTTGCAGGATCGTTCACATTAACTTTATACAATAAATTTGCATCATCTACCCAAGCAAGTGTATTGCCTAAAACAATATTTGCAGCAGCAGTGTTTACTTTTTTACAAGTTAAACTTGAAATATCAATTACATAAACATCAACTCTATTTGATAAGATATTAAAAAATGCAATTTTATTTTCTGAGTGATTCCAAACGGGGCTTAATGCAGATAAATTAGATGGTAAGCCTTTAATGACTAAACTTTTATCAGAACCAATCTGTTTTAGCACCAAATGGTTAATATAAGTTTGACGTGTTAAAGAAGCATTTAAGGGATTAATTCTAAGCCCAGCAATTTTTAATTCGGGTTGACCAAGTTCTTCCACAGTTGGATAAGAATTTCTTTCCATCACCAACATATATTTAGCAGTTGAATTAACACTAACGCTTGGCGTAGGAGGAGCAAGTAATAAATCTGCAATAACCTTAGGTGGTAATTGATACCCAGTGTTATCCTGAGCAATTAGATTAAATTGAAAGCAGTATAAAAATAATACTACCAAAAACGATTTAGCTATTTTTTGCATATTGAATATTTAAATGAATTTAAAGATAAAAGGAATTGAAAATATGAAAATTGGATGAACGCAGACATAAAAACTAACATTTGATTGGAAATGAAGAGAAAAATACCCACATAAATAACGATATCGTGGATTATTGGTATCAAATGTTTAAATTTGGGGCTCCGTTTAGGCGATAGTCAGTTGGTTTACGATTGTAAATCAATACATTAAAGTACAATTGAATAAATTATGTCAGCTAAAAAAGTAAATAAAATTGCAGTTTTAACTTCTGGTGGAGACGCCCCAGGCATGAATGCTGCCATTAGAGCGGTTGTTAGAACGGGAGTTTATCATGGGCTAGAGGTTTTTGGAGTTACAAGAGGTTATAATGGAATGATTGATGATGATATCTTTGAGATGGACTCAAAATCGGTTGCCAATATTATACAAAGAGGTGGTACTATATTAAAGACAGCTAGAAGCAAAGACTTCTTCACACCCGAAGGACGTCAAAAAGCATACGAGAATCTTAAAAAAAGAGGCATTAACGGGATCGTTGTCATAGGTGGTGATGGTAGTTTTAAAGGTGCCCAAAAGTTTAGTAACGAATTTGATATTCCTTGTATTGGTTTACCGGGAACGATTGATAAAGATATTGCAGGTAGTGACTTTACAATTGGATTTGATACAGCTGTAAACACTGCAGTAGAAGCTATTGATAAAATTAGAGATACTGCCGATGCACATGACCGTTTATTTGTGGTAGAAGTGATGGGTCGTGATGCTGGGTATATTGCTTTACATAGTGGTATTGCAACAGGAGCTGAAAACATTTTGATTCCAGAATCTAAAACAGATATGGAAGCATTGGTTTCTGCATTAACAGAGAAAGAAAAAAGAAAGAAATTAGTAAACTTAATAGTAGTTGCAGAAGGTGATGAATTTGGCGGCGGGAATCAAGTTGGTGATTTCTTAAAACAAAGATTACCAAATGCAGATATTCGTGTTTGTATTTTAGGTCATATACAAAGAGGTGGAGCGCCAAGTTGTTTGGATCGATTAATTGCAAGCAGAATGGGCTACCATGCGGTAGAGTGTTTATTAAATGGCACACACAATGTGATGGTTGGTATTGAAGATAATAAAATGAAATACACTCCATTAGACAATGCAGTAAAAGCAAAACAAAAAATTTCAGAAGAATGGTTAAAGATTGTAAAAATCTTAGCTAGCTAATTTTAGCAAAAACAGTATTAGAAAAATAACCCCAATAATAACAATGAGTCAAGAAAATTTAAAACAGGTACATCATAAAACTAAGATTGTAGCTACTGTAGGTCCAGCTTGTGAAACTTACGATCAATTAAAAGCATTAGTGATTGCTGGTGTGAATGTATTTCGATTAAACTTTTCTCATGGAAGCCATGAGGACAAGAAAAAAATCATTGATAATATCCGTGGTATTAATAAAGAATTAGGTCTTACAGTTGCAATATTAGGAGATTTACAAGGGCCTAAATTACGTGTAGGTGAAATTGAGAACAACCGATTAGAAGTTAAAGTAGGCGACGTACTTACATTGTCAAATGACAAGTGTATTGGTACTATGGAAAAAATATATGTTTCCTACCCTAACCTAGCAGGTGATGTTGTTGTAGGTAATACTATTATGATTGATGATGGAAAGATTGAAGTGAAAGTGAAAAGTGTAGAGGCTAATGGTGATGTAAAAGTTACAGTAAGCTTAGGTGGTATTATCTCTTCTAAAAAAGGATTGAACTTACCAGATACTAAAATTTCATTACCAGCATTGACTGAGAAAGATCTTTTAGATGCAGATTTTATTATTAAAGAAGAATTAGACTGGGTTGCATTAAGCTTTGTAAAAAGAGTTGCAGATATTGAAATGTTAAGAGAAATCTTAAATAAAAACAATAGCAAGTCAAAGATTATTGCAAAAATTGAAATGCCTGAAGCAATTGTTAACTTAAGAGATATTATTAACGCAAGTGATGGTATCATGGTAGCAAGAGGTGACTTAGGAGTTGAATTACCAGTAGAAAAAATTCCTTTGATCCAAAAAGAAATTATTAAAAAATGTTTACATAGAGCGAAACCAGTAATTGTGGCAACACAAATGATGGAATCTATGATTGATAGAGTTAAGCCAAACCGTTCAGAAATCACAGACGTTGCCAATGCGGTAATTGAAGGAGCTGATGCGGTAATGTTAAGTGGCGAAACTGCAACAGGTCAATTCCCAGTATTGGTAATTGAAACAATGCGTAAAATTATTTCTGAAGTGGAGCAATATGGTTACAACTACAACCGTTCAGAAGATTTAAAACCACAACCACATTCACCTTCTTTTGTTAGTGATGCTTTGTGTTACAATGCATGTAAGTTAGCCGAAGATGCAGATGCACAAGGTTTAGTGGGTATGACACAAAGTGGTTACACTGCATTTATGTTAAGTAGCTTCCGTCCAAAATCTCCATTATTTATCTTTACAAAAGAAAAGAGTTTGGTGAACCAATTGAGTTTAAGTTGGGGCGTGAAAGCATTTTACTATGCACAAGAAGAAAGTTTGGATAAAATCATTACTGATCAAATTCAAATCTTAAAAGATAATAATTTTGTTAAGAAAGATGATATTGTTGTGAATACAGGAAGTACACCAGTTAAGATGCACTTACCAACCAACATGATTAAAATTAATAAAGTAGACTAAATACTAGAAACGCTCCAATTAAATGGGGCGTTTTTTTTGTATTTTTATTATGTACATTTTACACTAATTGCTATGCTAGAATCTTTTGAAAAAGTCCCCGTAAAAATTTATAAGAATCCAACCGAGGGTTCTAATGCACTTGCAGCTCAAATTGCAAAATTAATTAGAGAAAAACAAGCTCAAAATTTACCCTGTGTGTTGGGTATGGCAACAGGAGCCACTCCTATCCTTTTGTATAAAGAACTAGTTCGTTTACATAAAGAAGAAGGATTAAGTTTTAAAAATGTAATAACAATTAATTTAGACGAATACTATCCTATTCCAAGAAGTGCCTACCAAAGTTATTGGAGCTTTATGCATAGACACTTATTTGACCATGTGGATATAGATCCGAAAAATATAAATCTTCCTAATTCAGAATGGAACAAAGATGAATTAAAAGAAAGTTGTTTGGCATATGAACAAACGATTGAAAAAATTGGAGGAATTGATTTACAAGTTTTAGGAATTGGCAAGAATGGACATATTGGTTTTAACGAACCAGGTTCCAGCTTTCATTCCAAAACAAGAGTTATTCATTTGGATAACCAAACACGTATCGCCAACTTATATGAGTGGCATGATATGAATAAAGTACCAAGACTAGCAATCACAGTGGGTATTAGCAGTATTATGAAAGCTAAGAAAATTGTATTACTTGCTTGGGGAAACAAAGCAGACATCGTAGCTAAGGCAGTAGAAGGTGATGTAACAGAACAAGTGCCAGCAAGTGTTTTACAAAACCATGACGACTGCACATTTATAGTAGATGAATATGCTGCTGCTGAATTAACGCGTAACAAAGCTCCATGGTTAACAGGCACAAATGACTGGACACCTCAAATGATTAAGAAAGCAGTAATTGAATTGGCTTTAAAATTAGATAAGACGGTGTTGAGTTTAACTGCGGATGATTACAAAGAAAATAGCTTGGCCGATTTGTTAGTGTTAAAAGAATCGGTGTATGAAATTAACTTGCAAGTGTTTTACATGTTGCGTGATTCTATCACAGGATGGCCTGGTGGAAAACCAAATGCTGTAATTCCTGCGCATCCAGAACGTAGCACCCCAAGCCAAAAAAGAGTCATGATATTCTCTCCACATCCTGATGATGACATCATTAGCATGGGTGGGACTTTTATGCGCCTACATGATCAAGGACACGATGTGCATGTTGGATATCAAACAAGTGGCAACATTGCAGTGACTGACGAATTTGTTACAAGATTTTTAGATTTTGCAGTAGGCTTTGAAGATATGTTTGGAATTGATAATAAAAAGAGTAATGAAATATTATCAGAAGCTAGCGCATTCTTAGGAAGTAAAAAAGCAGGAGAATTAGATACCTCTGAAATTAGAGCTATCAAAGGATTAATAAGAAGGTGTGAAGCGAAAGCAACTTGTAGATATGTAGGAATTGCCGAAGAAAATTACCACTTCTTAAATTTACCTTTTTACGAAACGGGTGCGATAGATAAAAAACCTATGGGTGAAGATGATGTTGAAATCACTATGGAAATACTTAGAAAAGTAAAGCCACATCAAATATATTGCGCAGGTGATTTAGCCGATCCACATGGTACACATAAAGTATGTTTAGAAGTTATTTTTGAAAGCATGCGTCGATTAAAAGCAGCTGGAGATGAGTGGGTTAAAGACTGTTGGGTATGGTTGTATAAAGGTGCATGGCAGGAATGGGATATTTCTGAAATTGAAATGGCAGTACCAATGAGTCCAGACCAAGTTATGAAAAAGCGTTTCGGTATCTTTATACATCAGTCTCAAAAGGACAGCGTGCCATTCCAAGGAACGGATGCTAGAGAGTTTTGGCAAAGAGCCGAGATAAGAAACGCAAATACAGCCGATTTATATGCACGCTTGGGATTAACCAAATATGCGGCAATCGAGGCCTTTGTAAGATGGCATTACTAGTTATTAGCTTATAATTCGACAATAAATACCTAAAAATCCTTTGGAAGAATCGGAAATTGAGGTATATTTGCACCCCTTTCTAGCCTAGCTAGGAAACGGAATGGCTGCGTAGCTCAACTGAATAGAGTACCTCACTACGGATGAGGGGGTTTTAGGTTTGAATCCTAACGCGGTCACAAAGCCCATGCGAAAAGCATGGGCTTTTTTGTTGCCAAGACCCGAAACAAAAGCCACGAAGTGGTTGTTAAAGAGATGAGACGGAATTTGAAGCTTGCTTCGAAATTCAGGTGAATCGAATTAACAAACGAGCGAAGCGAGTGCTTTTGTTCGGTAGCAAAAACAAAAAAGCTAAAAAATCAGGCACTGATGTTATTAAAGGGCTTTGGTCCTGCCCAAAACGAGAGGATGCGACCGAAGGGAGCAATCCTATTTTGGTCCTGCCCAAAACGAGAGGATGCGACCGAAGGGAGCAATCCTATTTTGGTCCTGCCCAAAACGAGAGGATGTTGCGAAGCAACCATCCGAGGGCTTAGGGTAGGCCTAATACCAGAGGATGATGCGAAGCAACCATTTGCTTTCCTCATAATTTGACTGGTCAATAAAATTTGTATCCATAATATTTATCTAATATATGTTTAATACCCTAAAAAACTTAAATTTTGGTCAATAATTTTAGTTCCTGACCTACCTCACACACCCATATACTCAAATCCTTTATTTTTGCAACGTTAATAATAAACACCAAAATAATGAGATACTTATTATCCTTTTTACTTGCTTACGTACTATTTATAAATACAGCAAATGCTCAAGAATTAAAATCCCCTAATCAACAATTAACCTTAAGTTTTTCATTGTTAAATGACGGTACACCTACCTATCGTTTAATGTATAAAAACAAAGAGGTAATAAAGGCTAGCAAACTAGGATTTGAATTAGAAAAAGATCCTACCTCATTATTAAACGGATTTACAGTATCAGATACCAAAACTGCAACATTTGACGAAACTTGGAAGCCTGTTTGGGGTGAAGTAGCAAATATTAGAAATAACTACAATGAATTAGCAGTCACTTTAAATCAGACAAGCACAAATAGAAAAATCATTGTTCGATTTAGATTATTTAATGATGGCCTAGGTTTCCGCTATGAATTCCCACAACAAAATAATTTAGTATACTTTACAATTAAAGAAGAGAAAACACAATTTGCTATGACTGGAGACCATACTGCTTATTGGATTCCAGGAGATTATGATACACAGGAATATGATTATACCATTTCTAAATTATCAGAAATACGCGGCTTATTTAAAGGGGCAGTAACAGGTAATGCATCACAAACATCTTTCTCTACAACAGGTGTACAAACATCTTTAATGCTTAAAACAGCAGAAGGTTTATATATTAATTTGCATGAAGCAGCTTTGTATAATTACGGAGCAATGCATTTAAACTTAGATGACAAAAATATGGTTTTTGAATCTTGGTTAACCCCTAATGCAAATGGAGACAAAGGAAATTTACAAGCACCATGTACAACACCATGGAGAACTATTATGGTGAGTGATGATGCAAGAGAAATTCTTGCCTCAAAAATGACTTTAAATTTAAATGAACCAAGCAAAATTGCAGACCCATCATGGATTAAACCTGTAAAATATGTAGGTGTATGGTGGGAAATGATTTCAGGTAAAAGCAGTTGGTCATATACCAACGACTACCCTTCGGTACAATTAGGTGTTACCGATTTTGTGCATGCAAAACCTAATGGAACACATGGAGCAACAACCCAAAACGTAAAAAAATATATTGACTTTGCAGCTTCCAACGGGTTTGATGGTGTATTAGTGGAAGGTTGGAATGTAGGTTGGGAAGATTGGTTTGGTCACGCAAAAGATAATGTATTTGATTTCTTGACTCCTTACCCAGACTTTGACGTGAAAGGAATTCATGAATACGCAAAATCAAAAGGAATAAAAATGATTATGCATCACGAAACTTCTGGCGCAGTAAGAAACTATGAGCGTCATATGGACAAAGCATATCAGTTTATGAAAGACAATGGGTATGATGCCGTTAAAAGTGGATATGTTGGGCCAATCCTTCCAAAAGGTGATTTTCACTATAGCCAATGGGCTGTGAATCATTACCAGTATGCAGTTGAAAAAGCAGCAGAATATAAAATAATGGTAAATGCACATGAAGCAGTTCGTCCCACAGGTATTTGCAGAACCTACCCTAATTTAATTGGCAATGAAGCAGCAAGAGGAACCGAATACCAAGCTTTTGGCGGGTCAAAACCCAACCATGTTACCATCCTACCTTTTACACGTTTAATTGGAGGCCCAATGGATTATACTCCAGGTATATTTGAAATGGATGTAAGTAAACTAAGCCCAAATAATCACTCTCATGTAAACAGCACTTTAGCAAATCAATTGGCTTTGTATGTTACCATGTACAGTCCTTTACAAATGGCTGCCGACATACCAGAAAATTACAACCGTTTCCCAGATGCATTTCAATTTATTAAAGACGTTGCATTGGACTGGAGCGATAGTAAATATTTAGAAGCGGAACCTGGTGACTATATTACTGTAGCAAGAAAAGCAAAAGGCACGAATAACTGGTTTATAGGAAATGTAAATGGCATTACTCCACGAAACTCAACTATTCAATTTGATTTCTTAGACAAGGGTGCTAGCTATGAAGCAACTGTTTATGCAGATTCAAAAGATGCACATTATAAAACCAATCCACAAGCGTATACCATAAAAAAGGTGATTGTAAATAGCAATACTAAGTTAAACCTATTCTCAGCTCCTGGTGGAGGATATGCAATTAGTGTAATAAAAAAATAATGTAATAATTCCTATACTTTTTGGTTAAAATTTGAGTAGAAATACCTAAAAAGTATCAACAAAAGCTAATATAAAGCCATTTGAGTCGTATTTTGTAGGATATAATCTACCCTTGGGAAAGTACCTTTTTTCGATATTTCTATGCCTAATATTTGGGATATGCCAATCCCAAACTAATGCCTATTATCAAGGTAGGGTAATTAATGGATTTACACAAGAACCCATCCCCTATGCTTCATTAAAATGGAAAATTGCAAAAGCAGGTGTAATCTGTGATAGTTTAGGGAATTATACATTAAGTAAATCTCCTTATCCAAGGGACTCTATTGTTGTGCGTTATGTAGGATTTGACGCCACAAAATTTTCAATTAAAGATATTGAAAGGTTAAATTTCAAATTAACACTCGAAACATTAAATACAAATGAAGGTGTTACGGTAAAGTCAAAATTTAATAAGGGAGATAGATGGTGGAAGTTGGTCGTAAAAAATAAAACGCATAACAATCCGTATAACTATGCAAAATACAAAGCGGAACTTTACAATAAATTAGAATTAGACTTAAATAATGTAAATAGAAATAGTTTTTCGAATATCCCTTTTTTAAAGCAGTTTTCTTTCATACTTGATAATATTGACAGTGTTTCGGAAGAAAAGCCATTTTTGCCATTTTTAATGACCGAGACTTTGTCGGATTATTATTATTCCAAAGCACCAAGTAAGACAAAAGAAATTGTAAAAGCAACGCAAACACATGGTATTAATAATCCTAATATCAACCAACTTATTGGGGACGCGAATCAAAGCATTAACATTTACGAAAATTACGTAAAATTATTTGGAAAAGAGTTTGTAAGTCCTATTAGTGATTTTGCTGATAAATTCTATAAGTTTAAGGGCGCAGATACGCAATATATTAAAGGCATTAAAGTATTGCATTTACTATTTACACCATTAAATGAGGGCGAAAATACATTTGCAGGAGATGCTTGGATTGACGCTTCCACTTGGGCCATACATAAGATTAATTTAAATATTTCTAAAACTGCAGATGTTAATTTCATTAACCGACTAAACATATATCAAGAATTCGAAAAGTCTGAAAATGGGAAATATATTTTTTCAAAAGACAAAACAACAGCCGATATTTCTCCATTTCCTAAAGATAAGCTCACATTAGTAATTAGGAAAAGTAACTCCTACCAGCATTTTGAATTTAATGAACATGTAATTGACAGTGTATTAAGTTTAAATAAAAAACAAAATGAAATAAGTTATCTAGATGATATAAATGCAAAAGGAAAAACTTATTGGAATGCAGCTAGACATGATAATTTGAACAATAATGAGCAGCATATTTTAAAGATGATTGATACATTAAAATCCATCCCAATTTTCAAAGACTACACCAGAAAAATTGAATTTTTAGTTGATGGTCATCTAAAATACGGCAGTATTGAAATTGGGCCTTGGTACAAATGGATTAGCGGCAATCAATTAGAACAAACAAGGTTAAGATTTGATTTAGGTACAACATCTAAATTTAGCAAATCACTTAGGCTTTATGGATACTTAGCTTATGGCATTAAAGATCAAAAGTTCAAAGAAAACCTTGGAATTAGGTATAATGCGAAAACTATTAAAGGACTAAGTACAGAATTTTCATATTTAAAAGACTTAGACAATGGTCGTGTAAGATTTAGCGAAGCTGATATCACTACTGATAATATATTTTCACAAGTTTTCAGAAGACCAGGAATTCCTCAAAAATATCTGGGTTTAGAAGAATATAAATTAAGTATTACCAAGGACTGGGAATCTGGAATAAGTAACAATGTTACCATTAGCAGAACAGACTATGTCCCATATACCCCATTACCGACATCAACTAATTTTACAAATGGAGACATAATGAATTCTAATATTTTATATCGAATTAGATATGCTCCAGGAGAGAAAAAAATTGAGACCAATAGAAGAAAAATAAGATTTAAAGGAAATAAACCAATCTACGAACTAAACGTTAGTCAGGCAATCAATGGCCTCATTGGTGGCAAATACAATTACACTAAAATAAATGCATCTATAAGTCAAAAATTAAGAATCCCAAATTTTGGTACCCTTAGTTACAATGCCTATGGTGGAAAAATTTATGGGGACAGCCTTCCATTTATGCTTTTAGAACTTCATCCAGGTAATGAAGTTTACGTTTATAATAAAAATGGATTTAACTTAATGAACCGATTTGAATATTATAGTGACACCTATGCAGGATTTCAAATTGAACATAATATTGAGAAAAAACTAATTAATTTAATCCCAATTTTAAGAAAAACTAAAATCAGACAATTTTGGAACTTAAAAGGAGTTTGGGGAAACATGAATGCTTCAAACAAAGCCTTTAATCGAACAGAATTTGGGCCTTATCAATTACGTTCATTGAGAGACCATACTTATTTAGAGTTCGGAACGGGATTAGACAATATATTTAAATTCTTTAGAGTAGATTTTGTATGGAGAAGCGCTCCACCTTATCCTGCCAATTATACGCCATCAAGAATGCAACCAGTACAAAACTTTGGCGTATTTGGTAGTATGAAAATTCAGTTTTAGATAACCTAAAAACTAAACCAATTCACACTCTTGTGCAATTTTGTATAACTCAATATTAGATGAAACTTTTAGCTTTCGAAAAATCACTTTCTTAATCGTTGACACTGTATTTGCTTTTATATTAAATTTATCGCCGATTTCCTTAGTTCTTAACCCTTTTACAATAGCGTCAAATACTTCACGCTCCCTTGAAGCTAAATTTGCAACTAATTCCCTTGTACTTAAATTATTTTTTAATCCAATCATTACAATACTTTTAAATTATTTCTTATCAATAATAAATACATAACTATATCTATTAACAACTTGCTCTTCAATACTCTTTTTGACATCATCACAAGCTTTTAGCAACTCTCTTTCTCCAACATGTTTAACTACAACATTATTTGTAGAAATATTCGCAAGTGTTTTATAAATGTGTTCTGCTCTACGTTGGGACAATCCTTCATTGTAAACATCTGTACCATTACAGTCAGTAGCTGAAACAATGACAATATCCCTGCCTTTCATTACCTTAATTTTTTTGATTAAATCGTAGTAACCTGGTAAATCTTTTTTAATGATTGCCACTTGATCAAACGGATGGTGCAACTCCAAATACTCCTTACTCAATTTCATTAAGGAGTCAACTGTTTTTGCAAACAACTTAGTAATGGTAACTTGCTGCTGAGATTCAATATTTTCCTGTATTGCTTTTTTAGCAGCTAATTCCTTAGCAGATAATGGAATATTAATCAACGCTACTTGTTTAGTATAAGTGTCATTAATTTTAACGAAATCATTTGATTTAATTGGCTTCTCATATTTAGCACCACTAGCATCATAAGTAACAATAGTATAGTCTTTATTAGGACGACCTTTGAATGCATAAGCACCATTTTTATTAACTATAGCACTATCTATAATTTGGATTCTACCAATATCATTTTTTTGTAATAGATAAACTATTTTGCCGGGTGCCATAATACTATCAACAGCAACAGACCCATTCATTGTAATATAAACCGGGGCATAGTCAAATGCAAAAATATCATCGCTACCATATCTGTTAGAACTGAAAAAACCTGTACTACCTTTAATTGTATAACTAATGTCATCCTTATTGCTATTAACAGGATACCCTAAATTTATTACTGATAAATCACCTCTAGCATCCTTGCCTAATTTAAATATATCCAATCCTCCTAAACCAGGATGTCCATTGCTACTAAAATAGAAGTTGCCATCATAAAAACTTGGAAATAATTCATTGCCTGCTGTATTGATATCTTGACCAGCATTGGCAGTTGGCTTCCAAGATCCATCTTCATTTTTTTCAATGTAATAAATATCTGTACCTCCAAAACCATTAGGTTCATCAGACACATAATATAAACGTTTACCATCTGGCGTAACAGCAGGATGAAAATAGCTATAGGAATATTTATTAAAAAACAACCTATTGCTTGGTTTCCATTTGCCATCTTTAAATTTAGCTTCCCACACCTCTAACAAATAACCTTGTTTTGTACTACGACCATTTTTGGTATAATAAGCCGTTTTCCCGTCCTGCGTAAAAGTTATTGAACCTATATTTAATCTAGCTCCAAATTGTTTTGAAAACAAAACAATACTTGAATCTTGTTTAAAAGAAATAGGAATATAACCCATACTTTTATCTATAATGCGATTGTCATTACTTGTACCTCTATATAATGAATTGAAATCAATTTTTTTATCTTTCCATTCTGGTATAATAAGACTATCTAGTCTAATGTCTTTTTTATTTGGCAAATAATATAATCTCGAATACCCTGACCCATCCCAAGAAAATTCGGGTGTTTCAATTTTTGTACGCTTTCTCTTAGTTTTTGTTAAAACACGATTAGATTCAAATACAATACCATCTTTAAATAATATGGGATTAAAATCGTTATAAGGAGAATTCACTTTAGTATAATAAATTTTATAGTCTAATGAATCAGCATAAAATTTATTGATGTTGACAAACCCATATAATCTAGTATCAAATAATAAGGTCTTATTTTCGGCAATTAGGTTTTCATAACCTTTAACAGCATTACTAAAATTACCAATATTTGCTTGTAGTTCAGGAATGATATTTCCTGATTTAACACCCGCATTGCTTGCTTTTGTGTAATAGAAAAGAGCGCTATCATATTGGTTTACCATTTTATATGCAAATCCTAATTGCTTGAATGCAGAAGTATCTTTACCCCCTTGTGCCAAATAGGTTTTGTACAATGGGATTGCATATGCATATTTAAGCAAGTTCATTTGTTTATCAGCTTGTTTCAAAATACGACTTGCCTTTTTTGCATTCATATTTTGTTGAGCCAATACTCCATTAGAGATTGCGATGAATAGGACTATATATATTATTCGTTTCATGTTTTTCACTTAGTTCTTTAATAATTCTCTTTACCAAATTTTATCTACACTAAAAATATCTTGTTGATTTAATTTTTGATTTACCGGTACCAAATTCATATCTAAGCAATAATTCGTGAGATCCATTATTGTAATATTTTAAAGGCGAAATGGTCATGTCATAGGCATATCCAATTCTCAGATTCTCATTTGCTTGTGCCTCAATCATACCAACCATTGCATCCCCTGTACGATACGAGAATCCTAAACCAATAACATCTCTTAACCATACATTTGTGTTAAAGTCAGCTTCAATTGGAGCACCACCAACTGCTTTGATCATAGTGGAAGGCTTTATTTTAACGTCTTCGTTAATATCAATTACATAACCAGTTGTAAAAAATAGATGCGTACTATTTACTTTTTGTATACCAGAATTCATGACATCAAATGCACTTAATCGGGACTTTAAAACATTGGGAATTGCGATTCCAGCATAAAACTTATCGGTATTATAATATAGTCCTAATCCAACATTTGGCAACCATTTGTTGAAATTTGAATAAAAAGCAGGATCACTTGGAGTGTAACGACCTTGTACATTCATTAGATCAATACGATAGTTCATAAGACCGACGCTTAAGCCTCCCGAAAGTGTTCCTTTTTCTGAAACCTGAATATGTGTCGCTAACATGAAGTTAACTCCGTCTGCTTTTTCAACACCAAGTTTGTCGTCGTAAAATTGAACGCCCCATCCTAGTCTATTATCTTTCGCAGCACCATCTAAACTAACTGAAGTGGTTTGTGGCGCACCCGAAATACCAACCCATTGTCTACGCTGAAAAAAGTTTAAGCCTGTCGCTTCTCTATTTCCCGCATAGGCTGGATTAACGCCCAACATATTATACATATATTGGGAATACATTGGCTCGGTTTGTGCAGTTACATTGTTACTTAACAAGATTGAAAGCACAATTAGCAACCCGGTAAAAAAAGTATATAATTTTTTCATTTTCATCTTATTATCTTACAAGGGTTAACGATGATGCAAATTTTCTTGTAACATTATTGGCGTCAGTAGCTTCAACAATATAGAAGTACGTTCCTTCTGGCACATCCTCTCCTATAAAGTTGCTTACCCCTTTGCCTCTCCAGTCATTTTGGTAATTTGAATTACTGAAAACTTCGTTACCCCATCGGTTAAATACCCTAACAGAAATAATAGTGCCAAATGGTCGTTTAATTACCCATGTGTCATCAATTCCATCATTATTTGGAGAGAATCCACCTGGTATAACTACATCCACTTTAGGAATAATAAATTCTGTTGGCTTACGTGTTGTATCACCAGCTGAAACTATACTATTTGGATCGGTAGATTTTAAATTTACCAAGCCATTCAATGTTGGCGCAGTCACAATAGCTGTATTTTGGAAATTACCTGATAAGTTGGAAGCAACATTAATAGTTAAGCTTATTGAATCTTCTTTCTTAGCATCTAATGCAGATTGAATTAATAATAAGTCTGTATTACTAATGCCGTTATAATTGATATTCTTAACTAATTTACCAGATGCGTCAAGGGACACAATAGATATTCCTCTTGTATCAGTAAACACCTTAGTTAAATCATCTTTTACTAAAACGCTATCAATATAATCAGAAGTCAAATTCTTTACCTTTATTATAAAATTTAAATTAAAGCTTCCATCCATATTCATTTTAGCATCATTCGCAACTTTGGTTATGTCTAAAATCTTTGTTGGAATAACCGGCTCTACTAATAAGTGTAAAGTTGCGTTGGTGCATACAGAAGGAGTGCCTCCACAAACAGTGTAAGTAATATCTACCGGTCCTGTAAATCCTGGAGCAGGCACAAAGGTGTAAGTACCATTCGCATTCATAACGAAAGTTCCTTTACTAGCAGGCACTGTAGAATTCCCAGTAACAGTTAAAGGAGCACCTGCAGTGTTCTTATCATTACTTAATACATTACCGCCAATTGGACTGCCTGCAAAAGTTCTTGCAAAGTCATCTGCTGCAACAGTTGCTGCAGGGGCGGTTGCAGCTTTTACAGTATAATAAACATAAGCAGTTTTACAATTTGGTATTGGTGTATTATTATCACAAACATTATATGATAAACTATCTGTACCAACAAAACCATTTGTAGGAGTGTAACTAATTGTACCATCTGAGTTAACTATCACAGTACCATGTTTAGGTTGTGCTACAATGCTTACGCTTGCAGGATTTAAACTTACTCCAACATTTGACGCTTTATCATTTGCCAATACATTTGTTGTAACCGCTGTGTTTTCAATTGTTGTAACCACATCTGGATTAGCAATTGGTGGGTTGGTATTAATTAATGGATCACTTACAGTAATTACTAATGGAACCAATGGACATCCACTTGTTTGACCAGCAGTACAAACAGGAACATAATAAGTATATGTACCAACTTTAGTTGCATTAAATGTATAAGTTCCATTTGGATTTATTACAATCGTAGCACCTGTTGGATTAGTAGCATTTGCAGCAGGTTGACCATAAGTTGTTCCAGTTGGAACTTGGTCATTGGTTGCAACACTTCCTGTCACAGGAACATTAATATCAGTTACACCAAAATCAGGAGTGACAATATTAATTACTGGCGGCGGTGGCGTTGGATCAGTTACAACTATTACTAAAGTTTCTGTTGGACAGTTTGTTGTTTGACCTGGTGCACATACAGGAACAGTATAAGTATAAGTTCCTGCAGTAGTTGCAGTAAATGAATATGTGCCATCTCCATTTACGGTTATGGTAGCTCCTGTTAATTGAGCTGGTTGACCATAAGTAGTGCCAGCAGGAACCACATCATTTGTTGAGACATTTCCCGCAGTAGGAATATTTACATATGCTGTTGCAGCGTCATTTGTTAATGTGTTTACAGGAACTGTTATTACTAAAGTTTCTGTTGGACAGTTTGTTGTTTGACCTGGTGCACATACAGGCACTGTGTACGTATAAGTGCCAGCAGCAGTTGCTGTAAATGTATAAGTGCCATTTGGTCCAACAGTTATT
>CAIJFI010000005.1 GCA_903819975.1 uncultured Bacteroidota bacterium | reverse complement strand
ATGAAAAAAAATAAGTAAATTTCTTATTATATTTTTTCTATACTTTTGTTTTGTAATTGAGTAAATGAAGAAAGCAATTATCATACTATTTTTAATAAACTTAAATGCGAACTTGTTTGCACAAAAGGAAATTTACCTATTAAAAAAGCATGAAGAGAAGCTTCTAAATTTATTACTAAGTGATACTATAAATAATACAAGCTTTACCATTCCCAATAATTTCAATTTTGGACTAGAAAACCAGCTTTTCACTAACTCCAATGTGATAAAAAAAGGGAAGGATGTATACATACAACCTTTAGGTACAGGTAGGCTATATCAAGCAGTAAACCTAAATGGTCGTATTCACTTAAACAGATTGGATAAAACTAACCATTCCGGTGTTAGTTTCTTCTCGCAGAACTTTTTCATAAATGATACATTATTCCAATATGGTGGGCTTGGTTTTTGGCAAATAAGAGGAATTTTTAGCTATTATAGCAAACAAACCAACCAATGGGAACTGGTTCAATCCAATAGGTCTGTACAAAGTTATTTTGACGATCAAAGAGATGCTGTTATGCATTATGACGACCAACGCAAGGATCCGAAATTATTCGTTACAAACTCATATTATTACCCAAACTACCCTAGTTCATTTGAGACCTCTGCAACAGATAGTTGTTATGTATACGATTTTCATACTAGAAATTGGGAAGCACTAGGCAAACTAACACCTGAATTTAAAAAAATATTTGAGAACAAGCATTCACATGATATCGAATTGCATTTAAATAAATTATTCGTCTTTCAAACCCAACTTGACTTTTACTGGATAGACTTTGATAATAATAAACTTGGCCGTTTTAATGTAAAAGAGAATAATAGACTAAGACAGGTTTGGCTTAGTGTTTATAACAATGATAAAGCAAAACTAGAAACAGGTTTTCAATTTAACCTTGGTAATGTACTTTATTATTTGAGATTAGACGGTGATAAAAATTTAGATTGGATTAAAACACCAATAGACTTAAAAGCACTTGATACAATTAATATTATTCAAGTATATAATAATAAATCTAGCTTAATAGAGATTTCCAAAAACTTTGTATCTAATAATAAATCAAGTTTTTACATAATTATTATTGTCGTATTAATTGCATTTGTGTTTAGATCCAATATTTTTAGAAGGAAAAGAATACCAAAAGAATTAGCGACAATCTTATACAGAAACTTTTTTAATAGTTTAAATATTATCGAAAAAGAATTAATTGAAGCTTTATACCAAAATAATTTAAAGGGCGAAGAACTTTCTACAAAATCAATCAATAAAATTATTGGTGTTCAACAAAAAGACACATTAACTCAAAATAAAAGTAGAAGCGATCATTTTATAAAAATAAATCAGAAATTTAAAATGGCTACACAAAATACCGAGCCATTAATTATTAAGAATAGAGATAAAACAGACAAGAGACAATACAACTATGACGTAAATGAAATGTATGTTGTAGAGATTGAAAAACTGTTAAAAGACTAAATAACAAGCAAGCTACAGCCTCTTCTATCACTATTGTCAGCCCTTCCTAGCACATGAAAACTACCGTCTTCATGTATTTCACCCATGTCTTCCGTTGCAATAAAGGAACAACTATAAATATTTGCTAAATCAATAATATGCAATACCCCTCTGCCCTTAGTTTTTAATGCAGTAGGATCTTCGGCTTCTCCAACCAACACTTTCATCCAGGGCGGGCATTTAAATATACCTTCTCCTAAAGAATAAGCCTGACTTAATAATTCGGTCATACCATATTCTGAGTGGATTGTATTTACGCCAAGATTCTTTTTTAACAAACTATGTAGCTCAAATTTAGTAAGCTCTTGTTTCCTCCCCTTCATTCCACCTGTTTCAATTACCGTAGCATATCTTAATTGCTTTGGAAATGCAATGCTAAAATCAATTAACGCAAAACTCACACCAATAAACCAGGTTTTTACTTTATTAGATTCCAATTCATTTAATACATTATTGAGTTTTTCAAATTCATTCAAATAAAAACCGCTTTTTGAATGCCCTGAAACCTGAATCAGTTTGTCAACCATATAAACCAACGAAGAATGCTTACGCTCCAAATAAGAAGGCAATAAACCTATAATACAGTAATCCTTTGGACTGCCATAAAATAATTCAAAGCATTTTAAAAAGCTTTCTTCATATATATTAGTATCTGTTACCCAATGTTTACTCACTACGTCCTGAGTTGTGCCACTACTTTCAAATAGTGTACTTGGTTTTTCACCAATATAAATGTCCTGATTTTTATAAAAAGAAATAGGCAAAAAAGGGATGGCATTAACCGTACCAAGTCCACTTACTGATTGTTTTGAAAGCGTTATCCATTGTTTATAGACTGGATTGTTTTCTGCCTGAAATATTGCTACCTGACCAGCTACATGCAGGAACTCCTCGGTTGAAAGATTCCAAAGTTTTTCTATTGAAAATGGCAAATTAATATCCTTACCTATCATATCTGCAAAAGTATCAATATTCTCAACAAAATGGCCCTAAAATATAATTACAATATGTAGTATCTTGCACTTGATAAAATCAAACTAAATTTTATGGCAAAAGCAAGCAGTAAATCAGCTAAATCTGGTTCAAAAAAAGAGTTAATTAATGCAAATGCATACGCGTTTTTAAAAGAATATATTAACAACCCTTCTCCGGTTGGATTTGAAACCAGTGGCCAAAAAATTTGGTTAAATTATATCTCAAAATATGTTGATACTACATTTACGGATCCTTATGGAACAGCGGTTGGAGTAATTAATCCAGATGCTCCGTTTAAAGTAGTGATAGAAGCGCATGCCGATGAAATTAGTTGGTTTGTAAATTATATAAACGATCAAGGTTTAATTTATTTAAAAAGAAACGGCGGCGTTGACCATCAAATTGCACCAAGTATGCGTGTTTGGATACATGGGAAAAAAGGGCCAGTTAAAGCCGTATTTGGATGGCCTGCAATTCACACTAGATACAGCAATCCAGAACAAAAAGAACCTCAACCAAAAGTAGAGAACCTAACATTGGACTGTGGCGCAAGATCTAAAAAAGAAGTTGAAGCATTAGGTATACATATTGGTGCAGTGGTAACCTATACCGATGGGATGGATGAATTAGCAAATGATTTTATCATAGGTCGTGCATTTGATAACAGAGTGGGTGGATTTATGATTGCCGAAGTTGCAAGACTTTTAAATGAAAATAAAAAGAAGCTTCCTTTTGGATTATACGTTGTGAATGCGGTTCAAGAAGAGATTGGATTAAGAGGTGCCGAAATGATTGCACGTCGTATTAAACCAAATATTGCAATTGTTACCGATGTAACCCATGACACCCATACGCCAATGATTAACAAAGCTATTGAAGGTGATATTCAATGTGGTAAAGGACCTTCTTTAGCGTATGCTCCTGCTATTCATAATAAATTATTAGCAATTGTGGAAGATACTGCTAAAGCTAAAAAAATACCAGTTCAATTTAGAACATTAAGCAGAAGCACTGGAACGGATACCGATAGTTTTGCATATGCGAATGACGGATGTCCATCGGTATTAATATCAATTCCATTAAGATATATGCATACAACGGTGGAAATGATTCATAAAAAAGATATTGCCGATACGATTCAATTAATGTATGAAACATTACTTCAGTTAAGTCCTAAAACAAACTTAAGCTACTTATAATGGGACCCTCCCCCATTCATATTGCAATACTTGACATGTATGACGGCGCACCCAATATAGGCATGCACTGCATTCATAATATTATTAACGAATGGGCGGAAAATAAAGATCATACAGTAACAGTTACCGTTTTTAACGTAAGGGGTTTGTGCGCGCTTCCAGATAAGCATTTTGACATTTACATTTCAAGTGGAGGTCCAGGTTCTCCAATAGATTCGGTAAATGAAAAATGGGATATACAATACACGCAATGGTTGGATGAAATGCGTGAACTTAATAAACCAGTGTTTTTGATTTGTCATAGTTTTCAAATTGCATGCAGGCACTTTGACTTAGGATCAGTTTCATTAAGAAGGTCCAGACAAATTGGTATTTTACCAGTGCACACACTAATTGAAGATGACTTGTTTAACGGATTACAAGAAACTTTTTACGCATTGGAAAGTAGGTCCTACCAAATTATAGCTCCTAATGACGAGAAGATAAGATTAATGAAAGCTCAGATAATGGCATTGGAAAAAATGAGACCTAAAGTGCCTTTAGAAAGAGCCATTATGGCCATTAAATTTTCTGAAACAATGTATGGCGTTCAGTTTCATCCCGAAGCTGCATTGGTAGATTTAATTGAATATTTTAATCAGCCCGAAACAAAAGCATCTATACTTCAAGAATTTGGAATAGAGAAATGGGAACGCATTATTGATTATTTAGATGAAACCTCCCCTATTTCTTGCACCTATAAACATTTGATCCCTAATTTTTTAGACAAAGCAATTGCAGGATGATAGCAGCATTAAGAAACAACTTTAATAAATCCTATACGGATGAAAAGAGTAAGCAAATGATTGCTGACATGGAAAAAGATTTTCCTGGATGTATTGAATTTAGATTAGCAGAAACGCCCATATTTATAGATGCCGTCACTAAGAACAAACTTTTACAAGCAGGTAATGAAGTTTGCAGTTTTATATCGAGCCCAAGTTTTAAAGAAAAGACAGACTCCTCATTTAAGCATGTACAAACACCTCCAAATGAAGCCCCATTACCCGAATGTATAGTAATGGACTTTGCAATTTGCAAAGACAATGAAGGCCTTGCCATACCCAAGCTAATTGAATTACAAGGATTCCCATCCTTATTCGCTATGGAAGTAATGCATGATATCGCATTTAGAAAAAACTTCGATATTCCTGTGGGCTATAGTCCTTATTTAAATGGCTACGACAAGAATACATATTTAAATCATTTAAATAGTATTATAAAAGGAGCCCAAAATAAACACACAGTTTTATTAGAATTATTCCCGCATGAACAAAAAACCAAAATAGACTTTTATTATACAAAGCAATTATTAAACATTCCAATTGTTTGCTTAAGTGAATTGTTTATAAAAGATGGCGCACTCTGCTATGTAAGGGATGGCCTAACACATTTAATAGAAAGAATCTATAATAGAATTGTATGGGATGAACTTACAAAGCAAACGCCCGAAATGCAAGCTAAGGCAAAATTACTTTTAGAAAATACAGGGGTTGAATGGGTTTCACACCCAAATCATTTTTATCGAATAAGCAAATACTTAATCCCATTTTTAAACTCAAGTTATGTGCCATCAACAAGATTTTTGTCTGATGTAAAAGAAATTCCTAGCAACCTTGAGGACTATGTTTTAAAACCTTTATTTTCATTTGCTGGCCAAGGAGTCATTATAGATGTTAAGCAAAGTGATATAACAGAGATAAAAGACCCAAACAATTGGATTCTACAACAAAAAGTAGAATACGCTCCTATCATTGAAACACCTACAGGATCAGCTAAAACAGAAATTAGATTATTCTATTTTTACGACCACAAGAAAAATAAATATATTGCCACGTTAAACCTTGCCCGACTTAGTAAAGGCAAAATGATTGGCGTTAGCTATAATGCAAATGCCACCTGGGTAGGTGGCAGTCTTGCATATTTTGAAATTTAGGAGTCACTCAATCTCTTTGATTCTTATCTTTGCTCAAATTTTAATTATGTTGAAACTCTCTTTCAAAAAGCTTACAATACTTCCAATATTAATATTCTTGACTCAGCATTCAATTGCGCAAGACAATAATGAAATTCAAGTATACGGTTCAGCAACTACCCCTAAATATACTACCATGATTGAGCTTCATTCAAACTATAGTATCACAGGGCCAAAATTTAATCAGAATTATCATCCATTTTTACAAACACTTGAAGTTACAACTGGAATTAGCGAAAATTTTGAATTTGGGTTTTACATATTCACATACAATAACAATGGTAAAATTCAATACACAGGTACCAATATTAGACCAAGAGTCAAAGCCCCAGATGAATGGAACTTACCAATGGGAATTAGCTTGTCCTCTGAAATTGGATGTTCAATAGACCCAATAACCAAAGAGAAAGACTGGGGTGCAGAAATCAGGCCTATTTTTGATAAAACAGTTGGAGATCATTATGTATCCTTTAATCCAAATATTGGAGTTTCTTTCACCAACAAGGAATACTTGTTTGAACCAATTTTAAAATACGCTTACACTGTTTCTAAAAAAGCAAATGTTGGTTTTGAATATTACGGGAATACAGGAAAAATATTTAACGCATATAAGTTGCCTAATCAAGAACATCAATTATTCCTAGCTATTGATTTATTTCTTCACCCTTTGTATGAATTTAATTTTGGAATTGGGAAAGGAATGACAGACGCTTCCAATGGCACAACTGTAAAGTGTTATATTGGTCGTCGTATTAATTGGAAGCATCCAAAAGAAACGAAATAAATTATTGCTTCTTTGTCTTACGATCATATTGGCAACATTCATCTAGCTTTTTATATGCCTCTGCACTAGCTTCCTTGTGCTCGGTATCATATCCAGCACCTGCAATTGCAGTTTCTATTTTATCTGTAGTGGTTTTGCCCGCTTCAAATGAAACAGTCAATAGTTTAGTAACCTTATCCCAATTGGCAGTTGTAGCACCAGCATCCTTTGCTGCTTTTTCGATATGCTTCTTACACATTCCGCAATTGCCAGACACTTTAATAGTAGTTGGGGTTTGAGCAACTGCAAAGAAACCCATCATTAAAAAAGCCAATAAAAAAGTTAGATTTTTTTTCATAAAATATTTATTAATTAGTTTATACAAGTTCCTGTATTAAAGTTAATGAAAGTCGCTAAGTAAATAAACGCCTTTATTGTAATTAATTGATAAAATTCCACCAAATACCTACTCTAAACCACATTCCGGCAGTAGGATAATTTTGAGCAGTGAAATTATAAGACTTGCCTAATGAAGGACTTGTAGGCAATAATGTGTTTAAATTCTCAAGGCGGATATACCCTTTAAAGCGCTTAATCATAAAATTTAAGAATGCATTTGCAGTAGGCCTGTTCTCCGTTGTATAAGTATTCTGTAAATAAAACTGCCCAGTAAACGGCATGTAAGCGTCTGCTTTGTAATTGGTATGGTATATCAATTCCAATCCAGTAGACAGATTTAAATTTTTGTAAAAATTTCCTTCAAAGGCCAAACGCTGTCTTGTTAATAAAAGTGGCACATGTACTGGTGCATTAGGGTCAAGTGCCTGTACTGTAATTTGATCATACCAATTCCAGTGTTTACTTAATTTAATTTTATGATCTAGTTGAGCACGTAAATAATTCATAACAGACCCATAAACTGCTGGCTGAAAACTACTAGAGAAATACTGATAGTTTTGAATCAACTGATAACTGGCTGCAACCTTCCAACCATTTGCCCTATTCCCAACAACTCCGTCTAATATGGTTGCATTTTCTTTACTAATTGTAGTTAATCCATTAATTGGGAATTGTGTAAAGCCAATAGTATTTAAAGAAGGGGTTCGATTCGTATTTTGAAATGATAGCTGTACATAAGTACCTTGCTTTGTTAAGATTCTTGACAATGAAGCTTGGGCATTAAAATCGCCTGCATGAAATCCATTTAAATATAAATTTCCAGATGCCAATAAATCCCATAATTGGTTTCTTGTTTTATTCTTGTAAACAGCTAGTCCATAAATATCATAATTACTCCAGCCATCTTGACTAGGATAAGTTGCATTCATTTGAGCATATCCTGCCCCTACTTGTAAAAACTGATTGCTATTCATTTTTTCCGGATAACTAATAATACTAAACTCATTAGACAATACCTTCCAGTTATCGGTGAACTTAACAGAGTATTTGGGATCATATAATACACCAAAATACTGCATGTAATTTTCAACCGAAGGAGTTGCATCTGCAAATGAATACTGACTTGACAAGTATTTAATCTCATTCTGTAAACGCAATCTTGGATAAAATAAATGTGTGACAATAGTATCTTTTACGATAGAATCTTTTTGACCAAAATCATAAGATTGACGCCATGCAAAAGTGTTTTGACTATAAGTAGTTCCTGTTGCAATACTTGTATTAAACGGATTACGAAAAGAAGCCCCACTAACTCCTAACCTCGTATCTAATTCAAATGGGTCATTTAAAGAAAGACTATCCAACAAAGCTCCATTTTTTAATCCTCCATTTTCTGACGATGCTGTTTTGTTAAACAACATCACTAAAAAAGATTCATACCTTTTACGCTTGGACTGGAAATGCGCAGTAATACGCATGTTATTTGCATTAGAACTTTGGTTCTTTACATTTCCTGGCGCATTAGAAAATCGGTATTCAAAGGAATAATTAAGTTGTTGCTGCTTGTTTTGAGTATGCTTGATTTCTACCAACTGCTCTCCTTTTCCACCTAACAAATAACCAAATTCTGTATAAGGACGAGTGGTTTGATAAAAAGGAGTTGCTTCTAAAGTATAATTGTAAGTGTCAAAAGAATGGAAACCAGCATCCCAACCTACTTGCTTATTGGTATTAAAAAGATAAGACTTTGACGCGGTACCCAAATTACCTAAATTATATGAAGTATAAGGAACTGGATAATGCACAAAGAAATCATTAATACTTGTATCTAATTTTTGTATTTCATTGTTATTATAATACTTGTAATAGATGGTTATTGAATCCGCATTCTTATCTCTTCTTTGCAATGAATCTTTTTTTGCGTTGCCTTGTTGCATATTGCCAAAACTTTGGCTGCCCATGTTCATCAACTGAACAGGATTCTGCGAAAATGCTATATTTTGAAATAGCATGCACAACATGAAAGCAATAAAAAAATTACGTTGCAACATGAGCGTTTGATTAAGCGATTTCTTTTAATAATTCGCTGAAAATTAAAGTCAATTTTGGTTCAGCAGCATTTGCAGCTTCCAAAACCTCTTCGTGTGTAATTACATTGTTGTCTTCGCGAATTCCCAAATCGGTAACAACACTAATTGCAAAAACTTTCATCCCACAATGCACAGCAGCAATATTTTCTTGAACAGTACTCATTCCTACAACATCACCTCCAACTGCTTTAATTAATTTGTATTCCGCTCTTGTTTCAAAAGTTGGTCCTGTTACACCAACGTAAACGCCTTCATGTAGCTTTATTCCATTAGCTTTTGCAATAGCTTGTGCTTTAACAATGAACGCATCAGCATATGGCTCACTCATATCTGGGAAACGTGTTCCTAATTCCGACTCATTCTTGCCAAGCAATGGATTAATTGTAAATAAACTAATATGGTCTCTTAATATCATTAAATCTCCTACCCCATATTCGGCATTTACACCTCCCGCTGCATTAGATAATAATAAATTTTGTACGCCTAATAATTTTAAGACACGCACTGGATAAACTACTTGCGCAGGCGAATAACCTTCGTAAAAATGAAAGCGACCTTCCATAACCCAAACACGCTTGCCGTTAAGCGTACCTAATATTAATCTTCCTTTATGGCCTTCTACGGTGCTAATAGGAAAATGCGGTATGTCCTTATATTGAATTTCAAAATCCACATTAATTTTTGTAGCTAAGTTACCTAGCCCACTGCCTAATATAATTGCGGTATTTGCGGTCTCTTTTACCTTAGACTGAATAAAGCTTGCAGTTTCATTTAACTGCGTCATTAATTGCGTCATATTGCTCCTTTAATTTGGACACAAATATAACAAGCAAAGGCCATTAAATAGGTAAAACTATGGCTTTGGTTCGTGCTCTTTTACTACTGGATCGTTTTTAAGTACCGAATAAGCGATGATGGCACTTAAAAGCATTAAAATACTACCCATAAGGAAAGAAACTCCTGGAAAATAGAACCCATGCTTGGGATTGCTAAAATAGGAGAATAACCCGGTCATAATTAATGGACCAACTATAGAAGTCACACTCATGATACTGGTCAAGGAACCTTGTAATTCTCCTTGCTCATTTTTAGGAACATGCACTGAAATTAAGGACTGTAATGCAGGACCCGAAATGCCACCAAAACAATAAGGAATTAAAAATACAAACATCATCCATGATTGCGTAGCAAATGCAAATAAAAATAAGCCAAGTGCATACAAAGCAATTCCTATATAAACGCTTTTTTCGTTTCCTAATTTAGGATTGATAAATCTAATTAATACGCCTTGTACAATTCCAACCAACAAACCAACTGCCCCTAATGACATGCCAATCATTTTAGGAGACCAATGGAACTTTTCAATATTCGCAAAACTCCAATTACTCTGAACAGCATGTGCTCCAATATAAATAAATACTAAGGAAACTATTAAACCAGATACGGCTGGGTATTTTCTTAAATGCGCTAATGCCCCGAGTGGGTTTGATCTTGACCAATTGAAACTTCTTCTGTTCTCAACGGCTAATGATTCAGGTAAAACAAAATAGCCATACAAAGCATTTACCAATGCCAAACAAGCAGCTACAATAAACGGTAGTCTTGGACTTAACTCACCAAGGAAGCCGCCTAACATTGGGCCAATTATAAAACCAACGCCAAATGCAGCACCAATCATCCCAAAATTTTGTGCACGGTTACTGTCATCACTAATATCCGCCATGTATGCAGAAGCTGTTGTAAAACTTGCACCTGTAATTCCAGAAATAGTTCTTCCTATAAATAAAAACCAAATGGTTGGTGAAAACGCTAAAAATAAATAGTCTAATCCAAAACCTAAAAGCGAAAATAACAATACTGGACGTCGGCCATATTTATCACTTAAACTTCCAATTAATGGAGAAAATAAAAACTGCATGCTAGCATATAAAAAGGTAAGCCATCCCGAATAAATGGAAACTTTACTAATATCATCTGTTCCTAACAAATGCTTAATTAACTGTGGCATTACTGGAATAATAATACCTAATCCAATTACATCAATAAGTAAGGTTAGGAAAATAAATCCTACTGCTGCTTTTCTGTTATTTCTTGCCATAATGCTGTAAATATACAGCAAAAAGCCCCATCCAAGAATGGACAGGGCTTATAAAATTTACAGTTTTTGTAATTGGGCGTATCAAGCTTTATCTTAATTAAGGCTCATTCCTAAACACCACTATTCCATCAAATATATCAATTAACACTTTCTTGGTCTTATCAATTTCACCGCTCAAAATTTTCTTACTTAATTCATTGACTACCATTTTTTGTATCAATCTTTTTAAAGGCCTTGCTCCAAATTGCATGTCAAATCCTTGCTCAGATAAATACGCTACTAAATAATCACTAAACTCTATTTGCATTCCATTGTCCGCAACTAAATGTTTTAAATTATTCAATTGAATCTTAACGATTGAAGCCATTTGTTTTTGCAATAAAGGAGAGAACATGATTATCTCATCCACTCTATTTAAAAACTCTGGTCGAATTGTTTGTTTTAACAATGCCATTACTTCGGTCTTGGACTTTTCTACTTTTGCTTCTAAATTTTTATCCGTAACCCCTTCAAATGTTTCTTGAATAATATGGCTTCCAATATTGGAAGTCATAATTATAATGGTATTCTTAAAGTTAACAGTTCTGCCTTTATTATCAGTCAAATGACCGTCATCCAAAACCTGTAATAAAATATTCCAAACATCAGGATGCGCTTTTTCAATTTCATCTAATAGCACAACACTATATGGCTTTCTACGAACCGCTTCGGTTAATTGTCCGCCCTCATCGTAACCGACATATCCCGGAGGCGCTCCTACTAGTCTAGAAACCGAATGTTTTTCCTGGTACTCACTCATATCAATACGCGTCATCATAGAATCGTCATCAAATAAATACTCGGCCAAAGCCTTAGCTAGTTCGGTTTTACCTACACCTGTAGTTCCTAAAAATATAAATGACCCGATTGGTTTCTTGGGATCCTGTAACCCTGCCCTGCTTCTTCTAATTGCATCAGAAACGGCAGTAATTGCTTCCTCTTGGCCAATTACACGTTTATGCAGCTCTTCTTCTAAGTACAATAATTTCTCTCTTTCAGATTGCATCATTTTACTTACCGGAATGCCAGTTGCCTTAGCCACATTCTCTGCAATGTCTTCCGCATCTACTTCCTCTTTCATCAAACGCTTGCCACTTACTCCTAATTCTTGCAATTGTTTAGTACTCTCCATTAAATTAGTTTCTTCCTCTTTTAATTTTCCGTACCTGATTTCTGCAACCTTGCCATAATCACCATTTCGCTCAGCTACTTCTGCTTCTTGTTTTAATTTTTCAATTCCAGTTTTAGCCTTTTGAACCTTATCAACGATTTCTTTTTCTTCGGACCATTTTGCTTTTAGAGTGTCCTGTTGCACAGTCAAATTACTAATTTCAATATTCAACGCTTTTAATTGCTCAGGATTATTCTCTCTTTTAATCGCTTCCCTTTCAATTTCTAATTGACGAATTTGTCTTATCAAAGTATCTAGCTCCTCGGGCATGGAGTTCATCTCTAGGCGTAACTTAGCAGCACTCTCATCAATTAAATCAATTGCCTTGTCTGGTAAAAAACGATCTGTAATATACCTAGTAGATAATTCTACCGCAGCAATAATAGCCTCGTCCTTAATACGCACATGGTGATGCGTTTCGTAACGCTCTTTTAACCCCCTTAAAATAGAAATAGCATCCTCCTTACTTGGCTCATTAATCATCACTTTTTGAAATCGGCGCTCTAAGGCTTTATCCTTTTCAAAATACTTTTGGTATTCAGACAAAGTAGTCGCACCAATTGCCCTCAACTCCCCTCTTGCTAAAGCTGGCTTTAAAATATTTGCAGCATCCATAGCGCCTTCGCCACCACCTGCTCCCACTAAAGTATGAATCTCGTCAATAAATAATATTACCTCTCCATCACTATCTGCAACTTCTTTAACAACCCCTTTTAATCTTTCTTCAAACTCTCCTTTATACTTTGCGCCAGCAATTAACTGCCCCATATCCAAAGCATAAATTATTTTACTCTTTAAATTATCCGGCACGTCACCATTTACAATTCGCATTGCCAAGCCTTCGGCAATAGCCGTCTTACCCACACCAGGCTCCCCAACTAAAATGGGATTGTTTTTGCTACGACGTGATAAAATATGAAGTGTTCTTCTAATTTCTTCGTCGCGACCAATGACTGGATCTAATTTTCCTTTGTTTGCTAATTCGTTTAAATTTTTAGCATACTTAGATAAGGATTGAAACTGCGTTTCCTGCGTTGCAGAATTTACAGTCTCCCCTTTGCGTAATTCTTTTATAGCTGTAATTAACCCGCTTTCCGTAAGTCCAGCATCCTTTAATATTTTACCCGTGTTGTCATTTACTTGCAATATGGCAATTAATAAATGTTCAACAGTTACAAATTCATCCCCAAATGTTTTTAATGCTCCATTTGCTTTTAACAAAACTGCATTTAAGTCTCTGCTTAAATTAGAAGCAGGCTCGCCTGTTTGTTGCTTTGCTAATGATAAAATTAGTTCTTCTGTTTTTTGAAGTGCTAATGTTGGATTAACATTATTTTTCTTTAATAAAAATTCGGTAGAACTATCCTTGTCCAATAAGATTGCTTTTAATAGATGCGCCGTTTCAATGGATGCATTGCTATTATTATAAGCCAATTGTTGGGCTGCTTGGATAGCTTCCTGTGCCTTGATGGTATATTGATTTAAATTCATAGTAGTGTTTATTTACAACAATGTATGCTCAAATCAAGCGCCAATCTATGATATTGGTTATAATGGCAGATTATTAACATTAAAACTGAATAAAAGTCAGTCCTATCAAGGTTTTTCTGCTATTTTTACAGCGTGAACGAATATTCAAATACAGTATTTATAAAAGAACTTGCAGCGCAAATGGGCTTTGATTATTGCGGCATTGCAAAAGCTGCAGAATTAACCGAAGATGCAAGACGTTTGGAACAATGGATTGAAAAAGGATACCATGGCGAGATGTCTTACATGGAAAATAATTTTGACTTAAGAACAGACCCGCGAAAATTAGTTCCTGGCGCAAAGTCGGTAATCACATTTTTAAAAAACTACTACCCTTCTCCCGAATCAATTGATTTAGGAAAAGCACAGGATGCAAAAATTGCCAAGTATGCTTACGGTGAAGATTATCACGAAGTAATACGCCAGCAGTTATTTGAATTCTTGGATACCATGCGTGCCATGATTGGCCCCATAGAAGGAAGAGGATTTGTAGACTCTGCTCCTGTTTTAGAAAGATCTTGGGCACAATTGTCTGGAGCAGGGTGGATTGGGAAAAATGGAAATTTAATTCGACACAAATCAGGGTCCTTCTTTTTTATAGCCACTTTAATTATTGATTTGGAATTAATATACGACGATCCATCGCCGAAAGATTATTGCGGAGGTTGTACAAAATGTATTGATGCTTGTCCTACACAAGCCATTCTGCCTAATAAAACCATTGAGGCCAACCATTGTATTAGTTATTTCACAATTGAATTAAAGAAAGAAGTAATAGAAACGGATAGGCCCTATAAAGAATGGGCTTTTGGTTGTGATGTATGTCAGGATGTTTGTCCTTGGAATAATTTTAGCAAGCCTCACCAAGAAAAGAAATTTAAACCACTAGATGGATTATTGCAAATGAGAGGTGATGATTGGTTGCAAATAGAAGAAACTACTTTTAAAGCGAGATTTAAGAAATCGCCCTTACTAAGATCTAAATTAAAAGGAATACAAAGAAACATTCAGTTTCTAAAGGAACAGGGTGAGTAAATAATTAGCCAGACACCATTACTAGGGTAATAAAATAAGGAGGGTTATTGCTTATTGTTTTCTTGCAATAACAACTCACGCAAATTAGCCAACTCAGTCTCCATTTTATATCCCAACACTTTTTCATTCAAAAGTGTTTGAAATTTTTCCCAAGGATACCATTTTACATGTTGTTCAAAAGACCAGTGTATCACATAAATGCCTGTTTGTAAAGGTATCCATTCAAATCTTACCAAATAAGGTCTTTGACCAGTAGCCACCCAGTCATAGGTTACCGAACTGTCATTTTTTGAAACCAATTTTAGGGTTTGCGTTCCTATATACACAGTACTGTCTTTCCAAGAAGCTTTATTTTCTTTCCAATCGCTCATCCATTTATCCCATTGGTTTAAATCACTAACATAGTGCGCAATTTGCTTGGAATTAGCACTTACTTCCATTGCTCTTGAAACAATAACCGTAGACGGAAACAAGGAAGATATTGCCGTTACAATTGATGCCAATACCAAAAGGCTAATAATAACTAATTTAATTAAACGCATTTATTCCCATTTAAATATTTTAAAAGCAACCGCATAAACAACAACAATCCAAATTAATAAGATAGAAATATCTCCCCAGGAATCCATCAAGCTATTTCCTTCAAATGAAATATCACGCATTGCATTATTGAAATGAGTTAATGGCAATATTTTACAAAAGGGCTGCATCCATGCTGGAAAATTATCGATTGAAAAAAAAGTACCTGCTAATAAAAACTGAGGCAATGTAAATATGTTTGCCAATGGAGGGATTGTACTTTCGCTTTTAGCTACCCCACTTACTATAAAACCAAATCCCATAAATAAAACCAAAGCAATAAAGCTCAGGACCATGATACTTGCAAATGTTACAAAACCATGCGCCAATGTAAACTTAAATGCAAAGTGCCCAATACCTATAATCACAATTGCAGTAATCAATTGGAACAAAACCCTACTTAAAGCCTCACCTAAAATAATATATAACCTTCTAATTGGTGTTGCATAAAAACGCTTCAATACCAATTGTTGTCTTAAATTAAAAAATAAAAATGCTACTCCAAAAACACCAGCACTTAATAATGAAAAGCCCATTTGACCTGGCAATATAAAATCTATAGTTCGATATATTCTACCTGGCACTTGTTGTACTGTGTTATTTACAATCGCAATAGTGGGTGCATTAGGATAAGCAGCTTGATTTAATTTTCCAATAACAGAATTTAAAATAGACTTAACCAATTGTACATTTTGCGGATTCGCTGCTTCGGAACTAGTTAAATTTATAGTATATGGTGCGTTAGGGTTGCTTGATTTTTGAATATTAATCAAAGCTGTGATATGCCCTTTAGAAAGTTCGTTTTTGATTTTACCCGTATCCCCTTGGACAAATTTAAATCCTGTAATTTGATGAATAGTAGCATAAACTGGATTTAAAGTATCCGATTTAGCATCCATTGCAACATTCACATTAATATTACCCCCGCTAGTCATAAACCCAAAGACCAAAATAAATATCATGGGGAACGCCACACTAAATACAACCGCAGATGGACTTCGAAAAGTAGATTTTAAACTAGCTTTTGTAATGGCTAGCATGGCTTTTACTTGGCTATATGGACGCATAGAATTAAGGATGATTCACGACAAAGATAGGCATTCGTGTTTGAGGTTGACCCATCATTTGTTTTATGGATTTTAATTGCTGTAAGGTTTGCCATTGATCAAGGCCAATCTCCTCTTTAATTGCTTTAGATTTAACCTTATCCTCATAGCCATCTATAAAGTCTTCTAAAAATGATTTAGACTCAGGATAAGATTTTAAGCCATACCCTTTTAAATGGGCCATTTTAGCAGCTGAAGCAATGGCGTCATTTAAAGTACCTATTCGGTCAACCAATCCAACTTTAATGGCATCTGACCCAATCCAAACCCTGCCTTGTGCAATTGAATCAATATATTCAACACTCTTTTTTCTACCCTGTGCTACTCGCGACTTAAATGCGTAATAAATACTATCAACCCCTGTTTGTATAAACCTTTGTTCGGTAGCATTCAATGATCTTGTAGTACTTGGGGCATCAGCAAAGGCAGAAGTCTTTACTCTATCAAACGTAATGCCCAATTTATTCTTCATAAAATTGCTCAAATTAGGAATCACTGAAAAAACACCAATTGACCCTGTGATGGTATTTGCATCTGCGAAAATAGAATCCGCATTACAAGAAATATAATACCCACCAGATGCAGCTAAATTCCCCATGCTAACCACAACTGGTTTTTCTTTTTTCAATAAATCTATTTCTCTCCATATAATATCACTTGCCAATGCACTACCACCTGGAGAATTGACTCTTAATACAACTGCGTCAATACTTTTATCATTTCTTATACGTTGTATTAAAGCTCTGTAATCATCACTAGCAATACTATTATTTTCCCCTTTTCCCATTACAATATCTCCGTCTGCATATACCACGGCTATCTTACCAGCACCTGTACCGCGAATAGCTACTGATGCAGCATATTCATTGATGCCCATAAATGGAATGTCTTGTTCTTTGGAAATATGAATTTTTTGAGCAATGGCTTTTTTTACTTGGTCATCGTAATAAAGCCCATCCACTAAATGATAACGTAATGCATCGTTTGCATTTTGAATTGATCCATTATCCGATAATTGTTTTAAACTATCAACACTAAGTCCTCTTTGGATAGATGCACCTTGTACAAAACTATTGTACACTCCGTTTAACCAAACACCAGTTTGCAATTTATTAGCTGGAGACATTTCGATATATCTAAAAGGCTCTGTAGCACTTTTAAATTTGCCGGCATAAAATACCTGAGGTTGAATTTCTAATTTATCAAGCAAGCCTTTCAAAAACATAGTCTCATATGAAAACCCAGACCATTCTAACCCACCCTGTGGATGTGTGTATATTTTATCGGCCACATCTCCAATCCAATATCCTTTTTGAGTAATAGTTTCACCATATGCAATTATAAATTTCTTTGATAATTTAAAATCCAATAATGCAGCTCTAATTTCATCCGAAGCGGCATAACCATTTGGGTTTTGCTGACACTTAATATAAATTCCTTTTATAGCAGAATCCGTTTTTGCATGGTGTATTAATGCAACTAATTCAGACAAGCTTGGAACCTTTCCTTTTTTCTTATTTAGCAATTCCGTAAATGCATCTGATTTAGTTTGTTCAGGAAAACTCTCTGCAATATCTAATACCAAAACAGTGTTAGCTGCAATTGATTTAGGCTCGTCTTTTGAAAAACTAGAAGCGATACCAATTAATAGTATAAAGCCCAGTATAGTGAATAAAAAAAGTGATACTAGTGTTGCTAAAACAATTTTAAAGAAACTTTTCATGTAAAAGATTGATGGTAAAAAACATTCCACTAAAATAGATGACTCTAAAATAGGGTTACGCTGTAAAATTATGGATATTTGAGCTACTTTTAGAAACCATGTATGAATAAAGTATACCTCTTGATAGGTGGCAATATGGGTGATCGAATGGCAAACCTAACAATCGCTACGAATTGGGTCGAAGCCGAAATTGGAACTATCCTAAATGCTTCATCTATATATGAAACTGCAGCATGGGGATATACCAATCAGCCAGATTTTTTAAACCAAGTACTATTTATTGAAACAGAATTTGAGGCTGCGCTTTTAATGCTTTCCTTATTAGAAATTGAACGTAAAATGGGGCGAGAAAGAGATATCCCAATGGGACCAAGAACCATAGACCTAGACATTATATACTACAATAACGATACCGTAAATAATAATTTTTTAACCATTCCGCATCCCAAATTATCTGAAAGAAGATTCGTTTTAATGCCATTAGTTGAGATAGCCTCTGAATATATTCACCCTATCTTAAACAAAACCAACGCGGCATTGTTGAAAGAATGTGGAGATTCTTTAGCTGTGTATAAAAAAACAGATTTGTAAACATTTGGCTTGCTATATTTGACAAAGTCGAATAGGAAAAAATTATGAATCATCGTTTTATCGCAATTGAGGGGAATATTGGTGCAGGGAAAACTACGCTTTCACATTTATTATCACAGCATTATAATGCCAAATTAATTTTAGAAGAGTTTGCAGAAAATCCTTTTTTAACTAAGTTTTACGAGAATCCAAAACAATACGCTTTCCCATTAGAATTATTTTTTTTAGCGGAACGTTTTAAGCAACAACAGGAGCTCGTTAAAAACAAAGATCTATTTCAAGAAGTCACAATTTCTGACTACATTTTTACAAAATGTTTGCTATTCGCAAAAGTGAATTTGCCTGAAGAAGAATTTAGATTGTATCAAAAAATGTTTGATGTTTTTTATCAGCAATTGACGCCTCCAGACATTATAATTTATTTACACGCACCAGTTAATAGATTGCAAGGGAATATTAAAAAAAGAAATAGAAAATTTGAACAAGCCATCCCCGATGAATATTTGTTTAAAATTCAAGAGACTTATACAAGCTATATTAAGCAACATAACGTGAAGACTATATTTGTTGACGCAAGCAATGCAGACTTCTTATACAACGAAGCACATTTTAAAGTTATAACTGACGCACTAGAAAAAGACCTTGAAGAAGGTCAACACTATTTTAATTTGCCTTAATTTAGACTCATGGAAACAACCCAGCAAAATATCAAGAATGACCCATTTGCCGCTTTAAAAGTGGTTGAATTTAGAAACTTGATGATTGGCAGGTTTTTGTTTATCATGGGCTTAAGAATGATGGGGACATTAGTTGGTTGGTGGATATACGAATTAACCAACCAACCCTTTGCCATTGGCTTAATTGGTTTAGCCGAAGTAATCCCGGCAGTTTCACTTGCGCTATATGCTGGTCATGTTATAGATATTAGTGAAAAACGCAAGTTATTACTGCGTGGCGTAGTTTTATACTGGGTTTGCGCATTGGGTTTATTAGGCCTTTCCTTTTATAATGACAAAGCCGACCATTCTGCAAATAACAATACACTTGTAATTGCTGTTTGTATATACTTTTTAATTTTCTGCACAGGTATTATTCGTTCATTTACTGGACCTAGCTTTGGAACTATTGTCGGCGGTATTATGCCAAAAAACTTATTGCAAAATGCTACAACCTGGAGTCAAGGTATTTGGTTAACAGCATCCATTATGGGGCATGCAATCGTAGGATTTATTATTGCAGGCTTTGGTCATACCGGAGCACTAGTTGTGGTAGTTAGCTTAGTAAGTTTAGGGTTTATATTTATTTCAAAAATTCATGCACAACCCCCTCATGCCGATATTGTTGTAGATCAAAAGCCAATGGAAAGCGTGAAAGAAGGATTAAGATTTGTGTTTAATACTAAGGAAGTGCTTGGTGCGCTTTCATTAGATTTATTTGCAGTGTTATTTGGTGGAGCAGTAGCAATGATTCCTGTTTTTGCAAAAGATATTTTAAATGTAGGTCCTATTGGATTTGGTTGGTTAAATGCAGCCTCTGATATTGGCGCTATTCTTATTATTTTTATTATCACATTATTCCCTGTAAATACTGGCCAAGGCAAGAAATTGCTATTAGCAGTAGGCGGATTTGGAATTTGTATTATAGTATTTGCACTTTCTAAAATGTTCTGGATTTCTTTTGCTGCATTAGTATTAAGTGGAATACTAGACGGATTTAGCATGATTGTAAGAGGCACCATTGTTCAATTAAAAACACCCGATCATATGCGTGGCAGGGTGATGAGCGTTAACTCCATGTTTATTAATAGCAGTAATGAATTGGGACAATTTGAAAGTGGTGTTGCTGCAAAATTAATGGGCGTAATACCTTCAGTAGTATTTGGTGGCTCAATGACTTTATTAGTAGTATTCACTACTTGGTTCAAAGCACCTAGCTTGAGAAAAATGGAATACTAATGCGCTCTTAAATTAAATGCTAGCGTTTACTACCCTTTAGACAATAACCCAATTATTACATCGTGCACTGCTGGACAAAATTCGGCATTCTTCATGGTAATAGCAGAACGTTTAAAAAATACATCTTCGTCAGTATAAGGAAATCTTTCACAGTCGGAAGGGCGATAATCATAAATGCTGCAAGTATTATCCTCGGCTAAAAAAGCACAGGGCCTAGTTTTAACAACATAGTCACCCTCATTGTCCATGGAAAGATATTTTTCTATAAATGCCACTTCTTTCATTCCCATAGCTTTACTAATCCTTTTAATGTCTGGCATTTTAAAGCGAGGCGAATAGTTTTTACAACATCTTGCACAGTCCAAGCAGTCAATTTTTTCAAAAGCCGCCTCATGTAAATCAGGCAGTTGTTTTAAAATGACACGCTTATCTACCCTTTTCAAAAAATTTTGGAACTTTTTGAGTATCTCTGGCGCAGGAGTTTCGTATAAATGTTCAACAGATGGGTCCATAATTGACCCCAAATGTAACCATTTTACAGGTCATCCACAAGCTTTCCCCACCCTTATCAAAGAGACTCCTTAGCCTTTGATTATTAAGTATCTTTGTGGCCATTTAAAACCTTCTTTTATGTTGCAATCGAATACTAGTGGTGCAGAGTTTATCAAAAGACATATTGGCCCAAATGACGCCGATACTCAGAAAATGTTAGAAAGCATTGGATCAAAGTCTTTAAACGATTTAATAGAAAAAACAGTTCCTAATAATATTCGCTTGAAAAAGCCAATGAATATTCCCGAAGGATTAACTGAGTTTGAAATGTTACAATCGCTTCAATCGATTGGAGCAAAAAATATTATTGCAAAAAACTTTATTGGTCAAGGTTATTATGGCACTATTACGCCAAGTGTAATTTTGAGAAATATATTTGAAAACCCAGGTTGGTATACACAATACACTCCATACCAAGCCGAAATTGCACAAGGCCGTTTAGAGAGTTTATTGAATTATCAAACAATGGTATCCGATTTAACGGGATTGCCAATTGCGAATGCTTCATTGTTAGACGAAGCAACAGCAGCTGCAGAGGCAATGGCGATGATTTTTAATCACGTTAATAAATCAGAAAATGTAACGCAACCAAAACTATTTGTAGATAGCAATATTTTCACTCAAACAAAGGATGTATTAGCTACGCGCGCAAATCCAATTGGCATTCAATTAGAGGAAGGTGATTATCAGTCAACTACAATTGACAATAGTTTCTTTGGTGCAATTTTACAATACCCAAATAGCAAAGGAAATATAAATGAATATGAGTCATTTATTAACCAAGTTCACCAAGCAGGTGGATTGGTTATTTTAGTAGCTGATATTTTAGCATTGACTTTATTAAAAAGTCCAGGCGAATTAAATGCCGACGTCGCAGTGGGTAACACTCAACGTTTTGGTGTTCCAATGGGATTTGGTGGACCACATGCGGCTTACTTTGCAACTAAGGATGAATTTAAAAGAGGCATGCCGGGACGTTTAATTGGTGTAAGTGTGGATGCACAAGGCAATCGTGCTTTAAGAATGGCCTTGCAAACGCGTGAGCAACACATTAAAAGAGAAAAAGCTACTTCTAATATTTGTACCGCACAAGCCTTATTAGCAAATATGGCTGTAATGTATGCGGTTTATCATGGTCCAGCTGGATTAAAAAAGATTGCCGAAAAAGTGCATGGCTTAGCACAAAGCTTAGATCAACAATTGCAATCTTTAGGACTGCAACAATCAAATAACTTTTATTTTGACACTTTATTAGTGAGTGGATTTGACGCAGTTGCTTTGCAAAAATTAGCAACTGAGGCTCAAATTAATTTCAATTATTATAAAGAAGGTAATGTTAGCATTACTATTGACGAAACTACCTCTGTAGCGGATGTTCAAAATATAGTTGCTTTGTTTGAAAAATTAACTGGCAAAAAAGCGGATGCTGTAAATGCTTCGGTTAAGAATGCAAATATTCAACCAGCATTAATTAGAACTTCTAAATATTTATTACACCCTGTATTTAACACACATCATAGTGAAACACAAATGATGCGTTATATTAAGCAATTAGAGAATAAGGATCTTTCTTTAAACACTAGCATGATTAGCTTAGGTAGCTGTACAATGAAATTAAACGCGGCAACCGAAATGATTCCTGTTAGCTGGCCTGCATTTGGTAGCATACATCCTTTTGCTCCTAGCCATCAAACATTAGGCTATCAGGAAATTGCAAAAGAATTAAGTCATTATTTATGTGAGACTACTGGCTTCACTGCTTGTAGCTTACAACCTAACAGTGGTGCACAAGGTGAATACGCTGGTTTATTAACTATTCGTTCTTATCACCAGGCACGCAATGAAGCGCATCGTGACATTGTATTAATTCCAATTAGTGCACACGGTACAAACCCTGCAAGTGCTGTAATGGCAGGTTTTAAAGTAGTGGTAGTTGCATGTGATGCTGCAGGAAATATTGATGTAGCTGATTTAAAAGCAAAAGCAGAATTACATAAAGACAATTTAGGTGCCTTGATGGTTACTTACCCAAGTACGCATGGTGTATTTGAGGAAACCATTATTGACATTTGCCAAACTATTCACGATTTTGGTGGTTTAGTATATATGGATGGTGCCAATATGAATGCACAGGTTGGTTTAACAAGCCCGGGCAATATTGGTGCAGACGTTTGTCACTTAAACCTGCACAAAACTTTCGCCATTCCACATGGTGGGGGCGGACCTGGCATGGGACCAATTTGCGTGAATGATAAATTAGCTCCTTACTTACCTGGTCATAATATAAATGGAAATGGCGCGAACGCAGTGAGTGCTGCACCATTAGGCTCTGCTAGTATTTTATTAATTAGCTATGCTTATATTAAAATGTTAGGGGCAGACGGTTTAACACTTTCTACTGCTTATGCTATCATGAATGCAAATTACATGAAGTCAAGACTAGAAAAATGCTATACCATTTTATACGCCGGCAAGAATGGAACATGCGCACACGAATTTATAATTGACTTAAGACCATTTAAAGCAAGCGCTGGTATTGAAGCCGAAGATGTTGCAAAACGCTTAATAGATTATGGATTCCACGCACCTACTGTAAGTTTCCCAGTTGCAGGAACTATTATGATTGAACCTACCGAAAGCGAGGACAAGGCCGAATTAGACCGTTTCTGTGACGCTTTAATTGGTATTTATAACGAAATTAAAGCGGTTGAAAATGGACAATTGGATCGTACAGATAATCCTTTGAAAAATGCACCTCATACACAAAAAGTGATTTGTGCAGACGAATGGAATCATACGTATTCAAGACAAACTGCGGCATTCCCTCTTCCTTATGTACAAGCAAGTAAATTCTGGCCAACTGTGGCTAGAGTAAATAATACACATGGTGATCGTAATTTAATTTGTACTTGCGAACCAGTCGCGTCATACGCATAGTATTAATTCACTAATATAATAAAACAGCCTCGTTCTAATAAGACGAGGCTGTTTTGTTTATCTTGGGGGAAGGCATTAACCCTTATCTAGCATCTAACACGGTACTCTTGTGATTGCTGCCATTTAACATAAATTCATACAATCCGATTATTTTTTCTTTGTCCTTTAAAACAATTTGCAACTTTTCTAGATCCGTCTCTAAGGATTTTAATTTCTTGTTTTCGGTTTCATAACGAACTACGTATTCATCAACTTGAGACTCACTGAAGTCTGACTGGTTTTCTAAAATCATTTGACCTTCGCCAGTAAGAATCCATAAAATATTTAAATCGGGGAAATGATTGTAAATCTTAATTAATATATCAGAACCAACAGAACCTAAATTCTTAAGTTGTTTTGAATAATAACCATTTGATAAATTGATATTTCTTTCAAAGGAGTGCGGAGAAATAGACTTGAAGTTAAGATACATTGCGATTCTTTCAATTGGTTTCATAGATTTTAATTTTAATAGGTTATCTGTAACACAATATTAAAACCAAACCTAACCCTACTTGTATAACTTAGGCCTCAAAGAAAATGCACCTATGCCTCATTTTAAACCTTATTGAAACCTATTATTGCTTTTCACTTAATTCCAACCACCTTAATTCGGCCGCTTCTAATTCATGGTTGATATTAGCTAAGGTTTCACTCAAAGAAAGTATTTCATCGTATTTTAAATCAGGGTTGTTTAACTGATTGGTAATTGCTTCTTTCTTTGACTCTAGCAATGGCATATTTTTATTTAAATTCTCTAACTCCGATTTTTCCTTGTACGTCATTTTTTCAGCCACTTTCTTGTCAGCAGCAACAGGGGCTGGTGCCGCAACTTTTTCAGCAACAGGCATATGTTCTTTTGATGAACTAATGTCAGAACTAACCGAAGCATAGCTTTGTTTAGATTTTTCTAAAATTCTAAACTGCGTATAGTTTCCTGGATAATCACGAATCACACCATCTCCTTCAAATATAAACAAGTGATCTACAAGCTTATCCATAAAATACCTGTCATGCGAAACCAATAATACACAGCCTGCATAGTCTAACAAAAACTGTTCCAACACTGCTAATGTAGGCAAATCCAAGTCGTTGGTAGGCTCATCTAATATTAAGAAATTAGGATTCTTAAATAGTATCGTTAATAATTGTAATCGCTTTTTCTCTCCTCCACTTAAAGCACTTAAATAAGTATATTGTTTATCGGGCGTGAATAAGAATAATTCTAAAAACTGTGCAGCACTTAAAGAACCTCCACTTGCTAGCGGAAACTGCTCTGCAAATGTTTTCAGGTATTCAATAACACGCATGTCTTTTTTATACACCAATCCTTCTTGTGAAAAATGACCAAACACAATGGTTTCTCCCACATTTATCTTGCCGCTATCTGGCTGTGTAATGCCTTGTAATATTTGTAAGAATGTAGACTTACCTACTCCATTCTTTCCCACAATACCAATTCTTTCACCCTTACTAAAGGTGTAATCAAAACCTTTTAGAACCACAAGCTCTCCATATGATTTGTACACTTTTTTTGCCTCGATAATCTTACCCCCCAAGCGGGTCATCTTCATATCTAATTGCAAATTAGTGTCATCTATCTTTTGCTTAGCTTTTGCTTCTACTTCATAAAAATTATCCTGTCTACTTTTACTTTTCGTAGTCCTAGCTTTTGGCTGCTTGCGCATCCACTCTAGTTCTTTTCTAAAAGTATTTTTCGCCTTGTCTATGCTTGCTAATTCCGATTCGATTCTCGCCGCTTTCTTTTCTAAATAATTCTCGTAGTCTCCTTTATAGGTATACAAATTTTCTCGCTCTAACTCCCAAATCTCGTCGGTTACCGATTCTAAAAAATACCTATCATGCGATACCAATAATAAAGTAACTTTTTCTTGCTCTAAATAATTCTCTAGCCATTCAATCATATTTAAATCCAAATGATTCGTTGGCTCATCCATTAACAATAAAACATGCTTAGGTTCAAAGCCAATTTGAATTAATGTTTTTGCTAAAGAAACACGCTTACGCTGTCCTCCACTTAATTTTGAAACAGGTTGCTCTAAGTGATGAATATTTAATTGGGTTAATATCGTCTTTACCTTGGACTCAAAATCCCATGCATTACTTTCCTCCATCTCCATAATGGCATTGGTAATTAAATCCTCGTCCTCGGTTTCCATCGCCATTTCGTAATTACTGATGGCCTTCATAGTAGGATGATCCTGGTTAAACAGGTTTTGTGTAACCGTAGCTGTTTCTATAAACTGAGGGTCTTGTTCAAACATTACCAAATGAACATCCTTGTGAATTTTGCAGGTACCAGCATCAGGATGCTCTTTGCCCGATAAAATGCGCAATAAAGTACTCTTACCTACGCCGTTTCGAGCAATTAAGGCAATGCGGTCTCCTTCATTGATATTAAAACTAATGCCCTTAAAAAGGGGTGTAATTCCATAACTTTTGGTCAATCCTTCTACTGATACATAATGCATGCCGCAAAGATAAGTCCCCGATGCAAGTAAGCCGTATTTTATTGTACTTTTGTCCCTATCAAACTTAAATAGTTTAAAAGATGAAGCAATTTGAGGTGCCTACTGGTTATCGCAGCCTATTGATTACTGCAATTAAGCAAAAAAGAAAAGCAGACGATAAATTAAAGAAAGATTTTAGTCCGACCTTATTGGACTTAGGTACTGTTCAATTTTATTTGGCACGTCACTTTGGATTTTGCTATGGTGTAGAAAATGCAATTGACATTGCATATAAAACAATTGAAGAGAACAAAGGAAAGCGCATATTTTTATTAAGCGAGATGATTCACAACCCACAGGTGAATGGTGATCTAATTCAAAAAGGAGTGAAGTTTTTACATGATACAAATGGTAATGCCATTATTCCCCTTAGCGAACTTTCGGCAGACGATGTAGTAATGATACCAGCATTTGGTACCACTTTAGAATTAGAGAAAATAATACAAGACAAAGGAATAGAAATACAGAAATACAATACCACTTGCCCATTTGTTGAGAAAGTTTGGAACCGTAGCGAGCAAATTGCCACTAAAGGTTATTCAATTATTATACATGGCAAACCAAAGCATGAAGAAACAAGGGCTACCTTTTCTCATGCTGCAGCTAATACGCCCACTTTGATTGTGAATGACATGCATGATACTCAACTGCTTGGCGAATACCTTCTTGGCAATATGAGTGATGCCGAATTTGAAAATTATTTTTCAAGTAGATATTCTAATGGTTTTAATCCTGCAACTGACTTAATGAAAATTGGCGTTGTAAATCAAACAACGCAATTAGCAACTGATACGCAAGCTATTTCGGATTATCTAAAAAATATAATGATTCAGAAATTTGGCATTGAAAATACTGCCGAACATTTTGCAGATACAAGAGATACCCTTTGTTATGCAACAAACGATAATCAGTCTGCTGTAATAGGCTTATTGCAAACCCAAGCAGATTTAGCGATTGTAATGGGAGGGAAAAACAGTAGCAATAGCTCACATTTAGTTGAGCTGTGTGAACAAAAATT
>CAIJFI010000004.1 GCA_903819975.1 uncultured Bacteroidota bacterium | reverse complement strand
TTCTTCTTTTTATTATATTGAAATATTTTATTAATTAAACCATTATCCCCATTTGCTAATTTAGAAAGTATCATACAAACTTTTTCAATATGCTCATAGTCAAGTCTATCTAATATATTAAAAGTCGTATTTATAATTTCAGTATTTATTTTTGAAGTTGAATAAGAAACTAAGTAATCAATTACATCGGGATGTAGATAAACCATAAGATTATCATAAAGATTACTTTTAATCAATCTTTCTTTTTCAATCCATTTTAGTTTTCTTTTAATTTCTAATAATTCATTCAAAAAGTATTCAGGGGTTATTGGTTCAGGCTCCTTTTCTTTATTATTTGATTTTTTTGAATCATCGGAATTAGCATAATATTTCTGGTGATCAGAATCAAACAGAATTCTTTTATTTGTATTAGTTAATACCTCATATGCTTCATTTATCAATTTAAATTTCTCCTCGCTTGTTTTGTTCCCTTGATTCTTATCTGGATGATGAATTAAAGCAAGTCTTCTATACGCTTTTTTTATCTCAGCTGTAGTAGTAGTTTTAGAAATTTCTAATATGATATAATAATCTTTAAACATTTAAATTTGTATATGATGGTTTTTGTTTATAATTTAAAAAATGATGAAATTTTATCCATTAACCCATCACTTGACTCTTCTACTCCTGTATTAATTATAAATTTATAATTGCAATTTGAACATGTTACATTCGCTATAACTTTTTTTAACAATTTTATTTTATTTGAACATTCAGGACATTCAAAATAGTATAAAAAATCATTATTTTCATTTAAACTATAATTAGCGATAACAGAAATTTGTTTATTTAATTCTGTAAGCTTATTTTTTTTCAAGACAAGATTTTTACTTAACTCATTAGCTTTTTCAAGTAGAAATAAATTTTTAATAAAATTATACTGATTACTTCCTTCAATTTTTTTTGTCTTTGCTAAAATATCATAATATTCATTTTTGACTAATTTATGATATTCCTTGTACTCTTTTTCAGAGTTATGAACTATTTTTTCTTTAATTATTTTATAGTTTTTATTTAATAACGCAAATCCTTTCTGTGTATCTCGTAAAACTTCATTTGTAATTAAATCTACTCTTGAAATTGTATTTGAATTATTAAATAACGATGTCTCAAAAGAGCTTTGAAACTTATTTTCAATCTCATTCAAAACAATTGTTGCAGAGGAACTCAATCCTTTAAACATTTCTTGTTTTGATATATTTCTCATTGTACATATTAATTTATAGGCAAATGCGAATTCTTCTCTTGATATATAACCAAGTGTTTCAGTTTTAGATGTGTTTGAAATATATGTTCTAGTTTCACAACCATTTAATGATAATTTACCAAGTCCCGTGTATACTGTTGCAATGTCGGTTAAAATTTCATTTTGTAATAATGGTGTACATTTAATATTGTTTACATGCAAATATTTGTGACAAATCTCATGAGCCAAAATTGAAAGTACAACATCACTATTATTTTTATACCCATCAGAAATTTCAATAAATACTTCATTGCTATTATCTAATTGAATATGACCTCCAACCCTATCTTTTTGGGCTGCATATGAAACAATAAATGTTAAAGTCCCTAAACCTAAATGATTAGAAATTAATCTGCAAACTTCTTGAACTTTTACTGCATTACTACTTTCAAATTTAAAAGGTTCAAAATTTACATGCTTATATTTATTTCCAACTTTAGATTCTAATAAAAATATTTTTTCTATAAGGTTTTTAGTATCCATAGTTTAAAAGTAATTGAGCATTCAAATTGCTTTAATTTAAAGGGTAATAAAAAATTAAATACAATCCTTTATTTTATCGTTATTCTTATATAATTCACATTAAATATAGTTTATATTTGATTAAGCACCTATAAATTTTAATAAAATGATATCGTTTAATACTTACTTTTTCCTATTTTTCTCAGGGATCGGTTTTACTATTATTGCAATGTATTTTAAGTGGAGGTTTTGGTATATTTTTCTGCTTTTATTGCTTTGTTTAATTGGAATGCAATTTGCAATGAAGAAATTGAATTTTTTGACTAGTAATTTGCAGAATAAAAAATTTCTGACTTTTAAAAGTAGTTTAACTTATAATTTCAGAAATGGAGAAAAAAAGACCTTTTCAATTAGTAATCATACATTGATAAATGATACAGAAAATAAACTTATAATAGAAAAAGTTGAGTATAGTAGATTCAAAACTTCTAATTCCACTGAAAATTATATTACTACTATTGATCCATATTCTAGTCTAGATTTACAGTTTGACATTGATTACTTTTATATTGACCCACCAAGAAGCATTAGTGTAAAAGGAGGAAGTTCAACTACTCGTTATTGGATACATAAATAATAAAAAATAATTGATTATATTAATGCTTTTAAAAATCAGTTCAAATTTCCGTCATCCTCACTAAAATATTCATCTAAAAGCTTCTTAGCCTCATCTGAACCCATTTTAAGGGCTGTATACAGGTCATCTTCACCCAAATCGTCATCATATTCACTTTCGTTGTAAATATAAATTAAAGCTCTTGCAATATAGTAATCAGCATCCTTATTGTTTAGTTTAATCGCCTCATTAATATCTTTTAGTGCATTATCGTAGTCGTCTTTATCGTAATATAATTTTGACCGATAATACCATGGCCTGTCATCTGTAGAATCTAATTTAATTGATTTAGTAAAGTACTTCAAAGCAGAATCATTTTGATTCATGAAATAATGTGTAATAGATTTATAGTAAACTCCATCAAACTTTGTAGAATCTAACATAACAGCATAATTCATGTCCTTCTGTGATAGCTCCATTGAATCCAGTGCCCATAACATCCGTCCTCTATTAATCCTCGTATTATAATCATTGGGTTTAAGAATTAAACTACTATCATAGTCCTTCAAACACCCAACTGTATCCTTTAAATATTTTCTGGCATCACCTCTTTGACTGTAAGCATCCCCATCATTTGGAACAAGTATAATGTATTTTGTAAAATCTAAAATAGCTCCATTATAATCATCTATTAAACTCTTGGCTAATCCTCTATTAAAATAACTATTGGCGTGTTTAGGTTTCTTTTTTAATGCCGAATCATAATAAGAAATTGCAAGTTTATAATTACCTGTATCAAGATTTGCTTGTCCCTTATCAAAGTAATAGTCAAACTTTTGACCAAAAACACCGAAAACTAAGAGGATTTCTATTAATATAAATATGTACGCTTTTTTCATATGATTATATTGTAGCATGTAGCAATCTTAATCCTTCTCTTATTGGATCTTTTTTTGAATCAACAAAATGTAAATATTGACTAGTAGATAGTGAATCTTGATTCTCTTTTTTAACTTCATAAGAAGTCAGATTATTTGAACTTTTAATGATTATACATAAAGCCTCAATGATTAAGAATAGTAAGAAAAAGAAAGACCATAAAACCCAACCCGCAGGATTTTCGTTATTATAATGTATAAGTGCCATTACATTTTTAATAATTCCATTTTCTGTACCTTTTAATAAATTAGAATTGCTATTACTTATATTCTGGTTTAAAGCAGCAATATTGGTATTATTCAAGTCTCTTTGATTTTTTAAATCAATCAGTTGACGCTCAATTAATTTAGTTTTTAAACCATAGCCTGTTTTAGATTCAGCAATCATTTGAGAGTTCATATCCTGGATATTAGATTCAATTATAACACTCTTTGACTTCAATTCATTTAGTTGCTTGTTTATATCATTAGATATGGGAGAATTTAGAACCTCCTTTTGATTATCTTTTAATAACTGAACAGAAATATCTGATTTGAATATTACTTCATCAACTGAAATTGAACCTATTGCAGCAATAAGAAAAGCGAGTGAGAATCTAACTATTTTAGTTAGTAGATTAATCTTTGACATCTTGATTATTGATGTTTCTACTACATAAACAATCATCATGGACAGAAATGAAACAACTAATGAAATTGGTATAGAATAATTCAATATTACATGACTTAATAAAAAGCCATTTAAAAACCAAAGAATCATCACCATTAAGATAATCAACCCATATGTAGTAACCTTATCCTGACTCTTAAGAGATTCTTTTGAAACTTGAGCAAACTCGTCACCAGTTATGAAGCAAGATGTTTTTAAAATATTTTTTGACATGATTTATAATTTATTTGTTAAAGATTTCAACTTGTTTAAATTTTTCCATTCCTTGTATAAATCCGATTTTATAGTTATTTTCTACAATTAAATATGCGCCTTTACTCATTTCTATTTGAGTTTTTTCATTTAGTAGGGTTGTTTTATCTGCTTCTAAATTCGTGATATCAAGAATCAATTTTGCTGCAAATAAAGTGTCAATGTTTTCAGCAGCAGTTTTCAGAGAGTTTAATTTTTGGATTTTTTCAATTTTCTCATTAATCAAAACTTCATACTCTTTTATTAACTCAGCTTTAAATCTTTCTAATTTCAATTCTAACACACTTTGATTAGGGATATTGAACCCATCTTTCATACCTTCTCTTTCATAATCAAATTCTATTAAAAAGTTGATTCTATCTCTTTCAGTTTGTTTGTTTGGTTCTTCTAATGGTGGATTTTCATCCATGAAAATTGATTTAGGTACATCGGTCTGTGTTTCTAAATTTTTTGGTTCTAAGACATCAGTCTCATTTGAATTTTTAAAAAAGTTGAATAGTTTCATTTTGATTTGTTTTAATTTATGTTAAATATTGGAATTGATTTGTATGTTTTGTGTCCAGTATCATGACAAGTGTTGCAAAGTGTTATTAAATAACAATTCTTATACTCCCAAGGTGGAACAAATGATTTCAAACTTTTACTGAAATGGTATTGTCTGTGATGTACTTCTATTTTTTCTGATGACCCACATACAATACATCGGTTCATATCTCTTTTAATGATTTGGGATCTCTTTTCAAACCATTTAGGATGCTTAAGTAATAATTGGTAATTTGATTTCATATCTTTCATTTATCATTAATGCGAAATCAATAAAAACCTTACCAAGGGGTAATTGACTAAAAATAAATAAATTATTGATTATCAATTATTTACGAATATTTTAAATTTAAAAAATAAAAAATTAACTTGGAATCTGAAAATAGTTTCAAAAAACTGGTAAGGTTTTAAACATAGTGTCATATATGAATAGCGAAAATGTATTATCAACTGAAATCGGAGCAAATTTGGACGAAAACAGGACCAACCTATTTAGAAGTTATATTAAAAATTATAGGCCTATGGTAGCAAAACTGATAAATGAGGCCAATAATAAACATTCTGTATTATTCAATAGTATGGATATTGACGATATATTACAAGAATCCATTATTGTATTATATGAGAAATCAGTTGATCCTACTTTTAGCTTAACATCTAAAGAATCAACATTTATATATAGTGTTATAAAAAATAAAATAAACGAGAAAATTAGAAAAACAAAAATTGGTTCAAACATAGATTATGACCCTGATTTAGACGAATCTATATATGAGAAATATGACAAAGTGAATGACAATAAAACTGAATTAAACATAATCAAATTAAGAGATTGTATCAGTAAACTATCAGAAACCAAAAGAAAGGTATTTGAATATTTTTATTATCATAATTATTCATTAAAAAAGATTGCAGAGCTAACAGGATTAGCGAGTGAGGGCTCTGCTACTACTCAGAAGTTTAGAGCTTTTAAAATGGTTGAAGAATGTGTAAAATCTTAAATTAAGTTAATATGAAAGAAGAATTATTAGTAGAAAAAATAGACAGATTAGTTAAGTACAACTTTACATTAGAAGAATTAAAGGAATTAGCCCCAATGATTAATACAGATGAATTTAGTGAAAAGTATTACTTATCAGAAAATATCAAGTTAATAACTAAAGAGACTGGACAAAATCAATTAAGAAATGAACTTAGATTCCTTATTGAGGATGAAAAGAATTCATACAAAGAGTCTAAATTCACTATAATAAAAACATATAAATTCCATGCATTAGCAGCATCTGTTTTATTATTTTGTGCATTAGGACTTATAAAGTCTACAACAGGTTATAATAATGAATCAAAATATAGATCATCATATATAGAAACTACCAACAATGAAAGAAAATAAAACAAGTTTAACTCAATTCTTACTACTATTAATCTTCATTGTATTCACAATTGGATTTACTTTGTCTTATAATGAACTTCATAATTTTAATATGATACAAAGAAGTCGTTTTGTTCAAGATATAAGTGTTTACTTTACTAATAATGTTAAGGATTCTGCAATTGCATCAGATTTATATGATGGGAAGAAAATACTTAAAAAGAATGGAGGAAGATGGGAAGAGAATGAACTTGATGACTATCTTGGTTTTTTTGAACTATTGAATAATTATTCGGAAGCTGGATCTATAAATGAAAGAGATGTAAATGACTTCTTTTCAGATTACATATTGACAGCATATAACAATAAGGAAATAAAAGGGTATATTAGCGACTTAAGGAAGAATACAAAATACACTACATATTACGAAAGGTTTGAAAACCTCGGTAGAAGATTTGAAATAATTGAGAAACGGTCTAAAAAGAAATAACACTCTTACTTCTTTAAAAAAGAGAATAGAATATTAATTAGACTTCTACCTACTTTCCTCTCAATCCCAGACTGTGTGGTTGGAATCCCAGTTTGACGAGCAAAACGTTGTTTAGCAGCAGATATACCCAGGGCTCTTTTCCATGAGAAGGAAAAACCGAATTTAGACATGGCTAATTATTTCTACTAATTTAATACTAATCCCTTTAATTTTCTAATTAGTTACTGGAGGAGCCGTTTTAACTATATCGGTAATCTCAAAATTGAATGTATAATCCTTCTTAACTCCATTTACTTCCATAGGCATTACCAAACGGTACTTCCATCCTTTAAGCTTCATTATTGTACTATCAGTTTCAGGTTTATTGTAATCTGCAGTTAACCATAAATCATGTGTTTCCCAACCTCCAGGATTACTAACATATTGACTGTAATAACCTTGTTTATAATAAACATTATCAGTTGGAACTACCAAATCACTCCATGAGGTTTTTGATGGTATTGAAGTTGGAACTTGTGCAGCATCCCTATCGGTATATTTAACTCCCTTATGCATTACCTTCTTTCCTTCTCCATAAGGAATAAATGATGTTTCATCCCAAATAATCTTAACTGATTTATCAGTTTTATTATAGATCTCAAAATCAACCTCTTTTGTACCAACTGTAAATTTGATTTTCAGATCATTGTCTTCATATGTATTATCAGTAATATTTTCACCAGTTAATTTATGAGAATAAGAATAAGTATTTCCTCTTAATTGAGCTATGGAAATACAACCAACCAATGTTATAGCTAGTAACACAAATACACCTAATATTTTTTTCATAAGAAGTAATTTAATCTAGGGCAAATAATTGAAATACCGATAGGAGCCACTTAATTCATTTTTTAAAATGGTTTGAACTAAGCCACTAAAATAATATTGAAACCGCCCAATTAAAGACAGTTTCAATATCATTAATTTCCTTGTCCTTACGTCGTTTAGTTAATTTTAACCATGCGAGATTTTACATCTGCACTAACTGTATTTACATCTAGAATTTGTAATGTAGGTTCTATTGAAGCTGTTGGTTTGTTCAAAGTAACACTGATTGGAGGTGTGTCTAATTTCCACATAGCACCTGTTGCAGGGTCAACTATCAACATTCCTAAGAATCCACCAATTAATAAATTACCAAAATACCAACCGTTTAATTTGTAAGTAACTGGAATTATCTGCTCAGAATAACCATTTGCAGAAATTTTAACCTGATACTCTGCTTTAGAAAAGAAACCTGCTCCAGACTTTAATGTCACAGTAGCAGGACTTTGTCCTTTGTAAACCTCTTTGCCTTTTTTGTCAGTGATACTTAAATTAGCACCATTTGGATTAGTGTTAATGGATACTGGGTAAGAGCTCTTCCCGAAAATTGATGCACAACTGGTAAGGAATACAGGTGCAAACATTAAAAAGGCACCTAATTTCAACATGTTTTTTTTCATTGCTTTAGTTTGATTAATTATTCTTACTCTTAAGGATTTTCGGAAGACTCCCCAGTTTGAATGGCACCTGGACTCCATTATATTAGATTGCTAATCTTATTTTATATTCTTTCTTTTTTCTATTTCTTCATGAATGCCGGCAAAAAATTCAGTCATTTCTATATCCAATGCTTTAGATAATTTATACACCTGATACACTGTTGTATTAATTTTGCCTAGCTCAATCCTACTGATCTGTATATATTCCATTTCTGATTCAAAAGCAGTCTTTTCCATGGTCCAACCTTTCCTAATTCTAAGATTCCTTATTGTAGTTCCTAAGTAAGATTGGACATTTTTCTTGTCAATACACATGTATCAAAGTTGTAATATTAATACTGTACCGACTATGTCATAAATGATACACTATGAAAATTGTAAGACATGAAATTGAACTAATCAAGTATTTCTAGATTCCCCCAAATCTCAAAAACCATTACTAGCTCACTTTCATGTCTTAACACGAATAAAGAAGATAAAATTGTCAACTTGGGTCGGATTATAAAATTTAATAATACTTTGTCCTTACTTGTCTTAAATTTATGATCGCATGCATAACCAGAATAAACTACTCAGATTATTACAACTAATATCGGTTTTACAGGCAAGTCCTGCTAAGACCATGAAGACTATTGCAAAATTGATAGGAAGTACAGAAAGAACCGTTTACAGGTACCTTGATCTATTAAAGGCTGTCGGTTTTAATGTAGAAAAAGACACCAATCATAAGGTTTATATTGACAATGGTAGTTTAGATATAAAACAGATGTTTACAACTGAAGAAATCAAACTTATTCAGGAATCAATAAAGGTAGTTGCTAAGAGTAGTCCATTGAAGGATAGTATCATTCAAAAACTATCATTAAATAATGAAGCATCATTAGCAGGGAATAATCTCTTAAAGGTTCATTTAAGTAACCTTGTTGAAAAGGTTACAAAAGGAATACAAGAAAGAAAAGTAATTGTACTAAAGAAATATTACTCTGCAAATAGTCAGCAAATAAGTGATAGACAAGTTGAACCTATTAAGTTTACTGATAACTATACTTCGCTTGTCGCATACGAAATATCATCTGGCAGAATCAAATATTTCAACTTAGAAAGAATAACTGATGTACAGGTGAAAAATGTAAAGATGACTAATGAGTCTAAACACGAGGATGTTAAACCAGACGTATTTGGATTTGGAGAAAAAGAGAAGTCATATGATTTAGTTATGAAGATGAGTTTAAGAGCATGGTTATTTTTGAAGGATGAATACCCTATGACTATTCCATATACAAAGAAGGATAAGAAGTCTGGAGATTATATTCTTAAAACTACTGTTTTCAGTTTAGTACCTGCAAAGAGGTTTGCTAAAGGACTTCCTGGAGAGATTGAATTTTTATAATTTCAATGAATCATATATTGATTCAATTTCCGAATTCCTAACTCCCAAGTATCTCTTCGTTGTAATGGGGCTACTGTGATTAAATAATTCCATCAGTAAAATAATTGACTCATTTGAGTAGTTATTCAACTTTAACGCACGATTCCCTAATGTCTTACGAAATAAATGACTGCTGACGTTGCCTTCTAAATGAATATCATATTTTTTAAATAATTCCTTGAGCTTCACATTCACATAACTTTTATCAATGGGTTTTGTACCGTATTTGTTTACAAAGATAAATTGATCATCATCTGCAATATTCATTTTAAGTTTTATCCTTTCAACGAGGTCTTTTAAATCTGAGTTGATTTTAATTCTTCTATCCTTTTTGGTTTTCTTTTCAATGATATTCAAAAACTCTGTCCCAATGAATTGATTGAACTTTAATTGTAGTAAATCACTTACTCTAAGTCCTGTAAAGACACCAACTGATATCAATAGACAGAATTTATATTCTCCATCTCTTTCTAATTTTGAGATCAATGACTTGAATTGATCCCATTCCATACTAGTGGTAGTGGTTTTTTGGTTTAGTAAACTCATATTTTATGTTTTAGGCTAACATACGGCGATAACTTATACTTGCCTAAAAAAAACAATGAAAGTATAAGTTGAAATCCGCAACCATATTGAGTTTCAGCGTAATTAGTTGTAAATCAAAGCTCTAGGAAAAAGGTCAACTTATACTTCTAAGATATAGTGTAAGTTGATAGAAAATTTACCTGTAAGTGATCTTTCCATCAAGTTGTTTAGCAAGGATTACCATGTGTTGAAAAGCAATATCTGGTTTAGTAGTTCCTCGGCCATTAAAAACAATTGGCATGGTAGAATACATAGTCATACCTCCAAAAGCTTTCATTGCTATCTGACCATTTGCATCTAAACCCCAATCCCCTGAAAATAATACAGAACTACCGCTACCATCATCATCAACAAAGGCTTGTAATTTCATTAAAGTCCCGCCTTCAACAGATTTACCATCACAAATGACCTGCATTGCACCTCTATCAGACTTTACAGGACAACCATAACGTGCAAATGATTTTGAGACACGATTAAATAAACTATCCTTAGAATAGTTTACAGTGACAAATACCATTTTAGAACCTACTGGTATTTCATTAAATTCAGTTTGTTGAAGTAATATGATAGGTGTACAAGAAATAAGAGTAAATGCTGTTAATATTGAAAGTCCAATAATTTTTTTCATATCGGTTGTTTTACCCAATTTAGCCATATTAACCGATAACAGTAAGAACAAATTAATGGCAGATAAAACTAAGTTTGACAATTAAGGTCTAGAAAATGAAGTTTGTATTTTAGATTTGGGACTATAAAACTGAGTTAAGGAACTTGGTTTGATAATAAAGAAATATTTAATTATCAAACTGTTACAGATCTGCAAAAGTCTCCTGGCGCCTTGTAAAAGTGCCAGAAAATATTTTTTGGTTTTGCTGCACCGATCACTAGTGATTATCTTCTGGCAAATCAAAGTCGGGGTCACATTCATACAAAAATGTATCATCAATGATGTCTATGTTAGAATAATGATAGATTTCAATGAGTCCTGAGATAAACATGTAAAGATCTACCTTACTTTTACTACCTATATAAATACAATCTGTCTTAACGCTCTTTTTTCTTAAAATATTTTCCATCATTTTTTCAACAAAATCATAAGTTCTATATGTATCTGGCGTATATCTAATTTGTGATTCATCTTCAAATGTCAAGATAACTTTATCTTTTTTGATAATCTTACTTTTCCTTGGCATCTTATTTGGTTTTAATTAAATATGTATTTTTTATGGTATTCTTGTCCTGCTCATTTAGGACATTCTTTGCTAATGCCTTAAATTGAGTCTCTGTTATAACCAAAGTAAACTTTGATTTAGTAGGTTTTTTCTCTTTTAATAGTTCTTGTAATTTCATGATATTCTTTATTAATAAATATCACAAGAATGTATTACAGGTATATAAAATTTTGAAAAAATGGGACGGTATTGACGAAAGGGTCAATATTTCGTTAATATAGCCTATCGTATTTTTATGTGGGATATTGAACTTTTTAAAATCAATAAATTGAGATAGGATATATAATAATGGGGATTTTATCCCTGAATTAGTCGTAAATATTTATGTGACATCTTAAAATTGTTCTTAAATTAATACGACAAAAAATTATTGAAAAATCTGATTATGCCGGTCAAGATATTGAACATTATACATACTTAAATCATGTATTTGTTCTTTCCCAGTAACTCCAATTTTTTGATATGCAGAAAATTCAATTTGATCAGATAATTGTATTTTACCATTATTATCAAAAGTTATTAAATGTTTATCAAAGAGTGCATCATAAGTAGGAGAAAGAAGTAATCCATTATTTACATCTAATCTTTCTTGATCTGTTGATTTTGACCATGGAACAATATGTGAAGCAATTAGAATGTCTAGTTTAGTAAAGTCTGTAACAGCACATTTATACTCCCATCTATGTATTATTCTTTTTCTATACGCACCCTGTCCAACTCTAGAAGTTACTAAACCTGATCTCTCTGTAACTGTAGGTAAATTTAGTTCTAATATCTTATGGGGATCTTGATTCAATGGAAGTAAAGTAAATTGATCGGGTTTAACTGGTATTGAGACGCCAATTCGTTTAAGAAAGAATCTAATTCCAATCCGATTACTCCCATTCTTATCTGGTGTCTCAAAATAGTCGGCATCATAAAACTCCATTTCTGAGATAAACTTTACCAAACCTCCTCCTTCAATTTCAAATAAGAATACTCTTTTCCCCCTGTTTAAATGTTCTTTCAATGCTAAATTACCTTTAATGAACTGCATATCTCCTTCTTGACCTTCACCTGTATAACTGAATATGTTATGATTATCCCATCCATCTCGGTAACCATATTGCGCACCTGATTTACCAGAAAAAATAAATATATAAGGGACTTTAGCTGAAGGAGAAATCCCACCTTGTCTATTACCACCAAGCTCATCATGTATTAATGACCTTTTGTATAACTGATTTGGTATAAATGGGGACTGAATCATTAATTAAACTATTTTTCAATTATTTCTTCATTAACCTCATCATATCTATAATGAATGATACTTCCTGCTATAATATATTGTATTGCTTCTTCAATAACATTTAGTGGTGCTATGAACCATTCTCTTGGTGTGTGTCTATTCCCATTCTTATCAAATACATCAATATTTAAACATGACTTACCAAAAAATCCATGTAATAATTGTTCTAGCTTTTGTGGATTCATATTATAGCACTGATAAGCCATTACTATTCTAACATCTGCCATCAAATATGTTGGTTCTTGGTTAGCATTTTTAATTCGTTCCTCAACTGATGATTTTGAAAATCCTATCTTAAATAAATTATTTATCTCTTTAATTTCTTGTTTTTCACTTTTTGATCTAAGTATGTAGATGTGACCTGCAGCTTGATCCTCCTCATTTACGTCACTAAATTTCTCTAAAAACTCTTCGTTGGATCTTTCCTTATTATGTGATACAACCTTACCATTGACATATAAAATTTTCTCTACTGAACGCTTTAGCATATTTGATTCAGTTCCATTCTCAAAAATACATCTAGTTCTTCCATCTTCACGAACTCTTGTACCATCTTCTTTGTAATGGTCTTTCTTAGTTATTTCTATCTTTTCAACAAAAAATAAAACACCATTATGTATATAATAAGTTCCTTCTCTTAGGTTGTCAATTTTAAAATCTACTATCGTTCTTTTCCCATTCTTTATGTCAGATTGCACCTCTTTGAATTTGGATTCAAATAGATGGAAATCCTTACAAGGCCTTCTTCTAGCTACAAAATCTGTACTTTCTCTATCTTTAAATTTTTGAACATTTTTTAGATCAAATAAGCCAGTATCATCATCATTTAAAAGGCCTAAAGAATCATCATTGAAAATATCTTCAAGAGATGTTATTGGTTTTGAGGAATTATTCAGCAATCCATAAATATCATGCTCTTTTAGCATTTCAGACTTAATGGAATTCTCTCTAATTGATTTAAGCCTAGAATAAAGTTGAAGCTCAAAAACATCATCTTCTTCGTATTCAGGTTCTCGGTTGTTTCTCTCGTAAAAAAGATTGATTTCAGAAAAAGAAGCAACTAGTCTCTCATCCTCATTTCTTACAGGAGATGACGATGGTTTGATATTTAATAAACCTAATTCATCGGAATCAAATATTTCATTAAGTAGCTTATTTCTGTCCATTTGCTGCTTGTCGTTTTTGTTCCTTTATATAAATTAAAGCTTCAGCTAATCTAACTTCAATTGAATCAGTTGAGTGAACATTTGGTTCTCTTTTATTTTGGGTAGCAAACTCTTTTATTTTGGGCCATAAAAGATATGCTTCTTCAAGTGTCATTTGTATTCTTGTAGATGCAATAACATCCTGAATTACTTTTAGCACCTTAGTATTTACATCTTTTGATAATATTTCAAACGCTTTCTGAAATGGGTTAATTCTGTCAATTAAATCAATATCCAACTCATCTATATTAACGAACTGGCCAGCCATTCTAATAAATCTCTTATCTCCAACTTCTTTAATCTCTCCACTTTTTATAACTGAGTCTACAACTACATACTGGCGAACTTCTTCCACCTCTTCTTCAGTTAATTCTGGATATTTTATTTGGATAATTTTTGGAATTAACACCTTATTTATAACTTCAGGATCAAAGTTGCCTGGCATAGCTTTCTGCATTCTATCATCCTGTAATATTGTGGCTTTTAAGTCATTTAGATCAGACTCAACTATATCTCTTACTCTTTTGGTTGAAGGTGTTTTAAATCCTCTAATTTTAACTTCTCCAGGTTCAGCCTTATCGTCATCACTAAGCTTTGTCTTGAATTTAAAATTTGGAGCAATAACTTGTTCCATTAATAAAGAAGCTGTAATAGCCTTTAACATATTATTTACTGAAAGTCTTACCAAGTCATCTGCAGCATCTGGTTGAGCAATTAAATTAGTGAACTGAGCATGTGTTTTATTATTACTATCTCTTGTACATCTACCTATAATTTGTATTATCTCTGTTAAAGATCCCCTATATCCAATTGTTAAGGCATGTTCGCAATATGGCCAATCAAATCCTTCCTTAGCCATACCAATAGCAATAATTAAATCCATGTCATCTACGGATTTGATATTTCTCAGATATTCTAATATCTTATCTCTATCTTTTTGATTTGTATCATCAACCAAATCAGCAATTTTTAAAATTTTGCCATCAGTACTTCGTTTTAAGTATATAATACCAGTTTCAGAATCAACCTTTACGATATCTCCAATAGCATCAAGTATAGTATCCACCTCTTGATGTTTATCTTTTGTTGATTCACCCGAATTCGGGTGTGGAATATGAATTATTGTTTTCTTATCTGTATCTAAAATATCAAGTATTGCACTTGTATACTTTCCTTGATAAAAGTGATATCCAATACCTAATGATTTTAAATAGGTATATCCGTTTAATTGTTCATAATAATTATATGTAACCTTAGTAAATTTAGCTTCATCTTGAGGATTTAAAACGGGCACACTATCTCCTCTAAAGTAGGAACCTGTCATCGCCATGATATGAGCGTTAGATTTTTGCATTATGCTTCTAAGCAATTCACCTAGTCTACTATCACCATCAGCAGACAGATGATGAAATTCATCTATTGCTAATAAAGTGTTATTAAATTTTGATTCATCTAACTCTTCAAATGCAAATCTTAAGGTTGCATGTGTACAAATCAATATTTTTTCATCATTTTCCAAAAAATTTTTGAAAGATTGAACTTTACTTTTACTACCATCATTTCCAGGGGTACACAAATTATAATTATCATTAAGATCCCAGTCAGTAAAAAAACCTGATTCCTTCAAATTAGTTGATCTAAATGAACCACCAATAGACTTTTCAGGTACCGAAACAATGACTTTCTTAATACCCTGGTTATACAATTTATCTAATGCAATAAACATCAAAGCACGTGACTTACCTGAAGCAGGGGGTGCTTTCAATAACAAATATTGAGCATCTCTTGCTTGGTAGGCTTTCTGTTGCATTTCTCGCATTCCAAGTTCATTGATTTTTGAACTTTGACCTGTTTGTGAGTAGGTTACATGTACAATATCGGGCATGGTTATTTCTTTTTCTTTTTTGGCTTTGATTCAACTTCAAAAAGTGTTCCTTTTGATTTCTCGTCTTCAATCATTTGTTCATATAATTTGAAGAGAAATTCTAATCGCTCATCATCTGATTCAAAAGGTTTCAAACGATAACATTTTTCAATTGCAAAATCTAATTGATGATGAGCTTCTTTTAATTCAATTGGCATTTTTTCAGGATCATATAGTTGGGCAAGAGTTTTTTCTGAATACTTTTCTCTTACATTTAAAATAATAAAAACCAGTTTTTCAATTTCTTGTTTTTGAATTATTGAAATATTAGGAAAAGGAAAAGTATTATAGCAAAGCGCAGAAGAATATCGTATACTAGTTCCTAAATACCCTCCAGTATTTTTAACCCAAATCATATGCATAAGTGATAAAATAACACCCAAGATATAGGATTCTGGATCATATATTGCTTGAGCAGAATCAGAAATAATATAAGAAGAATCTAAGAAACCAAAAGGAATATATTTCCTTCTTTCAGATGAAACTCTTGGAATTATTATTAGTTTTTCCTTTGCCATATGAGTATAACGGAACTGATGTGGCTTATCTGAAATTCCTCTTGCGACATCTCCTCCATTGATTCTAAATTCATACGTTTTTTTAATTCTTTCAGCAATAAAAGGAATATTATTAGCTTCTGTTAATGAATTATTTTCAATCCATAAACACCATCTTTCTTCACCGTTTAAATAATCATGAGACCCGTGAATTTTTTTTATAAATTTCTTTGCTTCTGGATTATTAGTTATTAGAGTATTCAAATCCTCCTTCTCTAATAAAAGATTACCGCCATCATATGGACTATTACCTGTAATTATTGGAGGTAAAGATGAAATAGGTTTTAAATTTTGGAAAACAATTACATCCTTCCCTTGAACTAGATAAGGACTAATATTATTAACGAGTGTTTTATGAGTATTGTCAAATATGTATTTTGGTTCATTACTCTTCTTCCTTACTCCAATTATTGTACATACTACCCCTGCTTTATCTTTTGCGTTATTAGTCCATTTAAAAGGCTTGTATGCAAATGAAATTTCTAATTCCTTTTTAAATATATGTGGCCAAAGTTGTTGTACTTGTGATCCTTGACAAATAGAATTTGTTGTAACAAACGAGAAATTTATTTTTTTTGTCAAATATTTTGATGCTAAATAAAACCAACATGAAATATAGTCTAATTCACCAATTTTTTTTTCGCCATCAAAAGAAATATCCATATCAATCTTTTGTTCTTTTGATTGATTCTTACCACCTAAATATGGTGGATTCCCAAGTATATAAATCTCATCTCCATTATTCTTTGGACAAACTTCCTCCCAATCTAATCTTGTCGCATTTCCATGTATGATATTGCCGCCATTTTGAAGTGGCAAAGTTGGATTTCCTGCACCAAATAATTCTTTAAACTTAACATTCATTTGATGCTGTGCTAACCATAAAGACAATATCGCAACTTCGTGTGCGAAATCATCTAATTCAATTCCATAAAATTGTGATAATTCAACCCTTGAGAACATTTGAATTTGAAATGAAGCTGCAAGTGTTAATTGCTGCTTTGGAATAAGTTCTAATTGTTTCGGTTCAAAACCAGATGCAAATGATTGTAATTCTTTTAATTGATTAAGTATTTTTATTTCTAATTGTCTTAACTCTTTATACGCAATAATTAAAAAATTTCCTGAACCGCAAGCGGGATCAAATATTTTTATCCTTCCAAGTCTTTCAAGTAAAATGTATAATTTCTTTGGTTCATATTTTGACTTTTCAAAATCATCATTCAATTCATTTAAAAAAAGAGGTTCTATTACTTTCATTATGTTTGGTACACTAGTGTAATGCATTCCTAATCCTCCTCTGTGCTCAGGTGTAATGACTGCCTGAATCATTGAGCCGAAAATATCTGGATTGATAGCACTCCAATCTAATTCACCGCTTTCTATTATAATTTGACGACTTCTTCTACTAAAACTAGGTACCTGATGGTAATCTCTAAACAAACCCCCATTTACATATGGAAAAGCATTAAGATATTCAGGAATATCACCTCTTTCATCTTTAGGTGTATTCATTACCTCAAATAACCTTTCAAAATAGGAATTTAAATCGCTTCCTTCTTGTTGAGTATGACTTGATATACTTCCAGTAAACTGTCCGTCTTCAAATATGTTTGTATCCTCAGCAAAAAAGCAAAATAGCAATCTTGTAAGGAACACATTTAGACTATGAACTTCATCTTGAGTTTCTGTTGCGTTATCTTTCTTAATCTCATCATACAGCTTACCCATTCTTTCAGCAGCCTTTACATCCGCAGGATTCTCAAACTGATGTTGGGCCTTTTCCATTCCTGCCAATGGAAGAAAAAAATCAAAATGTTTTGGTAAATCTAAAAATGGTATATCTAAAGATTCAAGAGTTGTTGTATCAAATGATAGAAATGTTTCAAAGTTGGTTACAATAATAAACCTAGGGGTATGTTTCATAACTCTTTCCTCGCCCCTTATACTATCAATTAATTCATGTAAATCCTTGACTAATTCAATCTGATAGAAAAGCTTTTTTTTCCATAAAATTTCACCTTCTTGTTTGGACAAGTTGGTCCCCCCATCTTTTAACTTCTTAATACTTGCTTTTGGTATATTGAATGCCAATAAGAAGTCATAAATGAATGAATCATTAATGATATTCTGAAAAACTGACTTTATATTATTTTCAATTTGAGATATATTCATCTAATCAATTCTTAATCACTTTATTTATAATTTATTACTTTTTGCTCTATTAAAATACCTAAGAACTAATTGAGCGTTTGACTTTTCAGTCTTACCTCCTTTTGAATAAGGGACAATATGATCAACTTCAGAATCTTCAATTGCCAAAATCTTCTGGCCTGATATTGCACAATATGGATTCTCTTTGAATAACTCTTCTTTAATTGAAAACGGGAAATTTCGCATAGCATAACTAGGATCGCCAATAATACTTTCTAACATATCCATGTACGTTCTAAATCTTTTCTTTAAGACCTCTGCATCTGATGTTTGCCATATTAACTGTTCATTGAACTTTTGATTATTAATCATCAAATCAATAAGTCCTTCTCTAATTAAATCAGCTTTTGCAAGTACTTCATTTTTACTATAGTTTACAAATCCAACCATTTGGATATCATAAAGTGCCATGTTTATTTGTGTATCTGCCCATTTTCCTGGTTCATTCTCACTTCCAGCCTTGTATCTTCTAAATGCCATATCACCAAAAACCACTTTTACCAAATCTAAACAATGCTCAAATCTTAATTTATATTCTTTGGCCTTGGCTGAAGATAGATCTCTATTATCTCTCAACTCTTTGTTTGAAAACTGTTTCATTGAAGCTTTATAGTTTAAGTAAGATTTTTCAGACAATGCAAAAAATCTTAAAATCATTCCTCTATAAATCATCCTTCTTTTGAAATTATCTTTTTTAATTAAACCATGAAAAACTGAATTTTCACTTAATTCTGAAAGTAAATCAATATAAGGGCCTCTATATACTGTATTTCTAATTTCGTCTTCGTTTAGCTTAGTTGAACCTGTATTTAATCTTTCAAATATTTCAAATTTGATATCAGGATTTGACTCTTTTTTGATAATAATAGAGTGTATTGTAGTACTTCTTATTTTCTTTTGTAATTCACTATCTAGGTCAGTAAACAATTTACGATTCAGTTCAGGTAGTACTTTTAATCCCGATAATTTAAAAGGTCTAGTATCAGGAAATTTCCCTTCTAGAAATGATAGAAATGAAGTCAATCGTTGTTGACCATCAATGACTGAATAGCTACCATCTTGCTCCTCTGCTAAATAAACAACAGGGATTGGCACATCAAGTAGTATTGATTCAATAAGTTTACTTGCGATTAAATCAGTTGCAACAAAATTTCTTTGATATTGCGGCTGAAGTACTAATTCACCATCATTTTTCATCGTTAAAAACTCACGAATTGAGAAATCTTTAGCTTGCCAAATGATTTTTCTTTGGCCTACCTCAATATCTAATTCTACATCATCTTCTCCAATTTCGTCTATTTCAAGTTCTTCATCATGTGATAAGTATTGATCTTCCATTTTGTTTACTTGTTATTCGTTAATTAATTCGGATATTTTCACATTTAATTCCTTTGCAATATTCAATAGAGTATCAATACTTGGATTAGTTTGATTATTACACCAATATGAAACACTCACCTTACTTACACCTAACCTTTGGGCTAAGTCTTTCTGTTGAATATGTTTTTCTTTAAGAACTTCATCTAATCTTAGTATTTTCTTCATCTAAATTCTATCTATTAGGATTGATGCTCAAGTTAAGCAATATTTGATTTCATTTATTACCATTAATTATAATTTGATTGACAATTAAAGTCAATTATTGTATTAATTAATCCTATTTTAAGACTATTCTAAGGGGTTTTGTTTCTGGATTAAGTTACACAAGTATATTTAACAACTTGGTCGGGAATCCACTCAGGTTAAGTTATTTGACCCTTTTGGGGTAGTACCTGTGGGGATGAAATTATTTGATTATCAATTATTGATTTTTTTTCGCTAGTCCCCATTTCTACTACAGAGGATTCCCGACTAGGTAATTCGTTATTATCTAAGACGAAAATCATCTTGCCTAAAGACCCAACTTGGACAATCAGGATGTATATCAAACTGCTCAATTTTTTCATTTTTCATGTTAATATCAATAAAACACTCTTCTGTATAAGAATTTAATTCTTTTACATATTCATCTAAATCTATAGGCTCCTCTTTGTAATGACGTTTTACAGTTGTAATAGAGATACCTGATTTTTCAGCAATATTTTTTTGGGTTATTTTAACACCATCTAATATTAATTGTTTCTTTGTTTCTAATATTTTTTCAATAGAAGGATTTGACCTTCTTTTACCATTTAATTTATTAGCAATTATATTTCTATTTTCTGGACTTACACAGGACAACTTATTAGTATGTACCCATTTTACTTTAATATTAGAAAAATTGTAATTATCATTTTCTTTATCATCAATAATTGAATTATATACAAATCTAAAATGTGATTCCAATTTCCCATAAACCATTGGAGGGTCTGCCATAAATTGATTATAATAATTCAAATATGCAAATAAATAAGCAGGATGAATATCAGGATTAATATATACTAAAGTATGTATAATGGCTGTATATGCTTTATGCTTTTGGGTATCTAAAATTTTCTTTTTTCTGTAGTGTATTTTAGCAACTTCAACTCGCTTTAAATCAACTATTCTGTTTAATACAGAAACTCTAGTTTCTAGTTTTACATGTTTTAATATTTGCTTTAAACTTAATTTTAAAAAAGTATCAATAGGTATATTATCAATATAATTCCCCATTATATACTGTTTGATACTTTTTTCAATAATACTGGGAAACATTAAATCAACTTCTATTTCATTATTGAAATCAACGAAAGCCATTGGATCACTAGTAATATGTAAAGGTTGCCCAACTCTATATAAACTTGTATCTATATACTCAATCTCTTTATCTAGAATATTTGAAGTAATAAAAGAAATAGCACTATAGAATTGATCTAATGTTTCAATTTTATTTTTAATCTTAAATCCTATTGTAACTCCACCGCCAGAAATAGACTTACATATTAATGAGGCAATATGTCCATATTTCTTTATCAAGTATTTTTTATAGTTGTCAACCTCATTCAATTGACCCTTGAAATCTAAATCATAGAAAATGTAACCCGAAAAGTCAATAAAGTTTTTATCAAAAAAATTACCATCTAATTTTCTATACCTTAATATACAATGAGGTGTAAAGTATTGCTGTTCCTGTTTAATTTTTTTATACTCTTCCTTGCCTTCTATTCTTAATCTTCTTATGTGATTAATAATGATATCATCTTGATTATTTAATACCATATTAACTATAGTATTGAAATCCAAAATGTTGCTTGGAATTAAATCAGTTATACCATTTTTAAAATAACTAAATGCCATAAAATGAAAATCCCCCCAATTTTTCACCGATGTAGGCGGCTAATAGAAAGGAGGAATCTATAATTTTTTATACACTTTGGTGTGAAATCATTTCCTACACAAATGATTAAGTGTTGATATAATATAAATATCAGATGATGATAAGTAAAGTCTAAAGTGATCTCAATTTTCTAATTTTTTCTGCAGAATTTTTTAATCGGATTTGAGGAAATATTTCAACTTTTTGGGATTTTGGCCATAAATTTTTTGTACTAGATTGACCCCCAATATTATTATTACCTAAACACGTATTTAAAGAGGGGATACTGGGGGTATTCCCCCACCCACTCCTGTTCCTCCCGAGCCCCGAAGCCCCCTTTTGATGTATTTTGGTAAAACACGATATCTTAAGTAACTGATATTCAATAACTTAAATTTTAATTGAAAAAACATTGGTAAATATTTGCATGGAATTAAAAAAATATCTAGTTTTGTGAAACATTTACAAAGCGAGTATAAATAAACATTGGTAAATATTTGCATGGAAATAAAATAGATATTAGCTTTGTAAAATAAAATTGTAGCAACATGATAGCAAAACCAAAAAAATCAAGAGTACTTAGTCTTAGTATTATTGATAAAGCGATTGAAGCAATAAAAGACGTTGCTGAAATAGATATTCAGGTTTATGATAATGTTTCAAAATATGATTTAGGTAACGTTCTTAGTTATTATGAAGAGGTTGTACGAGAATTAAATTATGTTGCCGAAAAACACAAAACTGATCTTGAGAGAATTAATAAATTATACATAACGAGAGAAAGAATTTATCGTATACTTAATCCTACAATTTACTTAAATGCTTATACCGAGAAAAGAGCTAATGATGCAATATATATAAACGCTAATGTTGGTTTTATAGATGAAAGAGGCAAGGTTAAAAATGTAGTTGTTTTTATGGGTAAATCAGATGAAACTAACATTGATGTTTTAAAGGAAAAAATTGAAAATGATCATCAATTCATTGAAAGTGCTAAGAAAAAGGTAATTGATAAATTATTGACAAAAGTAGAAATACCTGTGATTAACTCCGATGCTCAAAATACTAGACGAGTTCACAAATTAGATTCAATACCAGAATTTAATAAAGAGACAGAAAAAGTTGTTAATAAAATGAGAGAGAGATACCAAAAATTACAAGCAAAAAATGAAAATATTCAAAAAAATGAAACAGATGTTTTAATAATAGCATTCATTCAAGCATTAGAGAAATATCAAAATATCATTAAACCAATAATATAATTTTTTTTACCCTTGAATCATAGGTAAATATAAACATGGAATTTAAAACAAATAATATGAAAACAGCTATTGTCAAAATCAGCGCCTTAGTAGAAGTTCCAGAATTGAAATCTTTCTACTCACCTCAATCCTTTGAGGAATTAGCCAACTCTATTAAGGAGGATGGTGGTATGAAAATACCAATTGTAGTAAATGAAAAGTACGAGATCATTGACGGATATCGTAGAAAGGATGTTATGGTCTCGCTAGGTAATCAGTACATCAATGTAATCATTGAAGATGTGGAGGCCACAGTTTACGAACACATTATAAGAAACTTGTATCGTACAAAAATAACTGATGATTTTGTTAATGAACTCAAATCGGTGTTTATAAAGTATCCTCTTAAGAAAGGGAAAAAAAGTCCTGATGGTTCAAAATACAACAGAACTGAAAAAATTTCATCTGCTTTAAATCACAAGTTCTCAGATAGAGAAACGATATCAATGGTTGAGGAAATTATAACAAATGATATTGAAAATTATCTTTTGACAAAGGGTATTATTGAAAATAACTGGAAGGTAGCTTCTTGTCATGAATACTTGACTAAATGGGCCGAGATTGATTCCAAAAATAACTATGGATATACAGAAAAATTAAAGAGTGGTGAAATCAGTATTAAAGATGCAAATAATCTTGTTAAGACAAGATATTATTTAGATAACGAATACCAAGACACATTTGTAATACCAGAGAAAGCTACAAATTATAATATTGACTGTATTGAATTGGGTAAACTAGAAAAACATATTAGTACTGTTGATCTTTTATTTACATCTCCTCCATATTTTATTCTACGCAATTATTTGAATGAAGGTGAGAATCAAGTTGGACATGAGGAAACCAAAGAAGAGTATTGTACAAGAATTGCAAACTTAATTAAATCAGTTATTCCAACTTTAAAAGATACAGCGAACGTAATGATTAATATTGGTGAAACATATGATGATGGTGTGGGTTATGGTATTCCTCAACTTTTAAAAAGTTCCATTGAAAAAGAAACTGGTTTGATATATAAAGACCAGCTTGTATGGTCAAAACCTAATCCAAAGCCCCAGAACGAAACAATTAAAAGACCAATTAATAATGTAGAGTATTTGTTATGGTTTGTTGTTAATCCAAAAAAGGCTAAGTATAACATGTTAAGCTATACAATTGGCGATAGAGTTACTAAGATATCATATGGAGCCAAAGACGTAGATAAAGATGGAAAAATTTGGGATAAGAATATCTCATTAACTAAACCCTATCAAAAAATCTATTCGCACATTAAAGAACAAGATATTGCTAAAATCATTGAAGCAAAGACAGGAAAGAACATGGATGTTTATTCAATATGTAAAGAAGGTCATCCAGCAATTATGTGTAGCGTATTACCGGTAGTTCCGATACTAATGTGTACTAACGAAAATGATATTGTACTGGATATTTTTAGTGGATCAAATGTAGTTGGAAGAATGAGCATCCTGCTAAATCGTAAAATCCTGACTACAGAATTGAGTAAACAGTATTACAATATTGGCTGCAAGATGCTTGAAAAATCAATTAACGATTTCAATAAAGAAGAATTAGACATTATTAATCAAATCACATACGGAGAAGAGAATTTAGTATCAATCGCAGCATAATTAAGTAACCATTTAAATTAAAAAATATGTATTCAATTTACGACCAAATCAATAACCGAAAAGTATTGGTTTACCCCGAAAGAACAACTGTAGACGTTAAAACGACAGGCACAGTTGAGTTAACTAACGAACAAATCGCTAGTACCTATTTCCCTGAAGACATTGATGTAAAACCAGAAATCTACTTAGATAAGGTAGAAATCGGAGAAGGTAATTTCATCTACAACGGAGATAATATCCAGGTATTAAAAACACTTCCCGATAATTCAGTGGACAGTGTTGTAACTGATCCGCCATACGGATTAAAATTCATGGGAAAACAGTGGGACTATGATGTACCATCCGTTGAACTATGGAAAGAGTGTTACCGTGTATTAAAACCTGGTGGTTACTTGTTATCCTTCGGTAGTAGTAGAACATATCACAGAATGGCCGTTAAAGTTGAAGACGCAGGTTTTGAAATCAGAGACCAAATCATGTGGGTGTATGGCAGTGGTTTTCCAAAATCTCATAACGTTGGTAAATCTGTTGATAAGATACTAGGGAATGAAAGAAAAATTTTAGGGACAAAAGCAGATTTTAGTTTAGATGGTTCAAAAAGAAATCCAAATAATCATAGAGCAATTGGAGAATCAGCTAAAGAAATTCAACATGAGTATGGGTATAAAAAAGGTTGGGATACTTTAGTAACAGAAGGACACTCAGAATGGGAAGGATTTGGTACATCACTTAAACCTGCTCATGAACCAATTGTTATGGCAAGAAAACCATTTAAAGGGAGTGTTGCTAAAAATGTATTGAAATGGAATACAGGGGGAATTAATATTGATGATTGTAGGATATCATATATGAATGATAATGATAGAAGTGGTTGGTATAAATCAGGGTCTAAAGGTAGTGATGGTTTTATGGGAGAAAAAAACTTTGCAATTAGAGCACATAGTGCTGAAGAAATACAAGAAAGATGTGGTAAAGGTAGATTCCCTGCAAATATCATTTTTGATGAAGAGGCTGGTATCTTATTAGATGAACAATCTGGTTATACTAAAACGAAATCAGACAAAAGCTATAAACATAACAAGACAAATAGTGATAGTGATATTTTTAAAAGTAGAGGAACATATACTCCACGAGAGGATGAAGGTGGATCATCTAGATTCTTTTACTGTCCAAAACCTTCAAGAAAAGAAAAAGATGAAGGATTAACAATTGAAGCATCAATTATAAAGGGACGTGATGAAGGTCAAGATAATATGAATGTTCCTCAAAAATTGAGAAGTACAAAGAGAAAAAATACCCACTCTACAGTAAAGCCTGTGAAATTAATGCAATACCTAATCAGATTGGTCACACCAAAAAATGGGACTACAGTTGATCCATTTTTTGGCTCAGGAACATCAGGAATTAGTTCGTTAAAAGAGATCAACAATTACAAATTTATCGGTATTGAAAAAGAAAAAGAGTATTTCAACATCGCCGTTGAAAGGTGTCTTTACGAGCAAGAAAAATCCATTGAATTAGCGGCTTAATATTTTATATAATAAACCAAGACTGGTGGACTTAAACCACCAATTAATTATGAACACAACACAATCCACCAATGTATTTGGTATGACAAAAAACGAAGCCTTAGAAAGAGGCAGACAAAACAGAACAAGGTTCCTGCAGGTAGTTGAAAAATTACCACAGATTAGAAATGAAGACAAATATCCCCACAAATTTGTCTTCGGGTTCCCTGGCATTGGGAAGAGTTATGAGATTACAAATCACCTTGAAAGTTCAGGTACAAAATATCTAATGGTGACAGGTAACGTTTCTATGTTCGCTTTTGGTGTTCAATTAGCAGTAATCAACTTCTTAAATCCAACACAAGAGAGATTAATTGTGTTCTGTGATGATGTGGACACACTTGTTTCAACTGAAGCAAGTTGTAATCAACTTAAGTCTGCATTACATGGACCTAGGTTGTTCACTTACGAAAAATCATTACAGAGTCAATGGAGTAACCTTAGTGAATTACAAAGAGAAGCCATTAAACATCATCAAGAAGATGGTAAAATGGGATTTCAAGTTCCAACATCAACAATGTCCTTTATTCTTGTTTCTAACATCCAATTACCAACTGATGACGAAGTAAGATTAGCAAGAGAAAAAAGTAAAGGGAAGGCTTCATTATTAGCTCATAAGAATGCAATTAGATCCCGTTGTATGGTACAGGATTTTTCACTTACCAATGGAGAACTATGGGGATGGATTGCTGACGTAATACTTAATACTTCATGTCTTGACCAATTCAATATGAGCGATGAAGAAAAATTAAACATTTTAGATTTCTTATGGGACAATTGGGAGTCATTGACTGAACGGTCAATACGACTTATTGAAAAGATGGCTATTATTAAAAATGAATACCCAGAAACATATGAAATGGTATGGGGAATTGACTTTTTAAAATAGTCTGTATGGATATCAAACTAATACAGGAACAATTAAAGAAAATTGAAGATTCTTCATTTGCCAAGAAAACAGATAAACAGTTAATGGCTTGGGATATTCTTTCGGAATTGTATAAACAACAATATCAAGGAATTCAACCACTAGCACTTGTCAAATATAATGATTCTGAAAATCGTAAAACCAAATTAACCAAAGAACAAGTTTTAGAGATTAGAAAAAAGTACAATCCACATGTCTATGGTAAAAAAAGATTATCAATTGAGTATGGTGTGTCAGTATCTGTAATATATAGGATAATCAAAGGGATAATGTGGAAAAACGTTTAATTATTAATTACAAAATAAATTCAAAATGAAAAAACAATTCTTAGACATAGAAGGTATCAGTGAATATCTTACCATGTCAAAATCAACGATCTACAAAAAGGTGGCGGCTAAAGAAATTCCACACCACAAAATCGGGGCAAGAACTCTATTTGATATTGACGAAATCAACATGTGGGTAAAAAGTGATGGTACACTAACAGAATCAGGTAAGGTATCATTTAATGACATTAAATCATTTTTAGATTAAATAAAAAGTATATGAAAAAATTTAAATTCTTTGAAGGAGAAACAAAAACTAGTAGTGATCCATATAATGGAGTTACAGATCCATACTTAATAGAACTGAGTCATAGCATATGGTCTTATTCTGATTGGATAACATCCGTTCACTTAACTAATCATAATGGAAATACAGAGGACTGTTTATATATTGATTTTGATGATATTGACGGGTCTGAATATACTTGTAAAATATCTATTGATGGGTCATTCCAAATATTACAAGTTATTACTACAGAAGATGGAGATATTGAAATTGTGGATACACTTGACATATCAGATGAAACCCTATCAGATTATGGTAATTTAATTCAATATCTATCAGATATGCCAAATACAATTACTAGCTCTTTAAATTAAAAAATATGGCAACAATAAAAATCATATTAGATAAGCGACTTGAAGTTGAAAAAGACAAGTTCCATTTAACAGTTCGTATCTCCAATAAAAGTGAAGTAATTTATTTAAGATTGGGGGCACTAATGACAGTTAAGGATTATGAAAAGTACTTTGTAAAAAAATCATTTGACAAGGAGGTAGATAAAATCAAATTAAATTTTGAAAAGTATATTGATAGAGCAAAAAAGATACTTCCAATTATAGATCCTTTTGATTCAACTCGGTTTAGAGAGAAATTCTATGACACAAATTTTGATCCTGAAAAAATAGTTACAGAAGAACAAAAGAAAATGGGAAGTATAAACTATCTATTTCAAAACTATATGAAGGTCAAATCTGAAACAAAAGAAATTGGATTGTCAACTGTTGAACTATTGAAAGGAACTCTTAATAATATAAATAAGTTCAAAACAGGATTAACTTACGAAGACATTACCCCTGAGTTCCTTCATACATTTGAGCATTGGTATCTTAATAAGGTTAGATCTGACGGTAAGAGAAATTCTTTGGCATCATTTGGCGGATTATGCAGAAACATAAAAGCTGTAATTAATTACCATCGTAAAAAGAAGATTATTCCTGTTACTTACCCCTACCCATTTGATGATTATAAGATACCAAATTTTGTTCCTCCAAAGAGAGTAATATCAAATGCTGAAATTCAGAAAGTACTTGATTGTTCGGAATTTGAGAACATAATGGAGGAATACGCACGTGATATATGGGAAATGTTATACAGATTGAATGGAATCAATTTTATTGACTTGCTTAAATTAAGATGGGAAAATATAGAAGGTAATAAATTTGTGTTTTACAGACATAAAACTCTCAAGACGAGAAGAAATAATATCCGACCTATTGAGGTAGTGATAAATCCAAAAATCCAAAAGTTACTTGATAAGATAGGTAGAAAGAAAAGTCTTTATGTTATTGGACAGATCAAACAGGAGAATTATACAGATCAATACCTTTTGGAAAGAAACAAAAAGCTTAAAGGAAGATATAATTCTCACCTTAAACGTTTAGGAAAAAGGTTGGGTTTAACCTTATCTCTTGACATATCAATGGCAAGAGATGCATACGCTAATACCCATAAAAGAGCAGGAACGAACCCACTAAAGATAAGTGAGAACATGAACCACTCAGACCCTCGTACAACTACCCTTCACTATTTGGATAACTTTGAGTTTGATACAGACTTTGATGTGAATGAGGTACTGTTATAAAATAAATTAAATTAAGTAACTTAGTCTTTAATAAATAGAGGTTTTATGACAGACTTGGAGATACTTAATAAGCTTTTAGACGATGTGCATGCCTTAACCTATGAAAAAAAGGATGATTTGAATATAGTAAAAGGAAGAGCGTCAATGATTATTCGTACAATATTTGGTGAAAAATGTCCATATATATACAAACTTGATAGAATTACATTCTGGCCTTTAATATATTTTGGTAATAATAATGATGATTTTGGATATTATTTTCAAATAGGTGTTAAGCAGTTTTCAGAACTTATTAATTTAACAATTGAGGATCTGCAACTTAAAGAATTACGAAAAAATCAAGAAAATACTTCACCACGACTATTAAATTTACCAATAACAAAGAAGATAAAAGAGATTAATGTTTTTGTTGCTTCTCCAAGTGATGTCCAAAAAGAAAGACAAATAATTCTTGAAAAGCTTGAGACTCATTTCAGAAGACAAAAGTATGAAGAATTAACTGGCACAAGGATTATTGTAAATGGATGGGAAGAATTACCATCACAAACTGGCAAACCACAAGACATAATTAACAAATCATTAGTGAATAATGCTCATATTATTATAGCAGTAATAAGACATAAACTTGGAACTCCTGTAATTGATAAAACAACTAATACTCAAAGATCATTATCTGGAACAGTTGAAGAAATAACATTTGCAATTCAAAGACAACAAGTGAACGAGTTACCTTTAGGCATGATATACTTTTATAAAGAACCACCTTCAACAAATCAGCCAGAAATAGAAAATGAATACAAGCAAGTTGAAGAGTTTAGAAATTATATTCAAAATGAAATGCTATTCAAATATTACACAAATGAAGAGGATCTACTTGACTTAATTTGTAAGGATCTTTCAGATAACATAAATAATAAAATTAATAGATTAGTATAAATCCCTGCCAAGTTCCCTGCCAAGTTTTTTCAAAAATTATGATAAAACAGGTAAAGTATAGTTACTGCCGTTTTATTTTAATCTTGTATCCTATTGATTATCAATAAAAGAAAAACAATATAATTCTCTTTTACACCCTCATAATCAGGGGGTCCCTGGTTCAAACCCAGGTGGGCCCACAGCCGAAAGGACTGTATATTAGAGAAGCCTGTAAATAGTGATATTTATAGGCTTTTTTATTACCCCTGACAGGTAGCTAATCTGTTAACCATTGTTGAAATTCTGTTAACCATAAAAAGAACTACTACAAAAGTACAAAATTATCGTGTCTACTTTCAGTTAGTACCGAGAAAATCATCAGTTGATACACCTATTAACATGTCTATAGGTAACCCTAACAATAAACGCTTTTCTATCATACTCTTTAACAATCTAAGCCTACTTTCCTCAGACCCTTTATAGGCGTATTTGGGATTAACCGCGTAATAAGCCTTAGTATCATTTACAGTAAATATCAATCCAAGCTTTTTTAGCTTCAATATAAACTGATCTACACTATCTAAACTTATTGCAGTCTTATTAACAGTTATCTCTTTAATAAAATCAATAAAAGCCTTTTTAAAATGTAGGTCTAATGTAACCCTATTATGCGTGTCCATATTTTCACACAAGAAATCAAAAAACACCCTGCCTTTATTTGGAAGCTGTAAGAATATATGTTGAGCGTTAAAATAGTATTTGCAACCAAGTTTCTTAAATCTAACTACACGCTTGACAACCTTCTTTTTGGTAGTTAATCCTTCAACTTGAATAGCAGAATAGGCACTTGTTTTTTTCATTATAAATGGTATTTAAAATACTATCTTTTTTAAAACAAAAACGGTCCAAAGTATTGATATCATTGAATATATACGTATATTAGTAGTGGAGTTTTTCTATACTAAGGATTGTCCGCCTAAGTCTTTCTTTTCTTTATCTACATAAATATATAACAATAGTATACAATATGTCTAAAAGTGTAAAAAAATCAGCAGTAAAAAAAAGTGGACTATCTAGTCCTCATAGCATATTAGGAAATCTAGGAATTTCTAGCTCACCTAAAACAATAAAGAAAAATAAACAAACAGTAAATGAAGATATCAGTATAACTGGCTCACAATTCTATAAGTTTATAAGGACAGCAACTACTGCTAAACCTAAAATAATAATAATGGGGAAAAATGTGGTGGTATCCTCAACCCAAAAGGGACCTACTAGTAGTAGTCTTATAGGCAAAGAAGCCAAACGGTTTGCTATTAAAACACACAGGAGGCCAGTGCGTAATAAAAAGATTAAAGCAAATCCAGCTGTAGCTGAAGATATTGACTATATAAAAGTAGTTTGTGTGGATGATAAATTTGTTACACCAAATCTAAGATTAAACCCAGAAGCAGTTGCTTTCCTTTTTCACATTGACGGTTGTGCAAAAAACCTAGCATTGTTTATTTTATTAAAAGAGTTAGACTACAATAGTGGTCAATATAAGTTTAATCAACATATAGTTGATGATTTCATAGAGTACTCAGATCAACTTTTTTACACCAAGTATAAAGTAGATACGGTAAAAAAAGCACACAGAACATTAGTTGAACAAAATCTAACCACCAATATTTCAAGAGGTATTTATTTGATAAACCCATTATTTGTTGGAGGTAAAAATGAAACAGGGAGAAGAATACTTATATCAGATTACAATAAACATTTAAGAACAAAAAAAAGTGCGGATGTAGTTCAAGATATATACCCACTCTTTGTAAAGAAAAGCTAACCTGGGCTATAGAAGAAGACGCCTAACTCTTCTTTACAACATTCTAAACCATATACTTTTTCTGAAGACGCACTAAAAAAGATGCATTAGATAGCTATAAGTTTAAACTTTAAAAAATTAAACCTCTACATGCTAACCGGAAAGTAGCGTCTGTATACCTACTAAACTAAACACCCACTCTGTTCTGACGGCAACAGTTACCCCCGGTTTATTATTGTTAGACTTACTGTAATTGTATTCTTAAAGAATCAGTTAGATGTTTTTATAAAACAGCTACTGCTCTTCTATAAGATGTAAAAATCTATACAGTAGAATTTCTAGTGAGTGCACACGCTAGAATAATATAAAACTATAGTAACTGAAGCTTTTATTAATCACAAAAAATATAAAACATGGTACAAGTAACAAACTTCTATGAAGTTCAAAAAAAAGATGGGACGACATTTGTAAGCTTAGAGCTAAGTGGCGGCCTAGAATTGGTTCAAAGCTCTAACACAGGAAAATTTTACGCTACTGTAAGAAAGTGTAGAATACCCTCAACGTTTGAAGCTAAAATTGCTGAGAAAATGATAGGTCAAACTATAGAGGGATCTATTGTAAAAGTAGAAACAGAACCTTACATATTTACTTCACCAGTTACAGGTGAGGCTCTGCAGCTTCAACATGCCTATTCTTACAAGCCAAAAGACTCTATGGAGTTAATAGGTCACACTAAAGTTTCTCAAGTAGAAATGGCTTAACACACAACCTCGGCTTCTGTACAAAAGTACCATTAGTAGAACAAACACAAACTAACCGCTACTTAGTTTACTTAACAGATCAGAAGTATTGTGGTTAGTCGTTCAACTGGGGGTTGGTAGTAATAACTATCAGCCCCTTTTCTTTATTTAAAACCCAACAAAATGATAAACACACTAGAAGGAGTTTCAGAGATTGAAATATCCTACAGACCAAGTATTGGAAACAAGCCCATCGTTACCTGTTCTTCTGACGCTTACTTAATACTGAAAGACTATTATCCAGATGAAAAGATTTCTATTCAAGAAACTTGTGTGGTTTTATATCTGAATAATGCTAACCGCGTATTAGGCGTTTTAAGACTATCTAATGGTGGAATGACTTCTGCTATTGTAGACATAAGAATACTGCTAGCCACAGCCTTGAAAATACTTTCAACAGGAATAATACTATGTCACAATCACCCAAGTGGTAAGCTCTACCCTTCTGAACAAGACAAGAAACTAACTAATCAGATTGCAGAAGCCGCCAAGCTTTTAGACATTAAACTTTTAGACCATCTAATCTTAGCTCCAGACAACCAATATTTGAGCATGTCAGAAAAAGGTCACCTGTAAAAAATGATATATGAGTAAAAGAAGAATAATATACTTTGATTCCTTTAGTATAGCAATCATTAACCCACATGGAAAGATTAGAAGACTTTACACTCCTTTTATGGTAAAGTGTACAGAAACAATAGATCACATCTATCAAAACTCTTGTGTCTATGTTGATGAGGTATTCCCAGATAAGGACGATCTGCTACTTTATAAGATTGGAGGAAACTTATATGCCTTCAACCACTTCATTATAAAGTTGAAAGTATAGCTTACTCCGCTAAAAGTTCACTAACTGTGATTTCTAAACCAGAAGCAAGAGCCAATAAGGTGGTATATGTTGGATTAATCTTCCCTTTTTCAATCCTATGAACTTGACTAAGCTCAATATCAGCTGCAAAAGCTAATTGTTCTAGTGTTAGCTTCTTATCTGTTCTTAACTCTTTAAGCCTCTCACCAAACTTTATCAGCACTGCCTTGTCTCTAAGGTTATTCATTACCACCAAAGTGGCATTAAAACATAAAATATTCTTAGGCATATATGCCTAAAAGATGAATATTACATACATTTGACATATTAAAAAGAACTATAATGAGATACTTGTATATATTAATAGCTATAGCCGCTTTAAACACTTTTACAAATTGCAATGATGGTAATAAGAAGTCTATTGAAGATTCTAAAGCATCTACAGCAATGCCAGTAATTAAAACTGTTGTACCTGTCACCAAATATGTGCTAGTTGTTATTAAAGCAAATATTCCAGATTTAAATACTGTATTAGTTGATATAAATAAAGAAAAGAGAGAGAGACAAAATAGAGAATATGAGATTCATAAAAAGTATGAGGAAGGTATGAGAAACTTAGGTACCGTAGTTGATAATATGGTTCCAGAAGTTCTTCTTGAGGTTTATAGAAATCAATACACCCCTATTGATCATTTTTACAGATATACTTCAGAGGTATTTACTGCCGAGAATTTCAAAGAAGATGATAAGTATAGAATTTCTGATCAATATGAAGAAAGAATATTAAAAGCATTAGCAGCTGAAGATCAAAGATCTTTTATATTAACACTTTATGAATATCAAAGAAAATCTAAAATATTAGAAAAGAAGGTTTTTGTTTTTGATACATATGCTGAAGCTAGTAAATACAAAGATGGTTTAACTAATTAATAATAAATTATGGAAAAAGGATGTTTACAGCCAGGTTTAATAATCTTTATAATTGTAATAGGTGTAATAGTTTATGTGATGAAAGAATCAGAAAAGATGTCTGGAACCGCACAAACACTAGTCTCTCTTTTAATCTTTGCAGCTGGATTTATGTATATGGTAATTAGTAAAGATAAAAAGTAATGAATTTTAATAACCTAAAAAGGTCTTTTGAAAATACTAGGTATGTTCTGGCTTTTTTAATTATCATATTAACAGCTTGTAATATAGATAAACCGAGTAAGCCTATACTTATTCCAAAACAAATAAAAAGTATACGGCTTATACCGCTAGGTAACATTGATAAGGATATTTTAACATCTACCTTTAAACAGCTTACCAAGTTTTTACCCAATCTTGAAATACAACCAACCACCAATATGCCTTCTTCCGCATATTATAAACCTAGGGGCAGATACAGGGCAGATTCATTAATACATTGGTTAAGTTCTAAAGCCAAGCCCAATGAAATATATGTTGGTATAACAGGCTATGATATAAGTACAACTAAAGGTGTGCATGAAGACTGGGGGGTAATGGGATTAAGTTATGTACCAGGCAAAGCTTGTGTAGTTTCATATTTGAGACTAAAAGATAAGGCTAACTTCTATAAAGTTGTTATACATGAAATAGGTCATTCTATGGGACTACCCCACTGTCCCAATAAAACATGTTTTATGAGAGATGCTGATGGTAAAGACACAACAGATGAAGAAACTAGTTTTTGCAGTAACTGTAAAAAGGTATTTAATACATAGATTTAATCTTTTCCATTTCTGCTGCAACCTTCATATCATTAACTCTAGCATACTGATGTGTAATCTTAGTAGAAGTATGACCTAACATCTGAGATATACTCTCAATACTTATTCCATTACTCAAAGCAACAGTACTTGCAAAAGTTCTTCTGCCAGCATGACTACTTAGTACTTTAGTAATACTACATAAGTCTGCAATTTCTTTTAAGTAAGCATTATACCTCTGTATATTATACATTGGCAGAAGCTGTTTATCTATAGCAACTTTGTAATCTGGGTTGTATTTAACTATCAAGTCTAAAGCTTTAGGAAGAAGCGGTATAGCAGATCTTACGTCTGTCTTTAAACGGTTTTTAATGATCCATAAGTTTCCATCAATACCTGTAGTCACATTGCCTCCATTTAATCCAGCTAAGTCAGCAAAACTGAGTCCAGTATAGCACTGTATAAGAAATAAGTCTTTTACAAGCTGTATTCTGTAGATATCAAATGACTTATTTTCTAATCTGTGTAACTCTTCTAAAGACAGGTAAGGTTTTTCTTTAGCCTTATAGGAAACCCTAAACTCTGTAAATGGAGATTTGGATAACCAGTCCATAGCTACTGCATATTTTAAATACGTTTTAAGGTTCTTTAAATGTTTACAGGTAGTGTTTTGATCATTACCATAATGAAGCTTCATAAACGTATTAAACTCGTCTATAAAATTAATACGCAGCTCTTTTAAAGTAAGATCATGCTTCCCCTTACTTTGTATAAAAGCAGTTAGTTTAGTCTCTGTACCATGGTACTTTTTATAGGTAGCAATCATTAAGTCTGTACCTACTCTAGTTTTTAACTTCTGGTTGTATTGGTTTACAAGCTTAAGTAAACTTATTGGTCCATCTGTTTTACCCTTTATCTGTTCAATAATTCCCTTCAAGTAAACTTCATCATCTTGAAACATCTTAGAAAAGATATTGTATGACTTTACTTCCAAGTCCTTTAGGTGTTTATTAATTACAGTAGCGTGAGGGTCTGTAATTTTTACAAGGTTTTTATCCTGTACCCAATTACTTGGTTTAATAAAGTACCCTGTAGCTAATTGCACTACTTGCTGCTGATACCTTAATCTAAACATGATAGGAGCTAAACCTTTAGAATTTACTTTAGCCTTGTACAAAAAGAAATACGTTTTAAGTGTTGTAGACATAACTTGGTTTTAGTACCCCTTTTAATAATGGAAGAGGCTGTTCCAAGTTCTTTTTATAGCTAATTAAGTATCCAATCCGTTAACTAGTGTAGCTAAAGCTGTTAACCCTGTCTACTAAAGACATAATTATCAACTAGTTGACCATTTCAGGGGGTCCCAGGATCATGCCCTGGTGGGCCCACTCAATACAGTAAAGGGTTTCAGCGATTATAAGCTGGGACCCTTTTTTATGATTTGCATAAAATTTGCACCACAACTCATTTTTCAACTTTACTAGCAATTAATATCCGATTTTTATTGTGTAGGTTAAACTATGTATTTCCTTTTTTAAGGATAATTAATCGGATATTTACGGATATACTTATTTTTGATTTTCAGATATGTTTTCGTATATTTACGGATAAATACGGATATAATGAGCTTAACAATAAACAACCTACAGCTAGATTTAGGTATGAAAATCATGTCAGAGCTTTCTAAAATTGAACGTTTTGACGCATCCTGGTCAAGTATTGAAAAAAGAGAGGGAAGCACATTAATGCAGTTAAAAAGTATTGCAACAGTTAAAAGTGTAGGTGCGTCTACAAGAATTGAAGGTTCTAAAATGACCGATGACGAAGTAAGTGTTTTGATTGAAAACATAAATATGTCTTCTTTTGAAGAAAGAGACAAACAAGAAGTGGTGGGCTACTTTGAAACCTTAGACACCATTGCAGAAAATTATCCTTCAATTAGTATTACAGAAAGTCAAATTAAGAGCCTACATAATCTCTTAATGAAACATAGTATAAAAGATGCATGGCATAAAGGTGAATACAAACAAGTAAGTAATGCAGTTGAAGCAAATTTGCCTGACGGAACCAAACAAACCATTTTCAAAACTACTGAGCCTGGATTTCAAACACAGGAAGCAATGACACGCCTTTTTGAATGGTATAAAAATGATGAAGAAACATTGCCAATGGTAAAAGATGCTTTGTTTGTTTATGAATTTTTAAGCATTCATCCTTTTCAAGATGGTAATGGTCGACTGAGCAGATTACTAGCTAGCTTACTTTTATTGAAGAATGGTTATTCTTGGATACAATATGTGAGCTTTGAACATGAAATTGAAAATAGAAAATCCGAATACTACAAAGTGTTAATGGATACGCAAAAAAATAGACCTGGAGAAAATATAACAAAATGGCTCACCTTTTTTACAAGCTGCCTAAATAACATACAGGGTAATTTGTTGTTAAAATTAGAAGAAAATAAAAAGGCAAGTGAAGCACTAACTCCTCGTGAACAAAGAATTAATTTTTATATTCAAAATCATGCAGGATGCAGTTCAGGAGATATCTCAACTAAGTTAGATATTCCACTTCCAACTGTAAAGAAAACAATTGTTGAATTACTAAATAAAAAAGTAATTAAAAAAGAAGGTGTTGGAAGAGCAACTGGATATTTTTCTATATAAACGATAATTGCGTCTATATTCCTTCCTGATTTTGTATTTTTTAAGGAAAAACATTGTGAATGGAGGTGAACGGATGTAATTGAGAACATTATCATATTTTTAACTATAATATGAAGAGGCTTTTATCTTTATATAATGCAAACAAATAAAAGAATCCATATGAAATATATTTTAATTGTATTAGTCGTATTGTTTAGTAATGTAACAACTGCTCAAAAAAGGGAAATATTAAATCTTCCTTATTATATGCAATATGATAACGACGCATATAAACAAAGTCAATGCAAATTGGATATTTATATCCCAAGTAATGCCAAAGCATTGCCAGTATTAGTTTGGTTTCATGGGGGAGGTTTGACAGCTGGGACCAAAGCAATTCCAGAGGAATTAAAAAATAATAAATTTATAGTTGTATCTGCAGAATATAGGTTAAGCCCAAAAGTGCATTCTCCTGCTTATATTGAAGATGCAGCGGCGGCAGTGGCATGGGTGTTCAATAATATTCAACAATATGGTGGCGATACAAGTAAGATATTTTTATCGGGACATTCCGCAGGTGGGTATTTATCAATGATGTTAACTATGGATGATTCATGGTTATCAAAACAAAATATTGCTAACAGCAGAATTAAAGCTTGCATTCCTTTAAGTCCTCAAGTAATTACCCATTTTACTATAAGAGCAGAGGATAATATTAAAAATACACAACCAGTTATTAACCAGTACGCGCCAATCAATTTTATAAAATCGAATACACCAATCATTATTGATATAACAGGCGATCGTGAATTGGAATTACTAGGTAGATATGAAGAGAACGCCTATTTTGTTAGAATGATGAAATTAGCAGGCAACAAAAACATTTCATTATACGAATTGCAGGGATTTAGCCATGGCAGCATGAATCTTCCTGGAATTCATTTAATGTACCAAGAAATTGATAAGATTTTAAAAAACTAAGTAAGTTTTAAAGAAATTAACGGCTATCAATATACTTTAAATGCCTGGGAGAATCGTGAATTGATATTAGTGTTTATGAAAAACGGGGTTCATTTAAAAGCAATGAAATCATTCCATAAGATAGCTACAGGAAGGACTTTTGGTTATGAGTCGGAAACTATTCCAAGTTGGGAAGAAGCCTATTCTTTATTAAAATCAAAAAGAAAAATTATTAAAATTAAACAATATGAACACAACATTTAACAAGTTTCTCTACATTGGTTTTATTCTTTTTGGAATTTACGAACTACTAGTAAGACACTCACCTGGGGATGCTGCTACCTATATGGGTATTGCTTTAGCATTTGATCCTTTTGATCAAAAACAACCATGGAAGGAAAGACCTACTTTGCAAAAAGTAGTTTTGATTATTCATCTAGCAATCATTGTTACTCTTTTTGGATATATAATTGGCAATCCTACAAGTGACTTTAGAAATGGATTATTGGAAGGCTGGCAAATGAAATAACCTAATATCCATATTTTCAAAAATTTACTTTTTATACTGTCCTAGTAGATGACTGGGACAAGTTTAAAATAAAAAAGCCCCTATAAGAAAGGGGCCTTTTTTATTAACTAAATAACAAGTTAAACTATTTAATAACTGATGTAATAGGTGCTGAATCATATAAATCCCACTCAGCAACAACTTTATCGCCAACAAAATCCCATACCACATTCATGGTATAAGTATCTTTCTTGCCTCCTTTTTCAACTGAAAAATCATAGTATGCGTGAACATAGCTAGTTACCCCATTTGGAGCAGGCTTATTTAAAACAGTTTCCCAGATAATTGGTGCTTGAATTATAGAAAACTTTATACCAGAATTACGAACCTGAACATAAGTATCAATATTATCTGCGAATTTTTGTACAGTTTTATTGTCATGAACTTTAGCAGTATCTGAATACATTGCTAATAATTTAGCTTTATTTGCTGCCAAATCACCATTAACAAATGTATCAACCAAGCTTTTAGCAATGTTAATATTTGCACTACTGTCTATGATATATCCACCAGCATTTGAAGGAATGTTTGATTGAGTTTCTACCGAAGTGTTTTTACATGCAAAAAGGCTAGTTGCAATCACTGCAACAAAAATAATTTTCTTCATTTGATTGGGTTTAAGTTTTGATTAATGAGACTGAAAAATAAGGAGGGCTATGAAGGACAATACGGTTGTTTAAATGATAAATTTGGCATTTCCTGGTAAATATTACTATTTACTTTTTTTATCTAAGCCTTTTGAAAATTGATAGACTTCAGATATTTTTCCGGCGTTATCAATATAAAAAGACTCTAATAATTCCTTTTCCCAAACTGTTCCATCTTTCATTACTCTTTTCTCCGTAGCATTTACCATTATAGCAGAAGCAGGATCTGTATCTGTTAATTTTAAAGGTATCATACTTAGTGGCTTCCAGTCTAAGGATGTATATTCAGCAAATACACCAGGTAGCATTGCTTTGGTTAAAAAGAAAACATTGCCATCAAAATCATGCATCTTAACTGAGTCTGCCATTAAAGAAGCACAGGTAGCTGCGTCCATTACATTGTAAGCTTTCATGAATTTTTCCATAGTTTCAATTTCCCCTCTATTAGAAAATTGAAAAGTAGTACCGTCTAATTTTTTATTACCAGGAGCAAAAAATTTACCACCTGTTGTTTGTCCAAATTCGTTGGTAGCTGGAATTTGAATATACTGATTAAATGAAGCAATTTTCCCTTGTGGAGTTACATCAAATAATTCAATTACGGATAATTTTTGTGTAGAACCATTTTTATATACTCTGTCCTCATCTGCTAATATAAATACGGTTTCATTTTCACCACCTTGCACTTTAATAGGAAAAGCAGCATGTGGTACTTCATTTAACATTTTCATCCCTTTATGCCAATCAGCAATCATAGACTGTAAACTTCCTGGATTTGAATCGGCAACATATTGAGCTACATCCGTGCCATCATTTAAATTATAAGACTTGATATTATTTACTACAATATCTACTGATTTGTCTGACCCCAATTGAAATTTCTTACCCTCATTCTTAGTGCTGATAAATATTTTTCCTGCTGCCGGAGCTTGAGCCATTAAGCCCGAAGTGGTCGCAATGATAGCGAACATGAATACAATTTTTTTCATATTTTTTGGGATTTTATTGAATAGTGAATTTATTAAGTTGCCATTAGCTACATGCAATAAAATGAAGAAAAATGTTCCGAAATCGGGAATAGGAACAAATATTACAAAGAGAGTGCCTTTTGGTGTTGATCTGCGTTAGGAATTTTCTTATTTTCAACTATAATATTTAAATAATGGAAGTACACCACCCACACCACCCAACACACAAAAAGAAATGGTCCGAATACTTACTTGAGTTCTTAATGCTCTTTTTAGCTGTGAGCATGGGTTTTGTAGCCGAAAATGTGAGAGAAAAATATGTTGAAAGAGAAAGGTCTGAAGAGCTTATACAGGCATTTATTATAGATGTCAAATCTAATCAAAGTCAATTAGATTCCTTAATAATACAAAATCAAAGATGTTCGAATTATTTTGATTCATTGAGCATTAACCACGCAAGTATAGACCACTCTATAGATTTATTTGAGTTGTCTAAAAGTTTAGATTTTTGGATGTATCGTTTTATGAATCGTAAAACAATCTTTGAGCAAATGAAAAGCTCAGGTTCATTAAGATATATTCAAAATAAAGATAAATTAAAAGCTATTCTGCAATATGAGGAGCATGCTAATCTTGCAGAATCAAGATCAATGGAAACTGAAACGCAGCAATACTTTAATCAATTTAGGCCTAGTTTAGAAAAATTGCTTCCTCCCTCTTTTTATATAATAAGGGAAATTGGAACTAATAATAGTAAGGCTGCAAAAAATTTGGCAGTATTCCCTGGCTTATTAAAAAATTATCTTTTGCATGACAAAGAATTGGAAAAACAGCTTCAGAATGAAAAGCTTTCAATTAGTCAAATTAGAGATTTGTCAAAAATATGGTTCCATAGAAATGAAAGATTGCAAACTAGTTTAATGTCTCAATTAGGACTTAGGGTGGAGGGCAAGCACTTAATTACATTGCTGGAAGAAAATAAATAAAGGATACTTATTTTTAATTAGGAAAAAGTATGTTTTTGGAGGTGAGAAGTTGATTATTTATGCACATACATAAATAATCATTAATTTGTAAGAAATAAAATCAACAAATGAAGCAACTGTTAATAATCGCATTCTCGTTATATTCAATTAATTGTACTGCTCAACAACATAAGAAAGTAAAGTTCACTCCAACACATTATTATTCATTCTTTTCAGGCAGTACAACTCCAGTGTTAACTATAAAGCCCGGAGACACCATCGCAACTAGCTCTATTGATTGCGAGGGATTTGATAAAAATTTAATAAAATGCAGTATTGGAGCCGCAGTAAACCCTTTAACCGGGCCGTTTTTTATTGATGGTGCCGAAGCTGGAGATGTTGTCAAAATTACTTTTATCGACATTAGATTTAGTAGAAATACAGCTATGTGTTTGCCATTCTTTCATGAAAGAAGTATGCAAGATAGCATTACCAAACTTGCAAAAAATGATACTGCCCCATTAATTTGGGATTTAAATTTTAAGAGAAATATAGCATCGTTACATAACAAAACAAAACATTTAAAAAACTTTGAAGTTGAGCTTAATCCGTTTTTTGGTTGCGTTGGCTTAGCCGCTCCTGATAACCAAATGTTAAGTACCGCCGATTCTGGTCCAGCTGGTGGAAATATGGATTTTAATAGAGTCAAGAAAAATGCAACAGTATACTTGCCTGTATACCATAAAGGGGGACTTTTATATATTGGAGATGGCCATGCTGCGCAAGGTGACGGTGAAATTAATTTAAGTGCATTAGAAACATCTTTGGATTACGACTTTGTAACAGAAGTTATTAAAAAACCACTAAAACAAATTTCATACCCAAGAGTAGAGGATGATACCTACATTATGACTGTTGGAATGGATGCAACGCTAGATAATTGTGTAAAGATTGCAAATAAGGGCATGTTAGAATGGCTGCAAGAACTATATCATCTTAGTATAGAAGAAGCTACTCAAGTAATGGGCTCGTCTATGGAATATAAGATCACAGAAATAGTAGACCCTAAAGTTGAAGTGGTAGCGATGATCAAGAAAAAAGTATTAAATAAGATTCAGAAGAAATAAATAATGAATAATAGATGAAATTAAGATTTGCTGTAATAGAAGAATTAGACGCTATATGGAAAATATTACAAGATGCAATTGCTCAAAGAAAAAAAGACGGAAGTGATCAATGGCAAAATGGTTACCCAAACAAGCAAACACTAATAGATGATATTCAAAATGGATACGGATACGTGTTAATTGAAGATGATATTATTGTTGCCTATTCAGCAATAATATTTGGCATCGAGCCTAATTACATTGATATAAAAGGGAAATGGTTGTCTGATGATAAATATGTAGCAGTACATCGTGTAGCTACCTCAGAAAAGTATAAAGGAAAAGGGATCGCTACCCAACTTTTCAACCTAATAGAAGAACTTAGTATTAACAATAATACATATAGCATTAAAGTAGACACTAATTTTGATAATGCAGCTATGCTAAGAATACTTGAAAAATTAAGTTATACTTATTGTGGGGAAATATTTTTTAGTGGTGCAACAAGAATGGCTTTTGAAAAATTATTATCTAAGGGTTAATATTCAAACTATTGAAGCGTCACTGTTTTTAAATAAAATCCTTTGGGGTCAACCACGGGCGGTATAGTACTAGTAACAGTTGTGCCTTCTTTGGTTAATTTAAGTTTTTCTAATTTCCCATTTAGTATTACATCCAATGGCAAATCCATGAAATAATTATTAGGTTTTATAATATAGGTTCTATAGCCGTTTTCTTTCACATTAATTTCAACAGTCTTGGTTGTTCTTAAATAAAAGTCAAAGAAGGGTTTTAAAGAATAACCAGCTGCTGCACTAAATAGTTCCTCAACATCTTTTGAAGTAACAAAATTGTCGTAAGTGTATTTTGGATCTGTTGCTAAATTTTTAATAGTGGGAAAAAATATTTCATCCCCCACTAAATATCTTAAACTATGCATAAAAAAGGCACCCTTAGTATATATATCATTGGCAGCATAGGTTTCGTCTTCCGATAATTCATCTCCCCCAACCATTGGTTTTTTATATTTTATACTTCTTTTCCAAGCTGCTACTATTTTATCGTATGCATCTTGTCCCCCTAATTCATAATGTGCCAATCCCTCTGCGTAAGTACCAATCCCTTCCTGTATCCACATATGAGCCCAGTCTTTATTGGTAACTTTATTTGCCCACCACTCATGCGCATACTCGTGAAACAAGTTATCAGAGTATTCTTCGTTTCCTATTTTTCTATATTCAAACTTATTATTAAAAGTAATCATGGTTTGATGCTCCATCCCTGAATTTGGCACTTCTGCAACTCCAATCTTTTCCTTATACCATGGATACTCGCCAAAATATTTTTCTAAAATTTTTGTATCTCGGATTTTAGTTGCAATTACTTTTTTGGCATGAATAGTATCTTCTTCCAATACATAAAATTCTATAGGGACTCTATTCCCATTGATGGTTGTATAAGTGTCTTTTGCCACTTTATATTTACCAATATTAAATACTACACAATAATTACTAATGGTATAATTAGTTTTCCAATAAAAAGTAGATTTATTTTTTTGATGTGTAATTTTTTGTAATAATCCAGGACCCGCTACTGTCAAGCCTTTTGGAACAGTAATATGCATATCTACTCCTTCATTTGGCTCGTCACTCGGATGGTCCTTACATGGAAAATACATTCTACCACCTTCTTTCTGAATATTAATAGACACCCAATCATTCCCAGAATTGTCTTTTGACCATGTAAATCCTCCTAACCAAGGTGGCTTAACGGCAACAGGCGGGACACCTTCATATTGTATTGTCACTTTTTGCTTCCCCTCTTTAAAACCCTCAGTGGAAGTGATGTAAATTTTATCCTCTTTTTGTTCGTAAGCAACGTTTTTATTGTTTACTGTAATTTTACTCACTGTTAATAAGTGAACTAAATCTAATAAGATTGTATCGGTCGGTTTAGATAAATTTAAAGTAACTATCGTATTTCCTTTAATTGCTTTATTTGCTATATCTACATCTAATGTGATATCATAGTGTCTAATGTCTATTATTGCTTGTAATGGCTTTAATTTTCCTCCAGAGGATAAATAAGTTAGATCCTCTTGTTTTTGAGCAAAAAGAACTGAAGATAAAAGCACTAATCCTACGGCAATAATAGATTTCATAAGAGATTTTTTACGATATGAATTTAAGAAACTTTATCGTATTCCATATGGCTTTTAGGTGTAATCAATTAGATTAATGACTTTAAATAAAAAGGCCCCTATCACTAGGAGCCTCTTTTATTTAAACCAAACTTATTTTTTCTGTATCTAATTATTTTACAGCTTTGCCGAATCCAACAAAGTGTACAATTTTACCACCATCAAATCTAAAGGCATCCATCCATTGGTATTTTGTTGACTTACCATCTGCAGTTACTAATTCTCCTTCATCCCAGATATCTACCCATTGGTGTCCGTTTTCTCCCACAACAGGGATAATTGCAGTAATTTGGTAGTTTTTAAAGGTGATGCCAGCAAAACCTTTTTCCATATAATCTACAATAGCAGCCTTTCCTTTGATAATAGTGCCATCTTCTGCATTGTAAGTTGCAGTATCAGCAATCATGTCTCCAGCTTGTTTGAAATCTTTTTCAAACAAGATTTTGTGGAATTGTTCAGCTAACAATACATTTTTAGCGTCTCCAATTTTGAAGTTATCGGTATAGGTAGGTTTGTAAATGTGCTCAGTTGGTGCAGCGGCTTGCTCTGCAGTTTCAGTTTTTTTAGCTGATTCAGTACAAGCTACTAGTGATGATAATACAAGAGCACTAAGTAATAGTTTTTTCATGGTTTGAATTTTGAATTGTTTTTTAAATATTAACAGGCTAGCAAAATATAGAGTAAGGGGATGATTTGCATATATTGACCAGCGAATTTTGTTCCAAAAACGGTAAAAGGAACAAATAAAAAAGGAAAGCACTTATTTTGAAGGCTAAAATATTGTTATTTAGTCTATTAAATCAAAAATTAATCAATAATGAAAAAAATTCTTTTTTCTTCTCTTTTGGCTTTCATCTTATTGTCGGCTTGTAAAAATCAAACAAGCGCAACTTCAGCGGCAATTAGTTCAAATGACTCTACAGATGCTGTAAATGCAATCAATAAAGCAGATAGCCTTTGGGATGATCAGTCGGCTCATAATTCAGTTCAAGGTTGGTTAAGTTTTTACACTGACGATGCTATCATGTTACCTCCAGGCGAAAAAGTTTGTAATGACAAAGCAAGTAGAGAAGCTTCAATAAAAGCATATTTTGCAATGCCTGCTGCTAGTATGAGATTTCAAGCTACTAAAACAGAGGTGTCAAAATCAGGAGATTTAGGTTATAGCACAGGGGCTTATCAGTTTAGTTATAAAGATTCAACTGGGAAAGAAATGCATGAAACTGGGAAATTCTGTGAAACTTGGAAAAAGCAAGCCGATGGCAACTGGAAGTGTATAGTTGACATTTGGAATGCAGATCCTGCTAAATAATAAAATATAGGTTTACCTCAAGCCATTTTGAGTCACCTTAAACAAAGAGTGGGTTTATGAATTTCTTCATAAACCCACTCTTTTTATTTAAAGAATTTCTTAAAGAATAATATTTGATAATCAATATTACCACTCCAGTAGCCATAACTATGTCCTCCTGGTCGTTCAATATAATCGTGATTGATTTTTTGTTTTAATAATTTTTCGTGTAAAGCCCTATTAACACCTATGAAAAAATCATCTACGCCACAGTCTATAATAATTGCTAATTTTTTGTTCTCTAAATTTTCTACTTGATGCATTACTGTATTTTCCTCCCATCTTTCCTTATTGTCTTCATAATTACCTAATGCATTTTTGATATCCCAGTTATTAGGGAAAGGTCTAAAATCTACACCGCCTGAAGTACTTCCTGCAGCACCAAATAAATTGGTATGTCTTATAGCTAAATACATGGCTCCATGTCCTCCCATACTTAATCCTGTAATTGCTCTGTATTTAGATTCCGGTTTTGTAGGGAAATTAGCATCTATATAAGGGATAAGCTCTTTAGTAATATATGATTCATATCTAATTGAACTGTCAATTGGGCTATCAAAATACCAACTTCCTGTTCCACCGTCTGGACATACAAAAATAACTTTAAGATCATCTGCTGTTTTTGAAAGCTGTGGAGATATCTTACTCCACTGAGCATAGTTGCCGCCATAACCATGCAATAAGTATATAACCGGATATGTTTCCTTGGCTTCGCTTAAAGCGGTAGGTTTTATGACAACTACTTTGGTTGTTTTCTTAAGTTGTGTACTCTGAATTTCTAAAGTATCAACTGTTCCAGCACTTGCACTAACAGTTATAATAAGAAAAAATAAGAATAGTGGTTTTTTCAAAAACATAGGATTGAATTTATTGAGATAAATTTATTACAAATAAATTTAAATAGTAAAGTAATTGCTATAATTAATTTGAAAGCCAATGCAGTGTGTTAAGAACAAACTGCTTCCAATCATATTCAAGCACTTGCATTCCTGCTGAAAACTTCTTACCATTAGAGTTAATATACATTGCTGTAAACCCATTGCAGTCACCTAATGCAACTACTTTTCCTTTACCAACATTGCCTGCTAAACATTGAGAGTTTGCAGTGCCAGATGGCAAACTACCGTTCCATTTTCTAATGTATGCCGAAGTAGAAAGTTTAAAAATGTTAGTAAAGGACTCGCCTGTTAAACCACTGCCACCATATGTTACAATATTATTTATACGCTCACTAGCCTTTTCACCAATTGTTATTGGATGATTTGTATTTAATAACCCATTTTTATTTGTAAACTTGAGTAGGGTTTGATAGCCTGATATTTTTATAGTACTATCACAATTAATAGAATCGGCCGCAATACCAATACTTAATTTAATCCCAAACTTGTTAAATAAAGGAGTAACTGATTTGTCTATTGGGGCATGTTCACTAAACATAAGTAAACGTCCACCATTAGATACCCATTCATGCAAAGCATTTAATTCATTTGTTGTAAATGTAATCTCGTCATTTACTTGGCTTTTAGATCCAAATTCAAATGGCATAGCAGGCATAATTACAACTAGCTTATAATTTGATAAATAAGCTTTAGTAAACTGCATTGAATCAATCTTTAATTGATATCCATCCGAATTTGCTACATCAACTAGTGGTTTAACCAAGCCCAATTCTACAATAAAATTGTGATGACCTGCGTCAATTAAAACTTTTGGACCTTTCCCCTTTGCATATTTAGAATTTGAAACAGTTGCATTAAAAGGACTGTCATTTAACATTTGTCCTTGCGATGTAATCGCAACACCCAATAAAATACTAAGAAAAATATTTTTCATTTACGCTTTCTTTTCTAATTCATCAATTGTTTTCTTAGCAGCAGCTAATCTAGTTTGTTTATTTTTTTCAACCAACTTGTTTACCGCCCAATGCTCTAATTTATGATGCAAAGGAATTAACATTGCAGCAAGTGCCACTAAGGCTAATAACATAAGCAACGGTGAGTGATGCGTTATTTTTTCTAAAAACGGATGGACCAATAAATTTAAAAATTCAAATACAATTAATAAAGAAACAACACTTAAAAATTCAATCACTTTAGTATTAGTAATATGCTTACGACTAAATATAATGAATAGCATAAAAAATGCAACTATACCTAAGGCAATAAATGTGTATTGTAAGTTTTCTTTTTGTTTTTCAGATGCCTGCTCTTCTTCTAGTTTTAATTGCCCTTGACGTGATTCTTCCTCCACGCTTATTAGCTGTGCTTGTTGTAAGGCTTTGATATTATATAAAGTGTCATTTGCAGTTCTATAAATTTCAGAATACTTAAAAGCACTGTCTAAATTGGCACCTCTATAAATATTTAATAATAATTTAGCAGGACCTACACTCAATGTTTGAAATGCGGTATTTTTTACACTCGAAATCGCCATTGTTGCATAGTATTTTGCAGAATCTTTTTGATTATTAGCATAAAAATAATCCGCCATTGCAGCATATGCGATGCTTGCAAATTTCGGAGATTTAATTCTTGTAGATTCATCTAATGCAAGCTTCCAATAACTTAACGCCAGCGTTGAATTTTTCATTGCAGCGTGTATACTGCCAAATTGCAGGTAAGTAGATGTTAACCAGTAATTAATGCCCGTTTTAATGGCAAGCTCGTAGGCTTTTTGAGTGTAGATTAATGCAGAATCCACTTTATTCATTGCTAAATAAATAGTACCCATATCATTTACAGCACAAACCGAAATAATATCTGGCTCATATTTCGAACCCGCTTCGATAGCTCCTTTATTATAAGATACTGCTTTGTCAAAGTCGCCCATTGTTAAATAAGACAAAGCAAGCATTGCTTTTCCAAAAGTTTTTAATCTTTCATTTTTAGATTGCTCAGCTACTTGATTCGCCTTAATCCCATATTCCAAACTTTTTACCTGATTTCCAAAAGCGATATAGTCATAACATAAACATGAATAACCCAATAATTGACATACCAGGTCGTTGTTCTTTTGACCATGTAATAGGATTGCCTCTGAATTATGCATGTCCTCTACCGGATTGGTCTCCGAAATGGTTAAAGCACTCATTGCTAAATAATATCTAGCACTGTCATTTTTTTCGGCCTTGATTTTAGGCAATAAAGAATCTATGTTTGGAGGTTTCTGAGAAAAGTCAACTTTAGCACTTTGGGAAATACCTAGGTTAAAGGACAAGATTATGACTAGTGTGCTTAGGATAAATTTTTTCATGTGATTCGGGTTAATAGAATTGTATTGAAAAAACGTAATTAAACCTAGAAACACCCCCTTCACTAGCAAAAAATATGTTCCCATTTGCGTAATTGGAACAAAAAATGGATCAAATGATGCCTATTTAGATTAATAATAAACAAAAGAGGCTCCTATTGCTAGGAGCCTCAAATCGTATTTTCATCCAAACTTAATAACTATTTCAACAATTCAGCAAGTGCTGAAGTGTCATATACATCCCACTCTTTAACAATTTTACCTTGTTTATTGAAAGCTAATGCTTGGAAAAGAATTACAGTAACCTTTTTATCCCCTTTAGTAAAACTCACATGCTCGTATGCAAATACATAGTTTTGAACACCAATTTCATCTACTTTATTATTTACAGACTCCCAGATTGCATCATATGAATCGGTATGCACGGTAATGCCCTTGCTTTTAAATAAGGTAACCATAGTCATATTTTCGTCAATTGTTATTTTTTTGCCATTATCATAAACCATAGCAGTATCTACGTATGAAGTTCTAGCCGTTTTCAAATCCCCGCTCCAAGCAAGTTCATTGATCTTTTTTAAACTTTCGGTGTTAGCAGTGCTATCTAAATTGTAACCAGATGCATTTGCTGGAAATGTAGAAGTTGCTGTTTCTGCTTTTTCAGTTTTTCCACCACAAGCAAATAATGTTGTCGCAACGATTGCGCTAAGGACTAATTTTTTCATTTGAACTAAATTTTGAGTTTTTGTTTGATTTAAATCTTGTTCAAAATAGCTTTAACAGGGTTACATTTTACAGAACCAAGTCTAAAATATGTTCCAAAAAGGTAAAACGGAACAAATAGCTTCATTTATAGCTATAAAAAAGCCCATAAAATTTATGGGCCTATAATCTGTATTATTTTCTTAACTATTTTGAAGTTGGGGGTGCGGTTGGTGCATGATGTTCTTCCATTATTACTTTATCCGAAGGTTTTGCATTTCCTCTATGACATGTGTTACAAGTAACCACTTGTAAAGGCTCCGCATTTGTATGAGAAAGTTTAGCCATGTATTTCTCGTTCAAATCTCTTGTCATTCTAATCATATCACGCGCGATATCTTTCTTAGGATTGTCATCGTTAGCCATGTCTAGTTTTGGTGCACTTTCTTTGGTTTGAGCATGACAATAATTACATTTTACACCTAAGGAAACTTTAAAAATATCCATTTGATGGTCTACTTCATTATACGTCATAGTTGACGGAAATGCTTTTATATTTTTTAGTACTTTTGGAGGTCTTTGATTTACGTAGCTAAAAGATTGCGAAGCAAATGCAACTACTAACACCAGCATGCTTACAACAAAAAACTTTTTATTTTTCATAATTCTATAGTTTAATTGGATAAATAAATTAAATCAATTTATTTATAGATCCATAATTTTTTTATAAGTGGGGCTAGTTAATCTTTATTATTTCTACTACGGTAATGCCTGCGCCACATAATAATAATGATGGCAAATATGCCAAATAAAATAGGAAAAGTCATAATTGTAATTTGTTAGTGTAAGTTAGTCCAATTATAATAATTATTTATAGCAAAGAATTAATTCATTAATGAAACTTGTTTATTAATTGAATTTTTCTGCTTTATCTTTTTTCTTATAGGGTATAGTAAAAAACGCACCTACCGTTCTATTAAATAGATTTTTGTAATAAATTGGAGTAGAATGTCCCGAATTAGGGATAATCCACAAATTTGACTGCTTAATATTTTCTGCAATTTCTAAAGTATGTCTTGGCATGATAACATCCTGATCGCCACCAATTACCAAAGTTGGGCAAGTAATTGTTTGTAATGCTTCATGTGTGATATGTGGCTCCTTAACCAATAGGAGCGCTAATTTTAATAAGCCTTTAGTTGAAATTATCAATTGATCCCCCGTTTCCATGAATAAATAGCAATGGCTCCCCTTTGCCATTTACTTCATAATACAATTTCAAGCCTCTATTTGGAATGTATTTGCCTACCTTTTTATTAGAGCAATATGGATTTTGAGCAAAGGAATTGGCACATATTAAGATTAAAATTAATAAATTTAGTTTCTTCATAGTCAATGATTTAGATATTGATTTTAACCTATAAAACTATCTTAAACCCCTATTTTAGTTAAAATATGTTCCGAAATGCTAAAATGGAACAAAGCTAACCCATATAATATAGTCTAAGTGAACGTCTAGCAATATCTTAAAACTTCAAATTTTGTGAAATTACAAATAGGCTTGTAACTGTAACATCTGCTATTATAAGTAGAAATATTAACTGATATTCAAATAAGAAATAAATATAATATGGAAGTACACCACCACACCCATCATCCTAAAAAATGGAAGGAATATTTATCTGAGTTTTTTATGTTATTCTTGGCAGTAACACTTGGATTTTTTGCTGAAAACAAAAGAGAAGAGATGGTAGAAGTCCGCAGAGAGAAGCAATATATGCAGAGTTTATATGAGGATTTAAAGAAGGACACCTCAATGTTAAACACGCTAGAAGCATATGAAAATATGCAGATTAGCAAAATAGATACAGTTAATAAAGTATTGACCGATAATGTTTGGAATGATAGCACGATTAAATATATATACAGAGCAAATTTAAAGACGCTGGGTAATTTGCGTTTGAGCTTAAATGAACGTACGTCCTCTCAATTAAAAAATTCAGGAGGGATGCGTATGGTTGAAAATCAGGATATAAGTAATAAAATTTCTGAGTATTGGGAATATTCCGAAATAACTAAAAATATGGGCTTATCAATAGAAGAGCTTAAATTAAAAGCAAGAGAAAAATCCTATTCCATATTTGATCAAAAATATTATATCAATACCTCAACTGGTGAAGTAGCTAGTAATGCAAAATTAATGACTTACGATAAGTTAGTTTTAACCGAATATGCTAACAGGATAAATCATATTAGAAATTCAATGAAGAATGTTAGAACACCATTTATAATCAAACTAAATGATAAAGCAAAAGAATTGATATTGGATTTAAAGAAAGAATTTTCCCTCAATGATAAAACAAATGTAAACCCTGTATTTGAAAATAGAAAATAATAAAATGGAAGTACATCACCCACACCACCCAACACACAAAAAGAAATGGTCTGAATACTTACTGGAGTTTTTTATGTTATTTTTTGCAGTAACTCTTGGCTTTTTTGCAGAAAATGTTAGAGAACACCAAGTAGTAGTTGAACGAAAGAACCAGAACTTAGAGGCCATGGCACAAGACCTTAGGCGAGATTCTGTACAAATAGAAGATAGAACTAAAGAATACTTGGCTGGTATGCAAATTTTAGAAGATTTAAAGTATGCCTCATTACAATACCAACAAAAGAAAATTACCGAAAAAGATTATATCAACTACGTAATTAAGAAAAATGATAGTATTATGGTAGGGGTTACATTTTTTGTGAATAATTCAGCATACAAAAACACGATATCAACTGGCAGTTTAAGTGTAATTAATTCAAATGAAATCAAACATTTGATTGCAGAATACTACGAAGAATTAGGGGTTAAACTATTAGACAATAATAGAGCTATGGATGCCGAGATAAACGAGTTTGACCATCAAACCCTACTTGTAAACGGGTTTGACTCAGAATACCGAAAATCTATGGCAAAAATTCAGCACAATGATCTAATGAACGATTTTAAAACAATTAAAGCATTTAGAAGTGCGTTAATAGATCCGGCTTTCAGATTATATATTCATAAATTCGAAGGTAGATGCGAATATTACTTATACTTATTAGATAGATATAAGACTGCAAATAAAAAATTATTAGAAGCATTAGAAAATAAACAAAATAATAATAATGGAAGTACACCATCACCCGCATTTAGATCATAAAGAAAAACCTTGGAAAGAATATTTATTAGAAGGATTAATGATTTTTTTGGCTGTAAGCATGGGGTTTATTGCCGAAAATATTAGAGAACATCTTTCAGAACAAAGTAAGAAGAAAGAACTCATAGAAATGGTGTCTCTCGATTTTGAAAGAGATATTAATCAGTTGGAATATCATAAGCAATTGGCTATAGAAAAAATTAAGCGTTGTGATACACTGATGCTAATTTTGGATTCTAATAATACAATAGTCAATCAGGACAAATATTATCGACTATTAACTCAAATGCAATGGTGGTGGTTTTTTAATTCAAATAACAAGAGTAGAATCGAAGCTGATTCAAAAGGGTATCTATCTAGTGTCGAAAACAGTGATTTAGCATATTCGATATTAAAGTATGAGTTTTTCAATACAGATTATAAATCCGTTGAGGACGAAGAAATGAAGGCCATGGATTTATTTAGATCAGAAGTGAAATATATTACCGATCATGCCATTTTTGATAAATACAGTTTGTTGACAATTAATTTTCCTAAAACAAATATCAAAGGGATTAAAAAAATTAGTCCTGAGCATATCATAAATACAAAATATTTATTGTCAGAATTAAAACATGCTAATTCAGGTTATATTCAAGATGTTGATTCAATGAAAATTTTTGCACATAAAGCAATTGAAAATATTAAAAAACAATATCATTAATGGAAGTACACCACCCACACCACCCAACCCACAAAAAGAAGTGGTCTGAATATTTTTTGGAATTTTTTATGCTATTTTTTGCAGTAACCCTTGGATTTTTTGCAGAAAATCAACGTGAACATCTTACAGAGAAGCACAGAGAGAAGCAATACATGGAAAGCTTATTGGAGGATTTGACCAAGGATAAGGAAGAAGTTAAGGCTGCAAGACAGTACACTTTGAATCAAATTGCTAAAATTGATACAGCAATGAAGATTATATCAAAAAGGGAGTGGGACAAAGAATCTATAGTTAAATTATATAAGGTGAATTTAAAGGTTGCCGGGAATAGGCCCTCTATTTTTATTGAAAGAACTTCATCTCAATTAAAAAACGGAGGTATGCATTTAATTGAAGATAAAAAAGTGAGTACATTGATTTCTACTTACTGGCAGCTAATTGCAGCAAAAAATTCTTTTGAAAACGCAACGTTAGAGGATAATAAAAGTAAGGCTAGGAATTTTTCATATTCCATTTTTGATCAAGATAATTATATTGTAAATGGAAAAATTATATCGGTTAGTGAAAATGCGCAATTAATGACCTATGATAAAAAGACTTTGATAGAATACAATAACAGACTTGCTCATATCAAATTTGACTTAAAAAATTTCTTAGTAGATTATTTTTATAATAAACTAGATGAAACAATTGACGAGCTAACAGTTGAAATTAAAAAAGAATACAAATAATGGAAGTACACCACCCACACCACCCAACGCATAAAAAGAAGTGGTCTGAATATATAATTGAATTTGTAATGTTATTTACAGCGGTGACATTGGGATTTTTTGCTGAAAACATTAGAGAGCATTTAGCTGAAAATGAAAAGAAGCAAGAATTAATGAAAATTGTATCCTTAGACTTACAAAGGGATTTAAAACAATTGGAATTTCATCAAAATGACTACGCTGTTAAATTTAAAACCTGTGATAGTTTAATAAATATTTTAGACGTAAATCCTAAAGATATAAATGCCAATACCTATTATAATCTTTTATGCATTCATCTTGGTTACTGGAATTTTAATCCTAATGATAAAAGCAGATCCGATGCCGATTCAAAAGGATACTTTAGAAATGCAGAAAATGCCGAATTAGCTTATTACATTTCAAAGTATAACTTCTTTTTAATGGATTATAAAACCATTGAAGATGAAGCAACACGCAATAGATTCAAGCTACAAGAGGAAATGCCATATATGACCGAAGAAAAATATTATGATAAAGTGGCATTAGTTGACTTTGACAAAATACCTAAGTCAGCAGGTATCAAACCAATTGATAAAGAAGCAGCTAAAAGAGTAAAATACATAGCCCTTAACTGGAAACATTTATACCATGGCTTCCAGTTTGATATTGACTCACTTGGTTTCTATGCAAACAAGGCAATTAAATTAATTGATAAAGAATACAAATAATAGAAGCTAAAATTAATTACTAAACACTGATTTAGATAAATAAGCTTTATTGGGTGCATAGATAAACATACATGAAGCACCTTGTATGGTATTGATAATCTCCATTATTTTGTTATTAGGTACTGCCGGGCATCCTAAACTTCGTCCAATATAGCCTTGTTGCTTAATAAATTCATTGCTAACATAATCGGCACCGTGAATTACAATAGCTCTGTTTTTTGCTTGATCATTAATGCCTTCTTCTACTCCATTTAATTCAAGCGAACTGCCATGCTTTCCTACATATGCATTACCTGTTAAATAAAATCCCAAACTGCTTTGATGTGATTCGTTTTTATTTGAGAAACTATTTGCAAATAAAGTGCCTGAATTTCGACCATGTGCAACCAATGTTTTGATAACGATTTGCTCTAACAGCATATCAATTACAAAAAGTCGTTCTTCACTACTTGGCTTACTGAAATCTGCAATGGTTAAATATCGCATATTCCCAATACGTCCAAGCTCCTTTAGTTTTTCATACCCTTTAACTGCTAATCTTATTGCTTCGTTATTAATATTTAATTTTTCTGTTAGGTGCACTACTTTTTTCTCAATACCATTTTCAGGTACTAGGAATTTGTTACAATAAGAGTCTATTGTAAACACAGATGATAATATCAATAAGAAAAGTAGTTTCTTCATAGCGTACGACTGGCAAAGGTACGCCAAGTAAATTTGGAGAATTGTTAAAACACCCTAAAACAGAGTGTTTGCATATGTAATTAGTTGTAAATCAGTACAAAAATAGATTAATATAAATCTTTGATGATGAACTTTTTCATCTTCATAAAAGCATTTCGAGCTTTTTCGGCTGTTTCAGGATTTCCCATTAATTTATTCAAAACAACAGGAACTATCTGCCATGACACGCCAAACTTATCCTTTAACCAACCACATTGACCTTCATGACCACCTTCACTTAATTTATCCCAATAATAATCTACTTCATCTTGATCCTCACACTCAACAACAATTGAAACACCTTCGTTAAACTGAAATGCATGATTTCCTGGACCATCCATGGCTACAAACTGGGCATGATTTAATTCAAAACTTCCAAATTTTAATTTGCCTGCAGGTTGCGGTTCACCATCTTTATATTGTTCAGTAAAAAATATCTTACTCTCTTTAAACACACTACCATAAAATCGGATTGCCTCTTCTGCATGTCCATACACATCGTTTGTAAATAACATGCTTGGAATTATCTTTTGTTGTCCTGGTTGTAATGGAGCAAGGTTAATTTGCCAAGTCATTCCATACTTATCAAACAACCATCCATAATATTCACTCCAAGGATATTTATCTAATGCCATCATGGCATTACCACCCTCAATTAGACCATTCCAAATTTTTTCTACTTCTTCTTTCGTTTCACATCTAATAAAAAAAGAAATAGATGGATTCTTTGAAAATAAAGCACCGCCATTTAATAATTTAATAGGAGTACCCGCTAATTCAAATTTAGATATAATAGGATTGCTTGCTACTATTTTAGATTCATCAAATAATGAACAATAAAATTCTGCTGCTTCTTTGATTTGTCCGTTAAACCACAAACATGTATATAATTGATTTGCCATAATATAAATGTAGTAAAATTATTTATCGTAAACGTTTTTGTAAAATTTTAAATTACCATTATTATCAAAATCAACCAGGCTATACCATACTATTACTTGAGTTGAAAGCGTTACAGGTATTGACTTTGGGGATGGTTCCTTATAGCATTTATTAAAGTCTATGGTATCAATAGCTTTAAGATTATTTTGCAACAGCCATTTCCCCATATCAATTGGTTTTTCCATACGCATACAGCCATGACTATAAAAACGATTGGTGTTTGAAAACAACCCCTTCTCTGGGGTGTCATGCAGATAAATACCAAAGGGGCTATCAAATTCCACTTTCAATAATCCCAAGGAATTATCACAGCCGGTTCCTTGTCTAATTGTAAAAGGGAAATTTTCTTCCGAATAATTTTCCCAATTTATAGTACTTGGTTTTATTACTTTATAATTTGAATTTAGCAATTGCAAATGATAGGTATCAAAATAACTAATGTCTTTTATTATTTTAGGAAGCATTTCCTTAGTAGCTATACTTTTAGGTACCATCCAATAGGGGTTGATGGTAATTTTGTCTATAGGAGCACTAAGTGTATTAGTTGGTGTGGTATATTTTCCAACGATAACTCTCATGCTTAACACTTGTTTACCATGGTCATAAGCCCTTAATTGTGCAGAAGGTATATTTACTAATATTAATCTATTCCCCAACTTAATGGCATTAAGCCATCTATAATCACTCGCTGCTTTTTCTAGTAATTCAATCTTATTTGCATACTTTTTAGTTGAGTCTCTATATAATTTTAATGTCGCTAATATATTACTCACTTCCTTTGAGGTGTTTGTAAAGTAGACTACCAATTTGTTAAGTGACTTATTATGTACATAGTCATTCACTAATACTGGTACATTATATATAGTAGGCTTAAAGCGTACCCCTTCATATTGCAAATTAATTGGGTGGCTGCCATAGGCTAGATGCGTGAAAAAATGAATTGCAACATTAGTTATTAAAGAGTCGGATTTATTTCCTGCATTTATTGCATGTTCAAAATTATGTTTATAGTCATTTTTCCGAAGCGCAAGACTTTCAGCATGTTCAATCAAGCTATCTAGCGTTTTTATTCTTTCTGGATGACCAACAAATAAAGAGGCCGATGGCAACTGCGCATTTACAGTTTGACCAAACAGCATTAGCATCCCAATTAAAATAGTATTTATTGATCGTATCATGTTATAGTAAAGGTAAATGGATTAATTTTATGATACATAATAATTCAAATGAAAGGGAAACATTTTATAATATATCTTTTTTGCGCACTAGCATTATCATCCACTGCTCAAATAACAAATAAAGGATTTAAAATTATTCCTTTAGGTGTTAAAGGAGGCTTGGACGAATCCAACCTTTCTTCTTATATGGTTGCCACTAGTAATTCAGATAATTTTATATGCTTAGACGCAGGCACGTTAAACGCTGGATTACAAAAGGTAGCGAATAGCCGTTTATTAAAAGAAGTTAGCGGAGAAGCTATTCAGAAACAAAATATTAAAGCATATTTTATCTCACATGGACACTTAGACCATTTGTCTGGATTGATTTTAAATTCACCTAATGATATTGCAAAGCCAGTGTATGCATTGCCTTCTGTGATTGATGTTTTAAAAAATAATTATTTCACCTGGAAGAGCTGGGCTAATTTTGCAAGCGAAGGCGATAAACCAATTCTAGGTAAATACAAATATCAATCTTTAACCGAGGGGATTGAGGTTGAAGTTCCTGAGACTAACTTGTTTGTTACCACATATTCCTTGAGCCATGTGAACCCATATGAGAGTAGCGCCTTTTTGTTACGTAATAACAAGGACTTCTTATTATACCTTGGCGATACTGGCGCCGATACTGTTGAGAAATCAGATAAACTGGCAAAACTATGGACAGCAATGGCTCCTTTGGTTAAGAATAATCAACTTAAAGGAATTTTTATTGAAGTTTCATTTGATAATAGCATGCCCGATAAAGCCTTGTTTGGACATCTTACTCCAAAACTATTAATGTTAGAATTAAATAAGCTAAACAATTTGGCTGATAGTAAATTAAGAGGTACAAAAATATTTGTAACCCATATTAAACCTTGTTCTAATTGCGAAGAAAATATAAAATCTGAAATAGCAACAGCTAATAATCTTGGATTACAAATTAGCTACCCCGAACAAGGAAAAGCAATACAGCTTAATAATTAGTGTTACTAAATAAGTTATTAATACTTTTTATTTAACCAATAATATACCGGCAAGCCCGTTGCGATTAAACTTAACCCCCATATGGCAGAATAGGGTTGATTAATAACAGTACTAATAAAAAGGCTTACACAAAACAAGCAAAAAATAGCTGGCACAAAAGGATAGCCTATTACTTTGTACTTCCTTTCTATTTCTGGGTGCTTTATCCTTAAAATAATTACGCCCAAGGCTGTACTTCCATAAAATAAAAAAGAAGCAAATACAAGCATGTCTGTAAGCTGATCAAAGGTTCCCGAAAAAACCAACATGATTGCCCAAAAGGCTTGAATAAATAAAGCAATATCTGGTGTGTTGTATTTAGGATGCACCGAAGCTGCACTTTTAAAGAACATCTTGTCTCTTGCCATAGCATACATAATACGTGCCGACATTAATATGGAGCTATTTGTTGAATTTAAAGTGGTGACCACAATTAATACTGCAATTAACGTCATTCCAATTTGTCCACTTATTTGACCTGCTACTTCTACTGCTGCAATTTTATTAGGGGTTCCATTAAGTCCTATAAAATAATCGATAGGCAAAATATATACAAACAATATATTTAGCAAAACATAAGTTACAATTACAATTATCGTCCCCACGCCCAAAGCTAATGGCAAATTTCGTTTTGGGTTTTTTACTTCTTCGCCTATGTAGGCAATATTATTCCAACCTTCATATCCCCAAAATGCACCAAGGCTTGCAATAAATAAGGCTTTTATTAAATTCCACCCCTGTGGAGCAGCATGTTTAGCTAACGTGCTTGTTGATGTTAAATTATGATAGCTCCCTTTACCTGAAGCAAATCCAACAATAATAAAAACAATAATGCCCGCAAGCATTAAGTATGTTAAAAGACTACTTAATTTTTCGGCAAATTGTACTCCTCTATAATTTAAAAGGGTTAGTAAGATAATTAATACAGAAGCAAGTATTTTAATAGAAAGATTTTGAAACAATGCAATGCCCATAAAGCTTGCATCAGTGCCCATCACAGGTAAGGGAAATAGGCTATTCAAAGACTGTGCAAAAATATATGCAAGTGCCGAAATCGCTGCTGTCTTGATGACTGTGAAACTTGCCCATCCATATAAAAAAGAAAAAAAGCGACCATATATTTTTTGAAAATAATAATACTCCCCGCCGGAATTGGGAAACATACTAACCATTTCGGCTGTTGATAATGCGCCAGCTAAACTTATAAATCCTGCTAATACCCAACACAAAATAATTAACCAAGGGCTACCAAGTTCCTGCGCCATTGGCGCAATTTTTTTAAAAACCCCCGAACCAATAATTACACTCACCACTAAAAATGTTGCAGCACGTAATCCAACTTTTGGTTTTAGTGTTTCTATGTTACTCATTAAGCAGATTGATTATTAAATTTCTTGGAATCATTTATAATATTGTAAAACCAAAACCAGGTGCATTATTAATATGCATCTCTCCGTCTTTAATTTCAAAACCGCCTTTTACCAAGTCTTCTGCCAAATCTAAGCTACCATCTAAATCAATATACTTTGTATTAGGACAAGCATATGCTACGTGTAATGCTGCTGTTATACTTATAATACTTTCGTCATTGCAACCCCAGAATAAATCAATGTCAGCATTATTAGCAATATTGGCAATCCCTAGAGCACCTACCAAACCGCCACACTTCATTAATTTAATATTATAAATGCCAAAAGGCTTTTCGTTGGATGCTAATTGTAAAGCTGCTTGTGGATCTTTTAAAGACTCGTCTGCCGCCAATAATTTTCTATCTGCCCAGCTTAATGACAATAATTCATTTTCAGTACCCACTGGTATTGGTTGTTCTATCAATTCTAAGTCCTTAGCTCTTGTAGCTTCGATAAATTTTTTCAAATCTTGAATCGTATATCCTTGATTAGCGTCTACTCTTATTTTAAAATAGCTTCCAAATTGTTCTTTTAATTTTATAACTCTTTCAATATCTTCATTTACATCTAATCCGGTTTTTACTTTTAAAATTTTAAACCCTAAAGCTTTATAACCGGCTGCTTCTTCCAATGCTTCCTGAACAGATTTAATACCAATAGTTACCGAAGTAGGTAGCGCATTTATTTTGCGTCCATAAAATTCAGCTATTGTAATTCCAATGAATTTTCCAAATGCATCATGCAATGCTAAGTCTATCGCAGCTTGAGTTCCAGGCAGATACGGAAAATGTTGAATAGTCTCAAAGATAATTTGTTGAAAATGTCTGATATCTCGTCCAACTATGTTTTGTACAAATTCGGTTTGTAAATTCGCTGCAGACTGATCGGAGGATTCTCCTACTACATCTTCGGCTGGGCTTCCAGATCCGTAACCAATTATTCCATTTGCCAATTCAACCTCAAAAAAAGCTAAACTCACGTCCGAGTATGTATTATATGCAATTGTATATGGCTTAGTTAATGCCATTTTTCTTAAATACGATCTTACTGCTACAATTTTCATTTAAATTTATTTTATCAATCCTTTTAAAGTTGGGATTAATTTATCTACTCCTTCTTGTATTGGAAGCAGTACAGGAATATTCAGTTTCTGTTCATATTCTTTTTGATATGCAAAAGCTTCATCGGTGGTACAATCTTCGGTATTAACTGCAACTGCAATAACTTTAGATCCTAGTTTTTCAATAATTTCAATTTCAGATGCTACCGAAGGAATCGCTCCCCAATGCTCATCGTTATCAAAATATTTTCTCTTTGGCGCAAATAACAAAACAACATGTTTAGCATTACCTGATATTAATAATTCAATGCCACAAGGACCACTTGGATTACGAAGTGAAGACTGTCCTTCTAAAAATATAATATCTGCACTAGTTTCTCTCCAACAGCTTACAATCGCATTTTCTAACTCGCCTGAAACAAAATCGTTTAAAGTAGAATCAAAAACAAATCCATACTTACCTCCTTGAAGCCATCCTGTTTGACCCGTGTAAATCATTTGACCTTTTAATCCGTTGGCTTCACAAGACTGTCTTAACATCCTTGCTGTTGTTCGCTTTCCCATAGCACAGTCCATTCCAATCACTGCAATAATGGGTGCCGTAACTTTATAAATTTCTCCTGTCCAAAAATGTAAATCTTCTCTCAATTTTGGCTTTCTTACATCAATCAATTCAACTCCTTTTGATTTCGCCAAAGCCACAACTTCCGGCTTGTCATTCAAATATTCATGCAATCCGTTGACAATTGAAATACCAGCATTAATTGCCTTTAAAACAACTTCCAACATATTGCCAGGCAATTTACCGCCAACTGTTGCAACCCCTATGACTAAATAATTCAAATTAGTTAATTGCGTAATTGCAGTTTGTAAATTTTCAAAAACTGGAATATTTCTATTTTGTCCATCTAGTAATTCTCCAGCGTCTTTGCCAGCAGTTGTAGCACAGTCAATAACTCCTAAAATTGTAAAACGTTCGGTTCCTCTAATTAATCCATGCGCCGTTTTTGCATCTGACGAAGTTAATAGGCCATTGGTTAGTACAATTGCATTATTCATTCAACCTTCTTGTTTTTATTAATAACTAGTGATCCTTATAAAGATATAAAAACTAAACCAAAGATTTTAGCGTTTTATAAGTACACCTGGGCGTTTGCCAGTTGCTTTTTGATCTTTATAAATTAGTGTTCCGTTTACCCATACCATTTCAATTCCAGTAGAAAGGGCATGACTGTTTCCAATATTAGCGTGATCAATCACTGTGTTTGGGTTCAACAAAACTAAGTCCGCCTTATTACCAATCGCAATTGTGCCTCTCTCTTTAATTCCTAAATACGAAGCTGTTTGTCCAGTCATTTTGTGAATTGCATTGGTAAGCTCAATTACTTTATCTGTTCTTACATATTTACCTAATACCCTCGTGAAAGAACCATAACCTCTAGGATGTCCACCAGCATTGCCATCTGAGCAAATCACAGAGTATGGCCATGCTATAAATTTTGCCACATCAGCTTCGTTCATTGACTTTGCAGCTATTGCCTCAATACTTCCTTTATATCCTGGGTTCTTTTCTTTAAAATCTGCAGCAATAGCAACCAAACTCATTAATGCTTGTGCTTCTGATTCCTTTCTTTCTTTAGCAATTATTGAAACCGTTTTACCAACATAACTTGGATGAGGTGCATATTGTACTATATAAGATTCAGATGGATCAAATAATTGCGTAACCGCTAATTGTGCACTTGCCAAATTAGTATAATCACGCGCAGGGAATAATACCCTTAATGTTGAATTCCAAAAAGTATATGGATAAACGTCTGCAGTTATTTGTACTCCTTCTGCTCTAGCTTTTTCTAATTGAGCTAATATATTAGATGCCGTTCCCCAATCAGATTTTTTAGCCAACTTGATATGCGAAATTTGTACAGGCATTTTCGTAATCTTACCTATTTGAATAATTTCGTCTAAGGCATCAGCCATTGTCACATCCTCACTTCTGATATGACTTATATAACGCGTTTTTTCGCTAGCAGCAATCTTTGCAAGTTGGATGACTTCATCCCTATTTGAATAAAATGCTTGTTCATATTCTAATCCTGTAGACAAACCCAAAGAGCCTTTATCTAATTCAGATTTTAAAATCAATTTCATTTTATCCACTTCTGCTTGTGTGGCATTTCTAAATAAATTTTTTTCGCCCATTACCTCTTCTCTTAAACTTGAATGCCCCGTATAGCTAGCAATATTAGCTACCACGGGCTTTGTTCGCATATCTAGCACCAATGAATCCATCGGATAACTTTCGCCATCTTGTCCAATAACAACTGTAGTGATGCCCTGATTAGAAGTAGATAATCCATTTGGATTTTTTTGCAAGTCTCCTAAGTGATGGCTATGCGCATCTATAAACCCAGGTGCTAATACTAAACCTTTTCCATCTATAATTTTTTCTCCTACAATTGGCTTAATATTTCCAATAGCTACAATTTTATCACCTTCAAATCTAACAGAACCATTTATTGGTATTGAACCAGTTCCGTCAATGATTTGCACATTTGATATTAATGTACTTTTTAATATCGTAGAAACTATTGCTTTTTTTTGTGCATACAAATTCACTTGCAATAGTAAGCTTGCAATAACCAATAAGCCTTGAATATTTTTATTCATAATTTTTTATTTACCAAAAACGAATATACAAACCAGCCACAATTATTAAAATAGTAACAATCATTGCAATATGAGCATTAGTTAATTTATATTTTGCATTGTCCTCTTGCAATGAGTTGTCATGAGTTTGTCCACTTACATCAATCAAACTAATGCCTATAATAATAATACATGTAAATACAAACACCCAGCCCATTTGAATTAAATAGGGAATTTCAAATCCACCATGTCCGTTTGGTAATGCGGTATATAATATAGTTTCATGGCCTAACATGCTTGGTAAGAACTTATCAAAAAGGATTGCTAAAACTAATCCCAAAATAATACCAGATATTGCTGCTTTTGAAGTTGTCTTTTTCCAAAAGAATCCTAATAAAAATACTGGAAAAATAGCAGGAGAAATATAACCCGTATATTTTTGAATGAACTCAAAACCACCTTTGCCTCCAATACCCAAAGTGTCGTTCCAATTTATTATGATTGCAATGATTAGTGAAATGACAATCATGATTCGACCTGTTGAAACCGTTCTTTTATCTGTAGCATTTTTATTCACGTATTTCTTATAAATATCTAGCGAATAAATAGTTGAAATGCTATTTGCTTTACCCGCCAATGAAGCAACAATAGCAGCTGTCAAAGCTGCCATAGACAAGCCTTTTAAGCCAATTGGCAAAAATCCAATCACCGAGGAATAGGCGTTATCCTGATTCAATACTCCATTTGATAACATCTCTTGGTGAAGCGCTCCGTTTTGGTATAATACATAAGCTGCAATACCTGGAATCACAACCAACAAAGGCATCAATAATTTTAACATCGCTGCAAAGAAAATTCCCGATCTAGCAGTTTTTAAATCTGCGCCTAACGCTCTTTGTGTAATATATTGATTACAACCCCAATAATTTAAATTAGCAATCCACATTCCAGCTGCCATCATCGCAAGCCCTGGTAGTGATGAATAATCGTCTATTTGTTTTTGTGTTGCACCTTTACCAGGTTTATCAAAAATCATTTTAAAATGATCCGGTGCCACTTTAATTAAGTGATTCAATCCTGCAATTGCATCTTTACCAAAACCAAATTTTTCTCCGACTACTGTTAATGCAATATAGGAAGTGATTAAGCCGCCCACTGTTAATACTAATACTTGTATTACATCGGTATAACCAATCACCTTCATGCCACCCAATGTGATAAATAATGCAAACACGGCCAATCCAATCATAATTAAATGGAAGTTAGCGCCTCCAGTTAAATTATTGATAGCAATAGATCCTAGGTATAAAATAGAAGTAAGATTCACAAAAATGTATAAGAACAACCAAAAAATTGCCATCATCATTGCCACTGTTTCATTATACCTAGTTTTTAAAAACTGCGGCATAGTGTAAATTTTATTCTTTAAATACACTGGCATGAAAAACACACCCACCACAACTAATGATATTGCCGCTAGCCACTCATATGCCGATATTGCTAAGCCTAACCTAAATCCATTACCACTCATTCCAATAAATTGCTCTGCCGAAATATTAGAAGCAATTAATGAGGCGCCAATTGCCCACCAAGTTAATTGCCCCTCTGCCAAGAAAAAATCGGTTGTATTAGTGGTAGCTGTTTTTTTACGATTGTAGATCCAAAATCCGTAACTCGCAATCAATATAAAGTAAAGTACAAATACTAAGTAGTCATAAGTCTGAAGTCCTTGTGGCATATTTTGTTAGTTTAGTTCCTAAATTTAAGGCTATCTACTATACAAAATAGTTATAAAATCGAAAAGGCACTCATATGAGTGCCTTTTCTTTATCAAAACATCAAACATCTGTTCTATTCAACACCCAACTTTTTAATATTTTTAATTTGTACCAATAAGAATATAATTACAGACCAAACACCCACTACAATTGTATATGCAAGGATTTCTAACCAAAATGGAGAGTGTCCTCTTCGTGCAAACAATGTACGGTGATCAAAATTGGTCATATAAACCGATTTCTTTCCCCAAGGCACCACCATTTCTGCAGTTAAATTACCATAAGTCTCATTGTCAACTACGCTTGCAACCAAAACGATATTACCTTTTTGATCACCTGGAATACTATCTCTTTTAAATTCGGCAGTAACACCTCCTGTTGCTGAGTCAGTAGGATAGGTTTGTGTTTCATTGGCATTTAAAATACCGCCTAAACGTCTTACACCAACAATCACATCAACAGCAGCAATTGGCTTCCAAGTTGTATCCACTAATGCTACAATCTTAGCAGTTATCATTCGGCCTTCGGCAGTATCTATTTTTAATTTAGCTTTTGTAATTGCTAACTCTCCTTTTGCGTCATCAAAGTTTTTAGTAGCAGCGGCAGTAACTACAAATGTTTGGTTAGGCGACTTTAGCCATTCCATTTTCGCAGTTGGAGGAATTTCAATCAATGCTTCTCCTTTGCCATTTGTTATGCCCTTACCTAATAAATTTGCTTTATCGGCGTCGGTAGTAATATAAAACTCAACAGGAATATTTGGAATCTGCTGAAATTTACCATCTATTTTAGACTTTGCTTGAACCAGTAAGTGATGCGTAATGTTGTTGTCATTATAATACTTAAGATTTAATGATAAACTATTTTTTTCAACGGCCTGTGCCATTAAAAGACTTGGCACTAGTGCAATGACTAGGACAAGTACTTGAATTATTTTATGCTTTCTCATGGCTCTCAGTTTCAATTATGGTTTCATGAATAGGGATAATAGGGAATATTCTAGCAAAGAATGTTATTACTAATAATGCTCCTGCTAAGGACCCGCCTGCAATGGCCCACTCTTCCCAAGTTGGGAAATAATGCATGTAATTTTTTGGAACATCATGCATAGGTAAGAATGGATGTAATAAGGTAGGTGTAACAATTAAGAAACGTTTAAACCAAGAACCTACCACAACCAAGATACCTGCAAAAAATGCCCATTTTGGTGTTCTTCCTTTTTTAGTTACTAGAATTAAAATTGGCACTAACATAGATGCAGAAATTGCAAACCAAAATATAGGAGAGAACTCGCCAGTAAATAACCCCATTAAATGTTCTTCTTCGGCCTTTTTCATTTTGAATGCAGGCACCAAGAATTCATTAATATTAAAATACAAATACACTAATGCTAGCAATACCACAATTTTTCCCATTTTATTAAAATGGTCGTCGGTTATATATTTTTCTAACTTATAGTGTGTTCTGAATACATACATTGCAATTAACACACCGCCAGCTCCAACTAAAAATGCACCTGAAATAAAGTAAGCCCCAAAGTTAGTACTGTCCCAACCTGGGCGATAGGTTGTTGCAAATAACCAAGATGTAACAGTGTGAATAGCAAAGGCAACAGGGATAATAGTTACAGACAAAATGTTAATCGCCTTATCGGTGATTTTAAATTGTTCCGGTTTATTTTTCCAAAAAGAGCCTAAGAACTCATATAGCTTTTGTAAATATTTTCCATTACGTTCTTTATAACCAATCATGATTTTTAAATCTGGTAATAATGGGAAATACAACAACAATAAACTTATAAATAAATAAGTAGTGATTACAATTACATCCCAAATAATTGGAGATTGTAATCTACCATGTGTGAACAAGTTGTAAAAGCGATCGGGACGTCCCATATCTACTATGATAATTAACCCTGCAAAAGAGATAGCGGAAACTGCTATAATTTCGGCAATTCTGGTTAATGGTGTACTCCAATGTACGTCGGTTAAACGCAACACTGCAGTAATTAAAGATCCCACCAAACTTATTGCTACAAAAAATACAAAGTTGGAAATATATATTCCCCAAGAAGCATAATCTCTTAAGGCAGTTACTTCCAATCCATAATACAATTGTCTGCAATATGCATAAAACCCTAAAGCACAAACGGCTAATAAACTTATTACCCAAATTTGTCCTTGCTTACCAAATTTCTGTGGTAATAGGTCTTCAATAATTTTATTTTCTGCTAGTTTTTCCATGTTATATTTTTTAATTATCAGGGGAAAGCCTATGCTTTTTCCTTTTCTTCAGAATTTTCAAAAGGGAAATTTCTGTTTACTGGTGGTAGGTAATAAACACTTGGTTTAGTTCCCAAATCTTCCATTAATCTATAACCAGATTTATCCTTTATTAATTCACTAAAACGGAATGTTTCGGATCCATTAGTTACAGAGTCTTCTAATATATCTCCAAAGAAGAATACTCCGTTAGGACATGCTGAAACGCAATGTGGTAAACCACCTTGGCGAACCATATCTGGACAGAAATCACATTTTCCAACAGTACCCTTCTTTTGAGGAACGCTTGTTTCACACGAATATGGCTTGTCTGCAATTTCTTTTTCAATTTGTGGCTCTTCCCAGTTAAACACCCTTGAAGAATATGGACAAGCTGCCATACAAAAACGACATCCTACGCAACGATCACTATCAATTAATACAATACCATCTTTTCTTTTAAATGTTGCATCTACTGGACAAACTTTCACACATGGTGGTTCATCGCAATGCATACAAGTTGTAGGTTGCCAATAAGGAGCAGTCTTTTCAGACTCTTGCATTGGATACACTTTAATCCAGTTTTGACCTGGATGTATATGGTGCATATGATTACAAGCTGACTGACATTTTTTTACACTTTTGCATCTAGACAAATCAATTACCATTGCAAATTTCTTCCCTGGAATACCTACTCTAGCCTCTGAATTTGGTACAGGTGGCATTTCAGGAACTGGCTTTAAGAAAGCCTTGTCTACTTCGATAATTTCTCCGTCTACTGACAATAATTTTACCATTTCGCCAGAAGGCTTAACGTCTGTTACTTCGTCAGGAGTAAATGGATTTCCGCCACAACCCGCTAACGCAGCACCAGCAAGTAATGTAGTAGCTAGGAATTCCCTTCTTGAATTTTCTTTCGTATTCATTATAATACTTTTTTAATTACAATTCTTTTTTAACCCAATCTTGTAATTGCTTATTTGATATTTTTTCTTTTGTCCCTTTAATTTTGGACATGTCAACCTCTACTAGTCTGCCATCCTGAGTTAACATTTTCATTGTTTGATTTTTGGTATCAGGTGCGCAACTTATTACGTCCTTTTTCTTCGCCAAAAGACCAAACTTTAAAATAGGAAACAAACTAAGCGCGCCCAATCCCGCAAGTAGTTTTCTACGCGTATTAGTTTCGTTAGTTGAGCCGTTTTCTGTATTCATAAAATAAATTGAATGAGATTAAAAAATAATAAGCCTCGATACCGAGGCTTATTATTTGAAATTGAACTATTTCTTTAAGCTACGCATAAAGTTTACTAAATTCCAGATGTCGTCTTGATCTGCAATTTTCTTTTTGAAACTTGGCATATCTCCTCTTCCTTCTGAAGTTTTATAGAACAATGAACCATCGGTTTGTCCTTGAAATGCCGCTTTGCTGAAATCTGGAGGAGCAGTGTTTAATGTTGTAGCTTTTGCGCCATCACCTAAACCACCTTTCCCATGACAAGATGCACAATGTGTGCTCCACAATGCTTTTCCTTCAGACACTGATGCCGCACTTGTTTTAACAGGGTTAGCTGCTTTTGCTTTGTCGGCAGGAACATTCCATGGCTTTGTTTGTAATAATGTAAAACTTGCTGTTGTAATAAAAACAACGATTAGAGATAAAACAGATAATTTTTTCATTTGTATTTGATTTTGATGACACAAAGGTTAAAATTTAAGCGCTTTCTTATTAATGATGGTAATCAGCGAAAAATATGAGTTTCATCAGTTGTTTAAAAACATGACAATTTCATGACAATTCTCATTGTATTTTCTGATAAGCATCATAATTGAGGGTATAATGCGTGACTAGATTTGCACTTGGAAAAAGACATTAAGTCTTTAGTTAGAAGAGGATTTCGAGAGTAGATTTTACAAGATATGTTGAGATTTTCCTCTGTTCTATTTCTTTAACAAGTTAAATAATCAATTTATGAGAAAAGTATCTTTGGTCAAACTGATCACGCTTTTTTTAGTTGGGGTAACAATTACCACATTCTCTATTCAATGTAAGAAAGAGGATAGTAATGCAGTTATTACTGGTCTTGACAGATCATTTAAGGGCAATGCAGATAGCACCCTTTATTCATCTTTTTACACTAATAACTTATTTGCTTTTGCAAATTCCACGCCAACAAAAAATGATAGTATCACTTTTAGAGGTATACAAGATGTTGTAACTGAAAGTTGTAATACTACTAATTGTCATGGCGGCCCAATTAGTCCTAAATTAAATACTTACGCAGATATCATGAAGTATGTTACTCCTGGTAACCCAGCAGCTAGCAAGTTGTGGGTTTCTATGACTACCAACGACTTTAATAAAGCAATGCCTCCTATAACTTCAGGTACTGATGTAGCCGTTGCTGATAAAGCAATTGTTTACAACTGGATTTTAAACGGCGCCAAAGAAAGACCAGACGCAAACGACTTTAGACCAGCAGCCGTTTCTATAATTAGTTCTGGTTGTACTTCTGGTAACTGTCATAACGAAGCAACAAGTACTGGCGTTTGGGCTAGAAAAAATTTAATACCTGGATTAGTTGTTGCTGATACAGCTGTTTGGACAACTACTAGCCTTACTACAGGTGCTGTAAGTTCATATCTACAACTTAACAATACTACATTACGTAACACTATATTAAAAGAATATAAGGATAGTGTAAGAAAATTCTATGCTGACACATTAGCTAATGCAAGTTTTAGACCATATAAAACTTTCTCTACTCCGGTTGCCGCTGCAAGTGTACGTGGCCCATTAAATGATTATGATGACATTATTTTTGATATCAATTATCCAAAAGGTGTTAGAAGTAATACAGCTATAGCTTATACCGATCCTACTTCTAGAAAAGCTTACTATGTAAAAGGTGACTTTTTAAATGGTACTAGCGTAATTGTTTTAAGAGTTGACTCTACTATTTTAATGGCTAACCCAAGAACAGGTGTATGGGTTACTTCAAATTCTGGCGGTATGGCTAACCAAGATGGTGGTATAAAACCAAACGAAATTGCGTTAATTAAAGCTTGGTATTTTTCTGATCCAAATATCCCAGATGTATGGAAATACGGTACTGCTGGTACTGGTATTTTTAAATATAAAGTGACAGGAAAAGTAATTACTAAGTAATCAATTCATTAAACACAAACTTTAGAGATATGAAAATAAGATTAATAACAATGGCAGCTTTAGCAACAATGATTGCTAGCACATTCACATCTTGCTATAAGAACAAAGCGGATATCGAATCATTGCCAACAGTTTCTTTTAGAAGTGAGGTTGTTCCAATTGTAACCGGGGGAGGTTGCGGATGTCATAATAATGGACAAACCAGCACTGCAGTGGCATTTTCACATTTGGATACCGTTTTTTATCCTGCAATTCTTGCTAGGGTAAGCAACTTTAAAGATATGGTAGATGCAAATTCAAAACACCCAGGAGACGGTAATGTACACTTTACTGATGCTCAAAAAACAGTAATGCATGCTTGGATAGCTCAAGGCGCTAAAGATGATGGTGGTGGTTGTGTCGTTTCAGGTGCAATTACCTACAATACAAATTTCTTACCAATCTACAATTCTACTTGTAAGAGCTCTACATGTCATGGTACAGTTTCTCCTGTATTGACATATAGTTTATTATTAACCGACAAAGCAGTACTAACTACTATGATGAAGAGTGGCGGCGCAACAGGTCACCCTGGTCCAGTATTAAGTTTAAACTCTTGTACAACAAACACTATTTTAACTTGGATTGCACAAGGGCAACCACAGTAGTTAATTTAAATTGGTCAATTAATTATAATTGTCTTAAAACAAAAATTTATGAAAAAAATATTTTCGCTTAGTATAATTTGTCTTGGATTTATGAGTCAATCATTTGCTCAAACTGATAGTACGGTAGCAGAAGTTAAAGTAGCTCCAAAACAAAAAATCACTAAAAATGTATTTAGCACATCTAAGCTAATCAACATGCAGACTACTGAAATGGGAGCAAAAGGAGAATTTCAGTTTATGATTTCTCACCACTTTAGTGAAATCTATAATAAAAACGCGGGATCACAAATTGGCGCGCAATTATTTGGTATTAACTCTGGTGTTGCTTACACTTACTTGTCTTTTGATTATTCACCAGTACGTTGGTTAAATGTGGGTGTAGCTGCAGCTGGAAGTTCAAAGTATGAAGGATTTACAAAAATTAAATTTTTACGTCAACAAACAGGCGCAAAAAACATCCCGGTTTCTTTAGCCTTATACTCTTTGGTTAATGTTAACACTGCGCCAGACAAGTCAATCACTTTTGTTGGAGATAGATACAACTATGTAAATCAACTTTTAATCTCTCGCAAGTTTAGTGATAAACTTTCATTACAATTAATGCCAACTGTAGTTCACTTTAACAAAGTGCCTTATGGTATAAATAATGACAATGAAATATATTCAATTGGATTGGGTGGAAAGTATAAACTTTCTGATTTAATCAATTTAGATTTTGAATATTCTCGTCAACTTAATATGTATGAAAATATATTAACTAGCACAGGCAATATCATAAATTACCAACCTGACTTACTTTCTGTAGGTGTTGAAGTTAATTCTGGAGGTCACCAATTTCGCTTCTTTGTTGGTAATACAACATTTGGATCTAATATCGACCAATTATCTAGAAACAGCATGAGTATCGCTAATGGTAGTTTCGCACTAGGTTTCACAATTAACCGAAGCACTTTCTTAGGAAAATAATTACCTACTAACTTTCGCTTGTCTTAAAAGCACCAACTCAGGTTGGTGCTTTTTTGTTGTCTATATATGAGCGGTTATTAGTAATTTTAAGTTCAACCTTTTTTATGAATACCTCATTTGACTCCTTTGTACATAAAATCAGTTCCCCTTTTCGTTTTGGTTTCTTTTTAGCAACCAAATTGCCTGCTGCCTTTTTTGTAGGACTTAAATTAAAGGCCATCAATCAGCAAGCATGTAGTATTAATGTAAAACACTCGTGGTTTAGTAAAAACCCTTTTAAATCGGTTTACTTTGCAGCCGAAGCAATGGCAGCTGAAATGAGCACCGGCTTATTAGCCTTTGGTCATATTTATAACCGCAGTCCTAAAGTAAGTATGCTAGTTGTTAATATGGAAGCTGCTTTCTTAAAAAAAGGTACAGGAAAATTAACTTTTACATGTAATGATGGAGACGCTATCAAACAGGCAATTGAAGAAACAATGCGAACGGGAGAGGGTGTTACCTTAATTAGCAAGTCGATTGGGGAAAACGAAATGGGAGAAACCGTTGCTGAGTTTAAGTTTACATGGAGTTTTAAAGCGAAGTTGGCAAAATAAATTTAAGTACAAATTATAAATGATCAATATGAAAAAAACAATAATCACTGCCTTTGTGGTTTTAAGCCAATTAGGTTTAATGGCTCAGAAATCAAATCCTCCTGGATTAGATTTAATTAAGGAGTCGGACTTAAAGAAAGACTTATACGAGTTTGCCGATCCTCATTTTAAAGGCAGATCAGCTGGAACAATTGATGAATTAAAAGCTTCAATGTGGTTGGCGGAAAAATATAGATCTATTGGTCTATTGCCGGCTGGGGATGATGGCACTTATCTGCAGTTCTTTACAATGTGGCGTAATCGTATTGCAGACAATTCGTCTATTCACTTATTTGATACCAAAACTACATCTGATTCAAAATTAGAACTATGGAAAGATGTGAGTGTGGCGCAAATGGCTAATAAACAAATTAATGCCCCAATTGTATATATAGGTGATGCCGCAAATATAGACACTAATAATATTGATGTTAAGAATAAAGTAATTGCATTTAATGCATCTTCTAATGGAATAAATTTAAATGTATCCTTACCTACTTGGAGATACAGTCGAAGCATTCTTGCAAAATATGGAATGCCTTTAATTAGGAAAGGTGCTATTGCTATTGTGATTATTGCAGACGACATTGCGGAAAAAGCTTGGGACGATGCCAACGAAAATTTCAAAAGAGGTAGTTATGATATAGAAGGTGGACCTAATACGCAAGTAAATACAACGGTACCGGTACTTTGGTTACACAAAAACGCGAAAGTAGGTTTAGAAAAAAATTTGGTGTACCTAAGTGCAAATCTAATAGTTGAAAAATACCCATACCCATCGGTAAATATTGTTGGTAAAATTAACGGTACTGATCCTAATTTAAAATCAGAGTACTTATTATACAGTGGTCATCAGGATGCGCATGGTATTCGTAACGCAATCAATAACGACTCTACTTATTATGGCGCCGATGACAATGGAAGTGTAGATGTAGCAATGCTTGCGAATGCAAGAGCTTTTGTAAAAAATCCTGCTAAACGATCTATCATATTTGTGATACAGGGTGCGGAGGAAAGAGGATTATTAGGATCAAGATATTATTCTTCACACCCAACTGTTCCAATTAATAAAATTGTAGCTGTTTTAAATGGAGATATGATTGGTAGAAACAATATTGATAGTGCAGCAGTACTGGGCTCACAAGCACCACACCGTAATTCATCGGATTTAATAAAAATGGCGATGGAAGCAAATAACGAAGGACCTAAGTTTAAATTAGATACTACATATGATAAGGTAACGCATGTTGAAGGCTGGTATTTTAGAAGTGATCATTTACCTTATGCAAGACTAGGTATTCCAGCTATCATGTATACTTCATTACTACATGACGATTACCATACTCCGCTTGATAATGCAGAAAACATTAACTATCCTAAATTAAAAAAGATGGCAGACTGGATGTATCGTACTGGATATAAAGTTGCAAATGCACCTATAAGACCAGCAACAGATAAAGGTTTTAAATTAGAAAGATAAATTTTTAATTTAATCGCCTTATAAAAAAGGGAGTCCAGACGGACTCCCTTTTTTATAAAACAGAAAATTTTTAAAATGCTAGAAGGTCTTAGTTCCATTAGGTTGATAAGCATAACGGAAAGTATAATAGCGTTGTTTTGTTAACTTATCCATGTCAGTTGCTGATGCAGGAAGTGTTGTTCCTCCTTTATAATAACATGTGATTTCCATTTTTGCATATTTACCAGATGCGGTTCTAATAACCAAAACTCTACCAGCTAATGGAGTGATCAAGCTTGTTAATTGATCATATGTGTACCAACCTTTACCACTACCAGTTGTAATTGCATAAGAAGTAGGCGCATTATCAGTTTTGAAAACAGAATCTGTAGAGATTGTTTTTAAATCGTCAAATAAACCTGTATAAACAAATGCACCGCCTAATCCTACACCACTTGTGCCACCATTTGTTAAAATGCGTGTTGACATAAATGCAATATCCCATTTTGTACTAGCACTATCCGTATTAGGTACTAACGCATTCTTTTCAAGACTATAAAATGTATAAATACCATTAGTAATTGGCATTCCTTGTGAACTTAAGCCAACAACTGTATCAGCAGGGATATCTCTTACTGTAACAGCAGTAACTGGCAATACTGTTGTAGTATCTGATTTTGAACATGCTATAACACTAGTTGCCAAAACAATAATTAACGCGATTGATTGTAAACTTTTTTTCATTGGAGATTATTTTTTTGATATTTGATATTTGATTGTTGCAAAGTAGGTTCTGCCTGGCAGGTTGGGTAAATTTGAAGCATCTATATAATTAGAAATATTATCACATCCTACCTGAACCGAAAATCCATTTTTATAGTCTTTACCAACAGAAGAGCTTACTGACACATAACCTTTTGCAAATTCATCGCCATTGTCATATACTTCGTTCCCATTCGTATTATTCACTGCCCATTGGCTACGATACAATGCTCTCACATTTGCAAAAAATCCATTGGTCTTATAATAACTTAATTTTAATTGTGCTTTATGTTTGCTGTTATTAGGCAGTCCAACGTAATCACTTAAAGTCAAAAGCCTACTATAACCATTTGCATCTCTTGTATAAACTGTTCCAGCTTTAATATGCGCAATTTGATCTTTGTCTCCAGTTTCTAAATACTGATATCCTCCACTTACAATTAAATTCTTAGCTATTTTTTGTTTAGCTTCTATTTCAACACCTTGTGTAAATGCACGTCCAATATTTAAATAACTAAATATTTGTGCGCCAGTAATATATGCACCTACTTGCTGTACCTGAATTAAGTTGCTAATATCATTTCTAAAAACTTGAACACTTAAAAGACTGTTAACAGTAGGTTCGTAATCCCATGAAAGATGCATTCCAGTTGAGTATTCAGGTTTTAATGCTTTTAATTGGTAATAATTATCATACAACGCTCCTATTTGTCCCATTGTTTGCAACTGCCCAATTACTTGTTGAGCTTGAGCGGTACCAAATACACTATAACCACCTGCTGCTGCATTTGTAAAGTCTAAATAAATTTGTCTAAAATCTGGGGCTTTAAATCCTTCACCAATACTGAATCTAATTTTTTGTTTAGTAGTTAATTTATATAGGGCCGAAATTTTAGGGCTGAAAGCCGAAGCATAAGCTTCATTTTTATCAAATCTTAACCCGCCTATTACAATTAGTTTTTTATTCGCATCCCATTCTAATTGCGTAAATCCATATTGAATTGAATTATTTTTTCTTACTTTTTCACTATCATACCTAGTACTCTTAACGCCTTCCCAAACAGAACCTGCACCTATTTGCAAATTCAATTGTTTATTGATACTCCAGTCGGTTTGATTTTCGATACGTTGAAACAAATGATTTAACAAATCGTAATAAGGTGATCCAGTAACAGTAACGAGATCTTGCTTTGAGTTATACTCGGTTGAATAACCTCTAAAACTTGTTTTTAAACTGTTTGAAAATCTGTGATTTAATGTTAGATTAAAATTTTGATCTGTATTATGTTCCTTGCCATTAGATGTAATAGTTGTACCTCCATTACTTACCGAAATATCATTTTGAATTTTTTCATCTGTCAGTCTTAATCCTAATGCAAGATTTGTATTGTCACTTAGGTTTACTTTAAATTGTTGGTTTGTTGTAAATCTATCAATAGGAGTAGTTACACGACTACTGCTATTAGGTCTTATACTATATCCATTGGTACTATAATAATTATAGAAACCCTGATAAAAAATAGATTTAGTGGCGATTGAATTATTAATACCTGCATCTAAGGTTTGATATGTTCCATACCTTAATGAAGCTTGTAATGGTATCGCTGTAGTCGCGTCCGTTATAATATTTATTACCCCGGCCATTGCTTCGCTTCCATATAAACTTGAAGAGGGACCTTTTACAATTTCAATTTTTTTAATATTCCCAAGCGCAATTCTATTCAAATCCAAAACACCAGCCGTTCTTCCGACTAGTGGCTCTCCATTAATAAGTATGATAGTGTAATCTGGGTTTAAACCTTGTAATTGTACACCAGCGCCAAAACCGCTTGAAATGGTTAGGCCCGGTTGTTCTTTTAAAATATCTGTAAGTCTTAAAGATCCTGTTTGTTGAAGTTGCTTTGCGTTAATAATATTAACCGGAACGGTAACATTACTCAATTTTCGCTCTGTTCTATTTGCAGTTACTACCACAGTGTCACCCTGCATTTGCATGGTATCCCTGATGAATCTTATTTGTGAAAACAAAAAAGAGGGAGTCAGTATTAATAGATATACAAGTGTTTTCTTCATTTGAATACAAAGTTCAAAAGAATTGTAAACACACTTATAAATGAGCATCAATAATTACCTCAATAAGCTCATAATTTGACACTACTATGACATTTCGGGCTATTCAGCGTTATTATTAATAATTCTTTGAATAGTTTTAACCTCAGATGGGGTAATAAAATACTCGTAAAAACGCTTGTCATCTATCTTCCTACTGCTACCAATTAAGCTTGTATTTGCTTGTGTAATAAACTCGTATTTATCATTAATAGCCTTCATTACATCGCTTCTAACTTTTTTCTGAAGTCCAATGTTTTTATCCTTAATACCAAGAACGTGGTTGATTTGATAAATTTCAACATTTTCATTTTTAAGCGAAGAAGTGAGTAATAAATTAATAAGTGAAACCTCGGTTCCAGTAAAAGCCTGTGTAACCGTTTTATTCTTTAATAATTTTAATTGAGTTAATTCTAGCTTACGTTTAACACTTCTATTAAACAACCAAATTGAAAAAACTATTAAGATGCTAATTAATGTAACTGCTAATAATATATAGTATAACTGGGTGGAAGAACCCCACATATTAGACTTTAACAATTCAAAGTCAGAGATTTTAAAAGGGTATAAATTAAAAGTTTTAGTTCCAACATTATAACTATAAATATGGCCCTTATAAATAAACATATTTACGAAGGAAGCCCTTCTTATTAAAAATTGGCTTAAATCAGCATTTTTTGATTTATACATTTTGTTATGAATAAAATCAAAAAGATAGGTACCATCATGTACCAAATGTAATAAGCCGCCAGTATAGGTTAAATAAGCACTTGAGGAAACATCATTTACCAATAAATCCCTTGATCCAGATTCTAAATCTCCTATCTTTTCCCATTTGTGCGTTTTTAAATCCAAATAATGACTTGTAAATTCAGGTATCCCCTTAATATTTTCATCACCCTCAATACCTGCATTAATGATTCTTTGAAAAGGAACATATAATCTACCAGCTTTTTCGTCAAACCATACAAACTGGCTAGAGATCACTTCCTTGTCTAACGGAATGATATCCCATTCACGATCTTCAAAATTGAATTTTCTTAAATGCCCATTATTTTTCCAAAAACCATACCCGCCAAAACTAAACAGTTGATTTTGGTAAAAAAAAGTGTTACAATTTATGTTATAGTTCAAATTAATGGTGTGGTCGATCCTTTTATAAGTGCAAGTAGTTGAATCATAACTAGTTAACTTATAAATAAAGCCTGTTTGCTGAATCATAATATATATATCTGACCCATTTTTTATCAAGTGTTGTGCATTTGCAGCCATCATGGTGTTGGCTAAAGGCAAAGGGCCTGTTTCTGGAGACAGGATTATTTGAATATTAAAGTCCTTTAGTTCTATAATTTTTTGAATAAATGGATTATTAGGAGCTTTATAAACCGAATCTAAGCCCTGCGCAATAGCGTTAACACTCATCAAGGACAAGAAAAAGAGAAAAAATATTGGATTTTTCTTAAAAAAGTAACTCATTGATTTTCAATAATTTAATAGGAAAGTAACGTATTATATATGACAATAATCTAATTAAAGATAAGAAATAACCTATTACGCCACTCATTTGATTACCTACTTACATATTAGGATTTGAAGATTTATAGATATTGTGTCAGCTTTTGGGGGAAAGCTATGGATTTTACAAAAGGGAAGTAGGAAACTACTTCCCTTTTTCATTAAGCAACTTACTGGCATCTGCCATTGTTTAAAAGGCGTATCTAAACCTGCTTTTTTAGTTTATTACATAATAATGCCAATCCATTTGTTAACAATTTAGTAATCTAGAATTATTATAAATTCATACCTAAAACGGCAACTTTACAACCTACAATCAACCACAAAAATTTAGTTATGGACTTTAATTCAATCATGAAGATTTTCTTACCAAAAGACAGAGTATTTTTTCAACTATTTGAAGAAGTATCTGAGCATGTACAACAAATGGGCGTAAAGCTTAAGGAAATGGTGAATGAGCCAGATGCTGATGTAAGAGCTAATATTTTGGCTCAAATTGAAAATTTAGAACATAAAAATGATGATTTAACGCATAACATTTTCACAGAATTAGGAAGAAACTTTATCACTCCATTTGATAGAGAGGATATACACTACTTAGCAACTTCATTAGATGATATCGCTGACTATATATATGCATCTGCTAAAAAGATCAACTTTTACAAAGTGAACCCTAACGATACAGGAATTCACAAGTTGGCAGAATTAATCCTTCAAGGTACAGCTGAAACTAAAAAGGCAGTGATGGGACTTCGTAACATGAAAAATATTAAGGAAATGACCGAAGCTATGATTAAAGTAAATAGCATCGAAAATCAAGCAGATGATGTATTTGATATGAGCATTGAAAAACTATTTGAACAAGAAAATGACTTCAAAGAAGTTATTAAAAAAAGAGAGATTTATCAAGTGCTTGAAATTGCAACTGATAAAATTGAAGACGTTTCAAATGTAATTGAATCAATCATTATCAAGTACGCTTAATTTAACACCTGATGACTTTATTAATTATCATTATTGCGCTTGCGCTTATATTTGACTACATAAATGGATTCCACGATGCAGCCAATTCAATTGCAACCGTAGTTTCTACTAAAGTATTAACACCACTTCAAGCTGTGTTGTGGGCTGCATTATTTAATTCAGTTGCATTTTGGATTTTTAAAGACCATGCTGTAGCAAACTCTATTAGCAAAACAGTTTATAAGGACTTTATTACATTACCAGTAATTTTTTCTGGATTATTGGCAGCTATTTTTTGGAACCTTTTAACCTGGTGGTATGGTATACCTTCTTCTTCATCTCATACCTTAATTGGTGGATTTGCTGGAGCAGCAATTGCGCATGCTTTAATGATTAAAGGCATAGATTATTCTTGGGCTAAGATAGTTGATTCGGACACGATCATAAAAACAATACTATTTATATTCTTGGCCCCTATTATAGGAATTATAATATCTGTATTTATAACATTAGTTACTATCATGCGGAATATATGGTGGCGATTAGTAATTATTTCCCTAGCGACCCTTGGAACTGTTTTAATGTTTGATCGTTTTGAAGACAGTAAGATAAAAGAAAACGTACAAAAGTTTTATGGTATAGATAAATACGAAAAAGAATCAAAGAATTTAAAAGAGGAATTGAAAATAAAAAATGGCGATACCGTAATTCTTTCTAAAATTAAAGTGAATGAAGAAAAGCTTGCAAAAGCAAATGAGAATTACAAAAAAATAGAACCATACTTAAGTGATTTCGATAATTCAAGTGCTGACAAAATTGCAAAAGTTGCTTTTGAAAATGGATGGTTAAACGGGGTAGCAGCAAGTAAATTAAAAGATGCCGTTCGTAATTCAAATGACTTTCTAGTAATTGAAGCAAAAGCTCCAGAAAATAAAGAAGCTAAGGCTGAATATGATATAGCTAAAGATAAAACCGAAGGCTATAAAGAACCATTGAAATTATTTTTAGCACATAAAATCAGCTCGGATTCTACAATTGTTGCAATGAATGATATTTATCCAATCCAAGATAAAAACATTGACAAAGTCAAGGCAAAAATTGAAAAATTCAATATTGAAAAATCATTCTCTGACGAAATTGATAAAGCTGATAATTCAATTATTGTTTATGGAATTATTGGAGCTTCAATAATTTTTATGATGATCTACTTATATGTAGAAAAAATTAAAACTCCTACTGCATATACTGTTGCAAATATGTTTAAAAAATTGCAGTTGTTTAGTTCTGCTGCATTTAGTATTGGTCACGGTGGTAACGACGCTCAAAAAGTGATGGGTATCATTGGTGCTGCTTTAATTGCAAACGGAAGTATACAAGAATTTGGACAATTACCTGGATGGGTTCCTGTTGCTTGTTACCTTTCTATCGGATTAGGAACTATGAGTGGGGGTTGGAAAATTGTAAAAACAATGGGATCAAAAATCACTAAAGTAACTCCATTAGAAGGTGTTGCTGCAGAGACTGCAGGTGCATTTACCTTGTTCTTTACAGGCCAAATGGGTATCCCTGTTTCTACAACACATACCATTACAGGATCCATCATTGGCGTTGGTGCAACAAAAAGATTAAGTGCAGTGCGTTGGGGAGTAACAACCAACTTATTATGGGCTTGGGTATTAACCATTCCAGTAAGTGGTGTTTTAGCTGCTCTTACCTATTTAACAGTTCACTATTTTATGAAGTAATTTAATTCGTAGATAAATCCCAATTGAGATTTCAAAAATGTCCCTCTACAAAAAGAGGGACATTTTTTTGTACCTATCGCAAACGATTGATAAAGGCTAAATAGCAAAGACTGTTTGTTAGTATTGGATTTTAAATAAAAAATCGGGTTACTTTTTTATAAAAAAGGTATTAAGATTAAGAAATAATAATACAACCATGATAGAAAAAAAATACTTCAAAACTAAGGACTACGTTAAAGTAAAATTCACTTTAAACGCTGAAGCAAAAAAAGTTGACATTTTAGGATTAAACAACGAATGGAAAAAAGGTCTTGCCATGACTAAAAAGAAAGACGGCTTATTTACTGCAGAAGTAAATTTACCAAAAGAATCTACACACGAGTTTAAGTATTTTGCAGATAAAAAAATATGGTTAAATGATGACCAAGCCGAAGCACATGCTGCTAATGTGTTTGGTACAACAAATAGTGTTGTTACTTTATAGTTTAGAACTGTTTTAAATAATAGATGAAACGAGAGCGCCCCTAGTTTAGGGGCGCTCTCGTTTTTGTCAATAAGTTATATGCGATTAAAAGGAAATAGAAATCACTTTAGTTTGTCTACCATCAATATATTTAAAAGTAGTTCCATTAAAAAATCCATTCTGCTCAAGCGCTACTCTTACGGGCTTATCCCAACCTTTTAATTGATGCATTGCATTTAACTCTATCGAATAACAAGTATTGGCATTCATTTTATAATCGCCCGAACCTGGCACTCCATTTTGCATATCCCACATTCCAATAGTGGGACCAGCTGCATGACCATTAAATCCAATTGGATGGGTATAAATGCTAGCTTGAATGCTTTTATTTTTTGCTTCAGTTAGCGCTCCTGCTAAAATCTCATTTCCAGATTTTCCAACTGCAAAATTCGAAGTTAAAATGTCTTGTAGTTGATTTGTTTTGGCTAAAGCTGCTTCTAAATTTTCTGGTACACTTTTTTCGTTAGCTAGTAAAACATAAGCTTGCTCTTGCACATCCGAATTTAATCTTAAATAACTAATACCAAAATCAACATGTAAAAAATCTCCTCGGTGTATAGTTTCGTCTGTAATATTTGCATTCCTTCTTTGAATTTCAACAGAAGGATGAAACCAGGTGGATAATCCCATATCACTCAATTTTTGTCTAAACCACCATTCCAAATCGTTTGTGGTTGTTTGATCTACTTTGATAACCTTATTGCTAAAACCCTCTTTGATTATAGCGTGCGTGATTTCCAAAAGAATTGGATAGTACGCCATTTCCTTAGCAGTTCTTGTTTCTAACCAAGCAACAGCAAGGGGTTGAGAAGAAACCACTTTCTCTTTGTCTTTTGGTTTTAAATTATTTATGAATTCATTATACTCGGTATGATCAAGTCCATCTGCATGTGCAAAATCCGAAGATGTATTAAGTGCGATTTTATTTGGATTTAGTTTTTCAAGTAAACTAGTTAAAGCAACCCATTGATCAGGTATCTTATCAACATCCCAAGCTGCTTGTATTTCTTTGCCTACTGGATATCTTGCAATCGCATATTTTTCAAGCTTATTCGTTTTTGGATTATTATAAAATACCAAAATGGTTCTACGTCTAGCCGCCAACCATTCAGCTGGCAAGAAGGTTTTTACAATAGGGTCTTCGTTGTATTCTCTAGTTATCATTACCCAGCAATCCAAATTATGTTTAGTCATTAATGTTGGCAACAAATTATTGATACGATCCGAAAGAAGCTCGTTCACTATTTTAGCTTGTTCTTGTACAGTTTTTACTTGTGTAAATGATTTTTGAATTAAACAAAGCAAAAACAAAGAGATAAATAGCTTTTTCATAAATGTTGTTTTAATTGACTAAATAGGCAAGAACTAAATTAACTACTAAATTTGCAATTATGAAGATTTCTTTTAGCCTTTTACTTGGATGCCTATTTCTAACTAACATGAAAGGCTTTGCTCAGGATAGCAGTTATAAAGTATTGAATACTGTGGTGGTGTCTGCAAACAAATTATCTACAAAGCGCACAGAATCCCCAATTGCGATATCCGTCATCAATGAAAAAATAATTCAAGAAACAAAGCCAGCTCGAATAGACTTCTTATTAAACAAAGTGAGCGGGGTATACATGCCTAGTATTGGAAACGAACAACATATGATGGCTATAAGACAGCCCATATCTTTAAAGGGCTTGTATTTATACTTGGAAGATGGAATGCCCATTAGGTCTAGTGGCTTATTCAGTAACAATGCCCTTATAGAAATCAATACATCTGCGATTCAAAATATTGAAATAATTAAAGGACCTGCATCGGCTTTGTATGGAGCAGAAGCAATTGGAGGTGTTGTTAATGTATTAACTCATCCAACTCCTAGTACACGAATCTTAAATATTAGTGGTCAAATTAATGCTTTAGGACTAAGGAAAACTGACCTAAATTTTGGTTTCCCTACTAAAAAAGGTGGTTGGCTTATTAATACAAATTGGGCGAGTCAACAAAATGGCCCAATAGATTATAGTGATTTTTCAAAAAAGGCAGTAAGTATAAGGCATGACTTTAAGACCAATGCTAAACTTTCCGGATACAATACTATACAATACATAGATTACTTCGCTCAAATGACAGGATCGGTTGATAGTATTCATTTTGCGCAACACAACTTTAATTCTTTACAAACTTTTACTTTCCGAAAAATTAATGCTTTAAGACTTAGACAAAACTTATCTTATAAATGGAATGAAGCTAACAATACCATTCTGAATTTAATGTACCGTGACAATACAATGGATCAAAATCCAACTTATTCTATTGCGTCCACCAGTAATCCGACAAAATTTAAAGGACAAACAAACCAAAATGTATTTAATTCTTATGTAGTAGACCTTCAACATATAATTTCCATCAAAGATTTTAATAGTAAAATTATAATTGGCGGAACTGCTGATATTACCAATCAACATTTAAAAGCAAATTATATAGACATTTATAAGGATACCAGTATTGGAAAATATACCAAGTATAGTTATCCAGTTATTGATTCTACTTTAACTTTTTATCAAACTAAAATAAAAAATCAAGCTGTATTTATAGACTTGATTTCCAATATCAGTTCTGCTGTTAAGCTTAATATGGCATTGCGTTATGACCATTACGAATATCTATTTAGAAACCAAATTGCCAATGGAACGCCAAGCTCCAATAACAATTTTAATAGCCTAACCCCTAAAGCAGGAATTACTTATAACAAAGGTGTTACAGGTATTTATGTAAATTATAGCGAAGGATTTGTACCGCCGCAAATAACAGAAATATACAACGCTATAAGAGTGCCATACTTACTTCCTCAATCTTTTAATAATATAGAAGCTGGTGGTTGGTATGCGCATAATAAATGGTATGCAGAATTTTCACTTTATCAATTATTAGGTAAAAACGAAATCATTTCTGTAAGACAAACAGACGGAGTTAATTTAAATCAAAACAGTGGGAGCACTAAACATATAGGAGTTGAATATCAAATTAAATACAAGCATAACAAGCGTTTTGAACTTAACTGGAGTGCTACAATTGCAAAACACAATTATATAAGTACTACTATAAAAGGAACAGACGTAAATGGTAAAGAGATGAGTGCTGCTCCAAATTATTGGAGTAACCTAAGTGGAAACTATAGGCTTACCAATAACTTAAACTGCTCATTAGAATGGCAGCACCAAAGTGAATATTTTATGGATGAAGTAAATGCCACAAAATACCCTGGATTTAATGTGCTTAATTATAGACTTAACTATAAAATAAAAAAATCTGAACTATGGTTGCATGTATTAAATGTAACAAACACTTATTATTCAACTATGGCTACCAAAAATTTTAGTGTAAAAGGAAATGCTGCGTACTCCTATTATATTGGGGAGCCACGCAGCATTGCACTTGGTTGGACCTGGAATATCAAAGGTCCATATTAAATAACTAGTTCATTCTAATTCTCATTCCTCCCATTCCTCCGCCTTTTTGCATGTCCTCAATAATTTTCTTCATCGCATCCTGAAACTGAGCTTTGTTCATTTTGTCGCCTTTAGTAGGCTGTACGAGTTCTTTTTTAGCATACTTAGAAGTTACTTCTGTTGCTGTAGTTACGTTTGCACCATTATCCATGTCCACTTCTAAAATAGCACCTGGTAATCCAGTATAATTATCTGGACCAACCGATGCTGCAATTTCTTCTGTATACCAAACGGCAACCTCTGTTTCTTTTGGTGTGATTGCAGCATTTTCCTTTTTAGCAGTATCTGCATTATTGCCATTATTTCGGCCCATTCTAAATCCACCGCCACCCATTCTAATACTTTGAGCTACTATAGAAGTAGTCGCTTTCTTACATAAGTGTTTTGCAATAGTTTTAGTTTCTTCTGAAATTTTCCACTTAAATGGCTTTAATGAATCAATAATTAAAAACGTTTTTTCATACATAGCTCTTGACTCATACTGTGTCTGACTAACTAAATTAGTGTATGTAGAAGTTTCAGGCATACGCATCATAAATCTTTGTCCACCTCTGTCTCCGCTGTTGTTTGCAAATGGATCTGGAGCTTCGTCATCTGGAACTGTTCTGTATAAACTTGCTTGATCGTTAAATAAAAGTTCAAATTGAGAGGTTCTAAATTCAGGAATTCTTGCACGCATCTCCGGATCGGTTATCATACGCCACATATTAATTTTCTGAGTATATACAATTTTACCTTCTTTCATTTGAGCAGAAAGGCTTGTAAGTGAACCTATTAATAGTACAATGGCTAATAAGGCTTTTTTCATTTAGCTAGTTTTAATTATTATTTATAAATATACAACTTCATTTAATATTACATTCTAATTGTCATTCTTGATCCACCTCCACCGCTATTTCCTGTAAGTCCAGATTTTTGAAGGCTATAGGTGAATCCAATTAAGAAGTACTGATTGATTACATTATAAGATTGATCCACTATTTGGTTTTGAGATACATTACGAGATACACCCACATTCTTATTTAAGATATCAAAGGCACTGATTTTTAATTCAGCTCTTTTATTCTTCATAAAGAATTTTGAAATACTTGCATTGTAAATAGGGACAGACGTATTGTAACCTGCTGCTCTTCCTTCATTAATAGTATAATTTAAAGATTGATTTAACACCATCTCAAACGGTAAATAATTTGTCACATCGGCCCCATATACCCTTGTTAGGTAATTGGTATTTAAGGCAGCGTTTAATGCATTGTTGGTATTACTATAAGTATGTCTAGCAGTTAAATTCACATCCATCACTTCATCCAGTGAATAGGTATATGTGAAACTTGGACCCGCCGATTTTACAAGTGTTGTATTTAATAAACCATTTGAATACGAAATGTTATTGCTAATTCCACCATTAATACCAAAATTAAATCGAGAATAAATTTTCTTAATACCGAATCCATAGTTCATTGTACCATTAACACGATAAGCGCCATTCACGTTTACGGGCTTTGAAAGTATAGCTCTACTTGGCAATACACTATCATAATTAACAATTGAATTATCAATAACCTGCGCATTTATCAAAGCAAAGAAGTTACGTTGTGCTAAAATCTTAGAGGAGAAATAACTCAAGTTGAAATTGTTAGTATAGCTTCTTTTTAAATCGGGATTACCAATTGTTTGGTTGTTAATATTACTTTGATCAAGTACAGGTTGCAATTGAGTCAAAGAAGGTTGGTTAGTAGAAGTACGATATTGGAATCTGAAATTTTGTGTCTGTGAAAAATTATATACAAACATTGCATTTGGTAAAACGTCTTTAAAATCATGGTTAATTTTAGTACTTGCTGTTGTATTCTCTCCATTTAAGTATGCATCCTGAAATGAAACACCTGTAGAGAAATTATATTTTTTCTGATTCAATCTATAATTCATACCTGCTCCAGAATAAGTATACTCACTATTGTACTCGTTGGTAAGTCTGGTATTTAAAGCGTCATATAAACCATTAGTAGCATCTTTATCAAACACCCTTTTACTGCTTGTTCCAATGTTTTTGTTTAAAAAGGTATTTACCTCTAATAAAGATTTTTTCCCAAGGGGCTCGGTATAAACGATATTAGCTGAATAAGACTCTGAAATGCCCTTTCTTTTGTTTTGTTGATCCAATAATGAATCCTTTGTTTTTACACCTGCAGTATAAAACAACTGGTTTGTGTATTGACTGCTATTAGACAATGAATTGTTATACCCTTGTGTAATAGTGGAAGAAATGGTACGCCCTTTCTTTTCAAATTTCTTTCTTAACAATAAAGTGTTTGAAATATTAAATGCATCCGTAACGCTTGACGATTTTGTGTTTGTCGCATTGGTTAAAGTGCCATCAGGCAACATGGTGGTACTTGTCGAAATTCCGTCCGACGTATTATGTTGCGTAGAAATAGAAGGCGTATACTTATAAGAAAAAGTTTCTGAAACTTTATTATCAATCGTCATTCCTAATTTAACTTGTTGGCTTCTGCTAGTTGAATTTGAATAACTACTACGGTTAAATAAATTCCCAGGAGTTAAGTTTTGAGTATAAGAATTACTAATATTATTTCTTTCTATATCACTAGCGTTAGAATTGATATTAAAATCCATTTTTTTATCATTCAACACATTTGAATAATTTCCACCTAATGAATAGGTATTGGCAACACCTTGTGAACTAGCATCGGTACCTCCACCGGCGCCAGAAATGTTAACGATCATTCCTCCACCACCTCTTCCTCCACCGCCACCACCACCAGAAAAATTAGATATATCATTATTTGAGAAAGCTTGACGATTAGTATTATTAGCGGTTCCAATTAAAGAAAATTGCTCGTCGTTATTTATTCTGTTTACATTTCCTTGGCCATCAAAACGTCCTGGTACACCTGCGCTACCATTGACTTTCCCAAATGTAGATTGCTTACGATCTTTTTTAGTTTTAATGTTAATTGCAGTTTCTTCATTACCATCATCTATACCTGTAAACATTGCCTGATCCGATTTGCGATCGTATACTTGTATTTTATCTACCGCGTCTGCAGGTAAGTTTTTTGTAGCCATCTTAGGATCGCCTGTAAAAAATTCTTTGCCGTTTACATAAACTTTTGTTACCGACTTTCCATTCACAGTTATTGCACCCGCTTTATCTACCTCAATTCCTGGCATCTTTTTTAACATATCCTCTACAACTGCATTTGGTACCGTTTTAAAATTCTCTGAATTAAATTCAATAGAATCTCCGTTAATCACAACAGGTGGTCTTCTGGCAGTAACTGTAACTGAACTCATTTGACTTGCATCTACCAAATAAATATTGCCAAGTGAAAGCTTTGAAGTTGCTCCTACTTTAATGCCTAACCATAAATGCTGGTAGCCAATGTATGATACGGATAAAAGATATTTACCCGGTTCAACATTTTTAATCTGAAAGAACCCATCTTCATTTGCTCTTGTGAAGCTCATTAATGAAGAATCCTTTGAACGAGCTAACGAAACAGTTGCCGATGTTAAGGTCTTTTTTAAGGTGCTATCCATAACGGTTCCTTCGATAGTAACTGTCTGAGATTTTGCTTGTATTCCGATTAATAAACAAGAAGTAATAATCAGTGCTAAAAGTGACTTTTTTATCATAGTGTAAAATTACGATTGAATTCGTAAACCGGGTCTAATTGGGCCAATTTTGGCTATATATTTACACCAATTAAGTGTGAGATGGATGAACGGCAACTTATTCATTTGAAATGTTCGGCGCTTAGCATGGGTTTTATTAACTTTCGTAAAAATATATACGCTATGAGATTCACTAGTTTGATGCTTTTTTTAGGCTTAGGTTTAATCCAATCCAAAGCCCAAACCCCAACTACTCCCAAAAAGGATAGTAGCTCATTTACAAGTTTTAAGGGATTGCCTTTAAAAGCTTCGAGAGCCATTCCTTTAAAAACTAATGAAGGTACATGGACATCGGTAAATATTAGCCCCGATGGAAAAACCTTGGTTTTTGATTTAATGGGTGATATATATACCCTGCCAATTGAAGGAGGAAAAGCAACGCCTGTAACTAAAGGATTGGCTTATGACAATCATCCTAGTTTTAGTCCAGATGGCAAAAGAATTATGTTTATTTCAGATCGTAGTGGTGCCGAAAACTTATGGTACATAGACACAGAGAAGAAAGATACCGTTGCATTAACAGATGACAACAATCAAAATTTTCCAGGTGCTGTTTATACGCCCGACGGAAATTACATAGTTTACACAAAGGGCAGGAGAAATACAAAATTGTATTTAATGCATAAAAATGGTGGAGCTGGTACACAGCTGATTGCAACACCAGCCAATTTAAAAACAATAGATCCAGCAGTAAGTGCAGATGGTAGATATATTTATTACTCAGTAAGAATGAGTGCATGGAACTACAATGCTATGTTACCACAATATAGTATTGGCGTATATGACAGAGAAAAAGGAAATACAAGAACTATTGCTTCAAGATATGGATCGGCATTTACGCCCGTATTATCCAAAGACGGAAAATGGTTGGTATACGGTACAAGATTTGAAGATAAAACAGGATTGGTAAAAAGAAATTTAGCGACAGGTGAAGAAAACTGGTTAGCGTATCCAGTGCAACGTGACGACCAAGAATCAATTGCGGTTTTAGGAGTGTTACCTACAATGACATTTACTCCAGATAGTAAATATTTATTAACTTCTTATGGTGGTAAAATTCATAAAATAAATATTGAATCAGGAAGTCAGGATGAAATTGCATACACAGTAGATGCAACAATCGAGATGGGTCCTGAAGTATTATTTAAATATCCAGTTACGGACACGATTGCAGCAAAGGCAACGCAGATAAGGGATGCAGTACCTTCACCTGATGGAAGCAAATTGGCTTTTACAGTTTTAAATAGATTGTACATAATGGATTATCCTAATGGAACTCCAAAAAGAATTACAAAAAATAATTACACAGAGGCACAACCAGCATGGAGCCCTAATGGAAAAACAATTTATTTCTCTACCTGGAATGTAAAAGGCGGAAGTATTCATAGCATAGACTTAGCAACCAATAAAGAAACAGAAATCACAAAACAATCTGCATTGTATCAAGGTATTGCAGTAGATCCAAGTGGTAAGCGTTTAGTATTTAACCGAACAACTGCTCAAAAGTTTTTAGATTCAAAAGACCCAACATACAATGATGACGAAGATGAATTATGTTGGTTGGATTTAACTTCTTCAGAAATTCACGTGATTGACAAAGCCAATGGAAGATCTAATGCGCATTTTGTAAAAAATGAAAACAGAATTTATTTAAACAACAACGGAAAATTATTATCAATACAATGGGATGGTGGTGATGAAAAAGAAATAGTAAAAATTACTGGGATCACTACATTTGGAAGTGTTGCTCAACACAATGGAAAACCAGCAGGCGATCCTTGTATGTTACCACAAGTGCTTGCAGAAGATGGCGATGATGCAGCAAAAGAAAACAATCCACCTTCCAATGCCGCAAGCATCATAATGTCGCCACTTGGTAAAGCTGCGATTGCACAAGTAAATAACAATATTTATTATGTAACTATTCCTCAAGCTGGAAAATTAATTGAGATTTCTGTAGCCGATGCGAAAAATGCAGCATTCCCTAGTAAATTATTAACCGAAATGGGAGGTGAATTTCCAAGCTGGGAAAACAATGGCAAAAACATACATTGGAGTTTGGGTGCTGCGCATTTTACTTACGATATAGACAAGAGTTATGCGTTTGATGATAGTTTAGCCATTGCAAAAAAAGCCGAAGATGCTGCTAAAGAATTAGCAAAGAATGATACGACTAAAAAGGATTCAACAAGCAAAGATAATTTGGCTAAGAAAAATGATAAAAAAGAAACACCTAAGTTTAAAGCAACAGAACAATGGGTGAACGTATATTATCAAAAAGATATCCCAACAGGGTCGGTATTATTAAAGAACGCAAAAATCATCACCATGAATGGCGATGAAGTTATTGATGGTGGAGATGTATATATTGTTAACAATAGAATTAAAGGAATTGGTAAATCCGGAACCCTTCAAGTAGCTGCAAATACAGCTGTGGTAGATGTTTCGGGCAAAACAATTATCCCTGGATTTGTAGATACACACGCGCATATGTGGCCAAGCTGGGGTATTCATAAAAATCAAGCTTGGGTTTATGCAGCCAACCTTGCATATGGTGTTACAACAACTCGTGACCCACAAACTGCAACTACCGACGTATTAACTTATGGAGATATGGTAGAAGCAGGTGCAATGGTAGGACCAAGAATTTATTCAACAGGACCTGGTGTTGGCTATTGGTCTTATAACTTAAAAGATTCGGCACAAGCAGAATCGGTATTATCACAGTATTCAAAATACTTTAATACTAAATATATTAAAATGTATTTAGTAGGAAATAGAAAACAAAGACAATGGGTAATTCAAGCTGCAAAAAATCAACAATTAATGCCAACAACCGAAGGTGGTCTTGATTTTAAATTAAACATGACCAATTTATTAGACGGCTATCCTGGACATGAGCATGCTATTCCTATTTATCCATTATACAAAGATGTGATTAATACGATTGCAGTTTCAAAAATGATTGTTACGCCAACTTTACTAGTTTCTTATGGTGGACCATGGGCAGAGAATTATTATTATGAAAATGCAAATCCATACCATGATGAAAAAATGCAATACTTTACTCCATACGAAGAGCTAGCATCAAAATCTAGACGTCGTGCAACATGGTTCTTACCAGAGGAGCATGTGTTCCAAAAACATGCTGTTAGTATGAAAAATTTGGTGGAAGCAGGCGGTCTTGCAGGTATTGGAAGCCATGGTCAATTACAAGGTTTAGGTTACCATTGGGAAGTTTGGTCAATGCAAAGTGGTGGCATGAGAACTATAGATGCATTAAAAGTGGCAACCATTTTAGGCGCTACAGGACTTGGCTTAGACAAGGATTTAGGTAGTATCGAAGCCGGTAAATTAGCCGATCTAATTATTTTAGATAAGGACCCTTTGGCAGACATTCACAATACCAATTCAATCAAGTTTGTAATGAAGAATGGTCGTTTATACAATGCCGATAACTTAAATGAAACGGTAACAGGTAAGCGTCAATTGGACAGAACAGAATGGTCGGATGTTAAACCAACAAAAAACACAGGAGTAAAAGATTAGAATTAAGTAATTAATCTGACTTATATAAAAAGCACAATCATAATGGTTGTGCTTTTTTATTTTCCCTAACTTTAAGAACTCATCACAAATTGTGTTTATGAAATATCTGTCAATTGTTATTGCGTTCTCTTTATTATTATCTTTTTCAAATTCAAGTTCTGCGCAAAATAAAATAAAAGCACAAGACCAAAACGCCATTGAAAAAGCAAGATGGGAAAAGCATGTAGCTCAAACCAATATTATCAGAGACGAATGGGGAATCCCGCATATTTATGGAAAGACGGATGCGGATGCAGTTTTTGGATTAATGTATGCACAATGTGAAGAAAACTTTTCTCAAATAGAGAAAAATTATTTAGAGATGTTAGGTCGATTGGCCGAATTGAAATCCAACGACATAGCTGTTACACATCATGAAGAATCAATTTATGCCGACTTGATGATGAAATTAATTCAAGACAGTTCGGATGCAATTAAAGATTATAACAATAGCCCTGCTTGGTTTAAAAAATTACTACAAGCACACGCCGATGGTATTAATTATTATTTAGCCAAGCACCCTCAAGTACGTCCAGAAGTCATTACTAAATTTAAGCCCTGGTTTCATTTAATGTGGACAGATGGAAGTGTGTCCCCAACTAGGACCGGTGGGATAAAAGAACTGGATGTGGCAAAATTTTATGGACAGATGGAAGAAACAGATGTATATAATAAAACAAGTATTCAAAATCCATTTGACATGGAAGAAAAAACTTTAAAGGGCTCCAACGGATTTGCTATAGCTCCAAAACATAGTAAGTCTGGAAATGCAATGTTATATATTAACCCACATGTTCCATTTTACTTCCGATCTGAAATGCATATGGTGAGTGAGGAAGGATTAAATGTATACGGTGCAGTAACCTGGGGTCAAATGTTTATATACCAAGGATTTAACGAGCATGCAGGTTGGATGCATACAAGTAGTTATGCCGATGTTGCAGATGTTTATCAAGAAAAAGTGACTAAAAAAGGAGTTGCATTTACCTATGAATATGAAAAACAGCAATTACCAATTCGTACTAGAATGATAGATTTAAAGTATTATGAAAATGGTATTTTAAAGACAAAGAATATTACTACTTACAAAACGCATCACGGACCTGTTATGGGCCAGCGAGACAATAAATGGTTAAGCTTGCATGAAAACAATCGTTCACTAAATGCATTGATTGAATGTTGGACAAGAACTAAATCAAAAAATATAAATGATTATAAAACGGCGCTAAACTTACTAGCCAATAATAGTAATAATACAGTATATGCAGACGGAGATGGAAATATTGCATATTGGCATGGCAATTTTATGCCCAAAAGAAATGATCCATCATTTGATTATACAAGACCTGTAGATGGTAGCATAAAAGCAACGGATTGGAATGGCGTACATAAGCTTGACGAAATTGTTCAAAGTATAAATCCTGTAAATGGTTGGCTACAAAATTGCAATGCCACTCCTTTTACGGTTGCAGGAAAAAATAGCCCTAGTGCTGAAAACTATCCAAGCTATATGGCGCCTGATGGAGAAAATCCAAGAGGTTTAAATGCAGTGAGATTATTAGAAGGAATTGATAAAATTAGTTTAGACGATTTAATTAAATTAGGATACAATAAACACTTGACTGCATTTGACATTTTATTACCTTCCTTAATTACAGAAGCAAGAAAAGTGCAAGCAGATACCAACGTTGAAAGAGCAAGGAAAAATTTGATAACACCAGCACTGGAAAAAGCGATAAGCTATTTAGAAAAATGGAATCATGATGCCGACACCAATTCTATTGCACAAACTATTGCTATTCATTGGATGGCGGAAATGTCAACTCAAAAGTATAAAGGCCAGGCAACGACCGAAGAAGAAGGCACACAAATTATCAAGAAATATGAAGCAATTAATGGGTTCACTGTGAATGTAAAATTATATTACTTATCACAAGCATTAAACAATTTAACCCGAACATATGGTACCTGGGAAATGCCATGGGGGCAAATTAATAGATATCAGAGAGTGAACCCAGGAGCACCTTTTACTGATTCAGCTTGGAGTATAGCCGTAGCCCAAACATCAAGCAAGTTTGGCCAGCTACCTGCTTTTGAAAGCAAAGTGATGTTTACTAATAATACGTCTAGCTCAAAAAATAGATATGGCTATTCAGGCAATAGTTTTGTTGCTGCTGTAAATTTTGGAAAAAGAGTAGAAGCTAAAACCATTATTACCGGAGGACAAAGCAGATGGGCAAACGACAAACATTTTACGGACCAAGCACAAATGTATATTGATGGTAATTTTAAAACAATCCATTTTTACAAGGAAGATGTTTTAGCGCATAAAGTAACATCATATAAGCCGGGATTTGAAAGGTAATTATGATACAATCTTGTAGTGCAGGCAATTTTAACGAGTCCTGCAACATTTTTGACGTCAAACATTTGCATCATTTTAGTTCTATGGCCTTCGATGGTTCGCTTGCTATTACCTAATTCAGAAGCAATTAGCTTACTTGGCGCTTCCTGACATATTCTAATTAATATATACTTGTCGTATAACGCCAACTGATTAACCCTATCAATTAATTGCAATTCATCCATATTATTAGATAGTGCATGTACTTTATAAGCAATCTCCTTACTAAAATATACTTTCCTAAGCTGAGCCATCTCTAAGCCTTTTAGCCATTCTTCGGTACTTGCATTTCGGGAAACAATAACCGAAAATCCATTATCAATTAATTGAAAGAGGATTAGGGCATCTTCTTCATTTAATACAATCATAATGGGTGCCTGTTTCTTAAGTTTAATGATCTGGTCAATATATTCATTATGCGAAAAATCAAACATGCTACTATCAATAACTAATACACGAGGTAAGTCGGCACTAAGGGCTTCTTTAACTTTATTTAAGTCATCAAAGATTTGTGTAGATGTAAAAGCCGAGTGTCTTTGTGCAATCATTGCACTTCCTATTGCATAAACCGCTTGTTGATCACAAATAATAACTTCTGTTTGCATTTTAATTGTTTTTAAGAACTAAAACAAGCAAATAGTTCATAATAAGTTGATAAACAATTAATAAGATATTTTAAAGGTCTAAATAAACATTGGATTCAACCCCTTATCCTATTTTCTTAATGCAATCTTAAGCTACTAGTTACTATGCATAAAACCTTATTAAATAAAAGACTAAATGCTAATACATTGTTTAATATTTTATAACTTCATAACAAACATTTACTAATTCATTTACGCAAGCGTTGACAGCATTAAGAAATTTATTTTACCCCTTTGTTCCAGTTGGACATTTAAAGGTTTGGGTATTAGCTCCATCGCTAAGTAATCCGGATCCTAACTTGGATTACTACTATGATTTTACTCAAAGTATTGAAGAGTATAAAAAAGTTTTTTCTGAATTGGATCTGCCTTGGAAATGGCAGCCTGTAACATTAGAAAATTACAAAAATATAATTCAAGAAATTTTTAGTGAAGCACAAAAAGGAGATTACTTTCCTATTGTATTAAATTTATGTGACGGCGATGAAATTAATGGAGCGCCAGGCTTATCTGTAATTAAAGAATTAAATAAAAAGAATATTGTTTATACAGGTGCTGATGATTTCTTTTACGAAATAACAACGTCCAAAATTCCAATGAAGATTGCTTTTGATAAAGCACAAGTGGCAACACCTAAATGGGAGCATATTCAAGTAAACAATATTATTGCAGATTCTATATTTAATAAACTTGGTGCACCAGTTATAGTAAAGCCTGCTGTTTCGGGTGGAAGTTTAGGAGTAGGCATAAAAAATGTTGTTGAAAAGGAAGCCGAGCTAATGGAACAAATTAATAAAATGTTTGAAGGCTACAGAGGCTGGGACCTTTCATCAGAAGGCATTATAGCGGAATCCTTTATAGACGGACCTGAATATACTGTTATGATTGTAGGAAGCCATACACAACCCGAATATGCAAAAATATATCCTCCGGTAGAACGTGTCTTTCACTCATCTCTTCCTGCAAAAGAGAAATTTTTATCCTTTGATAGACTTTGGGAGATATATGAAGACGAAACCCCAATGCCTGAAAACGAAAATTTTTATGAATACGCAGTTAGTAAGGATGATACTAAAATGGAGATACAACAAATTGCATGGGATGCATATGTAGCGGTAGGAGGAACTGGATATGCAAGAGTGGATGTAAGAGTGGATCAAAGTACAGGCGTCCCATTTGTTTTAGAAGTAAATGCACAATGTGGTATAAGTGAGGACGAAAACTTTACTTCTATCGGTGCTATTTTAAGATACGCCAATCAAAGTTTTTCAGAATTAATAGTTCATATTATTAATGATGCATTTGCAAGAAGAAGAAAAAATTAAAAATATGCGCCCGCTCCCTACACTTGGTGATAAAAAGTCTTTTGAAAATTTAAAAATTTGTGTTTTACAACCAGACTATTCTACATCCGGCGTCGACTACCAATATTATGACCCAAAGCGTGAACTTTCGTCTATTATGCCAGAAGCTAAAATAGATCATGTGTTTTTGAATAAGCTTACTACCTACCAACAATTAAAAGAACTTAAGAATAATAATTACGATATATATATTAACCTCTGCGAGGGTTATTTGGAATGGAAAGTGCCTTCTATTGACGTAATTACATGTTTAGATTTACTAGAATTGCCTTATACTGGGCCCAGCATGAATTTATATGACCCGCCAAAAGCCACAATGAAGTATTTGGCGTTTTGTGAAAGCGTTAAAACACCTGCACATATATTAATTGAATCAGCAACCGAATTAACACAATTACCTGGCAAACTTCAATTTCCCTTATTTGTAAAGCCTGCAAAAGCTGGAGATAGTTTAGGGGTAGATGAGGCAAGTAAGGTTAATGACGAAGCTGCTTTATTGCAAAAAGTAAAAGCAATATTAAATGAATTTGGATCGGCCTTAGTGGAAGAATACATTGAGGGTAGAGAATTTACGGTTTTAGTATGTGCTAATGCGGACGGTAAAACCTGTACCAGATTTGTTCCCGTTGAATATATTTTTCCAGAAGGATTTAGTTTCAAAACCTATGCGCTAAAAACATCCGAACTACACCCTAATGCAAATATCCCAGTTACTGACAAAGTGCTTGCAACCAAATTACAAGATATTGCCGAACAGGTTTTCACTTCTTTTAATGGAGTGGGTTACGGAAGAATGGATTTTAGAATGAACGATAAAGGAGAAATATTTTTCTTAGAAATTAATTTTACATGTTCGGTATTTTATGCCGAAGGTTACGAGGGATCGGCAGATTATATATTACAACATGATGGTGCAGGTCAAAGAGGTTTTTTAGAGCGAATCATTATAGAAGGCTTAGCACGTTTTCAGCGAAAACAAAAAAAACATGTTATAAAAGGCAATGCCATAGCAGGTTATGGCATTTATGCAAAATTTGATTTGCCAAAAGGAACCTTAGTATTTAAAGGAGAAGAAAAAGCACAAAGAATTGTAACCAAAAAATATGTTGACGAAAACTGGAATGAAAACGAAAAATTAAACTTCAGAAGATACGCTTACCCAATAAGTAAGGATGTATATATTTTATGGGCTTCAGAACCCGAAGAATGGTCTCCACAAAATCATAGTTGCGAAGCAAATTGTGAATATATTGGCTTAAATGTATACACTACTCGAGACATTAAAAAAGGAGATGAACTTACATTGGACTATGCAAGTTTTTTAGATGATACCATGGAACCTTTTAATTGTGTTTGTGGATCTCCAAAATGTAGAGGAATAATTAAAGGAACTAAGCGCTCCTAATATTTAGGTATTTATGTATTAGATTGTTTGTTTTACAAAAAATAAATATTAATTTAATGCAACGAATGCTTGCTTATGGGTAAAATTCATCCTCACGAATTTATTGCATCCTTCTCTCCTTTTTGGTGGGAATGCATGATAACAGTTGCTTTATTAATTATTGTAATTGTGCGTCTTCCGCTACATTGGAAGCAATTAAAGCATCGGAATTATGATTTATTTATAGCTAGTATATTATTACTTAATACCATTGGAGAGCATTACTATAATTATAAAATAGGTTACTGGAATCTTCAACAAAACCTACCCGTTCACCTTTGCAGTATCACCAATATTCTATGTATTGTACTCTTGTTTAATTATAAGCAATGGATTGCAGAATTGGTTTATTATTGGGGTTTAGCAGGCGGTATACACTCATTGCTTACACCCGAGTTTACAATTGGTATGGGAGGGTATAATTTTTATAGTTACTTTATTAACCATGGTGGACTGCTATTGGTAGTCGCTTATATCATTGTGCATTATGAATTTACGCCCCGTCCTAAATCCTGGTTATGGGTATTAGGTTATACGCAAATAGTTGCAGTAGGGGTTTGGATTGTAAACTATTTAGTGAAGGCCAATTACATGTATTTGTCTCAAAAACCAGCGGTAAGTAATCCATTTATAATTGGAGACTGGCCCTATTATATATTAATATTAGAAGCTGTTGCGCTACTTCACTTTTGGGTCTTTTATCTGCCATTTGCAAAAAGTAACAAAAGAAAAATGCAAGAAGCCGCTAATTAAAGCTCCTCAATTCGTTTTGCTTTATCATCAATCACTAAATCAAAATTTGGTTTTGTAGGTCCTCCATTTGGGCAATAACCCGTGATAATATCATGAAATTTGCAACCCCATTTAGTTAATTGCTCCAAGGTTAAACCCTTAAGGTCACGCTTTGAACTCTCGCCTCTGCCAGTCCAATAAGTAATATGCCATCCTTCCTCGTATAACTTATTAATTTTAGCAATATTTTCAAAATTTGGTTCTGCCAATTCATATACACGCTTGTCTGAGTAAAAACAAATTGTTTCATCAATATCAATTAACGCCTTTTTTGAACCAAACCTTTTAGACTCAATCATTGTTATATATTTAGTAAGTAGCACAAATTTAGATATAATCTATATATTACAGCAGCAATTTTTAAAACACACACATGAACAAACAGTTTTTCTATTTAGCCTTATTTGTAAGCACTCTATTTTTTAGTTCGGCAAGTATGGGACAATACAATGGTACCCCAACTATCAATACCGAAAAAATTACCATTGCAAGAGATGCCTATGGTGTTCCTCATATTTTTGCACCAACCGACGCTGAAGTAGCTTATGGTATAGCATGGGCTCATGCCGAAGATGATTTTACAACCATTCAAACACTTTTACTAACAGGTAAAGGAAAGATTGCAACCTATCTAGGTAAAAAAGGGGCGCCAATAGATTTTGTTGTGGGCTTATTAAATACCAAATCTATTGTGCAAGCGCAAATTGGCCAGATGGATCCTAAGTTTTTATTATTAGTAAAAGGATACTTAATGGGTTTGGAAGCATACGCAAAAGCTCATCCTAGTGAGGTTTTAAATAAACATGTATTCCCAATTTCAGTGGAAGAATATCTATCCTCTACTGTTTTTTCAGTAGCAGTTTTTTGTGGTGTTGATAAAGCTTTACCTAAAATTTTGAATGGTACTATACCACATTTAGAAGGATTTACTGGCGAAGGAAGCAATGCATTTGCTATTCATTCTAGCAAATCAACAACAGGTGAAAATATGTTAGTGATTAATGCACATCAACCTATAGAAGGAGCTACGGCATTTTACGAAGCACATTTGCAAAGTGAAGAAGGATGGAATATTCTTGGTGGTTTATTCCCAGGTGCTCCATTAATTTTTCATGGTGTAACCCCAACACTCGCGTGGGCGCATACTGTAAACTTTCAAGATAAGATTGATGTATATCAATTAGAGACAAGTAAAGATCACCCGGGTGAATACAAAGTAGACAACAATTGGTTGAAACTTGAAAAAAGAAAAATCAAACTAAATATTAAAGGAATTCCTATTCCAATTTATAAAACAGTTTATAATTCTATTTATGGACCAACGGTAGCAACACCAAAGGGAAATTATTTTTCAATGAGATTGCCGTCATTAATGGATGCGGGTGCTTTGCAACAATGGTATGCAATGAATAGATCTACTAATTTCACAGAATTCAAACAGGCTTTAAATCAAAATCATTTAGCCATGTTTAATATAATGTATGCCGATAATAAAGACACAATTTTTTATATCTCTAATGGTAAAATGCCTTATCGTAATCCAGATACAGCTTATCATTGGAATAGCACGGTGCCAGGAAACACAATGGCAACTTTATGGACAAAGTTTAAACCATTAAGTGATCTTCCTCAATTAACAAATCCGGTTAGTGGTTATTTATTTAACACCAATCATTCTCCATTTTTAGCAACCGACGAAAAAAATAATTTAGATCCAAAAAAATACGATGTTAATGATGGTTATGAAACCTATCATAATAACAGAAGTCGTCGTGCTAAGGATTTAATAGATCCACTTGCTAAAATAAGTTACGAGGACTTGAAGCGTATAAAATTTGATCGCAGTCTGCCTAGTAAAATTTTATTTCCATACGGATTTAATGCAGATAGCATTTTCTTAGTGAGTGAAAAAGACTATCCAATTTTAGCACCAATTATTACAAGTTTAAAAACATGGGATCATGCTGCAGTGGTTGATAGTAAAGGAGCTGCCATTTATAATTTAGCATATTATTTTGTTCCTCAAATAATGGAGGGTCGTAAAAACGATAAACTAACTATTGCAGAAGCAGTAAAAGTATACCAACAGATATATGACTACTTAACTAAAAACTTTAATCGAACTGATATAGTATTAGGTGATTTGCAAAAATTAGTAAGAGGGGGTGAAGCTTGGCCACAAGGTGGCATGCCAGACGTTTTAGCTGCTGTAATGACCGAGCCTTATACCAATGGAACTAGAAAAATGAATAGTGGTGATGCTTATATTAATTTAGTTCGCTTTCCAAAAGACGGAAGCTTACCACATATTGAGTCTGTAAATACATTTGGAGCAAGTATGCATAAAGAGAGTCCCCACTTTGCCGATCAACGTGCCATGTATCAAGCACAGGTTTTGAAACCAATGACATTAGATAAAACAGAAGTATTAAAGCATGCGGAAAAAATTTATCATCCGCAATAGTATATTATAAAATGAATCTACTCAAAATAGTTACAGTCTCGCTGTAACTATTTTTTTGTCCAAAACGGACTTAGTATCAAACAATACAGCATTTGGAATAGCCATTAAACTTGTATAGTCTAAGGATTTATAAAAATCATGTGCCACTGTAAGTATTATTCCATCGTATTTTGATAGACTAGTGACTAGCTTTATTTGATGTTTTTCCAATACCTCTTGCGCATTTGCAAATGGATCAAATACATCTACAACTAATCCCATTGAAACTAATTGATGATAAATGTCAAACACTTTTGAATTTCGAATATCTGGGCAATTTTCTTTAAACGTAACACCAAGTAATAAAATACTTGCTCCTTGTTTTTTGATACCAGCCAATTCCAATAGTCTAATTAATTTATTAGCAACAAATGATCCCATTTGATCATTTACTTCTCTACCTGATAATATTACTTGAGGATTATGACCAAGCTGTTTTGCTTTGTATGCTAAATAATAAGGATCCACACCTATGCAATGACCGCCAACCAAGCCTGGCTTGAATGGTAGAAAATTCCATTTGGTAGCTGCGGCGTCTAAAACCTCCTGCGTATCAATACCCATTTTATCAAATATTAAAGCCAATTCATTTACAAAGGAAATATTAATATCCCTTTGTGCATTTTCAATAGACTTAGAAGCCTCGGCCACTTTGATGCTGGATGCTTTATGGGTTCCTGCAGTTATGATACTTGCATAAAGCTCATCAACATATTTAGCAATAGCAGGTGTTGAACCCGATGTTACTTTTTTTATTTTTGTTAGTGTATTTACTTTATCACCCGGATTAATTCTTTCCGGCGAATAGCCACAATAAAATTGCTTGTTATATACTAAGCCGCTTTCTTTTTCTAATACTGGGACACAATCTTCTTCGGTGCAACCTGGATACACCGTACTTTCAAAAATGACAAGGTCGCCATCTTTTAAAATCGAGCCGATCATTTTGCTTGCTTGCAAAAGCGGTTGCAAGTCGGGCATTTTATTTACATCAACGGGCGTAGGAACCGTTATAATAAATATAGTGCAATGTTTTATGGAAGCTAAATCATTACTAAATTGTAGACCAGCAGATGAAGCAATGTCTTCACGAGTGCATTGTAATGTTTCATCCTGCCCACGATTAAGTGAAGCGATTCTATTTTCATTGATATCAAAACCAATTACAGGAAATTTTTTTCCAAACTCAACTGACAATGGCAAACCAACATAGCCTAGGCCAATGATTGCAATATTAGTAGTGTTGGTTAATGGACTCATATGAACCCAAAGTTAATGGACTCACTAATGATGTCCATAATTTTTTTCACCAGCTTCAATTTTTAATGCTAATCTATTTTGCTTTGGCGGTAAAGGGCAGGTTGCAAATGCGGTAAATGCACATGGAGGGTTATATGCATTATTAAAATCAATCTCGGTATTACCTGCAGCATCTGGTTTAGGAAGTTCAATAAACCTACCTGCACCATAGGTTGAAACACCCGAGGTTTGATCCGCAAAAACTATGAATAAATTTTTTCCGCCTTCGTCAATAACATCTAAACTAAAAATTTGGCCATTTTTTTCAAATTCAAATTTACCTGCATTTTTTGTGGCAGCTGTCTGACCCAATACATTTGTGATCATCAAAAAATCCTGTGCTGGTTGTACCAATTTACCTTTAATATGCCACTCTTTTTTAATAGGAAACCTTTCGATGTCCTTGAAACTAAGTAATGTTTGCGCATTTAAGTTTCTAAAACGAATACCAACCTTATCCTCTCTTTTAATAACTACCCAAGAAAAATGTGACCAATCCATCACAGCGTCCTTTGTATTATTACCAAATACTTTATAAGCCTGTCCAGGATTTGATTTTGTCTTGTTAATATTAATTGCAACCTCTTTATTATTTACCCAAACAACTGAATCACCTTCATATATAAAGCTTCCTAATAAATTCGGAAATTCGGAATTATCATAATGACAATCCGCTCCTTTTTCTTTACCAAAAGTATTATTGCCTTTATGAAACCAAAACAAACCTTCTAAATTCAACCAGCCATTTGGTTTTTTAAGGTCTTCGATTCTTGCTCTATGCCATTGATTTATGGAATTAACATACTCATTATCCTGTGCTTGTGCGAATTGGAAAATTAAAACTGCTAATATAGAAAGAAGGTATTTTTTCATATTCTAAAAATTGGTATTAAGTAATAAGGAGCAAATATAAGGATTTTTATTTGTCTACTAAAAAGGTAGATTAAATAATATTGAACAATATTACCTTTCAAATATAGGATCAAACCAACAGTAATAATGCATATTTAGTATCTTACAACTACAAAAACGATGCTTAATGAAATACCTGTGTGTAATTTTATTACTAGGAACTTGCCTGTATGTAAATGCTCAAAATAAAAGTCCAAAAGCGCATATTAATCATACCGCAATATTTGTAATAGATATTGCTAAATCTGGTAACTTTTATTCCAATATGATTGGCCTAGATACTGTTCCCGAACCATTTCATGATGGTAAACATATTTGGTATAAAACTGCCGAACATACTATGTTACATGTAATTCAAGGTGCAGATCAAAAAAAAGAATATTATAAAAATCAACACACCTGTTTTACAGTACCTAATTTCAATGCCTTTGTAGAAAATTTATTAGCAATTAAATGGTCATTTGAAGATGTTGCTGGTAATAAAAATAAAGTAACTACAAGAGTTGATGGTATTCATCAAATTTGGTTACAGGATCCGGATGGCTATTGGCTTGAGATTAATGATGATAACTTTTAATAAATAATATTATGGATAAGGGTATAAAAGTCTTTATTACTGGTGGGACATTTGATAAAGAGTATAATGAACTCAATGGTAGTTTATATTTTAAAGAAACGCATCTTCACGAAATGTTGGATTTGGGTAGAAGCAGACTAGATCTATCTATTGAAACATTAATGATGAAGGACAGTTTAGATTTTGTAGAAGGTGATAGGTTATCAATTGCAGCAGCTTGTAATAACTGTAGCAACAATAAAATTCTTATAACACATGGAACTGATACCATGACTATTACTGCAGAATATTTACTTAAGCATTGTAAAGAAAAAACCATTGTTTTAACTGGTGCCATGGTTCCCTACAAATTTGGAAGTAGCGACGGATTATTTAATTTAGGCAGCGCCTTGGCCTTTGTGCAAGTACTTAAGCCAGGTGTTTATATAGCAATGAATGGAAAAATATTTGAAGCTGATAAGGTGAAAAAAAATACAGACAAAGGAGAGTTTGAGGCTATTTAAAATACAGATCAACAGTAATTTATACTTCATGGCTATTGTTTATTTTAAAAAGTAACTGTAAATTGCAAAAAGCAAAAGCATAACAAGAAATGTTCTCAAACATAAACAATAAAGGCTCCCAATGGGAGCCTTTATTGTTTAAAATACGCCTTAAAACGGTTGATTATTTTTTGGGTAGCGCGCTTAATAATATTTTTAAAAAGCCATCCATCTGCTTGTCATCAATCCATCTGACTACAGCAACAATATCATTTTCACTATCTACATAAATTGCATTTGTTCCATTTCCAACATGTGCATAGGCCGACGCTGGTGCAGAAGGATACATTTTACGATTGGTGTTTAAAAAATAATTCATAAAACCATACCCTTCATTTGCTGTGGTTGGAGTAGTTGATTTTTTAATCCAATTTTCAGAAACAAGTTGTTTGCCATTCCAATTACCTTTTCTTAAAGTAAGCAATCCAAATCTTGCCATATCATAAGCATTAATAAACATGCCGCCACCAAAATGACCGCCACCACTCACGGATTGAATCATTTTACCATCTAAGACAATCCATGAATTTTTATAACCTGTCCATGCCCATGTATTGGATGCCCCTATAGGATTCATTACTTGATCTCTTAATACTTCTGGCAAAGACTTTCTCCATACTGCTGTCGCGGCTAGTGCTAATGCATTTACACGAGTGTCATTGTATTTAAAAACAGTGCCTGGCTCAAATCTTTTTCTAGTTGTCCATTCGTCGGGCTTATCGCTAGGTCTATCTGCCCAATCAGGCTTCCCCCATAAAACACCTTCCCAATCACTTGTTTGACGCAATAAATGGTCCCAGCTAATCTTTCTATTATGTTCTGTTTCGAATGGATAAATAAAGGAAGATTGTGCAATTGGATTTTGGTCAACAGTTTCACCATTTTTTAAAACTTCAATAGGCGGCAAGTAAGTATAAGTTTTGTCATCAATTGATTTTATAAGTCCTTTATCAACCGCTAAACCAACTACTGTCGAAACCATACTTTTGGTTACACTATTGGTCATTTCTACCGCATTTGGATTACCCCATTCAGCAATTATATAACCTTTATAAACAATGACACCAGCTGCCGGGCCTCTATTTGCCATGGGACCAACCGGATCCGAAAAAGGTTCTTTCCCAAATTGCATTGCCTGTGTTAGCCAAAGGTTTTTAGGATATTTGGTTTCATTGTCTTTTGCAAACTGAATGGCTTGATTCAAAATTGCACTATCAATATGAAAACTACTAGCTGATTTTTTCTCCCAATTATCAGGTGCTGGATAATAGTTTTTTACTTGTGCATTTGCTGTAAAACAGATGCATAATAGAATGTAAAGGAATTGTTTTTTCATACAAGAATAATATCTCCTCATTATTTTAACTGTGTGGTATCAACTCTGCTAGGTGTGTCTTTCCCTGCGATGATAGATTTAGAACTTATAGCAATGGCCTTAATTATTTCATTCATATTGTCCATGTCCAAGGTTTCAAATTCATCACTTGGTTTATGATAGTTAGGTTCACTATCCATCTTAGAGGTAGAAATGGTATGTGCTGGTACACCCAATCTCGCAAGTGTAGCATTATCTGAACGATAAAATAAATTTTGATCGGTATATGGGTCTGGATAAAATTTAAATGAAGAGCCTTCTAAATTCTTTTGTAATATCTCGCCCATATTAGTTTTTTCATAGCCAGTAATATAAGCGCTATTCTTACCCCACTTACTTTCAGTTCCAATCATTTCTAAATTAAACATTGCTTTAACAGTAAGTGGATCAAATTGCTTTGAAAAATATTGAGCACCAAACCCACCAATTTCTTCTGCAGTAAACGCGACAAATACTAGGGTACGCTCATTATTATTTAATTTCTTAAAATATTTTGAAAGCATAATCATTGCTGTAGTTCCCGCTGCATCATCATTAGCGCCATTGTATACAGAATCTCCATTAATTGCTTTAGCGCTATTTATTCCTAAGTGATCGTAATGACCTGAAAAAATCACATATTCATTGGCAAGAGACTTTCCAGGTATTACTGCAACAACGTTAGCAAGTGCTAACTCGTCTATCTTATGTGTTGCCTCTATATTATATTTTGTTGGAGTTTGATTACCCAAAACAAATACCATTGTTTTTTGCTGTGCAGTTATATTCCCTTTTAATTGAACTAATCTTCCAAAATTATTTGCAAAGCTTTCATCTACTAAAACAATATAATTTTTATTCGCAGAAATATATTTTCTTGCTGCTAAACCAAAATTATCGTCTTTTCCAATTTTTACAATTTCATACCCACTAGTTTCATTAATAGAAATATTTGCTTGAGCAGTTACCACTATTAAATTTTTTGTGTCAATTATTGTTCCATCAAAATTTCCACTAGCACTAATGAATTTGGCAGATAGTCTACTAAATTTTTGTATGTAACTACCGCTGTTATTAAGCGTGGCTAATCCTGTTTGTTTAAATTCATTAGCAATAAAATCAGCAGCTTTTTCAATTCCTTTGGAATAAGTGCGCCTTCCTTCAAGTTCATCAGAAGAAAGGTATTTTTCAATTCTTTGTGTTTCAGCTTTATTTATAATATCACTGGCATTTTGTGCTTTCACACAAATGCTAAATAAGGAGCCAATAAATAACAAGCTAATGGATAATTTTTTCATGTAAGTATACTTTGTAAAGTGAATATTAAAGATAAAGCATTAAACCTTTATGGAAAACAATTGTCTAATTTTACAAGTATGTTAAATGATCAAGAATTAATAATGCAGTTTAAGCAGCCTCAACTTAAAGAGGCAGCATTTACGCAGTTATTAAAACGTCATCAGCAAAAAATATATTATCAAATTAAAAGAATGGTCGCCGAACATGCCGATGCCGATGATGTGGCACAGCAGGTTTGGATAAAGGTTTGGAATAAATTAGATGGATTTAAAATGGAAAGCGAGTTTTCTACCTGGCTATTTAGAGTTGCCTACAACGAGACACTCAATTTTTTGGAAAAGCAAAAAAAACAATCCGCTCACAATTTATCCGAAGATAATATTGACTACGAAAATGCTGCTGGAAACTCTAACGACCCTAAAGCAACCCAAATTCAAATAGCCTTAGAGCAGGCAATTCAACAACTACCTGAAAAACAAAGGTTTGTGTTTATGCTTAGGTATTATGAAGAGCTGAACTACGAAAAAATTGCAGCTATTACTGGCACTACCGTTGGGGGAGCAAAGGCAAATTTTCATCAGGCACTTAAAAAAATGGAAGAAATTTTAAAAAAGGATTAAACCCTACAATTAATAACCGGTCAAATATTGGAAATGCAACAGGAACACAACGATAATACCCTTTTAGATGAAAAAGCTTTGGCAAACTCTTTGTTTAGTGAAGCAGCTTTAAGCGCTTTTGAGGCTAAACAAAGTCAGGTGCCTAATGACTATTTCGAACATTTTGAGAACCAGATTATGTTGGAGGTTAAGAAAAGGGGCAGCAGTGCGTTCATTTTAAATATTTCAAAATTTGGAAAAATTGCAATTGCAGCTAGCTTGTTAACGATAGCTACTACTGCTTATTTTTTTATTCCATCTTATAATAAAGCAGATGACATTGCTTTAAATATTAATCTACAAGATATTCCGACTGCGGAAATTGACGAATATGTTAATTCAAATGAAATAGTTGCCGAGATTGACTGGCAGGAGGAAATAAATAATGAGAGTAGCTCTCTGGAGAAATTAAATTCACATTTATTTAAAGACAGTAACAATATTCAATAAATACACTACTAAATTTTATAAATTAATTAAACACAAATCATGAAAAAGAACATTCTAATGCTAGTTTTTCTTGCACTAGCAATTACTACAAATGCACAACAACCAGCACCACAAAGACCTCCAATGGGTCAAGGTCCTAGGGATGGTCGTGGACCAAGAGATGGCCGTGGCCCTATGGGCAAAGAAGGAAGAGGTGAAGACAAAGAAAAAATTGAAATGTTTAAAATTCAATTTATTACAAAAAAACTTGCGCTAACCTCAAGTGAGGCCGAATTATTTTGGCCAGTTTACGAAGCTCATAAAAAAGCGATGAAGGAAATTGTTGAAAGTAAAACAAATGACGAAATCCAACTTCAAGAAGCAACTTTAAATGCTAGAAAAAAATACAAAAATGAGTTAAAGCCAGTATTAAAATCTGATGAAAGAGTGAATGAGGCTTTGAAAATAGAACGCGAATTTTTACAAAAAATTCGACATGAAATGATGCGTCGAAAAGGGTTTCAAGCATAAACATAGAACTTGTCTTGTTTTAACGCCTCCAAGAAATTGGGGGCGTCTTTATTTTATGGAACAGCTTTCGTATCTTTCAGAACAATCTATTTAAATGAAAAAAGTATTAAGTGTTCTTGGATTAGGCCTTCTTTTTGTCCTATCAGTTGTAATTATTAAAACAGTTACCAATAAGCCTTTAAGTAATCTAAAGGAAGTGCAGTTGGAGGCTTTGCCACAAAATGCTATTGCACATATGAGTGCTGCTATTCAATTAAGGACCGAAACGCCTAACGACGACTATCAATTTGATACGGCCACTTTTATGAGCTACAGAAAATTTATTGAAACTGCTTATCCACTTATACATCAAAATTTACCTAGAACTATAGTTGATAGTTTTAACTATATCTACGAATGGAAAGGAACTGACACCAGTATATTGCCAATGGTATTAATGGCGCATTACGACGTTGTTCCAGTTGAAGCGTCTGCAATTAAACTATGGCACGCAAAACCTTATGGTGGTGAAGTAAAAGAAAATTACATATGGGGCCGTGGTGTATTAGATGATAAGTCTAGCATGATTAGTATTTTAGAAGCGGCTGAAGCGCAATTGGCAAAAGGCTTTAAGCCTAAACAAACTATTTTATTGTGTTTTGGGGCTGACGAAGAATCTAGCGGAAGAGGCGCAACTGCAGTAGTGAAATATTTTAAATCTCAAAACAGGAAATTTGATTTAGTAGTAGATGAAGGCGGTGAAATTTCTACCGAAGATAATAAATCAATAAAAGCACCAATTGCATCAATAGGTGTAGGTGAAAAGGGATATGTTACTTTGGTATTAACTGCTCAAAAAGCAGGAGGACATTCTTCTATTCCTGCTACAACAACCGCTATTGATATTTTAAGTAATGCAATTGCCAAAGTGAGTCAAAACCCAATGCCAACAAAGCTTACGCCTCCTATTGAAGCTTATCTAAATAGTATCAGTGCCTACAACGAGAACTTTTTTGAAAAAATGGCCCTTTCTAATTTATGGTTATTTAAAAGTAGCGTAGTGAATAATTTATCCAAGCAACCAACAACCAATGCTCTAATTCGCACTACATTAGTGCCAACAGTATTTAATAGTGGTGTGAGAGACAATGTAATTCCAACATTTGCTACTGCTTATATTAATAGTAGAATCTTACCTGGTCAGTCAAGTAAAGATGTGTACGACTATGTTCAAAAAATCATCAACGATACAAGTATTAAAATTACATACTATAAAAACTATATGACGGAACCTTCTCCAACTACCGACGTTAACAGTAAGTATTACAAACGTGTAGAGAAAGCAGTGAGAAGCGTGGTTAAAGATGTAGTAGTTGCCCCTATGTTAATGGTTGGTGCAACTGATTCTAGAAACTACAGAGAAGTGAGTGATGGCGTTGTAAACTTTTCACCTTTGACTGATGCTAAAGGATATCATGGCATTGATGAAAGAATGCAAATATCTGACTTACAAAAATGTTTTAATTTTTATACCCTTTTAATTAAAGGAGAGTAGTTTAATTTAATAAATACACACACATACAGTTATGAAAAAAATATTACTTGCATTTGCTTTGTTGGCAGGCACTTCATCATTTGCACAAAAAACAACATTAATAAAATGCGGAAAATTATTAGACACTAAAGCAGGTATTGTATTAGAAAATCAATTTGTTTTATTAAATGGGAATACTATAGTTTCTGTTTCTACTAAAGCAAGCAAGGCAGATACTACCATTGACTTAAGTGGATATTTTGTAATGCCCGGTATGATTGACGCACATACGCATGTGCTTTTACAAGGCGACATCACATCGGAGGATTATGATGTACAAATTTTAAAAGAATCAATTCCGTACAGAACATTACGTGCAAGTAAAAGTGCTCAACAGTCTATATTAAATGGCTTCACAACAATTAGAGATTTAGGTACCGAGGGTGCTGGATTTGCAGACGTTGATGTAAAAAAAGCAATTAACCGAGGTGTGATTACAGGGCCTAGAATGCAGGTTGCTACACTTGCAATGAACACAACTGGGCATTATCCTATTAAAGCTTCGGATTATGCATGGGAGATAAAATTGCCAAAAGGGGTTATTGAAATTACTGGTGCCGATGAAGCACGCAAAGCGGTACGCCAACAAATTGAACAAGGGGCAGATTGGATTAAAATATATGCAGATCGTGGATATTATCGTTTAGCTGATGGATCCTTTAGATCATTACCCAATTTTACAAATGAAGAAATTAATGCAATAGGTGATGAAACCTTAAGAAGCAGAAAAAAATTAGCTGCTCATGCAATGACGCGAGACGGCATTTTAGCTGCAATTAATGCCGGTGCAATTTCAATTGAACATGGTTCGGGCATGGACGAGGAGTGTATGAAATTAATGGCTGCAAAAGGCGTGTATTGGTGTCCTACTTTATTCGTTAATGAATATGTAGCCGAAGGCAGGGCTAAAATTGGCAGTCCCATAAATTTATATTTTCAACAATCAATAGAAGCAACTTTTAAAAAGGCAATTAAACTGGGTGTGAAACTTACTTATGGAACCGATATAGGTGGATATGATTGGAGTCTGCCTCAAGCAAAAGACTTTACTTACTTTGTTAAATGGGGTTTAACGCCTATTCAAGCAATCCAAACTGCAACTACTACACCTGCCGAACTACTTGGTTTAGAAGGCAAAATTGGCGAAATAAAGGCGGGTGCATTTGCTGATATTATCGCAATTAAAAAAGACCCAACGCAAGATATAAGTGTATTGCAAAATATTGATTGGGTTATGAAGGATGGCAAAGTTTACAAATATTCACATTAAAATCTGAGTATTCATTTTTATTATTAAAACCGATTAACATGAGAAAAATAATTTTATCTATCGCGCTTACTATACTAACAATAGTTGGATTTATTAATAATGCAAATGCAATTCCGCGTGAGTATTACTTATTACAAATTTATCACTGCAGTACACAAAAGCAAATTGATCATATTGATGTTTTCATGAAGTCAACCTATCTTCCTTATTTACATGAGGCGGGTATTCCAAAAGTTGGTGTCTTTGCACCAATTGATAACGACACAGCGGTTGATAAAAAATTATACGTTTGGATTCCTTTAAAAAGTATTGATGAATTAGAAAGCTTAGATCAAAAAATAGAAAAACTTGACCCTTTTGGATTTGATGGTATTATTCATTTAGAGGGATTAAACGGAGAACTGCCATATACTAGAGTTGAAAACATATTATCTAAGGCATTTAAAGGTCAAACACAATACGAGAAAAAATCGACACTAAAAAAGGGTAGCCCCGATGAACGAATTTTTGAATATAGAAGTTACGAAAGTGCAAGCGAAATAATGCACTTAAAAAAAGTACACATGTTTAACGAAGGGAAAGAGATTGGCCTTTTTGCTAGACTTAACTTTAATGCCATTTTTTATGCAAAAGTACTTGCAGGAGCAAGAATGCCTAATTTAATATACATGACAAGTTTTAAGGACATGGCAGATAGAACAGCCCATTGGAAGGCTTTTGGAGAAGATGCTTATTGGAAAAAAATATCTACGGCACCAGAATATTTAAACACTGTTTCCAAGGCAGACATTATATTGATGAAGGCAAAAGATTACGCCGATTTTTAATCAGCTAATTCAACACCCATTAATCTTAACAATTCAATCTGCGAATTGCATAATTGATACTGATACTGCAGCTGATTTAATAACGCTTTTTGATAATCGGCATTTGTGCTTGTAATCTCTAATGGTGTAGTTGTTCCATTTTTTAATTTACTAGCGCTTAATTGCTGTGCTAATGTTGCTTGTTCTATTTGTGTAGCTGCATTTTTAATTCTGCTTTGACTGCTTACAATATCAATTAATGCTGCTTGAATATCTTTTTCGGTATCGTGTAATAAGGAAGCAACATTGATTTCACTTAGTTCTAAACCTTTTTCTTGAATCTTAACTAACTGCTTATTTTTCCCGCCATTAAACAATGGTATTGACACGCCAACACCCGCATTATAATTAAATCTTGGGTCACTAATTGCTGGCAAATAACCATTTTTAGAGCCCACAGATGCTTTAGCTCCTATATATGGCTTGTCACTTAATTTACTAATTGCAACATCTGATTTTGCAATACTAATTCTATCTCTTGCAATGGCTAAACTAGGATTGTGTTCTATTGCAAAGTTTAGTGCTTCCTCAAAAGTGTAGCCTTTTACTGAAATAGCTAATTGACCTTCTTTAATATTATCAACACCTGTAGCGTATTTTAACAGATTTAATAATTTTTTTAGATTGGTCTCTAAATCAATTTTGCGATTAGACTCATTATCAATTTTTGATTGCATTGTTAACGCATCTAATTTAATTGCATTTCCATTTGCCAACTGAGCGTCAATCACTTTTTTATTTTCGTTTAACAATCCAATAACTTGGTCTTGAATTTGAATTGCTTTTTGAGCATAAATAATTTGGAAGTATAACTGGCTAATTTGTGCAAATAAACTATTCTTTAACTGTGCAGCAACATGATGTGCCGATTGCAATTCTAATTTAGATTTTTCAATATTTGTTTTCAATCTACCAAAATCAATTAGCGTATATATACCATTGATTGCTCCGGATACGTTGTGCTCTGGTGCAAACTGAAATGTTTTTTCTCCAAATGGAACTTCTATCTTTGGTTTTACGTATGCATAGCTTGCATCTATCGTAACATCTGGATATTTATTTAACTCAGTTAGCTTAAGTCTGTTTTCTGCTTGTTGCACAGACAGTTCTACTTCTTTTACTTTAGGAAAATATGTTAAAGATTTTTCCAATAAAGACTTTAATTCTCCATTAACAATTGATTGCGCATTTGTCATCCCAACAATTGCAATTACAGCAAAAGAAGTTGTAATAAATTTTTTCATGCTCATATATTTTTAATGCGCTTCGGCAGCAGCCTCTAACGCAGCTTTATCTAATTTTTTTCTTGTCCTTAAAAAGAAAACCAATGGGATTACTACTAAAAAGAAAATACCCACCAATCTAAATGTATCTAAATATGATAAATAATATGCTTGTCTATCAACAGACATATCTATCATTTTATATGCTCTTTGTGTTGCGCCATGAAAATCACCTGTTTTACTAGCTATTCCTTGCGATACTGCACCAACCCTTTCCTGCCATTGAGCACCATCCGAAGGTAGGTTTGCAATTAAGTTAGTACGATGTTTAAAGTATTGTTGTGCCACATAATTATTAGCAATTGCAATACCAAAAGCGCCGCCTAGCTGTCTAATCATATTGTTAAGTGAAATACCCGACGCATAGTCCTTAGGTTCTAATCCTACTACCGCCTGATTAATTAAAGGCAACTGACTCATTGAAATACCAAATGCACGAATTAATAATGGCCAGAAAAAATCCCATTTACCCGCATCAGGAGGCATTGCAGCACTATAAAACGCATAAACAGAAAACAAGCTAAAGCCCACTATCACAAAAGGAATTGGCGTTACACCCTTACTCATTAGTTTGCCTATTATGGGCATCATAATTACCCCAGCTAGGGTTGGTGGCAATAATGAGATTCCTGTTTCAAAGGAAGTGTATCCCATAATACGTTGTGCTAAGACCGGATAAACAAATACCGAAGTAAATAATCCAAATCCGGCCACGAATGTAAATATGGTAGTAAATGCGAGATTCCTATTTCCCAAAACCCTCAAATTAACTGCTGGCTGTTTAATACTTAATTCATACCATATAAACATACCTAGTCCCACCACGGCAATCAAGGAGCAAAAACGAATGGTTTCACTTGTGAACCATTCTTCTGATTCTCCTCGCTCTAAAACATATTGTAAGCAGCCAATACCAACTGCTAGTAGGAGTATACCGGTATAGTCAATCTTAATATCTTTTTTAGACTTCCCTTCCCCTTCTTTTTTATCAATAAATGTAAACGCTAAAAACGTTGCAATAATACCAATTGGGATATTGATCATGAAAATCAATGGCCAGCTTTGGTGTTCAATAATCCAACCACCCAAGGTAGGACCCAGGGTTGGGCCTAATACAATACCCATACCAAACAATCCTGCCGCCATGGGACGTTCTTTTGGTTCAAATGCATCAAATAAAATAGCCTGAGAGGTAGATAATAAAGCACCGCCACCAACACCCTGCACAAATCGCCATATAATTAATTCAACTAGGCTATCCGACTGTCCGCACAAATAGGAGGCGGCAGTAAATATGATCATAGAAACAATGTAATAATTTTTTCTACCAAAATATTCGGCCAGGAAACCAGTAAGTGGAATAATAATAACATTCGCAATTGCATAGGAAGTAATTACCCAACTGATGTCTTCGATACTAACGCCTAGGCTTCCAGAAATATCTGTTAAAGCCACGTTTACAATCGAAGTATCAATCAACTCCATTATGGCAGCTGATACTGTTGTAATTACAATAATTGCTTTTGCTATACCCTTAGGAGTTGCCATTAAACTATTTGTCAACGGTGATAAATACGCTCATACCTGCTCTTAATTTATTTTTAAAAGCAGCTTGATTGTCGATAGAAATTTTAACTGGAATTCTTTGAGTCACTTTAATAAAGTTACCGCTTGAATTGTCTGGAGGCAATAATGAAAATTTTGCACCAGTTGCTTCACTTAAACTTGTAATAGTTCCTTGAATATCTAAATCAGGATATGCATCTACACGAATATTTACTTTTTTACCTTCGTGTAATGTTTGTAATTGACTTTCTTTAAAATTGGCTACAATCCAATAGCTGCTATCATTTACGATAGAAAAGATTGGCGTTCCAGCTTGAATGAACTGTCCGATATTTACATTTTTCTTTCCAATTTTTCCTGTACTAGGTGTAGCAATTTTAGTATAAGAAAGTTTTAATTCAGTCTCTTTAATTTTTGCTTGTTTCATTTGAATCATTGCATTTGCTCTGTTCAAATTTTCTCTTAATACCGCAATTTTATTGTTTGCAATTGCATACTCGGTTTTCGAATTATCCGCTTCCTGATTAGCTGCAGACATTTGAAATTCACTCTCATCCAATTGCTTTTTTGTAATAGCTTGTTCTTTATATAAATTTTGATCTCTAGATAAATCGGTAGCTGCTTTCTTTTGACGAATACTTTTTAAGTCAATTATTCCTTTATTGTTTTTTAAAGATAAAACAGCGTTTTCTAATTGAGCTTTCGCATTAGACACATCAGCATTTGATTGTTGAAGATCTGCTTTTTGCTCTTCCAAAACTGCTTGTAATTCGGCATCGTCTAACTCAACAACAACTTGATTTTGTTGAACTGAATCGTAGTCTTTAATAGATATATTTTTTACATAGCCAGAAGTTCTAGCCAACACAGGTACAATTGAAGTTTCAATTTGTGCATTGTCTGTTGTTTCATGCGTTAAAGAGAAAGCAATTTTCTTAATACCGAAGTAAAGTGCAGTCACTAATAAGACACCGATAACAATTTTTCGAATTTTAGCTTGCTTTTGTTTTTTTTGCTGCTCCATCTGTATAATTTATAAATAGTTTATGATTCACTTGAATGTGCAAATTTATAAAATAATAAGAGAAGCTTGAATTAAATTATATAAATGTTGCTTTGTTTAAACAATATCCACTTTATTATAGAGGAAATAAAACTAAAAATTGATTGGTATTTGAATCAAGGGCAGAATAGGTGATTTTGGCCTTATAAAGGTTTAATATTCTTTCAACAATCCTTAGACCAATACCAAAACCTGGCTTCCCTTGTGCGTTTTCCCCGCGCATAAAAGGTTCGAAAAGCCTTTTTTGGTCATATATGCTTATGATCTTGCCTGTATTTGTAATCGAGCACTCAATTTCATTTGACTTTTGAACGATACTTATTTGTACTTCTTTATTGTCACTATAAGCATACGCATTTTTTAAAAGATTAATAAAAACAATATCTAATAAAGTTTTGCTCCCTCTAAGTTCTTTTATATCATCTGATTCTTGTTCCACAACTATATCAAAATACACTTTACAGTCTGGATAAATCATACTCATTTTTTCTATACAATCATAAATTACTTCATCTAACCTGTTCATTTCTTCATGATTAGAAATTGTCTTGTCGTTCTTAGACAAAATCAATAAAGAATGTATTAATTCAGAAATTTGATTAGTGTCATCCAATATGTTTTGTAAAAAAAGTTTTGTATCTACAGAAATACTTTGATCATTAATTTTATTTTCTACCTGTGCAATGATTCTAGCAATTGGCGTACGGAGTTCATGGGATGCGTTCGCCGTAAATTCAGACTGATGTTTTAAAGAATTATCAATTCTTTTTAACATTTGATTAAATTCATAAGCCAATAAATCTATTTCATTTTTATCTGATTTTACTTCCACTACCTCATCTAGATTATGCTCATTTATTAACTTAATCTTCTTTAAAAAATAATCTAATGGCTTGAGCAGTCTATCTACAGTGATTCTTGTTGAACCCCATGCAAGTAAAGCAAATAATATAAATGAAAAAGAAAGAACATAAATAAGATAATTTAGCTTACGAAATCCAGATATATCTATTGCGGAGACTATTATATAATAATTTTCTTTTTTAAAATTATATTTTATACCAAAAGTTTCTAAATTTTTACTCCTATTGAAAAATTCTTTTTTATTAGTAAGTATGGTTAATTCTGTTTTTTCAGAATTTAACGCAGTATCATAAATACTTGTATATATTAAATCAAGGTTTTTGTTAAAAACTAAAGTTTTTTCGTCAATTAAATTATCAGCCTTTTGTTTTTCGATATTTTTTATAATATCCTGGTTTGACTGCTTTAATTCTATTAATAGTTCAATTGTTGAAATTGCCTTTTGTCTTAATTTGTCTTGAAATTCTTCGGCCCTGAATTCTGAAAATAAAACAATTACCGAAACAGCCATAGCTGCATATAAAACAACAAATAAACTTGTTACAAAAATTGAAATTTTAGACTTAAGTGTCATTTCTCGGATTTTACGAAATAACCATATCCTACTTTTGTGTGAATCAATTTTATTTCACTGTTTTTATCTATTTTCTTTCTAAGAGAATTGATATACACCTCAATTGTATTCTGGTTTGTAATTATTTGGTAGTCCCACAGTTTTTCACTGATTGTATTTTTAGACACAATCCTTCCATTTGCGATAGCTAGTATTGATAATAACTTGAATTCTTTTGGTGTCAATATCACTTCTACACCTGCTCTGAACACTTTCATTTCGGTATAAGAGATAACTAAATCGCCAACTACGATGTCTTCTTCTTGATTTACGGAGTGTTTCCTTTTTAATAGCGCATTCACCCTTGCAAAAAGCTCATCAAAATGGAATGGCTTTATTAAATAATCGTCTGCGCCATTATTAAAAGCAGAAAGCTTGTCCTGTATCTCTCCAAAAGCGGTTAACATTAAAATAGGGACCGTGGTGTCAACGCTTCTAATTGAAGCACAAACATCAATACCATTTTTGCCAGGAACATTGATATCTAATATCACTAAATCATAAAGATCTTTGCTATACTGCTTAGCTGCAATATCTCCATCTAAAACCGAATGACATTCTATATTTTTAGATCTAAAAAATTTCTCTATTTCTGCAGACAGGGTTGCGTCGTCTTCAAGTAATAATATTCTCATATGAAATTGCTTAGTTCAAAGTTACTACTAATGAAATAAGATTTTAGACTGCACTGAGGTTTTTTAACAAATTTCTAATGAATGACCATATTAAGAACTAATATGCTTAAGATTGCCTTAATTATCATTAATCCATCAATCATTAAAATATTAGCGTGAATGGATTGTTGTTTGACAACCTTTTGTGAAATGATATAAGTTAATCCAACTAAACTTAATTGCAGAACCCAATAAACATATGAAAGACTATTAATTTTAAATTCTAAAAGTATTAGTAAAAAATAAATTGCATATAAAGGTGGGATAATTTTATTAATAGTTTGGTAAGTGCCATATTTAACAACAATTGTATTTACGAATTCCTCCTTGTCTCTATTTAAATCCTTTATGTCGAATAACACCGCTAGTATTAAAATATAAGCGAATATTTGGAAAAAGTGAACCCAGAAAATTGAGTCGAAATTCATTTCGTCAATCACATTTGGATTTGTTAACCAAACTGGAATGAAACAACACACAATTGACCAAACCAATGCAATACCAATACTTTTAAAGATCCCTACCTTTCGAAATGGTTTTAAGCGAGTAAATAAATTGAATGGGATATAATATGTAATTGACAATATTAGTGCAAATAGAGCGACAGCTTTTACAAGTAGCGAAGCATTGTTTAATAATGACAATGCATTTAATTTAAAAAGTGCCAAGTACAAACATAATAATGAAAAACCCAATTGTCTTAGTTGCAGATAACGCTTATTACTTTGATACCAATTTGTTCTTTCATTGTAAATACCTTCTTTGTATTCCTTAAGATAAGAATGCGTATAAAAAAGTACAGTTGATAAGTGAATCAATAGCAGGCTTGTAAAAGAAGGATACACATGTTTGATAAACAAGGTTGATTCTACAGATAATAAAACTGCACATATTCCGTAAAATTGATTACTCCACAATAAAACTCCCTTCCAGTTTAACTTAGCTGATTGTATAATCAAAATATGATATTATTTGATTGATTGTTGAATTACTCTTTAACCAGATGAAATTCTTGAATTAAAGCTGGGTTTTCGGGAGACAAAGTGAAAGATAGTTTTACATTTCCTTTTTCACATGCTAAAATGCAATATCCTCTTAATTGATTTTCTGCAACCATTGAATTTATTTTCACAATTTTTCCCACTTGAGAAAATATTTCAACTGATTGCTTTTTTAACATGTCAATTGGATAGTCATCAAAAAAGTTTTCTGCAAAAATTGCAGGACTATTTTCCCAATTCAATATCACTTTTGCTAGCTCTTGTTGACGCGTTGCTAATATAGGTGATATGCCCGTTAGACGTGGCTTTAAGCCCGCTAACTGTACTAGTGTATCAATCACTGCTGTATTGATAACCGATGCTGGAGCGTAAGTTACATTGGCAAATAATATCACACCTATTCCATAGTCTGGCAAAAATTGCCAGTTACTTCCAAAGCCAGGCAAGCCGCCACTATGACCAACATTTTTTTTATGTTCCGCATCTATCATCCATCTTAATCCATAAGTATATGACCCAGTTGTTGCTAATTTTTTTCCACTTGGAAAAGTATAACTTGGATTTAAAGAAATAAAACGTGCAGGCTGATGCATTTCTCTAATTGAACTTCTTCTTACAGGCATAGTCTCTATGTCATTTCGCTCTGGCCATGCTGCTTCATGCATTGCAACATACTTTCCAAACATATCAATGGAAGTAATCATTCCACCCATTGCCCCATAAATTCCATCTTGCAGTGGAATTTCTTTTCTCCATTTGTCATTAATATATCTATAACCAAATGCGAATTTGTCTTTTGGAATGGTCGTAAATTCATAAGTAGTTGTATTCATTCCCAATGGAACTAAAATATTTTTTTTGATATAAGCGTCATAAGTAATACCTGATACTTTATGAATAATATATCCTAGCATCGCAAAACCCAAATTACTGTATTCATATTCTACACCAGCTACATTTGAAAACGAAAGCTTCCCCTTAATTAAATCATTCAAATCTTTTTCCGTGTCAGCCAATTGTCTGTCACCCCATGGATTATCCTCAGGGAAACCCGCACTATGGCTCATTAAATGTCTAATTGTTATAGGAGGGGCGTCCTTTGTTAGACCCTGGCCTTTTAAAGCAGGAATATACATTTCAACCGGATCGTCTAATTTTAATTTACCTGCATCTCTTAAATGCAAAATAGCTAATGAGGTAAAACTCTTAGACATTGATGCAATACGAAACATGGAGCTTGTACTTGCAGGAATTTTTTCTTCTAAATTAGCATAGCCCTCTGCTCCTTTGTATAACAATTGTCCATCTATCACAATGCCATAGGCATATCCTGGAAAATGATTTACAACTGCAAAATCTTTGTACATTTTTTCAATCACTGGCATCGCATTTTTAATACGCTCTAAACGTGAAGCGTCATTAAAAGAAGCTGGTGTAAACTGTGAAGGACTTTGTGCGATGCTTATTAAAGGCAAACACATTAATGCAATAATTATTTTTTTCATGGCAAGCATTTAGTTCATTTCAAGTACCGAAGCACACTCCAATTTAATCAAAACAAAAATGGCCTCCAAATTGGAGGCCATTTTATATAGTATTCTAAAATAAAATATTAGTATCCAGGGTTTTGAACCATGTTTGGATTTACTAAAATCTCATCGTTAGGAATAGGGAAAAGTCTGTTTGCATTACCTGGAGCAACTGCAGTGTAAGTATACACGTTATTTGCATCCTGAGTTTGTGGCTTGTTAAACGTTGAGTTTAAACGCATTAAATCCCAGAAACGGTAACCTTCAAAAGCAAACTCTTTAGAGCGCTCAGAAATGATATCAGCTAATACTTGAGTTCCAGTGCTAGCATAAACTTTACTTGGATCTCTTTGTAATACTAATGTATTTAAAGTAGCATTTGCACCAGCGATATCAGCTAAATTATATTGTGCTTCAGCTAAAATTAAATAAGCTTCAGAGAAACGAATAATTTTAACATCATCATAGTTGATAACATCAATAGGATACTTAGTGATATAGTAAGCAGTACCTGCTTGACCTGAACGTGTGCTTGGGCTAATTAAACCTTTTCTAACGTCAGTTGCAGTGAAAGAATCGTAAAATCCTTTTGTTGCTAATTCATCGCCATAAGAACCAGTTGGTTTTGGAACATACAAGTTAGCTAAAGTACCATCAGAAACGTTGTTGTTTGCGTCAGAAGTAACTTCAAACATTGTTTCAGTTTTGCTAGTTAATGGAGTAGCTCCTTTCCAATAAGAAATTAAGTTAGCAGCAGTTACTAAAGTGAAACCACTATTAGCAATTACATCACTTGCATATAACTTAGCATTAGTCCAATCGCCCATGTTTTGGTAAACTCTAGCAGCCAATAATTTGATTGCATATTTACTCATGAATGAAGAGTTAATAGCTCTTGTTTTGTTTGTAGCAGTGAAAGTCATTGTTTCACCTTGGTTGTTCTTAGCCAAAGAAATTGCTTTGGTTAAGTCAGCTAATACTTGCGCATACACTGCGGCAACAGTAGCTCTTGCTGGTTTAATAGTTGCATCAAAAGTTGTAACAATTGGCACACCTAAATTTGAATTTGGATCACCAACTGTATAAGGTAAACCATAGTTTCTTACTAAGTCAAAATAAATCATAGCTCTGATAGCATAAGCTTCAGAAAGCAATTGACTTACGTTAACACTTTTAGCAGGATCTAAACCAGAATTGATTACTAAGTTCGCATTCTTGATTGAAGAATAAGCGTTGATCCAAACAGCAGAAGCGTAAGCATCAGTCTTAGTAAAGTTATAGTTGTTAAAGCTTAAATATCTACCTGAGTTTTGGTTAGACAAAAACATATTGTCTGCCATTAAATCGCCTTTCACAGCAAAAGTACGGCCGTACAAATCGGTAGCTCTTAAAGAAGAGTATAAACCATTTACAGCTGTGTTCATATCGTCTTCGCTATTAATAGCTTGAGACAATACTACCGAACCATAAGGTTTCGCATCCAAAAATTGCTTAGAGCAACCGAACATGATAATTGCGGCTCCGACTGCTAAGAACATTTTTGAAATGTTGTTGAAATTATTTTTCATATAAAAATATTATAAGTAGTGATGAATAATTAGAAAGTAACATTCAATCCAAATGTAACTGATTTAGAAGCAAATACTTGTTGGTTGTTTACACCAGTAATACCTTGCTCTGGATCACTTAACAAATTAGCATCGTATGTTTTAGTCCATAAATTGGTTCCTCTAGCATAAATATTCACACCATTAATGTGGAATTTATCAAGTACTTTTTTGTCGCTGTATTTGTAAGATAACTGAACGTTTCTTAAACGGATATAATCACCTTTTGATAATAAACGATCAGATCCTGAAGCAGATACAACTGAAGAACTTGCCACATATTTAGGCACATTTGTAATGTCGCCTGGTTTTTGCCAGCGTTGTAAGTTAATTTGATATTTACCACGAGTTGAGTAAGTACCATCTAAGAAGTACTGAGCGTAAGCTTCTTGGATATAGTTACCAAAGTTATAGTAGAAGTCAAAGTTTAATGAGAATCCTTTGTAAGATAATGTATTACCTAAAGTACCATAATACTTAGGATCCGCTTGCTTACCCACTAAGAATAATGGAGCAGCAGTTCTGTTAGTAGTAGTGTTAGTTTTTGTACTATCTGTATAATACAATGCGTTACCATTAGCAGGATCTACACCAGCCCAACCTCTTGTATAGAAGCTATAGAATGGTTGACCAACTCTTAACATGTAAGCACCGTTTAATTGATCACCTGTAGGTAAGCTAGTAACTTTATTTTGGTTATGTGTATAGCTAGCATTTACTTCCCAAGTGAAGTCCTTAGTTTTAACTGGAACTACATTTAAAGTCAACTCAAGACCTTGGTTTTGCATGCTACCAACGTTGTTGATATAACCTGTAAAACCAGTTGTACGAGATAAGTTTTGGTTTAACAATGCACCATTTGTATTACGAACGTAATAATCAACAGTTGCATTAATTCTGCTATCCAAGAAACCTATGTTAGTACCAATGTCAAATTGATTATTCTTTTCCCAAGTTAAAGCAGTGTTACCAATGTTGCTGAATGTACCACCCGCAACACCGTTGTAGTTAGCTCCAAAAGAGTAAGAAGGTCTCCAAGTATAGTTACCAATTTCGGCATTACCGTTAGTACCATAACTAGCATGTAATTTGAAAGCAGATAATGCTTTAACATTTTTAAATGCATTTTCATTTAACAAATTCCAAGATGTACCTACTGACCAGAAATTACCGTAAGGGTTTTCGATACCAAAACGAGAAGATCCATCACGACGGAAAGATCCGTAAACAGTATACTTATCTAATAAAGAGATAGTAGCGTTTGAGAAATAACCTTCGAATGTGTAATCATTTGCGTAAACTTTACCGTTGTTAGAAGTTGCCGCATTTGAGTTAATATATAAATCAGAACGTGGAGGGAAACCAGACACGTCACCAATTTGTTGGTATTGTTGGCTCTTAATTGCTTCTTGACCTACTTTAAAGTCAGCATAAAAACGCTTAGACTTATTGAAATCAGCATGATAGTCAAACTGATTAATAAGGTCATATAAGAATGTACGAGTAATAATAGAGATACCGTCTCCAGATAAACCAGCACCATCACCATGGAATGGGTTATTGAATTGATATTCTTCGTTGTTTGTGTATTGCAAGTTAACTGTAGTAGAATATTTTAAACCTGGTAAGATTTTATATTCAACATTTTGGTTTGCAATAGCATTCAAACTCTTTAACCATCTTTTGTCATTTGCAGTTACATATAATGGGTTATAGTGTGCAGGGAAACTTAAGTTATCTGTACCAATATTATATGAACCGTCTGGACGGAATGGGTTTTGAGTTGGTCTTAATACTAAAGACACATATGCAGGGTTACCAAAATAACCACCACCACCTGAAGGACCTGAAGAAGCTAATGCAGAATTTTGAACTACACTACCAGCAGATACTTTAGTTGTAAATGATAATTTATCTGTTGCGTTATGTGTAACTTTTACGTTACCAGTTACTCTTGATAAGTCAGTACCAATTGTAGTACCTTCTTGCTTAAAGTATCCACCTGATGCAAAGAATCTTGTTTTAGCATCACCACCGCTCACACTTAAGTTATATTGTTTTTGCTCACCAGTTCTTGTGATCAAACCATACCAATCAACATCAACTCCGTTACCGAAGCCATATCCATTTAATGTAGTTTGAGCAGCAGCAGCTGTTGAACCATTGTTCATTAAACCTTCTCTTAATAATTCCATGTAGTCGTTAGCTCTTAAAGGACGACCAGCTACTGGAGGTAAAATAACATTGTTACGACCTACTTCAGTATCAAAACGGAACTGAGTTTTACCTGATCTACCACTTTTTGTAGTAATCACGATAACACCATTAGCACCTCTTGAACCATAGATAGAAGTTGCAGCCGCATCTTTCAATACGTTTACACTTTCGATATCATCAGAGTTAATTGTAGATAATACGTTTGTAGAAGGGTTAATGCTAAATCCACCACCGTTACCGTTTGAAAGGTCACCGTCGTTAATTTGAGCACCATCCACAATGTACAAAGGACGAGCACCAGAATAAGAGAATGAACCAACACCTCTAATACGGATTGGAGTTACCGCACCTGGTTGACCAGTTGAAGATGTAGCCTGTAAACCAGGAGCAGCACCTTGTAACATTTGGTCTAAAGAAGAGAAAGGTTTGTTTTCAATCTTAGTAGCATCAATTTTAGAAATTGAAGCAGTTACGTTAGATCTCTTTTGAGTACCATAACCAACTACGATTACTTCCTCTAATTGAGAAGAAGTTGCTTCCAATTTAATTGCAAAATTTGTGTTATTACCAATTGTCACCTGTGCCTCTTCAAAGTTAATTGACTTAACTACTAGCACTTTAGCTGTTGCAGCAACAGTTAATTTAAAAGTTCCGTCATCATTGGTATTAGCACCATTTTTTGTGCCTTTAACAATCACTGATGCATTTGCAACAGGGACGCCTTTTTGGTCGGTTACTCTACCAGTTAACTGACGTGTTTGTGCAAATACTGACACAACAGTCAACAAACTTAGAGTCAACATCAACATAAGTTTTCTCATATTAAAAATTTAGAAGGCGAATTTAACAATTATTAGGAGATATTAATGAAATGTTAAAGTTTATTCTAAGTATTTATTCAAAATGTGAAGCAAGACTTATTTATTGTTGATTATCAGTGATTTATATATTGTATAATTGATTATTAAATAATTTTATATGTATAAAATCTTGTTTATCATTCTTTTGGATATAAGGATTGAATAGTAACCGACTCTTTTAATATTAAATTTCTTGAGAAATAAGCTGGAAAGTACTCATCATTGGCCCATTTCTTTAGCAAATTACCATAGAAAGGACTCTTAGGATCGCCGGACTGTCCTGGGGTATTTATCATTAAAGTTTGGTCCCAATCCTTGGTATCCATCAAAACTCTAAAGCTTGCACCACTTTGTTGGTTTTCGGCACTTCCAGTGGAAGCCACTGTGTATCCATTACCACATCTTGGGTAGAATTCTAAATTCAATCGCTTTTTTGTTGCCGAGTCAGTCCATTTAGACAAAGGGTGCTCAAATTGAATGTGCTTATATTCTATCTGTCCATATTTCCATTGTCTTAAATCCTCAAACTGAGTTTGATCCTTAAACTTGTTTGTAAGTTTTGTAAAAGCTTGTTCAAAACATTTTCTTAAAAACAAGTTTCTGTTTTCTACTGCAGGTGCAGGGAAATAATTAGATGGATTTTGTAAGTGTTCAATTACCTTTTTTAATTGCATGGTCAATAAACCTTTGATGCTATCTGGTATAAATAATTTATTTGCTTCGTTTAAAATTTCTTTTTCCCACATCACATAAAAACCAGCAGCGATACTTTCTTTATTTAATACATAATCCCATTTTGCTAAAATTGATTTTGACATTGTAGTCTTAATAGTAGATTCAAAATTCCAATTAATTGCATAGGGTACTAGTATGCTTGCAGGAACAGAATAATAATCGGTTTGTAATGCTGCCATGTCTTTTATAGTGATGCTATTTTTTGCATTTAACACCGAATTAATTCTTTCTGATCTAAATGGATCGGCCCAAGTGTAACCTACTGCATCCCAATGAGAATAGTCATTTGGCGTTACGTTGTTATTTGCAGTTGCAAAAAATCCTTTACTTGGATTTAATAAATGTGGTCTTTCTTTAATAGGTAAATAACCGCTCCACTCATACCTTCCATCTCCAGGCACAGGCACATAGCCGCTAAAATTTTTTCTTATTGGAACAATGCCCACTGCTTGCCATCCGATGTTTCCTTTTTTATCTGCCCATATCATATTCTCTCCTGGTATATGACTATAATTACAAGCTTCTCTAAAATTTTCCCAATCTTTTACTTGATCAATTCTTAATGATGCTAAGTAGGGCGCTCCACCTGGTTCCATCCATGCACATTTCATTGCATAGGCTTTATGGTGAAGGCTATCTATATGCATTACTGGTCCGTGAATAGCATATTGTAATTGAACTAATTTATTTGATCCATTTTTTACAGCAATAGATTCATTGATGTTTTCAAAATTTTTCCATGCTCCTTTATACCAATATTGTTGATGATTTTTTGGATTTAAATCATATACAAAAATATCTTCTCCATCTGTTTCATAAATGGTTAAACCCCATGCACCATATTCATTATGTCCAATGGAAACACCTGGTATGGTTGGTTCTCCTCCTCCTATAACATTCCAACCTGGCGCCACCAAATGCACAATGTATCTTAGTGAAGGCAGCGCAACTTTACGATGCGGATCGTTTGCCAGCATTGGAAACCCACTTGCTGTTTTGCTGCCACTAATAATCCAATTATTACTTCCTTCGGTTTCTTGATCAGTTAAATAAGGTTCTAATATTTTTCGTTTATTTAAAATAGGCAAAGCCATTACATCATCTTCATCTTGTTCTGCCAAATCATTCTTAGAAAATTCGACTTCGGTTCTATAAGCATTGTATAATTCTAAAATGTCATCATTCAACAACTTCCCGTCAATAGTACTATCTAATTTTATATTTGGATCTTTTGGATGAAACCACATCACTTCTTTTACTTTTTTATCTCCCACTTTAGCAACAGCTCTTCCAATATTCAATTCCTGCGTGCTATTGCCTAATAATCCCTGATGCCTTGATATAACAACATCCGGAGTCCACTTTTGTGGTTTTATTTTTAATAATTTAAACTCTATTGGTAATTCAGAAGGGTTTGCATTAATCTCTTGGATATAAGTATTAACACCATCCACATAAGCTTTAATAATAGCCGCGCCATGTGGATGATAGTGATTTAATTCTTTGTTTAGGTCGCCTCTAAATTTAAAAAGCCTTGTTCCAATATCTCTTTTTAATTCTCGTTCACCTAAAATTTCTGCTACAGTTCCGGTTGCTTGTCTACGCCAAACCTCAAATTGAAATAATCTATCTTTTGCTGCATAATAACCTTGTGCAAAAAATAAATCATGTTCGTTTTTTGCATAAATATGATTCACACCCCATTTATCCCTAATGACCTCTACTTTATTTTTTATGCCATTTACATGCAATGAACTTTTACCTTGAGCAAGTAAATTTGATTGGGAGAAAATGGATGAAGCAAAACAAATGAACATTAATATTGGTCTCATTTAAAAAATTTATGAGTATTAAGTTAATTCATTATTTACAAAAATGCCAATTCAAATTTGAACTGGCATTTTATTTTTATCTCAACAAAAAATTTTGTCTAGTAAATCATTACAACAAAAGAGTAGTTGGGACCTTGTATTCTGTAATATTAAATTTGCTTGAATCCTTAATTTCTTTAAAGCCTCCCTTAACATCAATTAAGTGATCAAAGCCTCTAGCCTTTAAAATGGATATGAAAATCATGGATCGGTATCCACCTGCACAATGAACAAAATAGGTTTTATCCTTATCTATCATTGACATACTATCATTTATAAAGTCCAACGGCGCATTAATAGCTCCTTTGATATGCTCGCTCTTATATTCAGAGGCTTTACGTACATCTAAAATTAACGTAGCATTGTCTTTGGTTTTTTGATCGGCTAATTCTAATGCATCTATAGACTTAATTTTATCAACTTCCTTGCCTGCATCTTGCCATGCCTTAAATCCCCCTTGTAAAAACCCAATGGTATAATCATAACCAACTCTAGCAAGTCTTGTAATTACTTCCAACTCACGACCTTCGTCGGTAACCAATAATATTTCTTGTTTAATATCTGGAATCATAGCGCCTACCCAGGGAGCAAAATTTCCATCTATGCCAATATTAATTGCATTAGGAATAAAACCATTTGCAAAATCTTGCGCAGCTCGGGTATCTAATATCAAAGCGCTTGTTTCGTTTGCAGCCACTTCAAATGCGTCTGGGGTAAATGCATGTTGACCTCTTGCTAATACATCGTCAATACTATCATAACCTTGAATATTCATCATCACATTTAATGGAAAATATCCAGGAGGTGCAACCAATCCATCTAATACTGCTTCAATAAATTCAGGCTTTGTCATATTTGGGGCTAAAGCATAATTCGTGGCTTTTTGATGACCCAATGTATCCTGCGTTTCTTTACTCATTTTTTTGCCACAAGCACTGCCAGCGCCATGTGCAGGGTATATGACAACATCATCTGCCAATGTCATAATTTTATTGCGCAAGGAATCATATAAATGTGCTGCTAAAATATCCTGTGTTAATTCCGCTTTTACTTTTTGTGCTAAATCCGGTCTACCCACATCGCCAATAAATAAAGTATCTCCGCTAAATAAAGCCACTTCTTTGCCGGACTCGTCAATTAATAAATAACAAGTGCTTTCCATGGTATGACCCGGAGTATGTATTACTTTAATTTTCACTTTTCCTAATGCAATTATTTCTCCATCTTTTGCTGGATAAAAATCAAAGGAAGGAACTGCAGTTGGACCATACACAATTTTAGCGCCCGTCTTTTTTGCAAGGTCCAAATGACCTGAAACAAAATCGGCATGAAAATGAGTTTCTAATACATATTTTATTTTAGCCTTATCTACCAAGGCTCTCTGAATATAAGCATCTACTTCTCTTAATGGATCTATTATTGCCACCTCGCCATCACTCATAATATAGTATGCACCTTGTGCTAGACAGCCAGTATATATTTGTTCAACTTTCATAATAATAATTTTTATTTCCTTACACAAGTTCTAATATAAAATTAGCTTTTCTAGTGACAAAAATCACTTTGGTTCAAAAATAAAAATTAAGTGACAAATAGTACATAAATTGTAAAGCATTAACACGATGTTTGCATAAATAATTACGCTATGGAGTGGTTGGGATATTTGGCTTCTGTTTTAATCGGAATTTCATTAGGCTTAATTGGAAGCGGTGGATCAATTTTGACAGTGCCAGTATTGGTATACTTATTTCATGTAGACCCTTTATTAGCAACCACTTATTCATTGTGTATTGTTGGAGTAAGTAGTATTGCTGGGGTAATATCCCGTTTAAGACAAAAATTATTAGACTTAAAAGTGATTTTGATATTTGGAGCACCCTCCATACTGGGTGTTTTTTTAGCACGTAAATTTATATTGCACGCTATTCCTCCTAGTTTTTATATTCTACCACATACCCTTATTAGTAAAAGCAATTTTATTATGTTGTTTTTTGCAACATTAATGCTAGCATCTGCCTTGTCAATGATTTTAGGTAAACAAAATAAAGAGGTAGAAGGACAAAAACCTGTTTACGGAATCACCCTTATGATTGTGGGACTTGCAGAAGGTGTTGTAACGGGGATTGTTGGAGCAGGTGGTGGATTTTTAATTATCCCTGCACTTGTTATCTTGGGCAAGTTGCCGATGAAAAAAGCAATTGCATCCTCTTTATTTATTATCACTATTAAATCTCTTGTTGGTTTTGGAGGAGATTTAATACATGTTACAGTGGACTGGAAATTCCTTTTATCCATCGTTGTATTAGCAACACTTGGAATTATAACAGGCAACTATTTAAATAAGACATTGGACGGAGCAAAGCTTAAAAAAGGCTTTGGCTGGTTTGTACTATCTATGTCAATAGTGATATTGTTTGAACAATTTTTTATTTAAAAGAGAAGTGTAAAGAAATCACATTAGAATTTAAATCGGTTGTTTGAACATAGTGGCCATATCTAACCTCTAATGAAGCCAAGTATGAATTCTTAAATCCACCTGGAGGGGCAGATCTCACACCAATACCTACATAATTACTACTAAAAGCAGATGATGCGTAATTGCTTGTAAAATAAGTTTCCTTTGGATTACCAACTGCGTCAACTTGATGTTGATATAAAGGAGCAAAATATTTTGTTGCCGATTGGGAATAGTATCTATAAAAAGGAGAGACCGAAAAAAATGGAGTTATCTTATATGGAATTTCAATACTTGCCGTGTGTGCTGTTAGTCCCCAATCGTCCGTATAATATCTATAGTAAGATCTAACAATTACATTATCTCCAATAAAATAATTTAATCTTAAACCAATTGGAATTTTCGTTCTCGAAGAGGGAAGTCTTTCAATTCTTTCAAGATGATTAGCAAATACAACCCTGTGAAATGGCAGGCCTAAGTAACCGTCTTGTTTAACCGCGTCAAATAATATCGCTAATTGTACACTCTTATTTACAACCTGTGAAAATGATAGCGAAGCAGTGTAAGTGTTTCTAGACGCTGTAGGTATAGAAGATTCTTGTGATGTTGCTCCATAATAAGCAACACCTCCTCCACTAGATCTACTTGCATTTGTTTTAATAACTAACTGATCCAATGGCGTTGTAATGTCATTAGTTCCAGTTTTATATTTTGTAGAGTCGTCCGTAGGATAAATCATTGAAACTTGATCGAAGTAAGCAGAAACTTTTGCGCCAAACTCACCACCTGTTTTATTTTTATATCCAACATGTCCGTCAAGTGCAAATGAAGAATAATTGTATTCGTGTGAATAGTAAGTACCCACTCCAACTTCTGTGCCCTTTTCTAAATTTTCTACAGTCCAATTTATGGATGGATACACTCTTGTGCCTTCAGGTTTTGATGCACCAGTTGGTGAGATATATTTTTGAGATGCAGCGGTATGATGATCAATTCCAAGCCCCGCTAATATAGTATGTCTGTTTCCTGTTTCACCATAACCAACAAATTTTAATTCCAACATATTAGAGAAGTCGTTTAACTGCTCTGATCCTGGCAAAGTAATTGCATTAAAACCTGTTCCTAAAATTGCAGTACCTCCGCCTGTTACTGCAGAGTGCGTTCCGTTTTGAGTATAATAACTTGTAACCAAATTTATTTCTTCCAGCTTTAAAGGCTTGGACTGAAAAATATCTTGATAATGCTGAGTAATTTGTGAATAGCCATGTAAAAACAACAAATACAAGCCAATTAAAGTCAGTGATAATTTTTTCATTTATTTCTTATAATACATTAATCAATTTAATTACAACCACAGCCGCCGCCAGTCTTTCCGCCATTAGCTCCCGATGCGCCTTCCTTGTATGACTGGAAGTTCATTTCATTTTTCTCAACCCTTCTTGAAGACAATGCCATCTCGGCATCATTAAGTCTATTTTTCTGATATTCTTTTACAGTCTCACAAGCGCTTGCAAAAACTAAAATAGACAGGATAGAAAACAAAGTGAGTACTTTTTTATTAGTCATAATTTGATGTTATTTAGTCAACTTAATATTTTTTGTTGCATATAAAGTATTGTTGTCGTCAATAACAATTGCTTCTATATCTTTAATTTGATTAATCATGTCCAAGCCCGCCTCAATCCCCATTATCATAACTGGCGTTGCCATTGCGTCTGCAACTTCCGCGTTGGTTGAAACTATGGTTACACTCTTAATTCCTGTTACTGGTAGTCCAGTTTTTGGATTAATAGTATGTGAGTATTTCACGCCATCAATCATAATAAACTTTTCATAATTCCCAGAAGTTGCAACCGATAATCCACTTACATTCATATAAGAAAACACCTTGTCTGCCATTTCTGGATGTACGATCCCTATGGTCCACTTTTCTCCATTTGGCATAGTACCCCAGGTTGTTAAATCCCCAGATGCATTTACAACACCGCTTTCTACACCTGCATTACGCATAATATTTTTTGCCTGCTCTGCAGCATATCCTTTTCCAATTCCACCAAAACCAATGCGCATTCCTTTTTCTTTTAAGAAAACAGTAGATGCCTCTTTATCAATAATTATATTTTTATAATTTATTAACCTAACACTTTGCTTTGCTATATCTCTACTTGGTAAAGTTTTCATTGTGGTATCAAAGTTCCACAACGACTTATCAACCGATCCATAACTTATATCAAATGCTCCCTGTGTAACTGACGAAATTCTTAACGACCTTTCTATTAATAAAATAATTTCACTCGAAACTTTAACAGGCATAATGCCTGCATTCTCATTTATTAAATTTGTTTCACTATCCTCGGCATAGGTAGTTAATAATTTTTCGATGCGTTTAATTTCTTCAACACCAATCTTTATCCTTTCATTAGCCCAAGCTTCATCATCGGCTACCACTGTGATTTCAAAGTGGTTACCCATAAGCTTCATGGATTGTTTATGTAAGGATAATTCAGCCATTATTTTTGATTGTCTTTTATAGCTTGTTGAATTTCATCAATAAAATCAATAGTTGAACTAGGGAACCCTTCCCAACTTCTTATTTGGTTTCCTTTCTCATCTACAAGCACTGTTAAAGGAAAAACGCCTCTGTTGTTATATCGCTCTGCTAAATCGTCATTAATTTTTTGTTGAGCAGGACTAAGCTGATTTTTTTTATATCTAGGAAAATCTGCATTCAATAAAACCAATTTAGCATTTGCAAGTTGAATAAAATCACCTAATACAAAAACCTCTTTATGTAATCTAATACAAGGTCCACACCAATCTGATCCTGAAAAATTTACAAGAATAAATTTATGTTCTTTTTGTGCTACGGTAATTGCTTCCTTATAATTATGGCCCCAATCTTGTGCATTAACCAAAAAAGAACTTGCTAAAAAAAATAAAAATGCCAATAAAATTCTCATGATGATATTATATTAAATTGGTTAACGCCTTATCAAATATCGTTTAAATTAAATGTTTAAACATGCATTAGTTTTTGTTTTAACCTTTCAATATAAGTTTTAAGCTAATATTAAGCTAAGCCGCAAAACAAGTGCTCATACTTTAAAAAAATAGGGCGGTATAGAAATACCGCCCGCCTTAACGATTGCCTGCCTATGTTTGTGCTGCTGTCATAGATGGGATCGAACCATCGTTGAGGGTTTTGCTGACCCCTGCCTCTCCACTCGGCCACATGACAATATTTTTTAGGTAATTTTTTCTTGCATAACTTTTATTTTGACTTTGTCCTCATCGTTTTACCACCGCGGAGTTAATCTCTCTCGGTTGGCACCCATTCAAGGATTCTTGATGACAGAACAAAGATAGGATAATATTTTGTATTGTCTACTATTTTTATAGACTTATATAAATGTTTTTTATTTATTTATTAATTAATTAACTATCAATGTAATACATATAGTTTAAATCTGCCTTAAACAGGAATAAATGAATAAAATATACTAGCAGTGCTATTAAAGCGTTATTACTATAGGCTAGCGTAATTCTAGTTCTATTATTTTCTACAATGCACATGAACCTTAAGTATATCATTAGTACCCTTCTTGTAATATTCCTTTTGCAAACAGGTTATACGCAAGTATTAAATACCGATAAAACATCGGGAATGGATTCAACAAAAAAAATACAAAGTCAAATTTCACTTGCCATTGCAACGGATCAACAAAAGAAAAGTTTAGTGGATTTGTATTATTCAGGCGATTTTACATTTATTGGTAAAAATAATGCGACAACGCTTTATACAAAAATTGATCGTGTTAGTAATGGCGGACAATCTATTCAAGATATTGGAACATTTCAATTAAAAAATAACCGACATATTGGGAAGAAATTATATTGGGAATCCTTTTTACAATATCAATGGGATGGTGGGTTAGGATTGCAGAGTAGAAGTTTGGCTGGAATGAATTTGGTTCATTATTTTAAAAATACACAAACAGAAGATTTATTTTTTGGCGCTGGCGTTTTTTTAGAAAAAGAAAATTGGAATTGGACTGCAGTAAACGATGAATTGTTAATACATAATACACCAATACTAGTTACCCATCCTAAATTAAATTTTACTGCTAAATATTCTATTGTAAATCCAACAAATAATTTTGAAGTAATTGTTCGAGCCTTCAATCAATCTGGTTGGTATGAAAAACAGTTTAGTAATAGAACCTCCGTATTTACTACGCTGCAATTCCCTATCAGTAAGCGTTTAACAACTTCTTTTAATATAGATTTCTTATACGATACAGCTCCAATTGTGCCTATCGATCATTTTCATTACAATTATGCACAGTCTCTCTCATTTAGTTTTTAAGAGCATAGCCATAATTAAGACTTAACTTTAGAGTAGCAAAATATATAGCTAGATGTCTATAAACTCATATTCCAGCACTTTATTACTAATTGTTTTTTTAGCTTCCACCATCGCTATTTGGATTAGTGGAATTAAATTAACTAAAGCGATTGATGCCATTGTACTACATTATAATTTAGGGGAAGCATTTGGAGGTATGGTGTTTTTATCCATTATTACAAATTTGCCCGAAATTGCAATTACTGCAGTAGCAGCATATCATCGCGATTATGATATTGCCATTAGTAATTTATTAGGGGGAATTGCAATTCAAACAGTGGTATTGGTATTAATAGATGTTTTCGGTGTTGGTCGTTCAGCACCTTTAACAGAAAGAGGTCATTCTAAAATATTAATTGTAGAAGGCGTAGCAGTGATATTTGTGTTATGTATGGTTTTAATTGCAAGTCAATTTCCCAATACCTTTTTTATTGCTAGAAGCACTCCATTTGAGTGGATTATTTTAGTCATATGGTTAGGCACTATATATTTAACGGCTAGCTTCATGTCTAAAAAGAAAACTACTAGTTTAGAACATAAAGAGATTACTCATATTCTACGTTTGCCAAAGTCTAGGTTTAAGGGTTCCTTACGCGATGCTGTCCTTGTGCTAATTATTGGAGCCATTATTACTTTATTTGCCGGATGGGCATTAGAGGTTACGGGTGAGCAATTGGCAATAAGATGGGGCATGAGTGGAGTCTTATTTGGAGGTACCATTCTGGCCCTTTGTACTGCATTACCTGAAATATCAACTGGTATTGCTTCTGCTAAAATAAGAGATTATAATATGGCCGTAAGTGACATATTTGGAGGCAATGCATTTTTACCGGTATTATTTTTAATGGCATCCTTAATTGGAGGCGATGCTATTCTTCCTAATTTAAAACCCTCGGATATTTACTTAACTGTATTAGGAATCATACTTACAGGTATCTACATGATTGGTATGGTATTACATTCTAAAAGACAAATATTTAGAATGGGTATCGATTCCTTCGCAGTAGTAATAGTTTATTTATTAGGGCTACTGGGTTTATTGGCACTAGTATAACAGTTTACATGCAGCATTAAATCAAACGCGTCGTTAAATTAAGTTATTATTAAGTTACCTTTGGTCCATTTAAACCTATACACACTATTATTGTCCTATTTTTATATTTCAAATTGTATTATGAAAAAAATTATTTTGTTTTCTCTTTTTGTGTTACCAGTAATGGCGATTGCACAAAATTCAAATTATCAAATTCTACAAAATTTCTCTATTAAAAGCAATGGAGGTTGGGACTATATAACAGTTTATAAAAACAATCTTTACGTATCTCATGGTACACAAGTAAATATTCTTAACAAACAAACAGGTGATTCAATTGGAGTGATTGCAAATACAACCGGCGTTCATGGTATTGCATTTGATCCTATTCAAAATATTGGATTCACAAGTAATGGAAGATTAAATAATGTATATGCATTTAATGTAAATACCAACGCAATTATTGCAACTATTCCAACTGGTGAAAATCCAGATGCTATCATGTATGATCCATTTTCAAAAAAAATAATCACTTGTAATGGTCGTGGTAAAAATTTAACTTTTATTGATCCTATTACAATGAAAGTTGTTGATAGTGTAGCAGTTGGTGGCAAACCAGAAACGGCTGTATCAGACGAGGCAGGTAATATCTTTGTAAATATTGAAGACAAAAATGAAATCGTAAAAATAGATGCGAAAACTTATAAGGTACTAGCACATTGGAGTATTAAACCACTGGAAGAACCAACTGGCTTAGCGATTGATCTTAAATATAAAAGGTTATTTGCTGCAGGGGAAAAGAAAATGGCAGTTATTAATTATGAAAATGGAAAGTTGGTTACAACAGTTGCAATTGGCGAGGGTTGCGACGGTCTAGTATTTGATAATAATAAAAAATTAATCTTTACTTCTAATGGAGAAGGTAGTTTAAGTATTATCAAACAGGCTGATGCAAATAACTATCAACTTGTGCAAAATTTGCCTACTTTAAAAAGTGCAAGAACCATTGCAATAGACGAAAGCACAGGTAATGTTTTTTTACCAGCAGCTAATTTTGAACCACAACCTGCTGGCAGTAAAGAAAATAAAAGAACACCCGTTATACCTGGAAGTTTTAAGATAATAGTAGTGGGTAAAAAATAATTTGAATAATAATAAAGTGAAGATGTTAAAATATATTGGATTGGTGATTTGTGTTTTAAGTATAAACAATATTAGTGCTCAAAGCATTACTGGTAAAGTAACTGATAAAGAAAATGATAAACCTTTGCAAGGTGTTTCAATAAGTGTTGCAGGCGCCAACAAAGGGATAGTAAGTAACCAAAATGGTAGCTATGTTTTATCAAATATTGCTGAAGGAAAAATTCATTTATTAGTAAGTTATACTGGATATGCTGCTATTGATACACTAATAAATATTAATAGCAAAACCAATCTCCAAATTGACTTTGCCTTATTGCCAGCAAAAGAAGAATTGGAAGAAGTGATTATTGTTTCATCTTCTAGGACCAATTCAAGAATTGAAGACTTACCTACTAAGGTGGAAGTGTTGGGATCAGAAGAAGTAAAAGAAGAAAACGGAATCAAGCCAGGTAATATTGCTAGCTTATTGGGAGATATCGCAGGCATTCAAATTCAGCAAACAAGTGCTGCAACTGGAAATGCAGATATGCGTATACAAGGACTACAAGGCAAGTACACACAGATTCTAAGAGACGGTATGCCCCTGTTTGGCGGATATGCTGGAAGCTTTAGCATTTTGCAAATACCTCCTTTAGACCTACAACAAATAGAACTAGTTAAAGGCGCAAGTTCTACTTTATATGGTGGAGGTGCTATCGCAGGTATGTTAAACTTGATTTCAAAAAAACCAAAATTAGGTAAGCCAGAAAAAAGTTTAACGCTTAATTATTCAAGTTTAAATGAAGCCAACGCTAACTTCTTTTTCTCTGGCAGAAACAAAGAAATGGGCTATACGCTATACGCAGGAACCACACAACAAAAACAAATGGATGTTGACAAAGATGGTTTCTCGGATGTGCCTTCGGTGAAAAGCGTATTTGTACACCCTAGGGCTTTCTTTTACGGAAAAGATAATTCAACTCTAACACTTGGTTATACTTTAAACTACGAGAACCGTAATGGAGGAGACATGAGTGTATTAAGTGGAACAAAAAATGCAGCACATCAATATTTTGATCAAAATAAAAGTTTGAGAAACACGGCTGATGCGGTTTGGGAAAAAAAATATGAAGACGGTGGAATGCTTACGGCTAAAGCCAATTACAGTATCATGAATAGAGATATTGTAACTAATGTATTTGGCATGAGTGGTAATCAATCTAGCTGGTATAGTGAATTGGCCTATTCAAAAAAACTAGAAGCGCATAATTTAGTAATGGGAGTTAATTTTAATGGAGAAGCATTTACAAAAAAATTGCCTGATAGTAGTTATTTATCCAATACAAAGTTTAGTACCCTAGGTGCATTCATTCAAGACGACTGGAAAATCAGTCATGCTTTTACTTTACAGTCTGGATTAAGAGTGGATCAAAATAACGACTACGGCACTTTTGTTTTACCGCGCTTATCCTTAATGTATAAAATGAATAACAAAGTGACCATGCGCATTGGTGGTGGCGAGGGTTATAAAACACCAAGTTTGTTTAGTTCGGAAGTGGATGAAAGAGAAATCCCTTATATCATGGGATTTGGCCAAAATATAAAATCAGAAAAATCAATAGGAGCCAATTACGATGTGAATTATAAAACTAAAGTTGATGATTGGGAATTAACATTAAACCAAACATTCTTCTACAACAAAATTGATAACCCAATAACTTATCAATATGCACCTATTGTTTATTTAGCGTCTTTGAACTTTATTGCGCCTACACACCCTTTATATTATTTCGCAAACGAAACAAAATCTTTGGAATCAAAAGGTATGGAATCATACATTCAAGCCATGAAAGCTCCGTTTGAATTGTATGCTGGTTATGTGTATACCGATGCTAAACGAAACTACAATAGTATCAATCCTAGTTTACCTTTAATTGCAAAGCATAAATTTGCCACTGTATTTGCATACGAATTTAGCGATGTTTTTAAAGCAGGAATAGAAGCATCCTATACTGGTAAACAATTCTTAGACAATGGAACTTCAACTACACCATATACTTTAGCAGCTATCATGTTAAGATATAATGTAGGGAAGGCAAGTTTTGTGTTAAACTGTGAAAACCTATTTGACCAAAGACAAAATAAAAATGGATCTATTGTAATTGCACCTTATACCAATCCAAGCTTTCCTGAAATTTGGGCACCATTGGATGGCAGGGTAATTAATTTGTCTATGCACCTAAAATGGTAATTGATAAATGGCTTTTTTGAATATATAATTATTGTTAACTTAGGTAATCAATAATTATATATGGCAAATAGACGCAACTTTGTAAAGCAGTTAGGATTAATGGCCGGTGCTTTTTCAGCAAACAGCTTATTTAATCAGGCGCATGCCGCTGAGTTTGAACATATTAACCTAGCTAAAGCAGGATTAAATGCACAACAACTTGCCACTGACGAAGATTATTGGTCTGTTATTCAACAAGCATATACAACCAGTCCAGCACTGATTAACCTAAATAATGGTGGTGTTAGTCCAAGTCCAAGAATTGTTCAAGAAGCAGTTGAACGATTTAATAAAATGACCAATGAGGGTCCCTCTTATTATATGTGGCGCATCTTGGACCAAGGCAGAGAGCCCCTTAGATACAAGCTTGCACAATTAGCTGGTGCCGATCCAGAGGAAATCGCAATTAACCGAAATGCTACTGAGGCTTTGAATACTGTGATATTTGGTTTACCACTTTCAAAAGGAGACGAAGTAATTGGTACCAAACAGGACTATCCTAACATGATAAACGCATGGAAACAAAGAGCACAGAGAGATGGCATTGTGTACACTCAAATTAGCTTTCAGTTCCCAATAGAAAATGACGAAGAAATTGTAAGTGCTTTTGAAAAAGCAATTACGCCTAAAACTAAAATCATTCATATAACTCATATTATTAATTGGATTGGTCAAATATTACCTGTTAAAAAAATAACAGCAATGGCCAAGAAACATGGAATTGAAACAATTGTAGACGGCGCACATAGTTTTGGTTTGTTAGATTATAAAGTGCCTGAATTGGGTTGCGATTATTTTGGGACCTCACTTCATAAATTTTTATCTGCTCCAATTGGAAGTGGTATGATGTGGATTAAAAAAGAAAAGATAGAAAAAATTTGGCCATTGGTTTGCAATGACAAACCTAATGGAACTGATATAAGAAAGTTTGAAACCCTTGGCACTAGAAGCTTTCCAATTGAGCAAGGTATTGGAGAAGCAGTAAATTTTCAAACCGCCATTGGCAGTAAAAGAAAAGAAGAGCGTATCAGATATTTAAAAAACTATTGGGCTACTCGTGTAAAGGAAATTCCTAAGGTTAAAATTCACACTTCTTTTAAAGATGAATATGCGTGTGCAATTTGTGGAGTAAGTGTTGACGGAATGACACCTGGTGAATTAGATAGCGCATTATTTACAAACTATAAAATTCATACTGTTGGTATTGTTTGGGAGAATATAAGTTGTGTTAGAATTACCCCACATGTATATACGCGCATACAAGATTTAGATAAATTAGTAATGGCAATTGATACAATTGCTAAAAAGGGTAAATAAAATAACAGGGCTGTTTCTTTACATTATACTGTTCGGCAAATACTTTTTTTGATACCCATACTTTTGAAAATAACAATTTCAATGGTATGGGTACTTTATTTTCTACCTCAAAACATCCAATATGCTTTCTATTATTATTTGGCATTCCCATTACCGAATATGCACAAAATCATATTAACAAGGCTTCTTTAGACCCATATTTAATTAATGTTGCTGGACATTCCTGGGAAAACGATACCCATATTATAGACTGGAGTATTGGTGAATCCCCAATGGCTACTACATTTTCAAAGCACCCTTTATACTTATTGTCATCTGGCTTTTTACAAAATATATACGACCCATTACTATTATATCAAAGTCAAGATAGTTTTGATCTCCAAATTAAAGTAGGGCCAAACCCATTTTACAATCACTTCTATATACAATGTAAACAGGATGGCATTGTTATAACTGCTGTACAACTAAGAAATTTTAAAGGAGCATTAGTTTATCATTTTCCGGGAGTGTACTCCGGTTATAATTACTATCAAGAATTTATCATACCAAAGTTAAGCTACCCAATTTGTTATTTGTACTTGTATTATAACATTGGAGAAAACACACATAGAACAAAAATCATTAAACTTATTCAAAACCAACAATGAAACGCATTCTAACATTTCTATTATTTTTATTAGGCTTGTCAATATACACTAGTGCCCAAAATACCAAGGGCATTCACTTGCAAGCAATTGCTCGAAATCAAAATGGAATGATTATTCCAAACAAACAAATTACTTTAAGACTATCAATTATTAGTGATACATCAACGAGTGTAATTGAATACCAAGAAATAAAATCCGTTACCACTAATATGCTAGGATTGTTTTTTGTAGAAATGGGTGCGGACGAAAATGGAAAAATAATTACAACTGGTGATTTTAAAAATATTCCCTGGAACAAAGGAGATTATTTTTTACATGTAGAGATTGATCCTAATAATTCATTGTCATTTGTAAGCGCCGGTATTGAAAAAATAAATTATGTTCCTTTAGCTTTGTATGCCGACAAAGCTAATACTGTTAATAGCATTATTCCCATTGAGTTTGGGGGAACCGGCGTTGCGAGTATTAAGGAGATTGTAAAAATTTTAAACATAGATAAAATCAACAACTCTCCTGATAGTCTTAAGCCAATTAGTATTGCAACTGGCATAGTTTTAAATGAAAAATTAAAAAAATCAGACACAATCACATTAAGTAATCGAATTAATTTAAAATTGAACAGTTTGGATACTTTAAGCTTGTCAACAAGAATTAATAGTATTCCAAAATTAGATACCACTAGCATGAGCAACCGCATTAATTTAAAACTTAGTGGGACGGATACGGTAAAGTTATCTAATCGCATTAACTTAAAATTAAACAGCATAGACACTTTAGCGATGTCTACAAGGATCAGTCAAAAACTAAACACGAGTGATACATTAAACTTGTCAAGCAGGATTAATGCGATACCTAAAATAGACACTTCTAGTTTAAGCAATCGAATTAATTCAAAAATTTCCGCAGGTGCATTAAATAATACCGATATCTTAACAGGCTTAGGCTATAGTCCAGTAAAAAATAATTACGGATTATTTTACGACACTAGCCGACAAGCAACCACAATAGCTACCGCGACAGCGGTCAAATTTTATTTTCAGCATTTGGCTAATAAAATAAATGTGACTACTAATACTTCTGGAAACCCAACCCGCATAAGTGTTGTAGAAGCTGGTGTATACCAACTTAATTATAGCTTGCAATTAATAAAATCAGATGCTGGTACCGATGAATTAAATGTTTGGATTAGGCGTAATAGCAGTGCCTATCCTAATACCAATTACTTATATACACTGCTTGGAGCTGGCGTTAAAAATATAATTACTGGGTCTTATTATATTGATCTAGGAGTGAACGATTATGTAGAACTTTACTTTAGCGTTAAAAATGCAAATAGTGTATTAACTGGAACACCCTCTACAACGGTCACACCTTCAAGACCAGCAACACCCTCGGCCTTTATTAGTTTACACACAATCAACTAATTAAATTATCCAAAAGGTTGTTCTATAGAAACACTTTGCTTTGTAAAGAAATGAGGACCATCTTCACTTATGTATAAACAATCTTCTAATCTTATTCCAAATTCACCAGGAATTGAAATAGTAGGTTCGTTGCTAAAACACATGCCCACTTGTATTGGAGTTTTATTTCCTTTTACAAAATTGGTCCATTCGTGCCCTTCTAATCCAATACCATGGCCTGTTCTATGCGGTAGGCCTGGCAATTGATAGTTTTTATGAAATCCCGCTTTTTCAATTACGGCTCTTGCTGCAGCATCAACAACTTCACATGGAGCACCAATTTTAATAGCTGCAAATGCAGCATCTTGTGCTTGTTTCTCTAAATTCCAAACATCAATTTGTCTCTGAGTTGGTTTTCCTACTACAATGGTTCTAGAAATATCCGACTCATACCCTTCGCAGGTTGTACCACCATCAATTAATACAATATCTCCCTCTTGAATTGTTTGCGGTACAATACTTCCGTGAGGCAAAGCAGAATACTTTCCTACTATCACCATGGCACCTCCACTAAATCCAAGTTTTCTGAATGCGGCACTAATATTACCACTGAACTCTGATTGTGACATACCAGCATGAACCGAAGGAAATGCCATTTTATATGCCTCAATTGTAACATCATTCGCAATTTGTAGCAAAGCAATTTCAGCCTTGCTTTTGATCATTCTACATCCTGCCGTAATAGGTGTAGCATCAACTATCTCAAAACCTGTTGCTAATTTTTTTACGCCATCCGCAATGAAAAAACGAACCCGTTCTTCCATTCCGATTCGATGGTGTTTAACGCCTCTATCTTTTACTGCGCCTAATATTAAAGCATATGGACTTTCATGTTCTTCCCAACAACGCACTTCGGTTCCGTATTCTGGTTTAATTAATTCCTTAGCTCTGTCTTCTTCAAATTTTGGACAGATATATACAATGGATCCTTTTGCAGGAATCACCACACCAAACGTACGCTCACTCTGCCCCCAGCGCATTCCAGTAAAATAATAACAAGACGTAGTTCCTTCTAAAAAGATAGCATCCATTTTTTCCTTAGCCATTAACTCCTGTGCTTTTGCAATTCTTTGTTTACGCTCTTCGACACTAATTGGAACAATTCGGTCCTTAAAAGAATTGTTATACAAGCTAGGCGTTGCAGATTGCCCAATGGCAAACTTGCTTAGAGGCAAAGATGCTGCTGTTAAACCTGTAAGTCCTAAAAACTTTCTTCTATCTATTGGGTTGCTTTTTCGAAAAGTCATGTTTAATAATTTACCATTTAAAGATATTACTATTTTGGCTAGATTTTATTAGACATAATAGTTTAAATTTATTGGATAAATAATAATCATCTACCATTATCTATAAAGTTGATCCTAATGAAAAAACTGATTTTCGGAATAGTATTATGCTTTGCGATATCGGCTCAAGCACAATCTAAAAAACAATTGGCAGCGGCTATTGATTCCATTGTTTCAAAATACGCAGCACCCAATGAACCTGGGGCAAGTGTGTTGGTTTTAAAAAACAATAAAATTGTATTTAAAAAGGGCTATGGCCTAAGCAATATTGTTAAGCAAGAATCTATTAAGCCTAACACTAATTTTAGATTAGCCTCCGTAACAAAACAGTTTACGGCAATGTCAATTCTATTATTAGAGCAAAAGAAAAAACTTTCTTTGGACGATCCAATTTCAAAATATTTTTCACTATTACCTGCGTATATTTCAAAAATTAGAATCAAAGACCTTTTGACACATTCATCTGGTTTGATTGACTATGAGGACTTAATGCCGATAAGTCAAAAAATACAATTACACGATACTAATTGTTTGCAGTTAATGTTTTTGTCCGACTCTTTATATTTTCCCGCAGGAAGCCAATATAAATACAGCAATACGGGATATGCAATTCTAGCATTAATTGTAGAGCAGGTTAGCGGAAAACCTTTTGCACAATTTTTAAAAGAAAATATATTTAAGACACTTCATATGAAAACAACAGTTGCATTTGAAGATGGAAAAAGCGTTGTTGCAAACAGAGCATATGGAAATACTTTTGAAAATGGAACATGGATTCAGACCGACCAAAGCCTTACCAGTGCTGTATTAGGGGATGGGGGTATTTATACAAACGTATTAGAATATACTAAATGGATTAAAGCATTGTGGTCTTACAAATTAATTAGTGAAGCGCAACAGATGCGTGCTTGGGATAAGACAAAACTAGATAATGGAAAAGTAATTGATTATGGATATGGATGGCATGTGGAAGATTTTCAAAATATTACACATCCATTTCATGATGGTAGTTCAATAGGCTTTAGAAATTCAGTTGGATTATTTCCTGAACAAAAATTAATGGTCATTGTACTTACTAATCGAAATGAACATGACCCAATCGAAGAAGTACATAAAATAGCAGCATTGTATTTAAAATAAATGCCCAATTTTATATAATTTGGGTTAATGAAAAAACGCTACCAAGTATTGTTGATATTGTCTTTGTTGTCAATGATAACTTTTTTAGACAGAATTGCAATATCCTCGGCAAGTAGCAATATTATGTCGGACCTACATTTAAGTACTGTGCAGTGGGGTTGGATTTTGGGAATGTTTACACTTGCCTATGCTAGCTTTGAAGTACCTACCGGCTTTTTAGGGGACAGACTCGGTGGAAAGAAAATATTAATACGCGTAGTTATTTGGTGGTCGGTTTTTACTATTCTTACCGGATTTGCAAATGGATTTGTCATGTTGCTTGTAGTAAGATTTCTTTTTGGAGTGGGTGAAGCCGGTGCATATCCAAACACATCTATCTTATTGTCTAAATGGTTTCCAGTTTTGGAACGAGGCAGGGCACAAGCAATTATTTGGGGAGCAAGCCGATTAGGTGCAGCACTCGCACCAGTAATTGTGATTCCAATTCAACAAAAATATAGTTGGCATAGCTCCTTTTGGGTATTGGGTTTAGTAGGTATTGTATGGGCAATTATTTTTTTGTTTTGGCAGAAAGAAGATCCTTCACAAAGCAACTCAATTTCAAGTGAGGAATTAAAATACATCCAGGATAATAGAGATCTACCCGAGGAAAATGATCACGCAACAACATCGTTTTGGAGTGGATTTACTTCAAGTAATCTTTGGTTTTTATTGGGCATGTATATCTGTTATGCGGTGGGTGCTTATTTTTTTCAAAGTTGGTTTCACACTTATTTACAAAAAGGAAGACACATTGCTCCTGCACAATTAATATGGGCATCCTCTCTTCCTTATATATTAGCTGCTATGGGCTGTTTTGCAGGTGGTTGGTTAAGTGATAGAGCATGTGTAAAATGGGGTAAAAAATGGGGCAGACGTATTGTTCCAATGATTGGACTATTTGTTGCAGGCATTTGTATAATGGGGGCTGCCTTAGTAGATGATAACCTAACCGCAATTATTGCACTTGGCTTGGGAATGGCATTTATGGACTTAACGGCGCCTGTGGCTTGGGCCGTAGCGATGGATATGGGTGGAAGCCGCAGTGGTACCATTTCTGGAGCCATGAATAGTGCTGGTCTTTTAGGCGCCTATTTTAGTACTGTATTTTTTGGTTACCTAGCATCGATATATGGATATTATTTACCAGTATTATATATTGGCATCATTGTATTAATGGGCTCTTTTGTTTGGTTAAAAATAGATGCCACAAAAAAAATTGTATTTAAGGCAAAGCCCATATTAACAAAATAAGAATCTATTGGTTACTTGATACAAGCTTGCAATAGAATCATTAAATTGTAGCATAATTTTTTATTATGAAAAAGATTGCATGCAGTTTATTGTTATTGGTTTTTGTGTTTACATCCAATGCACAAAATAGTGAAACATCAAATAGTGTATTATTGCCAAACGGATGGGCATTAAGTCCAGCAGGTAAAAGTTTACCGCTTGGGGATCTGCCATTAAATATGGCAATTTCTGAAACAAAAAAATTAATGGCGGTTACAAATAATGGCCAGAGCACACAAACTATTCAGTTAATTGATATTGTTACCGATAAAGTACTTGATAATATTAAGATTGATAAATCCTGGTTGGGACTGGCTTTTAGTAAGGATGAAAAATATTTATACGCATCTGGAGGAAATGATAACTGGATTTTACAATATGCTATAAATGACAACAAACTAATTTTAAAAGATTCCATTAAGCTTGGTGAAAAATGGCCAACCAGAGTATCGCCTGCGGGTATTTGTATTAACGACAACCAATTATTTGTTGTTACAAAAGATAACAACGCTTTATACGTTGTGAATCTTGACACTAAAAAAATTACATCTAAAACCGCATTGCCTGCAGAAGCTTATACTTGTATTTTATCTACAAATAAAAAAGATTTATACGTTTCAATTTGGGGTGCAAAAAAATTATTGATTTACAATATTGCAACTAACAAAATCACAGATCAAATTGAAGTAGGGAGTCATCCAAATGATTTGTGTTTAAATAAAAAAGGTACCTACTTATTTGTTGCAAACTCAGACGACAACAGCGTTTCAGTGATTAATACTAAAACTAATAAGGTAATTGAAACCCTAGATGCGGCATTATATCCAAATGCTCCATCGGGGTCAACTACAAATGGTGTTGCATTAAGCGCTAATGAAAAAAACTTATACATTGCAAACGCCGATAATAACTGTTTAACGGTTTTTGATGTTAGTGAAATTGGCAATAGTAAAGCAAAAGGTTTTATTCCTGTTGGTTGGTATCCAACCTGTGTAAAAACAGTTGGAGAAAAAATATATGTTACAAACGGAAAAGGTTTTTCTTCTTTTGCAAATCCACTTGGACCGGACCCTTATAAAAAGAATGCACAACTTGGAGTACAAAAAGGTTTATTAAAATCAGTTAAACAAGTACAATATATTGGTGGGTTAATGAAAGGTACGCTTAGTATTATAAATACGCCTTCTGATAAACAACTTGCTTTGTATTCAAAAGCAGTATATGAAAATACGCCTTACACAAAAGAGAAAGAGCAATTATCAAATGCAGAAGCGGGTTCAGTAATACCACAAAAAATTGGTGACGCTTCTCCTATTAAATACGTATTCTATATTGTAAAAGAAAACAGAACCTACGATCAAATTTTAGGAGATCTGCCAGGGGGAAATGGAGATACTAGCTTGTGTTTATTTGGTGAAAAAATTACACCTAATCAGCATGCTTTGGCAAAAGAGTTTGTATTACTTGATAATTTTTATGTGAATGGAGAAGTTAGTGCAGACGGTCATAATTGGACATTGGGTGGATATGCCACCGATTACTTAGAAAAAAACTGGGTAACAAGTTATGGTGGAAGAGGAGGAACTTATGACGCAGAAGGTACTAGAGCAATTGCGAATAACAAAAACGGGTTCATTTGGGATTTTGCAAAAAGAGCCGGCCTAACCTATCGTACTTATGGCGAATTTGCAGATGACTATAAACCTAATATTCCCGTATTAAAAAACCACTTCTGTACTTATTATACTAGCTGGGATCAAAAAGTAAGAGACACTACAAGGGTTGGACAATGGAAACGTGATTTTGATTCTTTGTTGGCTATTAATCAAGTACCTAGACTAAATACATTAAGACTCATCAACGACCATACCGAGGGCATGAAACTTGGTCGACCTTCGCCATATGCGCACGTCGCAGACAATGATTTGGCAGTTGGAATGTTTGTAGAATATTTAAGTAAAAGTCCAATATGGAACGAGTCTGTAGTATTTATCTTAGAAGATGATGCACAGGATGGGCCAGATCATGTTGATGCTCACAGAAGTCCAGCTTACATTGCAGGTGGATTTGTAAAAAGAGGGATGGTGGATCACACACCTTATACGACAAGTTCGGTATTAAAAACAATCGAGCTTATTTTAGGTATGCAACCAATGAGTCAGTATGACGCTGCGGCTAATACATTGTGGAAATGCTTTGATAAAAATATAAATATAGGTGGCTTTACAGCCAAGCCTTTAAGATGGGATATCAATGAAAAAAATACGAAATCTTCTTTAGCTCAACGCAAGAGTGAGAAATTTAATTTTAAGAAAGAAGATAGTATCAATGACCATGATTTCACGGAAGTACTTTGGAAGGGATTAAAAGGAGATCAGGCTGTTGTACCTGCACCAAAAAGAGCAGCATTTTTAAAGTTGAAACCTGGCAAAGATCTTGACGATTAACATATGTTAAATTTATAAACCTAATAGGCAAAAGGATTCTTCTTTTTGCCTATTTTTTTATAAAAGAGCTAACTTTAGGTGTGTTTCTTAAACACTGAAGCAATTCAATCATTTTGAAATGGAATCTCTATGAAGCATATCAACTTAAGCATCTTATTTTTAAGCCTTTTACTAGTATTAAGCTCATGTGGTCACAAGCAGGAGACGATGCATCCAACAATCGAAAACATTACCTCCTCGGTTTATGCATCGGGAACTGTTAAAAGCTTAAATCAATATGAGGCTTTTTCAAAAGTAAATGGAATTATTGCTTCTATTTTAGTAAAAGAAGGAGATCCTATTAAAAAAGGGCAGGCCATTTTAAAGCTAGCAAACCAAGCACAAACATTGGGTTTTGAAAATGCTAAACTATTAGCCAATTATTCTTCAAGTGAAAGCAATCAAGAAAAACTACATCAGGCACAAAACGAATTAGAAGTAGCTAAATTAAAAATGGAAAATGACGGTTCATTATTAGAACGTCAAAAAAAATTATGGTCCAATGAGATTGGAACTAAAAATGATTTAGACCAAAGAGAAATCACATATAAAAATAGCACCGCTTTATTTAATGCTAGTAAATTAAAATTAAACGATTTAAAAAAGCAAATCGATTTTCAATCTAAGCAAACTAGCAAGAGTGCTGCCATTTCATCCACCTCTATGAATGATTATGTAATTACTAGTGAAGTAAATGGAAGAGTATACAGTATAAACAAAGAATTAGGTGAATTAGTAACAACACAAACACCAATTGCTGTAGTTGGAGATGCAAATAAATTTTTTGTAGAATTACAGGTTGATGAATACGATATATCAAAACTAAAGAAGGGACAAAAGGCAATGATATCTATGGATAGCTATAAAGGGCAAGCATTTGAGGCTGTAATTGAAAATATTTATCCATTGATGAATAAAAACTCTAAGTCTTTTAAAGTAGACGCGGTTTTCACAACACAACCCAATAATTTGTTTCCTAATTTAAGTGCACAAGCAAATATAATTATAGAAGTAAAAGAGAAGGCAATCACAATTCCTCGTAGTTATTTGATAGATAATGAATTTGTCTATTTAGCAAATAAAGAAAAGCGTAAAGTAAAAGTGGGATTAATGGATTACGAAAAAGTTGAAATTCTATCAGGGATTGCTACTACCGACGAATTGGTTAAATCTATTCAATGAGAAAAAGATTACTCATAAATATCGCTAGTGCTTTGTTACTAGCTAGGTGGAGGCAAACGCTGGTTGCTGCAGTTGGTGTTACATTTAGCATTACCATGTTTATCACATTGCTAAGTTTTATGTCTGGCCTAAACGACTTGTTAGATGGACTAATACTTAATAGGACAGCACATGTAAGAATCTATAATGATATAAAACCCAATGCCGATCAACCAATTAATAAGACTGCTAAATATGCAAGTGGGCATAATTTTATTGGCTCTATTAAATCTGATGCTAACCGACAAGCCATCTATAATAGTGATGCTATAATGAAATCTTTACAAAAAGATTCACGAGTTCTTGGCTATTCTCCAAAATTAACTGCACAAGTTTTTTTTAATGATGGAAGCATTGACATAACTGGAAGCATCTTTGGCATAAATGCTCAAGAAGAAACTAAATTATTTCACTTTGACGACTATATCACTACCGGAAATTCTGCTGACTTAAATAAAGTTAGCAACAGTATTATATTAGGAAAAGGCTTAGCTGATAAATTATTGGTGCAAATTGGTGATGGTGTTCAAATTACCACTTCAAAAGGAGAAAGGTTTCAATTAAAAGTAGTAGGTACTTTTCAATCAGGCATTAAAGACTTTGATAATGTTCAGAGTTATGCATCTTTAAATACTGTTCAAAAAATCTTGTCTGTTCCCAATGATTATGTCACTAGCATACAGGTGAAACTAAATGATATCAAACAAGCACCAGCGGTTGCAAAGGAATATGAAAAATTATATCAGACCGATGCCGAAGATATTCAAACCGCTAATTCACAATTTGAAACAGGAAGTTCAATTAGAACTTTAATCTCCTACTCGGTAGGAATCACATTATTAATTGTTGCTGGATTTGGTATTTACAATATCTTAAACATGATGATATTTGAAAAAATGGATTCAATTGCAATTTTAAAAGCTACAGGATTTTCGGGTAGTGATGTGAAAAGTATTTTTATTTATATCGCTATTTCAATTGGTATTTTTGGTGGATTAATGGGGTTATTGTTTGGCTTTGGGCTTTCTTCAATTATTGATCAAATTCCATTTAATACCGTTTCACTTCCAACTATAAAAACTTATCCTATCAATTACAATCCAAAGTTTTATGTAATTGGAATTGTATTTTCTTTTATCACTACCTATTTTGCGGGGTGGTTTCCTGCAAGAAAAGCAAGTAAAATAGACCCTGTGGTCATCATTAGAGGTAAATAACATGAACACCATATTAGAAGCAAAAAATATTAATAAATTCTTTCACGATCCTGTACGAATTCAGGTTATCGAAGATTTAAGCTTTAGCATTAATAAGGGAGAGTTTGTGTCACTTACCGGTAAGTCTGGTTGTGGAAAGTCTACACTGTTATACGTATTGTCTACCATGGACACCGACTATGATGGCGCATTGTTCATTGACGGAGAAGAAATGCCCAAAAAGAATGAGCCTTTTTTAGCAAAAATTAGAAATGAAAAGATTGGATTCGTTTTTCAATTTCACTATTTATTGAACGAGTTTAATGTACTTGAAAATGTTATGCTACCAGGATTAAAATTAGCAAAATATAGTAGAGCTGAGGTGGAACACCGTGCAATGGAGAAGTTGAAAATTTTAGGCATAGATCATTTGGCTTTAAAAAAATCTAATCATGTCTCAGGCGGCGAAAAACAGAGAGTGGCTATTGCTAGAGCACTTATCAATGATCCTCATATTATTATGGGCGATGAACCTACGGGAAATTTAGATAAGAAAAATAGTGACATGGTGTTTGATATCTTTAATCAATTATCAAGTGAATTTAATCAAACACTATTAATTGTTACGCACGATCCAAGTTTTGCAGAACGCACCCATCGAATTATAAAAATGGAAGACGGAAAAATTCTTAAATAAATCAATACAAACTGATTAACTTTAATACAGTCTATAAAACAGGCTGTATTTTTTATGTCTACTACCTCAACTAAGCTTTTTAAAACAATCAAATATGGCATTGTATCCCTATTTATATTGTTAATTATTATTGTATCTGTTTTTGCACAATCCGATATTCCGAAAAATGTTTTAATAAAAAAATATGCAACAGGCGATTCTAAATTCATGCCTATTATGGGTATGCAGTTGCACTATCGCGATCAGGGCAACCCACTTGACAGCTTGCCTTTAGTATTAATTCATGGAACTTCTTCATCATTACATACCTGGGAAAAAGTTACAGCTATATTAAATGGTGCTGGTTATGGCAACAAACGAGTTATTGCATTAGACATGCCAGCTTTTGGTTTAACTGGACTTAATCCAGAAAACAGTTATTCTTATGATAATTATACACGGGTGATTGACTCCCTATTAATTAAATTAAAAGTAAACAGCTGTATAATTGGAGGAAACTCTTTGGGTGGGGGCATAGCATGGCATTATACCGTTGCACATCCAAATAAAGTGGCTAAGCTAATTCTTATTGATGCAAGTGGATATCCTAAAAAAAATGAAAAGGGATCATTAGGATTTAAAATTGCACAAATGCCAGTTATAAATAATTTGCTATTATTTATAACTCCTAAATCTTTGGTAAGAAAAAGTATTGAAGGCGTGTATTATGACCATAGTTTAATAGAAGAATCAACTATAACAAGGTACCATGAATTGCTGCTATGTGAAGGAAATAGAAAAGCGGCATTGTCTTTATTCAAACATCCTTTTGAACAAAACACCGAACTTATAAAAACCATTCAGGCGCCAACCTTAATATTATGGGGCAAGGAGGATGGTTTAATTTCAGTAGAAAATACAAAGTTGTTTAGTGCTGATATTAAAAATAGTCGAACAGTAATTTTAGAAAAAGTAGGACACGTGCCTAATGAAGAAGCACCTAAGCAAGTAGCAGAAGCAATTTATGATTTTATAAAATAAATTATAAAGTGGCTAATGCATCTTCTAAATCTTGAATTAGGTCATCTACATTTTCAATGCCAACGGAGTATCTAATTAGGCTTTCTGGTATTCCTAACTGAGCTCTTTGTGCTTCGGTCAATTCCACATGGCTAGTGGTTCTTGGAGGTCCTGCTAATGTGCTTACTGATCCTAGGCTTGCAGCCAAATGAACAAGCTTTAACGAGGTTAATAATTTAGCAACATTATCATATCCACCAACAAGTGCAAAACTCATAATACCACCAAAGCCACTCATTTGTGCTTTTGCAATTTCATGACCCGGATGTGTTGGCAAACCTGGATAAAATACATCCTGTACCTTAGGATGCGCTTTTAAATAAGTAGCAATTTTTAAAGCTGATGCGTTTTGTCTTTCTATTCTAAGCTCTAATGTTTTCATGCCTCTCGCTATCATATATGCAGGGTCGGCCTGTAAACTTGCTCCATTTATTTCACGATAGTTATATACTTTTTGTACCAAATGTTTATTGCCTGCTAAAACGCCCCCCATTGCATCTGAGTGGCCACATAAAAACTTAGTGGCACTATGTAATACTAAGTCAGCTCCTAGTGATAATGGATTTTGATTTATAGGAGTTGCAAATGTATTATCTACCACAACAATAGCACCTACTTTTTTTGCAGCAGCAGCTAAGCGTTTAATATCTACTACTTTAAGCGTTGGATTTGTAGGTGTTTCTAAATATACCATGTCACAACCTTTGGCAATTTCGGCTTCAAACTGATCAAAATTGGTAGTGTCGCACAAGGTTACATTTACATTGTTAAGTGGTAAAAAATCTAGAAATATTTTACTGGTTCCACCATAATTGTCTTTTTGAGAAACCACTCTTTTCCCAGCCGTTAAAAAAGTATATAATGTATTACTAATCGCAGCCATACCAGTAGCAAATGATGTTGCAGCTTCGGCGCCCTCTAATAAACGAATTTTTTCTTCCAATGCAGCAACAGTTGGATTGGTATTACGACTATAAATAAACCCTTCTTGTTTTCCCAAGGAAACTTGATGCCACTTTTCAACATCAGTATATGCAAATGCTACACTATTAACAATGGGAGTTGTTACAGCACCACTCACATTTAAATCTCCTTCGCCACCCCAAACCGCTTTAGTGCCTTTGCTTAACTTAGAAAAATTCATACTTTAATTTTTGTGTTCTTAAAATTACAAATTTATAGCCAGCTATCCTTTTATTTCATTTTATATAAAGAGGATTTACTAAATTTATACAACAACACACTATTATGAAATACAGCTTACTAATCATCACGCTTTTATTTAGTCAATTATTGTTTTCACAATCTGCAGACTATATCATACGCAATGGAAAAATTATGGATGGAACTGGAAACAATTGGCAGTTAAAAGACGTAGCCATTGTAAACAATAAAATTGCTGCGATTGGAAATTTAAAAAGCTGGAAAACGAATAACGAAATTGATGCCAAAGGATTAATAGTTGCTCCGGGTTTTATTGATGTGCACGCGCATATTGAAGGCGGTGAAAGCAGAAATCCTCTAGCAACTAATTTCATATATGATGGTGTGACTACCGTTGTTACAGGAAATTGCGGTGGTTCGGCGGATGATATGAAAATGTATTTTAACTATATCGATTCTTTAGGTGTTTCAATTAATGTAGCTGCATTGATGGGCCATAATAATATTCGTAAACAAGTAATGGGCACTGCCAATAGACATGCTACAGAGCAGGAATTACAAAAAATGGAAGCAATAGCTGCAAAAGCAATGCAGGATGGTGCTGTGGGAATGTCTACTGGATTAATTTATATTCCTGGTACATTTGCTCCAACCGAAGAAGTTGTTAGGCTTGCAAAGGTTATTGCAAAAAATGGAGGTGTATATGCATCACATATTCGCAATGAGGAGGACAAAGTAGCCGAAGCGGTTAATGAAGCCATTGCTATTGGAAGAGAGGCACATTTGCCAGTAGAAATTTCACACTTTAAAGTGAATGGTCAAAACAATTGGGGCAGAAGTAACGAAACACTAGACCTTGTGAAAAATGCAAGAAAAGAAGGGATTGATGTAACAATAGACCAATACCCTTATACAGCAAGTAGTACCAACTTGGGGATTCTTTTACCTGATTGGGTTTTAGCAGACGGACAGGATTCAATTTTAAAAAGATTAAAAGACCCAGCAATTAGAGCAAAAGTAAAAGCACATAGTTTAGGTATTATAAAAGGGAGAGGATTAAAACATTTTGATTACGCTTATGTTGCCAATTTTAAAGCAGATACAACTTATAACGGAAAAAATTTAAGAGAAATTAATATGATTCGCGGTAACAAGGATAATGCTAAAGACGAAGCTGAAACTATTGTACAAATGATAGAATTGGGTGGCGCTCAAATGGTTTACCACGGCATGGGAGATAAAGATGTAAAAAACATTATGGCTTATCCATTTAACATGGCAGCAAGTGATGCAGGCATAGCAGTAGTGGGTGTTAGTCGTCCTCATCCGCGTGCTTATGGAACCAATGCAAGGGTATTAGGTAAATATGTAAGAGAAGAAAAAGTAATGAGTTTGGAAGAAGCGATCAGAAGAATGACCTCACTTCCTGCAGATAAATTTAATTTAAAAGAAAGGGGATTAATCAAAGAAGGATTTATTGCCGACCTTGTTGTATTTGACGAAAATGAAGTTACCGATATGGCAACATTTGAAAATCCTCACCAATTTTCAAAAGGATTCAAATTTATTTTTGTGAATGGTGCTTTGACGGTTGACAAAGGGGTGCATAATGGAACAAGAAAAGGAATTGCAATTAGAAATAAAAACTAACTTTATTATATTAATTTATTCAAATGAAAAAAACTGCATTAAGTATAAAAATAAGTTTCATTGTGTTGGCTATGATAATTGGATTCAATGCAATAGGGCAACAGCTTGTTACAGAAGTAAGAGAGTTAGATCTTAATGCTATGACGTATGATCCAGGTAATTCTAAATTAGGAAAAAGCACTTCATTAACTTATGCCGATGTAGAAGGCACACCATTTTGGAGTGACAAATGGAATCCAGCAATTATATATTTTGCAAACGGTTCAAAAGCTAAAATTAATCAAGCAAAATTAAATTTATACTCGGATGAAATTTATTATTTAAATAGTGCAGGTGAAGAATTGGTTGTAGAAAACGAGGGCATTACAAGACTTGTATTTCTTAGTAAAACCAACTTAACACAACCAATAGCAAGCTTCGCAAAACTAATAAATCATGTAACTGGCGTGGGTACTGCATTTTATCAAGTACTAAGCCCAGGCTTATACCAGTTAATATTATTACAAAAGCAATTGGTTAAAACAAGTCCTTATGACCCTATTCAAGCAAAAACGGTAAGTAGTTTTTATACTAAAAAGAATTATGCAATTTATAATGAAGGTAAAATAAGTCCATTAAGAGATCTTGACCGTAAAAGTATAATTGGCGCTACTCCAAATAATGATTTTGTTAAAATGACTCTATTAGGTGATAAAACAAAATTAAACAACGAGAAGGATGTTATAGCATACCTTGAAATGGTAAATTTTTCTTTTGCTAAAATTGGAGAGAAGAAATAATTTCTTCTCTATGTCTTTTATAATTAGATATGACTATGCCTGAATTAATTTAGCAATAGTAAATGCTGTTGCAGCTGCAATTGCTCCAATAAACATTACTTTAACACCACCCCACCAAGGATTGATTCCTGTCATTTTGCTTTTAAAGAATCCAAAAGCATACAGACATACTAAGGTAATTATCGCCGATAATTTTAATCCATCTAAAGAATTGCTTACAAAAAAATAAGGTGTTAAAGGAATAAGACCGCCTACAATATAACTTAGTCCAATATTAAAAGCACTTCTATGTGCACGTTTTGGATCGGGTTCTTCAAGACCCAATTCAAATTTCATCATAAAGTCAACCCAACGCTTATCGTCTTTTATTATCTCTTGTGTTGCTTCTTCGGCTGTGGAAGGTGTTAAACCCCATCCTAAAAACACATCTCGCACTTCCTGCACTTCCACTTCTCTTTTATGTTCAAGTTCCCAATATTCGCGTTTTAGTTCACTTTTATAATGGTCTTGCTCGGTTTTACCCGCCAAATATCCACCTAAACCCATCGCGATAGAGCCTGCGGCAATTTCGGCAATACCTGCAATCCAAATTAAGCTTACATGATCCCCAACTGCACCACTTAAACCAGCAGCCAACGCAAAAGGTACCGTAAGCCCATCACTCATTCCAATTACAATATCTGAAAGCAGATCAGTGCTTTTCATGTGTTCTTCGAGGTGTAAATGCGTTTCGCTCATGTTTATATAATTATTTGTATTCAAGATGTAAGCTATTCAAATGTAAACAAAATTGAATAAATTTAATAAGGAGAATAACAGATATTAATCATAAATATTAAATCAAATAATATGAATGCTAAAAACAATAGCAGGCGTAAATTTCTAAAAAACACTGCAGCAATTATTGCAGGATTTTCCATTGTACCTAGACATGTATTAGGCAGAGGATTTTTGGCGCCAAGCGATCAACTTACTAAAGGTATTATTGGCGTAGGTGGAATGGGAAGAGGCCACATTCCTTATGCAGGAACAAGGGTTGTTGCAATTTGCGACGTAGATAAAATTCATTTAAAAGAAGTAGCTGATAGAATTGGCGGAGGCGTAAAAACCTTTCACGATCACAGAGAATTAGTGAACTTACCCGAAGTGGATATAGTGCATATTGCTACACCTCCACACTGGCATGGTATTATGTCGGTAGATGCAGCTAAGGCAGGAAAAGATATTTGGTGTGAAAAACCAATGACCAGAACAATTGGCGAAGGAAAAATTGTTAGAGAAGCAGTTGCGCAATATGGGAGAATGTTTAGGTTAAACACTTGGTTCCGTTTTGAAGATAATTTTTATGGAATGAACACAACAGTAAAACCGATTAAAAAATTAGTAGAAAGCGGATTACTTGGATGGCCGTTAACGGTAACAGTAAGTAAAACAACAGGATTTGATTGGAAGTTTTATTGGGTAGGAAAAACCAATTTGGAAACACAACAAGTACCTGAACAATTAGACTATGATCGTTGGCTAGGACCCGCTCCCTATAAGCCTTACAACGCACATCGTACACATCAAACTTTTAGAGGCTACTGGGATTATGATGGCGGTGGCTTGGGTGATATGGGACAACATTATTTAGATCCTATCCAATATTTTTTAGGAAAAGATCATACCAGTCCTATTAAAGTAGAAGTAGATGCCGAGCAACAACATCCTGATGCTTGTGGCACTTTTAGAAAAATTACTTATACCTATGCTGACGGTTGTAAAATCATTTTAGATGGTGAAGCAAAGGATCCAAATGCTGCTTATATAGAAGGACCTAACGGAAAATTATTCGCAGGATTTAAATCAACCATTCCAAATTTAAAAGAAAAGTTGGCTCTGATGCCAGATCCTGCCCCACAGGTTACGGATTTTTTAGATAGTGTTAAATACCGTACTCCATTTGCTTTAAATGAACAAAATGGTTTTAGATCATGTATGCTTATTAATTTAGGAAAGATTGCCTTGCAACTTGGACGCACTTTAAATTTTGATCCTGTTGCAGAAACATTTATTGGAGACAACGAAGCAAATTATTTAATTAACCCACCTATGCGTGGTCCATGGACTATTTAAAAAATAAATATGAAGAAAAAATTATTAAACACCATTCTACTCATAAGCCTTTCTGCCATTGGTTTTGCACAAGAAAAGCAAACGGTAGATCAAACAATTTCGTCATTCCCATATCAAAATGTAAGCGAGTCAGCTGCGCCATTAAATTTGATGAGCCAATGGACAAAAAGCGATTGGAGTCATTTTTTTAATTTGGTAGATGATAGTACTTATAAGATTAAGGCAAGTTATGCATTACACGCCTATACTAATAAAATAGGATTATCGGAAAATGATAATGCTAAATTTAAGTCACTCTTATCAGCACAAATAAAAAAAGCAAAAACAGAATATGCTAAGATTTTAATTACCGAAGAATTAAAATTATTAAGCGACAAAGCAACTGTTGACAATAGATTAAAAACATTGCCAACGGTTAACGAAATGCTTGATGTAGAAACAACCTTAAAACGAAACAATGCCAAAGTTTTATTGATGCTTCAAAACAGAAGTGAAATGAAAATTAGCCCGGTTGAAAAGAAACAAATTTTATGGACTGCTAGTAAATTAACCGGCATCACTACATTTATGTTTGTTGCAAAATTTTTAGAAGATGAAGAGGTAAAATATATAGCAGCAGCAACTGTTAGCAAATTAGCCTTAAACGATAAAACCCTTTATGGACCTGAGGTTCGTGCTAATTTAGAAAAAGCACTTCCTTTAATTCATGGAGAAGATAGTACTATTTTAGTTCCTGCATTAAAAGCGCATTTAAAGAAAATGCCTTACGACTATGGTTTTGTTTCTTTATTTAATGGAAAAGATTTATCTGGATGGAAGGGCTTGGTTGCCAATCCAATTGCAAGAAGTAAAATGAGTGATACCGCATTGCAAGCAGCTCAAGCAAAAGCCGATGTTAAAATGAGAGAGGACTGGGTAGTGAAAGACGGGCTCTTAAATTTTACAGGAAATTTACATGGTGAAAATTTAGCAACCGTAAAACAATATGGTGATATTGAAATGTATGTAGATTGGCGCATTCAAGAAAAAGGAGACGCAGGAATTTATTTACGCGGTACACCACAAGTACAAATATGGGATACAAGTCGTAGAGAAGTTGGTGCTCAAGTTGGTTCAGGTGGATTATACAACAATCAAAAAAACATCAGCAAACCCTTAGTAGTAGCGGATAACAAGGTTGGGGAGTGGAATACATTTCATATTATCATGAAAGGAGACAGAGTAACAGTTTATTTAAATGGCATTTTAGTTACAGATAATATTCCATTAGAAAATTATTGGGATCATAATCTTCCTTTGTTTGTGAAAGACCAAATTGAATTGCAAGCACATGGAACTTTTGTTTCTTATCGTAATATTTATTTGAGAGAAATCCCATCCAATGAACCAGTTAAATTAAGTGATGCAGAAACTAAAGAAGGCTTTAGTTTATTATTTGATGGCACTAGTATTAATCAATGGACTGGCAATACTGCTGGTTACATTTTACAAGATGGTGCTTTAATGGTGAGTCCCGAAAACGGCTCTGGAGGAAATTTATATACCAAGGAGGAGTTTAGTGATTTTGTGTATCGTTTCGATTTTCAATTAACTCCAGGTGCCAATAATGGTATTGGTGTGCACGCTCCTTTAGAAGGTGACGCTGCATATGTAGGAATTGAGGTTCAAGTATTAGATAGTGAACATCCTATGTATTCAACATTGCAACCTTATCAATACCATGGTTCAGTTTATGGCGTAATACCTGCTAAGAGAGGCTATTTAAAGGCTACAGGCGAATGGAATAGCGAAGAAATAACAGTTAAGGGCACTAAGATTAAAGTGGTTTTAAATGGCACTATAATCGTTGATGGTGATTACGCTTTAGCTTCAAAAAATGGCACAATGGATCACAAAGAACATCCAGGTTTATTAAATAAATCTGGTCACCTAGGATTTTTAGGACATGGTGATGTAGTTAGATTTAAAAATATGCGCGTAAAAAGAATTTAAAACACTAAACGCAAGTATAAATTACTCAAGTATACAAAATAAAAAGCCCTCCGTTTCGGGAGGGCTTTTTTAATATCTAGAATTAAATACTAGTTAAATAAGTATCTAACACCAATTTGGATTTGGTAACGAGAACCTAAGCTAGGGCTAGGTTTGTAAGCTCTTGTATAAGGAACTTTGTTAACAGCATCCATGTAAGGGAATGTGTAGATTGGTGTTCTTCCGTCAGTATCCATTTTAGAGAATACCAATGGAGTTGTTGTTGTTGGTACATAATATACACCCCAATCTTTGTTCAAGAAGTTAGTGAAGTTGTAGATGTCAGCAGTAAAGCGTAAAGTATGCTTGTTGCTTCCAACTGTGAACTTAATATCTTGAGTAAAGTTTAAGTCTAATTTGTGTGTCCAAGGCAATACGTAAGCATTTCTTTCTGCGAACTGACCACGACGGCTAAATAAGTATGGACTATTTGCAATGAATGCATCTAATTGATTCCATAATTCAGCTTGAGAACGAGTGTCACCAGTTGCATTGATCAATTTAATTTGATCAGATGTTTTAGGTACAAACATTAAGTCGTTGTATGTAATACCATCTCCGTTTACGTCACCTTGTACATAGTAAGAAGTTGCGTAGTTAGGAGAACCTTCGTATACCATACCAACTGAAGTTAATTGATTCTTGATGAATTCTCTCTTGTACACAACGCTCGCGATTAAACGGTGAGGCATGTAGTTGTTAGAATTACCAAGTACAAAATCATTTGGATTGTCAGAAGTTACTTTAGATCCCCACATTGTAGCAGCAGTAGAACCACTTACAGCAGCATCTTTAGCTTCTTGTCTTGTGTACGCACCAGTGAATATGAAGTTCTTAGTTATTTTTTGAATTTGTAAAGTTCCAGTCCAAGCATAACCAGCGCTAGAGTTGGTCATGTAGATTGCGTTACCAATTGTTGGGTTGTTAGCAGTTGCAGTAGTTGTACCACCCATTTGCTTTCCACCTAAAGGATAAGTAGAAGTATAAGGGAATCTCCAACGACCATCAGTTAATTTAACTAAACCTGTATTAGGTAATGCAAGGTTTTGGAAAACTGATGCATTAAATTGTTTAGTATAAGATGCTTCTGCAGTGATTGTCCAACCATTTCCTAATTTTTTATCCGCAGCTAAAGTAGATTTAAATACTTGAGGGAATTTGTAGTTAGGATCTGTAACGTTGATAGAGTAAGAGCTACTCAAACCAGCAGTTGCAGATGGTCTGTAAGCATTAACGTCTGGGTTAAACACGTTTGTGTTTGTATTAGAAAAAGATCCAAACAATGCCATACCTGAGTTAGACGCTTGGTTAGATACCCATACGAATGGAGGTGCACCTTGGAATAAACCAGCACCACCACGAATTTGTAAAGTTTGATCACCATACGCATCGTAGTTAAATCCAATTCTTGGAGAAATTTGTACAGCAACGTTTGGTGCAGCACCAGTGTTAGCATGAATACCTTGGTAGAAACGAGTTAATGTATCTACAACTGGGTTGTACAAGAAAGTGTTGTAGAACTTAGAATAATCTAAACGCACACCATAGGTGATTGTTAATTTATCTGTAGCTCTGTATTTATCTTGAGCATAAACACCAGCTTCAAAGTCTTTTGGACCAACTAATGGGAACGCACCACCACCTAAAGTATAAGATAAGTTATATACTGCAGCTTTAGTACCAACACCATTTGCAGAGTTGATGAAATCGTTTAAGCTATTAAAACGGAACACACCCTCATAGTTAGGAGAGAAACCGTTTAAGTATTTCTTAAATGAAGTTTGTGTACCAATACTGATTTCGTGCTTACCAGCATAAATTGATAAATTATCATTTAATTGGTATACGTCAGTATTTAATTTGTTACCATAAGTATATAATTCATATCCGAAAGATGTGAATGGTTTACCATTACCATCTAAGATATCAACCATTGGAAATTCTTTGCTAGATAATGCATTTCTGAAATCTCTTAATGCAGTATATCCAACTTGTAATTTATTACTCATCTTGTTGCTAAACTTAGTGTTTAACTCAGCAATAAATACATTCGCGTTATTGTTGATTTCATAACCAGCACCAAAGAAAGGCAATGCAGTTGTACTTGCTTGTCTTGTAGATGCAGATCCACTGTTTGAAGGAGGAATTTGGCTAGCAGATTTTAAGTAGTTATACTTAAAAGTGAAAGTGTTGTTCGCATCTATGTTCCAATCTAACTTCATAGTTAAACGCTTAGAAGAAGAAACATAAGAGTATCCTTGGTAAGCACCTGGATCGTAATTATATTTTGACTTTAAGAAGTCAGCTAATTTGTTTAATGAGTCAGCGTTAGCAGCAGAAACAGTAGTACCATTAGCCGCGTTGCTAGCTGAAGAAGCTGTCCAAGTTGTACCTGGAGTAGTAGTAGCTTCTTGCTCACCGTTTACAAATAAGAATAATTTATTTTTTATGATTGCACCGCTAGCAGTGAAACCTTTTAAATCATAGCTATAATCTTGTTTAGGAACAGTGATAGTATATGGCGCACCATTTACTTCATATCCTTGCCAATCTTTATTTTTCATGTATTGGTAAACAGAACCAGAGTAAGTGTTAGTACCACTTCTTGATACTGAGTTAACACCACCACCAACGAATCCGCCATTCTTAACATCAAATGGAGAAGTGTTAACTTGAATTTGCTCAATCGCATCTAAAGAAACAGCGTTTTGGCCAGTTTGACCACCGATATCACCAGATAAACCAAATGAGTTGTTGAAGTTAGCACCATCAATTGTGATATTGTTTAACTGAGAACTTTGACCACCAAAAGAACCACTATTATAAGTTGGAGTCAATTTGATGATGTCTTTATAAGAACGAGAAATAGTTGGCAAACTTGTGATTTGATTTCTATTAAAAGTTTCTTGAGATCCAGTACGTGCGTTATTGAAAACCTTATCTTGTCTTGTAGAAGAAACTACAACTTGAGCTAAATTGCTACTTGCTTCAATTAATTTGAAATTTGCTTTGTATGCTTGACCTAATAACAAGTTGATATCATCTTGCTTTTCAGTTTTCATACCAACATAAGTTACTTGTAATAAGTAAGGACCGCCAATTTTCAAGTTAGTTAAGTTATATCTACCATCGTTACGACTGGCAGTTACATACTTGGTTCCTGTTGGTTGGTGAACAGCAGTAATAGTTGCACCTGCTACACCTGCATTTCCTACAGTGATTAAACCTTGTATCTCGGCTGTTGTTTCTTGTGCGTTTACTTTAATAATAGATATTAAAATAACCAATAACACAGACAAAGCTTGTTTTAAAACACTTTTCATTTTGTAAGGTATTTGTTTATAATTTTAAAGTGCGAATTTAAACTAAAACCTCCGAATAAACCTTACAAATCGTTAACAAATCATTAACTAAATTTAAATGTTCAAAAAAATCCCAAAAGCGGACATATATAGTTAAACAGTTTATTCTATAAGTAATTGATTAACAAATACTTGAATATTAAATATCTATTTAAATTTATGCTTAAAACGTTGTAAATCAATTAATTAAGTAAATAAATGATGATTTTAGGTATAGCCTTAAATTTAATCTTCCAGCGCTACTAGTAAATCGTATATTTTTTTCGCAAAAGAGTCCTGGTAATTTGGTTTTAGAACAATTTCATCCACTTGGTGAACTGGAATTATGCGTTTTGTTGAGCTTGTAATGAAAGCTTCTTTGGCAGTAGAAAACTCACTAACGTGCACATCTCTCTCCTCAAAGGGTATATTATTTTCTGTACAAACCTGCATTATGTTTTTGCGGGTCACCCCTTTTAGCATGTTTTGCTTAGCTGTTACTAATATATTGTCCTTTGTTACTAAAAAGAAGTTGGACCTTGGACATTCACTCACTAATCCGTTGTGATGATATAGAATATCGTCGGCACCTTGTTGCTTCATCCAAGGTTGTAACCAAATAGCCATCAAGTAGTCCGTCGTCTTAACCTCTGGTATTTGGCGTTGATAATTATAAGTAGCCAACTTTATTCCGGTTTCTGGTAAAACAAGTGTTGGTTCCGCTAAAGGCGCTTGTATAATAATTAAGTGTGGAGTTTCTATAGTATATCCATCTGGGGCATCTCCTCCTGCTATTAACATTCTAATACCAGAATAAGCCATGTTGTTTTTTTGAATAAGTGCTTTAACAATTGACTTAATCTCTTCTCTTGTTTGAGGAATGTTTAAACGCATCACAGATGCTGAATGAAAAAAACGATCTAGATGCGCATCAACAAAAAGAGGCTTGTCTTTTGCAACTCTTAAAAAATCAAAAATGCCATAACCACGTTGTACCAATAAATCTGTTACAGGCACACCTGCTAATTCAATTGGTTGAATCTTATTATTTGCAAAACAAAATACACTCATCTTAAAATATTTATATAAAAGTACAATTTACAAGTCAACCACTGACGGTACTTTATAATTAGTTTATAAATTATTTTATTTCAAAAACACTTATTGCACATCCTCCGCCTTTTGCAATTTGTATTAAAAGTTCGGTGTTTGCGGTTACTATTTTTTGCTCAATAGTATAGGCTTCCGGATTGGTTGCAAAGTCTGCATCCTTGCTGTCGCGATAAATAATTGCTTTGTATTTTTTATTTTTATCTAAGAAGTCAAATTTTAAATTTAAGCTTCTTGCATTTTCATCTGTAATGGATCCAATAAACCAGTCTTTGTTGTTTTTAGCTTTTCTGGCAATGGTGATATAGTCGCCTGGTTCTGCTTCAATAATTTTTGTTGCTGACCAATTCACTGGCACCTCTTTTATAAACTGAAAGGCATCCAAATGCTTTTGATAATTTTCAGGAAGGTCGGCAGCCATTTGTAATGGACTATACATGGTTACATATAATGCTAATTGTTTTGCTAATGTTGAATTCACTTTTTGTTTTCTGTCTGACTCAAATTGATTTAATTGGAAATGGAATAAACCTGGCGTATAGTCCATAGGCCCTCCCATTAACCTTGTAAAAGGCAATATAGTATTGTGTTCTGGCAATATCCCCAATGTTGGTGCATTGTTAAACTCTGTGCCACGTGCGGCTTCATTAGCCATCCAATTTGGATAGGTACGATGCAGCCCCGTTGGATGTACTGGTTCATGCGCATCTAGCATTATTTTATACTGTGCTGTTTTTTCTGCAACACGTGTATAGTGATTCACCATCCATTGTCCATCATGATGTTCTCCTCTCGGAATAATTTTTCCTACATAACCGGTCTTAACTGTATTCATGTCATGATTAATCATAAAACGATATGCAGTGTCTAATCTTCGCTCATAACCAATTGCAGAACCCGATGTTTCATGATGCATAATAATTTTAACACCTTTTGCTTTTGCATACTTTGTTAACGCATCTACATCATAATCTGGATAGGGGGTTACAAAATCAAATACATCTTCCTTCCAATTACCAAACCAATCCTCCCATCCTGTATTCCAACCTTCAACTAAAACGCCATCAAATTTATGTTGTGCTGCAAAGTCAATATATTTTTTTACGTTCTCGGTAGTAGCTCCATGCTTGCCGCCTTCTTTAAACCAAGTTGCTTTTCCTATATGCATTTCCCACCAAACACCCACAAATTTTTGTGGCTTAATAAAAGATGTGTTTTTTATAGCAGTAGGCTCATTTAAATTCAAAATCATTTTTGAAGCTAGTATCTCTGTTGCTTTATCACTTACTATAATAGTCCTCCAAGGAGACTTAAAAGGCGCTTGTAAGTATGCTTTGTTACCAACAGCATCTGGAACAAGAACCGATGTAAATGTTAGGTTATCTTTATTCAACTCCAAATTCATTGCAGGATAATTTAATAAAGCTGCTTCATGAATATTAATATAAAGTCCTTCGCTAGATTTCATCATCAATGGCGTTTGAACTGCATTAGGACTAATTAAAGAAACCACTGCAATATCTTTTTCTTTTTTGCTAGCAGTAAATGCATCTATCTCAGAAAGCTTAGTGGTATTATACGCATATTCGTTGGTGTCAAAATCACCAGGTATCCAAAATGTTTTATGATCGCCAAACATTTTAAATTGAGTCGCCTCATCTTTTAAAATAAAATATTGGAGATTTTTTTGTTTTGGAAACTCATACCTAAACCCTAGTCCGTCTTCAAATAATCTAAAAATGATATTTACAAAATAGCTATTTGTTTGCTGATCCGATAAATGAAATATAAACTCTTTGTATTTATTGCGAATTGTATTTTGTTCCCCCCAAACTGTTTCCCAGCTTTGATTTACAAAACTAGAGTCAACACCATTTAACATAAATTTAGTTAATGTTAGTTCGGGTTTAGCTAAAACAACGCCCAGGCTTGAATTGCCCACCACTGGCTTGCCTTTATAATAAACCGAATACACAAAACTACCATCATCCTGCAGATGCGCCATTAATTGAACCGGTCCGTTTGAAGTTAAAACTAGATTTGATTTTTGTGCATTTGCAATTATTGAAATAAATGCAAAAACAATAAAGAGTGATTTTTTCATTGTACTTTCTTATGTCCTAAACTTATTTAATTATATTTTTCATTGCTAAGAAAACGCCGTTGGTCCAGCCAAATCCATCCTGCCCTTCGTATTCGCCACCGCCAGCTTCTAATTCAGTATTTACTACATTGTATTTTTCCATCATTTTTCCAGTACGAGCAAATACTTGTCTATTTAAATTCAGCCATCTTTCTGTAATAGTTTTGGCTAAACTTTCAAAACCATAATTCATTAATGCCACTACCGTGATCCATTGTAGTGGAGCCCATCCGTTTGGACTATCCCATTGTTGTCCACTTGTGTTATTTGTAGTCACTACACCACCATCACACAATAAATTCGCTTCTAATATTTTTACTACACTTGCCGCTTGCTCCGGTGTTGCGATTTTTGCATACAAAGGAAACATCATTGCCAAGGAAATGGTATGCTTAACTACTCCGGCATTGCAATCATAATCACAAAATGTTTCTTGATTTTGGTTCCAACAGTATTGTGAAATTAATTTTTTACGATTTTCTTTTGCAGTATTAAGTAGCTGGGCCTTTTCCTTTTCACCTTTAACCAGGTATGCTGTTTCTAATATTTCTTCAAAAAGGAACATTAAAGAATTTAGGTCCACCGCTAAAATATCGGTGGTATGTATCGTTGAAAACAATTTGGCATCCTTAAACCAACGTGTGGAAAAATCCCATCCCGATGCTGCTGCAGCTCTAATATTTCTAAACACAGTTTCTGATGGCCCATCCGACTCCTTCGCCAATTCTATGTCTTCTTTATACGCTTCGGGTCTTGGTGTTGTATTGTCATCCCAATATCTATTTAATACTGCACCAGGTTCTATTTGTATCTTATGCTCACCAAACATCCAAAAATCATACTCTTTTTGTAGTTCAGGCAAGAAATCTATATAAACATTTTCACCCCTTATGTCCGCCAACAGCTTTACCATTAATGCAAAGAAAGGTGGTTGGGACCTTCCTATATAATATGTTCTGTTCCCATTAGGAATATACCCAACCGTATTAATTAAGTGCGCAAAATTTTTAACCATGCCCTCTATTAAAATGGTATTGCCCGCCTCCTTTAATCCCAACATGGTAAAGTAACTGTCCCAGTAATAAATTTCTCCAAATCTTCCTCCAGGAACTATGTATTCATAAGGTAGGGCTAATAAACTCCCATTGTTTTTTGTATCTGGCTTTCTTAATAATACGGGCCAAAGTTTTTCAATATGTGCTTCAACCGATGCACTGGTATCCGCAACTATAGCAGATGCAATTTTTTCCGGTAAAATAAAATGATCAAAAACAAATGCTTGCAAATTAAAATCGGGCAAACCTTTTTTTTGTTCGTATTTATGCTGAATGCTTGCCAAGTCTTCTTTTGGAATACAATCACAAAATATTTTGCTGTCTAAAAAAATATTGCCCGTTTGAACTGCATTAAACAGTGCTGTTATTTCTGTATGATCTCTCATAAAATTTCTTATGCAATTTTTGCTTTGATACGTTTAAAAAGTATCAGGCAAATTATTAATAGTGTAATAGGCACTAATGAAAAATAAAATGCAGTTTGTCCACCAAAATAATGAAACACGGTGCCAGTAATAATAGAACCTGTTGTGCCTCCTAAAGCAGAGAAAACTACAATCAGTCCACTCATTGGTGCGTGTTGATGTTTTGGAAGTGTAGATAAAATAGTAGAATTAATTGCTGGATAAATAGGAGCAATTAAAAAACCAATTAAAGGAAATACATAAGCCACAAAAGGAGCAGTAGACCATCCGGTAACAATAACTCCTTTAGCAGAATTAGCTAAAGGCATGGTTACTAATACCAACACTGCTGCTAATAGTAAACATCCAATCACTGCTATAAACCAATTTATTTTACGCAAAACAAATCCTGCAACAAACCTCCCTAGTGCTGTAGAAGCGGCTAAAATAGTAGCCATTTGGATACTTAGTGTTGTAGGAAGATGAAGTACTTTACTATTAAATGTTGGCAACCAACTCATAATGCTTTGTTCAATTAACACATAGAAAAATGCATTGAAAATAAAAATTAAAACAATTGGGATAGTCAGCATTTTTAACATACCCAAAAAATCCTCAGTTAATGAACTTGGTCCTTCCTGATGAATAGCCGACTCGTCGATAGGAGAACTTAACAACAATAAAAAAGCAAGCAATGCCATACCACTTAATAAATAATAAACATGATACCAATTTGTTGACTGTGGATTATTGTCGTCTACAAATGCACTAAATATAAATCCAGCAGTCAATACACCAACCATAAAAAAGGACTCTAAATAGTTCATGAAACTAGAGTGCTCTTTTTCGTTGTTAACTACTAATCCAATGGTTGCAAAAGTGGTAATTTTTATTAAAGCAAAACCCACACCTATGCTTGCAAACAATGCTTTAGTTGCCCAAAAGCTATTAAGAGATGGAATTAACAAACAGAAGCCGCCTACCAATGCAAGCGCAACTAACATTGCTTTTTTATATCCAATTTTAATAATAAAAGATGCTACTAAAAAAGAGCTGATTGCTATACTTAAATCCTTAAATCCCTCTAACACGCTTGCGCTTTGTTCTGATACGCCAAAATTTCTTTGAACTTGTAATATTACCGTCCCCACGCTATTTAACAAAATAGCAAATAGGAAATAGTTAATAAAAAGCGATGCTTTAAGGCGAAATTGTTTCATGGCGTTAATTTATATAAGCAATCTTGTTAAATTCAAATTTACATAATTATGAGATGCCTCGGCGCGATATTCATTGTGATAATCTTAACGACTTTAAGTATTTTTTAAGTAGTAGCAGATTAATCTTCTTCGTTACTTTGTTGTCTAATAGTATATACAAATACATTTGTTATGAAAAAAATTACAAAAGTTTATTCAATCATGCTTGTGATGGTAGCGTTATTATTAACCTCAGTCGTTAGCAATGCACAAAGAGGCGGAAGAGGTGGTGGTCACTTTAGTGGTGGTTTTGGTGGCAATCATTTTGTAGGCAACCATTTTATTGGTCAAAGCTCTTATCACGCGCGCGTCTTGCCTTATGGAGGTATATTTCGTTTACCAAGTTCTTATCTAAGATTAAGTTTTGGAGGATACCCCTATTATTTTGCAGATGGGTTATTTTATGCGTCTTATGGTGATTATTATGGTTTAATTGCACCACCTTTTGGATTAACCCTTGGAATTTTACCTAGGGGATATTGGGGTTTTAACTTTGGCGGATTCCCATACTACTATTATAGTGGTGTGTTTTACCGACCAACCGAGGACAAAAAATACCAAGTGGTTCAAGCTCCTGTTGGAGCCGAAGTGCCAGCCTTGCCAAAGGATGCAAAGCCAATTGTCGTAAATGATCAAAAGCTTTATGAATACTTAGGTACATATTACAAGGAAGTTATGGGAGCAGATGGCAAGCTTAAATATGTTGTACAAGGTAAAGACGGCGTACTAAACACCGACAAGCAACCCGAAGTATCCCTTAGCAATGCCAACTCAACTGTCAACAATGCCCCGGTTACGATCTATACGCCTAGCGTAGGCGATATTGTTTTGCAATTACCGAGCCAATTTAAAGTTGTAATCATCAACAATAAGAAATTGTATGTAACGCCAGAGAATATCTATTATGAAGAATTTATAGATGGGAACATTTTAAAATACAAAGTAGTAGGAAAATAATAGTTTCTAAGTCCAATTCCCAAACCCTTGTATCAATTGATATAAGGGTTTTTTATTTTCAATAGATATTAAGCAAATCAAATGCATTAAATTTATACTAGAATATTTTGCCAAATTTTTTTGACCATATTAATAAACCGGCCGAAAGCGCCAAGCCATCAAGGAAAAAAGTACTTTTCCCTATTAATGATTCCTTGCGTGAATATCTAAGTCATTACCGAAGAGAGGTAAAGTTGCCGGTTACCTATAAGGATCTGGAAAGGTATACTTATTCAGTTCCTTTAAAAGACAAACATGGCAAGGATAATAGCTGGGAAAAGGTTTCTTATGATATGCGTGAGTGGGAATATTTAAGAGAAAGCTTAGTAAAAATTTATGCAATTTTAAAAACCGAAGGTGATACAAGTCTAATTAGTCATTTAGATGTTGCAAGAATTGATTTTTGTTATTTCGGCAATAGTCAACCTTTTAGAATTAGAATTGTAAATAAACTAAACGATAACTATGACCACTATTATATTAAACGCGCAGACGCAAGCAGGGTATATGGTTTAGAGCTTGAGCACTTGCTTTCGCCTAATAGAATTACTTATTTTACTTACCAAGACACATTGGTAGAAGAACATATTCCAGGAATTCCTGGCGATATATTTATTGCCGAACATTTACATAGCCCTACAACTAACTTAACCAGACTTGCAAAAGAATTTGTAAAATTTAATGAGCGATGTTTTGTACAACTTTTAGGAGATATGCGCTCTTATAATTTTGTGGTGAATATTATTCCAGATATTGAAGATTCGCAATATCGAATTAGAGCAATTGACTTTGATCAACAATCTTACGAAGGAAAGAAAAATTTATACTTACCTCAGTTTTTTAAAGAAAATAAAGAATTGGTTGATGTTGTAATTAAGCAGTTAGATAAAGATTCTATTGCGCAATACCAAGCGGAAGAACGAACCATGATGACTTTTAGATTAGCGTCGGCAAGATACCGTATGAATGAATTGTTTGACGTAATGTGTGCTGACACCATATCCCTACCAGAAAAAATTGAACAACTCAAAAACGAATTAACTGCCCATTTTTCTGAGCCATCTACCTACTTTAAAGCCAAAACAATGGGGCAGGTAGTAAAGCGTCATTTAAAACAAACACTACAAAAAACATTAATGCTTGTTCCTAAAGGCAGGGGCAAACAAGGTCATAGTGACTAATATCATAATTTAGTCTCTTCTTTTATTTTAAACTTGCTTCAAGAAAATTTTACACTTGAAGCTTTTTTATGCCTACAACCTTTAACTTGAAATCGGGTGCCGATTTATCTCCTCGTTCTATTTTAATTTGGCGTATCATACAAATTGTAGTGTGGCTAATTGGTGCTACTATTTTAACATGCTTATTATTTTTTCCCAAAATTGGTGTGCTACTATTTTGGAATATTTTGATACCTATTGCTCCATTTTTATTTGTAGTGGCAGTTGGCGTATGGAGAAATGTATGTCCACTAGCTACAACTAATTTATTGCCAAGACATTTAGGATTGTCTCAACGAAAAAAATTAACCATTAAGCAAGTGGGTATTTTAAACTTAATTGCTGTTGTGGCTTTATATATTATTGTGCCACTACGTCACGCCATTTTTAATAATAATGGCATTGCTACGGGAATAATGCTCATTATTATGGCTGTTATTGGGGTAAGTCTTGGATTTATATATGAATGGAAAAGCGCATGGTGTTCCGGATTATGTCCAGTACACCCCGTAGAAAAATTATATGGCGCCAATGTTTTAATGTCTATGCCAAATGCCAATTGTGATAATTGCCAAAACTGTGTTATCCCTTGTCCAGACTCAACACCCAATTTGACACCAACAAGTGCAACTAAAACAATTTATCATCGTATTAGTGGTTGGTTGGTTGTGGCGGGACTACCTGGGTTTATATGGGGTTGGTTTAATGTACCAGATAATGCAAACAGTATTACTTCCATTAATGATATAGTAGCTGTTTATATTAATCCATTGATAGGATTTGGACTTTCAATAATTGCTTATTGGTTTTTTGGTAAGATTGTAGGAGCTGACTATGAAAAAAGGTTGACGAGTATATTTGCTGCGGCTGGTGTATCTATGTATTATTATTACAGAATTCCTTCGCTTTTAGGATTTGGCAAATTCAATCAAGATGGATTATTAGTTAACCTTAATGGTGTGATACCCGAGTGGGTACCACAAGCATTAACGTTATTAACTACTATATTCTTTTTTTCATGGCTTGTAGTTAGAAAGCCAAACCAGGCAAGCTGGGTAATTCGTCCAAGATTTGCAGAAAAAAAATCTGCTTAATTAATTATTGATACAATTGATTGAATAACATTTTATAAGTACCATGTGTTTGACCTCTGAAAGTAATTTCAGGTCCATACACAAATAATTTACCCTTACCTACTTTTGCTTCAAATGCAGCAACACCGTCTTGTAAATAAGATTGTCCAAAAGCCCAACCACTTCTAAGTGTTGTAGTTGTTGCATACCAAGCTAATGGTGTAACTTCTTTTTGAGCAATGGCTTCTGGTACTAATTTAAATACAGGGCTTGCACTAAAATAAACATCGGCTTTATTGTTCATGCCCCAGTTAGGTGAATAATTATTATCTACATCTACTTGCATTACACTTCCTGGAATATAAAATTTCTCACCAGGCAATGCTTTTTCTTTTCCAGCAACCATTTCAACCAATGCATTTCTAACAGGTAGGTTTAAATGATATGCAAGGTTTGCACTTGAGCCAATGGTAATAACTCTACCACCATTGGTTAAGAATTTTTGTAAAGCTGGGATTGATTTTTGTGCAGTAATTTTTCCAATTTTAGATTGATACGCTTCTGGCACCTCGTCCGCCTTAGGTTCTTTCTCTTCCCACGGAGAAGGTTCAGCTCTTAATGCTGGAATTGCACCTTCTACAAAAACAATCACATCATATTTTTCGTTCAAATTCACAGAGTCAATTTCTTTTGCAAAAGTTAAATTGAATGGGAAGTGATATTGTTCAAAAATCCATCTTACCCAACCAGACGATATTGATCCGCCATATTTATCCCACAAAGCAATACGCAATGGTTTTACTTGTTGGTCCATATTGTTTGGCTTTGTTGATGTACTTGTGAAATTCACACCCTTGTCTCTTGAAACCTGTTCAATAATCGTTTTTAATTTATCTGAATTAGCTACAAAATATTGTTCTTTGTTTTTATAAACCTGCGCACCTTCTTTTAATAAATCATTCACTGCAACATAAGAAGCATTGTCCTTTGTTGAAAAAGTATAGCCTGCAATTTGTTTTGCGTCAGAACTTATTTTTCCTTTTGGAGATTGTGCGTCGCCGTATGCGATATTTTCAAATGGACCATTAAAATCCTCAAGTATTCTATCAAATTGAATGCCCATTGTAAACGCCGGTGTCCAACCTGCTGCATCATATGGTCTTACTGGAGGACCACCTGGATATTGAAAATCATTAGGGTGATCCTGTGGCTCAAACATATCTAATACATGTGGTCTGAATGCCTGATTCGTTTTTACAATGTATGATCCAGCTGGATAATTTTTTCCAGCAACCATAAATTCGCTTGTTGCTTTTTGAACTTTAATACCACTGTGCAATAAAATATTAATAAAAGAAGCTGCTGTGGTTGTTTGGTTTGCTGTAACAATATATCCACGCGGGTCTCTTAACTCTTTGTTTTTATAAACCTTTGAGAAATATTCAACTGGTAAAGTATCGCCCTTAATTTCTTTTTTGTCAGCTTTAAAAGTTTCGTTTAGCAATTCTACTTTTTTAGGAGACATTGTCCAACTGTCTTTACTGCCAGCTTCAATGCTATGTTTACCCATTGTGTAAATATTATACAACAATTCATCTTTATATCTAGATGCATAATTTAATACTGCATAGTTTAATGAAACAGAATAATCGATAGAGTTTTTAAAATACCACTGTTGAGGTGTAATTGGATACGGTGTTGCGCTGTTTGGAATTAATCTTTGTGGTACTAATGGAATTTTACTTGGGGTTGGATTACCAATAATTTCAGTTAATAAACCAATAATATTATGATAATACGCTGCGGTTCTAAGCCCACCATTCCACCAAGTGGAATATACCGAACCCGCCTTCATGGTGTAACCAGGTTTACCTTCGGCATTTAATCTGCTACTCATAACTGCACCTAGGGCATCAATGCCAGTCACTAATAATGGATCATACACATAATTGAATGGGTCACGATAAGGAGGACCTGCCACAACTGTACCTGGAGGGCCTGTTTGATGGTGATTGTATAAAACCTGCGGCATCCATTCGATATATAATTGACGACTCATGTTTCTTGACTCACTCATGTTTAACATAAAGAAGTCTCTGTTATTATCATGACCAATATATTTTTCATACAAACGAGGAACATTATCAGTAGTTCTTTTTAAAGTATCTGCATTTCGCATATACCAATTTGAAACCAATTCTTGTCCATCAGGATTTGCGTGAACAAATAAGATAATTGTAGATTTTAAAATTCGTTTTGTTTCTTCGTCATCTCTTGTTAAAACAGTATAAATAGTTTGAATTAGCTGATGCGCACCAACCACTTCGGTTGCGTGTAATCCGCCATCAATCCACACTACGCTCTTTCCGTCTTTTGCTAATTGCTTAGCTTCTTCGTCAGACAAACCTTCGGCGCGTGCTAATTTTTGTGAAATAGATTTATATTTTTCTAATTGTCTTATGTTACTAGGATCAGAAACTATAACCATATACTGATTACGTCCTTCTTCGGTTTTGCCAATAACCTGTAGCTTTACTTTATTAGAAGCAGCTGCTAATTTTTTAAAGTAAGCTTCGGTTTGAGTAAACGTAGCAAGATGATAATTATCTCCGATATTAAATCCAAAATGTTCTTTTGGAGAGGGAATAGATTGTGCATTTACATTTGACAAGGTCAAAGCAAAAAGCAAACATAAAAACAAAACTTTACGCATATTATAAATTTTGAAGTAAGTTAAAGAAAATGGCTTTATAACTTTTCAAAATAGAATGCTTTTACACGAATGGAAATAGGTTGTCTATTATAAGTTATGACAGTGCGGGCTCAAGGATTGCCAAGTTTGCCTTAGGTAGTAAAAACTGTTGAGGATAACTAGCTAGAATTTCCTGAAAACTGGCTAATAAGTCTAAATTATTGCCGTACGCATATTTGGTCTTACGCTTAGCTTTTTGTCCCAAAACCTTTGCGGTCGTTTTTGAAATAGGAGCTTCAAGTGAAAGTTGTCCAAAAATAACCGAGTTATCCTGTTCCTTGGCAAAAGCAAAAGCATCACGATATAACTCCAAAATAGATGCTGGTTTAAATCTTAGTAGATTATACAAATGAATTAAATCCAATATTAACCAAACAATATTTTGATGACCATTTTTGGTTAAACTTCCTTTGTGTAAATATTGAAATGCTTCAATCTCAAATGTAGACAACACTGGCGCAGATGCCAGGATGCCCGCAAATGGATACTGCGTCACTACTTTAATGCTAGACTCGGTAATTACAATTTGTGCTTGAAAGCTTTGTTGTAAATATTCAAAACAAATTTTTCCTTTAATAGTAGACTCGCTCTTTGACTTAATTATTAATTCAAAATCTTCAGAATTTGAAGTTGATTGAGAAATTACTTGAGATAATGCGGTGGAATGATGTTGTAAAAACATGGTTTATTTTATTTTGGCGTTAATGACCTCATCTATTTTACCACCGCGGAGTTAAACTCTCTCGGTTGGTACCCACTAAAGGGTTCTTGATGATGGAACAAAGATAGCTATTTCACCCATTTCGCCAAAAAAAGGCCAGTAAATTACTGGCCTTTGTCAAAATATTAATTGATTATCAATTGTTTATGCGTAATCATTGAAATCATCTTCCTCAAAGTTCATTGAACCCAGATTCATCATACTGCCCATTAAATCCTTAAACTCAATCTTCCCGTCAATCATCTTTTTGCTAATTAAAGAGTAGGCCGATAAACCATGTAAGACAAACTCCATTAATAATGCTGCTTGTTTTTCACCTGCTTGAGGAAAATGCTTTTTAACGATACCAAATAAGCCATCTACTTTGTACAATGCAATAACTTTTTCATCGTCTTTCATATCTAATAATAAATCCAAATGATTACCTGCATCAAACCATTTTGTAATTAATGCATAAGGGTTGTCTGGTTGTTTTGGTTCGCCTGTATTTGCTGCAGATTTTTTTGCAGGCTTTTTCTTTTTCACATCATCTGGATTTGGAAAATAGGAAACGAATAAAGTGCGAATAGATTTATTTAATAAATTTAACGCCACTTCATAAGGACCCTCTTGTTCACCTTCATAAACCAATTCTATTTTTCCTGTTATTGCAGGAATAATTCCTGACAAATCGCTAATCCAAACTTGAGTGTTTTTTTCGTTATGAATAATAGCTCTGCGTTCTGCACTACTCACCGCAGCCTCATATGCAGCAATGGTTAGACGCGCACTCACTCCACTTTTCTTATCAACAAACTCATTTGTTCTTGCTTCAAAAGAAACCTGCTCAATTAATCTTTTTACTAAATCACTTACTTCAACTTTTTCTTTTTGTGCAGGTAAAATATTTGCTTCCTGTTCGGTGATGGCCAAAGAAGTTTCAATGCTCTTTGGATAGTGTGTTAAAATTTGACTTTCTATTCTATCCTTTAATGGCGTTACAATACTTCCTCTATTGGTATAATCTTCGGGGTTAGCTGTAAACACAAATAAAATATCAAGTGGCATACGCAACTTGAAGCCTCTAATTTGAATATCGCCTTCTTGTAAAATATTGAATAATGAAACCTGAATTCTTGCTTGTAAATCGGGAAGTTCATTAATTACAAAAATGCCTCTATTGCTTCGAGGTATAATTCCATAGTGGATTACTTTTTCGTCTGCGAAGCTTAATTTTAAATTAGCGGCTTTTATAGGATCAATGTCTCCAATTAAATCCGACACACTCACATCGGGTGTAGCTAGTTTTTCACCATATCTAGCGCTTTTATGTACCCAATGGATAGGCGTCTGGTCTCCATGTTCGGCAATCAGGTCCACGGCGAACCTACTTAATGGCTGTAATGGATCGTCATTTACCTCGCTACCTGCAACAGTTGGAATGTATTCATCCAGTAAGTCCACCATTTGACGGGCCATTCTGGTTTTAGCCTGGCCACGCAATCCTAGGAACAAAATATTATGTCTGCTCAACAAGGCGCGTTCTACATCTGGAATTACCGTATCCTCATATCCCAAAATACCTTCAAAAGCATTTTCCTTGTTTTGAATACTTGCAATTAAATTATCTCTTACCTCATCTTTAATGGACTTAGGTTGGTATCCCGATTTTTTTAAATCACCTAGGGTTAAAATTTTGCTGATGTCTATTTTCTTACTCATAATTAATAAACTGTTTTTCTTTTTCCACTTTCAAAATCATTAAATATAAAACTACCTAAATTGTCAAGTGAAGCAAAGTAGGCTTTACCATTATTCATCTCCGTAAACTCTTCTACAAATTTTTGTAAATAAGGATCCGAGGCAATCATAAAAGTCGTAATTGGAATTTTTAATTTTTTACATTGGCCTGCCAAATTAATACAACGATTCACTACTTTACGATCTAGTCCAAAACTATTTTTATAATACTTACCTCCAATTTTTAAACAGGTAGGTTTGCCGTCGGTAATCATAAATATTTGCTTATTGGCAGTCTTACGCTTACGTAATATATCCATGGCTAATTCAAGCCCAGAAACAGTATTAGTATGATATGGTCCTACTTGTAAGTAAGGAAGATCTTTTATTTCTACCTGCCATGCATCATTACCAAACACAACAATATCAATGGTGTCTTTAGGATATTTTTTTGTGATTAATTCACATAAAGCCATCGCTACTTTTTTTGCAGGTGTAATTCTGTCTTCACCATACAAAATCATAGAGTGTGAAATATCAATCATTAAAACAGTAGAAGTCTGTGTTTTAAAATCTGCCTCTCTAATAACCAAATCATCTTCGTGCATTGAAAAGGAATCAACACCTCGGTTTATTTGTGCATTCTTAATGCTTTCCGTAAAATCAATTTGCTCCATTAAGTCACCAAATTGAAAAGAACGTGTGTCAGAATTAATATCTCCACTAGGACCCGCTTTAGTGGTACTATGATTACCCTGCTTTGCTTTTTTAAGCTTGCCGAATATTTCTTCTAAGCTTTTTTGGCGAATGGTCTGTTCCGTTTTAGCTGTAATAGCAAAACGGCCGTCCTGTGGATTCTCTTTTAAATAGCCGTTTTCCTTTAAGTCCTCTATAAAATCACCCACGCCATAATTGTCGTCTGTAAACTTGTGGGTTCGGTCCAGCTGGTTCATCCAATCTAGGGCCTCGCTTGCATCCCCACTCGTATAATTAAGCAGCTGCGTGAAAATATCAAGCATTTGCTCAAATTTAGATTTTGAGTTTTCTCCCGGTACAAAATTGACAAAACGATGGCCTATCATAGTATGCAAAATAACAAATACTAGGCAAGAAGGTTTAATTAAAGGATGGAGGACGAGGCTTATTCCGTAAATGATAAATTAGAGCCAATAAAAAGGGGCATCCAATGTGGATGCCCCTGGGATTATACTAAATGAAGTGGTTTAAAGATTACTTTTTGAAGCTTTCTAGTTTCTTGTGAATAATAATAAGTGCTTGGTCTAATTTATAGATTTCATAATATATGTAAAATGGAAAAATAAAGAAACATAGCCCTAAAAGGCATAATACAAATGCAATAAGACTATTTAGCTTTCCTCCTTTTTTAAAAGTATTATATCCAATTAATAAAAATAATACTGTAATGAACCAATAATTTAATCCGATAATAAAAAAATTAAATTTATATATCAAAGAATTATGGTCAAATTCGGTCAAAGAATATGGTGTGCAAATCCTAATGACAACAAATGCAAAAACGCCAATATAAATAAGCTTGTTTTCTTTATAGTTTTTTAAAATTAAATTATTCATAATAGTTGATTAGCGATTAGTGCTTTTTAAAAGACAAGATTTATATAATAATAAACAAGCTTGTTTATCTAACGAAAAAATTTCATTTGCTACTGACACTCCAATATAGCTTCCAAAATATACTCCTACAAGTGATCCAGCTACTGCCCCTAATGGTGAAAAAATTGCACCTATTGAACCGCCAACAACTGTGCTACTTGCAACTGTGTTTAGTTTTGTTGAATAAAAATTTTCCAAGTACCTTGACCTTGCAGTAGTATTACACGCCTGAAACTGATAACAACAATCATCGGTACATTCTCCTCCGCCATCCATACCTTCTAAATCCATTTCTCCAAAAAATCCAAAAGCAGGAGGCTCTGGGTTAAGCACATAGTCGTCATACATACTACTAGGCTTAATTTTTTCTATATTCATTACCGAGTCCATTCTGTTTCTCGCATATAAGGACCTTGCTTTAAAATAGGTTGCCACTTGCTTACTACTAAACTTTGTATCCTTAGCATAATATTTATTTTTTATAACTGCAGCGTTAATTGCGATCTGATCCGAATAGTATTTTAATTCCTCTATGTTTTTAAATCTATAAATATCTGCGAGTTCCTGTTGCAATCTTACATTCGTTGGATCTTCTTGAATTTTTTTAATCAACGTAGCCGCACCTGTATTTATTTCTGTAGTTGTTCTCTGATCCTTGTAAACCAATTGTAAATAATGAGGATCAAAATGATTTAAGGCATCATATAGTCCCGTAAATGCTGGGTCTCCTGCAATATCACCTGGTGTGTATACCGAAGCTGGTGTTGATATTGTTGAATCAACCGATTTGGTACAACCCGATAAAAGCATAAAGCAAATGAGAAAGAACAGGGGTGTCGCAATGAATATTTTTTTCATTATATATTTTGATTTTCACTCATACTGAATTGTGTAAGTGTGTTTCAAAATAATATTCAAGCGCGATGAAAAAGACCGTATTTATACTTTTGATTTTATTCAATATTTACGATCAGTTTCTAAACAAATTAAAACTAGTGTTTAGTTTTTGAAAAAGTCGATCTCCTGTATTAGAAAGTTTTCTCAAATTTTATAGTATACAAGAAGTTTATTTCTTAATTTCAAGTAATCAAGCACATTACATTGAAAAAATTATTATTTACATTTTTTGTTCTAATCAATTGCGTTGTTTCACATGCACAGGATTTACCAGATAGTAGTTATAACATTGAGTCATTAATGCAATCCTGGAATCATCCAACAAACAAAGACAAAAAAATATTTGATTCTGTTGATCAAATGTTAGTGGTTTTTAGAGAGCATTATAGTGATATAAAAATTGCAGGTGTTGAAAAAGAAAATGGTCTTTGGGAATTAAAGCTAGCACCGGTTAGAGCAAGCATTGGTCGAAGTGGTTTAAGAATGGCTAACTTTAAAAGAGAGGGAGACGGCTTTACGCCAACCGGATTTTTTGGCCTAGGACAATTGTTTAGCTACGAGCCTACGATACCATCTAATTTACCTTTTACGCAATCTACGCCCGAAGATAAGTGGATTGACGATACCGCATCCAATGACTATAACAAACATATTCGCGGCGTCACCAATGCAAAATCATATGAAAATTTGTTGCTAAAAAGTATTCATTATAAATACTGCATGGTGATTGAATATAATACCAACCCTGTTATAAAAGGAAACGGTAGTGCTATATTTTTTCACGTAGCGGATGATAAATATTCTGCCACAGCAGGTTGCGTTGCAATTAAAGAGTCTGACATGTTGCAATATTTAAATTGGTTACAACCCAATAAAAGAAAGGCAATTTGGATTATGGAAGATGACGAAGAATATTATTAACAATTAAAAAATGAAAATTTAAACATATGAAACGTACTTTATTATTTACAACCGTTTTTGCTTTTTTGACATTTGCATTTGTGCAAAATGTAAACGCTCAAGCAATTACTAGCAAACAAATTGATTCTTTAACCAACTTAGTATTAAAGACATTTAATGTCCCTGGTATTGCTGTTGGAGTAGTGAAGGACGGGAAATTGATTCACGCAAAAGGTTATGGTGTTGCTAATATTAACACTGGTAAAAAAGTAGATGAAAACACTTTGTTTGGTGTAGCCTCTAATAGCAAAGCTATGACAGCAGCGGCTTTGGGAATGCTTGTTGACGAAGGTAAAATTAAATGGGACGATAAGGTTACAGATTATATTCCTGAATTTAAAATGTACGACCCTTATGTTACCGAAGCATTTACAATACGCGATTTATTAACACATCGTAGCGGATTGGGATTGGGTGCGGGTGATTTAATGATGTTTCCCGATGGAAGTGATTTTACAAAAAAAGATATCATTCATAATTTAAGATTCTTAAAACCAGTTTCTGCTTTTAGAACTAAATACGATTATGATAACAACTTATACATTGTTGCAGGAGAAGTTGTAGCAAGAGCAAGTGGAAAAAGCTGGGAAGATTTTGTAGAACAACGCATAATGCAACCATTGAACATGAAATCAACTGCAGCTTCATTATATCGACTAAAAGACAGAAGTAATGCAATTAGACCACATGCACCTGTTGATGGAAAATTACAAGTGCTGGATATTGACTGGAGTGAATCTGCAAATGCGGCTGGAGGTATTTGGAGCAATGTTACCGATTGGAGCAAGTGGGTGATTGCACAAATGAATCATGGAAAATATGGTGATAGTTTAAAACAGAAAATTTTTAGCGATGAGGTGCATGAAGAAACATGGTCGGCGCAAACCATTATTGGCGCAAGAGCGGTTGCTCCTTATAACACCCATTTTGCTGCATATGGATTAGGTTGGTTTTTAAGCGATGTAAAAGGTTATAAGCAAGTGACACATACTGGCGGTTTAGCGGGTATAGTTACACAGGTTGTGATGTTCCCTGAGTTAAATTTGGGTATTATTGTCTTTACCAACCAACAATCGGGAGCTGCATTTAACGCTATAAGTTATACAATTAAAGATAGTTACTTAGGTATTGCCGGATTTGATTGGGTGAAAATCATGCACGACAGAGTTGAAAAGGGGGAAGCAGAGGCAAAAAAGATTAATGACGAGGTGGAACAAAACATTAAATCAGAACAAGCAAAAGCGGCAGGAGGATTTAATATAGCTCCTTATATAGGTACCTACAAAGACACTTGGTTTGGAGACATTGAGATTGGCACAACTGGCGGAAAGGCTTGGCTTACCAGCAAGCGTTCTCCTAAATTAAAAGGAGAATTATTCCCATTTAAGGGCAATACACTCATCGTAAGATGGAACGATAGAACTATGGACGCCGATGCATATGTAATGTTTACAACTGATATGGACGGAAAACCATCGGGCATTACAATGAAAGCAATTTCTCCTTTAACAGATTTTAGTTTTGATTTTCAAGACCTAGATTTAAAAAGAGTAAAATAGTTTATTGAATTAGATTATTAATTTGGAGTAACTTTCAACCTTTAAAATAAAACATCAATTATGAAAGAACAAAATTATAAAAACCATGCGCAATTGGTTCCTGGATTTCACTATCTGGGTATGCTATCTATACTAGCATTATTAGGTGGGTCCATTAATTATTTAATTCACTCAACGCCCGACAATAAATATTTAGCATCATTATTGGTTTTGGTAAGTGTCATTTTGGTTATACTTTGGATTTATATTAGAACCTTCCCATTAAAAGCACAGGACCGTGCTATTTATGCCGAAGAAAATTTAAGATACTATACCTTAACTAATAAATTATTGCCAAAAGAACTTTCTGTATTGCAGGTAGTCGCATTAAGATTTGCATCAGATGCAGAATTTGTTGCATTAGTTGATAAAGCAGTAAAAGAAAATTTACCCTCTAAAGAAATTAAATTAGCAATCCAAAATTGGAAAGCAGATTGGTATAGAGTTTAATAAACCAACTATAAATTTTTACTAAGAAGCCCTGCAAGCAATTGCGGGGCTTTTACATTTTTATAATGGCTTTTACATAAGTCTTTTCTAAATTTTGCACCACCCTCTTTTCCAACCGTAAATAATTCTTGTAGTTCTCTTCCATAATTTTCATCTGGCGCTGTTTTTGTATTTAAATATCCATTTTAATACCTAAGCATTCCCGGGTCGGTAGTAACCGCGCGAACCATTTGTTTAAAATTTCCAACACAGTTGGTTCTTAAAATTTGATGATGATTGTAAATCATAGAACCATAAGCAACAGTGTCCGCTTCTGTTCCAAAATGATTGCTCCAAAACAGGGTTAATTTTTCTCTAATGTTTTTATCTTGACCTACCCAAACGCTAAGCAACCATTTTTTATAACTATTACGACGATAGCTATTAATGCTGCCATCATTTGAAATATCATTTACCCAGGTATTTCCTAACGCAACATTAGGATCAACAAAAGTGCTTGTATTGTAATCATTTAAAGGCGGAGCGGGTAATATATTAGGCACATTTAAGAGCTCGTCCACACTTGAGATTAAACCCTTCGCATTAAAATAGGCAATGTCCCCGGCCTTTGCTCCAAACAGGGTTCGGTTTAGCAAATGCTTTGTGTGTATAGGCAACCAACTGCCCTTGAAGGTATTTAAACCTAAGGAACTCGTTTGGGGGGTTGAGGACATGGCAGTTTAATGTTTACTAAATTTAAGAATAGATTGAATATCATCTTAAACTGGTTGCGATTATTTTCCGCCATTAATTGCATAAACGGCAAAACTAGCAAGCCAATGTTCGCCTCCATACTCGCCCGAAGCTACAGTAGATAGACTTTGGTTTAAGTGTTTCACCGAGGATGCCAATAATAATTTGCGACGTGGATCGGTCTTAGGAAGCTCTTGTGCAATTCCTGACATACACCAGCTACGACTAAAACATAAACCATCTAAATGTACAATTTGTAAATCGCTTCTATCAGATACATGTGGCAACTCGGTTAAATGTTGCAATGCTTTATTAGAAAGCCAGTTGTTAAACCAGCTTGTAAAACTTTTCTTATCTAATATTTTTCTCATTAAGTCGGCCTCCATTAAAGAAGGAGAAAAGAAGTCAGCACCATCTGGCTCCCAAATTGTTGGTGCGTTTTTATCATTCAAAAACAATTGTTTAGCTGAAGCAATGATTGCATTTTCAAATTTTAAATTGCGCGTTGCGCGCGCATAGTCTAATGCAAATGTTAAACCAAACGCAGTATTACCATGCATTCCAGAACGATTCGCATAGGTTTGTTTTGGAAGATATACATTCCATATTTTAATAATCGTATCACACAATGGTTGTAAAGCCGCTCTCCATTGTTTTGCATCCGGGTCGTTATAGTCTAATAACTCTTGTTGTAATTTTAAAACCCAGGCCCAACCATAAGTACGCTCAAAGCTTCTGTTTAAGGGAGTTTTAAAGTAATCTGTTTCTATTTGAATATTTTTTGCTGTTAGTGTTGTGTTCAATACTTTCCTAATGGCAGTTTGTTCTTTTAAGTCTGGAAATTGTTTTAATAATCTAACAAGCATCCAATGACCATGCACACTACTATGCCAATCAAAACACCCATAAAAGCTTGGGTGTTGTTGGATTGGTGTAATTACCTGATCACTATCTGAAATGGCAGTGTGATTTATTTTATTAGGATACTCTTGTAAAATACACTTCATAGGAAGTGAAGCTAAATGTGAAGCACCTTCCTTGGTTAAAGTAAACTGAGTCGTATCGGCATTGGTCGAAAAAAATTTGATCTTTTGCTGTGCGTAAACATTAGTTATTATCAACATAGCTAATGCGAGCGTGTATTTTTTCATGGCGATTATTTGAGCTTAGGTTAGAGAAACATTTTTAGGTAAAGTTTTATTCTGTTTTTCTTTTGTTGTTGAATTTCGCGATATAATAAAGCATTGTTCCAACTAGTAAAAAGATAAAGCTATAAATACCCTGCGTAGGTTTTATAGTTACTACATAATACATGATCCAAACATTAAACCCAATAAACAATATAGCCGGTAGTGGATATAAAGGTGTTTTAATGGGACGTTCAATATTAGGATGCTTATGTCTTAGCACCATTAAACCAACCACAGCAAGGGTGGAGAAGAAGCTAAGAATTAACCCCATTGTAGACATGATAAAATCAAAACTACTTGTTACTAAAATAACAATAGAAATAAATGCCTGTGTTAATATAGATCGGTAAGGCGTTCCATTATTATTATTCTTTACAAGGAATGTAAAAAAAGGATAGTCCAATGAAATAGTTTGAATTACTCGAGGACCAATTAATATAAGTGCACTTATCGTTGAAATTAAAAAGAAGGCAATTAGTGCCGAAATTAACAAAGCACCGTTTATAGAAAATAAATTATTGGCAACATTAAAAACAAAATCTTCTCTACCCACCAAGCTTGTTGGATTGCTAGATAAAATAAATACAAAATTTAAAAGTGTATAAACTATAATCACCGAAATCACTCCAAACATAATTGACTGTGGTACTACTTTTTTTGGATTTTCAATATCTTCAATAATATAAGAAGAGGCGTTCCATCCAGAATAAGCGTAAGAGACATAAATTAAACTCACCCAAAAAGCTGGTGAAATTAATTCTCTTTTATAATCACCAACAACTAGAAAGCTTGTTCCAATTGCATGAGGCTTCGCATAAAATACAACATATAAACCTCCCACAATAAGCAAGCCCAGTAAGGCTATTTTAGCAAAAGTGGTTAATACTTGAAACTTAGAACTATACGCCAGACTAATGCAATTAACGATTGAGATAATTAAAATTATAAGTATAGAAACATAAAGCGGATTGATATTAAAATGCGTGACGTCTAAAAAATATTTTGAAAATGCATGAGCTGAAGCAGCAATGGGTGCAGCAAATCCTACAATGGAAGAAGTCCATCCAGATAAAAACCCAACCTCATCTCCAAAAGCTTGTCTGATAAAATTATATTCTCCGCCCGACTTTGGATACGTAGCACTTAGTTCGGCATAACATAAAGAACCATTCAATGCCAAAAAACCACCAAATAACCACAATGCTAAAATGGAAATATAACTATGTAAATCAACCAGCTGAAAACCTAATGAAGTAAAAACACCAACACCAATCATGTTTGCTACAACAACCGAATAAGCAGTATTAAATCCTAATTTTTTATTGGCCATTGTTTAAGGGTTGATTGTGTCTGTGTTAAGATAGTTATTATTTATAAAAACTGCTAGTGTGAAAGATGATAGTTTGTATTTTTTCCCAAACCTTCTTTCTTTATTAAAATATTTTTTTCCATCAAATCGGTTATATCTCTTAATGCCGTATCTCTAGAACACTTTGTTAAGCTTGCATAAGTAGTAGTACTTAATTTTTCACCAAGCCCTTGTAGCAACGTATTTATAATTTGCTTTTGGCGTTTGTTTACAATAACATCAACATGCTTTTTCCAAAAAGCGTCTTTCTTTAATATTAGAGAAAGTAAATTGTCAGATGCATCATAAGCCCGACCTAAACAGTTTAAAAACCATTGCAACCATATTGTAATATCAAGTGAGCCCTTTTGCACCTGCTCTAATATAAATTGATAGTCGTCCTGTTCTTTTAATAACTGATTGCTAAAACTATAGTATCTGTAATGGGTCCCGTCGGCCTTTGCCAATTGCATATCGGTAATAAGTCTTGAAACAAATCCATTTCCACCGTTAAAGGGGGCAATACTCACAAACCACAAATGAGCAATCGCCGCCTTTAATAATCTGTCCAAGCCCGGTTTATTGAACCAGGCTAAGAATTGATCCAACTGTATGTTTGTGGCATTAAGGTTTCCTTGGCTAAATTGCGGCAACCAAGTCAATAATCTTTCCTTTGTTAGTGTTGCCTTATAATTTTGAGTAGAATCAGTCAAAAATGATGCGTTTTTACCCAAAAAGTGCTCATTTTGACTCAAAATAGTCAAAAATTGTTCAAAAAATGGTAAATTTTGTTCGATTTCAATGTTAGCGATTATGTCCTGTCTTAAAATTAGGGTACTAGCTTCTTGTTTAAGTTCAACGGACAGAGTATCCATTCTTTTTAGCAGGGTATCTTGCTTTATCCTAAGTGAAAGCACTAGTTCATTAAGTGCTTCTTGAGACCAAGTAAAGGCTGGAAACTTAGATAATTTATGGATATTGCTATTCATTGATGCAATTTAAGGCGAATTATTTAAATAAATTCACACTTTGTCAATATTTGCCTTATCATAAATTGAAGCAATAAAATAGCGGTTGCCGCGTTATAATAAAAAGAAACATCACCCAATATGTTAAAAAACGTAATTATCATCGTTTGGATCCTATGTGCGATCTACTGCCTTTATAAATTATTCAAGCGCTCAAAGATGTCTTCTTATGATGGAGTTATTGGATACTCTCCTGGATTGGAGGTAATTATGGTAGTTATGATCGGACCCTTATTGGCAATAATAGATATATCCCTTACCTGGATTCGTATTTACAAGGAAGCCGAAGAGGCAAGAAGAAGGGCCGAGAACAAGGGAGTATAGAATAACCTGGATTTAAAACTAAGCAAGAATATCCTTTATTATTTTAAGGTGGTGATTCGTATGGATACCCAAGAATGGAATAGTAGCATCACGATCCAACATTCCAAAAATTGGGTGTGTGAAGTATTGCTTAGCACCCGCATTCTTTAATAATTGAATTGAATTTCTTGCAGCTTTAATTTGCTGCGCAAGACTTTCTGCGCTAGCTATATTTTTGGGCATTACAATTTCAGGTGCGTTTGCTTTTCCTCTTGGAAAACTTCCCACTAAAAAAACAATTACTTTCTTAGTACTCCACTTCCATTTATATTTTGAAGCATCGGAATTTAAAATAGTTTGTGCGATAGAAATAATAACCAATAGGCTATGTTCAATATGCCAACCTACATTTACATTAGAAACATTGTTGTTTATTTTTTCCGCTTGTGGAATATAAGATTCAAGCGCTTGTATTAATTTTTCTAGTTTTTTCATGTTAAATATTTTGTGTTTGTATTAATGGTAGGTCCTCGTAAACATATGGCTCCATTGGGTTTGCGTCTCCTCTAAAATCTTTCTTAATTGTAAAAGAAGACATTAAGTTTTCATTTAATTGAGAATGTGCTAACTCTAAAATTCTTTGTTCAGGGATATTTGGGTTTAACCAATCGTCCGCTTGTTCGTCATTTAAAATTGTTGGCATTCTTTTTTTCTTAGTATGTATTTGCGCCATCATACTATTTGCCCTTGTTGTAACAATAGAAAATGTATCCATCGTTTCACCAGATTCTATATCAACCCATGGCTGATAAATTCCGGCCATAAAAAAATAGGGTTTGTCTTTAAGCGAAATAAAATAAGGATATGCTATTTCTTTTTTAGCAGCTTCTGGTTTAAAATGTCTCCACTCATAAAACCCCGATGATAATACTAAGCATCTTCGTTTAAGTGCCGGCTGCTTATATAATTTGCTTTCAAAAAGTCTTTCTGCGGTTGCATTAAGGGTGTTGAATTTCTCACGCCCCTTTATAACCTCTAAAGTACTATTAACCCAGGGTGCGATGAACTCCCAATGCCCCAATTCTAGCTCAATACCATCGCCATTAGACTTTATAATGGGCCAATTGGCATATTCAAAGCCACTTTGCATTGGCCTGCATATAGCCGGAAGCTCCTTAGTAACACCCTTAACCTTTACCTTGGACCCCTTGGGAATATTTACACTATTGTAATAGCACATGAGGTAAAGATAATAAGGACTTAACAAAAAAGCCCCCAACTTTCGTTGAGGGCTTGTGGCACCACCCGGGCTCGAACCGGGGACACAAGGATTTTCAGTCCTTTGCTCTACCAACTGAGCTACAGCGCCATCGGATTAAATATCCATCCAATAATATTGCTATTACCGGGCAGCAAATATAGGTTAGCCCGCCTTAAATAGCAAAAAAATAGGCTTGTTTATTGAAAACTAGGAAAAATGATAAGATCTAGTCAACTTCAAAGGCCTTATACAGCAGTAGCAACCACAAAAAAGCTAATCATAATTAAAATAAGACCCGCCCATTGTTTTAAGCTTAAACGTTCTTTAAAAAACATAAAGCCCAATAACACCGACAATAGTTGGCTACTAATAATTAGAATATTTATAACCATTATAGGCAAGTACTGATACGAAATATTAATTGCCAATCCGCCTGCTACTAATAATATACCCTGAACAATATAGGTTTGAATATGAACAGACTTTACATAATTAAACAACTGTTTCAACAATCCATCTCTAATTACTAAGACCAACCCAAACAACATTGCAGTGGTTTCAATTACAAAACTAAAACCAAGCGGACCCCACCAACCAATAGGAAATTTATATAACGCATAAGAACTTCCCCAGAAAAAACTAGAAGCTAGTCCATACAATACTCCAAGCTTTTGCTCCTTAGCCGTTGCGTGTTCAGAACCATCTATATATAATAACAATAGTCCTCCAGTTGATAAAAAAAACGCATATAAATAAGGCATCTTCCAAATTTCACCAACTACAAAAACTGCAGTTAAAATGGTAAACACCTTTAGGGCAGATACAGGCACCACAAGGCTTACAGGCGCTTTTTGAATGCCACGTAAAAAAAACATCAATCCAAAAATATTAAAAACACAAATAGAAATTGTGTACAATAAATTTTGATTTATCTCCAATGGCGTAACGGTCCAACCTGCAAAAAATTGATGATTTCTAAAACCAAAATACAAGATGGCAAAAAAACCAGATGCAAATACACCTCGAAAAAACATTCCAACTTGATATGGAATTGTTTGCGTTACTTTTTTCCAATAGGCATTGCTAATTGCAAAACAGAATGCACCAATTAATACAAATAATATTCCCATAACGAATTATCAAATTAGTTTAAAAACAAAGAGCGCGAAAACGCGCTCTAATAAAATTTAGTATTCACAATTGTTCGGAGTTCTTGCAAACGCAATTACGTCTCTAATGTTTGTCATGCCGGTTACAAATTGAACCATACGCTCAAAGCCTAATCCAAAGCCCGCATGAGGAACGCTACCAAAACGGCGCGTATCTAGATAATAGCTCATCTCGTCCAAAGGAATATGCATGGCATTCATTCTAGCTTCTAGTTTTTCTAAGCGCTCTTCTCTTTGTGATCCACCCACAATCTCTCCAATACCTGGCGCCAAGATATCCATTGCAGCAACAGTTTCTTTGCCAGCCTCGCATCCGTCGTTCATACGCATATAGAAAGCCTTAATAGCAGCAGGATAGTTTGTAACAATTACAGGCTTTTTAAAATGCTGCTCCACCAAGTATCTTTCATGCTCACTTTGCAAATCAATTCCCCACTTCACATCGTATTGAAATTTCTTTTTCTTATAGTGATTGCTGTTTAATAAAATATCAATTGCTTCTGTGTACGTAATTCTTTCAAACCCACCCTCCAACACAAATTTTAATTTTTCAATTAATCCCAATCCGCTTCTTTTTTCTGTTGGCAATTGTTTTTCTTCTTCTGCTAAACGTGTATCTAAAAATTGTAAATCATCCGCGTTGTGTTTCATCACATAAGCAATTAAATGCTTGATAAAATCTTCGGCCAAGTTCATATTGTCTTCCAAATCATTAAAAGCAACTTCGGGCTCAATCATCCAAAATTCTGCTAAGTGTCTTGTTGTGTTTGAATTCTCTGCACGGAAGGTGGGACCAAATGTATAAATGTCTGAGAACGCCATTGCGCCTAACTCTCCTTCCAATTGACCACTCACTGTTAGGTTAGTACTCTTACCAAAAAAGTCTTGTGTAAAATCAATTTCGCCAGCATCATTTTTTGGAGCGCCTTCTAATGGTAGCGTTGTTACACGAAACATTTCTCCAGCACCTTCTGCATCGGAACTTGTAATAATTGGTGTGTGTAAATATAAAAATCCACGTTCGTTAAAAAACTGATGCACCGCAAATGCCAATGAGTGACGTATGCGAAACACCGATCCAAACGTATTAGTTCTAAAACGCAAATGTGCTTTTTCTCTTAAAAATTCAAGTGAATGTTTTTTAGGTTGCAACGGATATTTTTCTGCATCGCTATCCCCTAATATTTCTATGCTTGTTGCTTTTACTTCCACCGTTTGTCCCTTTCCTTGACTCTCTACAACTACACCTTTTACTTTTAAAGATGCACCAGTAGTTACACGCTTTAATAAAGCTTCGTCAAATTCTCCCAAACTTGCTACAACTTGAACATTATTATTAGTACTACCATCGTTTAATGCTATAAACTGATTATTACGGAAAGTACGCACCCATCCCATTACTACTACTTCGGCACCCACCGCACTTGCTGCGTCGGTTCCGGATAACAATTGCTTAATTTTTACTCTTTGGTTGAACATAATAACTATTTGTACTATTTGGAAGGCAAAGATAACCCATAAAAAATTGTTTTTTTATTGAAAAACTGCTTAACATTGCATTAGAAAGAAGCGATAGTTCTATTTATTTATATCGCGAATGCCCACAAACAGGGATCAATCATCCCAAATTCAACCTCAAAGACGCTCAAAAGCCCCGAACTTGATTCGATTTTTAATTAAATTATAAGATTTACAGTGCAAGAAAAAGACGACAAACCAAAAAGGGGACGCAAGCCTGTTGCTGCGCCAGCTCCTAAGTCAACCAAAGCCGAAAAGGCCATCCCAGCAAAAGAAGAAGCTGCTCCAGTAAGAGCACGCAAGCCAATTGCTAAAAAGACTCCAGAAAGCGAAAACCCTAATCAAAGTATTGACGACAAGGCCTCTCAAATAGCTGCTCAATTATTTGGGGACGAAAGTGCGGCAAGCACTCCAGCTCCAGAAGTTGCTGCTGGACCAGAAACAGAAGGTACACAAGAGGCAAAAGATCCTCAAACCGGACAACCTGTTGGTCAACAGCAAAACGGTGGTGGCCCTCAGAGCGACAACCGCGGACAAAGAGGACCTGGCCAGGGTCAACACCCACACCAAAACAGAAATCAGCCTAGAAAAGAGCCAGCTTTTAACGTAGAGTTTGATGGCGCCATTGCATCAGAAGGTGTTTTAGAAATGATGCCCGATGGATATGGCTTTTTAAGAAGCTCCGACTATAACTATTTATCTTCTCCGGACGACGTATATGTTTCTCCTTCTCAAATAAAATTATTTGGATTAAAAACGGGTGATACGGTTCAAGGATCGGTTCGTCCTCCTAAGGAAGGTGAAAAATATTTTGCATTAACCAAGGTGGATTTTGTAAATGGTAAAAGACCAGACGAAATTCGTGATCGTATTCCTTTTGATTATTTAACACCTTTGTTTCCTTTTGAAAAATTAAATTTATATACAACTGCTAATAACTATAGCACACGTATTATGGATTTATTTACGCCAATAGGTAAGGGTCAGCGTGGATTATTAGTAGCTCAACCTAAAGTGGGTAAAACCATGTTGCTGAAAGAAGTTGCAAATGCGATTGCCTCAAATCATCCTGAATGTTATTTAATGGTAGTGCTTGTAGATGAACGTCCAGAGGAAGTTACTGACGTTGAGCGTTCTGTAAAAGCAGAAGTAATTGCTTCTACTTTTGACGAGCCTGCAGAAAAACACGTTAAGGTTTCTACAATGGCTTTACAAAAAGCAAAACGTTTAGTGGAGTGCGGACACGATGTTGTTATTTTATTAGATTCTATTACACGTTTAGCACGTGCTCACAATACAGTTGCTCCAAGTTCTGGTAAAGTATTATCAGGTGGTGTGGAAGCAAATGCGATGCAAAAACCGAAACAATTTTTTGGTGCTGCTCGTAAAATTGAAAATGGTGGATCTCTTACTATTATTGCTACAGCCCTTGTGGATACAGGTTCTAAGATGGACGAGGTTATCTTTGAAGAATTCAAAGGAACTGGTAATATGGAATTGGTATTGGATCGTCGTTTAGCAAACAAACGTATTTTCCCTGCTATCGATTTAACAGGTTCAAGTACACGTCGCGACGATTTATTATTGTCTGCAGATGTGTTACAAAGAATGAATATTTTAAGATTATTCTTAAACGACATGAATACCGACGAAGCAATGAATGAATTATTAAAACGCATGCGAGGCACTAAAGACAACGAAGAGTTTTTAGCCAGCATGAATCGTTAAAAATAAAAAAGCCCTTAAAAAATTAAGGGCTTTTTTATTTTATGTTTTATGATTTTTAAAAGACACCCCATAAACGGGTGTCTTTATTTACTCTATTTACTTAAAAAAATTAAGGATTTTTTTTATTTTATTAATTGCTACTCCTTAAAATAATTATTATTCTCTATCTCTTCGCGCACTTTATCTGGCACTAGATATCTAATTGTAATTCCTTCTTTGCGATTATTGCGAATTAGTGTTGCAGACAGTTCTAACATGGGTGCTTCTAAATAAATCACATTCGCTCCGTAGGTTTCTGTGATTTCAAAACCAGGACGACGATAAACAATGAAGCTGTAATTTTTTATTAGTGTTTCAAAGTTTTTCCATTTCGGTAAATTTTGAAAACTATCTCCACCCATAATAACCGAAAATTCGTGTTGCGGATATTGCTCTGTTAAATAGGTAAGCGTATCAATTGTATAAGAGGGTTTGGGCAATTTAAATTCTATATCCGATACACGCAATTGTGGATCTTCTTCAATTGCAATATTTGCTAGGTGCAATCTGTCGTATTCGTTTAATAAGCTGCTTTGTGTCTTATGCGGATTTTGTGGTGACACCACTAACCAGACTTGTTTCAGGTCCGAATGATTTGCAATATAGCTTGCCACCATTAAGTGCCCATTATGAATGGGGTTAAAACTACCAAAAAACAAGCCTATTTTCATTCTAAATAATTGATTATCAATTGTTTATATTATTCTGCAGGTGTAATTATAATACTTTCTGCCTCATCCATTCTCAAGCTTAATTGATATCCAGCAACCGAAATGCTAATTGGATCTCCCAACGGTGCTATCTGTTCAACAGTAATATATTCCCCAGGAATACACCCCATCTCCATTAATTTTAAAAAGATTTCGTCATTTTCAAAAGAATGAATTGTTCCAGACTGACCAATATGTAGCTCAGATAATTTCTTCATAATAGACTACAAAGATAGTTTCCTTTCCTACATAAATACTTACGAAATTTGGAGCAATAATTTCCCTTAATATTCGTATAAATATTTGAAAGACATTACACTATGTGCATGACCATCTTCTTTAATAAAGCGGACAAAACCATAACACTTGGCAACCGGGTGGCCCTTAAGGCCTTCTTGGAAAAACAAATGAAAAAGGAAGGGCTTCGCATTGAATGCCTTCAGTATGTTTTTTGCTCCGACAAATACTTATTAGATATTAATAAGCAGTTTTTAAACCACGATTACTATACAGATATTATTAGTTTTGATCTATCTGAAACCAAGGGCCAATTAATTGGTGACATATATATAAGTGTGGACCGAGTAAAAGAAAACGCGAAAACCCTAAAGACAACCCAAACCAACGAGTTGCTAAGGGTTATTTTTCATGGAGCCCTGCATTTTTGTGGTTACAAGGACAAGAAACCAGCCGATGCCAAATTAATGAGGTCCATGGAAGACAAGTGGTTAAAAATGTTCCATGAGAAGAAGCGAAGCTTATGATAAAGTGATAACCCTATTAGAGTGTTCCACGTGGAACACTCTAATACAAAATAGAAATAAATGCTATTTCGAGCGAACATTGAGCGAAGCGAGTGAGAGTCGAGAAATAGATATTTTTTCTATTGACCGTATTATTCGGTGCTTGTTGAATTACGAAAATTATCTGAGAATGTTCCACGTGGAACATCTATTTAATAAAACCCATCTTATCTTTGCAACCTTATGTTTCCAAAATACAATGTCATAGTAGTAGGAGCCGGACACGCCGGTTGTGAGGCAGCTGCAGCGGCAGCCAATATGGGTAGCAAGGTTTTACTTGTAACCATGAACATGCAGACTATTGCACAAATGAGTTGCAATCCTGCTATGGGAGGAATTGCAAAAGGTCAAATAGTTAGAGAAATAGATGCGCTTGGTGGATATAGCGGAATTGTATCAGATTTAAGTACAATTCAATTTAGAATGCTTAATAAGAGTAAGGGGCCTGCAATGTGGAGTCCAAGAACTCAAAACGACAGACACCTGTTCGCGGCTAAGTGGAGAGAGATGTTAGAGCAAACACCTAACGTGGATTTTTATCAGGATTCAGTAAATGAATTAATAATAAAGAATGGAAAAGCTTGTGGGGTAAAAACAAGCCTAGGACACCTTATAGAATCAGATGCGGTTATTATTACAAGCGGGACATTTCTAAATGGCATAATGCATATCGGTGAGAAACAAATTGGTGGTGGTCGTGTTGCAGAAAAAGCTGCAACAGGTATTACTGAGCAATTGGTTTCCTTTGGGATGGAATCGGACCGCTTAAAAACGGGAACACCGCCAAGGGTTGATGGAAGAAGTTTGGACTATACTAAGATGGAAGAGCAGAAGGGCGATGAAGAGGTTGTGGGTTTCTCCTATTTAGATACTCCAAAGGTGAAACCAGAAAATCAACGTTCTTGTTGGATTACTTATACTGATACGATTGTACACGATATATTAAAAACTGGATTTGATCGTAGTCCAATGTACGCTGGTCGTATAGAGGGCGTAGGTCCAAGATACTGTCCGAGCATTGAAGATAAAATAAATAGATTCGCAGAAAGAGAACGCCACCAACTATTTGTAGAGCCCGAGGGATGGAATACGGTTGAAATATATGTAAACGGATTTAGTACAAGTTTACCAGAAGAAGTTCAATACGAAGCACTTCGTAGAGTTCCTGGTTTTGCAAACGCTAGGATGTTTCGTCCTGGTTATGCAATTGAATATGACTTTTTCCAACCCACTCAATTAAGATATACCTTAGAAACAAAGGCAATTGAAAATCTATATTTCGCAGGTCAAATTAATGGCACTACTGGTTATGAGGAGGCTGCTTGTCAAGGAATAATGGCAGGAATGAATGCGCACTTAAAAATAACGCATCAAGCGCCGTTCATCTTACATCGTAGCGATGCCTATATTGGAGTTTTAATTGATGACCTAATTGGAAAAGGGACAAACGAACCTTATAGAATGTTTACCTCTCGTGCCGAGTTTAGAACATTATTAAGACAGGACAATGCAGATTTAAGATTAACCGAAATTGGCTATAAACTAGGACTTGCAAAAGAAGAAAGAATGCGCCGTGTAGATCTTAAAAACAAAGAAGTAGCTGATATTAAAAACATTTTAACGACACACGCAATTGAGCCATCTGAAATAAACGAATTTCTAACAAGCATTGACTCTGCTACAATAATCGAAAAGCAAAAAGCTTCGAAACTAGTACTGAGACCCAATATCAGCCTACAACAAATATTATCTGTAACACCTAGCCTAAACGAAAAATTAGAAAATAAAGAAGTAGAGTTTTTAGAGCAGGCAGAAATTCAGGTGAAATACGAAAGATATATAGAAAAAGAAAAAGAGATAGTTGATCGTATGGCTTCATTGGAAAATCTAGTAATTCCTGAAAGTTTTGATTATGATAAAGTAGCTGCACTTTCCATAGAAGCTTTACAAAAATTCAAAAAAATTAGACCTGTTACAATAGGTCAGGCTAGTAGAATTAGTGGTGTAAATCCAAGCGACGTTCAAATACTTATGGTGTACATGGGAAGGTAGGGGGCTATTATAAACCATCCATCAAAAAATTTAAAATAGGCGATTTTTAAAACTAGTATTTTAGTAGCTTTAGAATATTCTAAAATTATTAAATACAGTCGCGCATGAAGAGAATCTTTTTATGGATAACCTTGCTAAGTGTAAGCGTTATCTCAAAAGCACAAGAAACCTTCCCGGTTAACGGAGTAAGGGACATTCGTTCTGGTTTGTATGCTTTTACAAACGCAACAATTGTGCAAAGTTCATCAACTAAAATTGAAAAGGGAACCTTATTAATCAAACAAAGAAAAATCATTGCTGTTGGAGCAACCGTTTCTGTTCCGGAAGACGCAGTGGTTGTTGATTGTAACGGTAAATATATTTATCCATCATTTGTAGACGCTTTCACAAATTACGGAGTAGGCGCACCAACGAGACCGGCGGGCGGATTTAACTACGGAGCACCAGCACAATTTGTTTCTAATAAACCAGGAGCATATAGCTGGAATCAGGCAATTAAGCCAGAAGTAAACGCATATGAAATTTTTGCAACAGACGAGTCTGCTGCGAGCGGTTATAGAGCAAATGGTTATGGCACCGTTTTTACACACGTTAAAGATGGTATTGCTAGAGGTACCGGAGCGGTGGTTACACTAAGTACCGAAGATGCTCATCGTTCTTTGATTAAAACAAAGGCGGCTGCGGTATATTCTTTCGAAAAAGGGTCTTCTACTCAGTCATATCCTAGTAGTTTAATGGGTAGTATAGCCTTATTACGCCAAACATACTTAGATGCTAAATGGTATCAAACTAAACCAACTACAGAGGGAACAAACCTTTCGTTAGAAGCGTTTAATGCATCTCAATCTCTTCCTCAAATATTTGCGGCAGACGATAAATGGTCTACATTAAGAGCGAATAGAATTGCTAATGAATTTGGTGTTCAATATATTCTAAAGGGTGGCGACAACGGTTACCAACGAATAGATGAATTAGCAAAAACAAAAGCTTCTTATATTATAGGTATCGATTTTCCAGCTGCAATGGATGTAGAAGATCCTAATGATGCACGTTTTGTATCATTGGCGGATATGAAACATTGGGAGTTGGCACCAACTAACCCGGCAGCTTTTGAAAAAGCAAATATTCCATTTAGTATTAGCATTTCTGAAATGAAGGATAGTAAGTCATTCTTTAGTAATCTTAGAAAAGCAATTGCCGCTGGATTATCAGAAGCAAAGGCTTTAGATGCTTTAACTAAAACCCCGGCTACACAAATTGGAGTGTATGATCAAGTTGGTTCGGTAGAAGCTGGCAAGTGGGCTAATTTTATTATTACAACAGAACCTATATTTAGTAGTAATGCAAAAATTATAGAAAACTGGGTACAAGGTAAAAAATATGATGTGAATGCATCGGAGTGGACAAACCTTGCGGGAAAATATAAAGTGACTATTCAAAACGGTAACACGAGTACAGATTATAATTTAGAAGTTAAAAAGGATTTATCTGCATCAATTGTAGGAACAGATACGCTTACTGCTAAACTTTCTGTAAACGAATCTTTAATCAAACTAAGCTTTCCTAATAAAAAAGGAAGAGGAGCAGAACAAATAAGATTGGGTGGTGCAATAGTAGGAAATAATTGGACAGGAATAGGCACAGATGCTCTAGGTAATAAAACAACTTGGACGGCAAGTCTTGTTGGTACAATTGCTACAGTTTCTGAAAAGAAAAAAGAAAACGACTCTACTAAAGCATTGGCAAAAATAACATTCCCTTTTGTTGGATTCGGTAATGAGACAATTCCAAGTCAAGAAACTATATTAATTAAAAACGCAACGGTTTGGACTAGTGAAAAAGAAGGGGTATTAAAAAACACGGATGTGTTATTAAAGGGCGGTAAGATTGCAAAAGTTGGCAACAATTTAAGTGATGCAACTGCTAAAGTAATTGATGGAACAGGAAAGCATTTGAGTGCTGGTATTATTGACGAGCATTCTCATATTGCTGCTTTGTCTATAAACGAAGGTGCACAATCTGTAACAAGTGAAGTGCGTATTGGAGACAACATGAACCCAGAAGACATTAACATCTATCGACAATTAAGCGGCGGTGTAACAACCTCACATATATTGCACGGTTCAGCTAATACGATTGGTGGTCAAACACAATTAATGAAATTACGTTGGGGCGCTACAGACGAAGGATTAAAATTTGTAGGTGCTGATCCATTTATCAAATTTGCATTAGGTGAAAATGTTAAGCGAACTACATCAAGTAATAATAACAGATTCCCAGATACAAGAATGGGAGTTGAAGAAGTGTTAAATGATGCGTTTGATAGAGCAGTAGATTACCAAAAAGCAATGAAGGCAAATCCAAACACAAGAAAAGATTTAGAGTTAGACGCTCTTGTAGAAATTATGAACAAGAAGCGCTTTATAACATGTCACTCTTATGTACAACCGGAAATTACATATGCAATGCGTATAGGTGATAAATATGGTTTTAAATTTAACACATTCACACACATATTAGAGGGTTATAAAGTAGCAGATAAAATGTTAGCGCATGGTTCTAGTGTTTCAACATTCTCAGATTGGTTTATGTATAAGCAAGAAGTTGTAGATGCAATTGCCTACAATGCTGCCATCATGCAAAAAGTAGGATTAAACGTTTGTATAAATTCAGATGACGCCGAAATGGCAAGACGTCTTAATCAAGAAGCTGGTAAGATAGTTAAGTATGGTGGTGTGTCAGAAGAAGAAGCTTTAAAAATGGTTACTATTAATCCTGCAAAAGCATTACACGTTGCAGATAAGGTAGGAAGCATTAAAGTGGGAAAAGATGCAGACGTTGTTTTGTGGACCGATAATCCATTAAGTATCTATGCAAAATCTTTATATACTATTGTTGATGGTGTAGTTTATTTTGATAGAGAAAAAGATACAGAGATGCACAAAACAGTAGCAAATGAAAGAGCTCGTTTAATTCAAAAAATGTTAGGCGACAAAAAAGCAGGCGCTCCTACAAGACCAGCTACGGCAAGTTTACAAACCATTTTAAACTGTGGTGATCACGAACACGCAGACACGATGGCAACTATTTACGAAAACGAAAAAAACTAAATCATGCAAAAGAAATATTCTAGTTTATTTATATTGTCTCTTGCATTGTTATCTACAACAACAAGAGCACAGGAAACAATTTATCCTGCAGTCCCTCAACAAGGAACAACAGCAATTACACACGCTATGGTCCACGTGGGCAATGGAACAGTAATTAATGACGCTACTGTGATTTTTGAAAAAGGAAAAATTACAGGTGTTGGCGCTGGTCTTACTACACCAGCTAATGCTACGGTGATAGACGCAACAGGAAAACAGGTATATCCTGGCTTAATTTTATCAAACTCTTATTTGGGTTTAAAAGAAGTTGCAAATGGGGTTAGAGGTAGTAACGACCTTGTTGAAATTGGAGAAAACAACGCAAGTATCCGTTCATTGGTATCGTACAATACTGATTCCAAAATTACAAACGTATTAAGAGCTAATGGTATATTATTAGCGCATATCACACCCGAGGGAGAACTTATAGACGGACAATCGAGTGTGGTACAATTAGATGCTTGGAACTACGAAGACGCAGCATATAAGTCAGACATTGGTCAATTTATAGAAATACCATCTTTTATAGTACGCCAAAGAGGTAGAGGATTTATGCGTCAAGCTCAAGCCTCAGATCCTTTAAAAGACGCCTTTAATAAAGTAGAAACACTTAAAAAGTTTTTTACTGAAGCAAAAGCTTATTTACAAGAAAAAAATCATGTTGCAAACAATTTAAAATTTGAAGCAGTTCGTGGTTTATTTAGTGGTAAGCAAAAGCTATTTGTTCGTGCAAACGAGGTAAAGCAAATGTTAATAGCAATAGACCTTGGAAAGATGTTTGGATTTAAAGTTGTTATAGTTGGTGCGGCAGAAAGCTTTCAAATAGCTTCTATATTAGCAAGCAACAACATACCAGTAATTTTAGATAACCAACACGCTTTACCAAGTACGGAGGATGACGATATCGATCAACCGTATAAACTTCCTGCTCAATTAACCAAAGCAGGCGTCTTAGTATCCCTGAGTGATATGAGCGAAAACACTAAACAAAGAAACCTTGCATTTAATGCAGGAACAGCTGCCACATATGGTTTAACTAAAGAAGAAGCATTGAGTGCAATAACATTAAATAGCGCAAAAATATTGGGCATTGATGATATTACTGGATCATTAGAAACAGGAAAAGATGCAAACATTGTGATAAGCGATGGCGACCTTTTAGATATGCGCGGCAATCAAGTAATAAAAGCCTATATCCAAGGACGTGATATTTCTTTAGACAATAAACAAAAGCAATTATACGAACGTTATAAATACAAGTATAAGATAAACTAATTGGGTTGCTCATACGGCCCATTATTGATGGCTTGTTTTAATTTACATCCCTAACGTGAAAGCGTTGGGGATGTTTTTTTTGTTACCTTAGCACTATGTCTAAAAAGCTATATTTATTGGATGCATTAGCGCTTATTTACAGAGCGTATTATGCATTAATTCGTACACCAAGAATCACAAGTACAGGAATTAACACAAACGCACAGTTTGGATTTACAAATACCCTATTAGAGATAATTAAAAAAGAAAATCCATCACATATTGCAGTGTGTTTTGATACGCACGCTCCCACTGAACGCCACACCGACTTCACAGACTATAAGGCAAATAGAGAAGAAGCGCCAGAGGACTTATTAAGTTCTTTGCCTCATATTAAAGCAATTATTGAAGGTTTTAATATACCTGTTGTAGAGTGTGATGGCTTTGAAGCAGACGATGTAATTGGTACTCTAGCATGGCAGGCAGCAGACTTGGGATACGAGGTGTATATGGTAACACCGGATAAAGATTATGGTCAATTATTGGTTAAGCCAAATGTTTATATGTGGAAGCCGCCTGTGTTTGGAAATGAAAGAGAAATTTTAGATGCAGAAAAGATAAAAGCAAAATGGGATATTGCGCGTGTAGATCAAGTGATTGACATGTTGGGGTTAATGGGTGATGCGGCTGATAATATTCCAGGTATACCGGGAGTGGGTGAAAAAACAGCAGCAAAATTGTTAAAAGAATATGACACACTAGAAGGGGTTTTGGCAAATGCTGATAAAATTAAAGGGGCGATGGGAGAAAAAGTAAGGGCTGGTTTCGACTCTGCAATTATGAGTAAAAAATTAGCAACTATTATTACAAACGTTCCGGTACAATTTCATGAAGAAGATTATAAATTATCAGAAAAAAACATTCCTGCACTAACCGAAATTTTTAACCTATTAGAGTTTAAGACACTTGGGAAACGCATACTAGGTAATGATTTTGAAGTGGTGTCAGAAGCAGCAAAAGAAAAACAAGTTGATCTTTTTGGTAATGAAGTAAAAGCACCCAAAGAAAAAACAATTAAAACAAAAACAATTATATTAGATAGCGAACACGGTACACAAACTGTATTAGAACCTAATGATGAAATATCTGAAAATAATGAAGATGGTGATGAACAACCACAATTAATTGTAAATAAAAACATTGCTAATACCGAACATAAATATATATCGGTAGTTGGTGATGATGCAATTAAAGAATTAATAAAAACATTAAGCGGCGAAAAAGAAATATGTATAGATACTGAAACAACAGGTATTGATGCAAATAATGTACAAATAGTGGGTTTAAGTTTTTCAATTAAAGAACATGAGGGCTATTATATCCCTATTGCAAATGACGGAGATGGCGCAGATGGTGCCAAGCACATACTATCATTGTTTAAGCCACTTTTTGAGAACACAGAAATTACATGGATTGGACAAAATTTGAAATATGACTTCTTGGTATTAAAATGGTATGGTGTAGCATTAAAAGGTAAAACCTTTGACACCATGTTAGCGCACTATGTAATTGAACCCGAAGGTAGACGCAGTATGGATTTGCTTAGTGCACAATTTTTAGGATATGAACCGGTTTCTATTGAAACCCTAATTGGAAAGAAAGGGAAAAATCAAGGTACTATGCGTGATGTGGCTTTAGAACAAATCACAGAATACGCAGCCGAAGATGCAGACATTACACTACAACTTAAACATTGTTTTGATCCACTATTAAGCAAAAAAGGAGTCAACAAAGTATTTGATGAAGTGGAAAATCCATTAGTAAGGGTTTTAGTAGATATGGAATATGAGGGGGTTAAGGTTGACACTAATTTTTTAAGTGATTATAGTAAAGTATTAGAAGAGGAAGCGAAGAAAAGTGAAGAGAAGGTGTTTGAACAAGCTGGTGTGAGATTTAATTTAGCGTCTCCTAAACAACTAGGTGAAGTGTTGTTTGATATATTAAAATTAGATCCAAAAGCGAAAAAAACAAAAACGGGTCAATATGCTACTGGTGAAGATGTATTATCTAAGATGGCATCCAAACACAAAATTGTTGACGACATATTAAATTTTAGAGAACTAACTAAACTAAAATCAACATACGTAGACGCGATACCTGAATTAATTAACCCTAAAACAGGAAGAATACATACCAGCTATGCTCAGGCTGTTGCAGTAACAGGAAGATTAAGTAGTACAAACCCTAATTTACAAAACATACCCATTAGGTCTGAAAGAGGTAGAGAAATTAGAAAAGCCTTTGTGCCAAGGGATCCTAGCAGGGTATTAGTGAGTGCCGATTACTCACAAATTGAATTAAGAATTGTTGCTGCAATAAGCGGTGATCCAAATATGTGCGAGGCATTTAAACAAGGTAAGGACATTCACACCGCAACGGCTGCAAAAGTATATGGAATTGAAGAAGCTGATGTAACTAAGGAAATGCGTTATAAAGCAAAGAGTGTAAACTTTGGTATCATATATGGTCAAGGTGCATTTGGTTTAGCTGAAAACTTAGGAATATCAAGAACTGAAGCAAAAGAAATAATAGATAATTATAAAAAGGAGTTTCCTAATATTCAAAAATATATGGACCAACAAATAAACAATGCAAAAGAGTTGGGATTTGTTGAAACACTAATGGGGCGAAAGCGTTGGTTAAGAGATATTAATAGTAGCAACTTTACGGTTCGTGGTTTTGCAGAACGTAACGCAATTAACTCTCCTATACAAGGCTCTGCTGCAGATATGATTAAGTTGGCAATGATTAGAGTGCACAATGAAATGAAAAAGAAACACTGGGAGTCTAAAATGATACTACAGGTGCATGACGAATTGGTGTTTGACGCCGTTGAATCTGAACTTCCTGCATTAAAAGAATTAATATTGAACTGTATGACAGGCGCAATGATATTACCTAATGAGGTTCCTGTAGAAGCAGAGATTGGTGTAGGAAAAAACTGGTTAGAAGCGCATTAATAAAACAAGTGGTTTTACAAAAAAGTGTACTACTTTCTTTTATATACAGGAACGGTACTACATGGTTCACCATACATAATACTTTTAACAGCGGGTCTAAGTTTTTGAGTGATGGCAACATAAGCACTCTCTCCAATTGGAGTTTCGCCACAGCCTTTTATGACAACTCTTTGGTCTAAATAATCTTGTGTGTTAAGTTGTCCTATTTTTTCTAATAATACTTGTTCGCGAACTTTATTTTCATTACCAAAATAAACAGCTTTTGCAATGGGTTGTAAACCAGATACAATAAGCATATTAGCCCACATTGGAATTATTGCATCCGCAGAACAAAAAATACCAACAATTTTGTCTTGATATATAGACCAATCTATAGCGGCCAAAGAGGCTCGAAAGTCTTTTTCTTTTAATATTAACTCCATGAATAAATAAGGCTTAATATCAAACAAAACAATTTCATTGCTTGGTAAAAAAGTAGCTAGATCAATTGTAATGATTCCGCTTTCTGCAACCTTATTATTAAAAACTTCTGACATAGTACAAAATTAGGGAGTTTTAATGTCTTAGTCTTTCGAAATTAGAATAAATAAACACCATAAATAACAAAGCCTCCTAATTGGAGGCTTTGTTATTATATAAAATTTAAACTAGTATAATTTAGAACGATTGTCTACGATAGTTGCAACCTTCTTAAGTGAAGTATTAGATCTAAACAAACTACTTCTTGTTCTATTTAAACTTTCTTCTTTAAAGAAGTTTAACTCTTGTTGAGCTTGTTTAGCGCTTACATTATTAACAGATAGTACAAAAACACCTGTATTACCAGCAATTGGTTCACTTACTTTATTAACTAATGCTTTATTAAATGCTGCACCAATTAATTTTGGTTCATTGCCTAAACCAGGAACCATAGAATATGTAAAACTTAAACTATCTGCTTTTTGTACTAAAGCTTTTGCACTTGCTGCAATAGCTTCGATAGAACCACCTTTTAAAGTAGGCTTGATTTTTTCTGCCTTCTTTTGATCTCTAATAATTCCTTCAACCTGTGGTCTTGCGGCTTCAACGCTAGCTAAGCCGGCTTTTTCTTCGGCAGTAATTACAGCAACTATATAAGTGTCAGCAATCTCGAAGGGTTCAGATACATCATTTACATTTTTCTCATATATCCAACGTACCGTTTGTCTTGTTTCACCAAGACCTTGTATTTCAAAATCATTTGCCTTAATACCGGTAGCTGGTAATACTTGTTTACCTAATTTAACGGCATTCTCATTAAAAGACTTAACATCTTTACTTGTAGAAGCAAACTGAGCTGCAGCCGTAGATGCGCTATTTATTGTTTCGTTACTAGGAATGATTGGCTTAGATAAATATGCAATTTTATATGCAGGTCCGCGAGGTGTTTGTTTTAAAATCTCAACATAGTGATATCCAAAATCGGTTTTTATAACACCTTTTGTTCCAACTGAATTATCAAATGCATAATCATTAAAAGCAGGAACCATTTGAGCTTGACCAAACATTCCTAAATCACCACCCTTTGCTTTACTACCACCATCGTCAGAATATTTTTCACATAATGCTTCAAAACTTGCACCACCTTTAATTGCAGCGCTTATACTATCGATTAATTTTTTTGCACTACTATCGTCTTTAACCTGTTGTCCGTTTTGTGGATTAGTAGTAGCTACTAAAATATGTCTAACACCTGTGCTGTCTGGCCATTGTTTTGTACCTAATAATTTTGCAATGGTATAGTTTTTACCATCTACATATGGTCCATAAACATTACCTATTGGCATACTTAATACCGAGTCTTTAGCAGGTATTTGTAAAATCTTTTTACTTATATAGCTGTTATAAAAAGGGATCTCGCTACCCGTCTTGTTTAAAAACGAAGCGGCGTCTGGTGCTGTTTTAAACGCATCTTTTAAGGCGATAATTTCATTTTTTGCGTTTAATGAATCAGAAGCTGATGGGGCTGCGCTAAATCCTATATAACCAATGTTTCTTGAAGTTTCTTCAACCTGATATGCAGCTGGGTTTTCTTTTAAATAATTAGCAACTTCATCATTTGTTACTTTTACAGAGCTATCAGAAATAGTTGTATAAGGAACGGCTACATAATTTATTGAAGCAATGTTGTTTAAATCTGCATATTGTTTTTCTGCTAACCACTTAGGCATTTGAACACCCTTAACAACTAAAGCTTGGTATTTATTTCTAATTCTATTTTCTACTGCAGGTTCAATATAAAATTTTTCAACCTGTGTTTTTTGTTGTAATTCTTCTTTAGTTTTTCCTTTCTTAATTTTTGCTAATGCATTCTTTGCATCATTAACCTTAAACTCACCAGTTGATTTATCTGTAAATTCCTGTTTAAAAGGTGATTCATTTCCAAAAAGAACATCTGATAATTCTTTAGTTCCTACAGAAATTCCAAGTTTATCTGCTTCTGTAGAAAACAATAATCTATCAACTTCTTGATTCCATAAGTAACCAATCATTTGCTCTCTTTTAACACCCTGAGAAGCATAATTTTGAACTTGTATATCTACTTTTTCATCGAATTCTCTCTTATTAATTACTTCTCCATTTACTTTACCTAAAGTAGAAACATCGTTACTACCTCTTTTACGACCAATACCGTCTTGTAAAATAAACGCGATTAATGCAATTGCAATAATACCAAAGATGATCCAAGCACCTCTTTCTCTAATGTTCTGAATAATTGACATATATACTTATATTATAGGAAGGCAAAAATAAAGGTTTCTTACAACTAAATAGGCTTATAGCTATAAATTTCAGGCTGTTTTACTTAAAAAATACAATTAAAAATACACATACCCGAAGTGGATAAATTAAAATTTGGTGGATATCTGCCCTTTTGAAGTGAATAAACCTTAATAAGTTTAGAATAAGTAATACAGGTTATGAAGAATAATAAACAATGTTTAAAAAAGAGGATAGTTTATACCCGTTAATTAACAGTGTATAATATGTGAGTTCTTAGTATGGTGAAAAAAATAAAAAAATTTATATGAACAATATATTTCCTGTAATTGTTATTATGAAAGCATTCTAGAGGTAATTGTATTAATAGTATTATTCTTATTAATTAAAAAATTAATTGTTAATAACTAAGATATTAACTTATACACAGGTGTAATAGTATTAGGTTGTTTATATAAATGTATTATAGTTTAATACTACAATAGAAATTAACAATCTGTTTTTGTACCAGTTTTGGGAGACTGATTTAAAATACCCTACTTTTATTCAAGTGAAAAAATAGCAATAATAAGCTCAAAAATAAAAAAGGTATAAATACTTTAAATAGCAATACTAAAAAATACTAATTTTATTACTAATTAACTAAAACAATGATAATCAATAATTTATATATAATTTTACCAAATCCAAATAAATATAACTAATCAAATTAGTAAAAAAATACTAAATATTTTAGTTTATTAACAAATTATCCCTATCTTCACATAAATATTCAAAGAAAACATAAAACGATTAACCATGAGTACTGCAAATGCTGAAAAATTAAAAGCCCTTAAGTTAACAATCGATAAAATCGATAAAGATTACGGAAAAGGTAGTGTGATGATGATGAATGAGAGAAGTCAAGAACCTCAGGAAGTTATCTCTACTGGTTCAATAGGACTAGACACTGCATTAGGAATTGGTGGTTTACCAAAAGGAAGAATTATTGAGATTTATGGTCCAGAGTCTTCAGGTAAAACAACTGTTGCGATTCATGTAATTGCAGAAGCTCAGAAAAAAGGAGGAATGTGTGCAATAATCGATGCTGAACATGCTTTTGATAGTGCATATGCAAAAAGACTAGGAGTTGATGTAGATAATTTATTAGTTTCTCAACCAGACTATGGTGAGCAAGCATTAGAAATAGCGGATCGTTTAATTTTATCAGGAGCGATAGATGTGGTAGTAATTGATTCTGTTGCAGCTTTGGTTCCAAAAAGTGAATTAGAAGGTGAAATGGGTGATTCTAAAATGGGATTACACGCTCGTTTAATGTCTCAAGCATTAAGAAAATTAACAGCAACAATTAACAAAACAGGTACGGTATGTATTTTCATTAACCAATTACGTGAAAAAATTGGAGTAATGTTTGGTAACCCTGAAACAACAACAGGTGGAAATGCTTTAAAATTCTATGCCTCAGTTCGTTTAGATATTAGAAGAATGGCACAAATTAAAGATGGTGATGAAGCGATAGGAAATAGAGTAAAAGTAAAAGTGGTAAAAAACAAGGTAGCACCGCCTTTCAGAGCAGCAGAGTTTGAAATAATTTTTGGAGAAGGAATTAGTAAAATTGGTGAAATTATTGATATGGGTGTAGAATTAGAAATTATCAATAAAAGCGGAAGCTGGTTTAGTTATGAAGGAAATAAATTAGGCCAAGGACGCGATTCTGTAAAAACAATTTTACACGATAATCCAGAAATGGCAAATGAAATTGAAGCAAAAATTAGAGCAAAAATTGCAGCGAAAGTAGAGGAAGCAGCAAGTAAATAAAATATTCAACTAGTTTTTAAAGGTTAGTAGGTACGGACCGCATCATTTATGGTGCGGTTTTTTTATATTTATAAAAAAAAGAGTTGATTAGATTATTAAAACTATTCATTAGAGCCGCCCTTTGGTTGTTTTGCACTGATATAAATATCAGGAATAAACACTTATTAAAACAAAAAGGGTCTTTATTAATTATTGCAAATCACCCCAACTCTTTTTTAGATGCAATTATTATTGGCGCACAATATAAAAGACGTGTATATTTTTTAGCAAGAGGAGACGCATTCACAAAAAAACACCATCGCTTTTTATTGGGCTTATTAAATATGATTCCAGTTTATAGATTAAGAGAGGGTAAACAATTTTTACATTTAAACGAATTTGCTTTTAATGAATCTATTAAATTATTAAATAAAGGAGAGGCGGTATTAATATTTATAGAAGGCACTTGTATTAACGCTCATAATCTACAGCCGTTTAAAAAAGGAACCACTAGAATTTTAGAGGGAGCTCATAAACAAGGTATTTATCCAATAATACACGCAGTTGGTATCGCGTATAATCAATTAAGGGGTATAGGTAAAAAGGTAAACATAGGATTATCTGAAATAAACTTAGATCAATCAATTATAAGTCCAAAAGACAGGGTTGAGTTTAATAAAAAAGCTTTTCATATTTTAGAACAAAATATTTTTATCCCGAATCAACCAACAAGGATAAAGAAAAACCCTATCTATTATTTTAATCTCCCATATTATAATTTAATTAAAAAAATAGCCACTAAAAAAACAACAGGAACTGTATTTTTTGACTCTGTATTGTTTAGTCTTTTACTTTTTACATATCCAGTTTATATTTTATTAATATCAACCATTCTTTATATAATTGGTTTACCACTACCAATAATTTTAGGTACCTTGTTATGTGTGCTTTTATTAAGCAAACACACATCTGAGGTATAATTATCTAGTAATTTTAAATTAAGTACAATGTCTAAAAACATGAGAAAATTAGAGCGTAGAAAAAAAATTGCACTTATTGCGCATGATAATAAAAAAAAGGATTTAATAGAATGGGCAATCCATAATAAAATAGAACTTTCTAAACACTCTTTAGTTGCTACAGGAACAACAGGAAAGCTTATTGAAGAAGCCCTGGACCAACCAGTAGTTAAATTATTAAGTGGACCACTTGGTGGAGACCAACAAATTGGAGCCATGATTGCAACGGGAGATATAGATGTTGTATTCTTCTTTTTCGATCCAATGGAAGCACAACCACATGATAGTGATGTTAAAGCCTTATTAAGATTAGCCGTTGCCTGGAACCTACCAATGGCTTGTGACCGATCAACAGCCGACTTTTTAATGACTTCAAGATTTATGCAAGAAGAGTATGAATATAAACTTCCAGACTACACACATTATCTTAATAGAAATATTTAATTTTTAAAAAATACATGAAAAAACAATCAATTATATTTTCATTGTTGTGTTTAATTATAACAACAACAAACGCACAAAAAAATCTTTTAGGTTTTAAGTCTAGTGAAAAAGAAATTAAAAACGAGCAGGCGTTTGACGCACAGTTAAGCGCAAAAAGAGTTGGTGAAAATATTAAACTACTTTCATCTGTTCCTCATCATGTTGGATCGGTAGGAGGAAAAATGGTTGCAAGCGAAATAGCAAAAGTTTTTAAAGAAGCCGGATGGGACACTAAAATAGAAACCTATCAATTAATGTTTCCTACACCATTAACTAGAACATTAGAAATATCTGGTGCTACTAATTATAAAGCAAAATTAAAAGAGACTCCATTAAAAGAAGACGCTACAAGTAATCAAGTGGACCAACTTCCAACATATAACTGCTGGAGTGCCGATGGAGATGTTACAGCAAACCTTGTTTTTGTAAATTATGGTTTACCAGAAGATTATGAAACACTTGCAAAATATGGCATAGACGTAAAAGGAAAAATTGTGATTGCAAAATATGGTCGTAGTTGGAGAGGGATAAAACCAAAGGTTGCTCAAGAACACGGCGCAATTGGTTGTTTAATTTATTCTGATCCAGCCGATGATGGATATGGTGCAGGTGATGCATACCCAATTGGTGCATTTAAAAACGATCAAACAGTACAAAGAGGATCAATTATGGATATGGTTATTTATCCTGGTGATCCAACTACTCCAAATATTGCTTCACTTGAAGGCGCTCCAAGAGTAGACCATCATGATGCAAAAAACCTATTAAAAATCCCAGTACTTCCAATTAGCTATGGAGACGCATCCCCATTATTAAAAGATATGGCCGGTCCGGTTGCGCCAAGAGAATGGGGCGGTGGACTTCCTTTTACTTACCATATTGGACCAAGTAGTTCCATGGTTCATTTAAAACTAGCATTTGATTGGAAAATCAGACCGGGTTTAGACGTAATTGCAACTATAAAAGGAAGTGAATTTCCGGATCAATGGGTAATTAGGGGGAATCATCATGACGGCTGGGTTAATGGCGCAGCAGACCCAATAAGCGGCATGGCGGCTGAATTAGAAGAAGCCATTGCTATTGGTGGTTTATTAAAACAAGGTTGGAAACCAAAAAGAACTCTAGTTTATTGTGCCTGGGATGCCGAAGAGCCGGGTTTAATGGGTTCTACAGAATGGGTCGAAAACCACGCCGCTGAATTACAAGCCAAAGCAGTAGCCTATATAAATTCTGATGGAAACGGAAGAGGATTTTTAGGTGCCGAGGGCTCACATGCCTTTGCGCCATTAATTACAGAAATTAGTAAAACGGTAATTGATCCACAAACCGGGGTTTCGGTTTTTGAAAGATCAAAAGCCTCAAGAGCAACCACAGCTGCGACACCTTCTGCAAAAAAAGAAGCATTTGAGTCAACAGAATATCCATTGGGCGCGATGGGCTCGGGTTCTGATTATTCATCCTTTATTCAACACCTTGGTGTGCCTTCTTTAAACATAGGATACGGTGGTGAAGATGAGGGTGGAGAATACCATTCCATATATGATTCATATGATATGTACAAGCGATTTAAAGATCCAACCTTTGCATATGGAGTAACACTTGCACAAACAACAGGACGTGTTGTAATGCGCCTTGCAGATGCAGATGCGTTACAATTTGATTTTACTGAATTACATAAAACAGTAAAAGGATATATTAACGAATTAATGAACAATGTTAATCAGCTTCGCGAAAAAGCTAGCGTAGAAAACGAGCTAATTAATAACAAGGCATATGTTTATGCAGCTGACGCAAAAGAAAAACTAAAAACGCCAGAACTATTAGCAGAAGTGCCTTATATCGATTTTACACCCGTGTTAAATGCGTTGGCAAAATTAGAAAAAGCAGCAAACCATTTAGAAGCATCCAAAAAAGCGGCAGATTTAAATAAACTTGCAACAATTAATGCTAAGATATATTCTGCTGAACAACAATTATTAACAACAGCGGGTTTACCTCGCCGCCCTTGGTTTAAACACAGCTTATATGCACCAGGTTTTTATACAGGGTATGGTGTTAAAACCGTTCCAGGTGTAAGAGAAGCGATAGAGCAAAAAAACTGGGCGGAAACAAATGAGCAAATGGCCGAGGTTGCAAAAGCAATTGATAGACTTTCTGTTTATTTAGAAGCGTTATAGGACGTACCTTTGAGTATGCCTTTTCAAATTCAATCACATTATACCCCCTCGGGAGACCAACCTAGTGCTATTGCGCAGTTGACCGAGGGGGTTTTAAGTGGAGACAGGTACCAAACACTATTGGGTGTAACAGGTAGCGGTAAAACCTTTACCATTGCTAATCTTATTCAAAACGTTCAGCGCCCAACACTAGTGCTTACGCACAATAAAACATTAGTAGCCCAATTATATGGAGAGTTTAAAAGCTTTTTTCCAAATAACGCAGTGGGGTATTTTGTTTCTTATTACGATTATTATCAACCCGAGGCGTACCTACCAACTTCTGGAGTTTATATCGAAAAAGATTTAAGTATTAACGAGGAGTTAGATAAGCTTAGACTACAAGCAACAGCTCAATTACTAAGTGGTCGCAGAGATATTATTATAGTTGCGAGTGTAAGTTGTATTTATGGTATGGGAAATCCTACCGAATTAGAAAATGGAATTATTAGAATTCAAAAAGGACAAACACTTGCAAGACAGGCTTTTTTACACGCGCTTGTTAATGCATTGTATCACAGATCTGTTACCGAATTTGATAGAGGTGCGTTTAGGGTTAACGGAGATACGGTAGATATTCGTCTTCCTTATGTTGACTACGGATATAGGGTTACTTTTTTTGGAGACGAGATAGAAGAAATTGAAACCATTGAAATTGAAACAGGAAAAAGAATTGAGCGAATGGAAAACGCCGCCATATTTCCAGCTAATTTATATTTAGCACCAAAGGATATGGTTCAACAAATTATTTACGAAATACAGGATGAAATGCGCGCACAGGTGGAGTATTTCAAAAACGTTGGAAAACCAATGGAGGCTGCAAGAATAAAAGAACGTGTGGAATATGATATTGAAATGATTAGAGAATTAGGTTATTGTACTGGTATTGAAAACTATTCAAGATTTTTTGATAGACGCGTTCCTGGAACAAGACCATTCTGTTTGTTGGATTATTTTCCTAAAGATTTTTTATGTGTGATAGACGAGAGTCACCAAACGATTCCACAAATTAGTGGTATGTACGGAGGAGATAGAAGTAGAAAAATGAATTTAGTTGAATATGGTTTTAGATTACCAAGTGCAATAGACAACCGCCCGTTAAACTTTAATGAGTTTGAAAATATAATTGGACAATCTGTTTTTGTGAGCGCAACCCCGGGTGAATATGAATTAGAAAAAACCGGAGGATTAATAGTGGAACAGGTTGTAAGACCAACAGGACTGTTGGATCCACCAATTGAGGTGCGTCCAACAAAAAACCAAATAGATGATTTGTTAGACGAAATTGCAATGCAAGTAGAAAAGGGCGATCGCGTTTTAGTGACCACACTAACTAAAAAAATGGCGGAAGAAATGGATCGGTTCTTACAAAAAATACAAATCAAATCTAAGTACATTCATAGTGATATTGATGCACTAGAGCGTGTTGAAATATTGCGTGAATTAAGATTGGGTGTTATTGATGTGCTTGTGGGTGTTAACCTTTTAAGAGAAGGACTTGATCTTCCAGAAGTATCATTGGTGGCTGTTTTAGATGCTGACAAAGAAGGTTTTTTAAGAAACGAAAAATCATTAACACAAACAGCAGGACGCGCGGCAAGAAATGTTAATGGTCGTGTAATTTTTTATGGAGATAGTGTTACAAAAAGCATGCAGCGTACTATTGATGAAACCAATCGCCGCCGCGAAAAACAAATTAAATACAATATCGACCACAATATCACACCCACCACTGTTGTAAAAAGTATAGAGCAAGTAATGGCACAAGGGTCTGTCTTAGACATTAAGGGATATACCCTCAACAACATGAATGTTAGAACAACCGACGAAATTAATGTGTTGGCAGATGGAGATACAAAATACGATGTATATAAAACAATTCCACAAATAGAAAAAGCAATTAAAGACACCAAAAAACAAATGGATAAATTTGCAAAAGCTATGGATTTTATGGAAGCTGCCAAAACAAGAGACGAAATGTTTTTATTAGAGGCGCAATTAGAGAAAATGAAAAAAGCAAAATAATAAATATAGAAAAATGTCCAATATTTTACAAGCAATATATGAAGGTTTATTACAAACAGGATGGGTAGAAGCAATTGCAGTAATAGCGGGCATTGTATCGGTTTGGTATAGCAGGAAAGAAAACATACTAGTATATCCTACCGGCTTAATTAATACTACTTTTTACATTTACTTAAGTTACAAGGGGCACTTGTTAGGAGAGGCTAGTGTTAATTTATATTATACCATAATGAGTGTATATGGATGGTATTTATGGACACGAAAAAAAGAAGACCACAAAACACTAGCACTAGAAATTACGAGTAGCACCCAAAAAGAGTGGTTGCAACAAATTGGATTTTTCTCCCTTTTTTATATTGTAATTTTTGTTTCACTTTCCTATGCAAAAACCGCATTTGCACCCGAAGCCATTCCTTGGGCAGATGCCCTTTCAAGTGCTACTGCCTATACTGGAATGTGGTTGATGGCTAAGAAAAAAGTAGAGAGCTGGATTTGGTGGATACTTACTAACATAACATCCATCCCTTTGTATTTTATAAAGGGCTATGCGTTTACTAGTGTGCAATTTGTTGTGTTATTAATTTTAGCAATTGCCGGACTACAGTCTTGGCGTCAAAAAGCAAAAATGGTGAAACAATAATTACTAAACGTGCGCGTTAAATAAAAACGAACCAAAATTGCAACATGAAAAATGTAAAAAAAATAGTGATACTAGGCCCCGAGTCTACAGGAAAGTCAACGCTTTGTGCGGCTTTGGCAAAGCACTATAACACACAGTGGTGCCCAGAATATGCCCGTCAGTATTTATCAGAAAACGGAACCGACTATAATTTTGATAACTTATTAACGATTGCAAAAGGACAACTTGCGGGAGAGGATGCTTTTGTGGAAAAGGCCAAAGACATGTTAATAATTGACACAGATATGTATGTGATGAAAGTTTGGTGTGAATATGTGTTTAATAACTGCCACACATTTATTTTAGAAAAGATAAACGAAAGAAAATACGACGCATATTTATTATGTGATATAGATCTACCATGGGCGCCAGATGAGATGCGTGAATATCCAAACGAAGGACCAAGAAAAGAACTGTTTACTATTTATAAGGAACTACTTGTTAATCAAAAAACACCATGGGGTATTGTAAGTGGAATAGGAGAAGAAAGAACACAAAATGCAATTGAGTTATTAGATCAATTTTTAAAATAAATTATATACCGTCTAAGGTAAAATAATTGCTATCTGCTTTTTAATAAAGCGGCAACATCTTCATCATCTTCAATATTATGCATCTCTCTTAAAATTTGAGGATATCGCCACGCAACCCTTGATGTCATTGGATTTGCAGTAAATTTTTTAGGATTGGGAAAACCAGCAACAATCATTGCAGCTTCCGCTCTTGATAAATTTTTAGCTGATTTGTGAAAATAGTGTTGTGCAGCTGCTTCAACACCAAAACAACCCGGCCCGGTTTCAATTACATTTAAATACACTTCTAAAATTCGTTTTTTACCCCAAACCATTTCAATTAAAAAAGTAAAATAAAATTCTGGAATTTTTCGAATGTATTTATCAAAACCACTACCCTGCCATAAAAAAACATTTTTTGCAACCTGTTGTGTAATCGTACTTGCGCCACCTCCAAAAGGAATTTTAGATTTTTTATTTTTCTTTTTAGGATGCATGCTTTTTTCCATTGCATCCCAATCAAAGCCACTATGATCTGTAAAAGCTTGGTCTTCACTTGCTATTGCGGCTAGTTTAATATTATAAGACATTTCGTCCCATCCCACATAATCTCTATTTAATCCCAATCCAAATGCGTTGGTGATTTGAGTAATTGTAAAAGGGGGTTCTATAAATTTTGTAATAAGTACATAAAACAATGAACTTATAAAAAGGTATAAAAATATTTTCTTAATGAGTTTAAACACCGCGCAGTATTGGTTACAAATGGATTATATAATTTCTACAGAATATCTTTTCCCAATAGGACGATAATTAGGATTGGTATTCGCCTGCCACTTACCAAGCAGCCAAGCTACAACACCACCTGCAATTTGAGGAAGGTTTCGACTACCAAAAACAGGATCTTTATTAATTAAAGAGTTGGTAATATTTAATCCGGCATAAAGAGGACCGGCCACTTTTAAAAAGCCACCATTAGAAAAAACGCTTGTGTAATGGCCTTTTTCATGAGCAAAAGCTGCAATTTCATTAACACTTATCGTAAGCTGTCCAAGTTTTATTGTGTCTTCGCCCCATGTACCATAAACGGTTGTAATTTTTTGAAGCGCAAACTGATTAATCCTCACCGAATCGGTTTGAACCAGGTCCAGATAGCCGGTTATCCAAGAATGATTGCTTAATTCAAAGTCGATATAGCTGCCCTTAACATAAGAGTGCACTATCACACCGCGATCCTTTAATGCCAAAAGCTTCCCGCCTTGCGCATTAACCTGGCTAAAGCAAATAAACGCCAAAACCAATGAGTAGATTATTTTTTTCACAATACAATTTACGAACTAATCCCAATAATAAACACGTGAAAGATGTTAAAGTCCGATATTCAATTATAAAAACAAACTAGAGCATCTAGTATTTTAGTGCGCTATAAAAAAGTGCCGCACTAAAAATTAAAATAATAATACCCGATAATCTGTTAATCCAAACCAGGGTTTTTTCTGTTAGCTTAGGTCTTAACGCACCCGCTAACGCTACTTTTAATAAGTCGGAAGTAAGCACAAACAGCAAGCAGGTTCCAAAAACAATTAGTTTATAAACAAGTGGATTGTTACTTTCTGAAGCAGTTGTCCCAATAGCGGCAGTCCATGCAAACCAAAATAGAAACACACTTGGATTTAAGGTGTTCATTAAATATCCGGATACAAAAACGCCAAACAAATCACGCTTGCGCATAGTTTTATCTTTATCATCACCAATGGATTCCAGTGTTATTTTTTTAAATATTAATGTGTACAAACCCATTAATAATAAAAACCCCGCACCCGTCATTGCAATAATTGCTTTATGTGTTAACACCAATGTAAATAAAGCAGTAAAAACATTACAAATAGTCAATAAAGTAATATCACTTGCCGAAACCCCCACCACAAAAGCGTATCCAGCCTTGTGTCCATTGGTTAAGCTTTGTTTTAAAATTGCAAATATGACCGGCCCAATTGAGATACTTAATATGAGACCAAGCAACAAGCCTTTAATTATAGGTTCAATCATATTAATTATTTGAAATAAAAACCTTCCAGTCTTTTAGCATTTCGCCCTTTATTACCCTTGGAAATTTATGTTGTCCACCAATCTTTCCTTTGCTTTCTAAAAAAGACATAAACGTAGATTCTTTTAAAATAGAAACGCGCACTTCTTTTAGAGCGCTCTTTCTTTCAACTGCATAATCATCATTAAGCACAATTAATTTTTCATCAATTTTTTGTGCCAAAAGTTTTTCGTCTACCACTTGGTCACAAGCAATGTACCAATGATGTGCAAAAAAACTATCCGCAGGCCCTCCGCTTACACAATATTCTGGAATTGAAATATTCAACTCTTCACTTACCAACTGAACAGCCTTGTTCATATTATCAACACTCAAGTGTTCACCCACTAAACTTAAAAAATGTTTGGTACGACCTGTAATAATTATTTCGGCATTGGCCTTGTCTACAAATCTCACCGTATCTCCAATTAAATATCGCCAAGCACCAGCAACTGTGCTAATTAATAGTGCATAGTCTTTCCCCTCCTCCACTTCGTGTATCATTAGCGCTTCCGGATTATCAACCATCTCTCCGTCTGCGTCAAAATTGTTTTCATCAAAAGGCACAAACTCAAAAAAGATATGCTGATTAAAAGAAAGGCGCATGCCTTCTCCGTTTTGTTTATCCTGCCATGCTAAGAATCCCTCACTAGCCAAATAGGTTTCTACATATGAAATGGGTCTACCCAGTAATTTTTCAAAACCGTGTTTATATGGCTCAAAGCTTACGCCACCATGCACAAAAAAGGCAAGGTTGGGCCAAATCTCATGAATATTATTCAACTTGTATCTTTCAATTACCATTTCGATACACATTTGTATCCAAGCTGGCACACCCACAATAAATCCAATATCCCAATTAGGTGCTTTTTCGACTATCTCTTTTAATTTTTTATTCCAATCTTTTTCTTTCGCAATTTTTTTGCCTGGTTTATAAAAAGGCTGAAACCAGAACGGCGCTTTTTTTGCAGTAATACCACTCAAGTCCCCTGCATAATAACCCGGTCCCTTTTGCAAATCGGTGCTGCCACCCAGTGTTAGCCATCCCTTACTAATACTAGCCAATGGCACATCCTTATAATTAAACAAACTTATAAGTTGTTTAATCATGATTATTTTATTGCCTTTTAATAAGTCATTGGTAATTGGAATGTATTTACTTGCCGCTTCGCTGGTGCCACTACTTAGTGCGAAAAATTTAATTTTTCCAGGCCAAGTAATATCTACCTGTCCTTCTAAGGATTTATGCCACCAATCTTTGTAAATTTTATTGTAGTTATAAGCCGGAACAGCTTGTTGAAAAGCTTTCCCTACATGTTTAGTTTGTAAGATTTTTTCAAAACCAAATTTTTGTCCAAACTCAGTATACCCTGCACGACGCAGTAATTTTTTAAGCACGCGTAATTGCGATCTTCTTGGGCTTCTTTGAGGAAGACCTAGCGCTTTGTTCAGGCCCTTTGGCAAGTTAATCTCGAAAATCGGCATCTACAAATTCTGGTTTTATCTTTTAAGATTATATGCAAAAATAGGAATGTTATTCGAGCAAACGAAGCTACTTTTGCAGTATGATTAAAAATACACTTTTAAAGGCAATCGAAGCAGGCGCTACGGAGCTTACGCGTTACTTTAACGGAACCTTTACTATATCAAGCAAGGGCACTCTTAACGATTTGGTAACGGAAGCCGATCATGCTTCAGAAAAAGCCATTTTTAAAGTAATACAAGATAATCACCCAGACCATTTTATATTAAGTGAAGAAACAGGATCAATGCCAACGGACTCCAACATCAAATGGATTATAGATCCTATTGACGGCACCATAAATTTTGCAAACGGTATACCTATTTGTTGTGTGAGTATTGGTGTGGAAGAAAACGGAGAAATGATTATGGGCGCTGTGTACAATCCTTTTATGAATGAAATGTTTTTCGCAGAAAAAGGAAAGGGCGCAACACTAAATGACAAACCAATAAAAGTAAGCGACAAGGATAATTTATTAGCAAGTTGTTTGGTAACAGGCTTTCCTTATCAGTATTTAGATACAGAAAACGGACCCCTACAAATTTTTGAAAAATTAATTCGAAAAGCAATACCAGTACGTCGTTTGGGAAGTGCTGCGTTGGACTTATGCTGGACAGCAGCTGGACGCTTTGATGGATTTTATGAACACAAATTACAAGCATGGGATAGTGCGGCTGGTTTTTTAATTGTGCAAGAAGCAGGAGGGGTGGTAACCGATTTAAAAGGAGAAAAATTTAATCCTTACCAACCAGGCATTATTGCAAGCAATGGAAAAATTCACGAACAATTACTAAATTTAATTAAGGGCGGATCTTTATAAAATTAATTATGTCAGAAAGAACAGAAATAGAAAAACTAGGAGAGTTTGGTTTGATTGATCATCTTACCGAAAATTTTGAAACACTAAACGCGTCAACTGTTTTGTCAATTGGTGATGATGCTGCAGTAATAGATCATTTTGGAAAACAAACCGTTATCACTACCGACCTATTAGTAGAGGGGGTGCACTTTGACTTAATGTATACTCCACTAAAACATTTGGGATATAAAGCGGTAGTTGTAAACCTTAGTGACATTTATGCAATGAACGCACATCCCACGCAAATCACTATGAGCTTGGCCTTCAGCAATCGCTTTAGCTTAGAGGCATTGGAGGAATTTTATCTAGGAGTACAAATTGCTTGTGAAAAATATGGCGTTGATTTAATTGGAGGTGACACATCTACTTCGCAAAAAGGATTAATTATTTCTGTAACCGCGTTAGGAGAAGTTGCTCCAGATAAATTTGTAAAAAGAAGCACAGCAGAAAGTGGTGATTTAATTTGTGTGTCTGGGGATTTGGGTGCTGCATTTTTAGGATTGACTTTAATGGAAAGAGAAAAGAAAATCTTTTTAGAAAACCCACAAGTACAACCAACACTAGAAAATGAAGATTACATTGTTGGTCGATTATTAAAACCGGAAGCAAGAAAAGATATCATTGATTATTTAGAGTCTCAAGAAATTATACCAACAGCAATGATGGATTTAAGCGACGGATTAAGTAGCGATATTTTACATATTTGCAAACAAAGCAATTTGGGCTGCAGATTATATGAAGAAAAAATCCCTTTAAACGAAGCAACAAAATCGGCTGCGTTTAAGTTTGGCTTAGACCCAACAGTGTGTGCACTAAACGGCGGAGAGGATTATGAATTGTTGTTCACAATGAAACAAGCAGACTATGATAAGATAACTTTACAAGAAGAGATTAGTGTAATAGGATATATGTGTGATTTGGAAGAAGGGACAAAAATTATTACAAAGGGTAATAATGTTTTTGACATTAATGCGCAAGGTTGGAATGCGTTTTCAAAATAAGATCCTTCAATAACTTCGGAACTAACTAACTATAAGTTTTATTAATTGCCGATCTGCACTTAAACAAAGCAGGTCGGCATTTTCATTAATATCAATCATTGCTGTTAATCCTGTTTTATGCATTACCCTAGCAGGATATAAGCTACACATATTAACAGCTTCACCTAAATCAATTCCTACCCTATTCACCAAATTATTTACAGAAGCAATTTGCGTTAAGGCAGAGCCACTTAGGGTTCCCTCGCATTCATACTTGTCACCTACTAATTCGTGTTTATATAATCCTGTATTGGTTGTGGTTACCGCATCGGTAATACAAAACAATCGTTCACCCATTAATTTTTTCGCAATTCTTATTGCATTAAAGTCAACATGGTATCCATCTGCTACCAAACTACACATGGCGGTTTTATGATTAAACAAAGCACCAACCATACCGGGCGCACGGTGTTGAAAAGCACTCATTGCATTAAACAAATGTGTTGCAACATGAATGTTATGATTAAAAAATTCGGTAGCGAATTCATAACTAGCATTGCTATGTCCCGCAGATACAACAATTCCATTAGCCTGAATTAAATCAATAATTTCATTATTACAAACCTCGGGTGCAAGTGTAATCATACTAATCCATTCTTTGCCATAATTAAGCAAATCCTGTACCTGTTGTAAACTAGGAGTGTGCAATATGTTTTCTTGATGCGCCCCCTTTTTTGCAATATTAATCCAAGGCCCCTCAATATGTAATCCTATACAGCCCTTGCCGCCATTGGATTTGTAATCTTTAACCGCATCGATAGCTTTGTAAATTACCTCGTAAGATTGTGAAGCAATAGTAGGTTGAAAATAAGCCGCCCCACCCTTTAAACAATATTGATAAATTTTTTCAATACACTCGGCGGTTGGATACTCGGACAATAATTGTCCACCTGCTCCATAAATTTGTAAATCAATTAAAGCCGGCACTATAAGCGGAAAAGCATTTTTATGATCATACCCTTCTTTACTAATAGAAATTATTTTTCCATTGTTAACTTCAACTGTTACTTCTGATATCCAATGTGTACCTGTAAATAATTCCTGAGCAGCAATAAATTGGGACATGCGAAAAAAATAATTTATAAAATTGTAAAGTTGTCAGCATCTTTCCAAAATGGAAACCTGTCTCTTGTATTGTTAACCTCTTCTTTTTGTAAACTAATATGAAATACATCTTCTTCATATGCGCAGTGATAAAGTATTTCACCTAAAGGCCCTACTACCATTGAGTCTCCGCTATGTGCAATATTGTTTCCATCTAATCCAACTCGATTAACACCTATAGTAAAACATTGATTTTCTATAGCACGTGCAGTTAACAAAGTTTTCCATGCGTGGTTTCTTTTTTCGGGCCAGTTAGCAACATACAATAGTACATCATATTCTTTGTCACTGTCTTCCTTTGCTTGTTGACGCGCCCAAACAGGGAATCGTAAATCATAACATATTTGCAAATTAATTTTCCATCCCTTCACACTAGCAATTAATCTTTTATTCCCACCGGTATAATGTTGGTCCTCTCCTGCAAAAGCAAACAAGTGTCGCTTGTCATAATATCCTAGTTGACCATTAGGTAACATCCAAATAAGTCTATTATAAAAATGCCCAGCTTCCTCAATAATTAATGAGCCTGTAATGATAGCTCTTTTTTCAAAGGACAGCCGTCTCATCCAATCAACGGTTGGACCTTCCATGGTTTCGGCCAACTTTTCGGGTTGCATGCTAAAACCGGTATTAAACATTTCGGGAAGGACTATAATTTCAGTAGGTTGTTCAATTGCCTTTATTTTTTGCGCGAGCATATCTAGGTTCGCACCCTTGTCTTCCCAAAAAAGGGAGCTTTGGATCAAGGAAAAATGTAATGTTGACACTATAGCAGAAGTTTTCTTTACATATTAAAGATACAATAAAGCCATTAAGAACCAGGCTTGTATAGTTTTTGTAAAATTGGCTGAATAAGGGCAGGTTCAAAGCCACGTTGGTGTAAAAACGCCTGTGTTTTGGCCATTCTAGATAAGCCGCGCTCCCCCTTTAGCGTATTCCACTTTTTGGTAGCCAAATCCTGAAGTTTGGCAAGGTAATCGTCCTGATCTATGGTCTTTAACGCAACTTTGATATTATAAGCACTTACTCTTTTTTGATAAAGCGCATGGTTAATTTTTAATTTACCCCATCCCTTAATTCTAAAATGTCCACCTGCAAAACTAATTGCAAAACGCTCTTCGTTTAGGAAGTTTTCAGAAATTAAATCAGATAATATTTCTTCCACTTCGGGAGTGGTCATACCAAGTTCATAAAGCTTATCTCTAACCTCCTGTTGCGCTCTTTCTTGATAAGCACAAAAATGACGTATGCTTAGTATAGCTTGCTCTTTGCCGACTCTAATTTTTTTCATCTATGTCAATAAGTAGTGCTAAAATAGCTTTTTAATCTTAACATTTTACATTAGGTTTGCTCTAGTATAAAAACGCGATTTTTTTCAAAAGCCAAACAACAAAAATTCTATGAAATTTATTGTTTCTTCATCTTCTCTTTTAAAGCACCTTCAACAAATTTCTGGTGTTATTAACACAAATACAGTATTGCCAATCTTAGAAGATTTTTTATTCGAGATTGAAGATAAAAAATTGAACATCGTAGCAACGGACTTAGAAACTGTAATGCGTGTTCAAATGGAAGTAGAAAGCAAGGCAAATGGCCGCGTTTGTATTCCAGCAAAAATCTTAATTGATTCATTAAAAAATATCGCAGACCAGCCATTAACTTTTAATATCGATAAAAATTATGCAGTAGAAATTACTAGCGATAACGGTAAGTATAAAGTAATGGGCGAAAATCCTGATAATTTTCCAAAAGAGCCTACAGCTGACGATACCACTGGCTTTAAGATGACAAGCACGGGATTATTAACTGCAATTAACAAGACTTTGTTTGCTGTGAGTGGCGATGATTTACGTCCTGCAATGACGGGTGTGTTTTTTGAATTATCAAAAGACAGCGTACAATTTGTTGCTACAGATGCACACCGTTTAGTGAGATATAAAAGAACTGACGCAAAGGCAACTCAAAATGCAAGTTTTATTGTGCCTAAAAAACCATTGAACTTATTAAAGAACGCTTTGCCAGACAATGACGATCCAATTACAATAAGTTTTAACAATAATCACTTATTTGTGGATCATGGATCAACACAATTAATTTGTCGTTTAATTGACGCGCGTTTCCCAGATTATAAAGTAGTAATCCCTACCGACAATCCTTATCGTTTAACGGTAAACAAACACGATTTTCAAAATGCATTACGTCGTGTAAATGTATTTAGTAACAAGAGCACCAACCAGGTTGCTTTAAACATAACAGGTAACGAGTTACAAATGGCAGCTCAGGATATTGACTTCAGCTTTGAAGGTAATGAGCGCATGAGTTGTGAATACCAAGGCGAAGACATTCAAATTGCATTCAATGCAAAATTCTTAATTGAAATGTTAAACGCAGCAGATACCGACGATGTTTATTTAGAATTATCAACGCCAAGCAAAGCGGGTTTAATTAAACCTTCAGAACAAGCGCCTGGCGAGGATTTATTAATGTTGGTAATGCCTTTAATGTTGAATAGCTAATTAAAAGAATAATCCGTACCATAAAAACAACGAAGCCCGATGCTTTCCAATGGAACATCGGGTTTTTTATTTACATTTATGTACTAAAAACAATTGCATGCTTGAAACTATTCAAAACTATTTTCAACATATCCCTAGCGCACATCGTGCACTCTTATTAGCAGGGGGTATTACTTTTTTTTGGTTGATAGAAATTGCTGTTCCACTTTTTAATTTTAAATACAGCAAGCTTAAACATGCAGGCATAAATCTGTTTTTCACGTTTACAACAATCGTTATTAATTTTGGTTTTGCACTTATAATGGTCAAAGCAAGCGACTGGACGGTACAACAAAATTTTGGTTTGCTTCATATTATAAAATTATCTCCTTGGGTAGAAGCCATTACGGGATTATTATTATTAGATTTTATTGGAGCCTATTTGGTACATATGATTGAACATAAAGTAAAGTTTTTATGGAAGTTTCATATGGTACACCATGCAGATACCATGGTGGATACCACCACTGGGAATAGACATCATCCGGGCGAGTCTGTTGTGAGAGCCGTGTTTGCTATTATAGCTGTATTAATATTAGGAACTCCAATGTGGATGGTTATGTTGTATCAGAGTTTAAGCGTAGTACTTACACAGTTTAATCATGCTAATATTAAAATACCAAAATGGTTTGATAAAAGCTTTGGATATATAATTGTATCTCCCAATATGCACAGAGTACACCATCATATTACACGACCTCAAACCGATAGTAACTATGGAAATATATTTTCTTTTTGGGATCGTTTATTAGGAACTTACATTGATACACCAATGGATCAAATTGTTTATGGCTTAGATGTATTAGATAATTCAAAAGATGGCTCCTTATCATATCAATTAAGAGCGCCATTTAACAAATCAATAAAATCAGATTATTAATAATGAGTAAAGTAGGTGCATTTATTCCTGCGCGTTACGCTGCAACAAGATTTCCTGCAAAGCTAATGCAGCAGTTGGGTGATAAATCAGTAATTAGACATACCTATGATAATACAAAAGCCACAGGTCTTTTTGATGAGGTATATGTAGTAACCGATAGTGAAATTATATTTGATGAAATAGTTAATAATGGCGGGAAAGCCATAATGAGTAAGCGTTCGCATGAAAGTGGATCAGACAGAATTGCAGAAGCTATTGTTGATTTGGATATTGATATTGTTGTCAATGTTCAAGGCGATGAACCGTTTGTAAAAAAAGAACCACTACAAAAAGTAATAGATGTTTTTTCGGATGCATCGGTTCAAGTTTCTTCTTTGATGCAAGTGTTAACCAACCCGTTATTGATTGAAGACCCTAATTATGTAAAAGTTGCAGTTGATAAAAACTTTAATGCATTATTTTTTTCTCGCAGTGTAATTCCTTATCCAAGAGCTACTGATATTGCAATTATATATTACGAACATATTGGAGTGTATGCATTTAAAAAGCAAGCCCTATTAAATTTTACCAATTGGCCAATGTCTCCACTAGAAGCCGCAGAAAAAATAGAGTGCTTACGTTATTTAGAAAACGGTGTTCCTATTAAAATGGTCGTTACAGAATATATGGGAGTAGAGATAGACACGCCCGAAGATTTAATTAAAGCCGCAAAATTGTTATAATAAGATATCTGAATACCCATATAAATAACTCCCAAACTAAAAAAAGAACAATCAAATGAATAAAGGAAAATTATTTCAATCCACAGTAGTAGCAGCATTAGCTGGTTTTATTTTTGGATTTGACATGGTTGTAATTTCAGGTGCCGATAAACCAATTCAAGAGCTATGGCATACTACACCTTGGTTTCATGGATTTTTCATTATGTCTATGGCATTATGGGGAACGGTAATTGGTTCTATATTTGCAGGAGCGCCAACCGAAAAATATGGCCGTAAAAAAGTACTTATTTGGTTAGGTGTTATGTTTATTGCATCTGCAATTGGCTCTGCGTTGGCTCAGGATCCCTATACTTTTTCTTTCTTCCGATTAATAGGCGGTATTGCTATTGGTGTTTCATCGGTTGCTGCTCCAACCTATATATCAGAGATATCTAACAAAAACAATCGCGGTAAGCTGGTAGGCATGTATCAATTTAATATCGTGTTTGGTATTTTAATCGCCTATTTATCTAATTATTTTTTACACGGTTTTGGTGGTGCGAACGATTGGAGATTTATGTTGGCTGTATTGTTAATTCCATCTGCTATTTACACATTAATGACACTGGGTTTACCAGAAAGTCCAAGATGGTTATTGTCTGTTAAAAATGATGAAGCGGGGGCTAGAAAAACGCTTGAGATTGTTGGTGTAGAAAACATAGAGGAAACAATCCAAGAAATTAATATCTCCAATGCGCAAGAAAAATCTTTCGGTACCACAAAACTTTTCACAAAACATCATACCAAAATAATTTCATTGGCATTTTTTGTTGCATTTTTTAATCAAGCATCAGGTATTAATTTTTTGCTATACTATGCCCCAAGAATTTTAGAAGAAGCGGGTTTTGCAAAAAACAATTCTTTATTAAGTTCTATTTCTTTAGGCATGATGAACCTGGTTTTTACATTTGTAGGACTTTGGCTAATTGATCGTATTGGTCGTAAAACATTATTAATCATTGGTTCTTTTGGATATATAATAAGCTTAGTGATGGTGGCTTATGGATTTGTAGCACACAGTACACCTGAGTTTATGTTAAGCTTTTTGTTATTATTTATTGCGGCACATGCAATTGGACAAGGTGCTGTAATTTGGGTTTTAATATCCGAAATATTTCCAACGCAGATACGCGCAAAGGGACAGGCTTTTGGCGCAAGTATACATTGGATATTTGCAGCATTAATTACGCTTATCACGCCTGTGTTTTTAGATAGTGAACATGGTATATTTAAGGAAAACCCTTGGCCAATATTTGCCTTCTTTGCTGTAATGATGACCCTACAGCTAGTTTGGATTTTGGTGAAAGTGCCTGAAACAAAAGGGGTATCATTAGAAGACCTACAAAAGAAACTAGTTAAATAGTAATGGCATAATAATTAGTCGTTACAAGTAATCGAATCCGCTATAAAGTTTATCTTTGTAGCGGATTCTTCCTTTAAGAGTATCCCTACAATTAAAAAAATCACTATGCAGTTTAAGAACTTAAAACTTGTCGACTATGTTGTATATGGTCGTGGTGCGTTTAATCAATTAGATGAAATATTGGCTCCTCGCAGGAAGGCAGATTTTCCAATGATATTTTTCTTAGATCATTATTTTGTAGGAAAGCCTTTGGCATCAAGAATTCCATTAAGAGGAAAAGATAAAATTATATATGTTGATGTTACACACGAACCTAAAACAAAGCAGGTAGACGCTTTAGCTGCAGCGCTAAAAGCAGAGTTTGGTGAAGTGAGTGGTGTCATTGGTATTGGTGGTGGGTCTGCAATGGACCTTGCCAAAGCGGTTTCCTTAATGATGACCAATCCGGGTTCTTCTGCTGATTATCAAGGATGGGATTTGGTAAAACAGGCGGGCGTGTATAAAGTAGGTATACCAACATTAAGTGGAACGGGTGCCGAAGTGAGTCGTACAACAGTATTAACAGGTCCAGTGCGTAAACTAGGTATGAATTCAGACTTTACCCCGTTCACACAAATTATATTAGATCCGGAATTAACACAGAATGCACCAGCCAACCAGCGTTTTTATACGGGTATGGACTGCTATATACATTGTATCGAAAGCTTAGAAGGAACGTACTTAAACGAATTTAGCCGAAGCTATGGTGAGAAAGCGTTGGATTTGTGTCGAAAAGTGTTTGTTGAGAAAGAAAAATGGGATAACGAAAGCGACGAACAACTAATGATGGCTTCTTATGCAGGCGGCATGAGTATTGCATATAGCCAGGTGGGTGTTGCACATGCAGTAAGCTATGGTTTAAGCTTTTTGTTAGGCACTAAGCATGGTATTGGAAATTGTATAGTAATGAATCACCTAGAAGAATATTATCCAGCCGGCGTGAAAGAGTTTAAATATATGGTAGAGAAAAACAATATTGAAATTCCTACTGGTATTTGCGCTGGTTTAACCGAAGAGCAATTTGATGCAATGATAAATGTATCATTAGGTATGAAGCCGTTGTGGGAAAATGCATTAGGAAAAGATTGGGAAAGCATTATGACGCGTGAAAAATTACGCGCGCTTTACGGAAAGCTGTAAGCTTTTCCAAACACACTTAAAGTTACAGCAAGCTTTAGTATTTACTAATTAGGAAAATTCATTTTCCCTAACATTTCTTAAGCTATAATTAAGGGAATTTAACTTTTATATAGATGCCTTGAGTCTATATTTGCGCCTACTATTTAATATAATTATTGATTGTTATGAAGAGCACAAAATTTTTTATTGTGATAATCGTGTTTTCTCTAATGGGAATGTCATGTAATTCAAAAAAAGAGACCAAAAAAGAGATTGGCAAATATACAGCTACATCCCCTTTAATTATTGATACCGCTTTTACGAAGGAATATGTTGCGGAAATACAGTCTATACAAAATATTGAAATTAGAGCAAAGGTGAAAGGTTTTATTGAGTCTATCAATGTAGACGAAGGACAACTTGTAAAATCAGGCCAGGTATTATTTACTATTCGTCCAAAAGAATATGAAGCAGAATTGATTAAGGCAAAGGCAGAGGTTAAAAAAGCAGAGTTAGATGCGCAAAATGCAAAAAATTTATCAGACAAAAATATTATTTCTAAATCAGAGCTTGCCTTATCACTTGCAAAATTGGAACAAACAAAAGCAGATGAATCTCTTGCCGCAATGTATGTTTCTTATACCAAAGTAACAGCACCTTTTGAGGGTTTGATTGACAGATTAAAATTCAAACAAGGTAGTTTAATTGACGAAGGTACTTTGTTAACTACTCTGTCTAATAATAAAAAAATGTATGCGTATTTTAATGTTTCCGAAAGTGAATATTTAGATTATAAAACAAGAAATAGCAAAGAAAAAAACAATATAGTTTCTTTATTGTTGGCAAATGGCCAAGCGCACAAGTATAAAGGAAAAATTGAAACCATTCAAGGTGAATTTGATATAAACACTGGTAGCATTGCGTTTAGAGCAATTTTCCCTAATCCAGATGCTTTGTTAAAACACGGCGAGACCGGAAGAGTACAAATGTATGTTGATTTAAAACATGCAATGATTATTCCACAAAAAGCAACATTTGAACTTCAAGATAAAGTATATGTATATGTAGTTGATAAAAACAATATTATTAAATTAAGGAACATAAAAATCAAACAACGTTTAAATAATCTATTTGTAATCGAGTCTGGACTTTCAGAAGAAGATGTATTTATCGTAGAAGGAATTCAAAGTTTAAAAGAAGAAGATAAAGTTGAAACTACATTGATACCAGCAAAAACTGCAGTGTCCATAAAATAAGCAAGAGATAATGATTAAAAAATTAATTAGTAGACCCGTTTTTTCAATTGTAATTTCAATCGTAATTGTTTTATTGGGCCTTTTGTCATTAATACAATTACCGGTTACCCAGTTTCCATCTATTTCTCCGCCCAAAGTAAATATAGTAGCAGAGTATCCAGGTGCGAATGCTGAGTTAATGATTAAGGCTGTTGTAATTCCATTAGAAAGAGCATTAAATGGTGTACCTGGAGTAAAATATATTGCTTCAGATGCAGGTAACGACGGAGCTTGTTCCATAACAGTAGTATTTAAATTGGGGACTGATCCTAATATAGCATCTGTAAATGTACAAAACAGAGTAGCAGCTGTTAACAATAAGCTACCGCCTCAAGTAATTAAAGAGGGTATTAAAATTTCTAGAGAAGAGTCAAATATGTTAATGTATGTGAACTTAACAAGTAAGGATAGCAACTTAGATGTTAACTTCCTATATAATTATGCAGATATTAATTTACTCTCTGAAATTAAAAAAATTGATGGAGTTGGGTTTGCAGATATTTTGGGTAACAGAGAATATGCAATGCGCGTTTGGTTAAAGCCAGACAGGATGGTTGCTTATAAGATTTCAGCAGATGAAGTATTACAAGCCATTGATGAACAAAATTTGGAAGCAGCTCCAGGTAAAACAGGAGAAAGCTCGGGAAAACAAGCACAAACTTTTCAATATGTATTAAAATATCCAGGTAGATTTAATTCCAAAGAGGGGTATGAAAATATAATATTAAGATCAAATACAAGTGGACAAGTAATAAAAATTAAAGATGTCGCAGACGTAGAGTTTGGAAGTTCTTATTATGACTTGTATTCAAAAATGAATGGCAAGCCGGCGGCGGCCATTATGATTAAACAATCTTATGGAAGTAATGCAAGAGAAGTAATCCAAAATATTAAAACCAAATTAGAAGAGATTAAACAAACTTCATTTCCAAAAGGAATGGATTATGAATTAAGCTATGATGTATCAAAGTTTTTAGATGCATCTATAGAAAAAGTAATTCATACTTTAATAGAAGCATTTATATTGGTTGGTTTTGTAGTTTTTTTATTTTTAGGCGATTGGAGATCTACCCTTATTCCAGCCATAGCGGTGCCCATTTCTTTAATAGGTACATTTTTATTTATGCAGTTTTTTGGTATTACCTTAAACCTAATTACTTTATTTGCATTAGTTTTAGCTATTGGTATTGTAGTTGATGATGCCATTGTTGTCGTTGAAGCCGTGCATGCAAAAATGGAGGAACTTAATTTAGACCCTAAAGCGGCCACTATCCTTGCTATGAGCGAAATTAGTGGTGCTATAATTGCTATCACACTTGTAATGGCAGCGGTATTTATTCCAGCTGCATTCATGTCTGGACCAGTAGGTATTTTCTATCGACAGTTTTCGGTAACCATGGCTACTTCTATAATTTTATCAGGAGTAGTTGCCCTTACTTTTACACCATCTCTTTGTGTGCTTTTATTAAAAAATACGCACAGTGTTCCGAAAAAACAAAACATAGTTAATAAAATTATTGTTTCATTCAATAATTGGTTTAAAAATACACAGGGCAAGTATAAAAAATTAATTGACCTTATTGTAAATAGAAGAGCAATCACTTTTATTATTTTGATTGGCTTTTGTTTTGGTACTTGGGCATTGAGTAGTAGTGTTCCAACTGGATTTATTCCCAATGAGGATCAAGGTGTTTTTTATTGTTTGATCTCTACACCCGCTGGATCTACTTTGGAAAGAACCGATGAAGTGCTGGGACAAATACAAAAAGTAGCCAATAAAATGGAAGACGTTCAATCTGTTTCTACTACGGCTGGTTTTGAAATTTTAACAGAAGGTACAGGTGCCAATTCTGGAACTGCTTTAATTAATTTAAAAGACTGGAAAGACAGAAAACATTCCATGTTTGAGGTAATGCAGCAAATGGAAGAAAAAACAAAAAACATTAAAGGAGCCCTTATTGAATTTTTTGCTCCACCGGCCGTTCCAGGTTATGGTGCTGCTGGAGGTTTTGAATTGCGTTTGTTGGATAAGGCGGGTTCTGGCGATTATAAAAAAATGGAACAGGTCAACAAGCAATTTGTTGATGATTTAAATAAGCGACCTGAGTTAAGTTCTGTATTTGGATTTTATAATGCAAGCTTTCCGCAGTATATCTTAAATGTGGACAATGAAAAAGCGCAACAAAAAGGAGTAACTATTGATAATGCCATGAATACGCTTTCCACATTAATTGGAAGTAATTATTCAACCAACTTTATAAAATTTGATAGACAATATAAAGTTATGGTACAGGCATCTCCTCAGTATCGTTCAAAACCTGAAGACATTCTTAATTTGTATGTTAAAAACGTAAGAGATGAGATGGTTCCGTTTTCGGCATTCATGAAAATTGAAAAAGTTTATGGTTTAGACGAGATTACAAGACACAATATGTTTAATTCTTCTGAATTAAGTGGATCTCCAGCAACAGGTTATAGTAGTGGTGAAGCAATTGATGCCATTAAAGAAGTGGCAAAAACCAAATTACCTAAGGGATTCGGAATTGACTGGGCAGGAATTTCTATTGACGAGGTAGACAAGGGAAATCAAACCTTGTACATTTTTATTATTTCCTTGATATTCGTTTACTTGGTTTTATCTGCACAATATGATAGTTTTATTTTACCCCTTCCTGTTATTCTATCTTTACCAACAGGTATATTTGGCGCCTTTTTCTTATTAAAAATATTAGGACTTGAAAACAATATTTATGCTCAAATTGCTATGGTGATGTTAATTGGTATTTTGGGTAAAAATGCAGTTTTGATTATCGAGTTTGCCGTACAAAGACAAAAAGCAGGTGCTTCTAAATTAGATGCCGCTAAAGAAGGTGCTGCAGCAAGGTTGCGCCCAATTTTAATGACATCCTTTGCGTTTATTGCCGGTTTAATTCCACTAATGATCGCTTCTGGACCTGGGGCTTTGGGAAATAGAACCATTGGAGCAGCTACTGCGGGAGGAATGATATTTGGAACCCTATTTGGTGTAATAGTGGTACCAGGACTTTATTATGTATTTGCAAAAACACCAAAAAAGAATACAAAGGATAACATTAATAATATTTATGACACCGAACATGATTAAGCACACTACTATTTATAAATATCTCTTAATTGTTATATTATTTATTAGTGTTAATGCTTGTAAAGTACCAAGCATGCTACCAGCACCAGAATTAAAAACGATTCCAAATGGGTATAAAAATCTATCTATAGTAGATAGTGCGAATATTGTAAAAATTAAATGGAATCAATTTTTTACAGATCAACAATTGATTGCACTTATAGACACGGCATTAATACAAAACCTAGATGTTTTAACGACATTACAAGAAATTGAAATTGCAAAAAATAAAGTAAAACTTGCAAATGGTAAATTTGTTCCTACTATAAATGGAGGAGTTAATTTAGCGGTAGAAAAAGTAGGAAGATATACATCACAAGGAGCAGGAGATGCAAGTGCTGATATTACTCCAGGCAATACAGTACCAGAACTACTTCCTTCCATTAATTTTGGCTTTCAAGCTAGTTGGGAAGCAGATATATGGGGTAAATTAAAAAACGAAAAACAGGCAGCCTATTTAAGATACTTAAGCACTGAAGCCGGAAAAAATTTAGTGATTACTAATTTGATTGCCGAAATAGCATTTAACTATTACGAATTATTGGCACAAACGAATCAATTAGAAATCGTTAGAAAGTCCATTGAATTACAAAGCAATGAATTAGAAATTGTAAAAGTGCAAAAAGAAGCGGGAGTAGTAACCTCTTTGGCGGTAAAACAATTTGAAGCACAGTTATATAATACTCAGAATTTAGAATTTAATATTTTACAAAATATTGTAGAAACGGAAAATAAAATAAATTTATTATTAGGAAGGTATCCCCAAAAAATAACAGTAGACACCAAAAATATTTTGCAAACAACTCCCTCTATAATTAAAGCAGGTGTACCCTCACAATTATTAATAAATAGACCTGATATAAAACAAGCGGAACTAGAATTACAAGCATCTAATTTTGATATCATAGCCGCAAGGGCTGAATTTTATCCTTCATTAAATATTGGATCAACGTTTGGATTTAGTGCATTTAAACCATCGTATTTACTTAGAACACCGGAGTCAATAATGTACTCTATGGCTAGCGATATAACGGGTCCAATTGTAAACAAGTCTGCAATAAAAGCTGCTTTCGCTAACGTCAATGCATTACAGATTGAGGCAATGTATACCTATCAGAGAAGCATTTTTAATGGTTTTATAGATGTGAGCAATCAACTTTCTAATTTAGAAAATTTAACCAAAGCACATGATTTAAAACTTAAAGAGGCAATTGCTTTAACTGAAGCAGTTGATGTTTCCAATGATTTGTTTAAATATGGTAAAGCCAATTATCTAGAAGTGATGATCGCTCAAAAAGAAGCTTTAAATACACAGCTTGAACTAATAGATGTTAAAAAACAAAAATTGCAAGCACTTACAAATATTTATAAGGCTTTAGGAGGAGGTTGGTAATTAGTTAAATTTAAATATTAAATAAAAAGGCCTCGCATTACTGTGAGGCCTTTTACGTATTTCTATCCCATCTTTAATCCTTTATAGAATTTTAATAAACTAGCGCAAGCAGTTCGTAAATATAGATGTTCAAAATTTTGAAAAAATTTATGAACGATAAGGTTAAGTAGTAAAAATCATAAGAGGGATTTTATATTATTTTCTTTTATTTAAAAAATAAGAAAATATATAAATCCTACTCCGCTTCTGCGACAACTTCTTTAACCTCAGGTATCATCCGCTTCATCATACCTTCGATTCCTGCTTTTAGAGTCACCATGCTTGAAGGGCAACCGCTACAAGATCCTTGTAACATAAGGTTTACAATACCGTCGTTATAACTTTTAAATTGAATAGCACCGCCATCCATTTCAACAGCAGGCTTTACATAGTTCTCTAATAATTCTTTAACACGCTTTACTACATCATCATCATCTGCATGCACGGTGTTGGTTGCTTCTTGTTTTATTTTAGCAACTTCCTCTTCGTTTACTACCATTCCACCAGCTTCTAAATATTCTTTTAAGAATGTTTTGATAGTAGGAATTACATCCTGCCAATCATCGGTGTCTGCGCTTTTAGTAAGTGTAATAAAATTACTTGCTATAAAAACACTTTTGATAAAAGGAAAACTAAATAATTCTTTTGCTAAAGGAGAAGGACCCGCTAAGCTTTCTTCGGCAACATCAATACTTTTTCCAGGATATAAAAGTTTGTTGGCAACAAACTTCATAGTTTCTGGGTTTGGAGTCATTTCTGTATAGATGCTTACAATTGTGTTTCCTGTTGTGATCATAAAATAGCTTTTATTACTTGAGTACAAAAATAATCAAAATAGATAGGCCTTATTGCTATGCCAGCTTAAGTTCTCTTTATTTTTCCGATATCGAAAAAGGGACAGGTTGCTTAGCGTCGCTTTTTACTAAGGAATGATGCTTAGTTTGGCATAATTAAGCATAATCTTCTTTTCACCATTGGTGTCAAACAGAATTAATGCTATTGGATTATGAGCCGAGCCCTCAACTTCTTTAATAACACCAAATCCAAACTTTTGATGCTCCACTTTCATGCCCGCTTCAAGGGCCGACGGGTCTGCAGCAACAAAGTTTACAGAAGGAATATGGTTTTTATTTAAGGTACTAGGTGGAACTACTGGCATATAGCTTGGCTTACTTGGTGCAGCACTGCTTGTGCTCGTTTTAGATGCAGCTGGTTTACCAGGTCTTTGATCCTGCCAACCTTTACTATTTCCACCATGCATGCGGTCGTAAGCACTGCCCCAACCACTGCTTTGGTTGCGTGCGCCACCACCTGCACTTGACTTATCTAACTGGTCTTCCGGCATTTCGTCAATAAATCTACTAGGATCGTTTTGAACCAACTGCCCGAATCTATATCTTGAATTGGCATAGCTTAACCAAAGATGCTTTTTTGCCCTTGTTACTGCTACATAAAATAATCTTCTTTCTTCTTCTAATTCTTCCCTTGTATTAATACTCATTCCACTAGGAAATAATGTTTCCTCTAATCCTACCACAAATACACAATCAAATTCCAAACCTTTTGCAGCGTGTACCGTCATTAATTTTACCGTGTCTTCGTTTTCTGTACTATTATCTGCATCGGTTATTAATGTGATTTGTTGTAAGTAAGAGCCTAAACTTTTATCTCCTAATTCACCATCGTCGTTACTAGGGCTTTCGGTCCATTCTTTAATAGAGTTTAATAATTCCTGTACGTTTTCATAACGTGCTAAACCCTCTGTGCTTTTATCATTAAATAATTCCTTAACAATATTTGTATGTTTACCCACTTGTACCGCAACATCCGATGCGTTATGTTTTGTCAACTGATTTTGAAAATATTTAATCATGGTAACAAACTCTTCGATAGCAGTAAGTGTACCCGCTTTAAATCCAAATCCCTTTGCTTTTTTTAATACTTCAAAAAAGGTAATATTATTTTCACCAGCAAGCACTAAACATTTTTCAACCGTTGTTTTTCCAATGCCCCTAACAGGATAATTAATAATTCTTTTTAAAGCCTCTTCGTCTTTTTGATTTGCAATTAAACGCAGGTATGCAATAAAATCTTTTACCTCCTTTCTTTGATAGAAGCTAAGCCCACCATATATCTTATAGGCTATACCCATGCGTCTTAGGCTTTCCTCAAAGGATCTACTTTGTGCATTGGTACGATATAAAATAGCGAAGTCCTTGTTGTAAAAATGATTTCTTAATTTATTTTCTTGAATAGCGTCTGCAACAAATTTACCTTCTTCGTTGTCGGTCATAGTGCGGACCAATTTTATCTTATCACCTTCGGCATTATCGGTCCATAATTCTTTTGGAATTTGTCCCTTATTATTTTTTATAACATGATTAGCAACTTCAATGATGGATTTACTACTACGATAGTTTTGTTCCAACTTTACCAACTTTACATCGTCATAGTCTTTTTGAAATTGTAAAATATTTTCAATGGTGGCACCACGGAAACTATAAATACTTTGTGCATCGTCACCCACTACACACAAATTTTCGTGAACAGCTGCAAGTAGTTTTGCAATTTGATACTGTACCGGATTGGTATCCTGATACTCATCAATTAATATGTATTTAAACTTGTGTTGGTATTTATGTAAAACTTCAGGAAAGTCACGCAATAGCTCATGCATCTTGTAAAGTAAATCGTCAAAATCCATTGCACCACTTTTAAAACAACGTGCAACATAGCTTGCATAAATTTCTGCAATCTGTGGACGGTTTGACCTAGCATCTTCCTGCTTTAAAAAATTATCCATTGCATATTCTGCTGGTCCAACTAATGCATTCTTGGCACCAGATATTCTATTCAATACAATATTGGGTTTGTATAATTTGTCGTCCAAGCCCATGTCATTGATTACTTGCTTTAATACCGACTTAGAATCGTCGGAATCATAGATAGTAAAGCTTTGAGGGTATCCAATCTTAGCAGCCTCGGCACGAAGTATACGTGCAAACACGCTATGGAATGTGCCAATATATAAGTTTCTAGCTTCCGTATTTCCAAGCGCTTTTTCGACACGCTCTTTCATTTCGGCGGCAGCCTTGTTTGTAAATGTTAATGCAAGAATATTAAATGAATCAACACCACTAAACATTAAATGTGCAATACGTGAAGTTAATACTTTGGTTTTACCGCTACCTGCGCCGGCAATAATCATTAGGGGTCCATTAAGATGTAAAACCGCTTCCTTTTGTCTTTCGTTGAGTCCGTTTAAATACGCTTGTTGCATGGGGCGAAGATAGTTACAAGTTGCTTCATTTTATGAAATGGTGGAAAACTAAAATCACAAAAAAGCCCTTCAAATTTGAAGGGCTTTTTCTTAAAAACAAATAGTTTAAAAACGCGTCAATGAATAACGGGTATTGGAACTACTTCTTTTCTAATAATTTAAAGAATTGATCTAATTGAGGTAAGATCACGATTCTTGTACGTCTGTTTTTAGCTCTGTTATCAGCAGAATTATTATCTACCAAAGGAACATATTCTGATCTACCAGCTGCAGTCATGCGCTTAGGATCTAACCCATATGTTTCTTGTAAAATACGTACCACAGTTGTTGCACGCTTAACAGATAAATCCCAGTTGTCTTCCATTGCAGGATTTGAACCAAGAAGTTGTTTAGAATCTGTATGACCTTCAACCATAAATTCAATTTGTGGTTGCGCAGCTAAAACTTTAGCAACTTTACCTAAAACAGTTTTCGCTTTAGCAGTTACTTCAAAGCTTCCGCTCTTAAATAATAATTTGTCAGAGATATCTACATATACAACACCTTTATCAACTTTAACATTGATATCACCGTCGCTTAAGTCACTAATTGCGCCTTTTAAGTTCATCACTAAGTTCATGTTGATAGAATCTTTACGAGCGATAGAGCTTTGTAAACCTTGGATATAATTATCTTTAGAACCAATGTTTTCTAAAGATTTTTTAATACTCTCAGCTTGAGCACCTGTCACTACTGACATATCTTTTAATTGGCTTAATACAATATTGTTGTTTGCCTTTAAGTAATCAACTTGCTTGTTTAAATCATCAATCGTTGATTGTAATGATTTAGACTTATCATTAGCTTTTTCTGCAGACGCTTTACTTTTGTTAAGTGCATCTTCTGCATCACGGAACTTTCCTTGTAATTCTGCATACGCACCGTTCAATTGAGCAACTTTTGCTTCACTCTCTTGTAATTTTTTAGGACTTACACAAGAATAAGCACCAATACTTACAACTGCAAGCGCTAAAAAAATCTTACTTTTCATACTCTTTCTTTTTTTATTTTAATAAAAGTAGCCATCGGCTAAAACAAAAATACAAATATCAAACAGCCTTTCAAAACAAATGTGATAAAATTAAGAACAGATTAACCCTCAATATCTTCGGTGATGCTGTATTCGGGTACATAGCCCAACATGCCCTTAAAGAATTTTACTATTTTTTGCTTGTCTGCTTTTTCGTCGTCGGTGGTGTAAAATGGCTCACCAAAGACCACCTTTTTGTTTCCAAAATCCAAACCAACTAACACAATCGGCACATTTGCGTTTTTAGCAATATGGTAAAATCCGGTTTTTAGGCGTGTTACCTTTTTTCGAGTACCCTCGGGAGATAAGGCTATGTGAAAGCTTTCATGTTCATTATATAACTTAATAACCTCGTCAACCTGGTTTAGGTTTTTACCTCTTTCCACCGGAAAACCACCCAAATTGCGTAAAATAACCCCAAAAATGCCCCAAAAAAGCTCTTTTTTGCCCAAAAAGTGCACATTTTTCATATTCATCTTTTTTCTAATAGCTAAACCAAGAAAAAAGTCTAGAGCATGCGTATGGGGTGCCACTACAAATATGGACTTCTTTAATTCTAGGGGCACCTTTCCTTCTATTTTCCATCCCCTCACGACAAATATCCACCATGCTAATATTCCTTGCATAAATTAGATTTACTTGTTTAAAGCTAATAAGATTTGAGCATTATTGGTTGCGTTTACCTCTTTACCCGTCAATTTGATTAATTGTAATGTTGGTTCAGCACTTTGCTTTGTAAACTTATCATACCACTTATCGTAATATTTTAATAAGATATGAAATGCAGATAATACCTCGCCCTCCTCTAAATGTTGAATAGTGTTTTTTGTTTCTAGGCCGCCTAGTCTTTTTTGTATTCTAGTTGTAGCAGCAATTAAATCTTCTTTTGGAAAGCTTCCATATTGTGAAACAATAAAATTGAGTCTTTCTTCAAAAGGAATTTCAATAAAATAACAAGGACTTTTTCTTATAAGTTTAAAAAAGGAAATAGGGATCATTACAGTACCTATTCTTTGACTCTCGTCTTCCACCCAAATTGTGTTTGATTTGGCATCTATTTTAGATAATGCAATCCCCAATATGTTTTCAAACATTTCTTGACTAGGTTGTTTTGCTTGTCCTAAAGCGCCAAATGAAGATCCCTTGTGATTTGCTAATCTTTCTAAATCAATAACACATTCTCCATTTAATTTAAGGGCATGTAATATTTCGGTTTTACCCGAACCAGTATAACCACCAACAACTTTTATTTTATATTCGATTTCAAAATGGGAAATAATCCAGTTTCTATATGCTTTATATCCACCAATAAGTTGTGCCACCTTAAAACCGTATAAGTCTAAAAGCCAAGCTACGGCTGCGCTTCGCATACCCCCTCTCCAACAGTGCACAATTATTATAGGCTTGTTGCCATCGTGTTTTTCTGCAAATGTTTTCACCCAATTTTCTACTTCATTTACCATTTGTAGCATCTTATCTCCAAACATGGGCAATGCAATTTTAATTGCGTTTTCTCTGCTTTGTTTTTTATAAGTAGTACCAACAATGGCTCTTTGTTCGTTGTTAAAAAGCGGCAATGAAAAAGCACCTGGAATATGCGCGTGTTCATATTCGGCAGGACTGCGTACATCAATTATAATTTGATATTCCTTGTTTTGATTATACGCATCAACGCTCATTTTTTGAATTGCCATACTACAAAGATAAACGCTTTAACTCGGTTACTAATGCATCTTTGTTAAATGCAATAAATGGAGGAGCTTGGTAATCAAATTCAGAAGCTAATTGCAATGCGGTTTGCAAATTAAACTCAGACTGCTTAAAGCTTATAGCCCATTTTTTTTCTTGCCAATAAACTCCTAAATATTCTTGTTCGGTTTGTCCTGGTGTTGGAATAAATATTAATCTTTTTTGAAAAGGAATCAACTCCATAAGTGTTGTATAACCGCCTCTACAAATAATATATTCAGCTTTTAAAATTTGTTCAGTTAACGCAGCTCCATTTAAGTGGCGATACAAATATCCTTTAGAAGTTATTTTGTTGTAAAGCTTGTCGTTAGGAAGACCCGCTGCTATTACAAAAGAAGCATCTTGTTCATTTCCTTGTTGCCATAAAATATTTTCAAGTAAAGTTCTTTGTGGCTCAGGACCAGAAACAATTCCTAAAAATTTTATTTTATCACCATTAGACTCATTGACAACATGTTGACTTTTTTCATTTTTTATTTCATGTAATAATCGAGACAAACAGTTCATATACCACAAAGGAGTGCCAGGAAGCTTACCTGGATTGGCTAATACGCCCGATAAATTATTGGGTGGTTGCATATCGGCAACCCAACAAGCAGCATAGTTATTTAAAAATTGATAAGTAATAATTTGATTCAAACGAGTGCTCCATGCAAATGGCGTTTGTAATTCTAGCTGATGTGTTATAAAAACACTTGTAATATTTTTATGAAAAAATCCAAAACGATTGTCAGAAATAATTAAATCAAAATCATATTGCTTAGCAATTTTCTTTAACCAAAAATATTCATTCGCAATAGCGTAAATTATTTTAGGTAACTGTAAAAGAATTACAGGAATGAGTAAAGCCCTTTTTTTGCTGTATCTAATTCGGTATCCTCTTAATGATAAAAAAGTAGCACTTGGAATTGCTTCTTTTAAAATTGTTTCGTGCTTACCTTCAGACGCGATGAATATTTTATAATCAAGCGACTCTAATGCACGTATAAGTGTAATGCATCTTGTCGCATGTCCCAGGCCCCAGTCAATAGGAGAAATACAAACCGCTTTTTGTTTCATCTGCCACTAAATTAGCTAATTTATTATGCTTATCAATTGATTGTTGATTGGTTTCTATCTTTTAGAATTATTAATTATCACATTTATTTTTACGCCAAATCCTTATATTTGGTTAGAGATACGATTGCAATGCCAAATAAATTAAATAAAGATTTTAGCTTTATATCGCTTCAGCAAAGAGTTGCAGAAGGAGATACGCAGGCATTTAGGCAAATCTTTGATTTATTATTTGTAAACCTTACTGGCTTTTCATTTTCATTTGTACAATCTAAAGAAGCTGCTACCGAAGTAGTTGACGAGATATTCGTTCAGCTATGGACCAAGCGCCACAACATATTGCACATTGATGATTTGCGCGTGTATTTGTATACTGCTACTAAAAACGCCTCTTTAAACTATTTAGCAAAAAGAGCGAAACAAATTCAGCTTGAACCCTATGATCATCTTGAGGTTCAAATTGCGGATAATAACTCTCCAGAGCAGTTAATGATATCTAAGGAAACGCTTAAAAAAATTAAGCAAGCAATAGAATCACTACCCCCAAGATGTAAGCTCATATTTAAGTTGGTTAGAGAAGATGGCTTAAAATATAATGAAGTAGCCAAAATTTTAAATTTATCTCACAAAACCATTGATAATCAAATGGTTATTGCGGTTTCAAGAATCAAGTCCATCATAAAAGAGGACCTTGAAACAAATCAGCACAAAGTTTTTTTAAAAAAATAGTCATTTGGCTTGGGGTGTAATCTCTCTTTTCTTGTCTTATAGATAAGCGCGCCAAATGAATAGAAACAGAGTCATAGAATTATTTACCAGAAAACTTACTGGTGAAGCAACTCCCGAAGAGCTGTTAGAGTATCAACAATTACTTAAAACAGAAGGAGAAACTGCTTTACACGAGTTAATGGAAAATTGGTGGAACAACAAACCTCATGTTAAAGACGCGTATCAGTCGGACTCAGATCAACACTTTAATCAGATATTAACCACGGCAACAGCAGACGAAATAATTGAACAAGCGAATGTTGGTGGTAAATCATCCAAAATTATAAAAAATCCTTCCCTCAAAAAATGGCTTTTTGCGGCCGCTGCTATTTTTATTGGTCTAATAGCGACATTTCAATTAGGCGTATTTAAATCTACTGTTGGATCTAATTTTCAAAACAATGTAATTGTTGCAAAACGTGGTACAAAGTCAAAACTAATTTTACCAGACGGGACACAGGTTTGGTTAAACTCGGAAAGTAAACTTACGTATGGTTCTAGTTTTAGTGATTCAATTAGAGAAGTAACCTTAGACGGAGAAGCATATTTTGATGTTGTAAAGGATAAAAGACATCCATTTATTGTTAGAACTTCTGCAATTAGTATTCGCGTATTGGGAACAGCGTTTAATGTTAAATCTTATCAGCAGGATCCAACAATAGAAACTACTTTGGTACGAGGTATGATAGAAGTGCATAAAAACAATGAGCCCAATGCATCTAAAATTATTCTTCACCCTAACGAGAAATTGGTCTATAATAAACCAAGAGCTATAACCGAAATTGCAACAGGTACAATTCCTACAACTTCTCAGCTTATTTCAATTAGTACTTTACCAAAAAATATTGCGGATAGCGCTAGAAAAGAAACCTCTTGGGTATATGGTAGACTTGTTTTTGATGGAGATAGTTTTACAACATTAGCCGAAAAAATGGAACGCTGGTATAATGTAAAAATCACAATAAAAAATAATACTGTAGCAAATTATAGATTCGCTGGTGTGTTTGAAAATGAAAATGTGGACGAGGCTTTTAAGGCACTTCAATTAATTGCTATGTTTAAATATACAATCAACGAAAATGAAATTATTATTGAAAAATAAAAAAGATCCTAAATAAAAAATCGGGAAATGCGCTAACATTCCCCGACTAGGTAAAAAGAAACAAGGACAATCGCAAAATCACCAAAGTTTCGTATTAAATCACCCAAAATCAAAGGTATGAAAAAAACCTTACTCAGTGCTAAGCTTGCGCTTACACAACATCGCTCTTTATTTAAAACATTTTTGTTTATGAAAATGACGATCGCATTGATTTTACTTACCACACTGCAAGCTATTGCAGGTGATGCCAATGCTCAATTTGTATCCTTACAAATGAAACAGGCCGAGATGCCAAAAGTGTTTAAGGCTATTGAAAAACAAAGTCCTTATCGCTTCCTTTACAATTACGATTTACCTGCATTGCAAAAAAAGGTAGATGTGAATGCAAATGGTGCATCTGTGGTTGATTTGTTAGACAATATTTTATCAGGCTCGGGTCTGAACTATAAAATATTGGAAAATAAGTTAATTGTAGTGTTGCCAACAGAGTCTATAGCAGTAGAGGGAAGACAGGTATCCGGAAGGGTAGTTGCCGAGTCGGGTGAACCACTTGTGGGTGCAGTGGTGATGGTAAAGGGAACCAACGTAGGTACTACAACGGACGCAAAGGGAAATTTTACAATTAAGGTTGCAGATAACAGCGCAGTTTTGGTTGTCTCTTTTGTTAACTATGACAAAAAAGAAATAAGTGTTGGAACTTCTGACAATTTAAAAGTTGCTCTTAAGATTCAAAACAACGAATTAAACCAAGTAGTTGTTGTGGGTTATGGTACTCAAAAGAAAAGAGATTTAACGGGTTCCGTTTCTTCTATCTCTGCAAAAGATTTAGAAAACGGTCCTAACGATCAGTTTGGATATGCCATTGAAGGTAAAGCAGCGGGTGTTCAAGTTATAAGAGCATCTGGTCAGCCACAATCTGGTTTCTCTATTCGCGTGAGAGGTACTTCCTCAATTACATCGGGTAGTGATCCTTTGTATATTGTTGATGGAGTTCAAACCTATAATACAAGTGAAATTAATCCAGCGGATATCGAAAATATCACCGTATTAAAAGATGCATCTTCTGCTGCAATTTATGGTAGTAGTGGTGCGAATGGTGTTGTGATTATTACAACTAAGCGAGGTAAAAATCAAAAGTTAAAATTAAACTACACAGCTACAATGACCATGTCAAGTGCATGGAAAAAAATGGATGTGTTAAATGCAGATCAATTTAAATCTTTGGCAACCGATATGGGTGCTAATACTGACTGGACAAAAGCTACAGCAAATACCAATTGGCAGAACGAGATTTTCAGAAACGCAGTTTCACAAAACCATCAATTGTCTGCAACGGGTGGAAATGAAAAAACATCATACTATTTATCGGGTTCATTCAACGATCAGAATGGTATTGTTTTAAATAATAGTTTACAAAGAACAACACTAAAAGCAAATATTGACCACCAGTTATTAAAAGCATTAAAAGTGGGAACAAGTATTTCTTATGATAGTTGGAAAGATATTGATGTTCCAGAAAACGATCGTAATGGTGTAATTACTAGATTGTATACCACTATTCCAAACATAGGAATTAGAGATGCAACAAATCCAGTAATGTATGCAAGAAGTCCATTTATTAATGACTTAGAAAATCCGGTATCAACTGTTTATCAACCACAACACTTAAATACTAACAATAGACTACACGGCAATGTATATGCCGAAGTAGATATTATTAAAGGTTTGAAATTTAAGAGCATGTTGGGTCTTGAAAATTCAAATGGTAAGTTTACTTCTTTTCAAGATGCAGTACAAACAAGATACGGTAAATCAATGGCTGGATTGGCTTCTGAAAACACATATAAATATGATTACTGGACTTCAGAAAATACAGCAACTTATAATACAAAAATTAAAGAACATGCAATTAATGTATTAGGTGGTTTTATTATTTCTAGAGAAAAAACAGATAACCTTTATAAATCATCTCATGACTTTAGTGCAGCTCCAGCTGGAAGCACTAATGTAGATGATGGAGCAACTAAATCTATTCCAACTCCATACTTTGTTCAAAAATCTCATGAATCATTTATTGGTAGAGTTAACTATACCTATAATGACAAATATTATTTAACAAGTAATTTTAGAGCGGATGGTTCTGGTCAGTTCTCTGATCAAAACAAATGGGGTTTCTTCCCTTCATTCTCTGGAGGATGGAGATTGTCAAAGGAGGAATTATTTAAAGATGCAACCAACCTAAGCGAATTAAAATTACGCGCTGGTTGGGGATTGGTTGGAAACGACCGCGCACAGCCTTATGCATGGTATGGATTAGTTGATACGATGTCTAAATATTTAGTGGGCGGCAAAATGTTAACGGCATACACTCCAAGTACTTTAGAAAACAAGTCTTTAAGATGGGAGAAAACGGCTCAGTTAGATATTGGGTTAGATATCGGATTGTTTAATAATAAAGTTTTATTTACTGCAGACTATTATGAGAAGAAAACAAATGACATGTTGTTAAGTGTTCCTACTCCAACTAGTACCGGTTTTGGTTCTGCGTTACAAAATGCAGGAAGCATGGAAAATAAAGGTTTAGAATTTCAGTTGAGTACAAAAAACATTGCTACTTCTAATTTAACATGGAATACGGATTTCAATATTTCATTTAATAAGAACAAGGTAATAAACATTGTAGGTAACACAATTCATACGGGAGCAATTAATCCTGCTGGAGATGCGTTTAATACTGCAATTGTACAGGAAGGGCAACCTTTAGGATCTTTCTACGGAAAAATTTTCCAAGGAGTTGATGCTGCAACAGGCATGGCTAAATTTATGAAAGATGGTTCGGGTGAAGACAGCGTTGGTATTATTGGAAACGCAAATCCTAAATATGTTTTTGGATTTAACAATACGGTTAGATATAAAAACTGGACTTTAGATGTGTTCTTCCAAGGAGTACAAGGAAACCAAATTTTTAATGCAACAAGAGTGTTAACAGAATCTATGGCCTTAGTAATGAATCAGTCTGCATCGGTTGTAAATAGATGGAAGCATGCTGGTGATATTACAAATATGCCAAAAGTAACTCCAAATGATTGGTCTAACGCAACGCCTTCAACAAGATTTATTGAAGACGGTTCTTATGTAAGATTAAAAGCTTTAACAATAAGCTACAATTTAACATCTCCTTCTTTGTCTAAATATAAAGTAAGTCGTTGCTTGGTCTATTTAACAGCACAAAACTTATTTACGTTTACAAACTACACTGGATTTGATCCAGAAGTTAGTGCGTTTAGCGTAAAGAGCGCTTCTGCTACAAATCAAAATACAGCACCTGGTGTTGATTATGGAACTTATCCGCAATCACGCAGCTTTATTTTAGGTTTAAATCTTTCATTTTAATTCTTAAATAGACAAACTATGAAACACAATATTTTATATAAAGGTTTTTTGATACTCTCAATTTCAATTGTATCGTTTTCATGTCAAAAGTTTTTAGATGATAAGCCTAAGACCTCTTTGACTACTGGTAACTCTTACTCAACAGCAGGAGATGCCGAAGCGGCTTTAACTGGGTGTTATAATATATTTTATAACTCTGATTACTACCAATGGGAATATGTAATGATAGGCGATGTTGGATCAGATAATGCATATCCTGGTGGAAACAACGAAGAAACATTCTTTGATTATAACCGACATATATTACCTGCAAGTAATAACCACAACTACACCAACTGGGGTGCATTATATCGTGGTATTGCGCGCACAAATATATTGTTAGAAAAAGTGACTGCAATTTCTGATCCTGCATTAACTGCAGACAGAAAAAAACAAATTATTGGTGAAGCAAGTTTTTTACGTGCGTTTAACTATTATCAATTAGTTAAAACATATGGAGGTGTTCCTTTGGAATTAGCTTCTAATACCGCAGATCCTGCTGTAACACGTAAGGCAAGAGCTACAGAAAAAGAAGTGTACGATCAAATCGTTAAAGACTTAGAAGTAGCTGCTGCAAATTTGCCAGACAATTATGGATCTATTGCTTCTGTTAATAAAGTTCGTGCAACCAAAGGAGCTGCAAACGCAATGTTAGCAAAGGCTTGGGCACAAAGAAGTGATCGCGATTATAATAAAGTTTTAACCTATTGCAATGCTGTGATTGGTGGAGCAGGCGGTTATGCTTTATCTTCTAGTTATGCTAATTTGTTTGATGGTTCTCATTATTTTAATTCAGAATCTATTTTAGAAATTCCATTTGAAGAAGGCAACTGGTCTGCTTCAAGTTGGGGTGTGCAATTGTATTTAGCTCCAGAAGATGGATGGCAAAAATATTGTGTACCAACTAAAAATTTGGTTGCAGCATATGATGCACAAGGAGACAATGTGCGTAAAAACGCAAACATTCTTTTCATGACTAAAGATGTTAATGGAGATCCAATTAGCTGGCCAGACGAAAACTGGAATCCATGTCAAAATCCAGCTGTAGGTATTCCATTTAACTACAAACAAAAACACGCTGGAGGTTGGGCTAGTGGTGACGATTATTATTTATTACGTTTAGCTGATATTATATTATTGAAAGCAGAAGCTCAAAACGAAACAGGCGCAACCGCTACCGCAATTGCTACACTAAACACAGTACGTGCTAGAGTTGGATTAGCGGCGGTTTCAACTGGCTTAAGTCAAGCGGCTGCTAAAGCTGCAATCTTAAATGAAAGAAGGTTAGAGTTGGCATTTGAAGGTCAACGCTGGGATGACTTAGTTAGAAATGGTGCTGCAGTTTCAACTATGACAGGATTAGATGAAAAAACGTATTCATGTGTTGTGAACTTACCTGGTAGTCCTATGAAAATGGATTATAGCCATGTAACATCACAACATTTAGTATTGCCAATTCCTCAGTTAGAAATAGATGCAAATCCAAACTTAACGCAGAATCCTGGTTACTAATTATAATACGCAGTTTTTGGTTTATTAATGTATAAAAGGACAGTCGCAGAACCAAAGAAGCCCCAGTGATGGGGCTTCTTTTATTTCAGCATAGCTTTGGTTGCCTTTATATTTGTCCAGGCTTTACTTTTCAATTGTTAGTACTACTCCATTAATACAATATCTTAATCCAGTTGGAGGAGGACCATCTTCAAAAACATGCCCTAAATGAGATTTGCACTTTCCGCATTGCACCTCGGTACGGGTCATGCCGTGAGTGTTGTCGGGTGTGTAAATAAGAGCCGACTTTGTAATGGGTTCAAAAAAGCTTGGCCACCCACAACCGCTATTAAATTTTGCGTTGCTTTTAAATAATGCGTTGCCACAAGCAATACAATGATAGGTGCCCACTTCCTTACTTTCTTCAAAAGGACTCGTAAAAGGTCTTTCGGTTCCTTTTTCTCTTGCAACTCGATATACCTCGGGTGAAAGAATTTGCTGCCAAACGCTGTCTGGCACCACAGTTGCTTCTTTTTGACTTGGATTATAGTATGGGTTTTGAGATGATTTTGACGATTCCATTTTATTGATTTTTGTTGAACTTGCCTTTGTAGTACCCTGACCGCAGGCTGTAAAACTGATTAATGTCAGTAAGCAAAGTATTTTATACATAAGGTTTGTTTCAGGTTTAAAAATACTAACAAGTATTTGAAACTTTTGTTTAGTTTTTTAATGGCAGCAGTACAAATAATTTACGCGAGTTAAGTATCTTTGAACACAACTCTTTAGCATGTTTAATTTAATCTTATTTGGCCCTCCAGGCAGCGGTAAAGGAACACAAAGTGAAAACATTATTGCAGCATATGGTTTGCAACACTTATCTACAGGCAATTTATTAAGAAGTGAAATTGCAGATCAAACTCCGTTAGGATTGAAGGCAAAAACATTAATGGATGCAGGACAGTTGGTTCCAGACGATGTAGTAATTGGAATGGTTGATAATTTTATGAATGCACATCCCGAAGCAAAAGGATTTTTATTTGATGGTTTCCCTCGCACAACTGCACAATGTGTTGCATTGGATGCGTTGTTAAAAGAAAAGTCAAATGAAATTAATGTAGTACTTGCATTAGAAGTTACTGAAGAAGAATTGGTAAAAAGATTATTAGGTCGTGGTGCAACATCGGGACGCAGTGATGATACAAACGAAACAATTATTCGTGCTAGAATTAAAGAGTACCACGATAAAACTACTGCTGTAGCTACTTATTACGCACAATTCAATAAAGTGGTTTCAGTAAAAGGTGAGGGAACTGTAGAAAGTATTTATGCAGATTTGAAAAAAGAAATTGATGCAAGAATTTAATTAAAAAAATTCTTGACTACATAAAATAAAAAAAGGATCAACAACGTTGATCCTTTTTTTATTGCAATGCGTTTTAAACGCTAATAAAATTTAAATATTCAATCCACCGCAAGCGCTGATTACTTGACCAGTAATATAGCTACTTAAATCACTTGCTAAAAACAATGTAGTATTTGCAATTTCTTCTGCTTTACCAAAACGTCCCAAAGGGATTTTATCTAAGAATGCTTTTCCCGCCTCTCCTTCGTTTAAATAATGCGTCATATCGGTTTCAATAAATCCAGGAGCAATAGCATTGCAACGAATATTTCTACTACCAATTTCGGCTGCGATAGATTTTGTAAACCCAATGATACCAGCCTTGCTAGCTGCATAGCTACTTTGGCCTGCATTACCCCTGATTCCAATAATTGAGCTCATGTTGATAATACTACCAGTTCTAGCCTTCATCATTGGACGAATTACTTGCTTGGTCATATTAAACACGCTTTTTAAATTGGTCTCCATTACATCATCCCATTGTTCAGGCGTCATGCGTAACAATAAATTATCTTTAGAAATACCAGCATTGTTTACACATATATCAACAGTACCGAATTCTTTTACAACATCATTTACAAAAACTTCGCATGCAGCAAAATCACCTGCATTTGCTTTGTATGCTTTTGCTTTTACACCTAATTTTTCCATTTCTGCAACCAATTGGCTTGCTTTTTCGGCACTACTATCACTCACATATGTGAATGCAACGTTAGCGCCTTGTTCTGCCAACTTTAATGCAATAGCTGCACCAATCCCTCTTGCTGCGCCTGTTACGATAGCTACTTTTCCAGCTAATAATTTCATATGCTAATTATTATTTTGACAAAGATAAATTAATTAAGTGCTTGATGGATATTTTTAATTTCATCCACATAAATTCTTTCGTTGGATAATCTTGGCACTTTATGTTGTCCGCCTAACTTTCCTTTTTGTTTTAACCATTCATGAAAGCATCCTTTTTTAACCGCAGTGACATGTGGCATACCTAATGCAATATCTTTATGTCTTTTGGCTTCATAATCACTATTTAGTGCTTGCAAATTTTTATCTAAACAAGCGGTAAATGCTTTCAAGTCTTTTGGATTTTCATCAAATTCAATCAACCATTCGTGCGCACCAGATCCTTTATCTGACATATAAATTGGGGCTGCAGTGTATTCTTTTATAGTTACACCAAATTCAATACAGGATTGGCTTATAGCTTTGTCACTGTTGTCTGCAATTACTTCCTCCCCAAATGCATTAATATATTGTTTTAACCTTCCGGATACTTTTACTCTAAAAGGTTTAAGGCTTGTAAACTGAATCGTATCACCAACCAAGTATCTCCATAATCCACCATTGGTGCTAATTACTATGGCGTAATTTTTTCCTAACTCAACCTTATTAAGTCCAATAGTTTTGGGTTGTGGTTTACCGTATTCTTCAGTAGGCATGAACTCATAAAAAATTCCATGTTGTAAAAACAATAACATGCCTTCTTCGTTAATCCTATCTTGTGCTGCAAAGAAACCCTCACTCGCATTATATATTTCAACATAATTACAATCAGGTCCGATTACTTTTTTAAATTGCTCTTTATAAGGTGTAAAAGAAACACCACCATGAATATATAATTCAAAATTGGGCCACACTTCTTTTATATTTTGTTTGCCCGATATTTCTAAAATTCTTTTTAACAACACAAGTGTCCATGTTGGTACACCTGCAATAGAGCTTACATCCTCGTTGATAGTGCTTTGTGCAAGGCTTTCAATTTTTTCTTCCCACTCATCCATTAATGCAATGGAAAGTTCGGGTGTGCGAATTAAGCTAGACCAAAACGGAGAGTTCTGTAATAAAACAGCACTTAGATCACCATATTGTATATCTTCTTTAATAGGGTGTACTTGATGACTTCCTCCAATTACCAAACCCTTACCTGTCAACAAATCACTTTCGGGTAATGCGTTATAATAAATAGTTAATACATCTTTAGATCCCTGAAAATGATTGTCTTCGATACTCTCTTTGGTGAGTGGAATAAATTTACTTTTATCGCTTGTTGTTCCACTGCTTTTTGCAAACCACTCTACAGGCGTGTTCCATAATACCGAATCTTCGCCGGCCATAATTTGTTCAATGTATGGTTTAAGGTCTTCGTATTCATGAATAGGAACTGTTTCTTTAAACTTTCTAATGTTGAATATTTCAGAAAATTGGTATTTACGACCAAACTGCGTGTATTGCCCATGCGTTATTAGGTCTTGTAGTACCTCACGCTGAGCAGCTTCTGGGCTATCTACCCAGTGCTCAATTCGAAAGTAACGAAGTCGAGCCAGTCTTGAAAGTGCGGGACTAAAAATCTTCATAGGCGTATCACAATATACGCCATACGCTTAAATATTCGGGCTTTTTTGACCCATTTCAATGATCCAATCCTTGCGTTTTAATTCAAAATTGGTACCAAGGTATAAGCGTCTTACTTGTTCGTCTTCGGCAAGCTCTTCGGCAGTGCCATGTTTAAAAATTTTACCCTCAATTAGCAGGTAAGCGCGGTCACAAATAGATAAGGTTTCGTTTACGTTATGATCCGTAATTAAAATACCAATGTCTTTTAATTTTAATCTTGCAACAACCGACTGAATATCTTCTACTGCGATAGGATCCACGCCAGCAAAGGGTTCGTCCAATAATATAAACTTAGGATCCACGGCTAATGCACGTGCAATCTCGGTACGTCGGCGTTCTCCACCACTTAAACTATCACCATTGTTGTTACGCACATGGTGTAAATTAAATTCGTCCAAAAGGGATTCTAATTTATGATCTCTTTCGCCCTTAGTTAATTTAGTCATTTCTAAAACAGCCATGATATTATCTTCCACTGAAAGCTTTCTAAAAACACTTGCTTCTTGTGGTAAATAACCTAAGCCCATTTGAGCTCTTTTATACATTGGCAGTTTAGTAATATCCTCGTCATTTAAAAACACACGTCCTTCATCTGGAGCAATCAAACCTACAACCATATAAAAAGTAGTTGTTTTACCAGCACCATTGGGTCCTAATAAACCTACAATCTCACCTTGTTTCACAGAAATACTAACCTGATCCACTACGCGGCGGTTTTTGTATTGTTTAATGAGCTTATCGGTATGTATAGTAAGTATCACTTTGAATATTTGTACAAAAATAAGGGTAAATATAGCTTTTGCGTCTATCGGTTGCTAATATTAACTATTTTTGCAAACTATCTAATTTGGTAAAGAGAAAAATAAGCACATGCAGGTAACAGAACATTTGGCGCAGGCAAAAGAAACATTGGTATCATTTGAGGTATTGCCACCCTTAAAAGGCCGTACTATTTCCTATATATATGAGCATTTAGACCCATTAATGGAGTTTAAGCCATCTTGGATTAATGTGACTTACCACCGCAGTGAAACTATTATTCGTAAAAACGAGGCAGGAGTAGAAGAAAAAGTAGACGTAAGAAAACGCCCAGGAACAGTAGGTATTTGTGCCGCAATTATGAACCATTACAATGTGGATGCTGTGCCACATATTATTTGTGGGGGCTTTTCAAAAAGAGAAACCGAGGACGCCTTAATTGACTTACAATTTTTAGGAATAGACAATGTATTAGTGTTAAGAGGAGACGCAGAAAAAGGACAAAAAACTTTTGTTCCAGAACCAAATGGTAACCAACAGGCTATTGATTTATTAAAACAAGTAGTTGGATTAAATAACGGAGAATATTTAGACAAAGAAATTGTAAACGGAAGCAAGACAAATTTTTGTATGGGTGTTGCGGGCTATCCAGAAAAACATTTCGAAGCACCAAGTATGGAGTTTGATTTACAAAGAGCAAAAGAAAAAGTAGACGCAGGTGCACAATACATTATGACACAAATGTTTTTTGACAACAAAAAATATTTTGAATATGTAGATGCGTGTAGAAGTATGGGAATTAATGTTCCAATTATTCCGGGATTAAAACCAATTACTAATAAAAAGCAGTTAACAATTTTACCTAATATATTTTATGTAGATATACCTGCCGATTTAAGAAATGCAATGGAAGCAGCTACGACCGACAAAGCTTGTGAGCTGGTTGGAACGGAGTGGTTAATTCAACAAAGCAAGGAGCTAAAAGCCGCTGGTGTACCGGTTTTACACTACTATACATTAGGTAAACCAAAAGTAATTAAGGATGTTGTTGCTGCAGTATTTTAGAAATAACAACAATAAAAAATAAAAAAAGGGAATCTATTTAGACTCCCTTTTTTGTGCAATATTTTTAACAGAAATTAGTTAGATTTCTTAATGGTAGATTGTAAGAAATCATTAAACTGTTCAATGCTTAAGTTTTTTGCAAGGATCTTTTTATCCTTATCTAATAAATAAAATGTAGGTGTTTTATAAACATCGTATAATTGTCTAATTGTAGTTGGTCTGCCCTCTTTTATCTCTTTGTTTAAATCTTCATCGGATTGATAACCATTAATCCATCCTTGCAATTGATGCTCTTTTATAAAAGTTTTCCATGCAGTCATTTCTTTTGCATTAATATTTACCGATAACACTTTTACATTTAGGTTTTTCCAATTGGCTTTATACATGGAGTCTAATTTTGGGATTTCAACTTTACAATGGCTACAGGTTGGATCCCAAAAAGCAATAAATGTGTATGGGGCTTTAATATTATGTAATGCAATTCGCTTATCCTCCAAATCGTTTAAAACCAATATGGGCGCGGGTAATCCTAATTGATTGGCCATTAAACTATAAGCCCTATCACGCAAGGATTTTTTAGAAGCTTCATTTAATAATACGGTATCACCCTTTGCAAAAAAGTTTTGATAAATATGCAAGAACACTTTATCCTGTCCCATAAATTCGGGACTGATGTATTTATTGGTAAATTTAAAAAGCAAAAAAGGATAAATTTCTTTTCCTGTTTTAGCAACAGTCAACATGTATTGCACTTCTTCAATTACAGAATCGGGTTCACGAGAAACATAGTTCTTAAAGTAGTCGTCTAATTTCTTTTCAAAAAAAGGCGTTCTTAATAAACGATTATCATTAAATACAACATTGTCCCAATAATGTGATTTTACAAAGTGATAAGGATACAGTGAATCCGCTTTACCATTGACTATTGGAATGTTTGGCACTTCTGGAATTTCCATTGTCTGCAGTAAAAAACTCATCATAGAACTTGGGTTATTGTCTATAAATGATTTCCTTTTTTGTTTAATCTCTTTGTCCTTAACTAAATAAGCTTCTTTTAAATTAGCAGAATCTGTAGCAGTTTTTGCTGACTTATAATTTTGTTCTATTTGATTTAACTGAACGAACAAATCGTTGATTGTTTTTGAATAGTTTTGAAAAAGTTCATTATCCTTAGATCCAGTAATAGTTATATTTTTTAAATCTAAAGTGTCAGCGGTTATTTTAAACTGTTGTTTTTCGTCAACTAAAAAATCAAAGAGGATGCTCATTTTTGGAGAAACTACAAAATAGATACCCGGAGTAAGTTTTTCTTTGGATTGAAAAATGCCCTCGCTTTTGTCGTTTAAAATACAAGAATCGGCAAGCACTTTATTGTTACCATAATTGGTACCTATATACAGTTTTGTATTTTGATAAGGTTTTAAGCTAATTTGAATAGCATGTCCAGCACTAACATTGGAATTTGAATTAAGTGGCTTTTTTGATTGAGCCATTAATAACACCGGGAGGAATATTGAAGCGAATAATATCTGTTTCATTTTGTAAAAATATAAATTAAATGGACAAGTTAAATTATAGCACCATTTACTATAAATATACGCCGTGTTGAGTACCTTTGTTACCGTGAGAAAATTCAAGCAAAAACCCATTTTAGAAAAGGTCCTTATTGAGGACTATGCAGCCGAAGGTAAGTCACTAGCAAGAGTAGACGGCAAAGTTATATTTGTAGAAGGTGCCGTACCAGGTGATGTAGTGGACGTACAATTACAAAAAAACAAAGCCGACTGGGCGGAAGGTTTCGTAAAGCAGTTTCACAGTTATTCCGATATAAGGGTAAAGCCTTTTTGTAGTCACTTTGGAGTATGTGGTGGTTGTCAATGGCAGATGCTTCCTTACGATCAGCAATTAAAATATAAGCATAAGCAGGTTGTAGATAATTTAACCAGAATTGCGAAAGTAGAATTGCCCGAAATAGCACCTATTTTAGGAGCAGCGGCAACCGAAGGATATAGGAACAAGGTTGAATATACATTTGCTACCGAAAAATTTATTCCATTTGATGCGTTCAAAGCCATGAAGGCTTCGGGAGAAGAAATGGTTAAGTCGCCTGGAGCAGGTGGTTTTCATGCAAGAGGCTTTTTTGAAAAAGTGGTAGAGATTGATACTTGTTATTTACAAATTGAACCTACAAATTTAATGAGAAAGGCAGTTGCGCAATTTGCAATTGACAACGATATGCCTTTTTATAATATCAAACAACATCAGGGTTGGGTTCGAAATATGTTTGTGCGTAACACCACGAATGGACAATGGATGGTTAATTTAATTTTAGGATACGAGGATAAAGAAAAAAGAGAAGCCCTACTTAACTTACTATTAAAGCAGTTCCCTCAAATCACCACTTTGTTATATACTATTAATACAAAGCGTAATGATAGTATGCAAGACCTGGTGCCACAAGTGTTTTTTGGAAATGGATATATCACCGAAATGTTAGAGGACTTTGCTTTTAAAATAAGTCCAAAATCTTTTTTCCAAACCAACTCAAAACAAGCTGAGCGTTTATATCAAGTTACAAGAGACTTTGCAGAATTATCTGGAAAGGAAGTGGTATATGATTTGTATTGTGGAACAGGAAGCATTGGCATATTTTGTAGTAAACAAGCTAAGAAGATTGTTGGCGTTGAGTTTGTTGCAGATGCAATTGAAGATGCAAAAGAAAATGCAAGCATGAATAACTTAACGGACACTGCGTTTTTTGCAGGTGACGTTATTGATATTTGTGATGATGCCTTTTTTGAAACCCACGGAAAACCAGATGTAATTATTACCGATCCACCACGCGCGGGCATGCACGAAAAGTTAGTGCGCAAGTTATTAGAGATGGAAGCGCCAACCATAGTTTATGTAAGCTGTAATCCTGCCACACAAGCAAGAGACCTTGCTTTGTTAGATGAAAAATATAAAGTAACTAAGATTCAACCAGTGGATATGTTTCCACACACACTACATATTGAAAACGTAGTACAATTAAAAAGAAAGTAAACAATAATATAATGACGCAGTTTAGACCCACTGGATTTAATGTTTTGCCTGTTGTAATAAAAAACTTACTTATCATTAACGGTTTGTTTTTTTTAGCACAAAAATCAATTGGTGGTCCAATGAGTAGTTTTTCTTTTGAAGATGTTTTAGCATTGCATGCATTTCAAAGTGAACTTTTTAGACCATGGCAATTAATAACGCATATGTTTTTGCATGGCGACCTAGGTCATATTTTTGGAAACATGTTAGCATTATGGATGTTTGGTGCGATACTAGAAAACATTTGGGGACCAAAACAATTCTTATTATTTTATTTTTCATGTGGAGTTGGGGCAGCTATGATTCACTTAGGAATTTTGTCCTATGAATTAATGGATGCAACAAAATATTATCATCAATTAATAGTGTCAGGTGCATCTCAAACTGCAGACGCTGCTGAATTTATGTTAAGGTATAAAGCAAGGGTAGACGTTGCAACACTTGGAGCTAGTGGCGCTGTGTTTGGTATTTTAATTGCCTTTGTTTATTTATTTCCTAATACCTATATCTACATCTACTTCTTTATTCCAATGAAAGCAAAGTGGTTAGGTATTTTATATTTCTCGTATGAATTGTTTTTTGCGTTAAGAAATTCGGCAGGAGACAATGTTGCAAGATGGGCTCATGTGGGAGGTGCATTAGTAGGCTTTGTATTGGTATACATATGGAAACGCAATAACACTAGACGTTACTAAACTTAAATTAAATGCAATCAGAAGTAGATCAAAAACCATTATTAGGAGCCGATAACAATACTTTAGTTGCCTTATTGGCCATTAATTTGGTGGGTTATGTAATACTGGGATTGATTAAAGTGGTTTATTATTTAGAGAGCTTGCCACTTGAACAATTTTATGCTCAAATATTTCAACCCTTAACTATTGACAACAAATGGATGACACATCCATGGTCCTTATTGTCTTATAATTGGGTGCATGATGGTTTTTGGGTATTATTTGGAAATATGATTTGGATGAGCGTGTTTAGTTATACCATGCAAGTGAAAGGAGCCAACAAACATTTATTCCCTATCTATTTTTATGCTGGAATTTTGGGAGCAATTAGCTTTTTAATAGTAGGATCAAATCAACCATTAATGGGCGCTGGGGTAAGTATTACTGCAATTGTAATTGCCGCAATGGCATTGATACCCAATCATAAGTTTTTAACCAATATTGCGGGAGGTATTTCTCTTTGGATTTTAGGAATTATTTATTTGCTTTTACAAGGCTATTTTTTATTAGACGAACCTGTTGCCGTAGATGTTGCAACACTGGTAGGCGGAGCTACTGGCGGTATTTATATAATGTTATTAAAAAGAGGTAAAGATTTAGGAAAATGGATGCATCAACTATTACATTTGTTAAATAATAGTTTAGCTCCTAAAAGTTAATGCCTAAAAAATCACGCATAAGAATTGTTGGAAAAAAAACACTTGTTTTTTTAAACCTGATTATTTCAGCTTTAATCTTATATCCATTATTTTTTTCACCAGCTACGATTATTTGGGTCAATGGATTTTTAGGATTAGCAATGCCCTATTTATTAGCACTTGAAATTTTATTTTTATTTTTTTGGATCATAGCAAAACCCTTTATGGCATTGCCTTCGGCTATTACTTTAGTAGTTGGATGGAAGGTATTATTTGCAATAATAGGATGGCATCCAGGTATTGCTTTCCCAAAAATCAAGAAAGAAAATAATTTAAGAATTATCAATTGGAATGTAAGAGGTTTTAATGGTATACAGCCTAATCGTACCATGAAGTTGCGTACACAGGATATTGCCTATTCCATTCAAAAATGGAATCCAGATATCATTTGTATGCAAGAATATAATACCAATGAGCGAAAAGGTGATATTGCTAATCATGCCCAATATTTTGAAAAAAATTATCCATATTCTTTTTTCTCTAAGGATTATCAAACCATACAAGCTGCATATTATTCTGGCTGTATTATTTATTCCAAGTACAAAATTATTCATGCAGAACGTATTCCTTTTACAAACAAGGAAAGTATTATTGCTGCAACTATTTTAAAAGGAGATGATACCATTCAGGTTTATACAACACATTTGGCGTCTTATAGATTTAAACAAAACGATTTTGAAGCGATAGATGATGCAACTAAAAACAAATGGGGTGTTTTTCAAAAAATGAAACATGCTTTTGAAGAAAGATCGGTACAGGCCGAAATTGTAGAAAATCAAATAAGTAAAAGTACTTATCCTGCAATTATAACTGGAGATTTTAATGATGTACCTAGTTCTTATACCTATCGAAAAATCGCAACTGGCTGGAAAGACGCATTTTTAGAAAAGGGCTTTGGTGTGGGTGTAACTTTTTTAGGGCTCTCTCCAACATTACGCATTGACTATATATTAGCCAATCAATCCTGGGATGTAAAAGCTTGGGAACAGATTGATGAAAATCTAAGTGATCACCATATGCTTATGGCCGATCTTTTATTGAAAAAATAAAATATCTTTGTGCCTACATTATGGCACTAAAAATATACAATTCACTTACTCGTCAAAAAGAAGTTTTCGAACCTATTAACGCTCCTTATGTGGGCATGTATGTTTGTGGACCTACTGTAAGTGGAGAAAGTCATTTAGGCCATGCGCGCCCCTTTATCACTTTTGATGTAGTATATCGTTATTTATTACACAAGGGCTATAAAGTGCGTTACGTTCGTAATATTACCGATGCAGGACACTTTGAGGAAGAAGGAAAACAAGCAGAAGACAAAATTGCTTCAAAAGCCATCTTAGAAAAGTTAGAGCCAATGGAATTGGTTCAAAAGTATACACACTTGTATCATTGGGCAATGGAGCAGTTTAACAATATGCCACCAAGTATTGAACCTACTGCAACGGGACATATTGTGGAGCAAATAGAAATGATTAAAACCATTATTAAAGACGGCTATGCTTATGAAAGCAATGGTTCGGTTTATTTTGATGTAGTAAAATACAATGACGATTATTCTAAAAAAAATCAGCCTTATGGAATTTTAAGTGGCAGAAATTTAGAAGAGCAATTAGAAACAACACGTGAGTTAGAGAATCAGGAAGAGAAACGAAATAAGGTAGATTTTGCCTTATGGAAAAAAGCCCCAATTGAACATATCATGCGTTGGCAAAGCCCATGGGGAGAGGGTTTCCCAGGATGGCATATTGAGTGTTCTGCAATGGCAACAAAATATTTAGGCAAACAGTTTGATATACATGGAGGAGGAATGGATTTACAATTTCCACACCATGAATGTGAAATAGCACAAAGTAATGTTTGTAATCATGAGATACCTGCGCGTTATTGGATGCATAATAATATGATCACCATTAACGGTCGTAAGATGGGTAAGAGCTATAACAATGTGATTAAGTTAAGTGAATTGTTTACGGGCAATCACCAGGAATTAACACAGGCTTATGCACCTATGACGGTTCGCTTTTTTATCTTACAATCTCAGTATCGCGGCACTTTAGATTTTAGCAATGAAGCACTTCAAGCTTCTGAAAAAGCTTTAAAACGCTTGATGGAAGGATATGAGTGGTTAAAGGCGCAAAGCTTTACTGCTGGCTCAATTGCTACAGATGCTGCACTAGACGCACAACTAAAAACTTGGGCTACTGAATTAGAAATATTCATGGATGATGATATGAATACCGCTAAAGTAGTTGCTAATTTGTTTGAAATATTACCGAGCATTAATTCATTAAAAGATAAACATATTACAGCAGATGCGGTAAGTGGCGACACCTGGTTATTTGTGCAAAATCAAATGACATTGTTTATTGAAAATATTATGGGCATTAAGATTGAAGCGGGTGCGAATCGCGAACAATTAAATGGCGTCATTGATTTATTAATTGAAATCCGTAAGGATGCAAAAGCTAGAAAAGATTTTGCGACCAGTGATAAAATTAGAAATCAATTGACTGACATGGGCATCCAATTAAAGGATGAGAAGGATGGCTCTATGAGTTATACCTTTGCCTAGTTTCTTCTTTTTAAATAAAATTAATTAGTGATCACAATCGTCGGCATGTGCATGATTGTGTACTCTGCAACGCATGTGGTTATTAACGTGTGCGATGATTATAAAAAACGCGGCAGGAAATAATAAATATAATTCAACCGATCTAAAAGCCATTCTACAAAACATTAAAGCAATGCCAATGCTAAATAAAATGATAGGCTTGTAAGAGTGATGATGTTTTTTGTATCCATGGTAAAGGGAATAAGCGCCAATGGCAAAAGAAAGCACAATCATTCCAAATTCAAATTGGAAATTGTGTAAGATATTAATACCTAATAACGGCAGTGAACTAAAAAATAATGGCAATAAAGCGCAATGAATAGCACAAGCTAAAGAAGCGCCAATTCCAACAGCATCCCAATTCCAATTTTTAAACATGACACAAAGATACTGCAACTAAAATAATATTACCTTTATGACACGAAAACGGTGTTTCCAGTTAAAAATCATAAATATGTCTAAGAAGCTTGCATTTTACCTTGTATTTTTCACAGTATTGTTAGGTGCTTTTTATTATTTCTTATTTAGAGGGACGGACAATTGGAAAGTGAAAATGCCAACATTAAGCTATGTGAAGCCCTTTCATTTTACCAATCAGGATGGACAGCCCGTTACAGATAACGACGTTTTAGGTAAGATCACCGTGGTTGAATACTTTTTTACAACTTGTAAGGGAATCTGCCCAAAGCTAAATACCAATATGAAGGAACTGTATGTGGAGTTTAAGGACGAGCCCGATTTTCAAATATTTTCACATACCTGTAATCCAGGAACTGATTCGGTACCTGTGTTAAAGCACTATGCAGATTCTTTAAAAGTAGATACTAAAAAATGGATCTTTTTAACAGGCCGTAAGGACAGTTTATATCAAATGGCAAGAAGCTCTTATTTGTTAGATGATCCAAAAAATAATGTAGAGAAAATAGAAGATCAATTTATCCATACACAGTTTTTTGCACTCGTAGATCGTAAAGGAAAAATACGTGGTAAAATATATGATGGTTTAAAAACATTGGAAGTACAACAACTAAAAAGAGATATTGCTAAGCTCTTAAAAGATAAATAATACTACATGATTTTTGTAACAGGTGCTAGTGGTTTAGTGGGTTCGCATTTAATCCAATCTTTATTAGAAAAGGGGTTGCAAGTGCGCGCATTATATCGAAATCATATCCCGGTTTTTAAAGGATCGGAAAAAGTAAATTGGGTAAAGGGAGATATTTTAGATGTCTCTTCTTTGGATGAAGCCATGCAAGGAGTAACACATGTTTATCATTGTGCAGCGATTGTTGCATTCACGCCAAAGCAAGCTGCTGCTATGTTACATGCCAATATAGAAGGTACTGCGAATGTAGTGAACGCATGTATCAGTCATAAAATTCAAAAATTAGTTTACGTAAGTTCGGTTGCTGCATTAGGAAGAATAAGGCAGGATGTTGCAGTTGATGAAACAATGAATTGGACTCCAGAAACAAGTAATAGTGTTTATGGACAATCAAAATATTTAGCCGAGATGGAAGTGTGGAGAGGTATGGGAGAAGGCTTAAATGTTGCTATAGTAAATCCGGTCATTATTTTAGGAGCAGGTGATTGGAATAAAGGTTCTTCTGAAATTTTTAAATCGGCTTACGACCAGTTTCCTTGGTACACAAAAGGGGTGAGTGGATTTGTTGATGTAATGGATGTAATAGATGCAATGCAATTATTAATGAATAGCAATGTACAGAGTCAACGATATATTATTAGTGGTGCCAATGTTCCATATCAAGAAATATTTACCCGCATTGCAAATGCATTTAATAAACGTCCTCCTTTCAAAAAAGTAACCCCATTATTAGCAGCCATAGTTTGGCGCTTAGAAGCTATTAAAGGGATGATTACAGGCAAAGCGCCCCTATTAACCAAGGAGACAGCTGCAACAGCTCAGGCAGTGGTGCATTTTGATAATACAAAGTTCTTAAAAGCATTTCCTGAATTTAAGTATCGCAGCATTGAGGATACTATTAATAGGACCTGTGCTGAATTAAAAGAAATGCATCAGCTAGTTTAGGCCAATTAAATTTAGCAATTAGACCTTCTTTACAAGTTATTTATCCTCCATCACTTTTTTCCAAAGTTCAGGGATACGTTTAATCCAAACATATTCTCTACGTTTAACACTAGCGTCTTCGGCTGGGAAACCCATATATACTTTATTGCCCTTAATAGAGCTAGGAACACCAGCTTGCGCTAACACTACGGCGTTTTCACCAATAGTAAGCGTTTTACCAACGCCCACCTGACCCCAAAGCGTAACACCAGCTTCTAGTTTAACACCACCTGCAATGCCCACCTGTGCAGCAATCAAGCAGTTTTCGTCAGTTTGCGTATCATGACCAATATGAACCATATTGTCAATCTTAGTACCCATGCCAATTTTAGTATCGCCACTCACACCTCTATCAATGGTGCAACCCGCTCCAATTTCAACCTTATCCTCTAGTACCACTCTTCCACAACTCAACATTTTTTTATACCAAGCTGGTCTGTTTTTCTTTGTATTATAATAAAAGGCATCTCCACCAATTACGGTATTAGCTTGTATAATTACCTCGTCTCCAATAAGCGTATCTGCTAAAATAGTAACCCCAGGATAAATAGTACAATTGTTTCCAATACGCACATTATTGCCAATAAAAACATTAGGCATAATAATAGTGCCTTCACCAACAATTAAATCCTCACTTATTGCTTTTTCACTTACATGCAATGGTTTAAAATGCTTTACAATTGTCAAATATGCTTCAAAAGGATCATTACAAAACAATAAAGCTTTGCCCTTAGGTATCTCAACATCTTTATTATTGATAATGATACAACTAGCTGCACTATTTAGACAAGTATCATAGTATTTAGGATGATCAACAAACACCACATCACCCTTTTCTACCTGATGAATTTCATTCACTCCAGCAATTTCTAATTGATCATTTCCAACAATTTCTGCTCCTATTAAATCAGATAACCATTTAATGGAAACGGGTGCGATTAGCTTCATAATTGTGTTTTTTGGCCTAAATCAAAGGTAACGAGGGTTTTTTGTAAAAAAATCTTTTCGTCTATTTTCCTTTTAAAATAGTTCAAGTATAGTTGCATAAATCTTTGTTTCAAATGCAATTACAAAATGCAAATACAAAAAATGCATTCTTTTATAACCCTTTATCCATAAATGTTTCAGCAATTCACAAAAAATTATAAAATCATTTTTAAAATCGTAATTGTTATTAAATACTTTAAAAAATTTATCATTACTAAGCACTCCAATACTACGTTTTGTGGATAACCCCAAAAAATTTGTTTAAAAAATTTTTTGAATTAGAATAAAGTATAATTAATATTGTGATGGGAATTCAATTCCCGTACTTACTAACCCATCTATATACGAGGTCCCACAACAGTGGGACTTTGTTTTTTTAGACCACCTTCTTAATGCAATACTACATATTATATAAACCATTTCAAGTGCTTTCGCAATTCACATCTGAAGGCGGAAAAACTTGTTTGAAAGACATTTTAGAAGTAGAAAGAGATGTGTATCCAGTAGGAAGATTAGATTATGATAGTGAAGGATTGTTATTATTAACGAATGATGCAAGTATCAACCATCAGTTACTTCATCCAAGCTTTGAACATAAGCGCACTTATTGGGTACAAGTAGATGGCGCTATAACGCAGGATGCTGTAAATGCATTAACAAAAGGGGTTGCTATAAATATTGATGGCAAACAATACAAGACTAAAACAGCAATTGTTTCTATTTTACCAGATACTATTCAAGTTCCTGATCGAAACCCACCAATTAGATATCGAAAATCAATTCCTACAAGTTGGGCATCTATACAATTAACCGAAGGGAAAAATAGACAGGTCCGTAAAATGTTTGCATCTGTAGGATTCCCGGTACTAAGATTAATAAGGGCACAAATTGGAAAATACACAATTGACAAAATGCAACCCGGCGACCTGATATCTTTAACCGAACAAGAAGTTCAAGCAGGCTTCTTTCGCTAATTGCTCGTTAAGTTTTACTTTTGCGGTATTAATACTATATAAATGAGTCAAGACTTATCAGAACAAGAGATTATTAGACGCGAAAAACTACAAAATTTAGAGGCGGCAGGCATCAACCCGTATCCAGCTCCATTATATCCAGTTTCTCACTATTCAGCAGAAATCAAGAAAAATTTTAGCGAGGAGACCAAAGACAACTATACTTCGGTATGTGTGGCGGGTAGAATTATGAGTGTAAATGACAAGGGTAAAGTGTTATTTGTGAAAATTCAGGATAACGACGGCATTTTTCAACTATATATAAAGAGAGATGAAATTTGTCCGGACGAGGATAAGTCTTATTGGGATAACCTTACCAAAAACGGCATGGACTTAGGTGATATTATTGGTGCTACAGGTTATGTATTTATTACAAAGACTGGAGAAACATCTTTACACGCTAGCACGGTTACATTATTAGCTAAGTCTTTAAAGCCATTGCCGGTTGTTAAGAGAGACGAAGAGGGAAACACATTTGACGCAGTAACCGATCCTGAATTTAGATACCGTCAACGTTATGCCGATTTAATTATTAATCCAGAAGTAAAAGAAACTTTTGCGAAGCGTACTGTTTTAATGAATACCATTCGTGAGTTTTTAAACACACGTGGTGCATTAGAAGTAGATACACCCGTATTACAAGCCATTCCTGGTGGAGCCGCTGCAAGACCCTTTATTACACATCATAATGCCTTAGATGTACCCTTCTATTTGCGTATTGCAAATGAATTGTATTTAAAGCGTTTGATTGTAGGTGGATTTGATTGGGTATATGAATTTAGCCGCAACTTCCGAAACGAAGGAATGGACAGAACACATAATCCAGAGTTCACTGTTTTAGAGTGGTATACTGCTTACAAAGATTATTTCTGGATGATGGAAATTACCGAGCAGTTGTTTGAAAAAATTGCAATGACATTACACGGCACAACTGTATTAACTGTTGGCGATAAAACAATAGATTTTAAAGCACCCTATCGTCGTGTAAGCATCATGGAAGCCATTCAAGAAAATACGGGCATAGATATTAGCGCAATGGATGAGGCGGGATTAAGAGAAGTATGTAAGACTTTAAAGATAGATGTAGCGCCAACAATTGGGAAAGGAAAATTAATAGATGAAATATTTGGAGCAACTAGCGAGCATACTTATACGCAACCTACTTTCATTATTGACTATCCAGTAGAAATGAGCCCATTAACTAAAAAACACAGAACCAAGGAAGGATTGGTTGAGCGTTTTGAATTAATGGTAAATGGAAAAGAATTAGCGAATGCCTATTCTGAATTAAACGATCCAATAGATCAACGCAAGCGTTTTGAAGATCAACTAGCTTTAATGGAAAGAGGAGACGACGAAGCAATGTTTATTGACCATGACTTTTTAAGAGCATTGGAATATGGCATGCCACCTACATCTGGTATTGGTATTGGAATAGATCGTTTATGTATGATGATGTTAAATCAACCATCTATACAAGACGTATTGTTCTTCCCGCAAATGAGACCCGAGAACTTCGTTAAGGACTAGTCATAAAAGGAAACCTTAATACATTTAGATAATTAAAAGGCCACTCATTTGAGTGGCCTTTTTGTTGGAAACTTAAGAAGTAATCTAAAATCTTTTAAAGGATTTATAGAGACTAGTTATATTTTTTTAATTAGTCTCTATAATTTAATGCTGGTTTTATGTCACCCAATAAAGCCTTGTATTTATAATCACCAATACCTGCCTTAAACTCTTCGTTCGCTTTTTGTATTAATGTAGGGTTACTCATTAAATCAATTGCAGTTAATGCCATTGTCTTACTCGCAACCAACATTCCTTTAGTACCAATTTCGGTACCACCACTTGCCACTGCTTGCCAGCTATGTGCAGGGGTGCCTGGTACCCATGTTGCAGCTCTTAAGCCAACAGTTGGCTTCGCATAGCTTACATCACCTACATCTGTAGAACCATTATTACCTTCAACTACATAGCTAAGTGCTTTTACAGTTGCAGCAGATTCTACAGCTACAGGGGCGCCAATAAATGTGGGTTGAATTTTTTTAGCAAATGCTTTTTCTGCTTCTGTGTAATTAACGCCACCTACTTTTTCTAAATTAGCTTGCATGACTTCGGCAAGTGTCTTGTTAATTAATAAGTCGTGCGTACCACCAATAATATCATACTTCATAGTTGTACCAGTACCCATAGCAGCACCTTCTGCAGCTTTCACTACTCTATCAAAAATTTCAACAACGTCTTTACGTTTTGGATGACGTACATAGTAATATACTTCTGCAAAATCAGGAACAACATTTGGGGCTTTACCACCATTCGTAATTACATAGTGTATTCTTGTTTCTTGCGGAATATGTTCACGCATCATGTTAACCATATTGTCCATAGCTTCTACAGCATCTAAAGCCGATCGACCTTGCTCTGGTTGAGCTGCAGCGTGCGCCGAGATACCATAAAATTTAAACTTAGCCGACTTATTAGCCAATGCACTTGTTGTTGTTACTCCATTTACATCATCAGGATGCCAGTGAATCACAGCATCTAAATCGTTAAATAAACCAGCGCGTACTAAAAATACTTTTCCGCTTCCACCTTCTTCTGCTGGGCAACCATATACTTTAATAGTTCCTTTTAATTTACCAGCTGCAATTAATTCTTTAATGGCAATACCTGCAGAAACACTAGCTGTACCAAATAAATGGTGACCACAACCATGCCCCGCATTTTTACCAGCGATAATTGATTTTTCAGGAACGGCATTTTGTGCTAATCCAGGCAAAGCGTCATACTCTGCTAAAATACCAATGGCAGGTGAGCCCGAACCATAAGTAGCTACAAATGCAGTAGGAATGCCTGCCACACCTGTTTCTACAGTAAAGCCAGCATCTTTTAAATGTTGCACATGCAATGCAGCACTTTTATTTTCTTTGTAACCAACTTCGGCAAAGTCCCAAATTTGTAAAGCCGTTTTTTTATCCGCATCATAATTAGTGGTTAATGATTTTAATGCAGCTTCTTTATTTGCATTCACTGCCGCCGCGGCAGGATCTAATTTATTTTTCTTTTGAGCGATGCTACTTAAAGCAACCAGCATAAAACCACAAATCAAAAAATGTTTCATTCAGAATAATTTAGTTGATGATTAAAAATTTATAAAAATAAGTCGGTGTATAATGTAGCTCCTGGAACAACCGAGTATGAAGATAAATCGGTAATACCTTCGGCGGCCATTACCTCTTCGTCAATAAATGTTTTTCCAGTATATGCTAATTTCTCTTTTGATAAAATATAAAATGCTGCATCTGCAAGAATTGCAGGTGTACGGCTCATTTTAGCTAACATCTCACCGCCTAATAAATTTCTTACAGCAGCGGTATCAATGGTAGTGCGCGGCCACAAAGCGTTTGAGGCAATGCCATCGTCTTTTAATTCATGTGCCCAACCAATTGCCATCATACTCATGTCATATTTGGTAAGCGTATATGCAATATGAGGACCAATCCATTTTGGATTTAAATTAATTGGAGGAGATAAAGTAAGAATATGTGCGTGTGTAGATTTTTTTAAATAAGGCAAAGCATGTTGCACTACTAAAAAGGTACCACGTACATTAATGCTATGCATTAAATCAAAACGTTTACTTGGGGTATTTTCGGTATCAGTTAATTGAATGGCAGATGCATTGTTAATCACAATATCTATACCGCCAAATTTATCAACCGCTTGTTGAATTGCGGATGCAATTTGTGCCTCGTCTCTTATATCCACTTGCACCGCTAATGCTTTTACACCAAGTGCTTCTACTTCGGCTGCGGCAGAAAATATGGTCCCTCCTAATCGCGGATCTTCTTCCACCGATTTTGCAGCAATCACAATATTAGCACCTGCTCCAGCCAACTTTAAAGCAATGGCCTTTCCTATGCCTCTGCTTCCTCCGGTTATAAACACTGTTTTTCCTTGCAAAGACATAATTGTATGTTTTAAGTAATTAAATTATTTCGTAAAATCTGGACCCAAAAATTGTATTAGTAAGTTAGCTGTTTCTGTGCAAGCAGTCTCTAAAACATCGTTTTTAACAATCGTATTAAATTGATTGCTAAAACTAATTTCATATTCGGCTTTATCAATTCTGGTTTGAATACTTTCCGGTGTTTCGGTTTGCCTGTTAAGCAAACGCTCTTTTAATGCTTCCACCGACGGGGGCATGATAAAAATAGAAAGGCTTTTGTCACCTAATTGTTTTTGTACATGAATAGCGCCCTTTACGTCAATATCTAATACAGGTACTTTGCCCTGTGCCCAGATGCGCTCCAATTCGGATTTTAATGTGCCATAATAAACGCCTTGATATACTTGCTCGTATTCAAGAAATTCATTTTGATAAATAAGCCCTTCAAATTTAGCAAGACTTAAAAAATGATATTCAACACCATCTTGTTCCACCCCTCTAGGAGCACGTGTTGTAGCAGAAATAGAAAAGGCTAAACGCGGAAATCTTTCCAATAAATATTTGGTAATTGTAGATTTTCCTGCACCCGATGGCGCTGCTAAAATGATTACTTTTTTCAAACTATCTGACATGCTCAAATTTAATTAAATTATGCCGTATATTTAACTATCACATTACATAAGACTCTAAAAATATAAATATGCAAAAACAATTATTGGTAGCCCTTTTAATGGTTACAAGTTTATTTGCTCAGGCGCAAAAACCAGGTGAAGAAGGCGTAAAAGCAAGTCCAAAGCAGGAAGATAAAAATCCAAGCTTTAAAAGAGAACTTTCATTAGAAGCCAAAACCGAAGCAAAAGGAGAAGCTACTATTAAAGGACAAAAAGTACCCTATAAAGTAGTATCAGGCACCATGCCAGTTTGGGATGAAGATGGAAAAGCAATTGCGGGATTGTTTTATGTATATTATGAGCGTACCGATGTAACTAATAAGGACGAGCGTCCGTTGGTGATATCGTTTAACGGTGGACCTGGCACTGCAAGTGTATGGATGCACTTGGGTTATACAAGTCCAAAAAAATTAAGAATAGACGATGAGGGATATCCTGTGCAACCATATGGAGTAGAAGATAATCCTAATTCAATAATAGATGCAGCAGATATTGTTTATATCGATCCTGTAAACACAGGCTTCTCACGTATCTTAGATAAGTCGGTACCAACTTCTAAATTTTTTGGAGTAAACGCAGATGTAAAATATTTAGCTGATTGGATTAATACATTTGTAGGAAGAAATAAAAGATGGGCATCTCCTAAATTCTTAATTGGAGAAAGTTATGGTACAACACGTGTATCAGGTTTGTCATTAGAACTACAAAACAGACATTGGATGTATTTGAATGGTGTGATTTTAGTATCACCTACCGATTTAGGTATAAAGCGTGAAGGTCCTACTAGTGCTGCATTACGTGTACCTTATATGGCAGCGACTGCATGGTATCATAAAAAATTAGCTACCGATTTACAAAGCAAAGACCTAACTGCTTATTTACCAGAAGTGGAAGCATTTACAGTAAATGAACTATTGCCAGCTATTGCACAAGGTGGCGCGTTAAATGCAGATAAGAAAAAAGAAGTAACTAAAAAACTAGCAAAATATATTGGACTTAGTGAAACGGTTGTTGCTCAACAAAATTTAGAAGTCCCATTTGATTATTTCTGGAAAGAATTATTAAGAGATCAAGGAAAAACAATTGGTCGACTAGATTCAAGATATATTGGTATCGATAAAAAAGATGCTGGAGTAGGCCCTGACTACAATGCAGAATTAACAAGTTGGGAACATTCATTCACACCGGCTATTAATATTTATTTGAGAGATGTGTTAGGATATAAGACCGATCTTAATTATTATATTTTTGGTCCTACCTTCCCTTGGGACAATGCTAATAACCATACAGGAGAGGACTTACGTCAGGCAATGATGCAAAACCCATACCTACATTTATTGGTGCAGTCTGGTTATTATGATGGCGCATGTGATTATTTTAATGCTAAGTTTAATATGTGGCAAATGGATCCTGCTGGTAAAATTCAAGACAGAATGTTTTGGGAAGGATACCGCAGTGGTCACATGATGTACTTGCGTAAAGAAGATTTAGAAACAAGTAATGATCATTTAAGAGCGTTTATAAAGAAATCAATTCCAAAATTTGGCACACCTGCAAAGTTTTAGACCGTTAATAAAATTTAACGATCTAAAACTTTCGATAATGATTTTTTCAAGAGGCCCCATAAACGGGCCTCTTGTTTGTTTAGACCGTTAATAAAATAATACGATCTAAAAATTTCTACTAATAAAAAATCCCATCAAGTAACACTGATGGGATTTTTTTATATAAACTCTTAATTAAATTAGTATCTCTTTTTAAAATTGCGGTTGTTATTGTTTCGTCCGCCTGCACTACTTCCGCTTCCTGGTCCACGACCACCACCGCTTCCACCGCGATTATTGCGATTGTTGTTTTGCCATCTTCCCGCAGGGCGATATTCATCACGCTCAAAGTTTTGATTGCGATGCTTAATATATGGTGTGTTGCTAAATTCAAGACCACCGCCAGTAATAGAGTTTAACTCGCTACGGATAGCATCATCCTGAACCAATTCTTTATGCCAGTTGCTGTATGCCAACTTCATATAGTGTGCAATGCTGTTTGCGAAACCTGCTTTTTTCTCTTCGTCAGTTTCGGCCATTGCTTTATCAATAACCAATTCTAAATTCTTACCTAAGTGCGCATATTTTATTTTGCGTTTAGGATAAGGTAAAGGATCGGGCTTTTGCTTGTAAGTTTCTTTAGTAGGAATTGGGTATGGGCTTTCCACATCCAATTTAAAATTGCTCATAAAAAACAGGTGATCCCATAATTTATGCTTGTAGTCTTCGATGTTCTTAAGGGAGGGATTTAGGAAACCCATCAATTCAATCACAACCTGTGCTTGTTCTTGACGCTTGGTCTTGTCCTCTATGGTCATAAGATGGTCTACCATCCTTTGAACGTGACGGCCATACTCTCTCATCCCCATTATGCTTCTTGCTGTATTGTACTCCATGTATTAAATCTTCCGAGTAACAAATGTAAGGGATTTGCGGTTAATTTTTCTCCTGCATCTAAAACCAAAGTGTGGTTTTTGCGTATATTCGCAATATGGAGCAATTGTTACAACAAATAGAAGCTATCAAGGCCGAGATAACTGCCACCGTGGCAACTACCCCGGATCAGGTAGAACAATACAGAATCAAATACTTAGGAACCAAGGGTTTGGTAAAACAAATCATGGGTGAGATGAAGAATGTGCCTAATGAGCAGAAGAAGGAATTTGGTCAAATATTGAATGCTTTTAAAATTGTAGCCGAAGAAAAAATGGAGCAATTGCAAGAAGCATTAGGAGAAAGCGGAGAGCAAGCAGGAGCGAAATTTGATTTCACCTTACCTGGTGATCCAGTAACAGTTGGCACAAGACACCCTTTAAATTTGGTGCGTAACCAAATGGTATCCATATTTAAGCGCTTAGGATTTGCGGTAGCCGAAGGCCCGGAGGTAGAAGATGACTGGCATAATTTTGGTGCGATGAATTTGCCAGAGGATCATCCAGCGCGTGATATGCAGGATACTTTTTATGTTAAAGAAGCTACAGAAAATGAATCAGCTTGGTTATTAAGAACACATACAAGTAGCGTACAGGCGCGTGTGATGGAAACACAAAAACCTCCTATCCGTGTAATTTGTCCTGGTCGAGTATATCGTAATGAAACTATTTCGGCAAGAGCGCATTGCTTTTTCCATCAAGTGGAAGGATTGTATATAGATGAGAATGTAAGCTTTGCAGATTTAAAACAAACCTTGTATTTCTTTGTACAAGAGATGTTTGGCAAAGATGTAAAAGTAAGATTCCGTCCAAGTTATTTTCCATTCACCGAGCCAAGTGCCGAGATGGATATTAGTTGTCAAATATGTTCGGGTAAAGGATGTAATATTTGTAAACACACAGGATGGGTTGAAATTTTAGGATCAGGAATGGTGCATCCAAAAGTGTTAGAGAATTTTGGTATAGATCCTGAAAAATATACTGGCTTTGCGTTTGGAATGGGTGTTGAAAGAATTGCACAATTAAAATACCAAGTAAACGACTTACGTTTATACTCACAAAACGACTTACGTTTTTTAGAACAGTTTAAGAGCGTTTGATAAAATAATATGCTACACAATACCAAGGGCATTGTACTACGCGTAACTAAGTATGGAGATACTAGTTTAATAATGACGGCGTACACCGAGCTTTTTGGTTTACAACAATACATTATAAAAGGAGTAAGAACTACAAGCAAAAAAGGTGCTAATAAAGCGGTGTATTATCAGCCCGCAGCAATGTTACAAATGGAAGTTTACCATAGCCCTATGAAAGGATTGCAAATGGTAAAGGACGTAAACTGGGATTATATTTATCAAAATGTATATTCCGATGTAGTCCGAAATGCAGTAGCCACTTATATTGTAGAGGTCTTACAACAAACCTTACAACCGGAACCCCACCCCGAACTATTTTATTTAATCGAAGATACTTTTAAGCAATTAGATAAAGGCGGTGCTTCACTAGCAAGCAATCTTTCTATTTATTTTTTAATTCACTTGAGTGAAAATTTAGGTTTTGGATTACAAGGTAATTACTCAAATGAAACTTCATTTTTAGATGTAAAGGAAGGACAGTTTGTAAAAGAAAAACCATTACATCCTTATTTTTTAGAAGGACAGGAAGCACAAACCGCATCTACATTTTTACAAGTGCAATTTTACAATGACCTAGAAGGTATTGTGCTAAGTGGAAATCAAAGAAAAAAAATATTAGAGTTATTCCAACTTTCTTTAAGTTGGCACTACAAAGGCTTTAAGGAAATCAAGTCATTGGCTATTTTGCAGGAAGTGTTGCATTAATAAAATGATAATAAAGTAAAAAGCATATTATTATAATTTTTATACTAATTTACTTTTATGAAATTCAATCACATTATAGGTATAATTACAATTTGCTTTTTAGCAAGTTGCATAAGCACAAAATTTACCATGTCAAAATCAAATACTTTCGATTTTCAAGCACATCGAGGAGGCCGTGGCTTAATGCCGGAAAATACGATACCTGCTATGTTAGCAGTAATGGAAAATCCTAAAGTCACAACTCTTGAAATGGACCTAGCTATTACCATGGATAAGCAAGTGGTTGTTTCGCATGATCCTGTTTTAAATCCCATTATTACCACAAAGCCTGACGGAACATTTATAAAAGGCACGGAGATGAATCAAAATATCATTTACCAAATGGAGTATGCACAACTTAAAAAGTTTGATGTTGGATTAAAACCACATCCTGGTTTTCCGCAACAAAAAAAAGTAGCAGCTTCCATTCCAACATTAAGTGAATTAATTGATAGTGTTGAAGCGAAGGGTGCTACTATGGGGCGCAAAATGTTTTATAACATTGAAATTAAATCGGTGGATGGTAAGGATGTAATTGAACATCCAGTACCTGAGGAATTTGTTGACTTAGTTGTGAATTTAATAAATCAAAAAAATGTACTGGCAAGAACTTCTATTCAAAGCTTTGACATTAGGCCTTTAAAAGTGTTGCATCAAAAATATCCAAAAGTACAAACTGCTTATTTGGTGGAAGGCAAAACAACAAGTAATGTAAAAAACAATTTAGATTTAATTGGTTTTACCCCAACTATTTACAGCCCTGAATTTAAATATGTAACCAAAGAAACAGTTGATTATTGTCATGCACATCACATGAAAATTATTCCTTGGACCGTGAATACAAAAACCGAAATTGAAGCTCTTATTGCTTTAGGCGTGGATGGCTTGATTACAGACTATCCGAATTTAATCGGCAATTAAATTTATAATAACCTTCTTGAAACTGCGTTTGCTAAATTAGTTTCACCCGCAATTTTTTCAATTAGTACCACACCGGGTTTCTTACCTTGTTCAAAACTACCCAATGATTTATTCATCTGTAATGCGAGCGCGCCATTGATGGTAGCCCAACCCAACATTTCTTCCAGTGGAATATGAGCATTGTGTTTTTGAATTGTTTTTAATTCATCCAAAATATTTAAAGTCCAGTTACTAGCATAGCTATCTGTACCCACAATAATATTAGCTCCACCTGTTCTTAGCAACTCAATAGGTGGCATGGTTTGTTCAATGTATTGGTTGGCATTCGGACATAAACACCAAAAGGAATTTGGCATTTGTTTTTTTACAACAGCAATATCATCTGCGTTGGTAAAACTATTGTGCACTAAAATACTAGCTGCTGCATTTTTAAAAATAGGCAATACCGATTGTAAAGAAGACAAGCCGGTAGGTTCAAAAAAGTCAAGAGATACTTTTGTTCTTTCATACATGCCTAAAAAACTTCCGGTCTTTGTTTTAAAGAAATCATTTTCGTCTGGTGTTTCCTGATTATGCATGCTAATAGTATGTGCACCAAAATGTGTTGACAACAATTCCCATAAATTATTAGTCACAGAATAAGGCGCGTGTGGTACTAAAGATGCACGTAAATTTTTTTCTTCAAATGCTTTTTGATTTTCTATACCTGCATTTAATTTATCCTGCGCGCGCGTAGGATCTAAATCATATAACTCAACAAATGTATAATAGGCTAATCTGTTTTTTTCTTTTTGTGAAAGCGTGTCCAATGTGTTGCTAATATCTCCAACAGCAACTATACCATTTGCAAACATTTCATCTTCGGCTTTTACAATTGCTTCTTCAATCACATGTTCATCTACTTTTCTTAAAGACACTATTTGTTTTACAAACTCTTGCAACCCGGTATGCGCTGGAATCATATCTTTCATATGAGACAGTTCCAAATGGCAGTGTGCATTCACAAATCCTGGACTTAGGATGCCATCAAAGCTTTGAATATCCTCACCTGCATCTTCAATGCCCACAATTCCTTCAATGGTTCCGTCTTTGGTAGTAATCAAAACCAACTGATCCTGTGATAATTCTGTGCCTGTAAAAAGCTGGGTAGCTTGAAATTTTTGATACATATATATAAGTGACCCTAAAAATAGGTCAGAAATAGCAATTTATAGGCTAAAAGACCCCAAATAGCCAAAACAAGCCAATTCCTAACCCATTGATTTTCAGCACCTTTTTAGTATGATTAATATTATGATACAAAATTATTATTGATAATCAATTAGTTACAAGGCAAGGCTGTAAAATAGACCCCAAAAACAGCAAAAAACACAAAATCCAGGCGTACCTTTGCCCTCCCTTCAAAACGGGGAATCATTTTTGGCTAGCGGGATAGCGCAGCCTCATTTAAACAAAGAATTATGAGTAAACTACATTTCACCACGAAGCACGCCAACGCGGCTACCGTTAAACATGGCTGGTACATTGTTGATGGTACTAATCAAACCGTAGGACGTATTGCTTCAAAAATCGCAGCTGTTCTACGTGGTAAGAACAAAGCTTATTACACTCCTCACGTTGACTGTGGAGATTATGTAATCATCATTAACGCAGAAAAAGTAAAATTGACTGGAAACAAATTCCATGACAAACAATACTTAAACTACTCTGGTTACCCAGGTGGTAAGAAAGAAGAAGCTGCTGAAGATTTAATCAAGCGTCGTCCAGAAGTAATTATGGAAAGAGCTTGTAAAGGTATGTTACCTAAAAATCGTTTAGGCCGCAAGATGATCAAAAAGTTATTTGTGTACGCTGGTCCTAATCACCCACACACTGCACAACAACCTAAAGAATTCAAATTTTAATTAATTCCAAATCTATATAAATGGAAAAGCAAACAAATGCAGTAGGTCGTCGTAAGGAAGCCGTAACACGTGTCTTCGTTAGCAAGGGTACTGGAAAAATTACCGTTAACGATAAAGATTACAAAGCGTACTTTCCTTTAGTATACTTACAAAATCAAGTTGAAGCTCCTTTAAAAGCTACAGGTGTTGAAGGTAAATACGATATCGTAATTAACGCAACTGGTGGTGGTATGAAAGGCCAAGCAGAAGCAGCCAAATTAGGTATTGCTCGTGTATTAGTTGAATTGAATCCTGAAGTTCGTCCAACGTTAAAAGCGGCTGGTCAATTGAAGCGTGATCCAAGAAGTGTTGAACGTAAGAAGTTCGGTCACAAGAAGGCACGTAGAAGCTTCCAATTTAGCAAACGTTAATACAATAACATTAATTCATTATTACAACTTATACAAATGGAAAATAACACTTCATTACAACAGCAACTTTTGGAAGCTGGCGTACACTTTGGTCACCTTAAAAAGAAGTGGAACCCAAAGATGTTACCTTACATCTTCGCTGAGAAGAAAGGTATCCACATCATTGATTTAAATAAAACTGTAGATCATTTACAAGAAACTGCTGCTGCTTTAAAGCAAATTGCTAAGAGCGGTAAGAAAATTATGTTTGTTGCTACTAAGAAGCAAGCAAAAGAAATTGTAAGTGAGTGTGCAAAGAAAGTAAACATGCCTTATGCAACTGAGCGTTGGTTAGGTGGTATGTTGACTAACTTTAATACTGTTCGTAAGAGCGTTAAGAAAATGCAAAGCATTGAAAAAATGTTGAACGACGGTAGTGCAGAAAGCTTAACTAAAAAAGAGCGTTTAACTTTAGGTCGCGATAAAGATAAAATGGAAAAAGTATTAGGTGGTATCGCTCAATTGGGTCGTTTACCAGCAGCTTTATTCTTAGTTGATATCGGACATGAGCATATCGCATTAGCAGAAGCTAAGCGTTTAGGTATCCAAACTTTTGGTATGGTAGATACTAACTGTGATCCTAATAAAGTAGACTTCTCTATTCCTGCAAATGACGATGCTACAAAATCAATTGCAATTATTACTAACTACATCACTGCAGCAATTGCTGAAGGTTTAGCTGAGCGTCAAGCTTCTAAAGAAGATGATAGTGAAGTAGAAGAAGGCAACAACGAAAACGAAGCGAAAGCTAAGCGTATGGAAGCTGAAGCAAATGCTGAAGGCGGAAGAGCTAAGCGTGGTGCTGGTGCAGGTCCTTCTGCTCCGGGTGCTCCTAAGCGTCGTACTACTACTGGCTCTCGTGGTCCAGTAAGAAAATAATATAATATCCCAATTGGGTTGTTGGTTTCTATTTATGTAGACACCAATGACCCAATTGTATTTATTTGAATCTTAACTATTTTAAAAATAATTTTATGAGTGCTATAACAGCCCAAGATATTAATAAGTTACGTCAAGCAACAGGTGCCGGAATGATGGATTGCCGTAAAGCATTGACAGAAACAAATGGTGATTTTGAAGCAGCAATCGATTGGTTACGTAAGCAAGGACAAAAAGTTGCTGCAAAGCGTAGTGATCGTGAAGCAAAAGAAGGTGTAATTATTGCACAAACTTCTGCTGACAATAAAACTGGTTTTGTTGTTTGTATTTCTTGTGAAACAGATTTCGTTTCTAAGAATGCAGAGTTCGTTGCATTTGCGCAAAGCATTGCTGACGCTGCAGTTGCAAACAATGTAAAAACAGTTGACGAATTAAATGCAGTAAGCATTAATGGTACTACTGTTGCTGATATGATTAATGATAAATTAGCATCTATCGGTGAAAAAATTGGCGTTAAATTAGAAAGAGTAGATGCACCATTTGTGTCTTCATATATTCACGGTTCTTACAGAATGGGTGTATTAGTAGGATTATCTACTGAAGCAGCTGATTTAGGTAAAGACCTTGCGATGCAAATTGCAGCAATGAACCCAGTAGCGGTAGACGCTGACTCAGTTCCTGCTGAAACTGTTGCACGTGAAAGAGCTATCATTATTGATACAATGAAAGAAGATCCTAAAATGGCAGGTAAGCCAGAAGAAATGATTGCAAAAATTGCCGAAGGTAAAATTGCAGCATTCTTTAAAGAACAAACTTTATTAGCGCAGTCTTTTGTTAAAGACGGTTCTAAAACTGTTGGAGACCACGTTAAGAGCGTTGGTGCTGACATTAAAGTAACTGAGTTTAAGCGTGTAGCATTGGGGTAAATTGCAAGTGGGCAATGCCTAGTGCAAAAGATACAGATGATACAAATTCCTAGGCATTAATAAATAATCCTAGGGTACAAAATACCGAGAAGGGGGTCCAAAAGGCCCCCTTTTTATTTAGGATAAATTAAGGTGGCGCCGTCCATATAAATCCAATAAAACCTTATTCAAAATTTGTATCTTGCAAGTATAAATCTAGCCGATTATGCAGCCCAAATACAAACGCGTTTTATTAAAATTATCTGGTGAAGCCTTATTAGGAAATGAAAGAACAGGCGATCCGTTTAATCCAAAAATTATTGAGCAGTATGCCAATGAGATAAAAGAAGTAGTTGCATTGGGTGTGCAGGTTGCCATTGTTATTGGCGGTGGAAATATTTACAGAGGAATGAACGAAGCCGATAGTGGCATTGAAAGAGCACATGGAGATTATATGGGAATGCTTGCGACTGTTATTAATGCAATGGCAATACAAGCAATGTTAGAAAAAATTGGCGTGTACACAAGATTGCAATCAGCAATAAATATGGAACAGGTAGCTGAACCTTATATTCGTCGTAAAGCATTAAGGCATTTAGAAAAAGGACGTGTTGTAATATTTGGTGCTGGAACTGGTAATCCTTATTTCACAACAGATACAGCTGGTTCGTTAAGAGCAATTGAAATGAAAGCAGATGTTATTTTAAAAGGCACAAGAGTAGATGGCGTGTATGATGCTGATCCAGAAAAAAATCCAGACGCGAAAAAATTTGAAACCATAAGCTTCCAAGATTGTATTTCTAAAAATTTGAAAGTAATGGATATGACTGCATTTACATTATGTATGGAAAACAAACTTCCAATTATTGTATTTGATATGAACCAACCAGGTAATTTAATGAAGTTGGTAAAAGGCGACGCTGTAGGAACTTTAGTAGGATAGGCTTTTAAAAAAATAATATGCAAAAAATATTTTCTTCTTTATTGTTAGTGATTGTTTTGATTTTAGGATTAAATGCAAGTGCGCAAAAAACTTCATTAAAAAATGCAATCGAAATTGCATTAAAAAATAATTATGATATTAGAATAGTTGAGAATACTGCAGCTATCGCAAAGAACAATAATGATTATGGAGTGGCTGGTGCGTTACCAACTATTAGTGCAACAGGGAATGAAAATAAAACATCAAGCACTTTAGAGCAACAATATACCGACCCAACTCGTAATACTACAAAGTCTGGTGTGGACGGAACTACAGTAACAGCAGGCCTTAGCGCATCGGTAGTGTTGTTTAATGGCTATAGAATACAAGCCACTAAGGAACGTTTAGCAGCAATAGAAAATCAATCTAACGCTATATTAAAAGCACAAATTCAAAATACAACTGCAACAATAATGCAACAGTATTATAACATTGTGCGTCAACAAGTTTATTTAAATACAATTCAAAAATCGATTGATGCAAGCCAACAAAGACTTGATATAATTGTGGCTAAACAAAAAGTTGGTGTTGCTAACGAAGCAGACTTTTTGCAATCTAGTTTAGATCTTAACGCATTAGTACAAGCAAAACAAAATCAATTGCTTGTTATAAGTCAAGCAAAGGAAGATTTATTAAACACAATGGCAGTTCCAACGCACTTAGCAGAAATTGAATTAACAGATACTAGCTTGGTTGTTGATAAGACTTTGGCATATGATGATATTAGGGACAAGTGTTTTCAAAATCCTGATTTGCAAAGTGCAGATCAACAAGTAAAAATTAACCAGTTAATTGAAAAAGAAACACGCGCCTTAATGTATCCAACATTAAGAGCAAATACTGGGTATAATTTTAGCAGTAGCAAATCGGCGGCTGGCTTTAGTTTATTGAACGAAACTTATGGTCCTTATGTTGGTATCAACTTGGCTATTCCACTTTATGCAGGAGGCGCATCCAAAAAGAATTATAAAAATGCTAAAATAAATACGGCATCTGCTAATTGGCAATATCATAGTTTATTAGAAGATATGTTAACTAACACTTCTAAAACATATCAAGCTTACCAAACAAGTGTAAAACAATTACCAACCGAAGAGCAAAACTATCAAATGTCACAATCCTTGTTAAAATTGGTAATGCAAAAATTTCAGCTAGGTCAAGCTACAATTGTTGATGTAAAGCAAGCGCAGCAAAGTTTTGAAAATGCGGGATTTAGATTAGTAAGCTTGGTATACACAGCAAAAATTGCAGAAGTAGAATTAAAGCGTTTGTCAAACCAGTTGAGTTTCTAATATCGTTTTAACGCATGCAATCCATTACAGTAAAGGCTCCTGGAAGAATCAACTTAATTGGTGAACACACAGATTATAACAATGGATTTGTTTTACCAGCAGCTATCCAAAATGCTGCAGTAGTAACTATCAGCAAAAGAGCCGACGACCAAATGCATTTTAAAGCACTCGATTTAAACGAGGAGCTCATGCTTGATTCTTTAGCTAGTTTACAAAAAAGCGAAAAGCAATGGGCTAATTATATTATTGGAGTGATAGTGCAAATTGCAAAAAAACATAAATTTCAAACAGGGTTTAATTTAGAAATTAAAAGTGATGTACCTATTGGAGCTGGGCTTTCAAGTTCGGCTGCTATTGAATGTGCTGTTGCTTATGGTTTAAATGAATTATTTGGTTTTGGTATTAATAAAATGGACTTAGCTTTTATGGCGCAAAAAGCCGAACATGATTTTGCTGGTGTACAATGTGGTATCATGGATCAGTTTGCAAGTATATTTGGGCTCAAGGATCAAGTGGTTTTATTGGATTGCAAAACCATGGAACATCAATATTTTCCATTAAACATCAAAGGGCATCAAATTGTATTATTTGATACAGGGGTTAAACATGCATTAGCAAGTAGTGAATATAATACAAGACGCAATGAGTGTGAAGCAGGCGTAAAATTGTTGCAAGTAAAATATCCAGAAATTGTATCGTTAAGAGATGCTACCATTAATATGTTAGAGGAATGTATCGATGCAACTGCTAATCCCGTTGTTTACAAAAGATGTAAATACGTAATAGAAGAAATAGAGAGAACACAAGCTGCAACAGAAGATCTAAAAGCAAATCAACTATTTGCCTTTGGACAAAAAATGTTTGCAACCCACAATGGTTTATCGGAATTATATGAAGTAAGTTGTCCGGAACTAGATATACTTATCACTGCAGTTTCAAATGACCAAAATGTAATTGGGGCTAGAATGATGGGTGGAGGTTTTGGCGGCTGTACTATTAATATCGTAAATGATAATGCAGTACAAGATTTGATTGCAACAATTTCAAGACATTATCAAGAACAAACCGGCAAAGCACTAACACATTATCTTGTTAGCATCGAAGACGGAGCTAAGGTTATTTAAATAATTCTATTTTTTAGACAGCATAAATAATAGCGGTATTTGAACTCTACTACTCCATGCATTTTCGCTATGGTTTTGTCCTTTAAAATATTTCGTTATCCAGTTGGTTTGATTAAAGCCTTTCTTTTTCATTACCTCATCTACTTTAATTTGAATAGCAGGATATAAGGCATCAAGTGTTTGATCGCCATAATCAAAGTACATTTTGTGTGTTTTAGGACTTGGTAAATTTGAATCTAAATAATTAATAAATGCATTAGGAATAGGATTGTTTTCCATTGTAAATATTCCAGGCCAGTGTGTTGACATACAAATAGCACCACCAAACACTTTAGGATATTCGCATAATGCATACATGGAAATTAATCCGCCCATACTACTTCCTCCAATAAAAGTATTTTCCTTATTGTTTATTGTAGAAAACTGTTTGTCTATTATTGGTTTAAGTTCTTCTACAATAAATTTTAAATAGTTATCTGAGTTAATTTGATAATCATTAAAAATAGAAGCGAAGTTATTTCTAACTGCGTTTCTGATCGTATCTTTTTCGGCAGCAGATAAATTTTCAAATGGTTTTTGAGGAAAATATTCTGAATGTCTTTTTTTATCTCCATTCCAAATACCTACTACAATTGTATTTTTTATTTTACGTTCCTTTATTAGTTGACCAATCCTTTTATCTATTTCCCAAGACTTTTTATTCCAAGTAATATTTGAGTCGTATAACATTTGTCCATCCTGCATATACAATACAGCATACTTATTGTTTTTATTATAACCCTCTGGAACCCATATATCAATTGTTCGGCTTTCAATATATTTTGATGCCAGCTTTTCAATTCTAATAATTTTTCCACTTTCTACTTTAGGAACTTGTTGTGAAAATAAATTAGTAGAAGATAATATGAGTGCAATGATGACTAAAATAGATTTCATGTATTCTTATTGTTTTTTAAAGTTAAAGTAATTTGCTTGTTACAAGTTTTGTTAATTTAAAATTATTTCTACTTAACTTTAATTATTAACCACTTTAAAGATGCATAAAATTTCCAAATGGTTTAACCATACTTTGCTAGCTACTTCTATCCTACTATTGGCATGTAAACCAAATGTAGAAACTAAAATAGTAGACCCCGTAATTCAAACACCAGTTGTAACGGATACCACTACGTTTATAAAAGGTGCTGACATAGGCTGGGTAACAGAGATGGAATCTAATGGAATAAAGTTTTATAATAAAAACGGTACACAAACAGAATGCTTTGCATTAATGAAAGAAATTGGAATGAATGCAATCCGTATTAGAGTGTGGGTGAATCCTGCAACAAGGTGGAATGGAGCTGCAGATGTTATTGAAAAAGCATTGCGTGCGAAAAATTTAGGATTAAAAATATTAATTGATTTTCATTACAGTGATAACTGGGCTGATCCTGGTAAACAAATTAAACCAGCTGCATGGGCTAATGCTTCTATCTCAGTTTTAAAAGATTCCTTAAAGAACCACACGATTAATATTTTAACACAATTAAAAAATGTTGGTGTTACACCCGAGTGGGTTCAAATAGGTAATGAGACGGATGATGGAATTTTATGGCCAGACGGAAAGGCTAGTATCAATATGGTCAACTTTGCGCAACTGATTAGTACAGGTTACGATGCCAGTAAATCTGTTTTCCCAGGTTCAAAAGTAATAGTGCACGTTTCCAATGGATGGAACAATACCTTGTTTAGATGGATTTTTGATGGATTAAAGAATAATGGAGCAAAATGGGATATTATTGGCATGTCTTTATATCCAACTTATGCAAGCGGTGGTTGGCAAGTCACTAATAATCAATGCTTTAGTAATATGAATGATATGGTGGCCAGATACAATACGCCTGTAATGGTTGTTGAAATTGGGATGCCTTGGGACAATCCAACAGAAGCCAAATTGTTTATTCAAGATCTAATAACCAAGGTAAAAGCGGTAACCGGGAACAATGGTTTAGGGGTGTTTTATTGGGAACCCGAAAGTTATAATAACTGGCAATCCTATAATTTAGGTGCTTTTGACAACTCCGGAAGGCCTACAATAGCCTTAGACCCATTCCTTAACAAATAATGTATTTAACTTATTGATAAACATTAACATATAATTGATAATTTATTATATGTAAAATTTACGCAATACAAGCAAAAAATAATAAGTATATTAGTAGTGTGTAAAACTTACACATTACGAAAGATTGCTTGCTAAATGAAGAAGGTATACCTATTAATATTGGTTGTATTGTCGCTGCATGTCAACGCTCAATTGTTAGTGAGCTCCCCTAATTTTATTACAGAAACAGCAACAAGTTCTACAATTGTTGCAGATGCAACTAAAGGCAATAAAGCATTACTTGGAAATACAAATGATATTTATGTTCATATAGGTGTAATAACTAATTTAAGTACGGGTGCATCTGATTGGAAATATGTTTTATCAACTTGGGGCACAACCGATGTAAGATTCAAGACAGTGGAATTGGGAAATAATAAGTGGAGTTTTACTTTTAATAATAATCTTAGATCTTATTTTGGAATTACTAATGCCAATGAAAAGATTTTAAAAATTGCAATTTTATTTAGAGACGGTGCAGGTAATACAGTACTAAGAAATAGTGACGCCTCCGATATGTATGTGAATGTATATGACAATAATTTACATGTAAAAATAGATACACCGCTTACACAAGCAATGTATGTTAGAACATTAGAACCAATTACAAAAAAACTAGGAGACACCGTATTTATAAATGCAAAATCTAATATTTCTGCAAACCTTTCTGTTTTATATAATGACACAATTTTAAACGTCGCAAATAATGCAAACGTTGTAGGTGCATTCAAAGTTGTCAATACGATAGGTAATCAAAAAATTATAGTAAGTGGTACTGCAAACTCAGTTACAGTAAGCGATACGGTTCAGTTTTATGTAAATGGCAGTCAGGTGCTAGAAGACCTTCCAACTGGAATAGTGGATGGCATCAATTATCTATCAGGCGACACATCGGTTGTATTGGTATTACAAGCACCCAATAAAAAAAGCATCAATGTGATTGGTGATTTTAACAATTGGACAGTTGGATTATCTAATGCAATGAAAATGACAAAAGATAGTAGTCGTTTTTGGATTCAACTAAATGGCTTAACTCCGGGAACAGAATATGCATATCAATATATTATAGATGGCAACTTAAAAGTAGCCGATTACAATTCAGAAAAAATATTAGATCCTAATAATGACAGTTATATTCCCGCAACAACTTATCCAAATTTAAAAGCGTATCCTACTGGAAAAACTTCGGGCATAGTAAGTGTGTTGCAAACTGCGAAACAAAAATATAATTGGAAGACTACCAATTTTGTTCGCCCCAATAAAAGTAATTTAATTATATACGAATTACTAGTTCGTGACTTCACAAAAAATCAAAATTTTAACACGCTACGTGATAGTCTTAATTATTTAAAAAAATTAGGTATTAACACAATACAATTAATGCCAGTTGCAGAATTTGAAGGCAACGATAGTTGGGGATACAATACAAGTTTCAATTTCGCATTAGATAAATATTATGGAACTGAAGCTGCTTTTAAAGAGTTTGTAGATTCGGCACATGCAAAAGGAATTGCGGTTGTTTTAGATATAGTAATGAATCATGTATTTAATTCATCACCATTGGCTCAAATGTATTGGGATGCGACAAATGGAATACCTGCAGCAAACAATCCATGGTTAAATCCGGTGGCAACACATCCGTATAATGTTGGCAATGACTTTAATCATGAATCACCAGCAACAAAATTATTAGTTTCGCGCATAGTAAAACATTGGTTATCCGATTACCATATCGACGGTTTTAGATGGGATTTGTCAAAAGGGTTTACACAAAAAAATAATCCTACAAATGTTGCTGCATGGGGAGCTTATGATGCATCTAGAATTGCAATTTGGAAAAACATTTATGATACAATGCAAAAAGCATCATCAAATAGTTATTGTATACTTGAACATTTTGCAGACAATGCAGAAGAGATAGAGCTTTCTAATTATGGCATGTTATTATGGGGCAATGCCAATTATAATTTTAATCAAGCTACAATGGGCTTTTCAACTGACGCTGGTATTAGCAATGCATTTGCAAATGGCAGAGGTTGGTCAAAACAAAATTTAGTGACCTACATGGAAAGTCATGACGAGGAAAGATTAATGTTTAGAAATATTAATTATGGAAACTCAAATGGCGGATATACAATAAGAGATACTGCAACTGCCTTAAAGCGAAACGAAATGGCTGCAGCCTTTTGGGCTTTGGTTCCAGGCCCTAAGTCTATGTGGCAGTTTGGTGAGTTAGGATATAATTATTCAATCAACACTTGTACCGACTTATCTATTAATAACAATTGTAGACTTTCAGATAAACCACTAAGATGGGAGTATTATAACAATACCAATCGTAAAGGATTGTTTGATGCGTATGCTAAATTTTTAAAGCTAAGAACACAATCAAATTATACAAACGATTTTATTTCTAATAAGTATTCGGTTAGTTCAGATGGTTTATTTAAGGCGGTTCAGATTAATGGCGACTCTATTAAATTAGTTGTCATTGGAAACTTTGATGTAAGCCCATTAACAAGTACAGTATCATTTCCTTCCGATGGAATTTGGTATAGCGTTTACACCAATAAATACCAAGGAGTATTAAATGGATCAGCATCCATTACATTACAACCAGGCGAATACATAGTATACGCAAACAAAAATATTTCAACGCAAGTAATTACAGACATTTTAGATTTACAAATGCCCGCTTTAGATATGAAATCTAATTTTTATCCTAATCCGATGGGTAGTACTGGTACACTTGAATATAGTTTACCAGAATCTGGCATGTTGTCGGTGCATGCTTATAATATGCAAGGCGAGGATTTGGGTGTTTTATATTCAGGATATCAAAACAAAGGATTTCAAAAATTATCAATACATAAAAATAGCTTAATGAATAACTCAGGAATATATTTATTATCAATACAATTAAATCAAAAACAAAAAATCCAGAAAATTTTAATTACAAACTAACAATTATTAATACTTGAAATTGTAAATCTATGAACATGAAAAAAACACTTGCGGCTATGCTGTTTGCTATAATTAGCATTTCGGTATATGCCCAGGATCGCACAGTTACTGGGAAAGTGACTGACGCAAAAGACGGAGCTCCTTTAGTAGCCGCATCGGTTACAATAAAGGGAACTAAAAAAGGAACCACAACAGCTGCTGATGGAACATTTAGCATTAAGGTTTCCAATGGTACAACAACTTTAGTGATTGCATCATTAAACTATGTATCTAAGGAAGCTGCTATTGATGCTAAGAGCGTTGTAAATGTATCTTTATCTCAATCAACAGATCAATTAAACGATGTTGTTGTAATTGGATATGGTACAGCTCGTAAAAAGGACTTAACAGGTTCGGTAGTAAATGTGTCATCAAAGGACTTTAACTCTGGTGCCATTTCAACTCCCGAGCAGTTAATTGCTGGTAAGGTTGCGGGTGTGTCAATAACTAGTAACAATGGTGCGCCAGGTTCTGGAAGTACTATTCGTATTAGAGGTGGTGCTTCATTAAATGCAAGTAATGATCCACTTATCGTAATTGACGGTATGCCAATTGATGGTGGTGGCATTTCTGGTCAAGCAAATGCCTTAGCATTAATTAACCCAAATGACATTGAGTCTTTCTCAGTATTAAAAGACGCGTCTGCATCTGCTATTTATGGTGCTCGTGCATCAAATGGTGTAATCTTGATTACAACTAAGAAAGGAAAAAAGGGAGCAATGAAAGTTGATTTCTCTACTCAATTTAGCTTAGCGAATGTTTCTAAAAAAGCTGATGTATTTAATGCAGATGAAATTAGAAATATTGTAAGATCAAATGGTAACTCAACATATCAAAGTTTATTAGGTGGTTTTAGAACAGACTGGCAGGATCAAATTTATCAAACAGCTTTAAGCAATGATAATAACATTAGTATTTCTGGAGCTGCAAAAAATATGCCTTACAGATTATCTTTAGGAAATTTAGATCAAACTGGTGTTTTAAAAACAGATGAGTTAAAAAGAACAACAGTAGGTGTAAACTTAAACCCAACATTATTAGACAATCACTTAACTATTAACTTAAATTATAAGTTATCTAGTAGTAGTAGCCGATTCGCAGATCAAGGTGCAATTGGTGCAGCAACATCATTTGATCCTACTCAAGGTGTTTATGGTGCTACTAAGCGTTTTGGTGGTTTCTGGGAGTGGTTTGATCCAAATTCAACAACAGGATTAAAATCATTATCTCCTAAAAACCCATTAGGATTATTAATGCAAAAGCAAGACAACAGCAATGTTACAAGACAAATTGCAAGTGCATTGGTAGACTATAAAGTTCATTTCTTACCTGACTTACATGTAATTGTAAACACAGGTTTAGATATTGCTGAAGGTAAAGGAACAACTGTAATTAATGATAGTGCTGCATCTAGTTATAATAGATACAAAGACGCTGCAAACAAATTCCACGGAGGTTCTAACAATCAATATCGTCAAACAAGAAGCAATAGTTATTTAAATGCGTATTTAAATTATGCTAAAGACATTAAAGCAATTAAATCAAGATTAGAATTAGTAGCAGGTTATGAATATCAAGATTATAAATCAACTAACTACAACTTTAGTGATTTAACTTATGACAAAACTGTTGTTACAACTCCTAACTATGCATCAAGTGTTCCTGAATACAGACTTATTTCTTATTTAGGTAGAGCAAATTTGAACATTCTTAATAAGTATGTTTTAACAGCATCGGTTCGTCAGGACGGTTCTTCTAAATTTAATCCAGATAACAGATACGCTTTATTCCCATCTGCTGCAATTGCTTGGAAATTGAAAGAAGAAAATTTCTTGAAAACTTCTGAAGTGATTTCTGATTTAAAATTAAGAGGAAGTTATGGTGTAACTGGTCAACAAGACGGAATTGGATACTATGATTATATCTCTTATTATAATTTAGGATCTAGCACTGCACAATATCAATTTGGAAATAGTTTTTATTCTATCTATCGTCCAAACGGATACTACTATAATAGAAAATGGGAGCAAACAGCTACAACAAACGTAGCGTTAGACTTTGGATTATTTGATAATAGAATTAGCGGTACTGTAGAAGCTTATAACAGAACTACTACGGACTTGTTAAATGAAATTAACCAACCAGCAGGAACTAACTTTAGTAATAAAATTGTTGCTAACGTAGGTAGCATGGAGAACAAAGGTGTGGAAGTTACTTTAAACTTACAACCGGTTAAAACTAAAACAACTACTTGGGATTTATCATTCAATGCAACTTATAACAAAAACAAAATCACAAAATTAACAATATCAGACGATCCTAATTATGCTGGTGCAAGATACGGTGGCATAAGCGGTGGTACTGGTAATACAATTTTAATTCAATCAGTTGGATACAACAGAGGTTCTTACTTTGTTTACAAACAAGTATATGATGCTGCTGGAAAACCAATCGATGGATTATTTGCAGATTTAAACAGAGATGGTATCATCAATGAAAAGGATTTATATCAATACAAAGGAAATGATCCACAATTATTCTTTGGTGCAAGCTCAAACCTTACATATAAAAAATGGAATGCAGGATTTGTGTTAAGAGCAAATGTTGGAAACTATATGTATAATAACGTTGCTTCAAGCAGTGGTACTTTAAGAAACATTTTAAATCCAATTGGTTATATCAATAATGGATCTAGAGATTACTTAACATCAGGATTTAGCGGAAACGGTTCTAATTATTATCTATCTGATTATTATGTTCAAAATGCGTCTTTCTTACGTGTTGACAATATTAATATCGGATATAATGTTGGAAAGGTATTTCATGATAAAGCAAACTTGAAAATTAATGCTAATGTTCAAAATGCATTTATCATTACAAAATACAAAGGTTTAGATCCAGAAGTTAATGGAGGTATAGATAACAATTTTTATCCTCGTCCAAGAACATTTGTATTGGGCTTAAATCTTAATTTCTAATTCATTCATTCGTATAAATAAAAGAAAATGAAACATAATAATTTTAAAATAGTAATAGCCACAGTGTTTATGGTGTTCATCCTGGCTTCATGTGCTAAGCAATTAGACTTGTTGCCAACTAATGATGTTACCTCTACTATGGTTTATAAAGACGCAACAGGTTATAAGCAAGCCTTTGCAAAAGTTTATGCAAGTTTTGCATTAACTGGAAATAATGGTCCTGCAGGTAACGGGGATATCCAAGGAATTGACGAAGGTACTTCGGACTTTTTGAGATTGTATTGGAAAGCACAAGAGTTATCTACAGACGAAGCAGTGGTATCATGGGGTGACCCGGGTATCCAGGATTTTCATAACATGAACTGGTCTGCAAGCAATCCAATGTTAACAGGATTGTATTATCGTTCTTTCTATCAAATCACTTTAGCGAACGATTTTATCAGACAAGCTACAGATGCAAATTTAACTGCAAGAGGAATCACTGGTGCCGATGCGGATAATATTAAAAAGTATCGTGCAGAAGCTCGTTTCTTAAGAGCATATCAATACTCAATATTGATGGACTTATTTGGAAGTGTTCCTGTTGTTACAGAAGCTGATTTATTAGGTACTGTATTACCAAAGCAAAAAACAAGAGCAGAAATATTTGCTTATATCGAATCTGAATTAAAAGCAATTGACGCTGATTTGGTTGATGCTAGAAAAAATGAATATGGTAGAGCTGATAAAGCTGCTGCTTGGGCATTACTTGCTAGAATCTATTTGAATGCACAAGTATACACTGGTTCTCCAAAAAATACAGAAGCTGTTACTTATTCTAAAAAAGTAATTGATGCTGGTTATTCATTAATTAGCGATTACACAAGATTAATGAGAGCAGATAATAACTTAAACACTTCAGAGTTTATTTTAACCATTAACTATGATGGATTAAAAACTCAAAACTGGGGTGGTACTACTTTCCTAACACACGCGCCAATTGGTGGTTCAATGACTGCATCTAGTTTTGGTGTTGATGGTGGATGGGGTGGTTTAAGAACAACTAAAGCTTTCTCTGATAAGTTTACAGATATTACTGGAGCTACAGATAAGCGTGCACAAATTTACACAAGCGGACAATCTGCTGACATTAGTGACTTAACTAAGTTCACAGATGGATACGCAATCACTAAATTCAAAAATATTAAAGCAGACGGTACAGCTGGTTCTAGTTTAACTTTCCCAGATATCGACTTCCCTATTTTTAGATTAAGTGAAATGTATTTAACTTATGCCGAGGCGGTATTAAGAGGTGGTACAGGTGGTGATGCTGCAACAGCATTAACTTATATCAACACAATCCGTCAAAGAGCATATGGCAATACTTCTGGAAACATTACATCAGCACAATTAACTACCGACTTTATTTTAGATGAGCGTTGTAGAGAATTGTATTGGGAAGGATTTAGAAGATCTGACTTAATTAGATACGGCAAATTTGTTGAATCTACTTATGTATGGCCTTGGAAAGGTGGAGTTAAAAGTGGTACAAGTGTTGATGCCTACAGAAAAGTGTATCCAATACCTTCTGCAGATATCTCTTCTAATACAAATCTTAAACAAAACACAGGGTATTAATACCATTGTTAAAAGTCAAAAATAAATTATATGAAAAAAATTATTCAATCTTTATTATACTTGAGCATAGCGGTGGTATTTTTTGCCTCATGCGAAAAGGATGAAGCGAGAGATACTTATGCAGGAGGAACTGCTCCAGTATTTACAGCTTCGGTAAGGGATAGTATTGGTTTAAATTATTTAACCGAAACTGATCCTGCAATTACATTTAAATGGACCAATCCAAATTACAAATTTGCATCTGGTGTGAGTTCTCAAAATGTAAGTTATACTATGGAAATAGATACGGCTGGTGCAAATTTTGGAAGCCCTAATAAAAAGGTGGTTTCTATAAGTCAGGATTTATCTGTTTCTTATACACAAAAAGCCTTTAACATTTTAATGGCAGATTTAAAAGTAACAACAGGTAATGTGGCAAAAATTGATGTTCGTATCAATGCAAGTATTGGTGGTACAAGTGCAACAACAATTACATCTAATGTTTTGTCATTTAAATTTTTACCATATGCGCCACCGCCAAAAGTGGTGACGCCTGATGCTGGTACTTTGTTTTTAGTTGGTGATGCTACAGCAGGTGGATGGAGTAATCCTGTTCCAGTACCTAGTCAGCAATTCACAAAAATATCTAACACGGTTTATGAAATTACAGTACCATTAACTGCCGGCGCATCTTTCTTATTCTTACCAACAAATGGTGATTGGGGTAAAAAATATGCAGTTAGTGATGCATCAATTAATGGATTAGGTGTTGGACTTAATTTTGGATTTTATACTTCTGGTGGATCCAATATGCCTGCTCCAACAGTAAGTGGCAATTACAAAATTCATGTAGATTTCCAACTTGGACAATATACAATTACAAAACTTTAATTAAATAATTAAGAATATGAAATATTTAATAAAAAATATACTTTTCGCTACGCTATTAGCAGTTGTGCTATTTGGCTGTGAAAAAGTAGGCCCCTTAGCTGTATATAAAAGCGGGTCATCTGCAACTTTAACAAGTTCCAGTGCAACTGTTGCTCCAGTAGTAGCAGACTCACTAAAAAATGTAATCACATTTAATTGGACGAATCCTAATTATGCTACTGATTCAAATACAGTAAAATATGTTTTGCAAATAGATTCTACTGGTAGAAACTTCTCAAATGCAGTTTCAATTACTTTGACTAAGAGTCAAACGTATACCATGGTTGCAAAAGATTTAAATGCAATTTTATTAGGCTTTGGATTTAATTATAATACGGCTTATAAAATTGATGTAAGAGTAGTATCATCTTATGCAAATAACAATGATATGATTGCATCAAATGTATTAACGATTAATGCAACTCCATATGTAATTCCACCAAAAGTGGTTCCACCTAGTTCTAAAGCTTTATTCTTAGTTGGTGATGCAACTGCAGGTGGCTGGAATAATCCTGTTCCTGTGCCTACGCAACAATTTACTAAAGTAGACTCTGTAACATACAGAGGTACATTTTACTTAATTGGAGGTAAACAATACTTAGCATTACCAATAAATGGAGATTGGTCTCATAAATATTCTGTTGCTGATGGAACTAAAAATGGATTAAGTGCTGGCGGTGATTTTGGGTATGATTTCGCAAGTAACTTCCCTGGCCCAAGCACTACAGGATTTTATACTATTACAATGGACTTCCAAAGAGGTAAATTTAGCGTTGTATTAGTAAAGGCATTTGGATTATTATATACTCCAGGTGGATATCAAGGTTGGGATCCAGCTAGTGCACCTACTTTAGGTTCTCCTAAAGCAGATGGTGACTATAGTGGATTTGTAAACTTTAATGCAGCTTCTGAATTTAAATTAACTTCTCAAGCAGATTGGAGTGGTACTAACTATGGTACTGGAGGTGCTGGTGTATTAAGCACAAGTGGTGGTAACATGAGTGTTGCTTCTGCGGGTGTATATTATATCCAAGCTAATACAAAAAATAACACATGGTCAGCTACAAAAACAACATGGGGTGTAGTTGGTGCATTTACAGGCTGGGGTGGTTCACCAGACGTTGCCTTAACGTATAACAGCGGTTCAGGTAAATACACTGGAAGCTTTGTTTTAGCATCGGGTAGTGATCTTAAATTTAGAGCAAACTCAGACTGGGGTATTAACTTAGGTGATACAGGTGCTGATGGTGTTTTAGATTTTGGTGGTGATAATATCACACTAGTTGCTGGAACTTATAACGTTACCTTAGACTTAAGTCATAGTGGTTATTATACTTACTCATTTATTAAGCAATAATAATATAGCGTTTATTGGAATTAAAAAAGCCCCCGAATTCGGGGGCTTTTTTTGTACTTCTACAATTTCAATTTAAACCAATATTGTAAATCTATTAATACCAAGAACCATTTACAGTTGCATCTCCCTTAGCATTATTGTTTGCTAAACGACGCTTCACATTTTTCTTGTGAAGGTAAATAGTAACAAAAACCAATGGGATAAATATTAATGTTAATGGAGGAATTCCTAACATGCTAATCCATTTACCACCAAAGTGACGACGCATTGGGCGACGTAATCTTTCGGCAATAATGTACATACCAGGTACAATAAATAATGTCATAAAGAAAGCGAAGATTAAACCAAATATTAAAGTCCAGCTTAAAGGCTTCCAGAAAGCAACGTTATCACCACCAAAAAAGATATGTGGATTTAACTCGCTAAATAAAGTAACAAAGTTAATATTGAATCCAATTGCGATAGGAATGAAACCTAATATTGCAGCTAATGCAGTTAGCATAACAGGGATAATTCTTGTTTTACCAGCTTGAATAACTGCTTCTCTTGTTTTCATACCTCTAGATCTTAACTCGTCGGCAAATTCAATAACAAGGATACCATTTTTTACAACGATACCAGCCAATCCTACAATACCTAAGCCAGTCATTACACCCGAAATTTTCATTCCGAAAATAGAGAAGCCTAAGAATACGCCAATAATACTAAATAAGATTTCAGTTAAGATAATTACCGATTTAGAAACCGAGTTAAACTGTAATACCAATGTAAATAAGATTAACATTAAAGCAATGATTAATGCTTTTCCCAAAAAGGCAACTGTTTCTAATTGTTGTTCGTTCTCACCAGTTTGCTTCACAGTTACACCATCAGAAATCCCTTTAAAATTAGAAATGTATTGTGAAATGGCAGCATTTACGGAAGTAGGACTATACCCTTTATCGGTAAGTACATTAGAACTTAATTGAATTAATCTTTTTTGATTTTTTCTTTTAATACTACCAAAAGTACTAGTAGGTTCAACTTTCACTAAACTACTAATTGGAATATTTTTAACCATTCCACCTGCGGCCATATCACGGAATGATAAACGCATGTTTAATAAATCAACCAAGTTGTTTCTTTGTAATTCTTCACTTCTTAATTGAATTTTATATTCATCTTTTCCCTCTTTAATTTTAGAAACTTCTTTACCAAATAAAGCAGTTCTAATTTGTAAACCAACTTGAGCACTGCTAACACCTTCGGCTAAAGCACGATCTCTGTCAATAGTTAAAGTTAATTCTGGGTTTTGTAAATCAACGTCCATCTTTAAGGTGTTGATACCTGGAATTTGTGCAGCGTCTAAATAATTTTTTAAACCAACTGCAGTCTTTACTAATTTATCAAAGTCCTCACCTTGAACTTCAATATTTACTGGAGGATCAGTTGGAGGACCACTAGACTCTTGGTCAATAGAAATTTCAGCACCAGGTACTCCCTTTAATTCTTGTCTTAAACTTTCTAAATAAGGTGCAGTAGACTTACCATGACGCTTTTCAAACTCAACAAAGTTTACTTGTATACGGCCAAGCTCGGCACGGTTACTACGGTCACCACGCATTGGGTCACCAGCACCAACTGCCACGTTGCTAATAATACTTTCTACTAAAGGATTTTTTGATTTATCATTTTCTAACACTTTGTTTACTTTAGCTTCTAGTACTTTAGTAATAGAATCGGTATAATTTACATTACTACCAGAAGGTAATTTTAAATAAACGTATAATTGGTTAGGATCGCCCTTAGGGAAAAACTCAATACCTACACGGCCCGAACCTACACTAACAATAAGTAATACAAATGAAAATATTAATAATACAAAAGTACCAATTAATAATTTCACAGGCCTCCATCCACCTAAAGCACGTCTTAAAGTAGCTTCGTACCAATCCATTAGTCTTGGTAAAGTAGATGTTTGGAATTTCACAATCATGTCGTTGATAAAATATTTATTAGCAACAACCGTAATCATGATAAAAATTAAAAGATTACCTAAGAAAGTAAATCCTGCAATGTCTAATAATGCACCCACAGCAACTGGAATCCAAAAATTCTTCTTCTTAAACATGGCAGACTTTGGTTCGTCTACAATTTCGTCATCTGCATGATTCATAAAGTCCACAGCAAATACTGGGTTCATGATAAAGGCAACTACTAAAGAGGCAGCCAATGTAAAAATTAACATGGCAGGTAAGTAAACCATAAACTTACCAATAATACCAGGCCAGAATAATAATGGGAAGAAAGGAGCAAGGGTAGTAACTGTACCGGCTAATACTGGAATGAATACCTCACCCGCAGCCATTTTAGCCGAAGTAGTAGCAGTTAATTTTCCTTTGCCTTGTACAAATATGCGGTGCGTGTTTTCGATAACCACAATAGCATCATCTACAATAATACCTAGTCCAAACAATAAGGCAAACAATACCATAAAGTTTAAAGTAATATGAGAGCCAACCACTAAGTCACCTGCAGGTAAAAATACAAAGGCAACAAACATACTTAATGGAACAGATAAAGCCACAAAAAAGGCGTTTGTTACACCCATAAAGAACATTAACACTACTAATACCAATACGAAACCAATAACAATAGAGTTAACCAATTCAGTGAATGAACTTTTAGTACGAATACTTTGATCGCCCGACATAACTACACTTACATCCTTAGGGAAAACATTTGCTTTTGCATCTTCAACCATTGCTTTAACCGCGTCCGAAGTTGCGATTAAGTTTTCACCATTACGCTTAATAATATTTAAGGTTAAAACATTCTTTCCGTTTAAACGAGCAAAGCTTTCTGTATTCTTAATTGTGTCTTTAATTTTTGCAACGTCTTTTAAATAAATAGGAGCACCACTTGTATTACGAACAATAATGTTGGCAATATCATTAGCGGTTTTTAATTGACCTTTTAATTGAAGGTTACGTTGCATATTGCCCACTTCTAATAAACCACCCGACAAGTCAAGGTTTTCTCTTTGAATAGCAGCGCTAATATCATCAAATGTAATACCTGCAGTTTGCATGCGGTAGTTGTCTACATTAATTTGAAATTCTCTTTCTGGAGCACCCACTAAATCAATTCTATTAATTTGTGGTATACCCTCTAATTTATCTTTTAAATCGTCAGCATATTTTTTTAATTGAACAGTATTGTAATTACCACTAATGTTCACAAACATAATTGGTTGATCACTAATATTCAATTCCATTACACGAGGCTCTTGTGTAAGATCGTTCGGTAATTCACCTTTTGCTTTATCTACTGCATCTTTCACTTTTTGTAAAGCCACGTCTGTTTTAACATCGGTGCTAAACTCAACGGTGATTAAAGAAAAATCTTGTTGAGAAGAAGAAGTGAATTTATTAATCTTAACCCCACTAATACTCTTAATTTGTTTTTCGATAGGGCGCGTTACCAAGTTTTCAATGTCCTTAGGTGAGTTACCTACATACACTGTTTGAACAAACATGGTAGGGATAATTACTTCTGGAAACTGCTCTTTAGGTAAGGTTAAAAATTGGAAGATACCTCCCAAGCTAATAAACAACATCAATAAGTATATAGATGTTTTATTAGTAATACTCCAAGAGGTAGGACCAAACTCCTTAAACTTCTCTTTTATTTTATGAATTGTCGACATATGAATCGATTGTGCTTTTATTAATTATGAATGAAACTTCTTTATATTATTTCGTTGCAATAAATTGCCCGTCATAAACCGACTGATAACCCTCTGTAACTATTTGCTCACCTGCATTTAAGCCAGCAAGAATTTCAATGTTGTTGCCATAAAACTCACCCACAGTTATAATTCTTTTGCGTGCAATTAGTTTTCCGTTTTCGGTAACAGCTACATAAATAAACTTACCCTTATCATCGTTTTGAATTAAGTTAATAGGAATAGTAATCGCATTAGTTTTAGTATAGTCTTTAATTTTAACTTGTACTAATTGGTTAGGACGGAAGTTTTTGTCTACAGGTAATTTAGACTCAACAAAAAAGCTTCTGCTTAATGGATCAATTACGGTACCAACAACACCTAATTTAGTATCAAGCGTTTTTTGAATATCTGGGAATACTAAAGTTGCTTCAGTGCCTACTTTAATTTTACCTGCATAGTTTTCAGGTACTAAGCTTGTTAATTTTAAATGGTCAGTGTTAACAATTTTAATTTGACCAGGACCTCCAAAAAGCTCACCTACTTTTACATTTACTTCTTCAGCAACACCGTCTACATCACTGTAAACACTCGTGTAAGCTAATTGATCTTTAACCATACCCAATTGCTCTGTAGCAGCCTTTAATTGGCTAGCGCTAGCATCGGCATTTGTTTTAGCTGTCATTAATTGAATCTCACTACCAATATTTTGTTCCCAAAGGTTTTTTTGTTTTTCATAAACCGATCTAGCCAACGCAGCTTGTGCTTTAACTGTTTCTAAGTTTTGTGCAACAGCCGCAGCATTTTGTTTAATTAAGCTATTGTCTAATTGTAATATTAATTGACCCTTCTTTACTCTGTCGCCTCTTTTAATGTACAATGCTTTTACTTGACCTCCACCAGCACGCGGTGTTACAAAAGAAACACTTTCAGATTCTACTTTTCCTTGTATTTCTATAAAGTGGTTAAAGTTTTGTGCAACAACTGGAGCTACTGCTACTAATACTGCTTTAGCTTGTTCTTTGGCACCTGATTTTTCTAAATCCTTTTCAATTGTAGCTATTTGGGCATTAATATCTAAAGCTTGCTTTTTTAATTTATCTAAGCTAGCTTTTTTTGCTTCAATGCTATTATCACCACCACCACAGGCAAGGGCAACCATCATTAAGCTAACTGTAAATAATTTTAAACTATGTTTCATTTGTATATATTTTTTTGATTGTGTGAATTTTGAATTATAATTTTCCAGTTGCTTTTAGTAAATCTACTTTAGCAATAAGCGCACTATAAAGTGCATTCATGTAGTTGTTCTGAGCACTTACTAGGTCTGCTTGTGCTGCTGAAATCTCGGTGTTAGAACCAGTACCCGCCTCAAACTTCTTTTTAGTTTGTTGATAAACATTTTCGGCAAGCGTCATATTTTTCTTTTGAAACTGAACCGTCGCAACCGAAGACATATAGTTAAGCTTTGCTTGATTAATTTCATTGTCAATGCTGTTTTTTAAAGACTCAATTTGATTCTCGGTTTGTTTTAATTCAATTTTAGTTCTCTTAATTCTCGCATCGGTAGCAAAGCCGTTGAAAATTGGCAAGCTAACATTTAAACTAATTAAAGAAGTAGTAAACCAGTTACCGCCTTCAAAAAAGTCAAACTTACTACGTTGTGCATTCTTTGAATAAGAACCTGACATTGCAATAGTAGGAAGGTTACTTAATTGATAACGCTTCACATTATATTCGTTTAATTTTTTAACTGTGTTTAAGTATTGAAAGTCCTTACGCACATTGTATTGAAATTCATTTTCAGTTAAAACTTCGTTTGTTAAATTATTCTCGTTAATAACATCAGTTAATATTAAGCTGTCTTTAACAGGCATGCCCATTAACATTTTCAGACCCATATAACCAATAGCAACACTATTGTTTGCTTTTAATTTTTCAGTTTCTAAATTGTTTAATTGAACACTTACTTTATCTACATCTAATTTTTCGGCAAAACCATTTTTGTACATAATAGCAGCATCATGTGCTAATGCAGCAATACGATTAATGTTAGCATCTAAAATATTTAATTGTGTTTTACTAGCAGATAATTGATAGTAAATTTTATAAATATTCGCTTTGATTGCTTCTTGTGTTAATGCAGCATTCTTTCTTACCATTTCAACCGAAGTAGCTCTTGCTTGTAATGCAATAAATACTTGTCCATCAAATAATAATTGTTGAATACTAGCACCATAGTTAGCATTGTATTTAGTACCAAACTGAACTGGGATAAAGGTTCCAGCAGCGCCACCAAAAATTTGACCTGGTAATAAAGAGGTTGGAATTTTCGTATAGTCAGTGCCACTTAAGCTAGTATTAATAGTAGGTAATGCAGCAGCGGCAATTTCACGATTGGTTTGTAATTGACCATCAATTGCCAACAATGCATTTTTTACTTGTACATTATTTCTTTGCGCATATTCCACGCATTGGTCTAATGAAAATGCATGTGTGGCTTTGTTAGCATCTTGGGCCTGAGCCAAACCTGCTAATGTAAAACCAAGGATTAAGAAAAATAGTTTTTTCATTTTGTTTATTTATTGCTTGTTTATTTTTTAATTGTATTTATTCTTGTTCAATTGAATCAGCATTATTTTTTAATTCTTTGTATTGCATAAGTAATCTTAAGCCTTCGCTAGAAACTATACCATATATATAGTGTTCCATAATTTGAACGTTTACATTACCTAGATCAAATTTGCTTAAAGGGAAAAACTGAGTATTAAAAGTGATTAAACTAGTTTCAATCCTGTAAATAGTAAGAATTTCTGGATCAATATCTTTACGGTAAACACCCTGCTCAATTCCTTTTAATAAATTTGTTTTAACCACATTGTGCATGAAATTGTCTTTATGCACTTGAATTTTTTTAAAGGCTTCAGGGAAATACTTGTGAATTTCCATCACCGTCAAGGGGTTCATTTTTTTAAACATCTCTTGAATGTCTTGGAGTACCATAAACATTTCATGAAGTGCATTGTCGGCAGTTTGCTGCGATCTTTGGCACATTAATTTCTGTTCATCCAACTCTAGTTCCACTACTGCAAGCACTAAGGCCTCTTTGTCCTTATAAAACTGGTAAATGGTTTTTTTGCTAATACCCAATTGGTTAGCCAAGTCGTCCATTGTAACATAACGGACACCATTTAGCACCATCAACTCCCTTGCTTTTAATAATATACGATTCTCCATACTTCAATTTGAGCCGCAAAACTACGGAAACTAATGCCGTTTTCAAAGTTTCCAGTCTCTTTTCTTTAATTATTTATGCTGAATGGCAAAAAAGGCGGAAATTTGACCTCTAAACCAGCGTTTCATGCAATTTATTAGGGAAAAGTTCCGCCGAAAAAAGATCTTAAGTGGACTAGCCCAACTGTTTTTTCAGGGAGTAGTATTATTAGCACCAATTGGGGTTACCATTTGGGTAATTGTAAGTCTATTTAATTGGGTAGATAATTTCCTACCAAACCTATTAAACGCGTTGTTCCCTGTTAAGTTTGCTGCCGTAAATGGACAAATACCAAAAGTAACCGGAATGGGTTTTGTGATAGCCATTGCCTTAGTATTAATAGTGGGTTGGTTGTCATCATTATTCTTTGTAGAAAGACTGGTATCTATTTTTGATAAGGTGTTGGAAAAAACGCCGGGAGTAAAAATTATTTATTCATCGGTAAAAGATTTTTTAGAAGCTTTTGCAGGGAATAAGAAAAAATTTGATGAACCTGTTTTAGTGAATGTAGATTCGGAAGAAGTGTGGAGACTTGGTTTTATAACACAAAAAAATACAGCACATTTTGGAATGGATAATTACTTAACTGTTTATGTTCCACATTCATATGCGATATCTGGTATCACTTATATTGTTCCAACAACAAGGGTAAAAAAATTACCAAAGGGAATTAGTGCGGCGGAAGCAATGAAGTATGTTGTGTCGGGGGGTGTAACTACTATTGAAGACAGTGAAGATAAACAAGCATAGGCGTCTTTTGATGCGAGTAGAAAAGTAAATAATATTAATACAAATAAGCATAATGCAATTGCACAATTTTAATTCAGGCCCAGCTATATTACCAAAAGAGGTTTTGGATGAGGCTTCAGCTTCGATACATAATTTTAACAATACAGGTTTATCAATTTTAGAAATAGGACATCGTACAAGTTGGTTTGTAGAAGTAGTAGAGGAAGCAAAAGCAACCGTGAAAAGATTAATGGATATTGGTGATGACTACGAAGTACTTTTTCTACAAGGTGGTGCAACCATGCAGTTTATGCAAGTTCCAATGAACTTGTTGGATGAAAACGGATCGGCTGCAATTTGTGACAATGGAGTATGGGGAAATAAAGCAGTAAAAGAAGCAAAATTATTTGGACCAGTAACAGTAGTGTCAGATACATCCGACAAAAAACATACTTATTTAAATAAGCAATTAGAACTGCCAGCCGGCACTACATATTTGCATATTACAACCAATAATACTGTAGAGGGAACTCAATGGCATCAATACCCACAGGTGAATGTGCCTTTAATTGGTGACATGAGTTCAGATATATTTTGTCGCCCAACCGAATTTAAAAAATTTGATTTAATTTATGCAGGAGCCCAAAAAAATATGGGTGCTGCAGGTGTAACAATGGTGGTGGTAAAAAAATCAATACTTGGAAAAGTAAGTAGAAAAATTCCTGCAATACTTGATTATCAAAAACACATTGAAGCGGGATCTTTATTAAATACGCCTCCAGTATTTTCAATTTATGTTAGCTTATTAACTTTAAGATGGATTGAAAAAGAAGGTGGATTAGCAGAGATGGAAAAACGCAATAATGCAAAAGCAACATTATTATATAATACCATAGATTCACATCCGGCATTTTATTGTCCTATTGCAAAAGAAGATCGTAGTATTATGAATGCCGTATTCTTTTTAACAGATCCAGAAAAAGAAGCTTCGTTTTTAGACCTATGTAAAAAACAAGGAATGATTGGCGTAAAAGGATACAGAACAGTGGGTGGAATAAGGGTGAGTATGTATAACGCATTGCCAATGAGTAGTGTACAAGCTTTTTGTAAACTGATGGAAGATTTTTCTTAATTTATTTTTAAGAAAGAACTTCAACAAAAAACTATTACTCAACAAAAAGAACGATATTTGCGCCCATGGCAAAAATTAGACCCTTCGAAGCGCTTCGACCTCAGCCTCAATTAGCGAAGCAAGTAGCAAGTAAACCATACGATGTTTTAAATAGTGCAGAAGCAAAACAAGAAGCTGTTGGCAACGCATATTCTTTTTTACATATCACAAAAAGTGAAATTGATTTACCAGAATCAACAGATATTCATAGTCAACAAGTTTATGATTTAGCATTAGAAAATTTAAATGCATTTGTACAAAGAGACGTGTTGTTTAAGGAATCAAAACCTTGTTATTATATTTATCAATTAATAATGGATGGCCGCGCACAAACTGGATTGGTTTGTGTAAGTAGCATTGATGACTATAATAATGACATTATTAAAAAGCACGAGTTTACAAGACCAGAAAAAGAGCAGGACAGAATCAATCATATTAAAACAACAGGTGCTCAAACGGGCAACGTGTTTTTGGCATATCGCAACCAGGCTTCTATTGACGCTTTAATAGATAAATGGAAGACTACAAAAAACGCGGTATATGACTTTACAGCCGAAGACGGTATCCAGCATACGGTTTGGGCGGTAAGTGATACAGATACTATTGAGCAAATCACAGCATTATTTGAAGCCGAAGTACCTTGTACTTATATTGCCGACGGTCACCACCGTGCTGCATCTGCTGCAAAAGTGAAATTAGCGTTGGGCGAAGAAAACGCGCAAGCAACTGATGCAAATAATAAGTCGGCTACTGGCCCTGACTATTTCTTGACTACTTTATTCCCTTCTAATCAATTACATATCATGGATTACAACCGTGTAGTAAAAGATTTAAATGGACATAGTGCCGAAGCATTTATTGCGGCATTAGGAAATGAATTTGAAGTAGTAGCACATGAGGGAGCTTACAAACCAAATGCATTACATAGTTTTGGAATGTACTTAGCTGGCAAATGGTATACCTTAACAGCAAAACCTGGAACCTATAACGACAACGATCCTATTGGTGTTTTAGATGTTACTATTTTATCTAATAATATCTTATCAAAATTATTAGGCATTGTGGATCAACGTACCGATAAGCGTATTGATTTTGTAGGTGGTATCAGAGGGTTAGCGGAATTGGAAAAAAGAGTAGATAGCGGTGAAATGCAATTGGCTATTAGCTTGTATCCAGTAACTATCCATCAATTATTTAATATCGCAGATGCGGGTGAAGTAATGCCTCCAAAAAGTACTTGGTTTGAACCAAAATTAAGAGACGGATTGTTGACGCATTTAATTTACTAGAAAACAAATTAGAATAATATAAACCCGGTCATTGAGCCGGGTTTTTTGGTTTGTAATTGTGCCCGTAATTCTTTTTTTTCTGCACCTTTTTGAGTACTTTGTTACACAATTTTGCTTGACCATGGAATGTAAAAGACTCTTCGATTGTATCGAACACCAATTAACTAATTTTCCTAAGGAAGACATGTTAGCAGCCAAAGAAAATGGCAATTGGAGGAAATATTCTACAAAGGAAATAGCCCAAAACGTAAACGAACTAAGTGCCGGATTATTAAGTCTTGGTTTATCTGCTAATAATTTCACGCCAGAAGGAAGTGATAAGATTGCAGTAATTAGTAGCAACCGCCCAGAGTGGTTGATAGCGGATATGGCAGCACAACAATTAGGTATTATTTGGGTGCCAGTTTATCCAACAACCAATCCGTTGGAGTTAGCGTTTATTTTAAAAGACGCATCGGTGCAATATATGTTTGCAAGTAACAAAGAATTATACGACAAAGTAATGTCGGTGAAGGAAGAAGTTGCTTGTTTAAAAGAGGTTTATACATTTGATCATGTACCAGGCGCAAAACATTGGACATCGTTAAAAAGCAATGATGCAAATAAATTAGCCGAAGTTGAAGCAATAAAAAAATCAATCCCGGTGGATCAAGTTGCAACATTTATTTACACATCCGGAACAACAGGAACACCAAAAGGTGTCATGTTAACACATCGCAGTATCTATTTTAATTTACAATCAGGTAAGGCATCATTCCCTTTTCCAGATTCTCCAACACAAAAAATGTTAAGCTTCTTACCGCTGAATCATATTTTTGAAAAAGTTGCTTCATACATTTATATGTACAGTGGCATGAGCATATATTATGCTGAAAGCCTTGATACCATTGGTGATAATTTAAAGGAAGTACAACCAGATGGATTCTCTACTGTACCAAGATTATTGGAAAAAGTATTTGAGAAAATAATGTTGAAAGGGGAAGAGTTAACTGGACTTAAACGAAAATTATTTTTCTGGTCAGTGTCATTGGCAGAACAATATGATAATTTGATACCGGGTTCTTGGTGGTATCAACAAAAATTAAAATTAGCGAACAAGCTAATATTTAGCAAGTGGAGAGAAGGACTAGGCGGTAATGTAAAATTTATTGTAACAGGTGGAGCGGCATGTCAAGTAAAATTATTGCGCATATTTAATGCAGCGCAAATACCAGTATACGAAGGATATGGTCCAACCGAAAACAGTCCTATTATTAGTATTAACTTAAGAATACCAGGTGGAACTAAATATGGAACAGTAGGAGAAGTAATACAAGGCGTACAATTAAAATTAGAACCAGACGGAGAAATTTGTGTAGCGGGTCCAAGTGTAATGCTTGGCTATTATAAGCGTCCAGACCTGACAAGTGAAACTATTATTGATGGCTGGTTGCATACAGGAGATATTGGAGAATTAATAGACGGCAGGTATTTAAAAATTACCGATCGCAAAAAGGAGTTGTTCAAAACAAGTGGTGGAAAATATGTGGCACCGCAACCTATTGAGAACAAAATGAAGGAAAGTCCATTCATAGAGCAAATTGTGTTAATAGGGGATAATCGCAAGTTTGTAAGTGCCTTAATTGTACCGGGTTTTTCAAAGTTAAAAGACTGGGCAAAGCAGCATGGTATTGAATATACGAGCAATGAGGAAATTGTTAAAAATACCATGGTGGTTACTATGATTGAGGATATTGTAGAAGAGTACAATAAATTATTTAACCAGGTAGAAATGGTTAAGAAGTTCACTTTAATCTCAAGAGAGTTTACCATTGATAAAGGAGAGATGACACCTAAACTAAGTATTAGAAGAAAAGTAATCTTATCCAATTTTGAAAAAGAAATAGAAGCAATGTATTTGTAAAATGTATTGCTAGTTATAGTATTCAATAAAAAAGCCTCTGTAAGTTCAGAGGCTTTTTTATTGTTTCATTTTTTATTTGTGGGCTGCTTCAAATTTTTCTTTAATAATAGTTTGAACATCTTTACCATGTATTTTGCTTTCTAACCAAGAAATAATATCAAGGTACATGAAGGCTCTGCTCTCTAACTTATTTTTTTCAAGTGGTTCTAGTTTTACTAATAAATCTTCAAAGGAAGCTTGACTACCCGACTGAATGGATGTTCTTAAAAAGTTAAACAACACTTCTTCTACCGCACCTAGGTTTTTCATTTTAGACATAAACCTATATACGGACTTGGATAAATAAATAACTACTTCTTTATTACCTAATTCATAATGCGCAATCAAGTGTAATAAGCGTGCATAACATTGCAAGTCGTCACGCAGGTTCACTTTCCAATTAATAATTCTGTTTAAATAATCAATTGTTTTTTCTGAATCTCCAGCACCAAAAAACAGGCAAGCAATTTTATAATAGAACACCAAAACACGGTGACTATCAATATACATTTCAATCTCTTTTAGCTTTTCTTCCATAGTAGGAATCATTGCTAAACCCTCGCTAAACGTGCCTTCCAGGAAGTGTTGGTTAATTTTACCAATGTATAAATAAACAAAAGATTGAATTAAATTATTCTTGTTGTTTAACACAATGGGAGTTTCACTAAAGTGTTCTAATATGCAAATAGTTTCTTTAAACTTATCAATATTTTTTAAATCAAAGTGTGCACTAATTAAATTGTGCAAGCCTTTAATATATTGAGCCGATTCAATTACTTGCATATTTTCTTCCTTCTCAAAAAGGTCTACCCATTTTTGCGCGTATCTATAATGCATTAAAAAATCCTGCGTAATAAAACCATACCAACAATAACATTGGTAGCGATATAATCTTTCGTAAAAACCTTTCACCAATTTCACACGTTCAATAATTGGATCCTGCATTAAAGCGTCTAAAGTTTTTCTGTCTTCTTCGTTACGTGCATGACCATGTTGAATATACCAACTGTATAATTGTAAACTAAGATTAGAGGTTTTTGCAATTAATTCTAAACGCTCATTGGCTTCGTCAATTTCATCGCTTAATTGCTTAGCTCTATCCTGCATGCTTCGAGTAATATGAAGTGCTTCAATTTTCTTTTCTAAAAATAAAACCTGTAATAAAAAAGTAACCTGATTATTTTGTTTGGTCAGGGTTTTGATTTTATCTAAAAGTCTTAAGCTTTGAATATAAAGTCCTTTGTTGTATAAAATTTTAGCATGGTCCAGTTGCTCGTGAATTTGTAAGTCAATGTTTTCACTTTGCTTTAGGATCCTAAGGCTTGATAAAATTTGATCATATAAGTGAGCCTTCAAATTGGAAAGCTGTTGTTTTTGAATAGACTCGTTTTTGCGCAGTAATTCCTCCTCGTCATAGTCCTTCATTTTGTCCAAGGCATCAAAAAGTTGGACAATCTTTAAATCAGCCGACGCGGAATTGCGAGCAGCATACAACTTAAAGTTGCGCTTTTCCCCCTTTTCTAGGGATTTTACCAAAATAAATAGGGCGTCGGTGCTTAGGTTGGGCATCGTAGCTGATTTTAGTTCAAGTTATTGAAAATCAATCATTTAATCAAATAATTGGGTCCTTATACATTGTAAAATAGGCATAAAAATGATGTGAATTACTTGTTGATATTGGGTAAATTTGAACAATAAACGGGCCAAAAGCCCGTTTTTTATCCATAATAGGTTCAAAATCAATTAGATGCTTGCTTTATCCTGACTCAAGTTTGGATGAAAAAGGCAGCTATTTATTTAAAAATTAAAGCATTAACGATGAGTCAAAAAGTTTTCATTTTTGATACCACATTAAGAGATGGTGAGCAGGTTCCGGGTTGTAAATTAAACACCAAGGAAAAATTGGAGCTAGCCGTAAAATTAGAGGAGTTAGGTGTGGACATATTAGAAGCAGGTTTTCCGGTTTCGAGCCCAGGCGATTTTGAATCGGTAAATCAAATTGCAAAGACTTTAAAAAATACAGTGGTTTGTGGATTGTCAAGAGCCGTACAAAATGATATCGAAGTAGCAGCTGCTGCATTAAAACCAGCAAAGCGTTTTAGAATTCATACAGGTATTGGAACATCGGATTTGCATATCAAACATAAATTTAATAGTACGCGTGAGGAAATTATTGAGCGTGCCATTAAAGCAGTAAAAACTGCAAGAAATTTTACCGATGATGTAGAATTTTATGCTGAGGATGCGGGACGAACAGACAATGAATATTTAGCAAGAGTTATTGAAGCAGTTGTAAAAGCTGGAGCAACTACTTTAAATATTCCAGACACAACAGGATATTGTTTACCACAGCAGTATCAAGAAAAAATGAACTACTTGTACAACAATGTACCTAATATAGACAAAGCAATTTTATCATGTCACTGTCATAACGATTTAGGATTGGCAACTGCAAATTCAATTGCAGGTGTGATTGGTGGTGCAAGACAAATTGAGTGTACTATAAATGGATTAGGTGAGCGTGCAGGTAACACAGCATTAGAGGAAGTTGTAATGATTTTAAATCAACACAAGGACTTAGGTTTTTATACCGACATTAATCCAAAATTGTTAAACACAATAAGCCGTGAAGTTTCAGAGACAATGAGAATGATGGTGCAACCTAACAAAGCAATTGTAGGAGCCAACGCGTTTTCACATTCATCTGGAATTCATCAGGATGGATTTTTAAAGGAAGCACAAACTTATGAGATTATTAATCCAGCCGAAGTTGGCGCAGACGAAAGTAAAATTGTATTAACAGCGCGAAGTGGACGTAGTGCATTAGCGCATCGCCTACATAAATTAGGGTATCAGTTTACAAGAAATGAGGTAGACGAATTGTATCCAATATTTGTAGAGATAGCAGATAAAAAGAAAGAAGTATTAGAAGCTGATTTGCAAGAAATGGCAACAGCATTTAAAAAATAAACAAAGACTTTATTTTAAAAATTACATAAGTAAATTTTAAGACGAAAAAATCAGAACAATGGGAAAAACATTATTTGAAAAAATTTGGGATAAGCACGTTGTAAAACAAATTGAGGATGGCCCTTCGGTTGTATATATTGACAAACATTTTATACACGAAGTAACTAGTCCACAAGCTTTTAGTGGTATTGAAAAAAGAGGCGCACAATTATTTAGACCACAACAAATTGTTGCGACAGCCGACCACAACGTACCAACCATGCATCAGGAGTTACCAATTAAGGATGCATTGTCTAAATTTCAGGTAGATACTTTAATTGAAAACTGTAAAAAGCACGGTGTAGAATTATATGGCCTAGGACATAAGTACCAAGGTATTGTACACGTGATAGGACCAGAGTTGGGTATTACACAACCAGGAATGACAATAGTTTGTGGAGACAGTCATACCTCAACACATGGTGCATTTGGATCTATCGCATTTGGAATTGGAACTAGCGAGGTAGAAATGGTATTTGCTTCACAATGTATTATGCAAAGCAAGCCAAAAGTAATGCGCATAAATATAGACGGTGCATTGAAAAACGGAGTCGTATCAAAAGATATTATTCTTTATATCATTGCACTTATTTCTGCAAGTGGCGCAACTGGATATTTTGTTGAATATGCGGGTTCGGCTATTCGTGCATTAAGTATGGAAGCGAGAATGACTATTTGTAATATGAGTATCGAGATGGGTGCACGTGGAGGAATGATTGCACCGGATCAAACAACATTCGATTATATTAAAGGAAGATTGTTTGCACCACAAGGCGCAGACTGGGATAAAAAATTAGCTACTTGGAAAGAGTTGTATACCGATGCAGACGCAAAGTTTGATATAGAAATAAATATTAAAGCCGAAGATATTGACCCAATGATTACTTACGGAACCAATCCAGGTATGGGATTGTCGGTAAGAGGCACATTGCCAACTATTGAAAGTTTTAGCGATGCAACCGAAAAACAGAATTATGAGAAAGCGTTAAAGTATATGGGATTAACGGCTGGACAAAGTTTGTTAGGCATGCCAGTACAAAATGTATTTATTGGATCATGTACGAATTCAAGAATCGAAGATTTTAGATTAGTAGCAAGCATTATAAAAGGGAAGCAAAAAGATCCGAACATTAAAACATTAATTGTACCAGGATCACAAGAAGTTGCAAAACAAATTGTTGCCGAAGGTTTAGATAAAATATTTGCAGCAGCAGGTGTTGAAATTAGACAAGCAGGATGTAGTGCATGTTTGGGAATGAACGAAGATAAAATTCCAGCAGGCGAATATTGTATTAGTACCAGCAACAGAAACTTTGAAGGACGTCAGGGTGCAGGTGCAAGAACATTATTAGCAAGTCCATTAACAGCAGCAGCAGCTTTGTTAACAGGAAAAATAACAGACATCAGAGATATAATATAAATATAACCGAGTCGCTAAAAGGCAACTCAATTATTAAAATAATATGCAATCATTACAAAAAATCACAAGTAAGTTTATCCCTTTACGTATAGAAAACGTAGACACGGATCAAATTATACCAGCACGTTTTTTAAAGGCGACTACTAAAGATGGTTTTGGAAAAAATTTATTCAGAGACTGGAGATACGAGAACGACGATGAATCAAAACCAAAGGCCGATTTTGTATTAAACCAAAAACAATATAGTGGTGAAATTTTAGTAGCAGCTAAAAACTTTGGATGTGGAAGTTCACGTGAGCATGCTGCATGGAGTATTCAAGACTATGGCTTTAAAGTAGTGGTGTCAAGCTTTTTCGCAGACATCTTTAAAAACAATGCTCTAAACAATGGCGTATTGCCTGTAACGGTTACAGACGCATTCTTACAACAAATATTTGCACAAGGTGCGGACGATACTTTATCGGTGGACTTGGAAGCACAAACTATAACTATTGATGCAACAGGTGCTACAGAAAAATTTGACATCAACTCTTATAAAAAGACTTGTATGTTAAATGGCTATGACGATATTGATTATTTATTAAACATGAAACCAGAAATTGAGGCTTACGAAAAAGCAAATCAATAAAACAATAAATTATGCAAAAGAAAATAGCAGTCATATTAGGAGATGGAATTGGTCCAGAAGTAACACAGCAATCAATTAAAGTATTAGACACGATTGCAAAGTATTACAATCATGAGTTTAGTTACGAAAATGCATTAATGGGTGCTTGTGCTATTGACGCAACTGGCAATCCATTACCAGACGAGACTATTGCAATATGTAAGTCGAGTGATGCTATTTTATTTGGCGCTATTGGTGATCCAAAATACGATAACGATCCAACAGCAAAAGTAAGACCAGAACAAGGTTTATTAAAACTAAGAAAGGAATTACAATTGTTTGCGAATATCCGCCCAGTGACTACTTATGCTGCATTGCAACATTTAACACCTTTAAAACCAAAGTTGTTAGAGAATGTTGACTTTGTTATTTATAGAGAGTTAACAGGTGGAATTTATTTTGGTGCAAAAAGTTTAAGTGAGGATGGAACGGTTGCAAGAGATGATTGTTCTTATTCGGTTGCAGAAATTGAGCGTATTGCACACTTGGCATTTAAGCATGCACAAATCAGAAGAAAAAAATTAACACTAGTAGATAAAGCAAACGTATTAGAAACTTCAAGACTTTGGAGAAAAGTAGTACAAGCCATTGCAAAAGAGTATAGTGATGTTGCAGTGGATTATTTATTTGTAGACAATGCTGCAATGCAAATTATTTTAAACCCAGCACAATTTGATGTGGTATTAACAGAGAATTTGTTTGGAGATATTATTAGTGACGAGGCATCGGTGTTAGCGGGTTCATTAGGATTGTTGCCATCAGCTTCTGTAGGAAATACAGTTGCATTGTTTGAACCTATTCATGGATCCTACCCACAAGCAAAAGGAAAAGACATTGCGAATCCGTTAGGATCTATTTTATCATCTGCAATGATGTTGGATCATTTTGGATTAACCAATGAAGCAACTATTATTAGAGAAGCGGCATCATGGTGTTTAAACAGTGGTTTTGTAACAAAGGATATCGATCCAATGAATAGCTATACAACAACTGCTATTGGTGATTTGATTTGTGAATTTATTGAGCGACATGCAAAAGGAGAAACACATCCAATACATGAGCGTTTGCATAAATCTACCATCATCTAATAAATGAACATCTAACAAACATTCGTCTTAAGGTTAGGCGGATAATAGATCGTAATTTTATAAATGGTTCAGGAGCAATTAGTAATAGATAAATGATTAATAAGCGAATAAGAAAAATAGAAGCGCTTTAAAAAATAAAAGATGGAACTAAATAAATATTCAAAAACAATCACGCTAGATCCAACGCAGCCCGCTGCGCAAGCTATGTTTTATGGTATTGGATTAACCGACGAAGATTTACATAAAGCGCAAGTTGGTATTGTGAGTATGGGATACGATGGTAACACATGTAATATGCATTTGAATGCTTTAGCAGCCGATGTAAAAACAAGTGTGTGTGCAAATGATTTAGTGGGATTAACTTTTCATACGATTGGTGTGAGTGATGGCATGAGTAATGGTACCGATGGTATGCGTTATTCATTAGTAAGCCGTGATGTAATTGCAGACAGTATTGAAACTGTTTGTGGTGCACAATATTATGATGCATTAATTACAGTTCCAGGTTGTGATAAAAATATGCCAGGTTCTTTAATTGCAATGGGAAGATTAAATCGTCCTTCCTTAATGTTATATGGTGGAACAATTGCACCAGGACATTATAAAGGACAGGACTTAAATATTGTATCTGCTTTTGAAGCATTAGGACAAAAAATGGCGGGACAATTGGACGAAGCGGATTTTAAAGGAATCGTACAACACGCTTGTCCAGGTGCTGGTGCATGTGGTGGAATGTACACCGCAAACACAATGGCATCGGCTATTGAGGCATTGGGAATGAGTTTGCCTTATTCTTCTTCTAACCCAGCATTGAGTAAAGAAAAACAACAAGAGTGTAAGGATGCGGGTGCAGCAATCAGATTATTATTAGAACTAGATATTAAGCCAAAAGATATCATGACGCGCAAAGCATTTGAAAATGCAGTAGCCGTAATTATGGTATTAGGCGGAAGCACCAATGCAGTATTGCATATGATTGCAATGGCAAAAAGTGTGGGTGTTGAATTTACACAAGACGACTTCCAAACCATTAGTGATAAGATTCCTGTATTAGCCGATTTTAAACCATCGGGAAAATATTTAATGCAGGACTTGCATCAGTATGGTGGTGTACCAGCGGTAATGAAATATATGTTGGCACAAGGATGGTTGCATGGAGATTGTTTAACTGTAACAGGAAAAACAATTGCGGAAAATTTAGCGAGTGCACCTGATTTAGATTTTGATGCACAAAAAATTATCTATCCAAAAGAAAATCCAATCAAAGCAACAGGACATTTACAAATCATGTACGGAAACTTAGCAACAGGCGGAAGCGTTGCAAAAATTTCTGGAAAAGAAGGTGACATGTTTGAAGGGCCAGCAAGAGTATTTGATGGAGAGCATGCATTGATTGAAGGCATAAATTCAAAAAAGATACAACCGGGTGATGTAGTCGTTATCAAAAACGTAGGCCCAGTAGGCGCTCCAGGGATGCCAGAGATGTTAAAACCAACATCGGCAATTATTGGTGCAGGCTTAGGAAAGTCGGTTGCATTAATTACGGACGGACGTTTTAGCGGCGGAACACACGGATTTGTAATTGGACATATTACACCAGAGGCATACAAAGGTGGATTGATTGGCGTGGTAGAAGACGGAGACATTATTGAATTGAATGTACCAAAACGTACCATGACATTAAAAGTAGACGAAGCGACTATTGCAAAAAGAAGAGCAGCACAACCAGCACCGAAATTAAAAGTAACCAATGGCGTATTGTATAAATATGCAAAGTTGGTAAAGGATGCAAGTGAAGGATGTGTAACGGATGCTGATTAAAGAATGCCTTTGGAAAAGTAAAAAGAAAGACTATGGAACAGAAACAATTAACAGGATCACAGGCAGTATTGGAAGCTTGTATTGCAGAGGGAGTGGATACCATATTTGGATATCCAGGTGGAGCAATCATGCCAATATATGATGCATTGTATGACTATAAAGAAAAATTAAACCACATATTAGTAAGACATGAACAAGGTGGAATCCATGCTGGACAAGGATATGCGCGTAGTTCAGGAAAAGTAGGTGTGGTATTTGCAACAAGTGGTCCAGGTGCAACTAATTTAGTAACAGGACTTGCCGATGCCATGATAGATAGCACTCCATTGGTATGTATTACAGGACAAGTGTTTGCACATTTATTAGGAACAGATGCATTTCAGGAAACGGATGTAATTAATATTACCATGCCGGTAACAAAATGGAATTATCAAATTACAGATGCCGAAGAAATTCCTGCAGTATTAGCGAAAGCATTTTATTTAGCAAGAAGTGGAAGACCAGGTCCGGTGTTAATTGACATTTCCAAAAATGCACAGTTTCAATTATTTGATTATCCAGGCTATACGCCATGTAATCATGTTAGATCTTACCGACCAAAGCCAGTTATCAGAAAAGAATATATAGACGAAGCGGTTGCATTAATTAACAATGCAAAAAAACCATTGGTTGTTTTTGGACAAGGAGTAATATTAGGAAAAGCGGAAAAAGAATTTAAAAAATTTATCGAAAAATCGGGCATGCCAGCAGCATGGACCATTTTAGGACTAAGTGCATTACCAACGGACCATCCACAAAACGTAGGAATGGTGGGCATGCACGGAAACTATGGACCTAATGTATTAACCAATGACTGCGATGTATTAATTGCAATTGGTATGCGTTTTGATGATCGTGTAACAGGACGATTAGATAAATACGCGAAGCAAGCAAAAATTATTCATTTGGATATTGATCCATCTGAGATAGATAAAAATGTAAAAGCCGATGTGGGTGTATGGGGAGATTGTAAAGAAACTTTACCATTACTAACATTAGGAATAGAACAAAAAGACCGAAGTGAGTGGTTGGCAGTATTTGCAAAATATGCTAAGGAAGAATATGATCAATGTATTCAACCAGAAATGTATCCAACTACCGAAGCAATGACAATGGCAGAAGCAATTCGTGTTGCGAATGAAGTAACCGAAGGCAATGCAATAATGGTAACGGATGTAGGCCAACACCAAATGGTAACATGCAGATACGCAAAGTTTAATCAAACGCGTAGCAATGTAACTTCTGGAGGCCTTGGTACCATGGGTTTTGGGCTACCTGCAGCGATTGGTGCCAAGTTTGGTGCACAGGATAGAACTGTGATTGCAGTAATTGGAGACGGAGGTTTTCAAATGACCTTACAGGAATTAGGAACCATTATGCAAACTGGAGTGGATGTAAAAATTATGATTTTAAACAATCAGTTTTTAGGCATGGTGCGTCAGTGGCAGGATTTGTTTATGGATAAAAGATATTCATTCGTGGATATTCAAAGTCCCGACTATGTAATGCTAGCAAAATCATATGGCATTGCAGGAGCAAAAGTAGAACACAGAAAAGATTTAGAAAGCGCAGTGAAAACAATGTTGGAGCATAAGGGATCATACTTGTTAGAAGTAATGGTAGGAAAAGAAAACAATGTATTCCCAATGGTGCCACAAGGTTGTAGCGTAAGTGAAATCAGATTGAAATAGTAGAACAAATTTATTAAAGTAGTAAAGCGAATTATATGTATCACAATACCGACAAGCAAGAGTACACTATTACAGTGTATACCGAAAACCAAGTGGGTTTGTTAAATCGTATTGCCATTATTTTTTCGAGAAGAAAAATTAATGTCGAAAGCTTAAACACATCACCATCGGAAGTGCCAGGCATACACCGATTTACAATTGTGGTGGAAGAGTCGCGCGATGTAGTGTTAAAAGTGGTGCGTCAAATTGAAAAACAAGTGGAGGTTTTAAAAGCCTACTTTAATACCAACGACGAAATTGTTTGGCAGGAGTTGGCTTTGTATAAAGTATTAAGCGAAGAGATTACTGAAAAAGTAAAAGTGGAAAGATTATTAAGAGAGTTTGGTGCACGAGCGGTAGCCATTAGAAAAGACTTTATTGTTTTTGAAACCACAGGACATAGAGAAGAAACTAATAAATTAATGAAAGCATTAGAGCCATACGGACTAGTGGAATTTGTGCGAAGTGCAAGAGTCGCTATCATTAAGGAGAGTGCTGGCTTCCATGAAAAGTTAAAAGACTTTGAAAAGCGAGAGCCAGGAGAGGAAGTAACCGAAAATGAATATTTAGGGAAAAGAGAAGCAGTATTCACGATGTAAAATATAACCGTGTAAAAACGGAGCAATCATAAATAAACAATTAATAAAACAAGTAACAAAAATTTTAAATCTTAATTAAACTCAAAGTAAAATGGCAAAGTTAAATTTCGGAGGTACGGAAGAAAATGTGGTAACTCGTGAGGAGTTCCCATTAGCAAAAGCACAAGAAGTGTTAAAAAATGAAGTAGTAGCAGTAATTGGTTACGGCGTACAAGGACCAGGTCAAGCATTGAACCAAAAAGAAAATGGTATTAATGTAATTGTAGGTCAAAGAAAAAATTCAAAATCTTGGGATAAAGCAGTAGCTGATGGATTCGTACCTGGCCAAACTTTATTTGAAATAGAAGAAGCATTAGAAAAAGGAACTATTATCTGTTATTTATTAAGTGACGCAGCGCAAATTGCAATGTGGCCTACCGTTAAAAAACATTTAACTCCAGGAAAAGCATTGTATTTTTCTCATGGCTTTGGTATCACTTACAAAGAGCAAACAGGTATTGTACCTCCAGCTGATGTAGATGTTATCTTAGTAGCGCCAAAAGGTTCTGGTACTTCATTAAGAAGAATGTTCTTACAAGGACGTGGCTTAAACAGTAGCTTCGCAATTTTCCAAGACGCAACAGGTAAAGCACATGACAGAGTTATTGCATTAGGTATTGCAGTTGGTTCTGGATATTTATTTGAAACAGATTTCAAAAAAGAAGTTTACTCTGACTTAACAGGAGAGCGTGGTACATTAATGGGAGCAATCCAAGGTATCTTCGCAGCGCAATATGAAGTGTTACGTAAAAACGGACACTCACCTTCTGAATCATTCAATGAAACAGTAGAGGAGTTAACACAATCATTAATGCCATTGGTAGCAGAAAATGGAATGGATTGGATGTATGCAAACTGTTCAACAACGGCACAAAGAGGTGCGTTGGATTGGTGGAAAAAATTCCGTGATGCAACTTTACCAGTATTCTCTGATTTATACAATAGTGTAGCAACAGGTGCCGAAGCTGCTCGTTCAATCGACTTGAATAGCAAGGATGACTACCGTGCAAAATTAGAAGTTGAATTAGCTGAATTACACAATAGTGAAATGTGGCAAGCAGGTCGTACAGTTAGAAGCTTACGTCCAGAAAACCAACCAGCAAAATAATTAGGACGGAATTAAGATTTAATAGATCTACTTGAACCTGTGAAAGATTAAGAAATGAGTGATGATCAATTAGTAAGTAAGCCTGCACTTGATATTGAAGGAGCGGCAGCAAGATTAAAGCCGGTGGTTACCCATACCCCGCTTCAATTTAATGCCAATTTATCCCGAAAGTATCAGTGCAGGGTTTATTTAAAAAGAGAGGACTTACAAATAGTACGTTCTTATAAATTAAGAGGTGCGTATAACATGATGAGTCAGCTGACACCCGATCAGTTGGCAAAGGGTGTTGTATGTGCAAGTGCCGGAAACCATGCACAAGGCTTTGCGTATAGTTGTAAAAAATTAAATGTAAAGGGAGTGGTATTTATGCCAATTCCTTCGCCACAGCAAAAGGTAAATCAAACAAAAATGTTTGGTGAAAATTTTGTGGAAGTAAAATTAGTGGGCGACACATTTGACGATACAGCAAAAGCAGCAAAGGAATATACCGCAGCGCATGGAATGACATTTATTCCTCCATTTGATCATCCATTAATTATGGCAGGACAGGCCACGGTGGGTGTAGAAATTTTAGAAGATTATAAACAATTAGAACAAGCACCTATTGATTATATTTTTATTCCAGTGGGTGGTGGTGGTTTAAGTGCTGGTGTTGGAACTTATTTTAAACAATATTCTCCAACAACAAAAGTGGTTGGCTTGGAGCCAGAAGGTGCACCAAGTATGTTAACTGCATTAAAGGAAGGACATCCTGTAGAACTAGCATCTATAGACAAGTTTGTGGACGGTGCAGCTGTAAAAAGAATAGGTGATTACACATTTGCAATTTGTAAAGATGTAATAGATGATATGCATTTAGTTGCGGAAGGAAAAATTTGTACTACTATTTTACAAATGTATAATGAGGAAGCTATAGTGGTAGAACCAGCAGGTGCATTGAGTATTGCAGCATTGGATGACTATTCGGAACAAATAAAAGGAAAAACAATCGTATGTATTGTTAGTGGAAGCAATAATGATATTGCACGTATGCAAGAGATAAAAGAAAGATCATTGATATACGAAGGATTAAAACATTATTTTTTAATTCGATTTGCACAAAGGCCAGGCGCTTTAAAAGAATTTGTAAATAAAGTATTAGGCCCCGAGGATGATATCACAAGGTTTGAATACATACAAAAACATAATAAGGAAGCGGGTCCGGCATTAGTGGGATTGGAATTAAAATCAAATAAAGATTATGAAGTGCTTATTGAAAATATGAAGCGCTATCAAATCAATTACAACGAAATAAATAAGGACGATAATATATATGGCTATCTAATATAATAGTCAGCTAGGTAGTAAAATACTTAGTAATAAAAATTAAGGGTTATGCAAGTTTTAAAATTTGGAGGAAGTTCAGTAGGAAGTGCCGAAGCTATATCAAAAGTGGTGGCCATTGTATCGGAGTCAGTTAAAAAGGAACCAACTATTGTGGTGGTATCTGCAATGAGTGGGGTGACCGATCAATTATTAATGTTGGCGCAATCTGCGTCACAAGGAAACGAAGCATACAAAACCATTATTCAAAATATTGAACAAAAGCATTTGGATGCAGTGCGTGCGTTGTTACCAATACAAGCACAATCGGCAACCTTAAGTTTGGTAAAACAAACTATTAACGAATTAGAATCAAATTGCGAAGGACTATTCATGTTAAAAGAATTGTCTAATCGTATGCAGGATAAGATAGTAAGCTTTGGTGAAATTTTATCTTCAAAAATTATATCAGCAACATTTGCATCAAAAGGAATTAATCAACAATGGGTAGATTCAAGATTGTTAATTAAAACCAATTCTAATTATTTAAATGCAGTTGTAGATAAGGACTTAACCGCAAAAACAATTCAGACTTACTTTGCAGATGCAGAGAACAATAAGTTTGACTTATATATGGCACCAGGATTTATTGCGTCTGATGTGGAGGGTAATACTACTACACTAGGTCGTGGAGGATCCGATTATACAGGAGCCATTTTTGCAGCAGGTGTAAAAGCAAGTGCATTAGAAATTTGGACCGACGTGAGCGGTATGATGACAGCGGATCCGCGCATGGTGCTAAATGCAAAAGAGATACCACAAATATCTTATCAGGAAGCCATGGAGTTGTCCCACTTTGGCGCTAAAGTAATTTATCCTCCAACTATCCAACCGGTAATGCATCAAAATATTCCTGTTTGGATAAAGAACACATTTGAACCCAATCATCCTGGCACTTTAATAAAAAATGAATCCCCTAACGATACTAATTTTATTCGCGGTATTTCAAGCATAAAAGACATTTGTTTATTAAGCTTGGAAGGTAGTGGAATGGTGGGTATCCCAGGATTCTCTAAAAGACTATTTGACGCTTTAGCAAAAAAGCAAATCAATATTATATTAATCACACAAAGTTCATCGGAGCATTCTATTTGTGTGGGTGTAAACGCAAACGATGCGTACCAGGCTAAGTTAGCTGTGGACACCGAGTTTGAACAAGAAATTAATACACAAAAAGTAGACCCACTAATTGTAGAAAAAGATGTAGCCATTTTAGCATTGGTAGGTGAGCAAATGAAAAATCATCCAGGCGTGAGTGGTAAAATGTTTGGCGTGTTAGGGCGCAATGGTATTAATGTAAGAGCCATTGCTCAAGGGTCATCTGAAAAAAATATTACAGCAGTTATTGCAACATCAGATGTTAAAAAAGCAATCAACGTATTACACGAAGAATTTTTTGAAACATCTTATAAGCAAGTAAACGTTTATGTGGCAGGTGCAGGAAATGTGGGTGGAAAATTAATTGCACAAATCCAACATCAAATTGAATACTTAAAAAAATCATTAAGACTACAAATTAATATTGTTGGTATTGCCAATAGCAAGCGACAATTAATAAATGTAGACGGGATAGATTTAAATAATTGGAAAGAACAATTAGCGGCAGCACCTACTGGAACTATTACAGACTATGTTGCAACCATTGAAGAAAATAATTTACGTAATAGTATTTTTGTAGACGTTACTGCACATGAAACAGTTGCTAATGTATACGCGCAATTATTAGAGAAAGCAGTTTCGGTAGTGGCCTGTAACAAAATAGCTTGTTCTTCTCCTTATGAGAATTATTCAAAATTAAAAAGCTTGGCACGCGAGTTTAATGCGTCCTTCCTATTTGAAACCAATGTAGGAGCAAGTTTACCTATTATAGGAACATTAAACGATTTAATCCGCAGTGGAGATAGCATTAATAAAATTGAAGCGGTATTATCGGGCACCTTAAACTTTGTTTTTAATAATTATGCTGGTGGTACCGATGGTAAAACATTTTCGGCTGTTGTTAGAGAAGCACAAGCGCAAGGCTATACCGAACCAGATCCAAGATTAGATTTAGGTGGCACCGATGTAATGCGTAAAATAATGATATTGGCGCGTGAAGCAGGAACAAAATTAGAGATGAGTGATATTGTGAATGAAGGGTTCTTGCCAGCAAGTTGTTTTAATGGATCGGTAGAAGATTTTTACGGAGAGATGGAAAAGCAGGAAGCGCATTTCAAAAAATTATATGACGCCGCTGCAGCAGAAGGATGTAAATTAAAATTTGTAGCGAAGTTTGAAAATGATGGCAATGGTAAGACCACTGCTAAAGTTGGATTACAACACATACTACCAAGCTCGGACTTTTATCATTTGTACGGGAAAGACAATTTAGTATTGTTTTATAGTATGCGATATCCTGAATTGCCATTGGTGATTAAGGGAGCGGGTGCTGGAGCCGATGTAACAGCATCGGGTGTATTTGCAGATATTATAAGAGCAGCAAGAGTTTAATAGCTAAAAAATAAATAATAGTAAACAATGGTTCCTTTAAATCAATGGATAAAAATAAAAGCCCCAGCTACTGTAGCCAATATGGTATGCGGATTTGATATCTTGGGCTTTGCTGTGAACAATCCGTATGATGAAATGGAAATGCGATTGGTAAACCGCGCAGCGGGACAAGCATCCATTACTATTATTAATATTGACGATTATAATTTACCAACCGATCCTGAAAAGAATGTGGCAGGTGCAGCATTGCTTGCCATGATTGAGGAGTATACTGCAAATAGTATTATAGAAAAATCATTTGCGGATGACGCAACACAAACTGGTTTAGTTGATTTTTCAACAATAGGTTTTGAAGTAAAAATAAATAAGCTAATCAAACCAGGTAGTGGTGTGGGTTCTAGCGCAGCAAGTAGTGCAGGCGCAGTTGTAGGAGCCAATTATTTATTAGGCAATCCATTTACAAAGGACGACTTAGTGCGCTTTGCTATGAATGGTGAAAAAGTAGCATCGGGTGTAAAACATGCCGATAATATTGCGCCATGTATTCACGGAGGGGTAACATTAGTAAGATCTATTTTTCCTTTAGAAGTTATCGCACTTCCCTCACCTACTTTATTTGTAACCATTGTGCATCCACAAATTGAAGTGCGTACTGCCGATGCAAGAAGTATTTTAAAACAAAATGTACAATTAAAAGATGCAATAAAGCAATGGGGAAATATCGCAGGCTTGGTTGCTGGGTTAATGAAAGGTGATTATGATTTAATTGGAAGGTCATTGGAAGATGTAATTATTGAGCCTGTGCGATCTATTTTAATACCTGGCTTTGATGATTTAAAGAAAGCATGTAAAGCTGCTGGTGCATTGGGTGGAGGCATATCCGGATCCGGCCCCTCTATCTTTTTTTTAAGTAAAGAAAAAGAAACCGCAATAGCTGTAGAAAAAGAAATGAAAAAATTATACGAAGGTTTGGAATTAGCACATCATACTTATGTGACAACCATAAATCAAACTGGCGTAGAAATAGAAGCCTAATAAAAAAGTTGAGATGCAATATTATAGTTTAGGAAAACAATCACCGAATGTAGATTTTAAAACAGCCGCTATTACAGGACAGGCGCCAGATAAAGGATTGTATTTCCCAACCCAAATACCAAAGTTTACTGCGGAGCAAATAGAAAAATTCAAAACCTTAGATAAAGCAAGCTTGGCTTTTGAAGTGATGAAGCCTTATGTGGGTGGCATGATAGACGATGCGACATTACAACAAATATGTGCAGAGACTATCAATTTTGATTTTCCCTTAGTGCCTATTACAGATACGATTTCATCTTTAGAATTATTCCATGGCCCCACTTTAGCATTTAAGGATGTGGGTGCAAGGTTTATGAGTCGTTGTTTAGGCTATTTTTCAAAACATACACGCGCCGAAAAACCAAGCACTGTATTAGTTGCAACAAGTGGAGATACCGGTGGTGCAGTAGCCAATGGATTTTTAGGTGTAGCAGGGGTTGAAGTAATTATTTTATATCCAAAAGGAAAAGTAAGTCCTATACAAGAATTACAATTAACCACTTGTGGACAAAATATTACAGCATTAGAAGTAGAGGGAAGTTTTGACGATTGTCAGGCTATTGTGAAAGATGCATTTATGGATGCGGAATTGAATGCGGCTTATAATTTAACATCGGCTAATTCAATTAATGTAGCGCGTTGGTTACCTCAACAATTGTATTACTTTTTTGCATGGCAACAATGGGTTGCAAAATATGGAGACAAAGTACCAATGCATATTGTAGTGCCAAGTGGCAACTTTGGAAATATATGTGCAGGCATGATGGCAAAAGCAAGTGGTTTGCCACTAGGACATTTTGTTGCAGCATGTAATGACAATAATGTTGTGACAAGGTATTTGGATAGCGGAAACTATGAAGTGCGAAAAGCAGTTGCAACTGTGTCCAATGCAATGGATGTAGGTAATCCAAGTAATTTTGTGCGCATCATGGAAATTATGCAAAATAATTTTGAAGCATTAAAGTCTGGCTTAAGTAGTTATAGCTATGATGACGTAGCTACTGCATCTACCATACATCGTGTTTATAAAACAAATAATTATATTTTAGATCCACATGGTGCAGTTGCATTTTTAGCAGCAGAAGCATTTAACCAACCCGCTATTATTTTAGAAACAGCACATCCGGTAAAATTCCCAGAAGTAGTGGAGGAAGCCATAGGAGAAACCATTGCTATACCAGACTCGGTTCAGTTTTTATTAGACAAAGAAAAAGTTGCTATCCCAATGGATGCCAAGTTTGGCGTGTTTAAATCCTGGATGCTGAATAAGGTGACGGCTTAGTATTAATAGGGATATTAATTATTAATAAGTTAAAAAACAAAACCGATGTGCCGCATGATTATGTGGTCTTGCCAAAACCTATTCAAGCACGTTATATTAACATCTCAATTTCGAGTATTTATACTTAGAAATCAGCTTTTTATAAGTTGTACCTAGCGACTATCCAGTCATTTGCTGGGTTTCAAATAATTCACAGTTTTGTGAATTATTTGAATTAACTTTATAGTGTAGTAAAAAGTGAACATAGTATTTAAGGATCAATTATTAATAGACCTGTTTGATGGGAGAAGTATAACTAATTATTAAATGAGAAAGAGTGATTATTTAGAAGTTGGGATTAATATAAAAGATATTGTTCCTGCTAGAGCGGTTCATCCAGGTGAACTGCTACGTGATGTTTTAAAAGCCAAACGTTACACACAAAAACGTTTTGCAGAAATGTCTGGCATACAACCTACACAATTAAATGAAGTTATAAATGAAAAACGAGGAATTAGTGCAGAGATGGCACTTAAAATTGGCGATGCATTAGAAATGGATGCGATAATTTGGGCGAAGTTTCAAATGTCCTATGAATTAGACTTAGCTCGGATTAAACAAAAGAAAGAAAAACAACTAAAGAGAAAACTAAGTAAGGCTTCTTAGTATAGTTAAAATAATAAGGGCGACTCAATTGAGTCGCCCTTTGTTTATAATTGCTTGCTACAATTAAAATAATATGTACTTACTAAAATATATTTGTTCTAGTAATGATATTTAAACGAGAGATCAATTATTTCTTGATAATTAATTTCTCATTAACGCGTCTTACTTTTTTAGCGTTTACTAAATAGTCATTAGCAGCGTCTCTGTAACCTAATGTTAAAGCAACGGCACTTGTTAAACCTAATTCTTTTAAACCTAATACTTCATCAACTGCAGATGGAACAAAACCTTCCATTGGAGTAGCATCAACTTCTTCGGCAGCAGCAGCAACTAAACTAAAACCTAAAGCAATGTAAGCTTGCTTTGCAGCCCATACGGTAGCTTGTTCAGGAGTTAAGTTTTTAAGAGAACCATTAATGTAACCAGCAAAATCATTTAATGATTCAACAGGTACACCTCTTTGCTCAGCGATATCTGCCATGTATTCTGCAACTTCTTTTTCTGTTACACTTGTCCATGCAGCAAAAACAATTACAGCACTACCATCAACAACTTGAGATTGATTATAGAAAGCTGGTTGTAATTTTTTTCTAGTTTCTTCGTCTTCAACAACAATGATAGAGTATGGAGTTAAACCAAAAGCACTTGGAGCCAAACGAGTTGCTTCCAAAATGTTATCTAATTTATCCGCAGGAATTTTAGTTCCGTTCATTTTCTTAACAGCATAACGCCATTTTAATGCATCTAATAATTTCATAGTATTTATATTTAATTCAATGTTTGAACATCAAAAATACAAGCTTTTGGCTTTCTCACCAAATATTCCTTGCTTTTGACTGCTTTTAATAACCAAATGTGGCGCAAAAGGTTCAAAATCAGTCTCTTTTAAAATGTTAAAATTATGCTTGCCCAATAACCGTTCAAACCTAAAGTCTTGGTTTATAGGGCATATGGCCTAACTTTATGGTATGTTCAACAAGCTTTCTATACTTCTGGTATGTGCAATTGGCATAAGTGTGTTTTCTAATCCAGTTTTGGCTCAAAAAGCAGGACAAAATCAGCAAAACAAATCTAAATACACCATAAGCGGTAAAGTGACCGACGAGGCAACTGGCCAGGTTTTGCAAGGAGCAACAATTTATATTACCGAAACTAAAAAAGGTATTGTAACAAACGATAAAGGACAGTTTCAAATTCAATTAGCAGCAGGTAATTATATCATTGAAGTAAGTTATATAGGCTACACAATAAACACAAAAAATATTACGATCTCTAATAATCTTGAATTAAATGTTGCATTAAATCATACTGCGGTTGAAAGTACCAATGTTACTGTAACAAGTTTTTTAAGAGCAACAAGTTCAAGAAGAACACCAACGCCAATTAATATAATTAAGAAAGAAGATTTACTAAAAGGAAGCGGAACTAATTTAATTGATGCGTTGTCTAATACACCAGGTGTGTCACAATTAAGTACTGGACCTGCAATATCTAAACCTATTATAAGAGGGCTAGGATACAATAGGGTAATGGTTTTGAACGATGGAGTAAAACAGGAAGGACAACAATGGGGGGACGAGCATGGTATTGAAATTGATGAATACAATGTATCAAGAATAGAAGTTTTAAAAGTACCTGCATCTATTATTTATGGAAGTGAAGCACTAAGTGGTGTAATAAATATTGTTTCCAATGTACCTGTAGCCGAAGGAGCAATAAGAGGAAATGTATTTAGCAATTATCAAAGCAATAATAAATTACAAGGGTATCATTTTGATTTAGCAGGTAATAATAAAGGTTTTGTATGGGGTGTAAATGCATCTTCAAAAAGAGCGTCTGACTATCAAAATAAATATGATGGTTATGTGTATAATTCAAAGTTTAATGAACTAGACGGAGGCGCTTATGCAGGCATAGAAAAGGATTGGGGCTACTCGCATTTTTTTGTAAGTCAGTTTAATCAAAAGTTGGGCATGATTGAGGGTGCGCGCGACTTTCAGGGCAATTTTACAAAAGACCAAGCAGTACATGGCTTTGTAAAAGATGAAGTAATTCAAGTACCGACAACCAATGCCGATTTTACTGGAAGCGATCCTGCTATTCCATACCAACATATTATACATACCAAATACACATTGGATAATAATATTAAATGGGGAGAAGGAAGATTAAAAGCAAATGTGGCGTATCAAAGAAATGAACGCATGGAATATGGTAATGCATTGCAACCAAATGAGAAGAGTTTGTATTTTGATTTAGGTACTTTAAATTATTCGTTTCAATATTTATTGCCAGAAAAAAATAATTGGAAACATACTATTGGCGTAAATGGAATGCAACAAGAAAATAAAAACAAAGGAGCCGAAGTGTTAATTCCTGAATATAAAACTAATGAGCTTGGATTATTTTTCTTTACACAAAAAAGAATTTCAGAACTTACTATGAGTGGTGGAGCAAGAATTGACAAGAAGGGTGTTGAGTTTAATAACGCGCAAGGCCTTCAGAGCAAGGACTTTGGAGACATAGCAGGATCTTTTGGAATGACTTATGAAGCCAATAAGGAATGGGTATTTAAATTTAATGTTGCGCGCGGGTACCGCGCGCCCAACATGTCCGAACTTGGAAGTAATGGCGCACATGAAGGAACCAATAGATATGAATACGGCAACCTAAATTTAAAATCTGAAAAAAGTTTACAATTTGATTTAGGTACCGAATGGAGTAATGAACATGTTTCATTTACTGGCAATGTTTTTTACAATATGGTATCCGGATATATTTATTATCAAAAATTAATTAATGCATTAGGTAGCGATTCTATAATAAATAAAGACGGTCAAAAGTTTTTTGCATTTGCATATGAACAGCAAAATGCAAATTTGTATGGAGCAGAATGTAATTTAGATTTCCATCCACATCCATTAGACGGATTGCATATTGAAAATACATTGTCTTATGTGCGCGGTACATTTAATCATGCAGTAGATAACAGTAATAATTTACCAACCATTCCACCTTTTAGATGGTTAACAGAAATTAAGTATGAGTTTGGCGACGCCAAAACCAACAACAAGAATAATTACATTTCATTGCAGTTGGACAACGTGTCTTCTCAAAACAATCCATTTACTGGATATCATACCGAAACTGAAACTCCAGGCTATACCTTGGTGAATGTTGGTATGGGCACACATATAAAGCATAATGGCAAACAGGTATGCAGTTTAACCTTGGTGGCTCAAAACTTGGGAGACGTTGCTTATCAAAACCACTTAAGCCGCTTAAAATACACCGATCAAAATATGTCTACTGGCCGAATGGGGGTATATAATATGGGCCGCAATTTTAGCTTTAAGTTAAATGTGCCATTAGTGTTTGATTAAACGACTCATTAGGATTAATTATTTATATTAATAAAGCCCTTTAAACAAGGACGTATTAATAATTTTGGATATTTTTGTTTAGACTAAAAATTAATCCATTTTGGTCCTTTTTGTGTTCAAATGGGACTGAGAGTAGCAGCGCTTTGCCCAAAATCAATCCGCCTATATTCAAATCATATTTAAGCTAGTTTTTGAAGTATCATTTACCAACCATAAGTCAGTTTGCATCACTATTGGTGTTAAACATAACCAATGCGTTATTTCAGTTATTGTTAATTCCTATATTAATACACAATACAGATAATGACAAACTAGGCGTTTACTTTATAGTATTATCTTACTCAGTATTGGCATCTATCTTGGTTAACTTTGGAACATCGCAAACCTCGGTAGTTGAAATCAGAAAAGCAGGTAACGATGAAGAGAAAAAATATATAACTGCTGAGGTTATTGCATTGAGAACTATTCCTTTTGTTTTAGCTATAGTTGTATCATTAGTAATTTCAATATTTTCAAAAAATGGAATTTATTTTTTACTGGTTACCCCAATAATATTTTCCGAATTCATTAATCCACAGTTTTATTTAATTGCTACATATAAAATAAATAAGTATACATTATATAATTTATTTTTAAGAATAGGAGCTTTGGTAATTGTATATTATTCAAGAAATAGTAATAACTTGATTGAAATTGCTTTAATAACTATAGGCATAATGATGACACTGCAGCACATTATGTATTTGCCATCGGTTTTTTTAAAGAAGGGGACATTGCAAAAAATTCCTAGTGCTCAAAAATTAATATCATTAATTAAAATGCATAGTTTAGTTGTAGGAAATGGCTTAACAGTTCATTTGCAACAATCCTTGTTTTTATTTACACTTCCTTCGTTTGCTACTCCAATCTTTATATCAGCATATGGATTTATAGATAAGCTTATATCAAGTTTCAGGATGTTAGTAAATGCTTATAGTGCAGCTGTCATGCCACATGCTGCAGGGACTCATCAAGAAGGGTTTGAAAAATGGATAAAATTAAAAAAACAACAAAATGTAGTACTATCAACATTTTGTGTATTAGCCGGCTTAGTTATGTTCTTTTTCCCCGATACACTTGTAACTATTTTATTATTAGGCAAAAATAATCAGGCTCCTTTTTTTGAAGAGGTAGTATTTCTAATGAAAGTGATTAGTATTGTTCCTTTGTTAATTGCATTAAATGTTTTAAATGTAACTGAATTAATATTAGAGAAAAAGTATACTGCATATTTTATAGCTGGGTTATTTATATTGTTAGTTTCATTTACGTGTATTGGTGCATTTAAATTAGGAATGCCAACAAAATTTGCAGCATATTATCCAATAGTGATTGAAGGCACTTGCTTAATAACTTATATGGTAATAGTAAATAAAATGAGAAATGAAATTTAAATTTTATTGTGTATATATTTTTGTAGTTATATTAATAACAGGTTGTACAAAAAATCTCCCACAAAATATAGAGGTTTATCACAATGGATTTGATAATGGGAAAGGCGATATATTGGTATTTAAGGGGGACAATATAGATACTAGTGTAAAAGTTTTCACATTTAATAATACTCAGGTACTAGGTCCCTTAAATCATAATGCAGTTTTTAGAGAATTTTCGGATTTACCTCCACATAAATTATTGAAAATCACATTTGATTTATATATTCATAATGCATGGAAAGGAAATGATTATTTGTCATCCGACTTTTGGGGATTATTTATAGATGGTCAAAGGGTTTATTATACTACTTTTTCAAATATACCCGGAACAAAGCAAGCATATCCCGAACAAGAGGGCTATTACTTTCCTCCCGGCTCCAATGCATTTAATAAAAATTTGCCTGGATTATGTACTTCTAGTAATTCCATTTATGGAACGTCGGTTTATCAATTTGAGTGGGTTAAACCACATACTGGAACACATTTGAAAGTAGCTTTAAGTGATCTAGTCAGAGAAACGGACCCATGTCAAAAAAGTTGGTCTTTAGATAATTTAGTGATAACCTGTATAGAATATCAAAATCAATAGACATTGTTTGTATTTCCGATAATATATATAGGGACTTTTTTATTTTTCTTAAAAGGATTATTTCAAGACAAGCCAGAGCGAATTATATGGTTTGTTTTATTAGGTATATCTGCATATACTACTTCACTTTCATTAACATACCAATATGGACTATTGCCATTAGTGAACGTGATTAAATATTTTAAAGAAATAGCTGCAATTGGAACTTTAGGATATTTATTAGCTAATTATAAAGAGAAAATACATTTTCATTATATTGATTGGTTGGTATTAATTCTTTTTGTTTATTGTTTTTCATATGTTTTCTTGCCTGTTGGAAAAATGACTTTTGTAGAAAGGCTAACCGTTTTTAAAAGTTATGGAATGTTTGGAATGATGTATTTTATAGGAAGATTTTTACCATTAACTAATATTGATTTAAAAAAAATATTTACAGTAATCTTAGCATTGACTATTATAGCGGTTTTAATTCAGTTGGTAGAAGTATTAATGAATCAACATTTGCAAACAATTACTAGTTACACTGATTATAATCAAAAAGTAAATTTATTATATCCAAGTGGAAGCTATGGCCTCACCATGACTTTTGAAACAGACAATGGTATCAAACGATTTGCATCTTTTTTTCATGATCCATTAGACTTTGCTATTTCCTTATTAATGTGTTTATGTGGAGTATTAGCATGGATCAGTTTTGATGAGCAACAAATAATCAAAACAAAATGGAAATGGGTAATAGTGGTATTGTTATTAATAGGACTTTATAAAACGTTCTCAAGGGCGTCCATGTTGGGAGCGGTAATTGTTTTGTACGTGTATGCGATATTGACCAAAAGAAAATTATTACTAAAGACACTATATTTTTCCATCTTCTTGGCAATTACCTGGTTTATTTTTTTAGCGAGTGAAAATTTTAAAGGGTATGTGTTTGATACATTCAGTTTAAGTGAGAGCTCAAGTTTAGGACACTTAGTAAGTTGGGTAACCGGGTTGGATGCAATGATAGAGCAACCTTTAGGTATGGGATTGGGATCTTCGGGATTGTATGCATTTGGTGATGGACTTGGTATAGGAGGAGAGAGTCAGCCAATATTTATGGGAGTACAGACAGGAGTAATTTCAATGTTGTTGTATGTGACCATTTATATAAGTATAATAGTTGTTGCAGCAAAAAATTGGAAGCTATGTAAGGGTGAATATAAAATTTTAGCCTTTGGAATTTTACTTTTTAAAATAGGATCATTAATACCCATGTTTACTAGTTATTTTGAGTCATTCTTTTACATGAGTTTTATTACTTGGATTTTAACAGGCATACTTATAAATCATTTGATGTGGCAGCGAGCATTAAGGTAGCAATAGATACAAGAGATTTAAAAAAGGGTAAAACAGGAACTTATACTTATTTACAAGAATTGTGTGATGAGTTTAAAAATCAGGATACCCAAATTGAATATACATTTGTAAAATATTGGCTGCCTGTTTATATTGGTAAAAACAAAATAGGTAAGATAGGGGAACATATATTATTTACTATATGGAAACAGTTAATCCTTCCTATATTCTGTTTTGTAACAAGACAAGATATTCTATTTTGTACAGACTATTTTTCACCAGTAATTAAGTTAGGCACAAAAAGTATTGTAGTATTTCATGACACATTTTTTTATGAAAGTCCAGAACATTACAATAGTCTATGGTTAAAAACATTTCATTTGATTGCCGTCAAAGCAGCGAAAAATGCCTCGCAAATAATTGTACCTACTTCATACGTGAAAAACAGGTTAATAAATTATATGCCTTCATCTGAAGGGAAAATATCAGTAGTTTATGAAGGTCCCAAAAAAATGAGAAATATTCGAGACTTGGAATGGGAAGAAAAGATTACAACATGGTTAAATGGAGCAGAGTATATTTTACATGTAGGCACGTTAGATCACAGAAAAAATTTAGTAAGATTAATTGAGGCATATAATTTAGTGTTAAAAAATAACGAAAATATAAAGGGAGAAAAAGTTAAATTAATTATTGCTGGCGATTCGCCAAAATATGCGAGTAGCAATGGGAAAGTTGACTTGTTAAATGCAATTAAAAAAGCTGGACTTGAAAACGAAGTTTTGTTAACCGGTTCTTTAACCGAAGTCCCTTTGTCTTATTTGTATCAAAATTCATATGCATACGTATTCCCTTCTTTGAATGAAGGATTTGGTTTGCCATTGGTAGAGGCGATGCAATATCATATTCCAATAGCTGCAGCAAATAACACAGCATTGCCAGAAGTAGGAGGAGATGCGGCAATTTATTTTGATCCTTATGATATTGAACAAATAGCAAAGCAAATAGAAAATTTATTAAATAATCAAGATTTACGTGAATCATTAAAAAGCGCAGCTGCGATTAGAATAAATGAGTTTAATTGGAAACATGCCAGTGAAACCATCAGCGGTGTTTTTATAAAATTAAAAGAGGGAGCAATTGGATAGGCCATTAAAAATTTCAATTATTGGAGTAAAGGGATATCCTTATGTATATGGAGGATATGAAACATTAATTAAAGAATTAGTAGAGCGATTGATTCATAAAAATGTACAGATAACAGTATACTGCCATAGGTCATTATTTAAAGAAAGGCCAGTAAGCTATCAAAATGTACAACTAGTGTATATGCCATCTATTGAATTAAAAGCATTTACACAATTAGTGCATTCTTTTTTATCTACAATACATGCTTGTTTTCAAAAAAACGATGTGTTGTTTTATGTGAATGCGGCGAATGGTCCACTGGGTATCATAACAAGATTGTTTGGCATCAAAACAGTGATAAATGTAGACGGCATGGAATGGTTAAGGCCAAAGTGGAAAGGGATAGGAGCAAAGTATTATCAGATTGCTGCAAAAATGGCCACTCAATATTTTGATATCGTAGTAACAGATGCATATGAAATGAAAAAAACTTATTTAGAGTTGTTTAATAAGCAAACTACTATGATTGCCTATGGAGCAGATAAGGTACAAACCGCACCGTTGGAACTATTACAAAAATGGGGCCTAGCAACAAATGAATATTATTTAATTGTAGGAAGATTAATACCAGATAATAATGCACACTTAATTGTGGAAGCATTCTTGTCAATCAAGAGTAATAAAAAATTAGTAATTGTAGGAGATGATATATTTAATGATCCATATGCAAGCAATATAAAAAATATAATCTCCCATAATAAGCACTCTAATCAATTGATATTTACAGGATATGTAAAAGATGCGGCAGTATTATCTGCATTGTATCAACATTCATTTATTTATTTACATGGACATGAGTTTGGAGGAACTAATCCAACTATTGTAAAAGCAATGGCTGAGGGTACATGTATCTTAGCATTGAATACCAGGTTTAATAGGGAGGTATTACAGGAAGGAAGGATTGGTGATTTTTTTGAAAAAGACGCCAAAAGTTTAGCAAACAAAATGATCGAAGCCGAAGCGTCAGAAATAACTGAAGCATCGGAAAATAATTGGGTAAAAAATTACAAAGAAAACTCGCCAATGGGCATAAAGGATATTTATCAATGGGATTATATAGCAGAACAATATTATCAAAGCTTTACAAGTTTACAGCATGAAGGGAATTTTTAATAGATATTTAATTACAAAGGCAGTATTGGACTTTCCGGTACTTATTATAGCATATATAATATCCTATTTGCTTAATTTAGCAACAAGCAATATTGTTATACCGGTATCGGCACATGCAATATTTTTAACTACTTCGGTAATAAGCTGGTATTTATCTACAAGAATTTCAAAACTAAATACAGATAGACGTTTTAATAAGTATGCCGAAGAAATTGCTTTTATCACTTATACGGTCTTTTTATTTTTAGTTATTGAGGCATCTAATATCTTTTTCTTTAAACTATTCTTGTACTATAATACCGTCTTTTATTTATCCTATATATTGGCATTATATATTTTAATCTTAATTGTAAAATATATAGTTAGAAAGTATTTACATGCTTTCACTAATAAAGGAAAAATATTTGAACGTATATTATTAATAAGCGATGCGCCCTATGCAAATCACTTTCATGAAGTAATAAGCAAGCACGCCTTTTATGGATTTCAGTGTATTGGTGCATTACATGAGTCATCGGAAGGCTTTGAAGGATGTCCTTATTTAGGTCAGCCAACCGATTTAACGAAAATATTGGATACCCAACCTTTAGATGAAGTAGTTATAGCATTGCCAAAAGAAAAGGAAAAAGATATTAATGAGATAATTATGATATGTAATTATCGAAATTTAAAAGTGCGCATCATTCCAGACTTTTTACATTTTACTTCTAGTCCTTTGTTAATTGAAAATATTGGATTGATACCGGTATTAAGCCAACAATCCTTGCCCTTGGAAGAATGGGCTAATCAATTATTAAAACGCGCATTTGACTTAATATTTTCACTAATATTTTTTATAGCCATTGCATCTTGGTTGTTTCCTATTGTGGCGATACTTATAAAATTGACTTCAAACGGCCCCATATTTTATAAACAAAAAAGATGGGGTCTAAACAATACGCATATAGACGTATATAAGTTCCGTACTATGTTCTATAATGTAAGTACCACGAGCACAGACGGCAAGTTTTTACAAACTAACGAGCATGATGAGCGTGTAACCAAGCTGGGTAGGTTCTTAAGAAAAACAAGTATTGACGAACTACCACAATTTTATAATGTATTAAAAGGAGAGATGTCGGTAGTAGGGCCAAGACCACACTCCATACCACATAGCTTGGAATCACTTAATTATGTATCAAGTTATACATTAAGACATATCATAAAGCCAGGCATCACTGGATGGGCACAGGTAAATGGATACAGAGGCATTACTAAAAACCATTTTGATATGCAGAACAGAGTTAATTATGATTTGTATTATATCAGAAAATGGAACTTTTGGCTAGACTGTCAAATAGTAATTCAAACAATTATCAATTTAATTAAGGGAGACGATAATGTGTATTAAAAAATTACTTGTAATAAGTTTCCTTTTCATTGTTTGTGCAAATAAAATAGTTGCACAGGAGGTTCCTGTGGCTACAAGCAATGGGGTATATACTTATCTAGATCAAATGGCATTAAGTTATCCGATGCCATGGCAGGATTTAATAAAACCCATAAGTCGAAGACAAATTGCAAATGCTTTAAATAGTTTACAACAACAAAGTGAAAAATTAAGCAAGAAAGAAAATACAGAATTGCAATTTTATATACAAGAGTTTGTGTCTAGTAATAATTCAGACACTACTTCCTTTTTTAAGAAGGATCCACAAGGAAGATGGAGAACATTTTATTATAAAGAAAAGAGCAACACCATACACTTGGATCCAATTATTGGTGGAAGTATAGGCGCCTATAAAAATGAAATGGTAGTTGAAAGAAACGCAGGGGTAACCATGTGGGGAAGCATCGAAAACAAAGTAGATTACTTATTATCCTTTAATGATATAAGCTTAAACGGAGCAGGCATAAAAAATATGCCCAGCTTTTCATCTGCACCCAAATATGTAAACATTGGAGCTAGTGAAAGTGTAAATAGTAAAAACTATAATGAACTAAGAGCTAGTGTAGCTTATCGTTTTAAAAATGGATTTGTAAGTGCGGGTCAGGACAGATTCAGTTATGGCTATGGACAGGATGCGCAAATTGTATTATCACAAAATGCACCAACATACCCATATGTTAAATTACAATATCAACCCTTTAAATGGTTACAGTTTAATTATATGCATGCTTGGTTACAATCCAATATTATAGATAGTAGTGCAAGTTATAATTATGGAAACAATACTTATGGAGGGTATCATCAACAATATCAACTCAAGTATTACGCAACACATTCCTTTAATTTTATCATCAAGCCGGGGGTCGAAATTAATTTAGGAGAGTCTATTGTATATACCAATTCATTAAATGCAGCATATTTAATTCCGGTGATGTATTTTAAATCATTTGACAATACTAGTAATAATCAAAATATATTGGCGGGAGATAATGGACAATTGTTTGTTGGATTTAATATAAGAAGATGGATACCTAAGACACAATTATATGGACAGTTATTTGTAGATGAAATTAGACTTTCTGAAATCTTCTCCAAACAAAATCGCAATCAGTTAGGGTATCAATTGGGAATTAAAAAATCGGGATGGTTGCCAAAGGATAATTTAGTAATGGGAATTGAATACACCAGGAACCGTCCATTTGTGTATAGCAATATTAATCCTGTGTTAAATTATACGCATCATAATCAAAACCTAGGTGACTGGATGGGTAATAATGCCGACAGATTTTTACTGTATGCGCAATACAAATTAATGGAAAGGATGTATGCTAAACTTAGTTATGAAAAAATAAGAAAGGGTGGGCCTGGAACAACCGACGATCAATATTTAAAAAGCCCACAGCCCGCATTCCTGTTTAACCCACTGTTTAATCAAAAAAACATTAACTTCGAAATCAGGTATCAGTGGTTGCACAATGTAAACTTACAACTACAAACAAATTTCACCACTATAAACAATCCCAATAGTAGTGAAGCGATAAAATCCAATAATTTACAAATTGGAATGTACATGGGATTATATTAATTAGAAATTTATGAATCGATTACTTGCAACTTTACTAAGCTGTATTATTGTTATAAGTGCAATGGCCCAAAGTGCTACCACTGTTAAAGGAGGCGACGCTTTACAAACCCAGCTTGTGAATACCTATTTAAAGGCAAAGCAAATGGGTATGTCGGATACTGAAATAAAAAATCAGTTGGTTAAAAGAGGCTATCCAGCAAATACTATAAATGAAATTAAAAAGCTAGCACAAACAAAGCAAGCTTATGGAAGTGTAAGTGCATCAGTGAGTAGTGTTAACGATACAAGTTTAAAAGCGCAAAGTAATAAAAGAGATTCAAGTTGGATATTTAAAACACCTTTAGAAAAACCATTGTCTCCTTATTATGGATATGGATTTTTTACAGAAGCGTTTTTAGATTATGCTCCAAACACCAATATGGCAACACCTGAAAGTTATATTTTAGGACCAGGTGATCAAATAAATATTTCAGTAACAGGATTAAATTCAAAAGAAATTACGGGGTACATTTCGGCAGAAGGTTATTATAGTTTGCCTTATTCAGGAATGGTGCCATTGAACGGTGTGAGTATAGAGGCTGCAAAAAAAATCATCAAGCAAAAGTTAACAAAAATTTATCCAGGTATTGCTACAGGAGCAACACAGGTATACTTAAGCTTAGGAGAGATAAGAACAATACAGATAATGGTAACAGGAGAAGCAAGCAGGTCTGGTACTTATGTAGTATCCTCTTTGACAAACTTATTTAATGTATTGTATTTGTCAGGTGGGCCAACTGAAAATGGATCATTGAGAAAAATACAATTAATTCGAAACAATAAAGTTATTAAGGAGATAGACTTTTATGAGTTTATACAAAACGGATTAATGAAAAACAATATCAGGTTGGAAGACCAGGATGTTATTCATTATGTAGTATATGGGAAAAGAGTAAAATTAGAGGGGCAAGTAAAAACAGAATCTATATATGAGGTAAAGGAAAACGAAACCATCAAAGATTTAATTGCTTTTGCAGGAGGCTTTAAGGAAGACGCTTATACAAAACAAGTAACAGTAAAAACGAAGGGCGAGAGTCAATTATTAGTAAAGAATGTATTAGCTAATGATTATGCCAATTATGCATTTATTGGAGGCGAGGTAGTAAGTGTGGGCATGATAGACCAACACTATGAAAATAGAGTAAACATTGCTGGTGAAATAGCTCGACCTGGTGTGTATGGATTATTAAAAGACGAAACCTTAAAACAATTAATTACAAGAGCAGGAGGCGTAAGAGAAGATGCTTTTTCAAATAGAGGGTATATTCAAAGAAAAATGCCGGGCCTAAGTGTACAAATGTTGCCATTTGATACCAAGCAAATAGTAGCTGGAAAACAAGAAGATATTTTATTGGTTAAAAATGACTCGGTGGTTATCTATTCATCGAATACATTTATAAACAACAGTTTTGTAACGGTAAGCGGAGGCGTAAAAAATCCGGGTACTTATAATTTCACAAAGGGTATGAAGGTGGAGGATCTGATAGCAATGGCTGGGGGCTTTACTATTGATGCAGCTTATTATAAAGTAGAGTTAAGTAGACTAGAAAAAAATAAATCTGAAGTACTAACCAATCAAGTATTGGAAAGAAGAAAACTTAGTATTGACTCAACATTGCATACAACTAATGAGTCGGTAACACTAGAGTCTTTTGACGATGTATTTGTACCAAGATTGTTAAACTACAGATTATTGGGTAACGTTAAAATTAGAGGAGAAGTATTGTATGAAGGTGACTATACTTTAGAAAAGCGAGATGAAAATGTATTAGAAGTAGTAGAGCGAGCAGGCGGTATTACACCATTTGCCTCTATTGCAGATATACAAGTATTCCGTAATGAATTAAGAGTAGGTACTGATATATTTAATAGTAGTATGGTAATGCAAAAAAATGATCCACTATTATTATTGCCAGGAGATAGTATTTATATACCAAGAAAAAACAATTTTGTCTCAGTGCGTGGTTCGGTATATAACGAGCAACTGATTGAATATAACGGAGGTAGCTTTATGAGTTATATCTCTGCAGTGGGAGGAACAAAAAGTACAGCATTATTAGGTAAATCCTATGTACAATATCCAAATGGTAAATATAAAAAAACAAACCACTTTTTGTTCATGCGTTTTTATCCAAGAATAAAGCCAGGCAGTAAAATTGTGGTACCAGAAAAAACATTAACAGATATGAAAGGCATCAGTGTGCAGGACGTAACCAGCGTAGCCACTTTATTAACCTCATTGGTAGCCATATTCTCTATCTTAAAAAAATAAAAGACTACATGCAACAATCACTTTATAGTAGGATTTTAAATATAGTAAGCATTTACATACAATACTTACGAACCAAAATAAAAACCATTGCCATCATTACAGCAATGAGTGCAGTATTGGGCTTATTGTATGCGGTGCTAAAGCCCATCAAGTATACAGCGAGGAGTAGTTTTGTGGTGGAAGATAGTAAGTCATTAGGAGGTTCTGGAATTATGGGTGCATTGTCTGGACAATTTGGATCGGAGATAATGAGTGCATTAGGAGGAAGTAATTTATTAAGTGGAGAAAATATAATAGAACTAAGTAAAAGCAGATCCTTATTAAGAAAAACATTTTTATCTCCTTACACCAATACCAATTATTCATTAGCAGACAAATATGCAGAAACCTTAAAGCTAAAAAAGAAATGGGAAAATAGTAGCAAGGTAAATGCGCATATCAATTTTACATTAGATAAAAAACAATATACAAGAATAGAGGATAGTTTATTAAACACATTAATAGACAGGGTGATAAAGAAAGACATTCAAGTATTTAAACCAGACCGCCGATTAAGTTTGTTTGAAATTAATATCACCATGTTGGATGAGCAATTGGCGAGTTTATTTTGTCAAAGATTATTGAGTAATACATCGGACTTATACATTAATGCAAAAACAAAACGTATTAGAGGAAATATTAGCAGGCTACAACATCTGGCGGATAGTTTACAACAACATGCTAATAAAAAGATACAAAGTGCGGCTGCGTCTGATTTTAAATTGTTAGATATAAATCCTCAATACATACAGGAGAATGTAAATAGTACCATCGATTCAAGAGACCAAGCCTTGTCGGGCACTATTTATGCCGAAGTATTGAAAAACTTAGAAATAAGCAAAGTATCCTTATTACAAGAAACACCAACCATACAATTAGTAGATACACCAGATACTCCATTACCTGATAATGAAATAGAATGGTATGAAGGCTTATTAGGTGGACTGTTTGCGGGATTGTTTATGAGCGCTTTTGTGTTTGTATTTTTATACGAACCAGCAACGGAAAAATAATCAACTACAATCTATAACTAAGCATTAAACGACCATTGTGATTAAACAGGTCGTTGCCTACATTATTAAATCCAATATCGGTATAGCGGTACCATTCCCATTGATAGTTTAAGTCGCGCTGCCAAGTGTACTCACCAGCAAGCGTCATCTTTTTAATACTTACCGAAAAATAAGCAGTTGTGCTAACAGTAGCCCAATACTGATTAAAGTGATCGGTAAGATAGTAGTGTGTAGAATGGTAAAAATCTAAATTGTGAATGACTCTATTCACACGCACGCCTACATTATTCATTCCTTTCATCCATTGAAGGAATAAAGTTTGGCTATTACTGCCAGGGCCAATTCCGGCCCCCAACACCTTCCCTTTATTTGTAAATCCTTGACGCACATAGTTGTCTAAGTACCAACTACTAGGTGTGCTATATACTTGCGAGGCCTGAGGTAAACTTAAAGTAGTTATTTCCAATCCTAGTTGTAAAAATCCATAGTTGGGTTTAAGTTCAAAGGCTTTTTTCAATCCTGCGGTAAAAGCGCGGCCATAAGGTTTTTGTTGAAATATATTTCCAAGATGCAAAGACTGATCATTGCGACCGTATTCGTAATAAAATTCGGCATGTTCCGAGGGCATCGTATAACGGAGGAACCAAGAACCCATGGAAGCTTTTCTGCCACTTGCTTCTGTTGGAGTGAGTTTATTGCCAAAGAAACCTTCTAAGGGAAGCAAGTCTAAACCATTACTAAGTTCATCCTTATACAACATGGATAATTTAGTCAAACCCAAATACAAACCTGGAACCCATTTAGGTTGGTAGGTATAAATTAATCCGGTAATATACCTGCTGTTTTGTTTTTTAGGTTCATATAAAGTTTGATCCAATCTAACACTAATACGATTTGTTTCAGGAGGATAAAATCCACTGTTTTCTAACACACCACTAATAATTTCTCCTTCAAAGGAACCAATCCTAGTAACAAAAGGTTTGTTGGTAGCAAAACTAGCATGATAAAAACCTTGCGCATTGCTACTTAATACCAGGGGATTAAAATTAGCGGGTCCCCACCATTTATTTTCGGTAGACAAACTAGCATCAAAATTAGTGAAGTGGTATTTGATATAAGATTGACCAGGGTACCATTTTTTTAAAGGAAGATTACCTTGTTGTTCTGGTAAGTCAATATGGTTTAAATAATAATAGTGTTGATCCCAGTCGGTGCTATTAAGCGGATATTGTGCAAACACTTTGTTATCGGCAGTCTGAAATTCAGGTGCCAACTGAATACTAATTTTATCTTTCCAATTTAATCGCGCACCCAAACTCACCAATTGTTGATTGCCTCGATTAGGAATCAAAGTTCCCAAGTTAATGCCTGAAGCAATAGTAGAATTCACATTTGAAATATAAGTGAATGGAGTAGCCGATAATGTAAAATCTTGATACTTAAATTGTAAATGACTATTAGGAGATACATTTAATATAGAGTCCACTAACTCATAATTAAATTGATTTGGATTGATACAATAGGAATTATTACTAGTTAATTGAGTGTTACTAATAATGCTAGGCCCTTGATAACCATAAAAGGTCTGTGCCTTTAAAAATAAGGAAGGCAACAACAAAAGCACACAAACTAGTAAGCAACTAGCTTGTTGAATGAACGGCTTTTTATATTTAGTATAGATACGATTCATTACCAGAAGTATTGTGCTTTTAAAGAAAATTGAAAATTAACAGGCCTGTCGGTGGTCCATTGGTATCCTCTTCTTTTTACAAAATCAATACCACCAGAAATCAATACTTTATTAGATACAAATTGCTGATGTTTAACAGCTAAACTCCAGTCGGTCCAAAGTGTCGAATGAAAACGAGGATCGTGTTCATAACGCTCAATGGTAATGGATTGCATATTTAATTTATTAGCAAGACTTAGTCTAAGTGTTGCAGTATTATCACCAGGGGTAACACCGCCACCCATAATTTGATTTTGATTGGTGTAACCCTCAATCACACCCCCATGCACGTACCAATTTCCCGCACCTCTGGCAATATCACTATTAGTAGGTTCTAATTGTGTTAATTCAGTTTCCACTGTAAAGCGTTTCTCGTTATTTAAAGGGAATACTTTTCTCACACCCACTAAATAAGCAGCTGAATGATCGGGATTTAAAGCAAGGTCACGAATATTATAGCTGTGGTCATTCCAGCCGTACTCTCCATAAATTTCGGCATGTACCGAAGGGAAAACATAGCGAGTGAAAATATTAATAAGTTGGTCTCTATTGCGGGCGTCTTCCTGTAAGCCACCAGCCTGTGCTTTAAATAAGGAAGTAAACACAGGAATATATTTTTGAATAAAGCTGCCTTCAATATTTTGATCGGATGTATAATATTGGAACATTCTATTTAATCCAATAGAAAATCCTTTCATAAAAACAGGAGCGTAGGAAATATTCATTCCACTAAAATAGCGGCTGTCATGTGAAGGAGCTGCACCAAATACTTGATCAAATCTTTTTAAGTTTTGATTTTCAAAAGGCAACATTGCATTACTAGTAAGATGACCGCTAATAATTTGAAACTCAACAATACCAATAGGCGTTTTCCAAGGACGATTAGTGTGCAAACTAATATGATTAAAGCCTGGTGCATTATTACTCATCATGAGTGAGTTAAAAATACCAGGTCCCCACCAAATATTTTCGGTAGACAAGGAAACACTAAAAGGTAGTGTACCCAAATGCAATCTAAGCGCCGATTGACCCAAAGATAAATTGGAATAGCCACCATCTTTAGTAGGTACTTTAGCAGCTGAATTAAACTCGGGCATTAATTGTAAGTCCAGGTATTTTGAAATTACCGACACACCGGCAGTACTTAATTGTTGATACCCAGGAACTGATAACAAGGCCCCATTGTTTCTGCCCCAGCTGGAATGTGTATTGTATTGTTGTGTAAACTGAATAGGTTGCGCAATAAAAGTAAAATAGCTATTGCGCTTAATGGTATTATAATTACCCAACTGCGCGAGAAAGGGTTGAACTGAGTCTATATATTGTGCATCTGATACATTCAAAAATATTGGACGTACATTAAAAGAGTAATTACTATTAAACTTATTTAATAATTGTAAATCACGTAATGTGGTTTCGTCCGATGATCCAGCAGTAATAGTTGCCTGCCCAAAGCCATTTACCTTCATGCCCAAAAAGGAAATAAATAATAGAGGGAGAAAGATGTTTGAAAACTTCAAAATGGCTATTTTTTATAAAGGTATTAAATTAATTCATGTATTGTTAATCCATGGTTTGGGTGCAACCCTCCCAGATACCTTTTAATACCGCTTTAAGTTTATTGAATCTTCCACGCACAATAAAGTAAATACAAACAAATGAGTAGTAGATGAATACACTCAATATTGTCGTAGGTAAGGTAAACCAAGGTTGATATTTTTTTATCAACCAAATACGGTTGCGCGCATTCCAATAATGTACTAGTGGATTTAATTTACCTTCCTTATTGCTAATTTGTTTTTCATTTTTTGTAATACTACTTGCATTTACCGAGGCGCTTACTTTATGGTAAATAATGCTGGTAGGAACTAGTGCCAGCGCATTGTGTTTGGTGTTAATCCTAAAACTTAAATCTACATCTTCGTAATAAGCAAACAACTTATTATTAAAACCACCTAATTGTTTTAATGTAGCAGCACGAACAAAAAAAGCACAGCCTGTTAACCAATCACGATTAATAAATGTTTCCTTAGTGTTCAGATGCTTAATTGTAAAACTATCACCAAGCCATTTATTCCATATTCCGCCAGCACTCCAAATGGTATTGGGTTGGTTATGAAAATAGATCAATGGTTGAACGGCAGATAATAGAGGGTTGTTGTTTAAGCAATCCACAAGTGGATTTAAAAAACCTGGATCAACAATGGTGTCATTGTTTAATAATAAAATGTATTCATAATTATTAGCCATTGCATATTCAATGCCTTTATTATTACCACCAGCAAAACCAAGGTTTTGTTCCTGCCTCAACAAAATAATATCAGGGAAAGCGTTTAATAATTCCGATGCTGGATTAATGACAGAAGCATTGTCAACAATAATGCAATCAAAATTTTGCTGTTCTATTTTTTGTAAAGAATGTAAACAGTCCATGGTATCTGCAATACCATTCCAGTTAACCAATATAATTGCAATATTTGATTGGGGCTTAGACATTCATTAATGTTAAAGAATGAATGGCTTGAGTAATTTCCTGATGATAGCGTTCAATAGAAAAATGAGTTAGCACCCTCTTACGCCCATTCTCTCCCATTAATTTCATTAAAGAAGGATTGGAAATAATTTTATTAATTTCAATGGCAGCTTCTTTAGCATTGTCCCAAGGAATTAATATTCCTGTTTCGTTAGGAATAATCATATCTAATGCACCTCCCATTTTGGAAGCAGCAACAGGTTTGCTTGCTGCCATGGCTTCCAACACAACGGTAGGAAGTGGATCTGGAAGTATGGATGGTGTGATGAGTAAATCAATCTTTTCAAAAAACAATTTATTATTTGCAACATAACCAAGGTCGGTAATAAAGTCTTGCATATTTGTTTCCTTGATTTTCTGCTCAATTTCAGTTAACAAATATTCATAACCAGGAAAGGGATCACCCGCCATGATAAATATAATTGAAGAATTTAGCTTGTTAATTTCACTGGCTATTTCAACAAAATAGGTTTGACCTTTCCAAAAATGAACCCTACCAATCATACCAATCACAATGGGTTGGGTGTCCTTGGCCTGGATATTTAAATATGGAGTAGGATTTAGCCCATTAAAAATGGTAATAAGTTTATGCTTTTTGGTTAGGGAGGGGTTGATTGAATTCCAATGATGAAAAGTGGCAGCCGAAACTGTAATATTCAAATTGGAGCAATATTCCATTAATATTGACAATACCCAAAGCAATGGCCTAGGGGTGGCTATAATTTCATGAATATGCCAAATATGGGCTTTTTTCAACAGTTTACTACTAATAGCACCAATGATGACAGCTGTTGTATTAGAATAAATAATATGTATATTTTGTTCTCTTACAATATTTTTTAGTGAAAAATGTGCTTTAACTAGGTAGTAAAAGCGATTTACCATGCCCCAGGGGCTATTATACTTGCGCCTTAATATACCCAATCTTAAAAAGTAAATCTTAATGCCCAGCTCCTCTAATTTTTCAGAAAATGGGCCAGGCTCCGATAATACCACCACACATTGATCACCCTGGTTGTTGCAAGCAATAATGGTTTGCAATAACACTTTACTTGCCCCATACAAGTCGGAAGAGCCATGTAAAAAAAGGATGGATTTGCGCATAATTTCCTAAAAAAGGGATTCTTATTTCTTACAAAAAAGCTAAGGTAATTAAATTGGTAAAAAACAGCCTCAATCATTTCAAAAACAACGGTTGCAAATGCAACTAAATAAATCTGGAATGAATTGCAATATTAATTGAAAATTATTCTTAACTTATTGTCTACTAATCAATAATAAAGCATATTTTTGAGGTCTCCCCCAATCAACTTTATTAGAAAAAAAGTATATACTTTAATAGCCTATTTTAATAGAATATTAGGTATTTGATATATCTTTGTAATTCATAGAAAAACCGCTGTAAAGCGCTATTTTCTAGTCTTTTACGATACAATATGTGACTTAGAATGGCGGAGCCATGCCCGCGAAAACAACCAAACCCCCAATAGACCATTAAATACATAAATATATTTATGAAATTGATCCGAATAGTACTGTTAAGCATTGTAATTATCTCATTGAGTATTAAAGCTAATGCACAGGCCTTTTTAGCGCAAAAAGATTTAAGCCAGTTTAAGGTTGAAATGTTATCGGAAGCAGACATTGCAAAGATCAAAGATCAAATGCAGTCTTCTAACATGACCATTGATCAAATTAAAACTCAGGCTACTGCAAAAGGAATGTCGGCAGTTGAGTTTGAAAAACTAAGAACAAGATTGTCTTCAACGAACAATGCAACAAATAACATTGCAAATAAAATTGAATCAGTTCAAACTGGTAGAGAAGGTGAAACAAATAATAATGTGTCTAGCTTTAAAGAAGATTCATTAAGAAGTTTAGTTTTCGGTTCAGAGTTGTTTATTAATACCGGTTCAATTGTATCTAACGCCAATATTGCAACACCGTTAAACTACGAAGTAGGACCAAACGATGTGTTGAAAGTTATTTTATATGGCATACAAGAATACAATACTGATTTAAAAGTAAATTTTGAAGGCAATGTTACAATACCAAATGTGGGTGTTGTAAAAGTAGGAGGCTTAACCATTGAAGCGGCTACGGAAAAAATTCGTCAGCAAATGGCGCGCACTGCGTATTCAAGTTTAAGAGGTGGTGAAACAAAATTATCAATTAGCTTATCTAATATCCGCACGATACATGTAACTATTATTGGTGCAAAAAAACCAGGCACTTATGACTTAAGTTCATTAAGTACGGTATATGGTGCATTATCATTAGCAGGTGGTCCATCGGCAATTGGTAGTTACCGTAACATTGAATTGGTAAGAAATAATAAAGTAACACGTATAGTAGACTTATACCGCTTTATATTAAACGGGGATCAGTCCGACAATATTGGATTGAAGGATAATGACGTTATTCGTATCCCGGCCTATGTGAGCCGTGTAGAAGTGAACGGACAAGTAAAGCGCCCAGGTATATTTGAGGTTTCTGGAAAAGAAAGTTTCACAAAAGTATTAGAATTTGCAGGCGGCTTTAACGACGCAGCGTACACTAATAATATTAAAGTAATTCAAAAAGATGGTCGTGAATTATTAGTAAAGGATTTATCAAAATCAGAATTTGATACTTACGCACCAAAAGCTGGTGATGTATTTGTAGTAAGCAAAATATTAAACCGATATCAAAATAGAGTAAAATTAACAGGTGCAGTGTATCGCCCTGATACGTATCAATTAGTTGAAGGAATGCGTATTGCAGATTTAATTAAAAAAGGCGATGGTTTAAAAGAAGATGCATTTACTGGTGGCGCACAATTGTTCCGCTTAAAGCCAAACTTAATTAAGGAAATGGTAAGCATTAACTTAACAAAAGCATTGGCTGGAGACAAATCAGAAAATATTTATTTACAAAGAGAGGATGAGTTATTTATTAGCTCGGTTTTGGACTTACGTGATTCATTTAATGTAAAAATAAATGGTGAAGTACATAATCCGGGTAAATACCAATATGCAGATAGCATGACGGTGAAGGATTTAATCACTATATCCGGAGGAACAACATTTGCAGCTAATACAAAAGTAGAAGTTGCAAGAATGTACCGAGAAACTGGCGAGACAGTAAGAGGCAATACTATTGCAACAATTATCACAACTGAACTTGATGCCAACTTAAATTTAATAGCAGGTAACACCAATATTATTTTACAACCTTACGATGTAGTAAACATCACACGTAAAGTTGGATTTGCTGAATCACAAACGGTAACTATAACTGGACAAGTAAACTTTGCAGGTAAATACTCTTTAACCAACAGGGTGGAAAGAGTAAGTGATATCTTAAAACGTGCAGGTGGTATTATTGGAGACGCATATGCCGAGGGTGCATTTATTAAAAGAGAAAGTATTAAAGTAGATACTATTTCACAAGTAATAAAAGATAGCTTGAAAAAAGCAGGTATTACAAATGAGTCTCCAACCAACGTACAAAATATCGCTTTAGAATTAACGGAGATTTTAAAGCATCCAGGTTCATATCAGGATTTGGTATTAGCAGATAAGGATGAAATTATTATTCCAAAGGTTGACAATAAAGTAACAATTAGAGGTGGTGTACTAAGACCAGTAACAATTAGCTACCACGATGGTTTAACAGTTGGTGAATGCATTAGTGCTGCAGGAGGTATAATCGAAAACACAAGACGTAATAAAGCCTATGTGGTTTATTATAACGGAAGAGCAAAACGAACTAAGACTTTTGGAATGTTTAGGATTAACCCTAAAGTATTGCCAGGAAGTGAAGTAGTATTGCCAGAAGGTGAAAAACGCAAAGACGCATTAACAACCTTTGTTCAATTTACAACCACTATTGCACAAATATTAACCGCTTTAGCTACAGTTAAAATACTGTCTAAATAATAAGTTTAATAGTAAGACAAATTAAGCCCCCCCCCACACCAATTTATTTTTATGGTAGATCAAAATAATATACAACAAATGGATAATGATGAAATATCATTAAAAGAGTTGTTGCAAAAAATTAAAGAATGGTATTTGTTTTTGTTAACTAAATGGAAGTTAATCATTGCAGTAGCGTTTATTGGAGGTATTATAGGATTTACATACGCTTATTTTCAAAAGCCAATTTATAAAGCAAGTTTAACCTTTGCAATGGAAGACGAGAAAGGCGGCGGTGGAGGATTAAGTGGTGCTTTAGGTTTAGCTAGTTCATTAGGCATTGATTTAGGAAGTAGCGGCGGTGGTGCATTTGCTGGAGCCAATTTGATTGAGTTAATGAAAAGCAGAAAGTTGGTAGAAAAAACTTTATTATCTCCAATAACTGTAAATGGCAAAACACAAAGCTTGGCCGACTATTATTTAGAAATTAATGAAGCTAAAAAAGGTTGGGAAGAAAAACCATTGTTAAAAGACATTAGCTTCCCTGTAAATGCAGATAGATCTAAATTTACTTTGCAACAGGATTCAATTTTAAATAATATTTTCAATGGTATTGTTAAAACTAATTTAACCATTAGCCAAAAGGATAAAAAAGTTAGTATCATAAGTATTGAAGCAAGTTCTACCAATGAAATATTCGCAAAAACATTTTGCGAGACCATTGCAAGAGAAACTTCGGAATACTATGTTGAAATAAAAAGTAAAAAGTCTAGAACCAATGTAGACATTTTGCAACATCAGGTGGATAGCATTCGTGGTGAATTAAATGGCGCTATTACAGGTGTAGCTGCTGCAGCTGACAATGTGTTTAATTTGAATATGGCCATGAACGTTAAAAGAGCGCCAAGCGCACATCGTCAAATTGATGTTCAAGCCAATACTGCTATTTTAACGCAGTTGGTTACTAATTTAGAATTAGCAAAAGTGAGTTTGTTAAAAGAAACTCCATTAATACAAATAATAGACAAACCTATTCTTCCTTTAGAAAAAGAAAAAGTAGGCAAGTTAAAATCATTAATCCTTGGTGGATTTTTAGCAGGATTTTTGACGGTATTGTATTTAGTATTTTCAGAATTGTATAAAAAAATAGTTGCTTAAAAATATCGCTTAGTTAGATCTTATTCTTTTTAATAAAATAAAAATTTAAGTTCAATCCCCCCGTTGAATGACACAACCAAATAAAACAATCATGTTTAAGAAAATTAATATCGTCCCCCGATGGATTATATTGTTACTTGACATTGGGGTAACCTGCTTTTCGTTTTTATTGGCTTTTTTAATAAAGCAAAACTTAGAGTTGGTTGGATTACAATGGGAGCCATTGTTGGATACAATGATCTTATTGTTTATCACTAACATATTGGTATTTGCTAGTATAAAAACGTATTCAGGTATTGTTAGGTATACGGGTTTGCAGGATGCAATTCGTATTGCCGTATCTGTCGTGTTGTCTTCGGCATTATTATTTTTAATTTCTAAGGCGTCTTCTAAGTACAATAATGTATTTGTTTTAGACAATGTTATTATTATACTGTACTCAAGTTTTAGTTTCTTAAGTTTAATAAGTTATCGTATAGCAGTTAAGTTTTTATTCTCTTATGCGAAGAATTATAAGATGAAGAAAAAAACAGTTGTCATTTTTGGAGCGGGTGAAGCGGGTGTTGCAACTAAAAGAGTTTTAGAACACGATACCCATAACAATATTAATTTATTGGCTTTTATAGACGACGATCGTAAAAAAACAAATAAGGCTTTGGATGGTGTTTCAATTGTAAGCTTTGCAGATTTTATGGAAATGGCACAAACCAATGAAATTGACGAGTTAGTTATTGCAAGCTTTACCATTCCTACAAAGCGTAAAAATGAAGTGGTTGACTTTTGTTTGAACCACGATATTTTAGTTTTAAACGTTCCTCCTTATAATAAGTGGAACGAGGGGAAGTTTAATAGTAAGCAATTACAAAATATTAAGATTGAAGATTTATTAGAACGTGATCCTATTGTAATTAATAATAATCAAATACGCACTCAAATTAAAGGGAAGCGTGTATTGGTTACTGGAGCAGCGGGCTCCATTGGTAGTGAAATTGTTAGACAATTATTGCCTTATCATCCCGAGCTTATTATATTATGTGATCAGGCCGAGACGCCTTTACATAGCTTAGAGCTAGAACTACAAGAAAGAAAAACTAACGTAAACTGTATCCCATACTTAGCCGACATTACTAATGAGCAAAGAATGGAGGACATGTTTAATAACTTTAAGCCTCATTATGTTTATCATGCTGCTGCTTACAAGCATGTTCCTATGATGGAGTTGTGTCCTAGTGAAGCGGTTAAGAATAATGTGTTGGGTACAAAATTAATGGCGGACTTAGCAGTACGCCATTATGTAGAACGATTTGTAATGGTAAGTACGGACAAAGCAGTGAACCCAACCAATGTAATGGGTGCAAGTAAACGACTTGCTGAAATTTATGTTCAAGGATTATCAAAAGAAATTGCTAATAGCACTAAGTTTATTACAACGCGTTTTGGTAATGTATTAGGAAGTAATGGTTCGGTAATTAACCGATTTAAGGATCAAATATTAAAAGGTGGTCCAGTAACTGTTACGCATCCAAATATTACAAGATACTTTATGACCATCCCTGAAGCTTGTCAATTGGTATTGGAAGCAGGCAGTATGGGTAATGGTGGTGAGATATTTGTTTTTGATATGGGCGAGCCAGTAACCATTGCCGACTTAGCTAAGAAAATGATTCGTTTATATGGTTATATTCCTAATATAGATATTGATATTACTTATAGCGGATTAAGACCAGGTGAAAAATTATACGAGGAATTATTAAGTGATGCGGAAAACACTTTAAAAACCTATCATGAAAAAATCATGATTGCTAAAGTGCGTGAAGTGGCATTAAAAGATATTGAGTGCAGATTTGCTGAATTTAGAAATCTAGTGAATACATCGGAAAGTGAAAATGAGCTAGTTTCTTTAATGAAGGCATTGGTACCTGAGTTTATTAGCAACAACAGTGTGTTTGAGCAGTTGGATGGTAATGCGAAGGTGGTTGGAATTGGTGATTAAAATTAGTGATTTAGGATTAGTGTGGTCCATTGGACCGATAGGTATTTGTAGTTGCATTCAAATAGAAATTAAGTTAGAAATCAAACAGAACTACTGTTTGATTTCTTGGTAATAGCATTCAAATTTTACAAACAATAGTCACTCGGTGCGCAGTATTGTGCGTTATAAAAGTTGTTAAATTGAATAAATGAATAAAGCTATAATAGTTAGTGGTTACTTTAATCCGATTCATAAGGGGCATATTGAGTATTTTCAAAATGCTAAAACTAATGGAGTCGACCTGTTTGTGATTGTAAACAGTGATTATCAAAGAGCATTAAAAGGTTCTAAAGAATTTCAGGATGAAAAGGAAAGAATATTTATAGTTGAAAACCTGAGATTAGTTGACAAGTGTTTCCTGTCGATTGATAAGGATAGAACTGTAGTTGAGTCAATTAAAATGATTTTTAATGAATTTGGGAACAAGTACCAACTTGCATTTGCAAATGGCGGCGATCAAAATAACGATACAATACCAGAAAGAGCTATTTGTGAAGAATTAGGAATAGAATTGATAGATGGATTGGGCGACAAAATTCAGTCTTCATCATGGTTGTTGAAAAAATAAGTTTTATAATTTTTTGTTAATTGATGAATTTTAATAGACTATTTAATTTAGAGAGAAATAAAATTTTAGTAATTGGCGACATCATGCTTGATGTATATCAATACGGGGAATGTAATAGAATATCACCTGAAGCCCCAGTTCCAGTTATAGACTTTACTAGAGAAGAAAAAATGCTTGGGGGTGCTGGAAATGTTTTAAGAAACCTGGTTTCATTTGGCGTGAATTGTGAAATGATTGCAGTTGTTGGCGATGATTTGCCAGGGACTATTGTTTTAGATAAGTTAAATGAATTGAAAATAGATACTAATTCATTGATTATTGATAAGACTAGAAAAACTACAGAAAAGTGTAGAATAGTTGCTTCTGGTCAACAGTTAATTAGAATAGATAAAGAAGATAAATACCCAATTAATGTTGAAATTGAGGAAGAAATTATTTCCTATATAAAAAATAACATTAATGAATATAAAGTTATTATATTTTCCGATTATTTAAAAGGAGTATTAACAGATAAAGTTTGCCATGAAGTTATTAAAATAGCTAAAAATAAT
>CAIJFI010000003.1 GCA_903819975.1 uncultured Bacteroidota bacterium | reverse complement strand
TTAACCAGTAGAGGCCCCTTACTAGCAGGTAGTTTTCGCTATCTTACTGAACAATCAAGTGGTAAAGTTGGCTTAGAATACATGCCTTCGGATGCTCGACTTAATAATCAATCAAGATATCTTGCTGCTTTTAAAGACAGCACAACAATAAGTCCCCATATTAAATCTAATATTGATTTAAATTATGTATCAGACGCAACTTATTTTGCACAATTAGGTAGCGCATTATCGTTTTCCAACTATAACTATCTTAAAAGTTCGGCGGATATTGGTTATGTCAGAGAAGGCATTAACTTTAACACATCATTTGTCAGCTATGAATCAATCAACACTACAACAACAAATGTTGTTTTACCTTACCGTGTTTTACCACGCATCAATTTAAACTTAGACCATAGTTTTAAATTTATGCCATTAAATACTACAATGGAAAACGAATATGCTTATTTTTCACAAACCAGCTTAGTCAGTGGACAACGTATTAATACAAAACCCTCTTTCAGCATACCCCTACAAACAGCCAATTCATATGCTTATTTAACCCCTAAATTTTCTGTTCAACAAACCAACTACGATTTGACAAATATATCACCGAAACAAGCTAGTCTCGGGATGACGAATTCCATATCTAGAACGGTACCTATTTTTTCGACGAACGCAGGATTAAGTTTTGAGAAAAATGTATCTTTGGGTGATTCGAAATATTTACATACGCTAGAACCCAAATTGTTTTATTTGTATGTGCCTTATGTGAACCAAGAAAATTTACCTGTATTTGATTCAGCACTCTATGACTTTCAATTCAGCTCCTTATTCAGAGAAAATAGTTATAGTGGAACTGATCGCATTCAAAATGCTAATCAAATTTCTACTGCGATAACCTCACGATTGATTGATGATAATACTGGGTTAGAAAAATTAAAATTAGATGTGGGTCAAATTACTTATTTCGAAAACCGTAAAGTATCTGCTACCTTACTTCAACCAAATAATACCTATTTACCTTTAGGTCAAAGCACGGGGCACTATTCAAATTTAGTCACTGAATTATCCAGTCAATTTTCACGACAATTATCAGGCACTTCTGGTGTGCAATGGAACCCGCAACAAAATCAAATTCAAAGAATTAACGCGGCAATTCATTATAGATCCCCAACCAATGAAATCGTCAATGTTGGCTATATATACCGAAAAAACCCACTTTATCCAAATCACAGTTACGACATTACCCAAACTGACAACTCTTTTCGTGTCCCTGTGTATGATAATTGGTCAATCATGGGACGCTTTCAATATTCTCTCTTATACGGCAGAACACAAGATGCGTTATTCGGTATTGAAAAAGAGAACTGTTGCTGGAAAGCACGTATTGCGCTTAGACATTACACAAATAATATTTCTACAAACGGAATCCCTATTGCAGCTAACACGTTAGCGGGTACCTATCAAAATGGTATCTTTTTTGAATTTGAACTAAAAGGTTTAGGGGCTTTGGGCGACGATATGGATACTTTCTTACAAAAAGAAATTTATGGATTTCAAGGATCACAAAATTAATGATTAAACACGTATTAAAAACCAGCCTCATATTGTTACTCTGTAGCTATTTTTTAATTAATAGTCACACCGCCTTAG
>CAIJFI010000002.1 GCA_903819975.1 uncultured Bacteroidota bacterium | reverse complement strand
ATACAATATTTAATTATATTATAAATCAATACTTTATAACTATAATATATTTAAAATACGTCAATATGTCCCAAAGGGGCATTTATTTCAAAAAAATCTTCAAAATCAAGGGTTTTGGTACAAAATTTGTTTTTATTTGTCCCTTCCTTTCCTTAACTTTGCAATCCTTTATTTTGGGCATATTGTCTATTGATCTATTACGGTGGCCACGTATCTGTATCAATTGATAGTCAATATTTGAGCACAATGCTACCAAATATTTTATTGCAATAAAACCTGGTTTATACCGTATGTCTACAACAACATTGAACAACAGGCACAACTTTGGTAAGATTAAACATATCGCCGAAGCACCAGACTTACTTGACATTCAGTTAGAATCTTTCAAAGAATTCTTTCAGTTAGAAACAACTCCCGACAGAAGAAACGTAGAAGGTTTGTTCCGTGTGTTTAAGGAAAATTTTCCTATCACGGATACGAGAAACATTTTCGTTTTAGAATTCTTGGATTATTTTATCGATCCACCACGTTACACTATTGATGAGTGTATGGAGCGTGGGTTAACATATGCTGTTCCATTAAAAGCTAAACTACGTTTAAGTTGTAATGATGAAGAGCACGTGGATTTCCAAACGATTGTACAGGATGTATTCTTAGGAAACATTCCTTACATGACTCCAAGAGGAACCTTTGTGATTAATGGTGCTGAGCGCGTTGTCGTTTCTCAGTTACACCGTTCACCAGGTGTATTCTTTGGACAATCAACACATCCTAACGGAACAAAGATTTATTCTGCTCGTGTTATTCCTTTCAAAGGAGCATGGATGGAATTTGCTACAGATATTAACAACGTGATGTATGCGTACATCGATCGTAAGAAAAAATTCCCTGTAACAACTTTATTACGTTCAATTGGTTTTGAAACTGATAAAGACATCTTGGAATTATTTGGTATGGCTGATGAAGTTAAAGCTGATAAAAAAACTTTAGCGAACCATATTGGTAAAAAATTAGCAGCGCGTGTTTTAAGAACATGGGTTGAAGATTTCGTTGATGAAGATACTGGTGAAGTTGTAAGCATCGAAAGAAACGAAATTGTAATGGAGCGTGACGTTGTATTAGATGAAGATGCAGTTGCATTAATCATTGAAATGGGTGCGAAAAGCGTTTTCATTCAAAAAGAAGATGTAGGTGGTGATTATGCAATTATCTACAATACTTTAAACAAGGATACTTCTAACTCTGAGTTGGAAGCGGTTCAACATATTTACCGTCAATTACGTGGTGCTGATGCTCCTGATAATGAAACGGCTCGTGGTATCATTGACAAATTATTCTTCTCTGACAAGCGTTATGATTTAGGCGAAGTTGGTCGTTATAAGATCAACAAAAAATTAGGTCATGACTTAACGCAAGAAAAGAAAGTATTGACTAAAAATGATATCATTGAAATCATTAAGTACTTAGTACGTTTAACAAATTCGAAAGCAGAGATTGATGACATCGATCACTTAAGCAATCGTCGTATTCGTACAGTAGGAGAGCAATTGTATGCTCAATTCGGTGTTGGTTTAGCGCGTATGGCGCGTACTATCCGTGAGCGTATGAACGTACGTGATAACGAGGTATTTACTCCAGTTGATTTGATCAATGCGAGAACATTATCTTCTGTTATCAATTCATTCTTCGGAACTTCTCAGTTATCTCAATTCTTAGACCAAACAAATCCATTGAGTGAAATCACGCACAAGCGTCGTGTTTCCGCACTTGGACCCGGCGGTTTAAGTCGTGAGCGTGCAGGTTTCGAGGTTCGTGACGTACACTATTCTCACTACGGACGTCTTTGTACTATTGAAACACCAGAAGGACCAAACATTGGTTTGATTTCTACTTTGTGTGTACACGCAAAGATCAACGATATGGGCTTTATTGAAACTCCATACCGTAAAGTAGAAAATGGTAAAGTAAACTTAAAGACATTAACTTATTTAAGTGCAGAGGAAGAGGATAGTGCAAGAATTGCACAGTCTAACTCTCCTTTAAATGATAAAGGTGAATTTGCGGAAGATAAAGTTGTTTCTCGTGAAACAGGTGACTTCCCAATCTTAGATAAAGCAGACGTTCAGTATATGGACGTTGCACCTAACCAAATTGTTGGTTTGAGTGCATCTTTAATTCCTTTCTTAGAGCATGATGATGCTAACCGTGCGTTGATGGGATCAAACATGCAACGTCAGGCTGTTCCATTAATTCGTCCAGAAGTACCTATCGTAGGAACTGGATTAGAAGGAAAAGCTGCACGTGATGCAAGAATTCAAATTCACGCGGAAGGTGATGGAGTTATCGAATTTGTTGATGCTAATGAAATTCACGTTCGTTACAATCGTAATGAAATGGATCGTTTAGTAAGCTTTAACGAAGACTTAATTGTTTATAAATTAACTAAGTTCATAAAAACCAACCAATCAACTTGTATCAACTTAACACCTTCTGTAAAGAAAGGTCAGAAAGTTAAAAAAGGTGATTTCTTAACGGAAGGTTATGCAACACAAGGCGGTGAAATCGCATTAGGACGTAACTTACAAGTAGCATTCATGCCATGGAAAGGTTACAACTTTGAGGATGCGATTGTAATTAGCGAAAGAGTTGTACGTGAAGATTTATTTACATCAATTCACATTGATGAGTATGAATTAGAAGTACGTGATACTAAATTAGGAGAAGAAGAATTAACTTCTGACATTCCAAACGTATCAGAGGAAGCAACAAAAGATCTTGACGAACATGGTATCATCAGAATTGGTGCTGCTGTGAAAGAAGGAGATATTTTGATTGGTAAGATCACTCCAAAAGGTGAATCAGATCCTACTCCAGAAGAAAAATTATTGCGCGCAATCTTTGGTGACAAAGCGGGTGATGCAAAAGATGCTTCTTTAAAAGCTGCTAACGGAACTGAGGGTGTTGTAATTGATAAAAAATTATTCCAACGTGCTAAGAAAGATAAGAGTGGTAAGGTTCGTGAAAAAGCATTGTTAGATAAAGTAGAAAAGCAACACGAAGAAAATGAGATTTCATTGAAGGATTTGTTAATTGATAAATTACAAACTTTATTGAAGGATCATACAACTCCAGGTGTAGTAAACAACTTTGGTGAAACATTAATTTCAAAGGGAAGTAAATTTAATGCTAAAAATTTAGCTGCAATTGATTTCCAAAATGTGAATCCTTTAGGTTGGACTGGTGATAAGAAAACAGACGATTTAATCAATACCTTATTACACAACTATAGCATTAAATACAACGAAGAATTAGGTCGTTATAAGCGTGAGAAATTTAATATTTCAATCGGTGATGAATTACCTGCAGGTGTATTGAAATTAGCTAAAGTATACTTAGCTGTTAAGCGTAAGTTGAAAGTGGGTGATAAGATGGCGGGACGTCACGGTAACAAAGGTATTGTTGCTAAGATTGTACGTGCAGAGGATATGCCATTCATGGAAGACGGTACTCCAGTAGATATCGTATTGAACCCATTGGGTGTACCTTCTCGTATGAACTTAGGACAGATCTATGAAACTATCTTAGGATGGACTGGTAAAAAATTAGGTGTGAAATTTGCGACTCCAATTTTTGACGGTGCAAGCACAACTCAAATCGAAGATTTATGTGTTGAAGCTGGTATCCCTCATAATGGACACACACACTTATATGATGGTGAAACTGGAGAAAGATTCCACCAAAAAACTTCTGTGGGTGTGATCTATATGATCAAATTACACCACATGGTTGATGATAAGATGCACGCACGTTCTATCGGACCATATAGCTTGATTACTCAACAACCATTGGGCGGTAAGGCTCAGTTTGGTGGTCAGCGTTTTGGTGAGATGGAGGTATGGGCATTGGAAGCATATGGTGCATCTAATATCTTACAAGAATTATTAACACTTAAATCGGATGATATCATCGGTAGAGCTAAGACATATGAAGCCATTGTAAAAGGCGAGAATATTCCTAAAGCTGGTATCCCTGAATCTTTCAATGTATTAGTACATGAATTGAGAGGCTTAGGATTAGATTTAAAATTTGATTAATTTTTTGTAAAAAATAATCATCGACTAACACCAAATTCTTAAATAATGTTCCGGTGTAAAAGCCGGAACAAAATGAATAAATAATATGGCATTCAAAAAAGAGAATAGACAACGTCCAGCTTTTTCGCAAATCACTATTAGTTTGGCATCACCAGACACGATTTTAGAAAGAAGTTTTGGAGAAGTGTTGAAACCAGAAACTATTAACTATCGTACTTACAAACCTGAGCGTGATGGTCTTTTCTGTGAGCGTATCTTTGGTCCAGTAAAGGATTATGAGTGTGCTTGTGGAAAGTATAAGCGTATCCGTTATAAGGGTATTGTTTGTGATAGATGTGGTGTGGAAGTAACAGAGAAAAAAGTACGTCGTGAGCGTATGGGTCACATCAAATTGGTGGTACCTGTAGTGCACATTTGGTACTTTAAATCTTTACCAAACAAAATTGGTTATTTATTAGGAATGAGTTCTAAGAAATTAGAAACTATCATTTACTATGAGCGATATGTAGTAATTCAACCAGGTATCAAAGACAACTTTAAAGTTGGTGATTTGTTAACCGAGGAAGAGTACTTAGATTTATTAGATACTTTACCAAAAGACAATCAATATTTACCTGATGATGATGCACAAAAATTCGTTGCCAAAATGGGAGCGGATGCTGTACATGATTTATTAGGTTTATTAGATCTTGATGAATTAAGTTTCTCTTTACGTAATGCTGCTGCAAACGAAACTTCACAACAAAGAAAAGCAGATGCTTTAAAGCGTTTGAGTGTTGTTGAATCTTTCCGTGAAGCTAAAACACATATCACTAACCAACCAGAGTGGATGGTGATGAAATATATTCCTGTTATTCCTCCAGAATTACGTCCATTGGTGCCATTAGATGGTGGCCGTTTTGCGTCTTCTGATTTGAATGACTTATATCGTCGTGTAATTATCCGTAACAATCGTTTAAAGCGTTTGTTGGAAATTAAAGCACCAGAAGTAATCTTACGTAACGAAAAACGTATGTTACAAGAAGCGATCGATTCATTATTCGATAACTCTCGTAAATCTAATGCGGTTAAAGCAGAGGGTGGACGTGCTTTGAAATCTTTATCTGATGTATTGAAAGGTAAACAAGGTCGTTTCCGTCAAAACTTATTAGGTAAGCGTGTGGATTATTCTGGACGTTCTGTAATTGTGGTAGGACCTGAATTAAGAATGCACGAGTGCGGATTACCAAAAGACATGGCTGCTGAATTATTTAAGCCATTTATTATTCGTAAATTAATTGAAAGAGGTATCGTTAAAACAGTAAAGTCTGCTAAGAAATTAGTTGATAAAAAAGAAGCTGTGATTTGGGATATCTTAGAAAATATTTTGAAAGGACATCCAGTAATGTTAAACCGTGCCCCAACATTGCACCGTTTATCAATACAAGCTTTCCAACCTAAATTGGTAGAAGGTAAAGCGATTCAATTACACCCATTAGTTACCTCTGCGTTCAACGCCGATTTTGATGGTGACCAAATGGCGGTGCACGTTCCATTAAGCCACGCGGCTATTTTGGAAGCACAGTTATTGATGTTGTCTTCTCATAACATCTTGAACCCACAAAATGGTACGCCAATCACCCTTCCTTCTCAGGACATGGTGTTAGGTTTATACTACATTACTAAGGGTAAAAAATCAATGGGTGATTTAGTAGTAAGAGGTGAGGGTAAAGCGTTCTACAACTTAGACGAGGTTATCATCGCTTACAACGAAGACCGTATTGACTTACACGCAAATATTCGTGTAAAAACAAATATTCGTGAGAACGGACAATTGGTAAATAAATTAATTGAAACTACTGTAGGTCGTGTATTGTTTAATCAACACACTCCAAAAGCAGTAGGTTTCGTAAATCAATTGTTAACTAAGAAATCATTAAGAGATATCATTGGTGATATTATTAAAATCACTGACGTTCCTACAACAGCTAAATTCTTGGATGATATTAAAACATTAGGATTTAGAATGGCGTTCCGTGGAGGTTTATCATTTAACGTAAATGACTTAGTTGTTCCTGAAGCAAGACACCAATTATTGGAGAATGCAAAATTAGAAGTAGAAGAAGTTTGGGAAAACTACAATATGGGTCTTATTACAAACAACGAGCGTTATAACCAAGTTATTGATATCTGGGGTCGTGTGGATACACGTATCACTGATACTTTAATTCGTGAAATGGCTACCGATAAGCAAGGATTTAACTCTGTTTACATGATGTTGGATTCTGGTGCGAGAGGTAGTAAAACACAGGTTAAGCAGTTGGTTGGTATTCGTGGATTGATGGCTAAACCTCGTAAGAGTGGTAGTACAGGATCTGAGGTAATTGAAAATCCAATCTTATCTAACTTTAAAGGTGGATTGAACGTATTGGATTACTTTATCTCTACACACGGTGCGCGTAAAGGACTTGCGGATACGGCGTTGAAAACTGCGGATGCGGGTTACTTAACTCGTCGTTTAGTAGACGTTTCACAAGACGTTGTTATCTCTGAAACAGATTGCGGAACATTACGTGGTATTGCAACAAGTGCATTAAAAGATAACGAAGATATTATTGAACCATTAGCAGATAGAATTGAAGGACGTACTTCATTACATGATGTATTTAATCCAATCACAAACGAAATTATCGTTGCTGCTGGTGAAGAAATTACAATTGACGAAGCACGTGCTATTGAAGATGCTGGTATCGAAACTGTAGAAATTCGTTCGGTATTAACATGTGAAAGTAAGCGCGGTGTTTGTGTTAAATGTTATGGTAGAAACTTAGCAACTGGTTATATCACACAAAATGGTGATGCAGTAGGTATTATCGCTGCACAATCAATTGGTGAGCCAGGTACTCAGTTAACATTACGTACCTTCCACGTGGGTGGTGTTGCGGGTTCTTCTTCAGTTGAATCTAGCTTAAACGCTAAGTTTGATGGTACTATCCAATTTGACGGTCTACGTACTGTTGATACTATTAATAACGATGGCAACAAAGTTAAAGTGGTAATTGGACGTACAGGTGAAGTTAGAATTATGGATGTTAAGAACGATCGTTTGATGATTACTAACAACGTTCCTTATGGTGCTTTGTTAGCTGTTAAAGACGGTGCACAAGTTAAAAAAGGTGATGTGATTTGTACTTGGGATCCATTCAACAACGTTATCGTTGCTGAGCAAAATGGTAAAATCAAGTTCGAAAATATCAACGAAGGATTCACTTACCGTGATGAAGCGGATGAACAAACAGGTCACCGTGAAAAAGTGGTTATTGAATCTAAGGATAAAACAAGAATCCCTACAATTATCTTAGAAGGTGGAAAAGATAACAAACATTATAACTTGCCAGTAGGTTCACACATTGTAATCGAAGAAGGTGTGGAAGTTAAAGCAGGTCATGTGTTGGTTAAAATTCCAAGAGTCTTAGGTAAATTAAGAGATATCACTGGAGGTCTTCCTCGTGTTACTGAATTATTCGAAGCACGTAATCCAGGTAACCCTGCGATTGTTTGTGAGATTGATGGTATCGTAGCATTTGGTAATATCAAACGTGGTAATAGAGAAATCATTGTTGAGTCAAAAGACGGAATGGTTAAGAAGTACTTGGTTCCATTAACACGTCAAATCTTGGTTCAAGATAGCGACTTCGTTAAAGCAGGTAGTCCATTATCAGACGGTCAAATTGCTCCAGCAGATATCTTATCTATTAGAGGTCCATATGCGGTTCAAGAATACGTTGTAAACGAGATCCAAGAGGTTTACCGTTTACAAGGTGTAAAAATCAATGACAAGCATATTGAAGTGATCGTTCGTCAAATGATGAAGAAAGTTGAAATCGTAGATGCTGGTGATACCAAATTCTTAGAGGAAGACTTAGAAGATCGTTTTGACTTTATCGAAGAGAATGACAGAATCTATGATAAGAAAGTAGTTACTGATGCTGGCGAAAGTGCTAAATTAAAAGCTGGACAAATTGTAACAGTGCGTGAATTAAGAGAAGAGAATTCTATCTTAAGACGTAATGACAATAAAGTAGTTGAAGTGCGCGATGCGAAACCAGCTACAGCACGTCCGGTATTATTAGGTATTACTAAGGCTTCATTAGGTGTACAAAGCTGGATTTCGGCTGCGTCATTCCAAGAGACTACAAAAGTATTAAGCCAAGCCGCAATTCAAGGTAAGGTAGATATGATGTTAGGCTTGAAAGAGAATGTAATCACAGGTCATTTAATCCCTGCAGGTACTGGTCAAAAACAATTCGAGAAATTGATCGTAGGAAGCAAGGAAGAATATGAAGTGTTGGCTACAACTCGCGAAGCAATGAGCTTTGATGAAGAAGAATAATACACATTAATATAAAATGTTAAAAAGCAGGAAGTAGTAATATTTCCTGCTTTTTTTATGTGATTTTTATTCGTTGACTTTAGATTTTTACCTATTTTTATAGGGTATTGTACTAGTGGCAATACACATTTTTTTAATTAATTATTTATAATGAAATCTATTTCTTGGATTGTAAATGGAGTATTGGCAGTAGCGGTAATTGTATTGTTTGTTTTGCACTTTAATGGATCAAGTGCACCAGCAAAATCATCAATAGCTACTAATGGCTGTGCAAATGTTGCTTACTTTGAAATTGATTCCATTCAAAATAATTATGAGTTTTTTAAAGAAGTAAAATCGGCTTTGCAAGTTAAAGACATGGAAAATACAAAGCAGTTAACGAGTTTAAAAAACGAGTACATTGCTAAGTATCAAGAACTACAAAAAAATGGCCAATATTTATCTCAAGCAGAAGTGGCATCACGTCAACAAGACTTAGTTAAAGCAGAAAAAAATTATACAAGTAAGGAGCAACAATTGTCTCAGGAATTACAAGAGGAAAGCTTTAAACGTTTACAGGAAGTTAAAAAGAAGATCGAAGTATATTTGGCGCAATACAATAAGAATAAGCAGTTTGCATATATCTTTTCAAGCAACCCGGATTTGATGTATTACAAGGACACGGCATATGATATTACATCAGATATCATTAAGGGGCTGAATAGCGAATACAAACCCAAAAAATAATATCAAGGAATCCCGTTTAAATAACGGGATTTTTTTTATCTTACTATTTCTATAAATAACATCAATTACTATGTCAACAACGGAAAATACTGGATTTAAACCAACCTTAAGTGCATTTGATGCTACCATGATTGTAGCAGGAAGTATGATTGGGTCAGGGATTTTTATTGTAAGTGCGGATATTACCCGTAATGTGGGTTCTGCAGGGTGGCTAGTTGCAGTTTGGTTATTAACTGGCTTTATGACGCTTACAGCGGCTTTAAGTTACGGAGAGTTAAGTGCAATGTTCCCTAAAGCAGGAGGGCAGTATGTTTACTTAAAAGAGTCTTATAATCCATTATTAGGTTTTTTATATGGCTGGAGCTTTTTCTCAGTAATTCAAACAGGTACAATTGCTGCTGTAGGGGTTGCGTTTAGCAAATTCGCAGGCTATTTCTTTCCTTCATTAGAAATGACAGATGCAAATATTTTAATGCATATAGGATTTTTAAAAATATACCCAGCGCAGTTATTATCCATCGCAATTATTATGCTCTTAACTTATATTAATACTAAAGGAGTACAGGGTGGAAAATTAATTCAAACCACTTTTACAGTTACTAAGTTGGCATCCTTGTTTGGATTAATTGGATTTGGTTTTTTATTAGCATCAAAGTCAAGCATTTGGAATGCGAATTGGGAAAATGCTTGGAGCATGAAACAGATTGCAACAGACGGAAGTACTACACCCATTTTTGGCGTAGCTATTTTAGGTGCCATTGCTGCAAGTATGGTAGGATCTATATTTAGTAGTGATGCATGGAATAATGTAACATTTATTGCAGGTGAAATTAAAAATCCCAAACGCAATATAGGGTTGAGTTTATTTTTAGGAACTTTAATTGTAACAGTAATTTACATATCGGCAAATCTTATGTATTTAAGTGTGTTGCCATTAAATGAAATAGCGAATGCGCCAGCTGATAGAGTAGCGGTTGCTGCTTCCAATGTTATTTTTGGAAATATTGGGACTTATGTAATTGCAGTGATGATTATGATTTCTACTTTTGGATGTAATAACGGATTAATCCTTGCAGGAGCAAGAGTTTATTATACAATGGCACAGGATGGTTTGTTCTTTAAAAAAGCAGGGACACTTAATAAAAATTCGGTACCGGCTTGGGCATTATGGGCACAATGTGTTGTAGCAGGTTTACTTTGCTTAAGTGGCAAGTATGGCGACTTATTAGACATGGTGTCTTTTATTGTAGTAATATTTTACATCCTTACTATTATTGGCATATTTATCCTACGTAAAAAACGTCCCGAATTAGAACGTCCATATAAGGCATTTGGGTATCCAGTTTTGCCTTCAATCTATATATTAATGGGAACTGCTTTTTGTGTTTTATTAATCATTTACAAGCCTAATTTCACTTGGCCTGGTTTAATAATCACGCTCATTGGTATACCTTTGTACTATATCGCATTGCGTAATCAAAAATCAGCAGCGTAGTTATGATGGATCAAAAAGCATTTGATGAATTATTTGGATCTTTTGATCATACTAAAATTGGTGTGGTGGGAGATATTATGTTGGATACTTATTGGTGGGGATCGGTAGATAGAATTTCACCGGAAGCACCTGTGCCTATCGTTTCATTGCAAAAGAAAGAAACTAGAGTGGGTGGAGCAGCCAACGTGGCATTAAATTTAAGGGCACTTGGAGCGCCAACTACTTTGTTTGCAGTAATTGGTAAGGATCCTGAAGGAAAGGAGCTAAATACGCTTTTAAATGCAGAAGGAATAAATACTAATTATATCTACGAGAGTGAAACGCGAGTTACGACAAACAAAGTGCGTATCATGGGGCGTAATCAACAAATGATGCGATTAGATCATGAGCATACCAACGATATTAGTGATGCGGAATCAGATAAATTACTAGCTAACTTTTATGCATACGTAGATAAGGAGCATCCGTCTTTAATAATTTTGGAAGATTATAATAAAGGGGTATTAACCGAAAAAGTAATTGCTTCTGTAATAAGCTATTGCAATAAAAAAGGAATTCCAACTGCGGTGGACCCTAAGCATAAAAACTTTTTAGCGTATAAAGGCTGTACTATTTTTAAACCTAATTTAAAGGAAGTAAAAGAAGGATTAAAAATAGAAATGCCCATTGTGAATATTGATAGCTTAAACAAAGTACATAGTGCATTAGAGCAACACTTACAACATAGTATTTCTTTTATCACATTGTCTGAACATGGGGTGTATTTTGGAAAATCGGATGCGCATAAATTAATTCCAACACATATCCGAAACATTGCAGATGTAAGTGGCGCAGGAGATACCGTAATAGCTGTTGCAAGTTTAACCTATGCAAGTACTAAGAATATGGAATTGGCCGCAGAGCTTGCTAATATTGCAGGGGGGCTGGTTTGTGAATTGGTAGGCACAGCGCCTATTAATAAAAAGAGTTTTCAGGATGAGGTTAAAAACTTGTTGGTCAAGTAAAATAATAAATTATGTATTCAAAAAAGATAGCAATTATTGTAGCAGGAGGAACAGGTCAAAGAATGGGATCGGTAGTGCCAAAACAGTTTTTAGAAATTCAGGGCAAGCCTATTTTATTACATACTATTGACCAATTTGTAGCTGCTTTTTCGGATATTCAATTAGTAGTAGTATTGCCAGAAGGTTATGTGCAAGAAGGCAAAGATTTATTAACAAAGAATGGGTTTACTAAAAATATTGTATTTGTAGCTGGCGGCGAAACCAGATTTCAATCTGTTAAGAATGGATTGGCTCAAGTAAAAGAATCCTCAATTGTATTTGTACACGATGCAGTAAGATGTTTATTGACACCTGCATTAATTCAAAGATGTTATCAGCAAGCCTTAGAAAAAGGTTCTGCAATTCCTGCTGTAAGTAGTACGGATACGGTTAGACTACTAAAAGGGGATAAGAACGAATTATTTGACCGAGAAAACGTGATGTTAATTCAAACACCCCAAACATTTCAATCAGATTTATTATTAGCTGCTTTTAATCAAGAGTTTAACCCCTTGTTTACCGATGAAGCAAATGTAATAGAAGCAAGTGGGAAGCAGGTGTATTTAGTAGATGGAGAATTTGAAAATATCAAAATTACCAGACCATTAGACCTAGCCATTGCAGAGTATATCTTAGCAAAGCGATTTGCGTAATAAGCATCTGGTAAACTAATAAATTGTAAAGAGGGTATTCAATTCTATTACTAGATCAAAATATACAATCGTTTATTATTAGTCTTCGTCAAAGTCTAAAGCATATTCCGATCCGTCGTCTTTAATGGGCTTGGGTGCTACTTCAGGTGCTTGTCTTAAAACAGAAGTACTCTTGTTTATTTTATCTAAAATTTGATGTGCTACTTCCATTGCAAGGTAACCATCTATTTCACTCACTACAGTAGGCTCATCATTCAAAATTGAATTTACAAAACTGGTAAGTTCTGCTTTAATAGCATTGCCGTCCTCAATCACCGGAGTTGAAATTGAGATTGTTTTTTTGCCTTGATGAGTGTCTATATCAAATGAAAAGCTATCTTCCTCGTCTGGTTGTTTTAATTTGATTATTTCAGTTGTCTTTTCTAAAAAGTCAATTCCGATATAAGCATCTTTTTGGAACAAACGAATTTTACGCATTTTCTTCATGCTAATTCTGCTGCTCGTTAAATTTGCAACACAACCATTGTTAAATTCAATACGCACGTTAGCAATATCTGGAGTGTCTGTTAAAACAGCAACGCCGCTTGCTGAAATACTTTTTACATCGCTTTTCACAATGCTTAAAATAATATCAATATCGTGAATCATTAGATCCAAAATAACACTTACTTCTGTACCTCTTGGATTGAATTGTGCTAAACGATGCACTTCAATAAATAAAGGGTTTAAAGAAGCATTTTTTAAAGAAGTATAAGCAGGATTAAAGCGTTCCACATGGCCAACTTGTAATTTTACATTGGCTTCTTTTACCATCTCAACAATAGCTTTGCCTTCTTCAATAGTGTTGGCCATTGGTTTTTCTACAAATACATGTTTGCCTGTTTTGATGGCCATTTCGCAAACAGGGAAATGTAAGTGAGTAGGGGTCACAACGTCAATAATATCTGATGCAGCTATTAGTGCTTCTTCGTCCATATATCTTGGAATACCATACTTGGCTTCTACTTCCTTGGCATTGTCGTTATTTGGGTCAAAAAATCCCACTAATTGGACTTCAGGTATTTCTAGCCAGTTATTTAAATGGTATTTCCCCAAATGCCCCACACCAAACACACCAACTTTAAGCATACATCAATATTTATAGGGCCAAAGTTACGCTATAAGCCCTTGAAATTGAGTCATATTGACTGGTTGTGGAAAATTGGCCAAATGCTGTTGATACGCAGCTATTTAGTACCTTTAAACAGCAAATAAATGCCACAATAGATGCACTCAAATATTGAACAACTTTACAAGATTGCAAATAAAGCTAGCCGAAAGGTGATTGGGCTTATGAGTGGAACATCAATGGATGGATTGGATATTGCTTTGTGTGAAATTTCGGGATCTGGCATTACAACTAAATTGAATTTATTACAACACACTACGGTTCCTTATGATGCGTTTATGAAGGAGCAAATTTTAAGTGTTTTTTCAAAGGACAATATTTCATTACAACAACTTTGCTTAATACATCCTTGGTTGGGATCACAGCATGCAAAAATGATTTTAAAAGCTTTGCAAGGTTGGGGAATTGCTATGGAAGAAGTGGATTTAATTGCTAGTCATGGTCAAACTATTTACCATGCGCCAAAATCCTTGCATCCCAATGATGAATTTGGATCGGCAACATTGCAAATTGGGGAGGCCGATCATATAGCTGTTGAAACAGGGATTGTAACTATTAGTGATTTTAGGCAAAAACATATTGCAGCTGGAGGAGAGGGGGCGCCCTTGTCAGTATATGGAGATTATATCCTGTTTGCAAGTAAGGAAGAAAATAGAGTGTTATTAAATATTGGAGGCATATCCAATTTTACTTTTTTGCCAGCAGGCGTTCCATTAAATGAAATTTTATCTTCAGATACGGGGCCAGGAAATACTATGATGGATGCGTATACCCGCACTTATTTGAACATGGCATTTGATAAAGATGGATTAATTGCTAAAGTTGGTAAAACAAATTCCAAATTACTTGCAGCATTAAAGGGAAATACATTTTTTGTATTGCCATTGCCAAAGACAGTAGGTCCTGAATTGTTTAATTTGAGCTATTTGCAAGCAGCCCAAAAAATTTCTAATACTACAGCAATATCACATGAAGATGTATTAGCAACATTAAATCAATTTACTGCTGAAACTATAGTAGATGCTATGCGTAATTCAATTTCATTGGATATCGTTAATACGGTATACTTAAGTGGAGGAGGTATGCATAATCCAGTGCTGTTTGAGCATCTTGTAAATTTATTGCCTGGTATTAATGTAGTTTCATTACAAGATATTGGTGTAAATCCTGATGCAAAAGAAGCTATATTATTTGCTTTGTTGGCTAACGAAGCAGTTGCGGGTGAAGCAATGCAAATTGGAGGAGATGCAACTAAAAAGCCCATCACGATGGGCAAGATTAGTTTTCCGAATTAAGTATCATTTTTATTTATGACTTTCAACTGCTTTTTTAACTGAACCATATTTTTTTAACAATTGTTCAGCAACAGCAGGGTCGGTGATATCTGTTTGTTGCATAATCATATTTACACCTCTCGCAATTAATTTTTGGTTTGCTAATTGCATATTCACCATCTTATTTCCTTCAATACGTCCTAACTTAATCATCACGGAAGTAGAGATCATGTTTAGAATTAGCTTTTGTGCAGTACCACTTTTCATACGTGTACTTCCTGTTATAAATTCTGGTCCAAGATCAACTTCGATAGGGTGGTTAGCGTAATCAGAAATAGGGCTATTAAAATTACAACTGATACTTCCTGTAATTATATTATTTTCTTGACACGCTTTAAGTCCTTCTAAAACATAAGGGGTAGTGCCACTTGCAGCAATACCAATTACAACATCTTGTTCGTTAATGTGGTATGTATTTAAATCAAGCCATGCTTGTTTAGTATTGTCTTCGGCATTTTCTACAGCGTGAAACATTGCCTGGTTACCACCTGCAATAATCGCAATCACTAAATCTTCAGAAACACCATAAGTAGGAGGACATTCGCTTGCATCAACTACAGCTAAACGTCCACTAGTTCCAGCGCCAATATAAAATAGTCTTCCACCGTTTATTAATTTAGTTGCAGTAGCATCTACTAAAGACTGAATGGATTTAATACTTTTTTGTACTGCAATCGCAACCTTTTGATCCTCCGAGTTAATATTAGTTAATATTTCCTCTGTAGACATTTTTTCAATGTCATTATATATTGAGTCATTTTCTGTTGTTCTAATATCTTTAGCCATTATTGGAAAGTTGTTTAAGTGCATTAATGAAATGATCTAATTCTTTTGTTGTTGTATACAAATTTGGGCATATTCTGCAGCCACGGACATTTGCATAATCAATAGCAACCGTAAATACTTTATGTTCTTTAAGTAATCTTTTTGCTAAATCTCCTGGGTCTATTCCCTCAATACCTACATTAGCAATGGCGCAGCTACGGTTAGCATCTGCTGGGGTATTTACAATTATTCTTGGCAAATGTCTAACTTTTTCTGTCCAATAATTTTGCAAGAATCTAAGGCGTGCTTCTTTTCGTTCAGCCCCGATAATTTCAAAATAATCAATAGAATCATTAATGGTTAAGTCGGTATGTACTGGGTGTGTTCCTGTATGATTGAGTCTATTAATTTTATTGGGGTCTTTTTCTCCATCAGCTAACAAAGGCCATACTCTTTTTACATTATCCTTTCTAATATATAACATACCCGCACCAAGTGGAGTGCTCAGCCACTTATGTAAGGAAGCTGCATAATAATCGCAGTGTAAATCTTGGATCTTATATTGAATATGCGCAAATGCATGAGCGCCGTCTACAATTACCTGAACGCCTTTGGCATGGGCCATGGCACATATCTTTTTAATAGGTAAAATTTGCCCAGAAATATTTATCATATGACTTACCAATATCACTTTTGTTTTGTTGGTAATTGCATTTTCATAAAGTGAAATAATTTCTTCGTCATTCTTTGGGATATTAGGGACTGACACCATTTTTTTTACAACCCCATATTTATTCACTACTAAATCAAACATGTCTAACATGGCACCATAGTCTTGGTATGCCATAATAGCTTCGTCTCCAGCTTTCCAATCTTGGCCGCCTATAACTAAGTCAAGAGATTCTGTTGTATTTCTTGTAATAATTAATTCGTCGGGACTACATCCTGCAACCACAGCTAAACGAGCAGTAATCTTTTTCTTATTATCAAACTGCACGGTGCGCATATAATAGGATCCCTGCAAGTTCACTTCCTTAATATGCTCAATGTATTTGTTTAATAATGGTTGTGGCAAAAAATTATAATATCCATTTTCAAGATTAATATAATCGGTCTTTAATAAATATTGATCTCTTATTTGTGCCCAAAAGTCCTCATCCTTAGCTAGCTCAAAAGTTTGGGATTTAGCTTTTAACTCAAATGCTTTTGCAAAACCAACCATACCCAATGGAGTGCCCAATGTGGTAAGTACTATGTTTTTTAAGAATTGTCTTTTATGCATGTTTGTTTAATAGCTACTAAGTTACCAAAACCTGCCTAAAAATGCTTAAAAGTAGGCGCACCATTTAAACCCAAAGCAATATTTATTGTCTAAACTTTGATTAAATTGCACCCATTAAACCGAAAATTATTAAACAATCGCTTACTATACTAGTTTTTCTATTCTTCATGACCAACACAAAAGCACAAATGGTTAAAGGGATAGGAGATTCAGTGAGCAGGGAAGTGCATAAACAAGACATAAGTGGAAAGGATATGTCCGATGTGATTGGTAGGTTATTACATCCAAACAAAAGCATTAATAATTTAGATGCTTTGAATAAAAGTAAATACAATTATTCTATTGTTCCAGCAGCTGGGTACACCCTTCAAACCGCTTTTGCAGGAATATTAAGTGCGAATATTGGTTATTATAATTACGAAACAAAGGACGCAAAGTTGTCCAATATTGCTACAAGCATAACTTATTCCGAGTACAATCAAATTATTTTACCATTAAGCGCAAATATTTGGTTTAAGAATGGCAGGTATAATTTTGTTTCTGATAACAGATACATTTCATATCCTTCTAGCATTTATGGACTTGGCGGAAAGACCGATCCAAATAAAGCAAGGACTATTAATTTTTCGGGGTTAAAATTACATAACAGAATTGTTAAAAGCTTTTCAACAAATTGGTTTGCGGGACTTGGATTGTATTATGATCAATTTTGGGATATAACTGTTTTGGATCCCACTACAAAGCGGATTAGTAACTTAATTCAAAGGGAATTAGGAAAGAATGAAACTTCGGTAGGTCCCATTTTGAATGTGTTGTACGATACTAGAACCAATCAAATTAATCCTGATAAGGGAATGTATTTTAATATTTTATATCGTGATAACTTTCAAGCATTAGGCAGCGATAATAATTGGCAATCCTTGGTCATAGATACTAGAAAATATTTCACCTTCCCTAGTAATTCTAAAAACATATTGGCAATTTGGAATTTAGAATGGCTAACACTAAGTGGCAAAATTCCATATTTAATTATGCCATCAACAGGATGGGATGATCAATATAATTCCGGAAGGGGATATATACAAAGTAGATTCAGAGGAAGGAGTATGTCTTATTTTGAATCTGAGTATAGATTTGGTATTTCACAAAATGGATTGTTTGGAGGAGTAGTCTTTGCTAATGTGCAATCCTTTTCGGGGGACTTATCATCCACCTATGCAACTTTGTTACCGGGTTATGGAGCTGGACTTAGACTTAAAATAAATAAGCATTCCAGAACTAATATATGTGTAGACTATGGGCTTGGTAAAAATGGAAGCGGCGGTTTTTATGTAAACCTTGGAGAAGTGTTTTAATTTGCCTCAAATGCCATTTTAAATTGATACCAGTTTGCTATTTGCTTATTGTTATCATTGTAACTCGCTCCACCACTTCTCATTCCACCACCACTCATCCCGCCGCGCATTCCGCCTCCGCCCATACCGCCTCTCATTCCACCACCACCCATACCGCCGCGCATTCCGCCTCCGCCCATGCCGCCTCTCATTCCACCTCCTTCACCCATCCCACTGCGCATAGCTTCGCCGCCATTGGAATTTCCAGTTCTTGTACCAAAGTTGTTCATGTTATTTACAATGATACCCACACTTATACTTGGAGCTTTTTTAAAGTTTATTTTATTTACAATTACATTTTTAATTGGGATAATGGCTTCGAATACTAGGTTATTGTATTTATCATAGTTCATTCCAATTTTGAAATGACTAGTATCTTTTAAATCGTAAATTCTGTTTTCCATATTTACGAATCCAGTAGTATTAAAAATATCGGCATCTAAAAGCATTTTTTGTTTCATCGCATTTGGATCTGTGTTTCTATTTTCACCTCTTCCCCTTGGCGCTTCCATTTGATCTTTAAAGGGGTAGGTTAAGCAAATGTCAGTGCTCTTATTTCCTTTAGGGTCAATGTATATTTTAAGACCTGCTCGAAGCATTCTCATTTGAGTCATTTGGTCACTAGATGCAACGCTTATGTAAATATTTTCCTTGTCGTTGGTTATTGAATATTGTAAAGAACCAATTTCACTTCCAAAACGTAATGGGAGTCCCCAGTCAGTTGCGTCACCGTCTGCTATAATTAAATCAGATTGAAATTTACCTATAGGATATTCTTTAGGACTACAATTTGAAAATAATAAACTAGTAAATATAAAACTGAAAGTATAGAGGTAATAGCGCATTTGAATGATTTGATACAAATTTAGACATTGTAAACCTAGTTTGGTTTAACAATTCCAATTTTCACAAAATTTTTAAATTAATTATTCGCGTAACTTAAGATCGCCTTAAATATTTGTTGACGAATAGGATTTACATTATAGTATTCCTTGCCGTTTAATAAACCCACTTGTTGTCTGTTTATTAGAATGATTACGGATAGTTTTTTACTTGGTACAATTGCAATACTTGTACCTGTAAATCCAGTATGCCCAAAACTACCTTCAGGCGCATTTTTCATAAATGAATTTATAGGGTCCATCATCCATCCAAGTCCGTTGTTAAATTTATCTTTTAAAATAAAATTTTGAATGGTGTTTGAGGAAATAAATTGTGTGCTACCAATTTTGCCATCGTTCATTAGCATGTCAACTAATAATTGCAAATCATCCATAGTCGAAAAAATGCCAGCAGCGCCAGACACGCCATTGTTTGCATACCAAGCATTGCCATCGTTTACTTCTCCTTTTAAGGTATAAGTTCTCCATTTATTCCAAGCAGTTGGATTAATTTCCTTAAACTTAAAACCAAGCGATGTGTCATAAACCATTCTATGTTCATAAGGGTTCCCAACCGAAGTTGCCGCAATAGGCAAATTTAATTTTGACTTTAAAGGGTTAAAGCAACTGCGTGACATTCCAAGTGGCTTAAATACCTTGTCATTTATAAATTGTTCAAGACTTTGTTTAGAAACTATTTCAATAATTTGTCCTAATATCGTAAAACCTAAATCACTGTATTTTCTTTGCGTGCCTGTTTCATAGGCAAGTGGGAGGGAAGCGATTAATTTAAAAGTTGTTTCCTTATTGTCCGATTTATAATACATAGGATACCATTCATAAATACCAGAAGTATGTGTTAGCAAATGTCTAATAGTTATTTTAGATTTATCGCCCAAGTTGAATGCCGGAATATATTTTCCTACTAAATCATCCACATGAATTAATCCTTGGTCTACTAATAACATTATAGAAGTAGTTGTGCCAATTACTTTGCTAAGAGATGCTATGTCAAATTGATGAAAACGAGTAAGTTTTTCGGGACTTGCCAACTTTTCATGGTTGTCATTAAATAGTTGTGCATAGCCATAAGTATTGGTGTAAACAACCTGTCCATTTTGTTTTATTTGAATAACAGCGCCTGGTATTTTCCCATCATTTACCTGACTATTAATGACACTATCAACTACATAAACGAGTTTAGTCTTTGAGCTTTCTGCTTGACATAAACCAAGTAAAGGTGCCAGGAAAGTTGCAGCGCAAAATATGCTAATTAATTTCATTTAAAATTTGTTATTAGTGTAATCTACAATTGGTCCTTTTGTTTTACGTAATAATATTTCAGTAAAACCTGCTTTTACAAAATCCTTAAGTTCCCCTATAACTTCAAAGCCAAATTTTAAATAAAGTTTTAAAGCTGATTTATTAAAGTCCGAAACGCAAATAAATATATTAGGCGAGTAGTTTGAGATAATTTCTTCTGAGAATTTTAATAGTTCGGTTCCATAACCTTTTCCTCTGGTATTTGGGTTCACACAAATGGTTTGGATATATCCCTTAAAGGATCCTTTGGGCTGTATAATCACAAATCCCTGAATCGTTTCCGTTTCCATAAGAATGTATACTTCTCTAAAATCGCCATCAAATGCTTGAAGGCACTGCTCATAATTCATTTGTAAACTAATCCATGGTTCCGATACTGCCATGTATTGTGCACAGGTTTCAAAATGAATAGGGGATTGTGTTTTAATAATTTGGGAGGGCATTATTTATTTTTTTTAATGCTTACTAAAAACAAAATTGTGATTAGTGCTGTGATTAAAATATTCATAAATCCAAAATCAAATTGAAGCCAAGCTACAGCGTAATAATTTAAAACCCAAGTTAACATAGGTGCTAAAACACATGCAATTGGTGTCCATTTTTCTTTAAGCTGGATATTGGAGAATAGTCCTACAAGGTACAATCCTAGGAGGGGCCCATATGTATAACCGGCTATTGTAAAAATGGTATTTATTATGGCGCCTTGGCTGTTCCAAAAAGCCATAACAATCAAAAACATAACTAGGTTTACACCTAATAGTACTTTGTTTTTTATTTGTTTCTTTTTTTCTTCGGCTTGATTTTCAATATCCATAAAATCATAGCTAAATGACGTGGTTAAAGCAGCAATACAGGAATCGATGCTTGCAAATGTGGAAGCTACAATACCAATGAAAAATGCAATGGCGCCTATCTGTCCAAAATAGTTCATGGTTAAAAGAGGGTATAAGCCATCGGTGTTAGTGAATAACCCATTTTCGACACTTAATGCAATATGATTAGTGCTAGCATATTGATATAATAAGATGCCAAGCCCTAAGAATACTGTTTGTGCAGCTGCTATAAAAAAACTAAATGCTAGTACATTTTTGCGTGCACTTTTTACATTGCTTATGGTTAAAGTTTTTTGCATCATACTCTGATCTAACCCTACAAGCGCAATGGTGATAAGTAGTCCAGAAGTAAACTGTTTAAAAAAGTTAGAGCCATTGTGCATATCCCAGTCAAACAATTTTGAATAAGGATGATTCGCAATTGTGTTAAACATGCCTGAAATAGATAAATGAAGCGAATCTTTGATGGTATAAATAGATACCATCATTACAGTAATTAAAAAGAAGGATTGTAATGCATCTGTCCACACTATTGTTTTTATCCCTGATTTATTGGTATAAAGCCATATTAAAAGTAATAGTATTAATATGGTTAAAAAATATGGGATATGTAAGCTGTCAAAAAATGCGTATTGCAAAATTTTAACCGACAGTAATAACCTTAGAGCAGCTCCAAAGGATTGTGAAACCAAAAAGAACAGAGATCCGGTTTTGTATGTGATATTCCCAAATCGGGTATTTAAATAGCTATAAATTGAAACCAATTTTAGTTTGTAATAAATGGGAATCAATATAAAAGCAATAAATAAATAGCCCACAATGGTTCCCAGTATAAACTGAAAAAAGTACAGATGGTTGTTGCCAACATTGCCAGGGATAGAAACGAGAGAAACTGCCGAAATGCCTGATCCGATCATCCCAAAAGCGACTAAAAACCATGGAGAGGATTTGTCACCATCAAAAAAACTATTTGCTTTACTATGTTTAGAGGTGAATTTGGCAATGGCCATTAATAGTATAAAATAAGCTAGGATAATATATAAAATCAGGTTTGCACTCATAGCGTTTTGGCGATTAAGTAGGTAGGTACTAAAGTTACTATTAAAAGCCAATATCTAAATGCAAAATAGGAGCAAGAAAGCTTTGTTTTTTTTAGTGTAAACAATGTATTTTTGGTTAAATATTTCAACTTGAAATTGCTTAAATCTAATATCGACTCTTTATTTGCTGCTTTAATAGGATTTGTTCTTGTCATATTGTTAACTAGTCATAGCGGCCTTGGAATTTCTCCTGATTCCATTTATTATATGAGTACCGCCGATAGTTTTTTAGCTGGCAAAGGGTTTTATCAATTTGACAATATGCCCTTTGTAATGTTTCCGGTTTTTTATCCTATCACCTTGTCATTAGTTAAGTTAGTTTTTGGGGTATTGTTTTTAAAAGTAATGCCTATTTTTAATGCAATATTATTTGGCATTACTATTTTTATAAGTGGTCTCATATTGGAACAGTCAAATCATACCAAATGGCTTAAATGGTTGGTGCTGTTAATTATTTCCTCTAGCCCAGGTTTATTGGAAGTGTATACAATGTTATGGTCGGAGACTTTGTTTATTACAGAAGTAATAATATTTATGTATTGTAGTAAACTATATTTTGAAAAATTAACTATAAAGCATTTGCTCATTATGGCATTGATTTCGGCAATTACAGCAGAGACAAGGCTTGCAGGTGTGTCCATTCTTGCAACAGGGGGGCTTTTAATTTTATTGAATAGAAACTTGAAATGGGAAAAGAAATTCACACATGCATTAGTATATGGATTAATTTCTATTTCATTATTTGTGATTAATTTGTTACGCAATGCTTCTTTAACACAAACATTAACGGGTAATAGGCAAAAAGGAGTAACGCCCTTTTTAGTAAATTTAAAATACTATGGGTTAGTATTAAGTGACTGGCTGCCATTTTCAAATCATACAGGTGCTTATTCTATTATTTTAGGTTTCCTCTTTTTGACAATTATTGGGTTTGTTTTTTTATATAGATTATGGAGTGCTAAAGAGCATCATACCTATGAAAAAATTGCAGTTGGATTTACATTAATGTATTCCTTTTTTATGTTGGCAGTAGCAACGCTTTCTCGATTTGAAACTATTAATAATAGGTTGCTGTCTCCTTTTTATATCCCTTGTATTTTAACTATTAGTTTTTACTTGGCTAGTATTTTAAGATTGGCTTTGACAAAAAAGGTTCGAATTGCATTTACCCTGCTATTTTTGCTAGTATCTTTTGCTACTATATCTCAATATGCAAATGCATATCATGTCACTTATTTGGAAAACAAAGAAGGGGGCATTGGGGGCTATAGCGATGACGATTGGATGGTAAACAGCGGGCTCCTTAATTATCTAAATACAAACCCTTCTTTTTTTAAGGAAGACAAGACTATCTACTCTAATGCAGCGCATGCGGTGTATTTTAGGACCCAACAACATGTTCAAATTTTACCCGAGAGAAAGTACCAGCATTTGGTCAATGAGTTCAACAAAATGCCTTCACAGCTCCTCATTTGGTTCAACAACGAGGATAATCCAGAGGTTTTAACTTTGCAAGAAGTTGCATCCACGAAAAATTTGCAAATAATTGGCAAATTTAACGATGGGGTTATCTACTTATGTACGTCAAAATAAGCGTAATTTTGTAACCATTTATGGAGCATAACCCGCAGATATTTCAGTCTAAGAATAAATCTAGATGGCAGAGGACCAAATGGGGACTTCGTGCTTTTTTGTTTTTATTACCCATTTTTGGTTTAATTATAGCTGTTGGCATTTATCAGATGAATAAGAATCAGCCTGATATTCCATTGGAAGGATCGGCAATTAAAAAGGTGCTCACAGATACTACCGACAATTACAGAGAAAGTAAATTAGAAAGAGAATACAAAGGGTTTAAAAGAGCCATAGGTAATAAATGGGCAAAGGGACAGGGTTGTGGACAGGTTTTGAGTAAACCATTGGACTTGTCAACTTCAAAATATTTTAGTGATAGTTTGGGAATCAGAGCAGCCTTTTATGTAAACTGGGATGCCTCTCAGTCTTTCAATTCATTGCAACAAAACATAAAGCATTTAAATCTGATTTTGCCTGAGTGGATGTTTATAGATCCAACTTCGGACACTTTGTATAATACTATCGATACAAAGGCATTAAAAGTAATGCAGGAAGCTGGTGTGAAAATCATGCCACTTTTAACCAATAACTATAAAACATTATTTAGAGGAGAAACTGTAAAGCGTATTATTAATAATCCAGCTAAAAAGCAAAGGCTTATTAATGATATTATTGCAACTCTAAAAAAATATAATTTCATTGGAGTAAATATTGACTTTGAAGAATTGATGTTGGAAAATGATGCGCCATTAATTGCATTCCAAAAATCTTTGTACGAGCAATTGCATTCACAAGGCTTATTAGTTTCTCAGGATGTAATCCCATTTAATGATGACTATAATTTTTCGGCTTTAAGCAAATACAATGACTATCTAATTTTAATGGCTTACGATCAACATAATGGAGATTCTAAGCCAGGTCCTAATAGCTCTCAAAAATGGATTGAAGCTGCTGTAATTGATGCATCACAAAAAATGCCTGCCAACAAAATTATTTTGGCAATACCAGCATTTGGTCATGATTGGCAAATGAGTAAGAAGGAAAAAGTGATCAAACAATTTGATGTAACTTATCAACAAGCTATTGCGAATGCAAGAAATAGTGAAGCTAAAATTGATTATGATAACGATTCTTATAATTTATACTATCAATATTATGATAGTGAGGATCATTTGCATAAAGTATATTTTGTTGACGCAGCTACTAATTTTAATTCTATTCGTTTTGCAACCGAAATTAATTTAGCGGGGACCGTGCTATGGCGTCTAGGAGGCGAGGATGTGAGACTATGGTCTTTTTATGACAAGCCAATGACTAAATCTGCATTAAAATCATTTGACTTTGTTGGCTTTAATAAAATCAAAGCGGGTAGTGCGCCAGACTTTGTAGGAGATGGAGAAATACTTGATATTATAGCTTCGCCAGAGGATGGATTTATACGAAGTGAGATTGATACAACTTCTATGTTAATTGCCGAAGAGTATTATGATAAACTTCCTTCAACATATGTGATACGTCGTTTTGGGGCAACTCCTAAGAAAAAATTAGTATTAACATTTGACGATGGGCCCGATCCAAAATACACTAAGCAAATATTAGATACCCTTGCATATTATCATGTGCCTGCTACTTTTTTTGTAGTAGGGTATCAAGCGGAAAATAATATCCCTCTTATAAAAAGAATTTTTAGAGAAGGACATGAAATAGGCAACCATACATTTACACATCAGGACATGAGTAAGGTGAGTAAGCAGTGGGCTGGCTTAGAGATGGATGCAACTCGTTTACTTATTGAGTGTATCACAGGACATAGCACTATTTTATTTAGAGCTCCATTTAATGCAGATAGTGAGCCAGGCAAATACGAGGAATTGGCGCCTATTGCACTTAGTCGACAAAAAAACTATATCACCGTAGGCGAGAGTATTGATCCAGAGGATTGGCAAATACCGATTAACGAGTACAGAAACGATACTATTTTTGATAGGGTTGTAAAAATTTATCAAAATAAAATTAATACTGGCAATCCGGAAGACACTTCTATTGCAGGTAGTATTATTTTATTACACGATGCAGGAGGAAACAGAGAGAATACAGTAAATGCAACAGGTAAAATTATAAGATATTTTAAAGCGCAAGGGTACACATTTACTACTGTTGCGGATTTACTTGGAAAAAAACCAGAAGATCTAATGCCAACTATTCCAAAAGGGAAGGAGTATTATTGGCTGCAAATAAATTATTTCTTAGCGGAGTCTGCTTATTTAGGAGGTAATTTTTTCTTTGCTTTATTTATGATATTCTTGGCCTTGAGTACCATAAGAATTATCATTATTGGTGTGATGGCTGTTTTGGAAAAAAGAAAGAAGCTAAAGTTAGATGCTATTGAGAGTACATTAGCGCATCCATTCGTATCTATCATAGTGCCTGCTTATAATGAGGAAGTAAATGCGGTATCTTCTCTACAGAATTTATTAAAATGTGACTATCCCGATTTTGAAATTATATTCGTAGATGATGGAAGTAAGGATAAAACCTATGAAATTGTTAGCAAAGCATTTGCAAATAATCCATTAGTAAAAGTATTCACTAAACAAAATGGAGGCAAAGCTTCTGCATTGCAATATGGCATAGGACAATCACATGCCGACTATGTGGTATGTATAGATGCAGATACTAAGTTGGCTTCAGATGCTGTTTCTAAGTTAATGCGTAATTTCTCCAATCCATTAAATAAAGATGGTCAGGAAGTGGGTGCTGTGGCTGGTTCAGTTATTGTGGGTAATGAAGTAAACCTGCTTACTAAATGGCAAAGTATTGAATATATAACAAGTCAAAATTTTGATCGTAAAGGATTTGCCTATTTAAATGCGATTACAGTTATCCCTGGTGCAATTGGTGCGTTTAAAAAAGATGCTTTAATTGAAGCTGGCGGCTTTACTACAGACACCTTAGCCGAGGACTGCGATATTACAATGCGTATTATTAAAGCTGGTTATCTTGTCGCTAATGAACCAAAGGCCTATGCTTATACCGAAGTGCCTGAACACTTGAGACAATTTTTGAAACAAAGAGTTAGATGGAGTTTTGGTGTGATGCAAACATTTTGGAAGCATAAGTACATGATGTTTAATAATACAAATAAGGCATTAGGTTGGGTGGCATTACCCGACATGCTATTGTTTAAATATATCATTCCATTATTGTCGCCAATTGCGGACTTCTTAATGGTTGTTGCATTGTGCACTGGTAATGGAGGTAAGATTGCATTTTACTTCTTAATATATGTAATTGTAGATGCTTTAATTGCATCAATTGCATTTGCATTTGAAAAAGAAAATCCATTCAAACTAATATGGCTAGTTCCTCAGCGCCTTATTTATAGATGGCTCATGATGTATGTATTCTTTAAAGCCATTAAGCGTGCAATTAAAGGGGAATTACAGGAGTGGGGTGTACTAAAACGTACAGGAAATGTGAAAGATATTTTAGATAGAGAATAGATTTACAAAAGCCTTACTTAATACAAACTAAATAGGCGCCGCAGGCGCCTATTTAGTTTAATAGAATATCATTAATGACACTTTAGCTTATTTCGCTAGCTTGGTATCAAATAGTTTTAAAATTCTCTTGTATTCATCTGTCCAGCTACTTGGTTCAACAAAACCATGATCTTCCATTGGATAAGAAGCTAGTTCCCAATTGTCTTTCCCAATTTCAATTAATTTTTGCGCTAATCTTACTGCATCTTGGTAATGAACATTTACATCAATCATACCATGACAAATAAGTAAGTTATTTTTTAAACCTGCAGCAAAGTTAATAGGAGAGGAACGAGCATAGGCTATAGAGTCTGTTGCCGGCTCATTTAAAATATCTGATGTGTAACCATGATTATAATGTGCCCAATCGGTCACTGGTCTTAAGGCAGCACCCGCTTTAATTAAATCCGGCTGCGTGAATAAAGCCATTAGGGTCATAAACCCACCATAGCTCCCACCATACATGCCAATGCGTGTACTATCTATACCTAAATTACTTACTAAATATTTAGCTGCGTCTACTTCATCGTCTAAATCCTTGCCACCCATAAATCGGTAAATGCCAGTTCTCCAATCTCTACCATAACCCGAACTTCCGCGGTAGTCAATATCAATAACTGTATAACCTTTATCAGCTAATAAGTTATTAAACATGTATTCGCGCGGGTAATTATTGCTCCATCCAAAATGAACATTTTGTAAGTAGCCAGCACCATGTACAAAAATAACTGCAGCATTATTTTTAGTACCTGTTTTTGGTTCATATAAGCGCGCGTAAATTGGTTGACCGTCTCTAGCAGTTATTGTGAAAATTTTATTCTCTCTCCAAGGGTATTGTTTAAACTCATCGCTTGCAGCTTTAAAAGTTACTTGCGCAATATTGGACGTGTTTTTATTTTCTTGAATGAAAAGTTCCCAAGGTTTGTTGATATAAGAATAACGGTACGCAATTGTTTTTTCGTCAGGCGACATACTCACTTCATAGGTGCCCACTTTATTAGTGAATTTTTCTTTTGTTAATCCTTCAATAGTTAATTTATACCAGTTCTGTTGACCAGGGTGTACTTCGTTGGTTAAAATATAAAATGCTTTTTTATTTTTTGATAAAACAGCATCTTGTACTTCGTAATTACCTTTAGTTAATGCAGTTGTAATTTTTGTATTTATATCATAAGTGTATAAATGCGAATAGCCTGTTTGCTCACTCTGAAAATAAAAACTGTGGTCGTTAAGCCAACCTGCATTAGCTCGGTAACTACTATTTCCTGGGCCACCTACCCAAGCTTCGTCTCTTTGACGGTTAATTAAAGTCAATTTTGCGGTACTTGGATCCAAAGACATAATCCATCGGTCTTTGTTATCTACCGATCTAATATCAACAATTGCAAGGTCATTGCTTTCATTCCAGTATACTTCGCTAATCCATAGTTTTCGAACACTCGCTTTTTTGTCTTTTTGAGTAGCATAGTCCTTAGTATAATCTGGCTTATCCATACTGCCTGGAATTGAATCTAATTTAATAGCATAAGTAGTGTCTAAAATTTTATTGTAAATGAAAGACTCTGAAACGCCTTGTCCATGACCTACTTTCTCACGTCCTGGAATGTCTGTGGTATAGCCCGATTCCGTTACATAAGAAGGTACAATGGTTGTTTTAGAAGCATCAGGCGTAAATAAAGTATACAACACAAAAGACCCAGAGTTACTTGCTTCTGCATTAGTCAATTGTTTATCACCAATAGCTATGGCTTTTGCTAAAGCTTTTTCTTTATTTTGTTCTAAAAAACTATCTCTAGCTTCTTTCTTTTTCTTACGCCATTGTAAAACACTTGAATTAGTTAATGATTGGTTGTTTAAAAAAACGTCCTGAGGATTCGTGCTGTTTTTTGGTGCTCTTTCTGCGTCCTTAACAAAGTTGGTAAGCTGTTTAGTTAGACCAGTTTTAATTTGCCAAGCATATATATTTCTGTTTTTATGAAACACCACCCATTCGTCATTGTTAATAAAGCTAGGATTACTTTCTTGTTCTTCGGTTTGGGTAATAGGCGTGGTAACCCCTGTAACTGTATTTAATAAATAGATATCACCTTTGTAGTTATAAACAATTTGGTTATAGTTTTTATTATACTTGCCAGCATTAATTGCTTTGTATTTAAGGGCTTCGTTGTAATTTAATTTTTCGGGTTGTTTACTATTTAATTTATAAATGTAAAAAGAGTCAGCAATGTTTTTATCCGGATTCCAGCTAAATATAACTGCCTTGCTATCCCATGTCCAGCTAATATTGCTAGGAGGGGCACCAATCCATTTAATGTCTTTCATTATTTTTTCAACTGTCAAACTAGCATCCTTGGTAGTTTGTGCAATTGTATTTTGGGTCATGCCAAAAGTTAAAATTAAAAGTAGCCCGATAATAAATCTTTTCATATTTAATTATTTTTATAAACCACACCGTTTTTCATTACAAATTGTACATTTTCTAAACTGGTAATTTCGTCAATTGGATTGGCAGCAACTGCAATAATATCAGCTTTTTTACCAGCTTTAATAGATCCTGTTTTTTCTTTAATGCCAATTAAGTCAGCTGCATTTATTGTAGCAGCTTGAATAGCTCCCATTGGACTTAAGCCAAAACGAGTCATCCACTTAAATTGTTTGCCATTCCAACCGTGAGGATAAACCCCAGCATCTGTTCCGAATGCAATTTTAACACCAGCTTCAACTGCTTTTTGAAAATTCTCTCTTTGTAGTTTACCAACCATTTTTTCTTTGTTGATAATTTTTTCAGGGAAGCCTAATTTTGCATATTCCGATAAAATGTATTCGTCGTCATAAACGTCAGATACTAAATAGGTGCCATGTTCTTTCATTAATTGAATGCCCTCTTCGTCTACTAAGCTACCATGTTCAACCGATGCTACACCTGCTTTTACGGCCATCTTAATTGCTTCAGCGCCATGTGCGTGTGCAGCAGTTTTGCGTCCCCACATTTTAGCTTCGCTAACTATTGCATTCATTTCTTCCTGCGTATATTGAGGGGCACCTACACTTTCTTCCTCACTTAATACACCAGCACTTGCTCCAAATTTTATAACGTCGGCACCATTTTTCACATTGTATCTAACTTGTTCACGAACACCTTCTACACCATTGGCAACGCCAGACATTCCCTTTGGCATATTAAATTGTAAATAAGCCGAAAATCCATTTAGGTCTCCATGACTCCCAGTTGAACCAATAAATACGGTTGCTGCATAAATATTAGGCCCAACAATGTCTCCATTATTAATTGCATTTCTTAAGGCAATATCTACTAAACCAGCAGATCCTAAATCACGTACTGTTGTAAATCCTGCTTCCAATGTTTTCTTTGCATAAATATGTGCAGTGACAGCTACATCAACCGGTGTTTTTCTAAATATATCTGCATAGTAGTCACCACCAGGTTGGCCAGTAATATGCGTATGACAATCAATTAAACCCGGTAGAACTGTATATTTTGAAAGGTCAATAACTTTAGCATCTTTTGGAATTGCAATGTTGGAACCGACTTGAACAATACTGTCATGTCTAATAAGAATTAATTGATTGGTTAAAACTTTTCCAGTTTCAACATCTATTAATTTACCTGCTTTTATAATGGTGGTATTGTTGTTTTGCGCAAAACAAAATGCTGCAAATAACAGAAAGCTTATGGTACTTATAATTTTACGCATATTCTATATTAATTGTATAATTTATTTTAAACCAGCATTTTCTTTAATAAAATCTGTTACATCTTTTTTGTATGCAGCAGCCGATGCTGGATGTACATACATCATATGACCTGCTTCGTAATATTTCATTTTAACATTTGCTTGGATTTTTTCTTCTAAGCCCATATGTTCAAATGTATATTCGGTGCCATAAAAAGGGGTAGCTAAATCGTAATAACCATTAAGTACTAATACTTTTAAGTTTGGATTTTTTGTCATTGCTTCTGCTAAGTCAATCGCTGTATTTGGTGTAGCTGCATCTCCAAAGCCACTTGTATTGTGTTTCCAATCCCATTTAAAACCAGGTAAGCTACTTGCGGACACACGATAGGTTAATCCTTTACTTACTTTTAATTCACCATAATAGTAATTCATGAAAGCAGAAATATAAATAGGACTTAAAGCTGCACTTTGAGGATCATATGCTGCACTTTCGCTTAATAAATCTGAATTAATGCCTTTGTATCTAGAATCTAAACGGCCTGTTGTTAAATGTTCGTCTCTTAATAATTCTTGACAAAATTGTCCTTGTTTAACACGTAGATTCGCTTTTAATAAATAGTCGGCACTAAGTCCTGTAAAATGAGCTAATTGCCCAGCTAAGGTTTCTTTTTCCGCTTTTGTTAATTTAGATCCTTTCATTAAAGCAATATTGTAAGGGCCTTCGGCAAATGCACGTGCTTCTTTTAAAAATTCCACTAAGCTAGCTGGTTTGTTAGCAATCTTATTATGATACCAAGCTGTTGCAGCATAAGCAGGCAGGTTAATAATATAAGAAAGGTCATCGCCATCTTGGAAAGTAAGGGTTCTTAAATCTAATACAGATGAAACTAAGATGATGCCATTTAATGCGATACCTGCATTTTGTAAATATTTTCCAACCGCTGCGCTACGCATGGTGCCATAGCTTTCGCCTAATAAAAACTTAGGAGAGTTTAATCGGTCGTTGTCTATTAAATATTGTTTCACAAAATCACCCACCGATTTTAAATCTCCATTTACACTCCAATATTCTTCGTTCTTTGATTTGCCAATTGCACGGCTAATACCAGTTCCAATTGGATCAATCATTACAACATCCGAATTATCTAAAATACTATATTGGTTGTCTTCCACTTTATAAGGAGCAGGAGCATTATCTGTAGGATCATTTACTACAACACGTTTAGGTCCCATAACGCCCATATGTAACCACATGCTCGAAGAACCTGGTCCTCCATTGTATGAAAATGTGATTGGTCTTTTGTTTGCATCTTCGCCATCTTTAGTATAAGCAGTGTATCCAAAAAATGCAATAGGTTCATCAATATTATTTCTTAAAATAAGCGCACCCGCTGTAGCGGTATAATTGATTGTTTTACCACCAATAACAACGCTATGATGTGTTACAGATTTTTCTTCTTTAGGAATAGCGGCATTTTCTTTAATGGCTTCTTTTGGGCTATCCTTAGCAGGTTCTTGAGCATTTAAGTTCGTAGTTAATACGCCAGCAATACAGGTAATAGCTGCAATTTTCTTTAAATTAATCATATGGGTTTATTTTAAAATAGTTGTTTGTTTTAATAAGAATTACCAAGTTTCTAAGCTATTCTTTTTTTCTCAGAAATTTTCTTCAAATGGATGAGTAGAATTTTAATGTGAATGATTTGTGTATATCAAATGGGCTTTATCTTTGTAGTTCATCATAAATAAATATGTACAATGAATAAAGTATGGTTTATCACGGGCTGTTCAACCGGTTTTGGGCGTTATTTAGCGACTGAAGCATTGGCAAAAGGGTATAAAGTAGTGGTAGCTGCAAGGAACACAAATGATGTACAAGACATAGTAGCAAATTATCAAGAAACATCATTAGTAGTTAAGTTAGATGTAACAGTTGCTGAGCAAATTAGTGATGCAGTGGCTTTAACAATAGCAAAATTTGGTCAAATAGATGTATTAGTAAATAATGCGGGTATTGGCTATTTTGGAGCAATAGAAGAAAGTGAGGATGCCGAAGTGCGTCGCATGTTTGAAATTAATGTATTTGGTTTAGCGCATATGACACAAGCTGTTCTACCATACATGCGTAAACAAAAAAGTGGGCATATATTAAACATAGCTTCAATTGGCGGATTACGTGCATTCCCTGGAGTAGGATTTTACAATGCTACTAAATTTGCAGTGGATGGTTTAAGCGAATCTTTAAGCAAGGAAGTGGCTCCATTAGGCATAAAAGTAACCATTGTTGCCCCTAGTGGATTTAGAACTGACTGGGCGGGACGTTCAGCAAATGATAGTAAAATTGTTATAGAAGATTATGCAGTTACTGCAGGTAAAAATAAGGGCGATATAAGAGGATATAGTGGCAACCAGCCTGGAGATCCTGTTCGTGCAGCCAAAGCTATGATACAAGTGGTTGAAAGCGAAAATCCGCCACTACGATTATTATTAGGAGTAGCGGCGCTTAATGGTGCTAGACTTAAATTAGATGAGTTAAAGAAGGATTTTGATACTTGGGCAGATGTAAGCGAAGGAGCTGATTTTCCAAAGGATTAAAATCATTTCATAGTTTATTTGTTAGCCCCTAAGCAAAAGTTTAGGGGCTTTTTTTGAATATTAAAATATCGGTTTTTTATTATTTGATTAGTGGTAAACTTTTTATAAAGTTTAATGTCTAAATTAGAATTGCATAAACGCTTTTTACATGAATTCAAAGGTGCTCATATTATTATTTATTGTTTTATTACATATTACAACCTTTGGTAAACCTAATCCCATTATATATAAGACAAGGTTGTCTTTTCCATATGAGCAAATGGGTCTTACAAAAAGGCAGGCAGCAGTTCATTTATTAAACCGTTTTACATTTGGAATAAAACCTGGTGATGTAGATATGGTATTAGATATGGGATTAGAATATTGGTTTGAAAAACAGCTAAGTTCGGCTCAGCCCGAATCTGAATTAGCAGCTAATTTAGCAAGCTATGATGCTTTAAAAATGAATGAAGAAACAATCATTAATAGTTTTTTACCTCAATTTGAAATCAGAAGATTATTAAAATCTGAAGGTGTATTCATGGCCGATTCTAATTTTGATAAAAAAGAATACAAGGCATTTATTGACTCATTTTTAAAGGAGAAAAACATAAGACTGCCAGCTGAGTACCAACGTCAATTAATTAATCAAAAAATATTAAGGGCTATATATAGTAATAATCAATTAACTGAAGTGTTAACTGATTTCTGGTTTAATCATTTTAATGTATCTCTTTCAAAGAATCAATGTGCAATGCATATATTAAGTTTTGAAAGAGATGTTATAAGGCCCAATGTCTTAGGTAAATTCGAAAACTTACTTGTTGCAACGGCTAAAAGCCCGGCTATGTTGGAGTACCTAGATAATAATTACAGTATAAGTTTTAATAACGAGATTTCGAAAAATGAGTTAAATAATAGAATTAAAAGGGTAGCTGCAAAAGCACAAGCACCTTTTCAAGATTCTGGTGTGATTAATTTAATTAAACAAAGGAAATCACAGGGACTAAATGAAAACTATGCAAGAGAACTTTTGGAACTGCATACATTAGGAGTTGAGGGAGGGTATAAGCAAAAAGATGTAACCGAAGTTGCCAAAATATTTTCCGGCTGGTCTGTTGTGCCGTTATTGAAAAATAACGATGGTCGAAATAATTTTGAAAAGTCAAAGTACTATAATATTGAAAAACTTGGCTTTGTTGTTGATGGTAGCTTTTTATTTAGAGCAAATAGGCATGATGATAGCGCTAAAACTGTCTTGAATTATCATTTTTCACCAAATGGCGGATATGAAGAAGGATTAAAACTACTTGAAAATCTTGCCAATAATCCTGCTACTGCTCATTTTATATGCAAGAAATTAGCAGTAAGATTTGTATCTGATAATCCTCCTGAAAATTTGATAAAGAAAATGGCAAATACATTTCTAAAATCTAAAGGAAATGTAAAAGAGGTTTTAACAGTAATGGTAAATTCAATATATTTCTGGGATGAAAATTCTGTAAGAAAAAAAATAAAGACGCCATTTGAGTTGACTATTAGCGCTATTAGGGCAACTAATGCAACTGTAAAGCAACCTTATCAAATATTTAATTGGTGTAATACCCTTGGGCAAAAATTTTATTACTATCAAGCGCCAACCGGGTTTCCAGATAGGGCTGATTATTGGGTAAATACAGGCTCATTGTTAAATAGAATGAACTTTGGGATGGCCTTTTCTGCAAATAAAATTCCAGGCGTAAAAATGGACTCTACAATTATAAATAATAATTACGAGCCAGAAAGTTTAGACGCTGCAATTATAGGCATAAGTAATTCCATATTGCCAGAGTCTTCGACTCCTAAAAATATTAATAGAGTGCTTAAATTAGTTTCGGGGAAAGAATTAAATGATAAGCTTACACAAATTGTTGGATTGTTAATTGGGTCACCTGAATTTCAAAAAAGATAATTATGATTAATCGTCGTGCATTTATGAAAAACGGAGCAATGACCTTGTTTGCTGCCGGGCTTGGTGGAGTTCCTTCCTTCGTTACTTATGCGGCTAATTCAAATAAAATTATCAATCCATATAAAAAAAATAAAATCCTTATTTGTATTTTTCAAAGGGGTGCAATGGATGGACTAATGGCCGTTACTCCATACACCGATATTAATTTGCAAAAAGCAAGACCAGGTTTATTTATGACTCCTGCAAAGAGTGAAGGAAGTATTTTTGATTTGGATGGTAGTTTTGGAATGCATCCTTCTTTGTCTAAATTTAATGAATTATATAAAGAAAATAGGATGGCTATATTACATGGTGTAGGTAGCCCCAATAAAACAAGAAGTCACTTTGACGCGCAAGACTATATGGAAAGCGGCACGCCTTTTAACAAGGGTACCGAAAGTGGTTGGCTAAATAGGGCAGTAGGATTAATGGGGCATGAAGGGACACCATTTAGAGCAGTAAGTTTAACAAGTACTTTGCCGAGAAGTTTTTATGGTAACAATGAGGCTTTGGCAATTAATAATTTACAGGACTTTAGCTTGAAAATTTCCGGAAGTAACAGTGCTGTAAAAAACACGACCACATCATTTGAAGAACTTTATGATATGACTTCTTCTGAAATATTAAATAAAACAGGTAAAGATAGTTTTGAAGCAATGAAGGTTTTGAAATCAAAGAATTTGAAAGATTACAAACCTAAAATAGGAGTCATTTATCCTAATTCACAATTAGGTAATTCTTTAAAACAAATTGCTACACTTATTAAAATGGATGTTGGATTGGAAGTTGGTTTTGCAGAAAGTGGAGGATGGGATACCCACTATAATCAGGGAACAACCAACGGTACTATGGCTAGAAATCTTACAGATTTTGGTGATAGTATTGCAGCATTTTGGGCTGATATTGATGCTTACCAGGATGAAGTGACTTTAATGACAATGACTGAATTTGGAAGAACGGTGCATCAAAATGGAACTGGCGGTACCGACCACGGAAGGGCAAGTTGTATGTTCGTATTAGGAAATGACGTAAAGGGGGGAAATGTTTACCATAATATTTCAAGTTTAGCCATTGAGGATTTAGAAGATCGAAGAGATTTGCCGGTTTCTACCGATTTTAGAAGTGTATTTAGTGCTGTTGCAAGCAACCATTTAAATTTCAATAATCCCAATATATTATTCCCTGAATGGGATGGTGCAATGATTAATTTAATGAGATCCTAGTGTCTTTTTCTAAGTCATTGATTTTCAATTAATGATAATGTTCCTTTTCGCTATTTGGGAACATTGTTTACCTATATGTTGCTATTATAGTGTGCATATGATTTTAAATTGATCGTCTAAAATCAAACCACACAAATGAAAAAAACAATTCTTGTAGCAATCATCGCTACTACTTTATTTGCTTGTAAGCAAAATGAAACAAAAACCGAAACAGCTGCTGCAGGAACAAGCGCTGTTACTACTTCTGGTCCAGATGTGGATTTAATGAAAAAAGCTGCTGAATCATGGGCTAGTGGCGACTGGGCTGGGTATTTATCATGTTATGCAGATACTGCTTTATCTGTACACAACGCTTGGGCTGTGACAACAGATACTACTATTGCAAGAAAATTACCATCTTATATTGATTTATTTAAGAAAAGTAGAATTCCATTAGAGGGCAATATTAAAATAGATAATAGTATTTATGAAGTAGTAACTATGCCTGATGGAAGTAAATATGGACATGCTTGGATTGGTGTTTCTTGGAAAACTAAAACAGGTGTTGTAAGCAAAACAGTAATCTTTAATTCTTATGGCATTAAAGACGGCAAAATTACTTATGAGTGGCCAATTTATGATACAAAAGAATTTGATAAACTAACTAAATAGAAAAAATCAAGTTTAGTATAATTTTTAAAGGGCCCTTTTTTAAGGGTCCTTTTTTATAAAAGATTGTTCCAAAAACTTAATATGGAACATATTTCTACCAACAATTTGATTTAAGGAGCGCGCAAAAGCCAATATTTGATTAATCAATAAAATATAATAAAATGAAAAAACTGATTTTAGGATTAATCATTACAGCTTGTTTAGTTGCTTGTAATTCATTGGGCGATAAAAAGACAAGTGATGAAGTTGTTACTACGGATTTTAAAGAAAATTCAAAAGTAACAATGGATTTATTTCATGCTTTTGAAAATAAGGACATAAAAGTGTTTGCTTCACTTATTGCAGATACGGCAAAAATAATTGGTGCAAAATATGGCGATAGTATATTGACGAAAGATCAACATACTACAAACCTATCTTCATTAATGAAATTGTTTAATAATTCAAAAGCAAACGATATTATGTTATTTCCGGGAATGGATCCGGTAACTTATAAACTTGTGCCTTCTGTAAGAGCATATGTTAGATGGACGGATGATGCTGTGAATGGCGCTAAAATTGAACACAAATATTATGCAGTGTTAGAATTTAATAAAGACCACAAAGTGGTGTTAATTGACGAGTATTTTGACGTAACAGGAATGTTAAATGCATCTACTGCTCCAAAAAAATAGTTTCATTTTTAAGTTTGGTTTAAATAAAGAAAGGGAGTCACTTAGCAATAAGTGGCTCTTTTTATTGAATAGGGTCAATAAAAAAGACATGCGCTGGATAATTTTGATTTCATGTAATTATATGGGTTGAAAACAATTTTTGATTTACATTTATTTATTAAAAATATAATTACCCTTAATTCAATAATAAATGGCATTTCAACTTAAAGGGCTAAGATGGTGGATAATAGGATTAATTGGACTTGCTACAATCATCAATTATATAGATCGTAGTGCCATAAATATTATGTGGCCCTATATTTATAAAGAATTTGGTATAGCAGATGCAGACAATAAAAATGCATTGGCATTAATAACTACGTTCTTTATGATAACGTATGCAATAGGTCAGATGGTGACAGGAAAAATGATGGATGCTATTGGAACTAGAATTGGGATGGTGGTTTCAATAAGTGCTTGGAGTGTTTCTATCGCATTGCATGCATTTGCAAGATCTATATTTTCATTTAACATATTTAGAGCCATGCTTGGAATAAGTGAAGCAGGCAATTGGCCTGGGGCTACTAAAAGTAATGCAGAGTGGTTTCCGGCAAAAGAGCGTGCTATTGCGCAAGGTATTTTTGGAGCAGGAGCTTCATTGGGCTCAGTAGTGGCAGCCCCTTTTATTGCATATGTTTTTCTTGCTTTTGGATGGAGAATGACTTTTGTTGGTATTGGATGTATAGGCTTGCTTTGGATTATACCATGGCTGCTTATCAACAAAAACATTCCTTCCAAACACCCTTGGTTATCAAAAAATGAGCTTACGCATATTGAAGGGGATAAGGGATTAACACAACTTACAAATGAACCACCAGTTAAAAGCTGGCGTCAATTATTACAAGTACGTAATACTTGGGGAATTATATCGTCTAGATTTTTTTTAGATCCTGTTTGGTGGATGTTCCTTACCTGGCTACCAACTTTTTTAAAAGACCAAATGGGATTTGATATTAAGCAAGTAGGTGCATTTGCTTGGGCTCCTTATTTATTTGCAGCAATAGGAGGTTTGACAGGAGGTTTTTATTCTAGTAAATTAATCAAAAAAGGGGTGGAAGCGCAAAAAGCAAGAAAAAAAGCAATTGCAATTGGTTGTACTATTATGTTATTATCCTTAATTTCAATCCTTTACTTTTTGGATCAATTAAAAGTACAAATTCCACTTGCTATTTTCTTAATAGGCGCCACACTATTTGGATTTCAATTTCTTATTAATAATTTACAAACACTTCCTTCCGATTATTTTAGTGGAAAAAATGTAGGTGCCGTTTCTGGTATTGGTGGAATGTCTGCTGTTGTAGGAACCATTATTATTACATTGTTGGTTCCAATTATTTCAAAGACAAACTATTATTCTTTTTTTGCATTAGCAGCCATACTGGTTCCTTTGGGTTGGATTTGCATTCATTTTTTAACTGATAAAAAAGTTAATAATAATTCTAATATACTATGATAAATAAACGCTTAAAATTGTTATTAGTGTGCATCTGCACTTTTACTTTACAGTTAGTGTCGCAAGCTCAAAATGACCCTATTTATCAAAAAGCTTATCAATCGCTCATTTCAGAAGCTAATAAGTCGTTAAAGTATGGTCCAGTTTCAGTGATGGAAAAAAATAATATTCCGCCAAGCGGTTCCAAACACGATTATATGAGCCTGGCTCCTTATCACTGGCCTGATCCATCTAAAAAAGATGGATTGCCGTATATGAGAAAAGATGGCGAAATAAATCCCGAAGTGAAATTGTATAAGGACAAAGATTATTTGCCATATATATGCAGTCATATTTATACACTAGCAAAGGCAAATTATTACTCAGGAGAAAAAAAATATTACAATCATGCTGTTAAGTTAATTCGTGTTTGGTTTTTAGACGCCGCAACCAGAATGAATCCAAATATGAATTATGGACAAGCCATAAAAGGGGAGAATGATGGAAGAGGTGCAGGTTTAATTGATGCAAGAAACTTTATTAAGGTAATTGATGCAATTGAGCTAATGAATAGAGATGGGGCTTATCCAAAAGAGGATCTTAAAAATATGCAGGCTTGGTTTACAGACTTTTTACAATGGATGCAAACAAGTAAAAATGGGATGAACGAGCTAAATGCAAAAAATAATCATGGCGTTTGGTATGATGCCTTAAGATTATCTATTTCCTTGTTTACGAATCAAAAAGAGGCTGCAAGTAAAATTATTCAAAACGCGCAAATACGTCTTTCTTATCAAATGGACGACAATAACAGGTTCCCACTTGAAATGGCAAGAACAACATCCTTGCATTATTCAGTTTTTGTTATTGACGCATTCTTGAAAATTGCAAAAATGTCGGAGCGCACAGGCGTTGATTTTTGGGAGAATTCATTAAACCCTAAACATACCTTAAAAGCGGCAGTGAATGAAATGATTCCATATTTGGTTGAAGAAAAAAAATGGGATGGCCCTCAAATAAAACCATTTGAATTTAGGGAGGGAGTAGAAATTTTACATTTAGCTAGTAGTAAATTTTCATGTGTAAAGTGTCAAACTTATTTAGATCAATATTATATAAAAAATAATTACAACCACTATTTGCTTGAAGCGCATTAATTTATAATTTAAAGCTTACACTTTTACCTGCATAAACTCCTTGTGGTAATTCAATCAGGATCATTGTTTTGTTATTTTTCTCATCATTGATACAATTAATACCAACAGCGTTTACTTTGTAAATATTAGATAAAGTAATCATAATGCGACTTAACTCCCTTGATGGATCTGAGACAGTTAATTCATTCACTTTATTACCATTCATTTTAAGCATTGCCATGCCTTGGCTATCCATTCTTATTGTTTGTCCTTTTTCAATTTCTACTTCACCAGCTTTATAAAATGCTAATTGAATAATACCCAATTTGGTTTGCATTACACCTTGTAAGGTAGAGGTGTTTGATAAAATTTTAATATTGTGGTTATTGCTAATTGATTCAGACAAATTTTGTTCAGTTACATTTGGCACAACAATATATTGGTAGGAAGGGTACTGTGCCATTTTTCTGTTTCCGTAAATATCGGTTTCATTAATCTTGTCTCCGTGATTAAAATATAATTTAAATATATCAGTACTCACCAAAGCGTTACTAATATTTTTTTGATCTGTAATGTCTGACCATCTTCCTGTTTCTGTTTGATTGGAAATATTAATGTTAGTTGGTTCAGGAAATATATAGCCAACTTTATCTTGGTACACCCATTTAACGTTGTCAAGTGCTCTGTTTCCTTTTGGGAGTATCATTTTATTCCCATTTTGCATAATGCTAACCTCACTCTTTAATAATACTTGATTAATTGTGGTTACTACAGGCAAAGATTTTTTAGGTTTGATACCAGCTCCTAAACAAACATATTCTTCGTCAAAAAAGAACCAAGATTTTTTTGCTTCAAGCAAATCATGAGGACTTTTAAAATCAAATGCTACAGCACCATATAATCCATCTGTAACAGCACCTACAAAATTGGTAAGTCCTTCTTTTTGAATTTCCTCAATTCCAGGTAAGCTAGGTTTTTGCATGATAGTTGTTCCAGAAATCTTTTGCCAATCATATGCAGCCCAAATGTTATGGTATTCATCTCCTTTTAGTACTAAATAATTTGTGCCATCTGCTCTGTGGTGTGTTGTTTTCCCAGGTCCATTATAGGGTTCTTCCATATTTGCATTTCTGGTTGAAAACATGCGCACACTTGTATAAAAGTTTGGGCGTTGAAAAACAAAATGTTCTGATTGCCAAAAGAACTTTGCAAATGAAAGTGTAGGTTTAGATTCCCCTTTCCTTAATTTGATAATTTCTTCTAATTCCTTTTTTCTGTAATCGGTAACTTTAAGTAGTCTTTCAATTTCAAGTGTTCCTTTAGCTTCAACAGCTCCTCGTCTTAGTGCAATATCTCTATTTCTAACACTAACATCTTCGTAAACCCCGTATACCATTTGTTTATAAATACCATCTAAGTAGTAATCAACTAAAATTTTTATTTTATCATTTGAAAATTGATACTTTGTTCCAAATACATAGTTTGACCATTCACCATAAACATTGGCAAATTTTACATAACCATAAGAGTCTGTATTATTAACTCTATCAACTCGATGGTGAAAGCTTAAATCCTGCTGTATGCCTCTTTCGCCCGTTGAAAATTTCATTTCATTTTGAATAATATTAATGATAGAGTCAAACAGCTTATCGTTTTTATTAAATAGTAAATTTTTAGCAAGTACACCTGCAATTACAATTCTATCACCACTAGGTCGTGCACCAGAAGCTTTCATATTGGCTCTGCCAATCATGGGTTGCGTTTTTTCAACTAATTCTTTGGGTAATTCATCCCCAATGGCTAACATAATGTTCATCAAATTGGTTGGTGTGGTAATTTGATTGTCATGCCAATTTTCGCCCACAAAATCGTTTTGAACCCAAAAGGTCAATCCTTTAATTACAGCCTCTTTTACTTTTTGACTTTGGTAAAAGCTTGAGTTTTTATTTTTATAAGCTATTGCTATATATGCAAGATCATTTGTATGTCTGCCTTGGGGGAAACTTGCAGTCCTACTTAAATCTGAATAATTAATATCGTTAAAGCTACCATCTGATTTAATCTTAGACAAGATGGATTCCACTTTATTATCAGCTGGTTTGTTTACAAGTAGATCGGTTATGATACGGTTTTGGATAATGGTTAAGTCCGTAGATTGTGTAAATGCAATAGGGGCTGCGAGTAATAAAATGGATAATGAACAAATTATTTTTTTCATAGCTAATAGCATGCGTTAGGATTTTGGCAGCATGCGTTCTAAAAATACTGAATTATGACTTATGTAGGGGGTATACAAACGAAAAAGCCCCTAACTTATTGAAAGCTAAGGGCTTTTGCGGACCGGACGGGACTCGAACCCGCGACCTCCGCCGTGACAGGGCGGCATTCTAACCAACTGAACTACCGATCCAAGAACTTCCAGAGACGTTTCCGTTTCCGGGTTGCAAAGATAAGGGTAAAGAAGTTTTTTAAACAAATCTTTTATTAAAAATTGTTGTATTATTTTTACAGCCCAAACTAAGATTATGCCAGAATACCCTAATAGACAGTTTTTGGAATTTGAACAACCTATTAAAGAGTTGTACGAGCAAATTGATGCTACTAAGAAGTTAGCTGAAAAGAACCCTAAAATTGACCTTTCAGCAACTATAAAACAACTTGAACAATCTATCGTTGATAAGCGTAAAGCCCTTACTGAGACGCTTTCTCCGTGGCAAAGAGTACAATTAAGTCGTCATCCAGACCGCCCTTATACTTTAAAGTACATTCACCTAATGTGTGATAAGTTTATTGAGCTTCATGGCGATAGAAATGTGAAGGATGATAAAGCCATGGTAGGTGGTTTTACCGAGCTAAATGGTCAAACTGTAATGATGATTGGGCAGCAAAAGGGTAGTAATACAAAGGCCCGCCAAATGAGAAATTTTGGTATGGCAAATCCAGAAGGCTACCGAAAAGCCCTTAGATTGATGAAATTGGCCGAAAAATTCAATAAGCCTGTGGTTTGTTTAATTGATACTCCAGGGGCATTTCCGGGCCTAGAAGCCGAAGAAAGAGGCCAAGGAGAGGCAATTGCGCGTAATATCTATGAAATGATTCGATTAAAAGTGCCAATTGTGATTTGTATTATTGGTGAAGGAGCTAGTGGTGGAGCATTGGGTATTGGTGTTGGAGATAAAACTTTGATGATGGAAAACACTTGGTATACTGTGATTTCTCCTGAAAGCTGTAGTTCTATTTTATGGAGAAGCTGGGATAAGAAAGAAGTTGCAGCAGAACAATTAAAGTTAACAGCAAACGATATGAAAGGATTTGGTCTGATTGATGAAATTGTTCCTGAACCATTTGGTGGTGCACATTGGAGTTATACCGAAGCTGCTGCTATCTTGAAAGAAAAAATAATCATAGCATTAAATGAATTAAAAGATATTGACCCAACAGTAAGAATAGAAAACAGAATTGAAAAATATAGTAAAATGGGCTTCTTCGAAGAAGCATAATACAAACCCTACATGTTAAGACAAACGCTAAAAGGAACAGGCGTAGCATTAGTTACTCCATTTAAAAAAGACAAGTCAATTGACTTCGCTGCATTAGAAAACCTAATTGATATTCAAATTGCTGGGGGCCTTGATTATATTGTAACCCTTGGTACAACTGGTGAATCGGTGGTATTATCGGATCAAGAAAAAGTGGAAGTATTTAATTGCACTGTAAATAAAGTAAATGGTCGAGTACCAATAGTAGTTGGTATTGGTGGAAACAATACTGCAGAAGTAATTAAGTCTTTTGGGAAATTTGATTTAAGTAAAGTAGTAGCTATTTTAAGTGTTACTCCTTATTATAACAAACCTTCTCAGGAAGGATTATATCAGCATTATATTGCTTTAGCGGATGCCGCTCCAAAACCTATTTTATTGTACAATGTTCCAGGTAGAACAGGTAGAAATATGACTGCTGCAACAACATTACGTTTGGCAGCACATCCAAATATTGGAGGTATTAAGGAAGCTGGTCCTGAAATGGCACAGTCTATTGATATATTAAAAGATCGCCCTAGTGATTTCTTAGTAGTAAGTGGTGACGATGAAATTGTAATGGCTCAGATTGCTTGTGGAATGGATGGTGTAATAAGTGTTGCTGCTAATACTTTTCCTAAGCCTTTTAGCGATATGATTCGTTATTGTATGGCAGGTGATTTTAGTATGGCTAAGCGTTTAAACGATTTAATGGTAGAAGGGTACACCTATATGTACGAGGAAAATAATCCTAGCGGGGTTAAAGCATTTTTAGCGGAACAAGGTTTAATTGAAAATGAATTTAGATTGCCATTGGTTCCTGTAAGTGCAGGATTACAGAAAAAAATTCACGATTATTTGCAAAAGTATTTTGCATAATTAAGATAATATAAAATTAAAAAGCACTCCATGGAGTGCTTTTTTTATGCGATCAATATTTAAAATTAGTTAGAAGCATTTAATTAAGCTTCTGCTTAATGGCTTGTAGTTTCATTAATGCCTCAACTGGCGTTAAATTATTAATGTCAATCTCATCTAATTCCTTGCGGATAGATTCAAATGTTTCAGTATGTGCATCAAAAATGGATAATTGAAACTGATCGTTAGACGGAGCTGCACTTGGGGTATTATTAGTATTACCTGCATTTTTCAATTCCATCTCTTTTAAAATATCATTAGCCCTACTTACTAATACATTTGGCATACCTGCCATTTTAGCCACATGAATACCAAAGCTATGTGTACTGCCGCCCTTAGTTAACTTGCGTAAGAAAATAATTTTATTTCCTACTTCCTTATGGCTCACATGATAATTGTGAACATTTGGTAATTGAGCCTCCAAGTCATTTAACTCATGATAGTGTGTTGCAAATAATGTCTTAGGCTTAGCAGGGGATTGGTATAAATATTCAACTATGCTCCATGCAATTGAAATACCATCATAGGTAGAAGTTCCTCTTCCAATTTCATCTAATAAAATTAAACTTCTAGGACTGATATTGTTTAAGATGCTCGCAGTTTCAATCATCTCCACCATAAAAGTAGATTCGCCAGCACTTAAATTATCATTGGCACCTACACGTGTAAATATCTTATCTGTTAATGGAACCGATGCGGCCTCTGCTGGTACATAGGAGCCCATATGTGCCATTAAAGTAATCAAAGCAGTCTGTCTCAATACGGCACTCTTACCACTCATGTTTGGTCCAGTCAAGATAATTATTTGTTGAGCACTTGGATCTAAGAAAACATCGTTTGGAATATAAGATTGGTCTATCGCTAAATTTTGTTCAATCACTGGATGACGTCCTGCTTCGATATTTAAAACCGTATTTTCGGTAATGCTTGGCTTGCAATATTTTTGGGCTTTGGCAATTGTTGCAAAACAAATTAAGCAATCTAATACGCCAATCCATTGGCCATTTTTTTGCAATAAATTCATTTCTTTTAATACAACATCTATTAAGCCTTGATACAACTGGGTTTCAAGAGTTAATATTTTATCTTCGGCACCTAATATTTTTTCCTCGTATACTTTTAATTCAGGTGTAATATATCTTTCGGCCGTTGTTAATGTTTGTTTACGTATCCATTCGGCAGGCACTTTGTCTTTGTGCGCATGCGTAACTTCTAAATAATAACCATACACATTGTTGTATCCAATTTTCAAAGAGGAGATGCCTGTGATTTCTGCTTCCTTATTTTGTAATTGTGTAAGATATTCTTTTCCGCCGCTTGAAATATTTCTTAATTCATCAAGTTCGGCAGCAACGCCTTCTTTTATAAATCCACCTTTAACCGCTGTTGCTGGAGGTTGTTCAATTAAGGTGTCAAAAATTGCTTTCTTAGAATTTGAACAAATGTCTAATTCACTACTTATATGTTGTAAATAATTATTGTCAATAGGAGTAAGCTCCGCTTTAATTGTTTCAATTGCTTCTAATGATCTTGCTAATTGTATAAACTCTCTTGGTTGTAATTTTCGAGTAGATAATTTACTAGATAATCTTTCCAAGTCACCACAGGATTCTATTAAATCACTCATACGTTGGGCAGCTTCACTGTTTTTTAGTAAAGTTTCTACAGCGTCTAAGCGATTGTTAATTTGTGTAATGGATTGTAATGGGAATATCAACCATCTTTTAAGTAAGCGCGCGCCCATTGGGCTTTTGGTGGCATCCATCACTTCTAATAAACCTTTACGGTCTGCACCATTTCCAATTAATTCTAAATTGCGAATGGTAAATTTATCCATCCATAAAATTTCGTCTCGATCAATGCGTCCAATTTTATGAATATGAGAAAGATGTGGATGTTCTGTTTCTTTTAAGTAATGTAAAATAGCACCTGCTGCAATAATTCCTTTTGTTAAACCTTCAATGCCAAAACCTTTTAAGGAAGTAGTTTGAAATTGTTTGAATAATAAATCGGTTGCAAATGGTTCATCAAAAATCCAACTATCTAATCCGTAAGTATAAAAACCATTGCCAAATGTTTCTTTAAAACTAGCTTGGTAGTTTTTAGGGTATAATATTTCGGCAGGTTGTAAGCTCTGTAATAATTTATCTAAATATTCGGTGTTCCCTTCGGCCAATAAAAATTCTCCTGTTGTTATGTCTAAAAATGCAACGCCACCATGCTCATTTTCGACATAAATAGCAGCTAAGAAATTATTGTTTTTATGTTCTAATAATTTATCATTGGTTGCAATTCCTGGAGTAAGCATATCTGTAACCCCACGTTTCACAATTCCTTTAACCGATTTAGGGTCTTCCAATTGATCACAAATAGCTACACGATAACCTGCCTTTACCAATTTGTGTAAATAAGTATCCAAAGAATGGTGAGGGAAACCTGCTAATTCGCTTGAGGAAGCCGACCCATTGTTTCGCTTAGTTAAGGTAATACCCAATACTTTTGACGCAATAACCGCATCTTCTCCAAAAGTCTCATAAAAATCACCCACTCTAAACAATAAAATAGCATCAGGGTATTTTTGTTTAATAGCCCTATGTTGCTGCATTAGAGGAGTTTCTGCACTGGATTTTGCCATAGAGACAAACCTACATAAATTTTTTAATATTCGAAAAGCGTACTTTTGCATATGCGTAAACTGACCATGGATGAATTGGGTAGAAAGTCGGTAGCCGACTTTAAAATGGCCAATAAGAAGCCCATAGTGGTGGTTATGGACAATATCCGTAGTATGCACAATGTGGGAAGTGTTTTTAGGACCTCTGACGGATTTTTGATTGATGGTATTTGTTTATGTGGATTTACCCCTCAACCTCCTCATAGAGACATACATAAAACAGCCTTAGGGGCAACCGAAACTGTGGACTGGGTTTATTATGAAAATACGGTCAATGCGGTTAATGATTTAAAGCATAGAGGGTATAAAGTTTTTGCCATAGAACAAACCGAGGGAAGTGTAAGTTTGGAAAAATTTAAGGAATTAAATCCTGAATTAGCTTTATTCCCTTTAGCCTTTGTTTTTGGAAATGAAGTGGATGGAGTTGACGAGAATGTGATTGCAATTTGTGATGGAGTGATAGAAATTCCTCAATGGGGCATGAAACATTCTTTAAATATTTCAGTGGCAGCTGCCATTGTGCTTTGGGAGTTTGTTAGATAGTTGGCAGTAATTTTGGGATTTTAGGAGATGATTATTTTTTTTGAAAGATTTATAAATGAATTTGAATCGTATGAAGGGAGTAAAAAATTATTTGAGTTTAGTTAAGTTTTCGCATACCATTTTTGCGTTACCGTTTGCCTTAATCGGATTTGTATTAGGTATAAAGCATATGGACGACTTACATTTACCAGAAGAACATGGAGTTAAGAAGTTTTTATTAGTATTGTTATGTATGGTTACGGCACGCTCTACTGCTATGGCATTTAACCGTTATTTGGATCGTCATTTTGATAAATTAAATCCAAGAACTGCAATCAGAGAAATCCCTGCTGGTATTATTAAAGCCGAGAAGGCTTTGTTGTTTATTATTATCAACGCTTCTATTTTTGTAACAGCAACATATTTTATAAATCCAATTTGCTTTTACTTATCACCAGTCGCATTGTTTGTAATTATGTTTTATAGTTACACAAAAAGATTTACTTATTTATGCCATGTAGTTTTAGGTGTTGGACTGTCCCTAGCGCCCATTGGTGCTTATTTAGCGGTGACTGGTAGCTTTGCATTGTTGCCTTTATTATTTTCGTTTGCCGTTGTGTTTTGGGTAAGTGGATTTGATGTGATTTATGCTTTGCAGGATATAGATTTTGATCAATCACAATCGCTTTATTCAATTCCTAGTTATTGGGGTTTAAACAAAGCATTAAACATTGCAAGGGTATTGCATGTATTTTCAGCTTGTTTTGTAATTGCTGCATATTTTGTAGGCGGATTTCATATTATTTATTTAGGCGGTTTGCTTGTTTTTATAGGCATGCTTTTTTATCAACATAGCATTGTAAAGCCAAATGATTTAAGCAAAGTAAACATTGCGTTTATGACAGCTAATGGTATTGCAAGTATTGTATTTAGTGTATTTGTAATTGCGGGATTGGTGTTGCAAATTTTAGCTAATATTCCAAGCGCTATTATTCATTAATATATTTTTAACTTAATTTAAAAGAATCCATTGGCTAGAATAATTTGTATAGACTACGGCGGAAAAAGATGTGGATTGGCTGTGACCGACCCATTGCAAATTATTGCAACGGCATTAACCACTGTTGCAACCAAGGAATTATATACCTACTTAGCTGCATATTTTGCAAAAGAACCCGTTGAATTAATTTTAATAGGAGAGCCGCTTAATTTAGATGATACACCAACGCATGCTACACCCTTAGTTAAAAAAGCCATTATTGAATTGGTTAAAAAATTTCCAACTATTCCAATTCAAACTGTCGACGAGCGTTTTAGTTCTAAGAATGCAGTTCGTGCAATGGTGGAAATGGGCATGAAGAAAAAAGACCGACAGGACAAGAAAAATGTAGATCAAATTGCTGCTACCATTCTATTGCAGGAGTATTTGACCAATCGTCCTTAAATACACACTACGTACAGGCATTATTTCTGCCCATTTATTTCTACCTTTGCAAATATTATAAAGTAGAGCTATGATTTTACCTATTGTTGCTTATGGAGCAGCTATTTTAAGAAAAGTAAGTGAGCCAATTACCCCTGAGTACCCAAATTTGAAGGGTTTGATAGAGGATATGTGGGAAACCATGTATGAAAGTAATGGAGTTGGTTTGGCTGCGCCACAAATTAATAAAAACATTAGGTTGTTTGTAGTGGATAGTGAGCAGATTTTTGCGAATGCCGAACCTGAGGATGAAATATATCCTGACGCACCAGGTGTAAAACGTGCTTTTATTAATGCACAAATTGTTGAATTAAGCGGTAAAGAATGGGTTTATAACGAAGGCTGTTTAAGTATTCCTAAAATTAGAGAGGATGTAACCCGTCATGAGACTGTTACTTTAAGTTATGTTGATGATAATTTTGTAGCACATACCGAAACATTTTCGGGTATGACTGCAAGGGTGATATTACATGAATACGACCATATCGAAGGCAAATTATTTATTGATTATATCAAACCATTGCGTCGTAAAATGTTGCAAGGAAAATTAAATGATATTAATAAAGGGAAAGTGAGAGTTGACTATAAAATGATTCAACTAAAATAGTGCACATAAAAAATCACATACTAGGATTATTACTTGCAATACTTTTTAGTAGTCCTATTATTGTGAGTGCACAGGACACCGCTTTTAAAGATAATGGTGTAAGTTTTACTTTAGCAGAAGCCATCGTGCGTAATCATTTTGATTACAAAGCCATTTTACAAAGAATTAAAGAAGACACAAGTTTTTACAAGGCCTTTAAAACCCTTCGCACCATTGGTTATTCTTCCTTTAATCATATTGAGATGAAGGATAAGGATGGTAAAATGCAAGCATCCTTAGATAGTAAAACAAGACAAAATCATATTGGTGATTGTAGAACGATGGATGTTTTGGAAGAAAAAGTTACAGGAGATTTAAGAAAGAAAGACGGCTCCTATAATTACATGACACCGTCCTTATACGCGAGTTTGTTTTTTACGAAAGGACAAATTTGTGGAGAGACCAATATTGTAGCAGGTAAAAAAAGAGTAATTACAGGATCGGGAATGGAAAAAGCAAAAGAGCAATTAAAGATGTTGTTTTTTAATCCTGGCAAAAAGATAAAAGGCATTCCTTTTATTGGCGACAAGTTAGATTTATACGACGAGGCTGCGCATGAATTATACGATTACAAATTAGACTATGTAGAATACCAAGGACAATTGGTTTATATGTTTGAAGTAAAGCCTAAAGAGGATCTTGGATTCTTTGCAAAGAATGATATTGTAGTAGATCAAATGACTACCTGGTTTAACCCTAAAACATTAGAAGTACTGGGTCGTAATTATTCACTTAGTTATAAAGCGGGAGTCTATGACTTTAATGTTGCAATGGAGGTAGAGATGACTTATTTTAATGGTCAGTTAGTTCCTAAAACATTACGCTACAAAGGGAATTGGGATGTGATTACACAAAAAAGAGAAAGAGGATTGTTTACTGCAACCTTATACGATTTTAACAAAGGGCAATAATTGGCTACTGCGATTATACTTTCAAAAAGGCATTTTCTATATTCTTGACAACTTCTACTAAACTACCGGTTTCTTTAAAAGTTGCTAATTGTCTATCTGCACCTGTACCGGTATTAAATATTTCATGTACTTTTTCAATATGATGCCTACTGCCTAGTTCGTCTACTACTCCGTCTACAAATTCCAATAACTCGTCAATTAATTCTTTAACTGGAACCTCTTTTTCTTTGCCAAAATCAATTAACAAACCTTCGATTCCATAACGGCTTGCACGCCATTTATTTTCATTAATCAAAGCACGCTGGTAATTAATAAAGTTAATATTTTGACGTCTAAGTGTATATATTTTAGCACAGATGGCTTGAAACAATGCAGTAATAGTAATGGTTTCTTGCACCGTCATAGGCACATCGCAAATCCTAAATTCAATGGTATTGTAAACAGGGTGTACGCGAAGGTCCCACCAAATTTTTTTAGCGTCATCAATGCAATTTGTCTTAATCAACAATTGCACAAAATTATCATAGGCCTCAATACTCTCAAAGTAATCCGGAATTCCAGTACGAGGAAATTTATCAAACACTTTTGATCGGTATGATTTATAACCTGTATTGCGTGATTCCCAAAAAGGGGAGTTGGTACTTAATGCGTATATATGTGGTAAAAAATACCTTGCAGTATTGGCAATATGAATAGCCATTTTCCGATCTTCCATTCCTACATGTACGTGGAGCCCAAAGATTAAATTACTTCTTGCAGCTTGCTGTAATTCGTTTAATAAATCCTGGTATCTAGAGCTGTCTGAGATTAATTGTTTTTCCCACAAACTAAAGGGGTGGGTGCCCGATGCACCAATGCTAAATCCAAGTCCTTTTGCAATTTCAGCAACTCCAGTTCTTAGGGAAAGAATTTCATTAAAAGCTTCGTCTGCATCTTTACAAATAGCACTGCCAACTTCCACAACTGCTTGATGCATTTCGGCCTTAATCTTATCCTTAAAAAGCTTTTGGCCTTCATTTACAATAGCTTGCTGATGGCTTTTTAATTCCTTAGTAGAAGGGTCTAGGACCATGTATTCCTCTTCAACTCCAATAGTAAATTGTTGCAAGCTAGCCATTGCAATAAAATTAAGAAATAATTACGATACATATTAAAAAAAAGTACCCCCGCACATTGGAAGGGGTACTTTAACTTACTAATCTAATAGTTTTAATATGCATTAACGATGGTAAGAGTTTTCGGTTTCGTTTTCTCTTTCCTTGTCGTATGCTTTAATAATAGCTTTAACTAATTTGTGTCTTACAACGTCTTCCTCGTCTAGCTCAATATGTGCAATTCCTTCAATGTTCTGCAAAATGCGTACCGCTTTTTCAAGACCACTTCGTTGGTTTCTAGGTAAATCTACCTGAGTAGGGTCACCAGTAATAATTGCTTTTGCATTGGAGCCGATACGGGTAAGGAACATTTTAATTTGAAGATCGTTTGCATTTTGTGATTCATCTAAAATTATAAATGCATTGTCTAATGTTCTACCACGCATATAGGCCAATGGTGCAATTTCAATGGTGCGAGTGGACATGTAATAGCCTAGTTTATCTGCTGGAATCATGTCGTCCAATGCATCATATAAAGGACGTAAGTAAGGATCAATTTTTTCTTTTAAATCACCAGGTAAAAATCCAAGGCTTTCACCTGCTTCCACTGCGGGACGTGTTAAAATAATCTTTTTTACAACCTTGTTTTTTAAAGCTCTAACAGCCAATGCAACAGCGGTGTATGTTTTACCAGTACCTGCGGGCCCAATGGCAAATACAATATCATTTTTATCGGCAGCGGTAACCATTTTTTTCTGGTTAGCAGTGCGCGCACGAACTGTTTTTCCATTTGGTCCAAATACTAAAACCTCGTTTGGATTTTTGTCAACAAAATTATCAATGACTTCTGCGTCGTCGCCACCTAAAATTTGTTCAAAATAATTTTCAGAAAGATGCCCATTGCGTTCCATGTACTGGATAATGAGTGTTATCTTTTCTTTTGCTAAATCAATTTGTTCTGGAGCCCCGCTAAGTTTAATTTGAGTACCTCTAGATAATATTTTTAATAGAGGGAACTTCTTTTTTAAAATATCAAATTTGGAGTTGTTGACACCGAAAAACTCAATCGGGTTTACGGTATCTAAATTGATGATGGTTTCAGTCAATGGATTAGATTTAATGGGTTAGGGTAGTATGTAAATCAACCTAACACAATTTAATAAAGCAAGTTCAAAATTTCAAGGGATAAATACGCACAATTGTGGATTACTCAATTGATAACATTGAGTTCATATTCGTATATTATAATGCACAATTGTACATTATAATAAGATGTAATAGGAATTAAGGACTATGCGTTCTTTAAGGCAATAATCATAGCCTTTGGATCTGCCGCTTTAAATACAGTAGTACCAGCAACTAAAACATCGGCACCCGCTTTAACTAAAGCACCTGCATTGTTTTCGGTAACACCTCCGTCTATTTCAATTAGGGTAGCAGCGCCTGCATTCACAATTATTTGTTTTAACGCTTTTACTTTTTCATAAGTATGTTCAATAAATTTTTGACCACCAAACCCTGGGTTCACACTCATCACGCAAACCACATCAATATCTTTAATAACATCTTTTAATAGTTCCACCGATGTGTGCGGATTAATAGCAACACCCGCTTTCATGCCCTGTGCTTTTATCTGTTGTAAAGTGCTATGTAAATGCGGACAAGCTTCGTAATGCACTGTTAAAACATCGGCACCTGCCTTTTTAAAATCAGCGATATATTTTTCGGGTTGAACAATCATCAAATGAACGTCCATTACTTTGGTTGTTGTTTTTTTGATTTGCTCAATAATTGGAAGACCATAACTAATATTTGGAACAAAACTTCCGTCCATTACATCTAAGTGAAACCAAGCCGCTTCACTTTCATTAAGCATCTCACATGCTTTTCCTAAATTCAAAAAATCAGCTGCTAATAAAGAAGGTGCAATGATGGCCATATGGTTGTTGATTTTTACAAAGTTCCTTCTTTTTTGCTAAATACGGCAGGGGCAATAAAAATATTTTAGTCCTAAATATGACACAATAATGACATTTGTAAGTGTATAAAAGGATTTTTGTAAGTAATTTTGAATCTAATAATACTTAGTACATGAAGAAATTAGCCCTTTTATTAGTTGTAATAATGTCCGTAGTGACTGCCTTTGCGCAACAAGATTCTGTTTTTGTTGGATTCGTAAAAAAAGATTCCATCTTATTTGCAGGGGAGCCGCATTTTAAAAATGTCATTCAATTAACCAACAGTGGTGATAATGCTGAGGCTTATTGGAGTTTTGACAGCAAGCGTATTACTTTTCAAAGAACTAATCCAAAGGAAGGTTTAATGTGTGATCAAATTTTTATGGGTGTAGTGCCAAGTAATAGTACAACTCCATTTACTTATAAATCAATTAGTGGTGGTAAGGGCCGAACTACTTGCTCTTATTTCACAAAGGATGGCGCACATATTATTTATGCAACAACAAAAGGTGGTGGCGATGAATGTCCTCCAGCTGTAGACCGTGCTAAATATGGCAACAAATACATTTGGCCTTTATATAATACCTACGATATTTTTATGGCGGATACCAATGGAGTAGTGGTTAAGCAATTAACTAATGCTAAAGGATATGACGCCGAGGGTACATTATCTTATGATGGTAAAAAAATGATTTATTGTAGTGATAAGGATGGCGACTTGGATTTATATGTTATGGACTTAGCAACTGGCAAAGAAAAGAAAGTGACCAACACTTTAGGTTATGATGGTGGTGCTTGGTTTAGTCCAGATGGCAAGAAAATTGTTTGGAGAGCAAGCCGTCCAAAAACGGAAGCAGAAATCGCAGACTATAAATCTTTATTAAAGGATGGTTTAGTTGCGCCAACTAGTATGGAAGTGTTTATTGCAAATGCCGATGGTACCGATGCAAAACAAATTACCCATTTAGGTCAAGCAAACTGGGCGCCTAATTTCACACCAGACGGTAAGCACATCATATTCTGTAGCAATCATGAGTACAAATACGGATTCCCTTTTAATATGTACTTAATGGATTTAGAAGGCAAGAACATCGAAAAAATTAGTCGTGATAAAGGATTTGATGCATTCCCAATGTTTAGCCCAGATGGCAAGAAAATCATGTTTTCTTCAAATAGAAACAACGGAGGAACGCACGATACGAATTTGTTTGTAGCAGATTGGGTAGATTAGTTTAATTTAGCGCAAATCAGTAAAAATTAAATTTTTCTAGCATGTATACAGGTTTAGTACACTTACATAATTTATTAAGATGGGTGGTTTTAATAGCCCTTTTAATTGTAATCATCAAATTGGTCCTTAAGCAGGATGCCCTTAAAGCAAGTAAGGTTTTATTAATTAGTGCGCATACTACCTTATTATTAGGCTTGTATCAGTACTTTTTCGGAGCTGTAGGCTTCCAATTAATCAAATCTACTGTAGGTGGCATGAAAGTAGTGATGAAAGATGCAGCTAGCCGTTTTTGGGCAGTTGAGCATGCTTTCTCAATGATTTTAGTAATTGCTTTTATTACTATTGGTCACATCAAGTATAAAAAGACAGGAAAATCAAATCCAACCTTAGTATTTTTAGTTTTGGCCTTGGTTTTGATCTTATTAATGACGCCTTGGCCGTTTAAAGCGGGAGTAGGTCGTCCTTGGTATCCTGGAGCATAAACATAACACACTGATTATCAACGATTTTTTAAGGAGAAGCGTGGCTTCTCCTTTTATTTTCCACTTTTTTGAATATTTCGTCGGTAATTTTTCTTAATTCCATTCATTTCCATATCTTTGCAACCCCAAAATAAGTATGTCAAAACAACCGCTGATTAAACAAGATGGAGTAATTATTGAAGCACTGAGCAATGCTATGTTCAGAGTTAAGCTTGAAAATGGTCACGAAATCTTAGCAACAATTTCTGGAAAGATGCGAATGCACTATATCAGAATTTTGCCTGGTGATAAAGTAGGTGTGGAGATGAGTCCATATGACTTAACGAGGGGCAGAATTATTTTTAGACATAAGTAAGATTTTCAGAAGTTGTACTTAAGTTTTAAATAAACAAAGCAGGATAAGAGAAATCGAATTGAAGAATAATATTTTAAAAACACAAAGATGAAAGTTAGAGCATCTATCAAAAAACGTAGTGCCGATTGTAAGATTGTAAAGCGCAAAGGAGTTTTATTTGTAATCAACAAAAAGAATCCACGCTTTAAGCAAAGACAAGGGTAGTAAGGTTTTTAGCGGAGACGCTAAAGTTTTAGAAAACAAAAATTAAAATAAAAAACAAGTTTTAGCATATGGCTCGTATTGCCGGTATAGACTTACCAAAAAACAAAAGAGGAGAAATTGGACTACAGTACATTTTCGGTATTGGACATACAACTGCTCAGTACATTTTAGACAAAGCAAACATCAGTTACGATAAAAAAGTAAATGAGTGGAATGACGAAGAGCAAACTGCTATTCGTAATATCATCAATGCTGAATTCAAAGTAGAAGGTGCTTTACGTAGTGAAGTTTCTATGAGCATTAAGCGTTTACTTGATATCGCTTGTTACCGTGGTTTACGTCACAGAAAAGGTTTACCTGTTCGTGGCCAAAGAACTAAAACTAACTCACGTACTCGTAAGGGTAAGCGTAAGACAGTTGCTGGTAAGAAGAAAGTAGCTAAGAAATAATAAAACTTAAAGTAGTTATCGAAAATCTCGGTAACTACTTTTTGCTATAAAATCCGTTTGAGATTGGATCCTAATTCGCAAGTTTTAGGGGAGATTCATTCGGTTTCCGCTTCGGCGGAATTTCAATTTAAATAACCCGCTCTTTTTACAAGTCAAAAACAAGTAAAAGGGCACACCTCAAACACAATGGCTAAACCACAAAAAGCACAGAACAGTGCAAAAGCAGCTGCAAAAAAGAGAGTCGTTAAAATCGACGCAGCAGGTGAAGTTCGCATCAGCGCAACTTTCAACAATTTAATCATCGCCTTTACCAACAAAGCAGGTCAAGTAATTAGCTGGAGCAGTGCTGGTAAAATGGGCTTTAGAGGTTCTAAAAAGAACACTCCATATGCAGCTCAAATGGCAGCAGCAGACGCAGCGAAAGTTGCATTAGATGCTGGTGTTAAAAGAGTAGACGTATTTGTAAAAGGACCAGGTTCTGGTCGTGAAGGAGCTATTCGTTCTATCTCACAATCAGGTATCGAAGTAACTTCTATCCGCGACGTGACTCCAATGCCACACAACGGATGTCGTCCTCCAAAACAAAGAAGAGTATAACAATAACATTTTTATAAACCGGGTATTGCATTCATTTTAGATTTTTACTGATGCGCTACCGTCACCAAAAAATCAAAAACAAATATTATGGCACGTTACACAGGTCCAAAAACCAAAATTTCCCGCATTTTCGGCGAACCTATTTTAGGAAACGCTAAATGGTTAGGTAAAAACAGCAACCCTCCAGGTCAACACGGTGCTCAACGCAAGCGTAAGCAATTAGGAGAGTATGCATTACAGTTAAGAGAAAAACAAAAAGCTAAATACACTTATGGTGTGTTAGAGCGTCAGTTCCGTAAAACATTCGAAGAAGCATCTCGTATTAAGGGTGTTAAGGGTGAAAACTTAATTAAATTATTAGAGTCTCGTTTAGACAATACAATTTTCAGAATGGGATTGGCTGCAAGCCGTCCTGAAGCACGTCAATTGGTTGCGCATAAGCATATCGCTGTAAACGGTGATGTTACTAACGTTCCTTCTTACACATGTAAGCCAGGTGATGTTATCACTTACCGTCCTAAGAGTGCACACAATTCTTCTATCGTTAGCAAGCAACGTCCAAGAAACACTAAGTTTAGCTGGGTGGATTGGAATGAAACAACTAACTCTGGTACATTCATCGCAATGCCAGAAAGAGAAGCTGTTCCAGAGAACATCAAGGAGCAATTAATCGTTGAATTGTATTCTAAATAGTAGGTAGCACTTAACAACATTTCTTCCTTCGGGAAGATTCAAACAAAAAAAACTATAACATGGCTATATTAAGTTTTCAAAAACCTGATAAAATTGTTTTACAAAAAGCAAATGACTTTGAAGGACAATTCGAATTCCGTCCATTAGAGCCAGGATTTGGTTTGACTTTAGGTAATGCTTTAAGAAGAGTATTATTAAGCTCATTAGAAGGTTTTGCAATTGTGGGTATCAAGATAGAAGGTGTAGATCATGAGTTTGCAACAATCAAAGGAATTACAGAAGACGTTACTGAAATGATTTTAAACTTAAAGCAAGTTCGTTTTAAGCGTAAAGCAGATCAAGACGTTAGCTCTGAAAAATTAACTTTATCTATTAAAGGTAGCAGCGAATTTAACGCTGGTCATCTTGGAGAAGCTTCTCAGCAGTTCCAAGTTATGAACCCAGAATTAATTATCTGTACAATGGATCCATCTGCAAAATTAGATATTGAAATCACTATCCAAAAAGGTCGTGGTTATATCCCTGCAGAAGAGAATAAATTAAAAGATATGCCATTTGGTTATATCGCTATTGATTCAATTCACACTCCAATTAAGAACGTTAAGTACTTAATGGAAAACTATCGTGTGGAGCAAAGAACTGACTATGAAAAATTAATTTTAGACGTAGCTACAGACGGAACAATTCATCCTGAAGATGCTGTAAAGCAAGCTTCAAGAATCTTGATCCAACACTTAATGATCATCACAGACGAGAATATCACTTTTGATAACAAAGAAGATAAGAAAGAGGATGTGGTTGACGAACAAGTATTACAATTAAGAAAAGTATTGAAAACTCCATTAGAAGATTTAGATCTTTCTGTACGTGCGTTCAATTGCTTGAAAGCTGCTAAAATTAACAGCTTGAGCGAATTGGTACAATACGAGCAAGAAGACTTAATGAAGTTCAGAAACTTTGGTCAAAAATCTTTATCAGAAATTGAGCAAGTATTGATTGAAAGAGGATTGAGCTTTGGAATGGATTTAGGTAAATTAGGATTAGACAAATTAGATTTACAATAGTCTTTAAGATTTATTCTTAAACATTAGGGTAGATTATATTCATAACCGAGCTTCGGCTCACACCTTACAATTCCTGACACGGTGTAAGGATAAAACATAAATGTCATGCGTCACGGAGACAAAATCAACAACTTAGGCCGTAAAAAGGCACACAGAGAAGCGTTATTAAGTAACTTAGCTATTCAGTTAATTACCCACAAGCGTATCGTAACTACTTTGGCTAAAGCTAAAGCGTTAAGAACTTATGTTGAGCCATTAGTTACTAAAACTAAAAAAACGGCTTCTAAAGAAGAAATCATGCATAACCACAGAGTTGTGTTTAGCTATTTGAATGACAAAGCTGCTGTTAAAGAATTATTTACAGTAGTAGCTCCTAAAATTGCTGCACGTCCAGGTGGATATACTCGTATCATTAAATTAGGTATTCGTCCAGGTGACAACGCCGAAAAAGCAATGATCGAATTAGTAGACTTCAACGAAATTTACGGTAATTCAATTGCAACTGCAGCTGAACCAGCTAAGAAAACACGTAGAAGTAAAGCAACTGCAGCTCCTAAAAAGGAAGCAGAAGCTCCAGCTACTGAAGAAGCAACTGAATCTACACCAGAAGCAGCTGCTGAATAATGCAAAACGTTATTTAACATATAAAGGCAAGACTTTGGTCTTGCCTTTTTTTTGCCTAAATTTGTAACACCAAACAGATAATTTAAAATGACCGCACAACCCGCAATATTAGTTTTAGCCGATGGCAATGTATTTCATGGACAAGCATTTGGTAAGATAGGTACCACCACTGGTGAGATCTGTTTTAACACGGGTATGACGGGTTATCAGGAAGTGTTCACCGATCCTAGTTATACTGGTCAGATTATTATCATGAACAATGTGCACATTGGTAATTATGGTGTTAAGAATACCGATGTAGAAAGTAAGTCTGTGAAAATTCATGGTTTAATTGGACGTAATTTAGAAGAGAAATATAGTCGTGCTTTAGCGGACGGCAATTTGAATGAATATTTAATTGCAAATAATATTGTTTCAATCGAAGGGTTAGATACAAGAGCATTAGTTGCACATGTAAGAACTTGTGGTGCAATGAACTGTATTATTTCTTCGGACAACTTAGATGTGGATGCATTAAAAAAACAATTAGCGGCTGTGCCTAGCATGGATGGATTAGAATTAGCGAGCACAGTTAGTACAAAAGAAATTTACGAATTAGGTGATGTCAATTCTCCTGTAAAGGTTTCTGTGCTTGACTTTGGCGTGAAGCATAATATTTTACAATGTTTAATAGACAGAGGTGTGCATGTAAGAGTGCATCCTGCAAAAACAGATTTTGCAACTTTAAAAGCATTTAATCCAACTGGATATTTTTTATCTAATGGTCCTGGTGATCCAGCTCCTATGGATTATGCTGTAACTACAATCAAGCAAATTTTAGCAGAGAAAAAACCTTTGTTTGGTATTTGTTTAGGACATCAATTATTGGCGCGTGCAAATGATATTCCAACTTTCAAAATGCACCATGGACATAGAGGATTAAACCATCCTGTGAAAAATGTAATTACTGGTAAATCAGAAATCACAACACAAAATCATGGTTTTGGAGTAGATCCTGAAGCAGTAAGAAAGCACGATAATGTGATTGTATCACATGTTAATTTAAACGATGATTCTATTGAAGGTATTAAATTAAAAGACCGTCCTGCATTTAGCGTACAATACCACCCAGAAGCAACTCCTGGCCCGCACGATAGCAGGTATTTATTTGATGATTTTGTAACTTTAATGAAGTCTAATTAATCTTGGATAAATAACTGGGGTAATTAAATTCTTTATGAGCCCCTATTAACTAAGCTTTTCAAATTTGTAACTATGCCAAATATTACCATCATCAACGGCCCTAATTTAAATTTATTAGGAAAGCGTGAACCAGGTGTTTATGGCAGTGAAAGTTTTGACGATTTTTTAGTGCAATTAAAGCAAGATTTTCCTCAAGTTAATTTCACTTATTTTCAATCTAATATCGAAGGCGAAATAGTAGATGCAATTCAAAAGTATGGTTTTGATCAGGATGGTATTATTATTAATCCAGCCGCGTATACTCATACTTCTGTAGCTATCGGCGATGCAATTGCATCTATTAAAGTTCCAGTAATAGAAGTACATATTAGTAACGTTCACGCAAGAGAGGATTTCAGAAAAATTTCACATGTGTCTGCAAAAGCAGTTGGCACCATTGTTGGCCTAGGTTTAAAAGGCTATAAGCTTGCAACTGAATGGTTGGTAAGTAATGCAAAATAATACAACTCCTATGTCAGCTATTGCTGCACCATATCAAAAGAAAATAGGGTGGCTTATTGGCGTCACAATCCTTGCTAAAATTATTTTATCTTATTTTTTTGAATTAGGAAACGACGAGGTTTACTATTATACATATGCTGTGCAACCCGACTGGAATCATTTTGATCATCCAGGCATGGTGGGTTGGATGATGCGATTAACAAGTTTGAATTTACATTGGGTGTCTACTTTATCCATGCGTTTAGGAAGCATTATTGCAGCAGCATTTGCCACATATACTATTTTTGAAACGGGTACTTTAATTAAGGATGAAAGAGCAGGTTATTTTGCTGCATGGTTTTATACACTTTCTGTTTACACATCAATTATAGCAGGTTTATTTGTTTTGCCAGATAGCCCACAGTTGCTGTTTTTTACTTTAAGTATTTACTACATGGCCAAGTGGGTAATGTTGCCACAAAAATTTATACTAAAGGATTGGATCATTTTAGGTTTTTTAATAGGGTTAGCAACATTAAGTAAGGTACATGGATTGTATTTATGGTTTGGTTTTGGTGCTTATATTTTATTTCATCAAGCTAAGACCTTGCAAAAAAGGAATTTGTACCTAGCTTTATTAATTACTATCATTTGTGTAATTCCCATTTTATATTGGAATATTCAAAACGATTTTATTACTTATAAGTACCATTCCAAACGTGTAATGCATACTGGTCTTTTAATAGATAGTTTTATACAACAAGTTGTGGGGGAGATTTTATATCAAAATCCATTCGTATATATTTCGATACTTATTTCATTGTTTAATATTTCAAAAATAAAGGCAGGCATCAAAAACGTACAGGTGATTAATTTATTACTATGGCTAAGCCTTCCTTTAATTTTTACATTTTGGGGTTTATCCTTATTTAATCCAACGCTCCCACATTGGACAGGTCCAGGTTATATAGGACTATTTTTAATAGCTGGGGTGTATTGGAGTCAAAAAGAAGCGTTTACTGTCTCTAAATTAAGCAGATCCCAATTTGCACAATTGCCTGCATTAATAAAATGTGCACTAGGGCTATTTGGGGCCTTAATTTTAGGCTTTTTATTACTTGTTTATGTTTTCCCTAAGCAATTAGGGTCCGATAAATTAGAGAACCTGGGAGAGTACAATCCCATTAACGATGTAACTGGATGGGAATCCTTTACTTTGTCCTTTACTAAATTAGTAGAAAAGGACAAAGCTTTAAATATTATGAATGCGGATGCATCCATTGTCGTAAATAAGTGGTTCCCTGCAGGACATATTTTATTTTACACAGCAAGACCATTAAATAAAAAGGTAGTTGCAATTGGGGCGCTTGAAGACGTACATAAATTTGCTTGGTTAAATAAAACACAAACCGGATTAAAAATAGGGGATGATGCTTATTGCATTGTGCCATCCAATTTACCTGCCAATCCCAATGAATTATATAGTGCTTATTTTGAAACTATTAGTAAGCCAGACACGATACCTATGATATCCAAAGGGGTCTTGTTAAGAAATTTTTATGTGTATCGAATGCAGCATTGCAAGTTGGTTCCACCGCAAATAATCCCCTAAATACACAGGACTAATCAAAATCCTTACGATAGGAGATGCTTACCCCCTGTCTATTTCTTTTCCCTAAAGCACTTCCGTTAATATCTAAACTATTACGGTTAAATATAATGGCCCTTAGTTTTCTATCCTTGGTTAAGATAAATTCAATGTTCACATCGGGCAACCATTGTAAGTCGCTATTTTGAATAGTGCTTGTGTTGCGCACGTTAAAGTCTAAATCACCACCTACGTTCACAATAATTTTATCATTTAAAAAGCTACGGCCTAGTTTAAGATTTACGCGTGTACGATCTATCTTATTTGCATTAATGGCAATACCTCCGCCGGTAGGGTCTAATAGACTACCACTATTGTAAACCGAGGATCCAATATCAAAACGTAAACTCTTATCGCCGGTTGCTTTATTAATCAAGTTGCTTATAGACTTATTAATTTCCTTTGTTAATAATTGAGAAATAGTATTAATACCTATCGAGGTAACTGAGTAAGCACTATTATTGTTGCTATTACTGAAACTAACAGGTGCAAATGAATTAAATACAATTAGGAATGAAACTTGTTTTAAAATTTCATTGTCGTCTCTTTCTAGGCGCGTTATAAATTGCGAGAATTCATTGTCTGAACTAATTGGATTTCCTTGAGGGAAGGCCAATGAGAATTTAATTTCAGGCTGTGATAATTTATTTCTTAATGCAGCAATTACATAAACACTACCTCGGTAACCTTTAACTGCATTGCTAAAGTTAGCCGTGCCCACTAAGTCATTTAAGCTAACTCTCTCTGCTGTATATCTTGCATCAATATGTATGTCAGCTTCGGTAGGGTTGCCTGTCCATTCAATATAATTACCAGCTTCTGGAATTAGTTCAAATGGTTTCTTAATAAAAGACTGGAAGTTAAAATCGTATTTCCCTGATTCAATATTGTACTTGCCTCTTATGGTTAATGGTTCAATATTTCCTGCTCTGATTTTAATTCTTCCTTCACCCACGCCTTTAATAACATCTCCAGTAAGCTCGTCTAAAATAACATCAATCTGTGTTTTGTTATTGGCTGTTACTTCCAAATCTACAACAAGATTATAGGAAGGAACGTCGGCGCTTTTTATAGCAGTTTTGCCATATTTTTTGAACACGATAAATTCCGACTTGCCACTTTCTTTGCTTGTAGTATTAGGCAAGTATATATGTGCACTATCGTTTACGTCTGCATTAATGGACATTTTAATATTCTCTTCTGGTCCTTTAATTGTCATGGTTGCTTTACCAATAGCTTTACCATAAAAATTAGGATTATCTAAAACGTCGGTGTTAAGCAATTCAATTTTAGGGCTACTCATTTCCATATCATATTCAAGATGCTTGAAGCCTTGATTCAATATTTTTCCTTTAAAATTTGCTTTGTGGTTAAGCTTATCTGAAACAGTCATATTACCAAAATCAATCCCCTCATTGGTAAATTTAATATTAGCTCCGCTGTCTATTTTATATTTCACTTTGGTATAGTCAACCACAAAGGATGCATTTTCCAAACTTGCAGCACCTAGTAAAACAGGGTTCTCAATTCTTCCTCCAAAATGAATGGATCCATTGGCTTTGCCATCTAAATTATTTAATACGCCTCCAATAAATTGTTGTACTAAACTAAACTTAGAATGTTTTAAATACAGTGTCGCATCCAATGGGTTAATACTGTCCCTAATATTATAAGCACCTGCAGCAGATAAATTATATTCCGAATTAGGACATGTAAATTCAAAAGGCACGATTCCTTTTGAATTTTGGTAGGATGCATTCACTTGAGTTATACCAATAGAGTCGCTGTTAAATGAAAACTGATCTAAATTTAGACTCGCTTTCATTTCAAAATCCTTTAAAATATTTTTTAACTGAATTTTCCCATTAGTAATTGCTTCAAGCCTTGGGTATTTAAAAAACAGTTTAGTGATATCACCTAGAATTACATTTTTAAGCTCTAATTGCAAAGCATTATTATCTACATTGGAATTTGAAAAGATAAATTCTTGTATGCCTTGTGAAAATCTTAAGTTAGTTGCACTCGTGTTACTCTCTCTTATGCTTAACATGCCCTTTTCGTCTATATCCCATTTTTTATGGTTTAATAAAAAGAAGGAGGGTAGCCAATTAATAGACAATCCGTCGGTATAAGTATGCACAAAGCCCTTTAAAGAAAGTCGTTCAAGTGCAGACTCGCTATTTGCATCAATAGCAACAGATGAAATATCCTTGCTAGTATTAATTTGAATAACGGGCTTTGTAAAGCTAAAGCTGTCAGTTAAGTTAAATTGAGTAGCTTCTAATTTAAGATGTAAGGAGTCAATATTTCCATTACCTGTAATGAGACCATCTCTAACTGCATAGTCTGCCCAATTGTATTTAAAACTAGCAAATGGAATTTTGCCTTTTAAACCAATAACTTGTTTGTCAGTATTAATGCTACCTGTAATTGCTATATTATTGAAGCCTGTAATATCCTTGTTAAACAATCTAATATAAGGTTCAAAATAATTAGTCTTTATGTCAATAGAGAACTGCTGATTAGCTGGCGTATTTTTTGGCGCTGGGATATAGGTAGGGAAGTAGCGTTGCATAAAATATTGAACGCTAGCAGGTAAATGGAGAATATTAAATTTACCATTAATTGTAGCTTGAATATCGTCACTAGAAAATTTAATATTTTTAATGCCGTTTTTAGTAGTTGATTCAAGTGATAAGGAATCGAAATTTACAACCGATTCGGTCCCTTTTAGTTTGCCATTAAAGAATTTCGCAAATCCTGTAAAGTTATCAATGTCATCTCCTTCAAAATTAATGTCCAATAAGCCCGTTAATTGTATTTGATTATTAGAAATATTAAGTTGCTTTAAGTTGGCACTCAACAAATCACCTACTGCGTTTATTCTTGGTTTCTTGTTTCTAAAATCTAATTCAATATTACTTATGAAGTTAATGTTGGGATCTTTAATGCGGAAGGTACCGTTGAAAGCCCCTTTTTGTAAAGTACCATTAGTATTAATATTGGTATAAGTATAGTTGTTAAATCCAACCGAGTCAATACTGCCCTCAATATTTGTTCTAATTTTGTCTAATTTAAATGAAGACCCTGCAATTTTCCCCTTAAAATTGATATAGCCTAATGATTTAATATTAAACAATTTCCCGGCATCAAAATGGTAGGTATTTAACAATCCTTCATAGGTAGGCTCACCGGTTTCAGGGAACTTTAATCTAATTTGTGTTTCGGCCAATCCCATCTTAGTACCAATTGAGCCCTTGGTTACAAAATCATAAAGGGTGCCATTAAAATCACCTTTAAATTGTAAATCACCCAAGGCATTGAAAGGGAATTCTTTTATATTTTTTAATGTTGGGATCCAATTACCTAAATCACTATAATTAGTTTTAGCATTCACATTTAAGAAAGCAATTTGTGTGTTGCGCATATCAGGTATGCCTTTCATTGAGAAGCTGCCACTCACAAATGAATTATTGTATTTGGCAGTTAAGTCCTTGGCTTCAAATTGATCAACAGTGCCCAAAAAGTGACAAGTGATATTTGCTTTCTGATCTAAGTTGCTTAATTCGGGTGCGAAGTAAGCAATATCGTCTGTTGCAACACTTGCATTTATAAGATGTGATTTCATAATTACTTTGTGATTGTAATTTTTGAAATCCTCTTTAAAGTCATTAAATAGCATTGCGTAATAGGGTCCTACTAAACTCTTATTTGTCTTTAATAAAAGTTGATCAAACTCCATAATTTTAGGAGTCAATTTAAATGCAGTAGTCAATTTTTTTATTTCAAAACCTGAACGCTCCTTAAGTCTTAATGAATTTACTTTTGCAGTAATAGTATCTTCATTAAAATGAATATTATTAATAGATGCATTAAGTTCATGCATACGAATGTGCTCGCCATCAAAATAATTTAATGGGCGCTTGTAACCATATTCAATCCAAATTTTACCATTAGTTACCTGTAAGTCGTTAACGGTAATGTTTAAATGCGTTGGGTTAAAATATAATTCGTTTTGAGCAGACTTTGTTTCTTTAACCGCTTCCTTATTTTTAATGGGTTTTAAGCCATTAAAAGATTGAATTAGATAGTAGGGCTTGTTTATATTTACCTGATCAATAATTATCTTTTTATCCTGAATGGATTTAATATCTGCTAAAATATTATCCGCATTTAATTCGGTTATTTCGCCAAGCCATTTGTCATTTTGAACTAAGTGTAAACGAGTAATATCTACCTTTTTAACGTCCAGTTTACTCGACTTTTTAGTAGTGTCAGCAAAATAGTCAACTATAAACTGGTAATTCCATTTTTCGGTTGTTCTATTTAAATAAATGGTTGCACCTTCAAGTCCAATATATTTTATAATTGGATCGGCAGAAGAAAATACTAAATCGCTTAATCTTAGTTTAAAACTATGTGCATATAGTAGGGTGTCCTTTTTTTGATCTTTAATTAGCACATTTTGCATGTCTAATTTGTCGAATAATGAAAAGCTAACTCTTTCTACTTTTACTGTAGTCCCTAACTTGTTAGACAAGCGACTAGCCATTACTTGTACCAGCTGATTTTGAACAGCTGGAATCAATATTAATAGATAGCAAAACAGGAACAAGCCAATTATGCTAGCCAATATAATACGCAGTAAAAAAAGCTTCTTTTTTAACAAGAAAATGGTTTTTGTAAAAATACAAAAAGGAAAGGGAGAATTCTGCTTTTATTAGCTGAATTCTCCCTTTCAAAGATTATAAAATTGAAGCGCTATTAAAAGCCTGCAACGCTATCGTCTCCGCGTTTATCGCCAGCGGCATTGCGCTTGCCATCTTGTAAAATTTGGACACCATCCATTCTCCCAAATCTGCCTCTTTTAGTAATAGTGTATCCCTTAGCTTTTAAGGCATTCACTGTTTCCTCTGGGAAGTCTGATTCAAAGCCAATTACATCTGGAATCCACTGATGATGGAATCTTGGATTATCGATTGCTGCTTTTAATGACATTTTGTGGTCAATAATATTTACCAAACCCTCATAAACTTGGTTAGGGATCGTAGTGCCACCTGGGGTTCCAATACTGATATATGGTTTATTGTTAATAGTAACTAAGGTTGGCGTCATAGAACTTAACATTCTCTTACCTGGAACAATGCTGTTTGCTTCTCCACCAATAGCTCCATACATATTAGGTACACCTGGTTTTACACTAAAGTCATCCATTTCGTTATTTAATAAAAAGCCAGCACCTGCAACAATAGTTTTGTTGCCGTAAGTATCATTTAGGGTAGTTGTGATTGCAACCATATTACCATCCTTGTCAATTACGCTAAAGTGTGTTGTTTGTTCACTTTCATGCACTTGACCTGCTAGTGTAACTTTACTGCTACCTGCAACGCCTGGTTGATAATCTTTCATTCTATCTTTAGCATATTGGTCGCTAATTAATGTTTTAGTTGGCACTTTCCAAAAATCTGGATCGCCCATATGTTCTGCACGATCAGCATAAGCACGTCTTTGTGCTTCTACCATTAAACTAACCGAAGCTTCGGTATTCACGCCCATTTTTTCGACGTTAAATGGCTCAATCATTTTCATCATCTGTGCAATGATAATACCTCCACTTGAAGGAGGAGCAAAGCTGATTATATGGTGGCCTCTATAATCGAATTCTATTGGCTTTCTAAATTTTGGATGATAGTTTTTTAAATCTTCTTTTGAGATAATACCCGAAGTGTGTTCCATTTCTTTCACAATCATATCGGCTGTAGGGCCTTCATAAAAACCTGCAAGACCGCTTTTTTGGATACGTTTTAATGTTGCAGCTAAATCAGGTTGATAAAGGGTGTCGCCAGCTTTCCATTCTTTTTGCGTAAACGCACTTGGCGCGGAACTATTCTTTAAAAAATTAGCTTTTTCAGCGTTCAATCCTTTTGCTTCTCTTTCTGTAATCACGTATCCAAATTCAGCAAATTCAATTGCTGGTTCTATTAATTGTGCTAATGGTAATTTTGCATAAGCATGCGTACTAATCATACCAGCAACACTTCCTGGAATACCCGAAGCCAATGCGCCGTCACGAGATTTGCTTGCAATTGCATTTCCTTTTTCATCTAAATACATGTCACGACTAGCAGTTTTAGGAGCCGCTTCACGATAATCAATTCCAATTAATTCTCCGTTGGCTTTGCGTGCCAACATAAAACCACCACCTCCAATATTACCCGCGCCAGGAAACACAACGGCTAAACAAAATTGAGTTGCTATGGCACCATCAAATGCATTACCACCATCTTGCATAATAGCAGCACCTACCATACTAGCCAATGGGTGAGCCGAAGTTACAGCGGCATGATCAAAGGATTTTTCCTTAACCACTTCATAGTGATATGGGTTAATATTGGTATGCTTTTTTAAAAAAGTTTGTGCACTACTTATATTACTAATAGATAGGTTAGCCAACGTAATGGCAACCAATAGGACTTGAGATTTCTGCATCTTCAATTTCATAGCTTTTAATTGAATGAGTAAATTAGTTAATTATTTAGTATTCAACAAAATAGGGTGTGCCGTTTGTGTAAAACTATCGGAATCTATGGCTTATTTAAGGCCAAATATGCTTATTTTTAAGGTCAATTTATTGTTATATAGTACCCAAAATTTATCCTTATGTTGAATCGCGTAATGAAGCAGTTGAGTGTTGCATTTTTGTTTATATTAATCTCGGTTGTGTCTATGGCACAGTCAGTTCCAAGTCCAGCTAGTTTTTTAGGCTATACTGTTGGAACTAAGTTTACAAGACATCATCAAATAGTATCTTATTTTAACACAGTTGCACAGGCAAAACCTGATATGGTTAAAATAATGCCTTATGGTAAAACAAATGAGGGTCGTGATTTGTTAGTTGCGGTCATTGGATTGCCAGAGAATATTGCAAAATTGGAAGATATCAGAAAACACAATAATGGTTTGGTAGATGGTTCAATTACAGATTTAAATCAACCAGGTATTGTTTGGTTAAGTTATAATGTGCATGGTAATGAGCCTGCATCTTCGGAAGCTGCTATGTTAACTTTATTTGCGTTAGTAGATCCAGCAAATACAAAAACAAAAGAATGGTTAAAAAATACGATTGTAATAATTGATCCTTGTATCAATCCTGATGGTCGCGATAGATATGTGAATTGGTATAACAATGCAGTGGGCACTAATTATAATGCCGATCCTTATGCAAGAGAGCATATGGAACCTTGGCCAGCAGGTCGTAGTAACCACTATAATTTTGATTTAAACAGAGATTGGGCTTGGCAAACGCAAGTGGAATCAAAGCAAAGAGTTGCATTGTACCAACAATGGTATCCTCAAGTGCATGTGGATTTTCATGAGCAAGGGTATAATCAGCCATATTTCTTTACTCCAACATCTGAGCCAATCCATGATGCTATAACAACTTGGCAAAAGGATTTTCAAGTTCAATTAGGAAAGAATCATGCAAAATATTTTGATCAAAACAATTGGTTATTCTTTACTAAAGAGCGATTTGATATGTTGTATCCTTCTTATGGAGACAGTTATCCAATGTATAATGGTGCAATTGGGATGACTTATGAGCAAGGCGGAATCAGTGCTGGATTAGGAGTTCAAAATAAAGACGAGGATACACTTACCTTGGTTGCAAGAGCGAAACATCATTATACAACAGGTCTATCTACAATTGAAATTAGCGCAGCCAACAGAGAAAACTTATTAAAAGAATTTAAAAAATATTACGATAATAGCCGACTAGGCAATGCTTCTAGTTACAAGACATTTGTAATGACTGCTAAAAATCCAAATACTTTAAATGCTTTGGCTACTTTATTAAAGAAGAATAATATTCAAGTTGGGACTATTAATACTGCATTTAAAGGGTATGATTATGTGACAAAGAAAGAAACTTCATTTGTAAATGAAGGCTTTACTTTGGCAGTAAATGTAGCGCAAGCGCATGGTGTTTTAGCGCGTGTATTGTTAGAGCCAATTACTCAAGTGAACGATTCTAATACTTATGATATTACAGCATGGTCACTTCCTTATGTTTATGGTGTGCATGGGTATGCTTCAAAGGAACAATTAAACATTCAAGCAGGATTTGATATTAAAGCAGCTGCTTCGGCACCAGCACAATACGGCTATTTAATTCCTTACAACTCTTTTGCATCTTCAAAAGTATTAGCTGCTATTTTAAATAAGAATATTAAAGTACGATATGCTGAGAAAGTATTTTCAGCAGCTGGAAAACAATTTGAGGCTGGCACTTTAATTGTTTTAAAAACAAGTAATGGTGATAATTGGGCTACAGATACTAAAGCAATTTGTGATGCTGCAAATATTGAAGCCATTCCAGTTGCATCTGGTTGGGCAGAAAAAGGAGCAGACTTTGGATCACCTGATATTAAAACAATAAGTCATGCACCAAAAGTGGCCTTATTAACTGGAGACAATGTTTCGGCATTGGCAGCAGGAGAGGTTTGGAACTTTTTTGATCAGCAATTAAACTATCCAATTACGCAACTAAACTATTCAAATTTCAATAGAATAGATATTGCTAAATATGATGTAATTATTGCTCCAGAAGGTGGATATAAGGATTTAGTAAGTAAATCTGTAACCGATAAGTTACAAGCATTTGTAAAAAAAGGGGGTGTCTTAATTGCATTTGAAACTGCTGCTCAGCAATTGTCAACCATTGCCGATTGGGGTTTTAAAATAAAAGAATTGCCTAAAGCGGATAAGGTTGATATTAATAAAGTCGCTAAATATGGCGATGCAGTTACTGATTTTTTACAAAGTTCAATTCCAGGTGCTATTTATAAAGTATACATGGATGAGACACACCCAATAGGATTTGGAACGAGCGGTATTTATTATGATTTAAAACAAGATATCGTAACCTACGAAGCTTCAAATGATTATTGGAATGCAGGTATCATTAAAAAAGACAGTCATGTTGCAGGTTTTGCAGGTGTTAAAGCAAAAGCTGCATTACAAGAAGGCGTGGTGATAGGTGTTAAAGATATGGGTGCAGGTAAATTTGTATTTATGGCTGATGATCCTATTTTCAGAAACTTCTGGGAGGGAGGAAAACTGGTTTTATCGAATGCTATTTTCTTTAACGGGAAATAATTGACACCTAGTTAGATAGATGTTGTAATTGGGCTTTATAAATTTTGAATTGGAAGCTATGAGAAAAATTATTGGTATTGTTTTTGGGAGTTTATTTTTTGCAACTGGAGTGATAGCGCAAAAAACAAGTGCTGAAATTGCCGCGCAAATAAAACGTTTAAAAACGGTTGGAAGTGTGTTGTATTTTGCTGCTCATCCGGACGATGAAAACAATTCATTTTTACCTTACTTAACCAAAGAAAGAAATTTACGCACGGCCTACTTAAGTTTAACACGTGGTGATGGGGGACAAAATTTAATTGGAAAAGAACAGGGCGTTGAGCTAGGCATGATACGTTCACAGGAATTATTAGCAGCTCGCAGAATTGACGGAGCAGAACAATATTTTTCTACTGCATATGAATTTGGTTTTAGTAAATCTTCGGACGAAGCTTTGCAAATATGGGATCATGAAAAAGTGTTAAGTGATGCAGTATGGGTGATAAGAAAATTTCAACCAGACATTATTATTACGCGTTTCCCGCGTGACGCGCGTGCAGGACATGGTCATCATTCAGCTTCTGCTATTATTGCCAATGAAGCATTTGTTGCGGCTGCGGATCCTACTAAATTTCCAGAGCAATTTAAATATGGCGTAAGCACTTGGCAGGCGAAAAGAATTTTATGGAATACTTTTAATTTTGGCACTGTAAATACTACAAATGATAATCAATTAAAATTAGAAGTAGGGGCATACAATCCAATTATTGGAAAAAGTTACGGAGAAATTGGAGCCGAAGCTCGTACCATGCATAAAAGCCAAGGCGAGGGTAGACCAAGACGAAGAGGAGCAAGCTATGAATACTTTGAATTAACAGGCGGTGATGCTGCAAAGACCGATATTATGGAAGGTGTAAACACCAGTTGGTCACGTTTACAAGCCGCTTCGGTTGAAACGAACATAGATAAAATTGTAAGTACATTTAATATAAATAATCCGGCAGGTGCTGTACCTGGTCTGGTTAAATTATACCAACAAATAAATGCTTTACCCACTTCAAATTGGAGAAATTACAAATTGGATCAGGTGCAGGATATTATTAAAGATTGTGCGGGTATTTTTATAGAAGCGACCAGTCAGCAACAGCAAGTGATACCTGGCGAAGCCATCCCTGTTCTATTCTTATTTAATCAAAGAAGTAATTCCAATGGGTTATTACAATCGGTTCAATTACCTTCTAAGGATTCGGTATTGAATAAGCCAATAGTGAACAATCAAAATATTGAATTTACTTACAGCCTTAAAGTGCCTGAGGATAAAGATTTGTCACAACCTTATTGGTTAGCCAATCCAAAAAAAGAAGGCATGTTTGTAGTAAAGGATCAAATGCTTATTGGCAAGTCCGAAAACGATCCAGCATTTGAAGGAACAGTAACAGTTGAAATTGAAAAGCAGTTATTTAATTTTAAAATTCCGGTACAATATAAATACACCGATCCAACAAAAGGAGATGTGTACCAACCCATTGCAGTTGTTCCAGATATTGAAAGGAAATATAATAAGGAAGTTTATTTAGTTGCACCAGGAGATTCTGTAACCTTAACTTATCAAACTAAGGATCACAAAGGGGAAAATGAGTATACCAATGTAAAGTATAGTTCAGATCATTTCCCAGAAGCAATCTTTTCTATTTATGCAAAATCCATTGCATACGATCATATCCCTACCATTACTTATATCCCTGACGCATCCGTTAAAATTGTACCTGTAAATGTAAAAAATACATCTAAACACATTGGTTATATCGACGGCGCAGGGGATAAATTGCCCGAAGCCTTAGTTGAACTAGGTGCTAACGTAACTCATATAACAGAGTCAGATATCACTGCGGAAAATTTAAAACAATTTGACGCTATTGTAGTGGGTATTCGTTCATATAATATGTATGCCTATTTAACAGAGAAAAACGATATTTTAAATGCCTATGTTGCGGCAGGAGGCAACTTGGTTGTTCAATATCTAAAGAGCAATAATGTGGGTATTAAGCCTGTAAAGGTTGGGCCCTATAAGTTTTCTGTGAATTCCGGTAAACGTGTTACACAGGAGGATGTGCCGGTTACTTTTAGTTTGCCTAAGCATGTAGTACTCAATACACCCAATGTAATCACTCCAAAAGATTTTGAAAACTGGACACAGGAGCGTAGCACTTACCAATCCGATAATTTTGATAGCCATTTTGAAGCACCTTTAACTATGAACGATAAAGGGGAAGCGCCAAGCAATGGAAGCTTATTAATTGCGCCTTATGGCAAGGGCAATATGGTTTATGTTAGTTTGGTATTATTTAGACAATTACCTGCTGGCAATCCGGGCGCCTATAAATTATTAGCAAATATTATTTCATTGCCTAAGCACTAGTTATTCTATCCACTTCATTTTGCGAGAAACAAAATAAGCAATCAATCCAAGGGTAATTACAATCAATCCGCTCAACATCATTTTAATACCTGTTGAGAAAAAGATAGCGCCCCAAATTATAATTGCTACAAATAATGGAATAGGGTATAAAGGCATCTTCCAAGGAAAAAAGTCCTTGCCTTTTCTTTTAAACAATAATAACAGTCCTATTGCTTGACCAATAAACTGAATCAAAATACGCATGGCTAAAATGCCATCTATCACTTCTTTTAATCGAAACAATAAACTAAATACAAAAGCAATTGCACCTAGCACTAATAAAGAACGATGCGGGAATTTTAAGGTAGGATGTACTTTGGCAAAAAACGGGAAGAAAGATTTGTTTTGAGCAGCCGCAAATGGGATACGGCTATAACCCAATGTAGCTGCGAATAAGGAAGCAAACGCAACTAATAATATAAGTATTGTTACAATACCTCCAGCCGTTGGGCCAAACAAAGCCTTAATATAATCGCTTACCACAAATTTGCTTGTGATTATTGTTTGAAATGGGAGTACGCTTGCTACGCTAATATTCATAGCAAGGTATAAAATAGCAATTCCTGTAATAGATATAAACATACTGCGCGGAATATTCTTACTAGGATTTTTAATCTCTCCACCTAAATGGCAAACATTATAATAGCCTAAATAACTATATACTGTTTTAACGCTAGCAAATCCAAGTGCAGCCACAAATCCATGTTGCAATGTAAAGCCATCATTGCCTTTAACAAAAAGACCATCATTAATATGTCTTATAGGATCTAAAAAATTTCCATGAAAAATACCGCCTCCAATAATCCAAAGCATGGTACCTAAAACACCTACCCATAAAAACACAGATATTTTTCCTATCGATTCAATTTTACGATATAATAATGCTACGACTAAAATAACTACTAATCCGCTCACTGCTTTTTCTTGCCAAAAATTTAAATGAAAAAAGTAATTCGCATATTGTGAAAATCCGATTGCTGCAGATGCAATAACCAAGGGTGCTTGAATCATGGTTTGCCATACAAATAAAAAGCTCATTAAAGAACCCCATTTTTTGCCATAACCTTCTTTTAAAAAGTGAAAACTTCCACCTGCTCTTGGAAGTGCAGCGCCTAATTGACTCCACACCATAGCATCTACATAGGATAAAACTGCTCCTGCAATCCAAGCATATAAAAAGTAGGGACCTGCCATAATTTGAGCAACCACACTTAACACAACAAAAGGGCCAATACCAACCATGTCAATCATGTTGATGGCAGTTGCGTGCAAAAGGCTTAATTTGCGGTCTAAATTGGGTTGTGTTGAACTCATAGTATAGGACAAGATAATAAAAATAGGATAAAATGGACGCGAATTTTACAACTTTGAATTGGGCAAAGGATGCAACAATATATGAAGTAAATATTAGGCAGTATACACCCGAAGGTACTTTTAGCGCGTTCCAAAAACATTTACCTAGGTTAAAAGATATGGGCGTGGATATTTTATGGTTAATGCCCATCACACCTATTAGTCAAAAAGTAAAAAAAGGAACGCTGGGAAGTTATTATGCTTGTAGTAGTTACACCAAAAGCAATCCTGAATTTGGAACCGATTTGGACTTTATGGATTTGGTACAAGCTGCGCATGCTATTGGGATGAAAGTAATAATAGATTGGGTAGCGAATCATACTGGACGCCAACATGAATGGATGGAGATGCATCCTGATTGGTTTTCAAGAAACGAGATGGGCGAATTTACAGAACGCAATGGATGGGACGATGTAGTAGATTTAAATTATTATAACAACGATATGCGTAATGCCTTAATAGGTGCGATGCAATATTGGGTGCGTGATTTTAAGATAGATGGATTTAGATGCGATATGGCGCATTTAGTACCATTGGATTTTTGGGTAGAAGCGCGTAAAGCCGTAGAAACCATTAAGCCATTATATTGGTTGGCCGAATGTGAGGAAGTAGAATACCACCGCGTATTTGACACCAGCTATGCATGGGCATTGATGCATGCTTCCGAAAAATTATCTAAGCAGGAAGTGGGTATGCATGAAGTATATAATGTATTGCATGGGTATTCGCAATATCCAGCCGGTGCCACTAAACTCTTGTTTACTGCCAACCATGATGAAAATAGTTGGAATGGAACTGAGTATGAAAAATTTGGAGTAGCTGCAAAACCTTGGGCTGTGTTTACACAAACCTGGAAAGGGATTCCATTAATTTATAGTGGTCAAGAATTACCCAATCATAAAAGGCTTAAATTCTTTGATAAGGATATTATTAATTGGAGCGTTAGTCCTGCACTACATGATTTTTATAAAACCCTAGGGGCATTTCGTAAAAGCCATACTGCAATTACAAGTGGGGATACCTTTAATTTGCCTGTAGATGCGCAGGGTGTGATGGCCTATATCCGACATGATGCAAAGTCCACGGTATTAGTGGTTTTAAATTTGTCAACCCATCATCATCGTGTTCACTTGGCCCACGAAAAATTAGTTGGAGCGTTTAAGAATGTATTTTCTGGCTTTGAATTCAATTTTAAGCAGGAAGTGCCTTTTGAATTATTGCCGGGGGACTATTTTGTTTATGTGAAGGAGTAGTTTTGATTTGAAAAACATATATATTTAATTGACGAATAAAGTAAGGGAATATGAAAGAAATAATTTGCCCAAATTGTAAGAAGGCATTCAAAGTTGACGAAGCTGGTTTTGCTGATATTTTAAAACAAGTCCGTGACCATCAGTTTGAAGAAGAGATACAAGCTAGATTGAACCTTGCGGAAAAGGAAAAGGAAACAGCTATTTTATTGGCGGAAGCTAAAATTAAGAATGCATTACAAGAAAAACTTACTCAAAAAGAGCAGGAGTTGGCCGAATTAAAATCTAAAAATGAAAAGGCCGAATTAGAGAAGCAAATTAGTGTGGCGGATGCGGTAAAAAAGATTGAGAAAGAAAGAGACGAATTGGCAAATAGTTTAAAAAGTAAAGAATTAGAAAAGCGAGTATTAGAAAGCTCATTGATAGAAAAATTTAATGCTGATTTAAAGTCTAAGGATGAAATTATAAAGCTGAAAGACGAAGAAATTGCATTAAGAAAAGATATGAAGCTGAAGCTATCCACAAAGATGATTGGGGAAACTTTGGAGCAACATTGTGAAAATGAGTTTAATAAATTAAGAGCAATTGCATTTCCTAAATCCTATTTTGAGAAAGACAATGACTCAAAGACGGGAAGTAAAGGGGATTATATTTACAGAGAAACAGACGATGATGGTAATGAAGTAATTTCTATCATGTTTGAGATGAAAAACGAAGGGGATGAAACTGCAACTAAGAAAAAGAATGAAGATTTCTTTAAAGAATTAGATAAAGACCGTTCAGAAAAGAAGTGTGAATATGCGGTTCTTGTGACACTTTTAGAAGCAGATAGTGAATTGTATAATTCAGGAATAATTGATGTTTCGCATAAATATCCTAAGATGTATGTTGTAAGACCTCAATTTTTTATTCCTATTATCACACTTCTTAGAAATGCTGCCATGAAATCCATGCAGTATAAGGCTGAGTTGGCTCAAATGAGAAACGAAAATATTGACATCACTAACTTTGAAGAAAATATCAATTTGTTTAAAGAGGGGTTTGCAAAAAATTATGAAATGGCAAGTAGAAAGTTCAAAACTGCCATTGAGGAGATAGATAAAACAATAGATCATTTGCAAAAGACTAAAGACGCCTTGCTATCTTCTGTAAACAATTTGCGTTTAGCTAATAGTAAGGCCGAGGATTTAACTATAAAAAAGTTAACTCGTGGAAATCCAACAATGATTGCCAAGTTTGATGATCTATCTAAGAAGCCTTAATAATAATATTTTAACTTAACCCCTTTTCTCCTGCTGATAAGCAATAAACTCCATCATCTCTGATAGGGTAAAGCTACTTAGGTTATTAGCGGAAGTAAGCCCTGCTTTCTGGGCAACGAGTACACCGTATTTGCAATCGTCAAATCCTTCTATCGCATGGGCATCAGGATCAATGGATATTAATACATCACTTTCAACAGCCGCTTGTATATATCTCCAGTCCATATCCAAACGTCTTGGGTGCGCATTTAATTCAATCACAACATTATTCTCTGCGCAGGCTTCTATAATAACTTCATGATTTACGGGATAACCCTTCCTGCTTAATAATAAACGGCCCGTAGGGTGTCCTAAAATGCTTGTATAAGGATTGTTTATGGCGTTTAACAAACGCATCATGGCTTTTTCTTCCGTCATCTTTAAATTAGAGTGTACCGATGCGATAACAATATCAAAACTAGCTAGTACTTCATCTGGGTAGTCTAAGCTACCATCATTTAAAATATCCGACTCAATACTTTTAAAAATAACAAAGGGAGCAAGTTTTTTATTTAAAGCATCAATCTCTTTATGCTGTGCAACAATTCTGTCGGCTTGTAATCCGTTGGCATAAAAGGCCGATTTACTATGATCGCTTATTATTAAATATTCATAGCCCTGTTCCTTAGCAGCCAATGCCATTTGCTCAATAGTATGAATTCCGTCGCTCCATGTACTATGAGAATGTATGATTCCTTTAATATCAGATGGTTGGATTGTCTTTGGCAATGCTTTAGTGATTGCTTTTTCTATAATAGGAGCAAATTCTCTCTGTGGAGCAGGGATATAGTTTACACCTACCTGGTCAAAGATGGATTGTTCACTAGTAAATGGATCCATTTTAAATTGAGGGAGCTGTTCCCAGGCTGTTATGAATTCTGGGGAGCCGGATAGCGTAAAATCTTTCCAAAAAAAGTTTTCAGAAGTTGCCAAATGCCACCTAATTTCAAAATTATCTTCCCCTTTGCAAGAAATATAGCCCTCTGATTTTTCAATTTTGAACATTTTTGAGGCAAGCCAATCCGTTAAAATATTTTCAGAAAGGGTAGTAACAACATCTAAAAAACCTAACCATTCCATTTGTCTTTTGAATGCACCACTAATAATATGTTGCGCATTTGAAAATTCATTTTCTAAATTTTGCTGTAAAGTGTTTGCTAAATTTTCTACTTGTTCGTACAAATAATTTCCTTGATGGTGCAAATAAAATTCTAATGACTCTTGAATATTTTTTTGTGTCTTCTCTCCAAAGCCTTTGTATTTTACTAAACGGTTTTCTTCACAAGCGTATAATAATTCACCAATACTTTCTATTTCTAATTCCTTCCAAATGGTTACAATTTTTTTAGGGCCTAATCCTTTTATTTTAAGCATTTCTAAAATACCAGGAGGCGTTTTAGAAATGTAATCGTTTAATAAAGTGAGTTGCTTGGATTCAATTATTTCTTGAATCTTTTTTCCTATGGCTTCCCCTATACCACGAATAGCATACAGTTGGCTAGGACTCATATCAGATACGGGTTCCGTTAATTTGTCTAATGTATACGCTGCATTACTATAGGACTTGATTTTAAATTCATTCTCACCATGAATGTCCATTAGTTTTGCTAGTAGTGTAAAGTATTCTTGAATCTCGTAATTGTGCATGCGTAAAGATAATAAGGGGAGGGAGTAAGTCAAAATAGTAGGCATAAAAAAAGTCCCCGATAAATCGAGGACTCTTTCTTCATTATCCGAGGATAATTATTTCTTTTTAGCGACTTTCTTAGCAGCTTTCTTAGGAGCAGCTTTTTTAGCAGCTTTCTTAGGAGCAGCTTTTTTAGCAGCCTTCTTAGGAGCAGCTTTTTTAGCAGCTTTCTTAGGAGCAGCTTTTTTAGCAGCTTTCTTAGGAGCAGCTTTTTTTACGACTTTCTTAACAGCTTTTTTAGGAGCAGCTTTTTTAGCCGCTTTTTTTGCAGTTGCCATGTTTTTTAGATTTAATGGTTAGTAAATATGCCTTAAAAGTAGAAACTTTTTTCATATTTACAAAACTTTTTTTTAAGCTACCACTTCTACAGGCAAAACTGAAACCGTAGTTTTGTTGTTTTTACCCTTTTTAAATTCAACTACACCGTTAGATAAAGCGAATAATGTGAAGTCAGAACCTAAACCTACATTCTTACCAGGGTGGTACTGAGTACCTCTTTGACGAATAAGGATATTGCCAGATAAGGCTGGTTGACCACCATATATCTTTACACCTAAACGTTTGCTTTGTGAATCACGGCCGTTTTTTACGGATCCTTCACCTTTCTTATGTGCCATAGTGCGTTTGTTTTACTATACTGTTATTAACTTATCGTCGTCCACCCGCTCAATTATTAATTAAGCGATGTTTTCGATTTTGATTTGAGTGTAATGAGTTCTATGACCATGCTTTTTGCGGAAACCCTTTCTACGTTTCATTTTAAAAGCGATCACTTTATCACCTTGAACTAAGTCGTTAGTAATTTCAGCCTTTACAACCGCCTTTGTAGCGAAAGAAATGCTTCCATTATTATCAACGAATAATACATCGTTGAATTCAACCTTGTCTCCAGTTTTACCTTGCAGGTGAGGTACATACAAGCTATCTCCTGCTTGTACTTTAAATTGTTGTCCTGCGATTTTTACTACTGCTAACATAATTGTCCAAAATTAGGACGGCAAAGGTAATTATTATTCTCCCAATTTGCAAGTAATTCTCAAAAAATATAATAATAGTCCAAAATAAGCCATTTTCAGGCCAAAGTCATTTGAAGATCAATGAAATACTACCTAAATTTGTCCCGATCCCAATCCCAAAACATCGCCCATGTTTAATTTTAAGTCGCTTCTTGCCAAACCATTTGCTAAAATGGTCTATTATAAGTTGCAAAAAGAATCAAGGACTGCAGTTAAAGATCAACAAGATATTCTAAATCAATTAGTTAAAATAGGGAAGGGTACTATTTTTGGGAAAGACCATGGTTTAGACAAGGTCTCAAATTATGAGCTTTTTAAGCAGGCAGTGCCTATTAGAGACTACGAAGGGCTCAAATCCTACATTGAATTGGTCAAAAAAGGGACTCCGAACGTACTTTGGAAAGGGCTTCCTATCTATTTTGCTAAAACCAGTGGTACCACTAGTGGTGTTAAATATATTCCAATTACCAAGGATTCAATTAGTAATCATATTAATGGCGCCCGCAATGCCATACTTACTTATATGGCTACAACCGGGAATACCCAATTTGCCGGGGGGAGAATGATATTCTTAAGTGGATCGCCTGTGTTAGAACGAGTGGGTGGAATTCCAACCGGTCGTTTAAGCGGAATTGTGAATCACCATATTCCGGCTTATTTGCGTAAAAATCAATTGCCAAGTTTTGAGACCAATTGCATAGAAGAATGGGAGGAGAAATTAGAAAAAGTGGTTGAACAGACTTTAGATAAAGACATGAGTCTAATTGGTGGAATCCCACCATGGATGCAAATGTATTTTGATAGTTTGGTTGCTAAAACAGGAAAGTCGGTGACTGAATTATTTCCAAATCTTCAATTATTGGTTCAGGGTGGCGTGAATTTTGAGCCGTATAAAACAAAATTATTTGAGACCATTGGCAAGGAAATTGACACAATAGAATTGTTTCCTGCAAGCGAGGGATTTTTTGCGTTTCAGGACAAAAGAAACGAGCCCGGTCTTTTATTAAATACCAAGAGCGGTATCTTTTATGAATTCATTCCTTTAGCCGAAGTGCATAACGAAAATCCTACCCGACTTAGTTTAGGCGAAGTAAAATTAGGAGAACAATATGCGCTAATCATTAATAGCAATGCGGGTTTGTGGGGATATAGCATTGGAGATACAGTTAAATTTGTTAGCGTAGATCCTTATCGTATTATTGTTTCGGGCAGAGTAAAGCATTTTATTTCTGCATTTGGTGAACACGTTATTGGAGAGGAAGTGGAGCAAGCTTTGTTAAAAGCAGCAAGTGAAATGAATGTGTCGGTTGTTGAATTTACTGTAGCCCCTTTTATTCAACAAGGGGAAGGAAAAAGTTATCACGAATGGTTTATAGAATTTGAGAAAGCACCTACTGATATGGAATTGTTTAGCCAAAAACTAAACAGTTATATGAGCGAAAAGAATGTGTATTATCAGGATTTAATAGTGGGTAATATTTTAGAGCCTTTGCATGTTGCTAGTCTTGAAAAAAACGCCTTTATTAATTACATGCGCGCACAGGGAAAGTTAGGTGGACAGAACAAAGTGCCAAGGCTTAGTAATGACCGAAAGATTGCAGATGAGTTATCGGCTTATATTAAGAAATAATAATGTAATTTTAGCCACACGTAAATTAAACACTAAGTCACTTTAAGAAAGATATTGGATGCAACAAAAAAGAATTGCCATATTCGGTTCCACTGGTTCAATCGGTAAACAAACCCTTGAAGTGATAGCTGCGCATCCCGACTTATTTGTTGCTGAAGTTTTAACAGCACATTCCAATGAATCTTTATTAATTGAACAAGCTTTACAATTTGTTCCCAATATTGTAGTAATAGGTGAGATAGGAAAATATGCAATTGTAAAAAAAGCATTAGAAGGCAAACCTATTAAAGTATTTGCTGGCGAAGAAGCATTAGAGCAAGTGGCTGCCATGGACTGTTATGATTTTATGATGGCAGGTATTGTAGGATTCGCAGGTTTAACACCTACTTTAACTGCAGTACAAAATGGCAAAGCAGTTGGTTTAGCAAATAAAGAAACTTTAGTAGTGGCAGGAGATATAGTAATGCGCACGGCAAAAGAAAAAGGCGCTGCTATTATTCCAGTGGACAGTGAGCATTCTGCCATATTTCAATGTTTAGTGGGCGAGCATAATAATCCAATAGAAAAAATAATTCTTACTGCAAGTGGCGGTCCTTTTTTAGGGAAGAAATCTAATTTTTTAGCGAATGTAAAACGTGACCATGCTTTGCAACATCCTAATTGGGCGATGGGTGCAAAAATATCAATAGACTCTGCAACCCTTATGAATAAAGGGCTAGAGATGATTGAGGCAAAGTGGTTATTTAATTTAGAACCGCATCAAATTAAAGTGGTAGTGCATCCACAAAGTATTATTCATAGTATGGTGCAGTTCCAGGACGGAAGTATTAAAGCACAAATGGGGCTTCCGGATATGAAGTTGCCAATTCAGTATGCAATGGCTTTCCCGCAACGTTTAAAGAACGAATTTCCAAGATATCATTTTGATAAACCCAACACCTTAACTTTTGATGAGCCCGATGTAAAAACTTTTAGAAATTTACTATTGGCAACTGAAGCAATGAATAAAGGGGGAAATACACCTTGCGTTTTAAATGCTGCAAATGAAATTGCCGTGTATGCTTTTTTGAAAAACAGAATTGGCTTTTTAGATATGACGGATTTAATAGAACGTACTTTAGAAAAAATTGAGTTCATTGCAAATCCAACTTTAAACGATTATTTTGAAACAGACGGAGAAGCGCGCAGTTTTGCTGCTTCTTTAATACAACTATAATATATGTATACTTTAGCAATAGATTTTGCATCGGTGGGTGTGAAGACAGGTCAATTTATTTTATCTTTTTCTATCTTAGTCGTGTTGCACGAATTGGGACATTTTATTCCTGCAAGATTATTTAAAACAAGAGTTGAAAAGTTTTATCTATTCTTTAATCCTGGATTTAGTCTTTGGAAAAAGAAGATTGGTGAAACAGAATATGGTATTGGTTGGATTCCTTTTGGTGGTTATGTGAAAATCTCGGGCATGATTGACGAGAGCATGGACAAAGAACAGTTAAATAATGCACCAGAACCATGGGAATTAAGATCTAAGCCAGCTTACCAACGTTTAATCGTAATGTTAGGAGGTGTAATTGTAAATGTAATTTTAGCAATTGTTATTTTCATTGGAATTACATGGCATTGGGGGGAAGAATATTTACCAGCCAAGAATGTTACTTATGGTGTGCATGCAAGTGACTTAGCAAAATCTGTGGGGATTAAGGATGGCGATATTATTCTTTCATTAGATAATAAAGAATTAAAAAACTTTGATGCTTTAGAATCTAAATTGGTTTTAGAAAATCCAAAAACAATTCAAGTACAAAGAGGGGATAGTGCGGTGTCTTTAAATATTCCTTCTACCTTATCATCTTCATTGGCTAAGATTAAAAAATCGGTTCCGTTTGCGATGCCTCGTTTTCCAGTAATTGTAGATTCAATTGGGAAGACAGCGGTAACAATGGATGGTACTAGTTTTCAAAAAGGAGATACTTTACTAATGATCAATAATCAGTCAGTTCAATACAGATATGAGTTTGAAGATTTAAAGAAAAAATTAGCTGACTCAATTGTTATGGTTACTGCTAAGCGTGGCAACGATACTATTAAAGTAAAAGCATTGGTAAGTAGTGCTGGTCAATTAGGATTGTTTTTAAAATTGCCTTTCAATATTTTCACAACAATTCATACCGATTATACTTTTGCTGAATCAATACCTGTTGGAACAAATCGTTGCTTCACTACTTTAGATAATTATGTTCAAGGTATAAAGCAAATTTTTACAGGTAAAGTAAATCCAAACGATTCTTTAGGAAGCTTAATTAGTATTGGTAATACTTTTTCTGCTCAATGGGATTGGTATAAGTTTTGGACTTTAACTGCAGTATTTTCTATCATATTAGCATTCATGAATGTGCTTCCAATTCCAGCATTGGATGGGGGACACGCGCTATTCATTTTATTTGAAATGATCACTGGACGCAAGCCTAGCGATAAATTTATGGAGTATGCTCAAATAGTTGGAATGATCCTAATGTTTGGCCTTATGTTTTATGCACTAGGCTTGGATGTTTGGAGATTGTTCAAATAAAGCGTAATTTTACAGGTTCTTATTACAATTCGAACACTTGGGGTCGTATGGTTTTGACAGCAAGCGTAGCGGTTGGGGTAAGCATGCAGTGCGTTGGATAATTAGCACTTAAATCTGAATATCAAACAATCAAACGGCGAAACAAACTACGCCATGGCTGCTTAATTCAGTGAATTAACTTCCATTATGGCCGAGAGAGCAGGTAGGCCCTTTACCCGCTCCTTAGCTTAATCAAACCAAAAAGGGATGCGATAGGAGTAGGCTGTGCCTCCTATTTAAGTACCATTCAGCTAAGTAGTAGATTGGTTTGTGTTATTCCTGCCTACTGCCGACAAATAATAAAACAATAAGCATGTAGAAGACCAATGGTAACATTGTTTGGACAGGGGTTCGACTCCCCTCGACTCCACAGTAGAATTTTAATCCCGCAAAATTGCGGGATTATTTTTTACATTTGGTTTACGATTATGCGCTTAAAAACGATCCTTTTATTATTAGTATTGAGTAGTGCTGTTTTTTGCTTTGCGCAAGACAAGGACAGTTCAATTATTACGCATTACGATTCTTTGGTATTATTCAAAAATAGACAATCACTTATTGCAAAAGCGCAGGTGCTAACCTATGGCGGTTCCTTACTAGCATTAAATCAGGCATGGTATGCCAATTATCCGCGAAGCAGTTTTCATTTTTACAATGACGGAGGTGAATGGTTAAAGATGGATAAAGCGGGCCATGGTTATACGGCTTATCAAGTGAGCCGATTGCAATTTGCAGCATTACAATGGGCTGGCGTTAAAAACAATAAAGCAATATTGTATTCAAGTTTATCAGGCTTAGGATATCAAACTATTATTGAAACCTTAGATGGATTTTCTAGTCAATGGGGTTGGAGCTGGAATGATATGTTGGCAAATACTTTGGGAACAGGTATTTGGGCAGGTCAACAATATGCATGGGGTGAACAAAAAATAAGACTAAAGTTTAGTGCACACTTTAATAAGTATAGTGATATTCAATTAGAAAACAGAACCAATCAATATTTTGGAAGTTCATTGCCGGAGCGCTTATTAAAAGACTACAATGCACAAACGTATTGGTTAAGTGCGAATCTTTATTCCTTTTTGCCAAAACTGCCTGCACCTAAATGGCTAAATATTGCAGTGGGTTATGGTGCAGAAAATATGTTTGGAGGTTATGGGAATAATTGGTCCACAACAGGGAATCAAATTTATCAAACAGAATATATAGTAAGAAACGATTTGAAAAGATATCCGCAGTGGTACCTTTCATTAGATGTGGATTTTGAAAAGATCCCAACAAAATCTAAAACAATGAAAACTTTATTTTTTGTGTTAAATGCAATCAAAATTCCAGCACCAACATTGGTGCTTGCCAATGGCAAAGTTTCAGGTGAATGGTTTTATTTTTAGGTAAGTAGTAAAACTATTTACTCCACTCAGCATAAGAATCTTTGGTCTCATACAATTTTAGATTGGCAACTTTAATATGGTGTGGCAACACATCCTTGAGTTTTGACTTAATGTATAGCAAAATATTTTCAGCCGTAGGCTCTGCTTTCCAAATGATAAGATTGTCCTGTGCCGTTTTATATAAATGGTCTTGAATAAATTGTTCTGACAATATGAGTTTGTGGTCAAGTTGTTGAATAATATCTTCCTTCACTACCTTTTTAATTTCTTTAAAATCTATAATAAATCCTGGAGCAGGTATATGGTCTTCGAAATCCTCATCTGCCATTACAGTTACATGAAGTTCATAGGAATGGCCATGTATATTTTTACAAGCACCATTGTATCCATGAATTGCATGTGCAGTCTCGAAATGAAAGATCTTAGTTAGCTTAATCATTGTATAGCGTGTATGATAAAAATCAGTGCAAAAATAACTTTAATAATTAATATTTGCTCAATTATAGAAATTACAAAACTTGATTTTCGTCATGAAAAATGTAAAGATTGAAATACTATCACCTGCAGGTTCCTTTGAAGCAATGCAAGCAGCAATTAATGCTGGAGCAAATGCTATCTATTTTGGTGTAGAGCAATTAAATATGAGAACGGTATCTTCTAGCCCATTTTCAATAGAAGATATAAAGCAGGTAAGTAGTATAGCAAAAGCAAATAATATTAAAGCATACCTCACATTAAATACGGTGATGTACGAGCACGATATGCAGTTGTTAAATATAATTTTAAAGAAAGTAAAAGAGCATAAGATAGACGCTGTTATTGCTGCCGACTTTGCAGTAATAGGTGCTTGTAAGGAAATGGGTATTCCATTGCATGTTTCTACGCAAGCTAATATTAGCAATATAGATGCAGTGCAATTTTTTGCACCTTATTCGGATGTTGTTGTATTAGCACGTGAGTTGACCTTAAAACAAGTGGCTCATATATGCAATGAAATTAAAAGAAGAGATATTAGAGGCATAAGTGGAGAACTTATTAAAGTTGAAATATTTGTGCATGGTGCATTATGTATGGCGGTTTCAGGAAAGTGCTATTTAAGTTTACACGAACAAAATGCTGCTGCAAATAGAGGTGCCTGTACACAAAATTGTAGAAGATCTTATACAGTAATTGATAAAGAGTCTGGATTTGAATTAGAAATAGACAATGAATACATTATGTCGCCAAAGGATTTATGTACCATTAATGTTTTAGATCAAATTATTGATGCAGGTGTTGCTGTTTTAAAAATAGAGGGACGAAGTAAAGGAGCAGACTATGTGCACGAAGTTACTGCTTGTTATAGAGAAGCGGTAGAAGCCATAATGCAAAACTCCTTTACACAGGATAAGATTGACAATTGGATGAAGCGTTTAGAAGCGGTTTATAATAGAGGTTTCTGGGAAGGATATTATTTGGGACGAAAGCTAGGAGAATGGACACAAAATCCTGGATCCGCGGCGACGGATAAAAAAATATACTTGGGCAAAGGCACTAAATATTATTCTAAGGTTAAAGTTGGCGAGTTTTTAATAGAAGCCGGTCAAATTAAAAAAGGAGACAGCTTGTTAATTATGGGTCCTGCATTGGGTATGCAAAAAATGACAATGGAAACACTTGTTGTAAATGGGGAAGAAAATGTGTTAGGAGAAAAAGGCGACTTGCTCACTTTGCCAATTGACATTAAAATTACACCTGCCTATAAAATTTATAAACTCATAAGTACGTTACAGAATGCCTAAGATTATTCATTATCGCAATAAGTGTATAGGTTGCAGTATTTGTTTTGAAATGCAGCCTGCTTTTTGGCGTATGTCTAAAAAGGATGGCAAAGCCACATTGGTTCAGTCTATTGTAAAGAAAGATATACATCAATTAGCTATAAACGAAGCTGATAAGGATTTGTCTGTTGAGGTTGAAAAGGCCTGCCCAGTTAAAGTTATTAAGGTGGTTTAACGTTCATGTATTATTCCTTTTTAATTATTAAATTATTAGTAAATTCAATATTCAATTAACGATGTAAATGCTATTCATATGAAAAACTATTTTAAATTATTATTATTTGCCTTACTTGTTTTGTCAACAAGTTTATTAAAAGCAAATGGAGGTTCCGAAAAAGATCCTATCGAAGGCCGTTGGGATTTAACAGTGAATATGGATGGCCGAATGGCTCCGTCTTGGCTGGAAGTGAGACATACTGGTGTTAACGGCTATATTGGTCGTTTTGTAGCAGAAGGGGGAAGTGCTAGACCTATTTCAAAAGTAGAGTTTAAAGATGGTAAGGTTTCATTTCATATCCCAGCATAATGGGAAAAAACTGACAAAGAGTTAGTAGTAGAAGGAACTTTAAAAGATGGTAAGTTAACTGGCACTATGATTACGACTTGGGGTGGAACATTTACTTGGGTTGGAGAGAGAGCCCCTAAATTATGGAGAGACAAAGCGCCTAAATGGGGAGCGCCAATAAAATTATTTAATGGCAAAGATTTAACTGGATGGCAAGCACTTGGCAAAACAAATCAATGGGTAGTTGAAAATGGAGTGTTGAAAAGTCCAAAATCTGGCGCCAATATTAGAACCGAAAAAACTTTCAACGATTTTAAATTACATATTGAATTCAAGTATCCAAAGGGAAGTAATAGTGGTGTGTATTTAAGAGGTAGATATGAAATTCAAATTGAAGACAATAAAGGCATGGAGCCAATGAGTTTATATCTTGGCGGTATTTATGGTTTTATTGATCCTTGGTTAAATGTAGCAAAGGAAGCAGGTGAGTGGCAAAGCTATGATGTAGAATTAGTTGGAAGAATGGTAACTGTTAAAGCGAATGGCACTACTATTATATATAAGCAAGAAATTCCTGGGGTAACTGGTGGAGCCTTGGATAGCAAGGAAGGAGAGCCAGGTCCTCTTATGATGCAAGGTGATCATGGTCCAATTGAATTTAGAAATATTGTAATCACGCCAGCAATCAACTAATGTTTATTATTGCGAAAACAATAATTTAACAATATCTTTTAGCAAGGGCCACTCGTTTGAGTGGCCCTTTTTTGTATCTAATATGCCTAGTTTAAATTGAATGTCTATCTAGAATCAACTACTAGATTGATTTAAATCATGTTTTTTGCTTGTATAAGGCCATTATTTCGTGGTTAATAATTAATACACATGATTCATCCATTCCATTACACAACTGCACAAGAGGCTTTAAATTTAATTCAAAGTGGTAATAGGATATTCATTCATGGAAGCGCATGCACTCCTTTGTATATGTTAAGAGAACTTACTAAGCAAAAAGATCGTTTGCAGGATGTAGAAGTTATTTCAATCACATTACAAGGGAAGGTAGAAATTGCAAATGCAGGTTTTGAAAAAGCTTTTCATATTAATTCATTATTCGTTTCTGAACCTGTTCGAAAAGCAGTAATGGAAGGAAGGGCCGATTTTATCCCTGCTTTTTTAAGTGATATACCAGATATGATTCGTACTGTATTGCCAGTAGATGTTGCTATTGTGCAAGTGTCACCTCCAGATATTCATGGATATTGTACATTAGGAACCTCGGTGGACATTGCACGTACTGCTGTGAATTGTGCAAAGTATGTAATTGCACAAGTAAATCCTCAAATGCCTAGAACCCATGGTGATGGTATGATTCATACCGATCGTTTTGCTGCAATGGTTTTTCATGATGAAGCATTACCACAAGTTGACTATGGCGCAAAAATCACAGAGACTGAATTAAGAGTTGGTCAAAACGTTGCCAACATGATTGAAGATGGAAGTACATTACAAGTAGGTATTGGAACCATTCCAGATGCGGTATTAAAATCTTTAGGTAACCACAAGGATTTAGGAATGCATACCGAAATGTTTAGTGATGGTATTATAGACTTGTTTGAAAAAGATATCATCAATAATAAAAAGAAAAAAATACACCCTAATAAATTAGTGACTTCATTTGCATTAGGCACTAATAAATTATACAATTACATAAACGATAATCCTGCTATTAATTTTTTAGATATCGACTATGTAAATGACCCACATGTGATTCGTCGCAATCCAAAAGTGATTGCAATTAATAGTGCAGTCGAAGTAGATTTAACAGGCCAGATTTGTGCTGATAGTATTGGTAAATATCAATATAGCGGCATTGGAGGACAGATGGATTTTATGCGTGGCGCTGCATTAAGCGAAGGTGGTAAACCAATTATTGCAATTACAAGTAGAACACATAAGGGGGTTTCAAGAATCGTACCATATTTGCAACAAGGTGCAGGCGTGGTAACTACAAGAGGTCATATCCATTATGTGGTTACTGAATATGGGGTAGCTTATTTGTATGGGAAAAATTTGCGACAAAGAGCAAAGTTATTAATTGACATTGCCCATCCAGATGATCGTGAGTTTTTAACCAAAGAATGTCATGAAAGATTCAAAGAGTTTGTATAAAAAATAAAGCACTTAAAAATATTTAAGTGCTTTATTACAAATAACGCCTCGCGTCTGCTTATCTTACAAAAACAACTTCATTGTAAGGAACTCTGTTTCTTGGGCCCCAAATTCCTTCTTCGGTTGCTTTACCTACTGCAATTATCATATTAATTTCTGCGCCGCGAGGTAGGTTCAATGCTTTCTTTACTCGTTTAGCATCAAAACCTTCCATAGGACAAGATTCAAAACCTTCAGAAGCAATTGAAAGCATAAATGTTTGAGCAGCTAATCCACAAGATTTATGAACTGTTACACGTTGATCCGCTTTTCCTCCCATTCGATAAAAAGGTTTAGTAAGTCCGCCAAAAAAACTAATTGTTCTTCTTACAAATGCAAAAAATCCAAACCAGTCGGAACGGTAGGCAAGTGGCATTAATTTGGTATAATAATCCAATCCTCTTTTTTGTAGTTTGTTAGGTTCTCCAACTATGCCTTCTCTTACACGATCATAATTCCACTTAGCCCTGCTTTTCCATAAGTCTCCTCTTGTAACAAATACCACCAATTGCTTTGCTGTTTTTGCAGCAGACTGGCCTAAACAAAGTGCTGTGTATTTTTCTCTTTCTTCAGGATTTTGTATCCAATAAAACTCCCATAATTGCATATTACTGCTATTAGGGGATAAGATGGCGCGCTCCAGGCTTCTTTGAATCACGTCATTAGGTACTTCTACATTCGCATCAAATTTGCGGTTAGATCTTCTTTTTTCAATAATTTGGTCAAAGTAATTTGGACTCATTTTTATTTTATTAATTAAAATAGGTAATTTAAATTTCCATTCACCAATCTAATAACAGATTAACTGTAATTAGGTTTAAGTGAACTGCAAAATAAACTAAACAACGCTTTCATGCTTAAAAAAATTTTAATCGGCTTTTTGGCTATCATTCTTATAGCATTTGGACTTTCCTTTACGCCCAATTTTTCGCATCTCCGAAATTTTGCAAAATGGGGTAAGCATACTATTCATGATTATAAGACCCATCCCTATAATTTAATAGCAAAAGCGCCACAAACTCAATTTTGGCCACTGGATTCTAGTTATAATAAAAAACAAATCCCGGACTCATTAATGGCAATTATTGACTCCAATAACACCCATGCTTTTTTAGTGTTTCAGGATGGAAAATTATTATATGAAAAATATTTTGATGGCTATACCCCTAATACTTTAAGTGGTTCTTTTTCTGCAGCTAAAAGTATAATATCACTGTTAATAGGAATTGCTATTGACGAGGGGAAGATTAAATCTGTAAATGATTTAGTTGGAGATTATGTTCCTCGATTTAAAAAAGATGGTTGGGAGAAATTAAGAATCAAAGATCTTTTAACTATGAGTTCAGGCTCCAATTATAAAGAGTCTGATGGAAGTTACTTTAGCTTAAACGCCTCTGCATACTATGGAGACAATGAAGAATTTTTAATAAACAAGCTTGTTCCTAAAGAGCCAGCAGGTGTTAACTGGGAATATAGAAGTGCAGACACGCAGGTACTTGGATTTGTTGTTGAAAATGTTTTCGGAAAATCTATTGCTGCATTAGTGTCAGAAAAATTCATGATACCAATGGGGTCCGAGGCGGATGCTAAATGGTTGACCGATGGTGATAAGAAACACGAAAAGGCCTTTTGCTGTTTTAATGGTATAGCAAGAGACTATGCAAGATTTGGGCAATTGGTTTTGCAAGATGGGAAATGGGGTAATCAGCAAATTGTATCTCAAAAATATATTCAAGAAGCGACTACTGCAGCTAGCTATTTAAAAGATCCAACGGAAGACGGTAAGCCAGTTGATTATTATGGATATCAGTATTGGATATTTTCGGAACAAGGACATAGGGTAGTTGCTCAAAATGGACTATTTGGTCAATATGTTTATATCATTAAAGACAAGAATGCGGTTGTTGTTCGTTTGGGAGAATCAAAAGTTACAAAAGCAAAACATCATGCTCAACCTGAAAACTTTAGTTATGTCGCAGCTGCTTTAACTATTTTAAAATAACTTTTAATACGGTGTACAAAGGCATAAAAAAAGGAGCTTCAAAAATGAAGCTCCTTTTTTTATAAGTATTTTGATACTAAAATATATCCATTGCTTTTGCAAAATAGGTAACAGTTCCAGGAAGTGCTAACCAGAAAAACTCTCTGTATACAAACATTAAGGTTATCATTATTGCCAACCATGTAAAACAGTAGATCCAGTATTTTTTAGTGTTTTTTTGTGCTTCCATTGTATCAATATTAATTTTAATAGTTGTTTTTAGACTGGGCAAATATACAAATTTTATCTTTTTGACCTATAATTTAGGACCATAACTGAATTTTAAGTCCACTTTCCATCCTTCAGGAGTTGAAACCACCTTCACCCATCGTAAAACCTTATCCTTTGAGTTTTGGTATAAGATGGCAGTGGCTTGCTCATTAATAGTTTTCACCTCGTTAATTTGAATAGAAGCCTGTCTTAATTGCATACGTCCTTCTTTGTCAAGGGCAAAATACTCTTTTGTCAATTTATCAAAATAGGCCTGGTTTTCGGTATTCACTAAAAGATATTGTTGTGCTTTCTTCATGTCCCCTTGCATGTAATTTTCAATAAAATACCTGCCTCCATCCAAAGGGTTGTCTGCTTTTTCCGCAGTGCTGTTGGGATTACAACTAGCGCCTGCTATTATAAGACTACAATAAAGAATTAGTTTTTTTAGCATACCCAAAGTTAAGCCAATTATTAATGTTAAATTTGTTTGTCCAAACAATCATTTTATGAGAAAATTGTTAGTTGTTTTAGGTTTGTTAGCAATCTTAAATGCCAAGGCTCAACAAAAACATCCTGCTTTCATGGAGCAAGGAAATATCTACGAAGTAAATATCAGACAATATACCAAAGAGGGAACATTAAATGCGTTTGCAAAGCATTTGCCAAGGCTCCAAAAAATGGGAGTAAAGACAATTTGGTTTATGCCATTGCAGCCCATTTCAAAAGAGGGGCGTAAGGGTTCATTAGGTTCTTATTATGCTGTTGCAAGTTATACCGACGTTAACCCTGAGTTTGGAACCTTAAACCATTTTAATAAAATTGTAAATCAAGCACATGCTTTGGGTATGAAAGTGCTTATTGATTGGGTGCCTAATCATACTGGTGCAGACCATCCTTGGCTAAAAACACACTTGGATTTTTATGAAAGAGATAGCACTGGAAAAGCAATATATACAGCCGACTGGTCTGACACACGCGAGTTAAATTATAACAATCCAGTAATGGAAGATAGTATGATTAATGCCATGAAATATTGGATTAAACATACTGGCATAGATGGTTTTAGAGTGGATGTTGCTTGGGGAGTTCCTTATAGTTTTTGGAATAAATGTATTCCTGCATTAAAAAAAGAAAGAGATTTATTTTTCTTAGCCGAAGCGGATGATCCTAAATTACATGCATCTGGTTATGATGCAACTTATAGCTGGACTGAGTTTCACGTGATGAATGATATAGTTGCTGGGAAAAAAGATGTATTGTCTCTTGATTCAGTTTTAAATACGATTGATACTTCCTATATGAAAGGGGCTTGGAGATTGTATTTTACAAGTAACCACGACGAGAACTCTTGGAATAAAGCCGACTATGCTACAATGCCAGGTAATTCGCACGCTCCATTTGCTGTGTTTACGCAAACCTATAACAGAACGATGCCATTAATATATAGTGGTCAAGAAGAACCTGTTTTAAGGGCAGTTTCTTTCTTTGAAAAAGACTCAATGGGTTTTAAAAAATATGAGCGTGCTTCTTTTTATAAAACACTTTTAAATTTAAGGTCTAGTAATTCGGCATTTAAAGAAAATGCGGTGTTTACAAGAATTAAAGTTAATAATCCTAATAAAGTGATGGCTTATTCAAGAAAGAATAGCAGTGACTATGTAGTGGTTGTTTTGAATTTATCAGCAACAGCTCAGGATGTTAAGTTGGATGCGCAATTGCCAGCCGGTAAAAATTACACCGACATTTTCACACATCAAAGTTATAAAGACATTCACTCTTTGCAATTACCTGCATGGGGTTATAAAGTATTTGAATACGGATCAAAGTAAGCATATGACAAAAACAAAATTGGTTGAACAAATTATTGATAAGCAATCCTACTTGTGTGTTGGTTTAGATACCGACATTGAAAAGTTACCTGCTCATTTACCTAAAACAAAACAAGGGGTTATTACTTTTAACAAAGCAATTATTGAAGCTACGGCTCCTTATTGTGTGAGTTATAAAATTAATACTGCCTTTTATGAATCACAAGGTGTGAGCGGCTGGGAGGCAATGGAGGAAACACTTGCACATATCCCTTCTACACACTTTACCATTGCCGATGCAAAACGTGGTGATATTGGAAACACTTCGGCACAATATGCTAAAACTTTTTTTGAAGTACTACCATTTGACGCTATTACCGTAGCACCTTATATGGGAAAAGATAGTATAGATCCTTTTTTAGCTTATACAAATAAATGGACTATTGTTTTAGGGCTCACTTCAAATACAGGGAGTCAAAATTTTGAGCAACAAAAATTAAGCAACGGACAATTTTTATATGAATCTGTTTTAGAACAAGTAGCAAGTTGGGGTACATCTGACCAATTAATGTTTGTAGTAGGTGCTACCAAGGCCGAAGATTTTACTAGCATTCGCAAAATTATTCCTGACCATTTTTTATTAGTGCCTGGTGTTGGTGCACAGGGAGGAAGTTTAAGTGAGGTAACAAAATATGGTAAGAATAAGGAAACAGGGTTATTAGTAAACGCAAGTAGAGCAGTTATTTTTGCAAGCGGCGGAACCGATTATGCTCAAAAAGCTGCCATTGCTGCTAGCGAATATGCTGCAGAAATGAAAACCCTATTGTCTTAAATTATTATCTGTTATTAATTGTCTACAAATGATGGATGGTTTCGCCTTCCATCTTTGCAATTACAACTGTTGCCACACTATTGCCAATAATATTTGTAATAGCGCGCGCTTCGCTCATAAATTTATCTATACCCAATAAAAATGCAAGTCCTTCGATTGGTATTTTTTGCATAGAGGCAAGGGTAGAAGCCAATACAATAAATCCACTACCAGTTACGCCAGCTGCGCCTTTAGAGGTAAGCATCAATATTAAAATTATGGTTACTAATTCGGATGTGCTTAATTGCACATTGTACAATTGAGCAATAAATATTACGGCCATCGATAAATAAATAGAAGTGCCGTCTAAATTAAATGAATAGCCTGTCGGTACTACTAAGCCCACTACCGATTTTGAACAACCCATCTTTTCTAATTTATTCATTAATGACGGCATTGCTGGCTCAGAAGAAGATGTTCCAAATACAATTAATAATTCTTCTTTGATATGTGCAAGTAATTTAAAAATTGAAAGCTTATAATATCTTAAAATCAAGCCTAGAATTATAAAAACAAATAATGCCATTGTTAGGTACATAGTACCCATTAATTTGCCCAATGGAATTAAAGTTTTTAATCCATACTTGCCAATTGCAAATGCCATTCCACCAAATGCTGCAATGGGTGCTAAATACATTACATACTTTAAAGCAGTAAAAACGTAATGCGTTAGTTGACCTAAACTATGAATATATTTTTCTCGTTTTGGAAAATAATTTAATGCAAATCCTAAAACGATTGCTGCTAATAAAATTTGTAAATTGGTATTCTGTGCAATGATATGAAACAAGTCAAAATTTGTTGCCTTTGTATATTTAGATGGATCCTGCATTTGTAAACCTTCTTTATTAATATTCCCCGGTTTTATCCAAAGTGCAACTACTACGCCAATTGCTAATGAGAGGGTACTTACTATTTCAAAATATAACAGGGATCTAAATCCTATTCGGCCCACTTTTTTTAAATCGCCCATGCTTGCAATTCCAAGACTGACTGTTAAAAAAATTATAGGGAAGGTGAAGCCTTTTATAATACTGATAAATGTTTTTGCAATAGGGTCCAATTTAATGGCCGTTGCAGGAGCGTAAATGCCTACAAGTATTCCTGCAATAATTGCAACTAATACCAAGAAACTAAGGTGTGTGACTACTTTTCTCATGTAAAGGATTATGCTTGTAAATATAGTTTTTTTAGGGAGTTTAAGCTACCTTTGAAAAGGATTGTTTACCTAAAATATGAAGTTATGGCAGTAAGAATGGACTTGTTTGAATCTCCGGATTATTATCAATTAGACGAGTTATTAAGTGAAGAGCATTTGATGGTGCGAACAGCAGTGCGTGATTATGTAAAAAAAGAGATCTCTCCAATTATAGAAGAGTATGCTCAAAAAGCAGAATTTCCTCAACAAATTGTAAAGCAATTAGGCGACCTTGGCTGTTTTGGTCCAACCGTTCCAGCCGAATATGGCGGAGGTGGGTTGGATTATATCAGTTACGGAATTATGATGCAGGAATTAGAACGAGGTGATAGTGGTGTTAGAAGTACGGCTAGTGTGCAAGGTTCTCTTGTGATGTATCCGATACACGCATATGGTAGTGAAGCGCAAAAGAAAAAATATTTACCAAAATTAGCAAGTGGCGAATGGTTAGGTTGTTTTGGGTTAACTGAACCCGATCATGGATCTGATCCTTCTAGCATGTTGACCAATATTAAAGATGCTGGCGACCATGTAATATTAAATGGCGCTAAAATGTGGATTAGCAACGCGCCCTTTGCTCAGGTTGCAGTGGTTTGGGCAAAAAACGAGGAAGGAAAGATTGTAGGTTTGATTGTAGAAAGAGGAATGGAAGGATTTAGTACTCCAACTACGCATAATAAATGGAGCTTAAGAGCAAGTGCAACAGGGGAATTGGTTTTTGATAATGTAAAAGTGCCTAAGGAAAATATTTTACCTAATGTAATTGGATTAAAAGGCCCATTGGGTTGTTTAAGTAAGGCTAGATACGGTATTGCTTGGGGGGCTTTAGGTGCTGCTATGGATTGTTACGATACTGCTTTAAGATATAGCAAAGAGCGTGTGCAATTTGGAAAGCCAATTGGTGGATTCCAATTACAACAAAAAAAGTTAGCCGAAATGGTGACCGAAATTACCAAAGGGCAATTATTGGTTTGGCGTTTAGGAGTATTAATGAATGAAGGTAGAGCAACCCCAAGTCAAATTAGTATGGCAAAAAGAAATAGCTGTGAAATTGCAACACAAATAGCAAGAGATGCACGTCAAATGTTAGGTGGCATGGGTATCACAGGCGAGTATTCAATTATGCGACATATGATGAATTTAGAAAGTGTAATCACATACGAAGGAACACATGATATTCATTTATTAATCACAGGAATGGATGTAACAGGATTCAATGCATTTAAGTAAGGAATAAAAGGAAAGCATATTTAAGTTATGGCAGCAGAGAGAATATTTTTAATAGGGATGATGGGTTCGGGTAAATCTTTTTGGACAAAGAAGATTTCAAAGTGGATTAAATCGGGCGGATATGATTTGGATGACTTGATCGAAATGAATGAAGAAAAAACCATTGCAGAAATATTTAGTGAAGACGGTGAGGAGTATTTCAGAAAAACAGAAACCAAACTATTAAGATGGTTTAAGGAGAAAAAGAAATACGTTTTAGCTACTGGTGGTGGTACACCTTGCAATCAAGCGAATCTTGATTGGATGAAGAAAGAGGGGGTGGTTATTTGGTTAGATGAATCAATCGAAATACTTGTTTCAAGATTATCGAAAGAAAAAGCGACTAGACCTTTAATAGCAAGTATTAGCGACCACGAATTGCTGGGGTTTCTACAAAACAAAATATTAGAGCGCACTCCTTTTTATCAACAAGCGCATTACCGACTTTCTTCTGAACAAATAACGGAAGCTGGTTTAAAAAAGATAATTCAAAAACATGCATCGTAAAATATTATTGTGGGGTTTAATCCTTGCATTGTTATCGGTTGTACTTGGTGCATTTGGCGCACATGCTTTAAAAAATTTAGTGCCTGCCGAAAAAGTTGCCATTTTTGAAACTGGGGTACGCTATCAATTTATGCATGCCTTGGCCTTGGTTGCATTGTCTTTGTATGCTGGTCAAAATTCCGACGCATTGGGTAATCACAAGGGAATTGGCTGGGCTTCCAACTTTTATTTAGTAGGTGTTTTGTTATTTAGCGGCTCCTTGTACTTACTTACTTTTCAGCCCTTTTGCAGCTTTGACTATTCTAAAATTATTGGCCCAATAACCCCATTAGGAGGACTTTGTTTTATCCTAGGATGGGCTAGCTGGGCAAGAGTTGCATGGCTCCATAAAGTGGATAAGTAGCCTGCCGCTTTTTCAATTTTACACATTAAGCAAAAAACCTTTTTCTTCCTATTGGGATAACTTATATTTGTTTCTATGGCAAATACGCTTAAAAGTAAAAAGGAACCCAAGGTAAGTGAGGAAGCATTAAATCCAGACAAGGAGGCTTCCCTAAACGTAACCGAAGTTGTTAAAGACGAACGTACTTCTAAAATCATTGGGTCCATAATATTACTGCTTACAATATTCTTATTCGTAGCATTTACATCTTATTTATTTACATGGCAAGAGGATCAAGACAAGGTTCAACTATGGCGCACTAATTTATTTACAACAAACGATGTTAAAGTAAATAATCAATTAGGTTTCATTGGGGCATTTGTTGCGTATCAAATAATTTTTAACGGGTTTGGATTAGCGTCTTATTTATTATGCACTTTCACTTTTGTTATTGGGGTTAACTTATTTTTTACAAAACCAATTTTTAGTATCTGGAGAAATGTGCGTTATGTATTGTTAGGGTTATTAGTACTTAGTACTTGTTTTGCATTTGTAACAAGGGGTGCTGCGTTCTCATGGGGTGGAGCATTAGGTGAATACAGCAGCAGTTGGCTTATTAAATGGGTGGGTAGTTTTGGTACTGGTGCTATTTTATTAGTAGCAGGCTTTAGTTATATAATTTGGAGATTCAACCCAAAATTTAGTGTACCTAGTTTTGATTTTTTAATACCTAAAAAGAAGGAAGTTCCATTTGTGAGTGAGGACGACGAGCAAGCTATAAAACAAGAATGGGATTTAAACAATCCAAAGCCAACCGAAATAGCAACAGAAGAAATTGGAGGGAACAGATTAAAAGCAGATACCACAGAGAATGGTATTTCTGTAATAATGCCTGAGAGCGATGAGGAGGGCGGAAAACTATTTATTGATGAATTAGCTTTAACCGAGGAGCACCATCTTGCACCAAGTTTGGTTGTTGACGAGCCTATCGCATCAACACATTTATCCTCTAATGAGCATTTGAGTGACGCAGGGGATGATGAAGAAGAACTTGATGGCGAAGACGATCTTGATATTGATGATGAATTATTAGAAGACCTTGATTTAGAAATTAACGAAGGAGCAAAAGAAGCAATCATTCCTGCAGCAGCAATTGGAAGTCTTGCAACTAAATATGATGCAACTTTAGATTTAAAAAACTACAAGTATCCATCTATTAACTTATTAGAAACACATGGTTCTGAAAAAATTGTGCAAGACCCAGAGGAGTTAGAGACGCATAAGAATCAGATTATCGCTACTTTAAAAAACTACGATATTGCTATTCAGCGTATTGCTGCAACGGTTGGTCCAACGGTAACATTATACGAAATTGTGCCAGCGCCAGGTGTGCGTATTAGTCGTATTAAAAACTTGGAAGACGATATTGCCTTAAGCTTAGCTGCATTGGGTATTCGTATTATAGCACCAATACCTGGTAAAGGAACTATTGGTATTGAGGTACCCAATATTAGAAAGTCTTTCGTGAGTATGAAAACTTTATTGGCTAGTGAGAAATTTCAATCTAGTCAGTATTCATTACCTATTGCAATTGGTAAAAAAATTGACAACGAAAACTTTATCGTAGACTTAGCAAGTATGCCTCACTTGTTAATGGCTGGTGCTACTGGACAAGGTAAGTCGGTTGGATTGAATGCAATATTAGTTTCTCTTTTATATAAGAAACATCCTTCTCAACTTAAGTTTGTTTTGGTGGATCCTAAAAAAGTGGAATTGAGTTTATACCGAGTAATTGAAAAACATTTCTTAGCTAAATTACCAGGAGAGGAAGATGCGATTATTACTGATACTAAAAAAGTAATCAATACATTAAATGCATTGTGTATTGAAATGGATAATCGTTATGATTTATTAAAAGAAGCAGGTTGTAGAAATATTAAAGAGTACAATGAGAAATTTACTGCACGTAAATTAAATCCAGAAAAAGGACACCAATACTTGCCATTTATCGTATTAGTTGTGGATGAGTTTGCCGATTTAATTATGACTGCAGGTAAGGAAGTAGAAATGCCAATTGCGCGTTTAGCGCAGTTAGCACGTGCGGTAGGTATTCACTTAATTATTGCAACTCAAAGACCATCTGTAAATATTATCACAGGTACGATTAAAGCCAATTTCCCAGCGCGTATTGCTTTTAAGGTTTCAAGTAAAATTGATAGCCGTACTATATTAGACGCAGGTGGTGCCGAGCAGTTAATTGGTAAAGGAGATATGTTGGTGAGCTATAATGGAGAGATTACACGTTTACAATGTGCATTTGTTGACACACCAGAAGTAGATCGTGTATGTAATTTTATTGCAGAGCAAAAAGGGTATCCTCAAGCATTTTTATTACCTGAATATTCTGATGAAAAAGATGCAGACGCTGGTAGTGGGTTTGATCCAAATGAAAGAGATCCATTATTTGAAGATGCGGCTAAATTAATTGTAAGTGCACAACAAGGTTCAACTTCATTAATACAAAGAAGAATGAAATTGGGTTATAACCGCGCAGGCCGTTTAATGGATCAGTTAGAATCTGCTGGTATTGTAGGGCCAAGTCAGGGTAGTAAACCAAGAGAAGTATTATATAAGACAGACACTGAGCTTTACGATTTCTTGCAACACTTATAGGAGGTTTCATTTATTTTAACATCCCAATCCTAGTTTAAACACAACAATTAAACTAGGATTGCTTATTTTTGTCAAAGCTTAATACCACTAATACCTATTTTTCAATAATGAGATACTTATTTATATTAGCCGCAACCCTTATTTTTAGCAATACACAAGCTCAAAAAGATCCTCAAGCGAAGGCTTTATTGGACCAAATTGGTGCAAAAGTGAAGCAAGCAAAAGGCATTTTGGTAAATATTCAATTAATTTCTAAGAATAATAAAGGGAAGGCATTAGGGACTAAGTCTATCAATTTAAAGATGAAAGGGGACAAGTACCTGCTTCAACAAGGGGCTGTTGAGATTATTTGCGATGGCACCAATATCTACAATTTTGACGGATCTAACTCTATTTCTAAGTCAAGTGTGTCAGAATCAGACCAAACCCTTAGTCCTCAAAAATTATTATCAGGTAATTATGATAAGGACTTCAATTTCAAATTGTTAAGTCAGGATGGTGGCAAGGCTACTATCGAGCTTTCACCTATTGACAAGCGTAAGAACTTTCAAAAGGTAACTTTGGTCCTAGATAAGGCTAAATCGGCCCTTTCTAGTGCATCCATTTTAGATAAAAGCAACAATATTACAGACGTAAAAGTGGTGACTATAAACTACGGAGCAAGCCTGGAAGACAAGCTTTTCTTGTTTAATAGGGCAAAATACCCAAAAAACGTAGAAATTTTTGATTAGGATTAGCCCTTTTCCCCTTATCTTTGCAGCCGAAATAAAAGAAAAAAACCGTGGCCAATAGTTGGTCACAAAAAAGAAGATTTACAATGTCTATACTAACAAAAGAAAAAAAAGCAAGCATTTTTGCTGAGTTTGGTGGAAAAGCAACGAACACAGGTTCTATCGAAGGTCAAATTGCTATGTTAACTCAACGTATTGCGCACATTTCAGGTCACTTGAAAGCGAACCACAAAGATCATTCTACTCAAAGAGGATTGATGCAATTAGTGGGTCAGCGTAAGCGTTTATTGGTTTATTTACAAAAACATAACCTTACTGGTTACCGCGCACTAATTGAAAAATTAGGCTTAAGAAAATAATTCAAGAACTACTTATAATAGCTGTCCCAACTGTACAACACGGTTGGGATTAGTTGTTTATATACGTCTATTATTTTTCAAGTAGCAATTTGTAAAAGATTCCATTGAATCTAGATTCCTGCACACCAAAAAAATTAAAAATGTTATCACAACCGAAATCAGTAAAGTTCGAGGTTAATCCTGGACAAGAAATATTTATAGAAACTGGTAAGTTAGCTCGTCAAGCAGACGGAGCTGTTACCATCAGACAAGGAAATTGTATTTTGTTAGCAACAGTAGTAGCTAACAAAGACCCTAAAGATGGTCAAGACTTTTTCCCATTAAGCGTTGACTACCAAGAAAAGTTTGCATCTGCAGGCCGTATTCCTGGTTCATTCTTTAAAAGAGAAGCACGTTTAAACGATTACGAAATTTTAACAAGCCGTCTAATTGACCGTGCGTTAAGACCTTTATTCCCTGAAGATTATTTATGTGATGTGCAAGTATTAATCTCATTGGTATCTAGCGATGAGAATGTAATGCCAGATTCATTAGCATGTTTAGCAGCATCTGCAGCATTAGCAGTTTCAAATATTCCTATTAAAGAAATTATTTCTGAAGTAAGAATTGCAAAGATCGATGGCAAATTTGTTATCAATCCTTCAAAAGCTGAATTAGCTAAATGTGAATTAGAATTTATCATTGCTGCTACTGAGAAAAACTTGATGATGGTAGAAGGTGAAGCAAAAGAATGTTCTGAGGAAGAATTAGTTCAGTGTTTAGAAATTGCACACGAAGCAATTCGCAAGCAAATTAAAGCACAAGCTGAATTAAGAAAAATTGTTGGCATCACTGAATTACGTGATTACAAAAAACCAGAACAAGACGAAACAATCCGCGAAAAAGTATATGCATTTGCAAAAGCAAAAGTAGACGCTATCGCAAGATTAGGTTCTGCAAAACATGAAAGAAGCGATGCATTTTCTGCATTGAAAAAAGAAATATTAGAGCATTTGGGAACTGAGATTACTGACTTGCAAAAGAAATTAGCTGGTAAGTACTATGAAGATCTTAAATGGGAAGTGGTAAGAGACATGATGGTTGATAGCCGTATTCGTTTAGACGGCCGTGCGTTAGATCAAGTACGTCCATTAGCTATGGAAACTTCTCCATTACCAACTCCACACGGATCATCTTTATTTACAAGAGGAGAGACTCAATCTTTAACTACAGTAACATTAGGAACTAAGTTAGACGAGTTAATGCAAGAGACTGCACAAAGCGCTGAATATCAAAAATTCTTCTTACACTATAATTTCCCTCCATTCTCAACAGGTGAAGTGAAAATGATGCGTGGTGTAGGTCGTCGTGAAGTAGGTCATGGTAACTTAGCACAACGTTCTTTAAAACAAATGTTACCAGATAGTACTGTATTCCCTTACACATTGCGTGTAGTTTCTGATATCTTAGAATCAAACGGTTCGTCTTCAATGGCAACAGTTTGTGCAGGTTCATTAGCATTGATGGATGCAGGTGTTCCAGTGCCTAAGCACGTAAGTGGTGTGGCAATGGGATTAATTTCAAGAGAAGATGGCAAGTATGCAATCTTAACAGATATCTTAGGCGACGAGGATCATTTAGGTGATATGGACTTTAAAGTTACGGGTACGCGTGATGGTATCTGTGGCGTTCAAATGGATATTAAAGTAGACGGTTTAAGCATGGATATTATGCGTGAAGCATTGTCTCAAGCTAAAAAAGGTCGCTTACACATATTAAATGCAATGTATGAGTGTATGCCAGCTGCAAGAGCAGATGTGAAGCCTCATGCTCCAAGAATGGTTAAATTAATAATTGATAAGGAATACATTGGTGCAGTAATCGGGCCAGGTGGTAAGATTATTCAAGAAATGCAAAGAACTACTGGTGCAACTATCAATATTGAAGAAGTTGACAATCATGGTGAAGTAAGCATCTTCTCTGCGAATAAGGATAGCCTTGACGCTGCTGTAAGATGGATTAATGGTATTGTAGCGGTTCCAGAAATCGGAGACGTTTATGATGGCGTTGTGAAAGGAATTAAAGAGTTTGGTGCTTTCGTTGAATTCATGCCAGGCAAACAAGGCTTATTACACATTAGTGAAATTAGCTGGAAGCGTTTGGAAACAATGGATGGTATTTTCAAAGAAGGCGACGAAGTAAAAGTGAAATTGGTTGGGTTGGATCCTAAAACAGGTAAATTCAAATTAAGCCACAAAGCTTTATTACCTAAGCCAGAGCAAGCGCCTCGCGAAGACCGCGGCCCTCAAGCATAATTTTCTACGTCTAATAACGTTGATCACAAATATTGAAATCCTCTCGAGTAATCGGGGGGATTTTTTATTACCCTAATCCGGAGGTATTCATCTGCATAAAGTTATCTTTGTGCCTTAATACATATTCATGCCTAGAGAGTACATCCAAATAGCCTTTGATTTTAAGGATCAGGACCAATTCGACATGCTAGTTGCCCAATTAGCCGAACTAGGTTTTGATGGCTTTAATGAGGAAGAAGCGGCTACCGGAATCAATAACGGAGTAGGACTGAGTAGTATCCTAGGAGCAACGGCAGGTTTAGGGTCCGGTGCGGGGCATTGTAAAACTTATATTTTAGCTAGTGATTTTGAAGAGCAATCAATAGAAAAAGAATTAGAAATAATATTTAAACAACATAATTTAACTTACTCTAAATCAATTGTTAAAGAGGAAAATTGGAATGCTATTTGGGAGTCCAATTTTGAGCCTGTTAGGGTAGATGATTTTGTAGGAATAATAGCACATTTTCATCCACCATTTGAACCAGCGGTCCAACATGAAATTCATATTACTCCAAAAATGAGCTTCGGTACAGGGCATCATGCAACCACATTTACTGTGATGCAATTAATGGGAAAGATGGATTTTAATGGTAAAACGGTCTATGATTTTGGGTCAGGAACTGGAATTTTGGCCATTTTAGCCGAAAAATTAGGTGCTTCTAGTGTATTGGCTGTAGACAATGACGACTGGTGTATTGAAAACTCCATAGAGAATATTCAAACCAACGATAGCAGGGTGATTTCCATTCAAAAAGTGGAATCTGCCATTCAAAACGCGCAATTCGACATAATTCTAGCCAATGTAAATAGGCATATCATTGAAGCCAATATGTTGGAACTTAGCCAGGCGGGTAAAAAAGGCGGCCAATTAGTATTAAGTGGCTTATTGATTGAAGATCAAGAAGATATGGTAAAATTGGCAACAGAAAATGGCTGGGAATATGTCCAAAACAACCCTTTGAATGGGTGGGTAAGCCTTCTTTTTATAAGACCTTAGTCTACCAAATTACCCCATGTTAACAAATCATTAAACTTTTTGGGCGTATATTTGTATGTCCCAACCAGGAATCAATGAACGAATCAATTTTAGTCATTTTAGCATATTTAATAGGATCTATACCTACATCGGTATGGATTAGTAAGTCTGTTTTTAATATTGACATTCGTGATTACGGTAGTGGGAACGCTGGAGCTACTAACTCTTTTAGGGTTTTAGGATCCAAATGGGGAAGCATTGTAATGCTTGTAGACGTTACAAAAGGTATCATTGCAACTTCTTTATACATTACTATTCCCTTTTACTTAACCGATGAATTGGCTAGAACCAATTTTATGATAATACTTGGATTGGCTTCGGTAGTTGGGCATATTTTCCCAATCTGGGCAGGTTTTAGAGGAGGAAAGGGGGTTGCTACCATTTTAGGGATGGCTTTGGCAATTCAGCCAATAGTTGCTTTATTATGCCTAGTAGTGTTCCTTTTTACCTTAGTAACCACTCGCTTTGTTTCACTTAGTTCTATGTTGGCTGGCGTAGCATTTATGGTATTAATCCTATTCATCTTTAACGAAAAGGAGACTTTATACCGATTATTCGCAATTATTGTGGCTTTAATGGTGATTATTACACACCAAAAGAACATCACAAGACTATTAAAAGGCACCGAAAATAAGGTTCCTTTGTTTAAGAAAAAGAATAATTCTTAATTGGATTAACTCTCTGGTTTTCAGCTTTTTATATCTTTTTATTGATTTACTATTTGTACTAACTTAGAATTTAGTAACTTTGCTCTCCCGTAAATATTTTTACTTATGACAGGTCCTCAGCATATTTTAGAGAAGTTGCAGTTGAAAGAAGAGAAAAATTTACTGATTCAAGGATTGCCTTCTTCAATTGAGAAACAATTCGCAAAACTGAACTACAACAAAAACATCACTCCATTATTAAAAACAAGGAAGATTGATTTTGCTTTAATTTTTGCAATCAACCAATTTCAGCTTAATAATATTTTAAAAGAAGTTTTTTCCGCATTACATCCAGAAAGTAAACTTTGGATTTCTTATCCAAAAACCACTTCCAAGATTGTTTCTGATTTAAACAGAGACGCTAGTTGGGAGATTCTTTCAAAAAATGAATACGAGGCTATCAGACAAGTTACATTGGATCATGTTTGGACAGCAATGCGTTTTAAGAAAGTAGATCAATTGCCAAATAAGAACCGATCATTTGTTGAATTCAAAGCTGCAGATATTAAAGTAGACGATTTTGAAAAAAGAATCATCGCTTTACCTATCGAACTTGATAAGATATTAGCAGCACATGACGAAGCAAGAGATTTTTTCACTTCTCTTTCTATCATCAATCAAAAGGAATATTTAAGCTGGATACAAGGCGCAAAGAAAGAAGAAACCAAACAGAAGCGTTTGGAAGCTACTTTAGAAAAGTTATTGGCTGGTAAGAATAACCCTTCGGAGAAGTAGTCATTAAAACAAAAGTATTAGTTAGTAAATATATAAGAATCCTCTAATGAATGTTAGGGGATTTTTTATTTGTAAATCACAGTGCCAATTGTAGAAGTAAGTTCCTTTTCTATATCTTTTAAATGCTTGTGGATTTGTAATAATTGAATTTGTTCGGTCTCAGGCGCAGTCTCTAAATCAGATTGATTTTGAGTAATCATCTTTTTAATCTTGCGTAACTTAAAGTATAAAAGACTGATATTAATTTCCACCATTATATCTTTTTCTTCTACTTTCTTTTTAATACCCAATTTCTCATTCCACCTAAGACTCAACTCCTGCTCGGGTTCTAGCAAAGTAACCACCCATTTTTGAACTCTTTCATCCTGGTGATATTGCAGGGTTTTGCCGTCAGGCATTTTGCCTTCGTAGAACCATTTTTTATAAGCGTCCATTAAATAAATCATGTCTGCATTTTCTAATGGGAATCCTTCGATCTCGTCAAACACAAATTGTGCAATAAATTTACCCTCGCTATTATGTTCAATGCCATGTTCAATAACAAGTTTTACCAAGTTCTTTTCATGCGCTAAATCACGGTCCGTGAATAAATCAAAATTCTGATCCTCGGGTTCGACAGTAGGGAAGCTTGGCATTAAAATAGCCGCTTCGTCAAAAGACATTTTCTTTTCTTCCTTAACTATTTTATCACGCTTAAACTTGTTTACTAACTGCGTTAGTCCAGTCTCGTCAATGCGTAATAAGGAGCTACATTTTCTTACATACTCTTGTAGCTTGGTAAAATCCTCTGCTTTATTAATTTTACTTAGTGTTTCAGCAATCTGATTCACAAGTAAATTTTTCTTATTTAAATCTGTGCCAACGTCCTTTAATTGAACTTCTAATTGGAATAAGACAAAGTCCTTTTTGTTACTTTGAACAAACTCCCTGAATGCATCTGGTCCAACCTTGTTTACATAACTATCTGGATCTTCTTTGTCTGGGATTAATACTAGTTGCACATTCAAACCTTCTTCCAAAGCCATATCCAATCCACGCAATGCAGCTTTTACACCTGCACTATCACCATCATAAATTATGGTAAGGTTTTGAGTATACTTTTTAATTAATCTTAACTGATCAATGGTTAATGAAGTTCCACCACTTGCCACCACATTTTCAATGCCAGCTTGGTGTAAACTCACCACGTCCGTATAACCTTCTACCAATAAACATTCGTCGTTGCTATTAATTGAATTACGTGCAAAATAAGATCCATAAAGAATCTTACTCTTTACATAAATCTCATTTTCTGGGGTATTAATATACTTTGGAGATCGGTCGTTTTTAGCAATTTGTCTAGCGCCAAAACCAATAATCTTTCCCGTAGTATTATGTATTGGGAATATGATACGGTCTCTGTAATTATCCTGCCATTCCCCGTTTCGTTCAACGACCAATCCGGTCCTTGCAAATAACTCAGGATTAAATTGATTCAGGATAAGGGCTTTTGCTAAACCATCTTTGTCGGATGGGTTATAGCCAATCTTAAACTTTTCAATAATAGGCTTTAAAAAACCACGATGCTGCATATAGCTTTGAGCGATGGTCTCACCTAATTCAGTCTCCCAATATTGTTTAGTAAACCAGTCCATTGCAAAATGATTGATAGCGTATAAACTATCAGCCACTTGCTGTGCCATTTTTTGTGCAGGACTTGTTTCGGTCTCTTCAATTTCGATATTATATCTAGCGGCTAACCATCTTAAGGCTTCCACATAACTATACTTTTCGTGCTCCATCAAAAATGTGATGGTATTACCACTTTTGCCACAACCAAAACACTTGTAAATTTCTTTGGCAGGAGAGACGGTAAAAGAAGGGGACTTTTCATTATGAAAAGGGCAGTTGCCTAGGTAATTGGTACCTCTCTTCTTTAATTTCACAAATTCCCCAACAACATCAATGATGTCAATTCGGCTGGTAATTTGTTGAATGGTTTGAGAGGTAATCATGAGAGCGAAAATAAAGCTTATTCGGCTTCTGGCAATGAAAACTCCATATCGTCACTATCTAATAATTCTCTTTCTATTTCCTCCATCTGGACTATATCCCAAGCTTCAGATTCGGTAGGTGTCATATTAAGGAGTTCGGCATAGTCCGTTTTGTCTAAAATGTCCGAAAGTTTGTCGGATAATTCACAAATCACAAAGGAAGTGTTATGCTCATAATATTGACCTTGGGCAGTAGCAATATGTTCAATAACCTCCTCGTCCCAGTTTTGGACGTTCTTCAAGTTCAAAACAAGGTTTTTAGGCTCAGTATTTCCCCATTTCGTAGTTAATTCGGCCAATTCTGGCACGAGATTTGAACTAAGCTGGGTATTGAGAAAGGTGATAACAGTGAATTTTTCCTTGGTGTCGGTTTGGTATTGAATTAGGCTCATAATAAAAGGTTAATAACAAGTAATACTAGACATACTTTAGGTCAAAAATATTCGTTATTCTTGTAACAGCTCCAAATAAATTTATGGATAATAATTTTTCAACACAAGTTAAGGAAATCATCTCTTATAGCAGAGAGGAAGCATTGAGATTAGGGAACGACTTTATTGGGGCCGAGCATTTAATGCTTGGACTTATTAGAGATCAGGAAAATACTGCTATTAAGGTGTTAAGACAGTTAAATGTGAATTTGACTGAACTAAGAAAGGAAATAGAATTGGCAGTAAAAGACAAGTCAGGTAAAAATGTTGCCAATATTAATAGTTTGCCTTTAACCAAGCAGGCTGAAAAAGTAATTCGCGTTACTGTGTTAGAGGCGAAGGCTTTGAAAAGCCCGATGGTAGAGACCGAGCATTTATTATTAAGTATATTAAAGAATAAGGAAAATATAGCAACTCAAATTTTAAATCAATTTGATGTTGACTATGACTTGTTCCGTAATGAGTTAGGTATGGTGGGGTCATCTCCATCTGGTTTAGACGATACGGATAGATCAGAACGCCCAGGTCGATCTAGTGGATCTACAAGAGCTGAATTTTCGGATGACCAAGATGATGAATTTGAAGATGAAAAAAGAGGTGGTGGCGGTTTTGGCACAGGTTCAAAAGCTAAAGCGGGTACACCAAACAAATCAAAGACTCCGGTACTAGATAATTTTGGACGTGATATTACAAAGCTTGCCGAAATGGATGCATTGGATCCTATTGTGGGTCGTGATGCAGAAATTGAAAGAGTAAGTCAAATATTAAGTCGCCGTAAAAAGAATAATCCTATTTTAATTGGTGAGCCAGGTGTGGGTAAAACTGCCATAGTAGAAGGCTTGGCTTTAAGAATTGTTCAAAGAAAAGTAAGTCGTGTATTGTTTGATAAACGCGTTATTTCTTTAGACTTAGCAGCTTTGGTTGCAGGTACCAAGTACCGTGGTCAGTTTGAAGAGCGTATGAAAGCAATCATGAATGAATTAGAGAAGAGCAGAGATGTTATTTTATTTATTGACGAGATTCATACAATTGTAGGTGCTGGTGGCGCTAGTGGTTCATTAGATGCTTCTAACATTGTAAAACCTGCATTAGCAAGAGGTGAATTGCAATGTATTGGTGCTAGTACATTAGACGAGTACAGAATGCATATTGAAAAAGATGGTGCATTGGATAGAAGATTCCAAAAGGTAATTATTGAACCACCTAGTGTTGAGGATACTATAACTATTTTAAATAATATCAAATCTAAGTATGAGGACTACCATAGCGTAACTTACGACCAGGAGGCGATTGAGGCTTGTGTTAAGTTAAGTGATAGATACATGACGGATCGTTTATTGCCAGACAAAGCAATTGATGTTTTGGATGAAGTGGGTGCAAGAGTGCATTTAAAAAACATTAACGTTCCTCAAGATATAGTTGATTTAGAAAAACAAATTGAAGAAGTTAAGGAGGAGAAAAATAAGGTAGTGAAAAGTCAGCGTTTCGAAGAAGCAGCTAGCTTAAGAGATACGGAGAAGAAATTAGGAGAGGCATTAGAAAAAGCAAAATTAACTTGGGAGGATGAAAGTAAAACTGCTCGTTTTCCAATTAATGAAGAAAATATTGCCGAAGTAATTAGCATGATGACAGGCATTCCTGTAAAACGTATGGTGGAAGCGGAAACGACTAAGTTGCGCAAGATGGCCGACGATATGAAAGGAATGGTGATTGGTCAAGACGATGCTATTAGTAAAGTAGTAAAAGCTATTCAACGTAATAGAGTAGGCTTAAAAGACCCGAAAAAACCAATTGGTACTTTTATTTTCTTAGGTCCAACGGGTGTAGGTAAAACCGAATTAGCGCGTGCATTAGCAAGAAACATGTTTGACTCAGAGGAAGCGTTAATTCGCATAGACATGAGTGAGTATATGGAAAAATTTGCTGTATCACGTTTAATAGGAGCGCCTCCAGGATATGTTGGATATGAAGAGGGTGGACAGTTAACTGAGAAGGTGCGTCGTAAGCCATACTGCGTAATACTATTAGACGAAATAGAAAAAGCACATCCGGATATTTATAATATTTTATTACAAGTATTAGACGATGGAATTTTAACAGATGGTCTTGGACGTAAAGTAGATTTCAAAAACACAATGATCATTATGACTTCAAATATTGGCGCTCGTCAATTAAAAGAGTTTGGTGATGGTGTAGGATTTGCAACAGCTACAAGAGTTCAACAAACCGAAGAAAATAACAGATCTGTTATTGAGAAGGCATTAAAACGTACTTTCTCTCCTGAGTTCTTAAATAGAATTGATGATGTTGTAGTATTTAATTCATTGACTAAAGAGAACATCTATTTGATTATAGATATCATCATGAAAAATGTATTAAGTAGATTGGTTAATCTTGGATTGAATTTAGTTTTAACTGAGCCTGCAAAAGAATTTATTGCAGACAAGGGATATGATGTTCAATTTGGGGCAAGACCTTTACACAGAGCCATTCAAAAACATATCGAAGATCCATTGGCAGAGGAAATATTAAATGCTAGTGTTAAAGCCGGCGATACTTTAATTGGTGATTTAAATGCAGACAAAACAGGCTTGACTTTTACTTTGCAAAAAAAAGAAAAAGAGAAAGCGGTTAAAGAACCAAAAGCGCCAAAGGAACCTAAACAAGATTAGAATAAAGAAAGATATACAAAAAGTATTATCATAAAAAAGGCCTCGATCATAAACTGATTCGAGGCCTTTTAGTTATTTATATTTTAAATAAGTTATGTCTTGTTTAAAACAATTAGGTGGTAAATTATTCAAGCTTATAATTATTTCATTCCCCAACGGTATCCTTTAGCATCTAGTCCAGCCAGGTCCAAAATACGATGCACCACGGTATAAGCTACTTCTTCAATAGTTTGTGGTTTACTATAAAAACTTGGTGTTGCAGGACAAATAATTCCACCCGCTAATGTAACCGTCTCCATGTTTTTAATATGAATCAAATTATAAGGGGTTTCTCGCGCAACAAGTATTAATTTTCGGCGCTCTTTTAATATTACATCAGCTGCTCGGGTACTTAAATCGTCGCTAACACCACTCGCAATTCTGCCTAACATGCCCATACTACAAGGCACTGCAATCATGATATTATATTTAGCAGAACCTGAGGCAAAAGGAGCATTAAAATCGTTTTTAGCATAAAAGTCAAAGGGGTAGTTGGTATAATCTTTATTCCCCAATTCTGTTTCCCAGACAATCTTAGCATTATCGCTCATTACCACGCCTACAGCCTCGTATTGGTCCTTTAATTGCACTAAACTGTCCAATAGACATTTGGCGTAAATCGCGCCACTGGCGCCAGTTATGGAAACGATAATCTTATTCATACTAGGATAACAAAATTACATCCATTTTGTTGAATTCAATAGCAAGCTAGTCATTGGGATAGATATTGGATAAAAAAGTCCAAAGTTTAGAGACATTTTCATGAATCTTAATTAAGTTTAAGGAAGCGTAATGCTTGGCAGTTTAAAAAAATATATGGAAGCAATCAATTTCCCATCTTATGGGAATACACAATATAGAATGGAACAAACTATGAGATGGTATGGTCCAAAGGATCCCGTTTCATTATCGGATATCAAACAAGCAGGTTGTTCTGGCGTAGTTTCTGCATTACATCATATACCTAATGGTGAAGTATGGTCTAAAGAAGCAATTATAGAACGTATTCGTTTAATTGAAACGGTCGGATTAAAATGGTCTGTCGTGGAAAGTGTGCCTGTGCATGAATCAATAAAAACACAATCACCTGGATTTGAAAAATACATCCAAAATTATCAAGAGACAATCAAAAATTTGGCAGCCTGTGGTATCAAAAATATCACATATAATTTTATGCCAGTATTAGATTGGACTAGAACCGATTTATATTACGAAGTTGCAGATGGGTCTAAGGCGTTAAGATTTGAGATGGCAGCTTTTGTAGCATTTGATTTATTTATTTTAGAAAGAAAAGATGCGTATTTGGATTATGATGCCGAGACAATTCAAAGGGCTGAAGCAAGATTTGCATTAATGGATGAAGCAGAAAAGCTTTTGTTGCAAAAAAATATAATTGCGGGACTACCAGGAAGTGAAGAAAGCTTTACCCTTCAAAAATTCCAAGAAGCATTAGATGCTTATAAAAATATTGATCGAAATAAATTACAATCTCATTTAATACATTTTTTACAAGCTATTATTCCAATTGCGGAATCGGTTGGCGTTGTAATGTCAATTCATCCGGACGATCCTCCATTTTCAATTTTAGGACTTCCAAGAGTTATTTCAAATGCGAATGATATAAATACTTTAATAAATGCGGTGCCTAGTATTCATAATGGGTTATGTTTCTGCACAGGTTCTTTTGGGGTCATTGCTTCCAATAATTTACCTGAAATGGTAAAGCAATTTGCGAATAGAATTCATTTTATACATTTAAGAAGTACCAAACGAAATGAATTAGGAGATTTTTTTGAAGACAATCATTTAGAAGGTGATGTGGATATGTATGCTGTGATAAAAGAATTGGTTGAAGCAATGAAAGCTCGTAAGGTTTGTATCCCAGTAAGACCAGATCATGGACATCAAATGCTTGATGATTTAAAAAAACACACCAATCCAGGATATTCGGCAATAGGTCGACTTAGAGGTTTGGCAGAAATACGTGGTGTAGAACTAGGGGTATTGAGAAGTTTAAAATGATGCATATTTTTTATCTAATTTATATATATCCTTTATGAGGAAACAATTATTCACTACTGTCTGCTTATTCTTTTTTACAGGGTATGTAGTAAATGCACAAAATGCCAATTGGACTAGTTTGTTTAATGGCAAGGACTTAAAGGGTTGGGTACAATACAATGGTAAAGCCAATTATACTGTTGAGCATGGAGAAATAGTTGGTCGCACTGTGCCAAATGAGCCCAATAGTTTCTTGTCTACCGAAAAATTATATGGTGATTTTGTGTTGGAGTTAGATTTAAAAGTAAATGAGCACATGAATTCGGGTATACAATTTCGTAGTGAATTAAACGACGAAATTGACCATTGCACCGTTACTGATAAACATACACCAAAGAGAGTTCATGGCTATCAAATGGAAATTGATCCATCTTCAAGAGCATGGAGTGGCGGTATTTATGATGAGGCACGTAGAGGGTGGTTGTACCCTTTAGAATATAATGTTGCTGCTAAATCTGCCTTTAAAAACAATCAATGGAACCATTATAAAATAGAATGTATAGGTAATAGCATTAGAACCTGGATTAATGGTGTTGCCTGTGCGCATGTGATTGACAATATGACTGCTAAAGGTTTTATCTCTTTGCAAGTTCATGAAATAAACAATCCTAAAGATGCGGGGCAGGAAGTTAGATGGAAAAACATTCGCATTCAAACAACTAATTTAAAACAAGCTACTGCCGATAATATTTTTGTTGCAAATCTTATTCCAAATACAATTTCACCCGATGAAAAACGAAATGGTGTACGCCTTTTATGGGATGGTGTTACTACAAAAGGGTGGAGAAGTGCATACAAAACAACATTTCCAGAAGGTACTTGGTATGTAAAAGATGGTACTTTAAATGTACGTGGTGCGAATGGTGCAGAATCTACCAATGGAGGTGATATTGTTACAGAGGAACAGTTTCATGCATTTGATTTGCAATTTGAATTTAAAATTACTGACACCGCCAATAGTGGTGTAAAATATTTTGTAACAGAAAAAGAAAATAATGGTGGTTCTGCCATTGGTTTAGAGTATCAAATTTTAGATGATGACAAACATCCAGATGCGAAGTTGGGAAGCATTGGTAATAGAACCATGGCTTCTTTGTATGATTTAATTCCTGCTTTAAGAATTGGGTCGGGGCGTCGTGAAAAATTACCAGTTGGTGAATGGAACCGTGGTCGTATTGTAGTATTTCCTGACGGGAGAGTGGAACATTGGATTAACGGCTGGAAGGTGGTTGAATACCAAAGAGGCACACAATATTATTATGCATTAGTAGCAAAAAGTAAATATGTGGTATGGCCAAATTTTGGAATGGCAGACAAAGGGCATATCTTATTACAGGAACATGGAACAAGTGTTTCATATAGAAGCATAAAAATTAAAGAATTATAATCATCAAAATATGAAAAATTCAAGAAGGTCTTTTATTAAAAAAACAGTGAAAGCTACAGCTGCAACTTATGCCGCAACAGTAGGATTTTCTGCAAAAAGTTATGCCAATATAATTGGAGCAAATGATAGGGTAAGACTTGGAGTAGTTGGGTTTTCAGATAGATTTAGACAATCTCATTTTCCTTCTTTTTTAAATCATTATAAGGAATTGAATTTTGACATTGTTGCGGTATCAGATATTTGGAAATTAAGAAGAGAGGAAGGTGCAGCATTTTTAAAAGATAAAACGGGGCATGATATTAGAGTTGCCCATAACAATGAAGAATTGTATTCTAAAAAAGATATTGACGGTGTATTTATTAGTACTGCCGATTTTCAGCATGCAATACATGCAGTTGAAGCCGTAAAAGCCGGCATGGATGTATACTGTGAAAAGCCATTTGCTGAAACAATGGAAGACAATAGAATGGCATTAAAAGCAATTAAAGCTACAGATAGAATTGTACAGATTGGATCGCAACGCCGAAGTGGTGTTAATTATAAAGCGGCTGCCGATTTTATTCAAGCTGGAAAGTTTGGGCCAATAACAATGGTAGAATTAACATGGAATGTGAACCAGCCGGGTAGATGGAGAAGACCTGCATTAGTTGCGCAATGTAAAGAGGAAGATTTAGATTGGAAACGTTTCCTATTAAACAGGCCGTATGAAAATTTTGATCCAAGAAAATATTTAGAATATCGTTTGTTTTGGCCTTATTCAAGTGGGATGCCAGGTCAATGGATGAGTCATCAGATTGACACAGTGCATTGGTTTAGTCAATTACCACATCCAAGAAGTGTCACTGCAAATGGTGGTGTGTATGCATGGAAAGATGGTAGAAAAAATTGGGATACAACAACGGCCGTTTTTGATTATGGCCCATTAGATAATATGAATGATGGTTTTCAAGTTGTGTTTATGTCTCGTATGCACAATGGGGATGATAGTCCAACTGAGATGTATTTTTCTAATGGGGGACAACTCAATTTAATTAATAACACAGTATCACCAAAAGGAGGGCTTACTCAAAACTTCGCTTCTCCAATGGGAATGAAAGCGAATTTGTTGCCTGAATTAAGTTTGACTGATGCTAGTGTTAAAGCAGCAGCTGGAGCAAATACCGGGGGTGATATTTTAACCTCATCGCATGTAAGAAATTGGATGGAATGTATGAGGTCAAGAAAACAACCCAATGCCCCAGTAGAAGCAGGGTATCAACATTCTATTGCTACCATCATGACCAATGCGGCATGTAGAACTGGTCAAAAAGTAACTTTTGATGAAGTGCATCAGGAAGTGATGGTAAACGGCAAACCATTCAAGTATTAAATAAAAACGCCCTTAATTTTTTAAGATAAAGTAAATCAAAGCACTCCTTTATGGGGTGGTTTGAAAAAATAATAAGAGATAAAATTAAAACGCCCTTAAATTCTATTAAGGGCGTTTTAATTAATTACATTTTGTACATTTTTTCGTAGTACTCCTCTGCCATTCTATTACTGTCAAATTGGAATCTTACATCTCTCATTCCGTTCTTAGTAATTGAACGCCATGTATCACGTTTTTCATAATACATTGGTACAATCTCGTTTTCTAATATTTTATATAATTCGTCTAAATCGTAATCATCTTGTTCCTGAGTGCTCATGTTTGCATAATCTGCTTTAGGAACTACGAACCCGTTATTACCATGGTTCACAAATTCTGGAATCCATCCATCGTCTGTTGAGAAGTTAACGGCGCCATTCATTGCAGCAGTCATACCAGAAGTACCTGAAGCCTCTCTTGGTACACGAGGGTTGTTTAACCAAACGTCCGATGCTTGTTTCATACGCTTGCTTAATCCTAATTCGTATCCAATTAAAACAGCAACATTATTATAGTTCTTACTTAAGTGAACCAGGTTGTTAAACTGAGAAATTGCAGGATAGTCAACAGGGTAAGGTTTTCCAGCAAATATGATTTGAACTGGGTGCTTTAAGTTGCCTAATAATTTTTCGAAACGCTCTAAATCCCATGAAAGGAAATCGGCACGCTTGTACCCAGCAAAACGTCTTGCCCAAACAATAGTTAAAACATTTGGATCAAATACTTTTCCTGTTTGATCAGCAACTATTTCAAAAGCACGTTTTTTCAAATACATTTTACGGTCATCAAAACCTGCATCATCATTTGCTTCAGCAAATTTGTATAATTGTTTGTCGGCCCAGTAACGCCAGTTTTGTGCATTGGTAATATGTACAATAGGACAAATGCCTTCGTGCTTACCCCACATTTCACGACTTACATGTCCGTGTAATTCAGAAACACCATTTGCTTTTCTTGCAAAACGCAATGCAGCTAATGAGTGATTGAATTGATCATCTTGTATACCAGTTAATTTTCTTACTTCATCAATACTTAAGCCACAGAAATAGCCCATTTTATGACATAAGTAAATGTCATGTTTTTCGTTACCTGCTTCTTCTGGGGTATGAGTAGTAAACACTAAACGTTTTTTAACCTCGTCTAATGATTTGTATTTATTTAATAAGTAGAAAGCACTTGAAAAACCGTGTGCTTCATTTAAATGATAAACTTCTGGTTCAAAATTTAACTCGTCAATTAATTTAGCGCCACCTACACCTAATAATATAAACTGAGCCACTTTAGTAGCTACGTTTGCATCATATAAACGGTGAGTAATTGTTTGAGATACATAGTCGTTCTCAGGTAAATCGGTACTTAATAAGAACAAAGGTGCACTACAAAAAGTATTAGGTGCTAAGTAGTATGCTTTTACCCATACTGGATGATCGTGAATTAAAATTTGATACTTTATGCCAGTATCTTCCAAGAAGCTATAGATTTTCTCCATGAAAGTAACCTGTAAAGTTTGATCTTGGTTTCTTGCTTGGTCGTAGTAACCATATTTCCAAAGGATACCTACGCCAATCATATTTTGATTTAGTTCGTATGCACTTCTTAAATGTGAACCAGCTAAAAAGCCTAAACCACCGCTGTAAATTTTTAAAGGTTGGTGGATGGCAAATTCCATAGAAAAGTAAGCTGCCTTTTTCTTAAACTGTTCGTTTATTTTGTAAGGCACCTGGTAATTTCTAAAACTCATAGTTATAGGGCGTTTGTTAATTTGTGTGCAATATAATGGTATTTACCTAAAATGTACTTAATACACATTAAGGTGTGAATAACAATCGTTTGAAATGCCCTTTTGTGGATTATTTCTTCTTTTTTGCCTTCCTAATCTTGTCAAAATTGTCGTTAAAATAGCATGTCATTCCTCTGTGATTTCCACAATTCCCGTCCTCTTTAATGGTAATATTATTCCCATTAATAGTAAAGTGTACGATACAAGCGTCGCCTTTTTCGTTATAGGTGGCTTTATTATTTGTGAAGTTTAAAACACCTTTTAGTTCACCAATACAATTGCCTTCGTTCTTTTCAAAATGAATAAAAAACTGGTATTTATTAGGTGCACCATTATCACGAAGTGAAATGAAATTTTTAGCATCACCACCATAATTGCCACTGTACACATTTTTACTAGTTAGAATAGTGTCAATTGGGTTTATGATTACTTTATTCTCTGGCTTCTTATTGCTATCAAAATATATGATTCTAAAGCTACTATCGGTATATGCCCATGCTTTTTTCTCAAAGCTTGTGTTGCCTTGAGAGTGTACAATATTTTCTTCTACTGTAAAGGAAGGTTCGTGGTTAATGTTTAACGACTTACCATACTTTGTTGAATTTCTATTTTCATCAGAAAAATCAGTAATTACTTTAGCGTCTAAATATTTATTTTTCTTATTAAAAACCAATGCAACAATCTCACGTTTTTTTGGATATTTAACATTTAACAATAAATAGTATTCGGTTTCTTTTTCAATGCGTAAATAGGGATGAATACTTGGCTTATTTTTTTTGTTTCCCCAATCAATGATTATATCAATAGTGCTATCAGGCAAAAATTGTGCTAAGGCTTTTCTTTCAATTACAATGCTATCGTCAGCATGCTTAAAACTGGAATCGGTTATTGTAATAGGTAAATTCGCTTCTTTAAAAACCTTATTAAAGTCGTTGATCTTAATAGGGGTATTGCCCGTTAAATCGGTTGGTTGTTCACCACAAGCAAAAAGTAGACTCATAAGTCCAATAAAGCACCATTTACGCATTCCGTAGTTTTTGATAAAATTAGACTATCAAACTGAGTTACACAAAAGCTTTTATGATTAAATTTACATATCATGAAACCCGAAAAATCACTAGATACCCTAAATGAGTCTGTCCAAGTTGAGCAAAAAGTGGGCTGGCGAAAATTGATGGCATTTATTGGCCCAGCTTACTTAGTAAGTGTGGGTTATATGGATCCAGGTAATTGGGCTACTGATTTGGCTGGAGGCGCAGCTTTTGGATATCAGCTAATTTGGATTTTATTGTTGAGTAATTTAATGGCAATATTATTACAGAGTTTAAGTGCGCGTTTAGGCATAGTTAGACGTTTGGATTTGGCACAAGTAAATAGAGAAACTTATCCGCCACTAGTGAATCTGTCATTATATATTTTAGCAGAATTAGCTATAGCGGCCACGGATTTAGCGGAAGTATTAGGCATGGCTATTGGGATTAAATTGTTAACAGGGCTACCTATGATGTATGGTACCTTAATTACTGTTACAGATACCTTTTTGTTTTTATTCTTACAACGCTATGGCATTCGTAAAATGGAAGCTTTTATTATTTTATTAGTAGCGACTATTGGGTTTAGTTTCTTTATACAATTGTTTATAGCAAAACCCGATTTGTCACAAGCAATAAAAGGATTTATCCCATCTAAACTAAACCCTCAAGCTTTATATATTGCTGTAGGTATAATTGGTGCTACAGTAATGCCGCATAATTTGTACCTGCACTCGGCTTTAGTACAAACAAGAAAAATAAATCGGAATGCAGAAGGAATTAGAAAATCAATATTTTATAATTTCATTGATAGTGCTGTTGCATTAAACGCCGCATTTTTTGTGAATGCAGCTATTTTGATTTTGGCTGCAACAGCTTTTTTTGCAACTGGTCATCAGCAAGTGGCCAAAATAGAAGACGCACATGCTTTATTAGCACCATTGCTTGGATCAAAAATGGCACCTATCTTATTTGCAGTCGCATTAATTGCAGCAGGGCAGAGTTCAACAGTAACCGGAACTTTGGCAGGACAGATTGTGATGGAAGGATATTTAAAATTAAGATTAAACCCATGGATCAGAAGGCTTATAACCCGTTTGGTGGCTATTATTCCTGCAGTATTAGTTATTGGAATTATGGGCGAAGAAAGGGTGGATGCGTTGTTGATATTTAGTCAAGTAATTTTAAGTTTACAGTTGGGCTATGCAGTAATTCCATTAATTCATTTTGTAAGTGATAAAACTACAATGGGGGAATTTGCAATTAATTGGAAAATTAAAATACTAGCATGGTTGGTTGCTGCAGTGCTTGTTTATTTAAATGGCCATTTGGTTTTTGATTTTGTTTCAAATTTCATGTCGCAAACCAATCATTTTGTATTAAAATTTTTCATTGTATTATTTGTATTGTTTTTTGTTGGGTTGTTAGTGTATATCACTATTTATCCACTTATTAATAAAACCATAGCATTGGGAGAAACCGATTTTCATGGAGATAATGTGGAACTAGATTGGACGCAACCAACTCCAGTAAATAGGATAGCAATTGCAGTTGATTTTTCAATTAGTGATAAAAAGTTAATTAAAACGGCTATTGCCCATGCATTTAATTTGCAAGAAAATCCAACACAACCCACCACCGAATTTATTTTCATACATGTAGTGGAAAGTGCTACTGCTAAATATTTATTAGATGCAAGTGACGATGCTGAATCAAGAAAAGATCAAGAACGATTAAATGCTTATGTGGCAGCCTTGCAAGCAAAAGGTTATAAAGCAATAACAGCATTAGGTTATCAAAGTAGGGTTAAGGAGATTGTCCGAATTGTAAATGAAAAAGACGCACAATTGTTAGTAATGGGAGCGCATAAACACCAGGGTTGGAAGGACTATCTTTTTGGAGAAACCATCGAGTCGGTTCGCCATAAAGTGACAATACCGGTTTTAATTGTAAATGACTAGTTTACAGGGCTATTAACTGAGCAGAATCATTCATTTTAATGCTACATTTTGTACATTTGCGTACAAAATTTTAAAAGATATGGGACAAAAAATTAAAGTTGCCAATCCAGTTGTAGAATTGGATGGAGATGAAATGACTAGGATTATTTGGAAGTTTATTAAGGACAAGTTAATCCTGCCTTATTTAGACATTGATATTAAATATTATGACTTAGGGATGGAGTATCGTGATGAAACGAACGACCAAGTAACTGTAGATGCTGCCAATGCAATTAAGCAATATGGTGTAGGTATCAAATGTGCTACTATTACTCCTGACGAACAAAGAGTTGAAGAATTCAAGTTAAAACAAATGTGGAAGAGCCCTAATGGAACAATCCGTAACATCTTAGATGGTACTGTATTCCGTGAGCCAATTGTTTGTAACAATGTTCCTCGTTTAGTGCCAAACTGGACTGCTCCAATTTGTATTGGTCGTCATGCATTTGGTGATCAATACCGTGCTACCGACTTTGTAACAAAAGGGAAAGGTAAATTAACTATCAAATTTGAAGGTGAGGATGGCAACAACCAAGAATTTGAAGTGTTTAATTATAAAGGAGATGGCGTTGCAATGGCAATGTACAATACTGACGAAAGTATATATGGTTTTGCGCGCGCTTGTTTTAACCAAGCATTGGCTAAAAAATGGCCTTTATATTTATCTACAAAAAATACCATCTTGAAAAAATATGATGGTCGATTTAAAGATATTTTTGAAGAAGTTTACCAAGGAGAATTTAAAGCTAAGTATGATGCTGCAGGTATCACTTATGAGCACCGTTTAATTGATGATATGGTGGCTAGTGCTTTAAAATGGAATGGTAATTTTGTATGGGCTTGTAAAAACTACGATGGTGACGTACAATCTGATACTGTTGCTCAAGGTTTTGGATCTTTAGGTTTAATGACTTCTACTTTAATTACACCAGATGGTAAAGTAATGGAAGCAGAAGCAGCGCACGGAACTGTGACTCGTCACTTCCGCGAACACCAAAAAGGAAACAGAACTTCTACAAACCCTATTGCGTCTATCTTTGCATGGACTAGAGGTTTAGAATTCAGAGGTCAATTAGATAATAACCAAGAATTAATTCGTTTCTCAAAAGCTTTAGAAGAAGTTTGTGTGGAAACAGTTGAGTCTGGAATTATGACTAAGGATTTAGCAGTATGTGTTCATGGAAACAAAGTTAAACATGGTGATCACTATGTTTACACCGAAGAGTTCTTGGATGCGTTGGATGCAAACTTGCAAAAGAAACTAGCATAGTCAAGAAGTTCAATAAAACTAAAAACCCGGTAGCTAATCACTACCGGGTTTTTTATATATCTATTTTGTATTACAAGGTAATTATTTTAACACTTCTAATACTGGCTTTCCAATTGATCCACTTGGCATTTGAATGCCTAATAAAGTACTAATAGTAGGAGCGATGTCCGTCATGTAAGTTGGCGTATTGATAGCGCCATGCTTAATGCCGTTGCCTACTAATAAGAAAGGAATATGAGCATCATAGTTGTACAATACTCCGTGGCTAGTTCCAGTAGGGAAGCCATCTACCACGCCCGATTTAGCCACCAGTACTAAGTCGCCACCTCTTTGACTATTGTATCCGTTTATAATTCTTTCTCTAGCAAATTGAGGTAATGGGGCAATTGCAGCTTTGCGACTTTCAACTACTTGTAATACCTGTGATTTTTTCTCAAGATAATTAGTAACAATACTTGTTAAGCTTTCATTGCTAATATGTAAGCTATCCATTAAAGGATGATTAAAATATATATTGTATTCTCCTACAAATGAAACTAATTTAGGATTTAAGTTATTGGCATTTAAACATGCAACGATATCATTTTTAATAGCGCCATCATCATAGTTGTCACCTGGTAAATTATGTTTTTTTGCAAATGCCGGGATATTGGCAACAGCATGATCGGCTGTTAAAAAAACTGTGTAATTATCCTTGCCAACTTGCTTGTCTAGAAAGCTAAAAAAGTCGGCCAATATTTCATCTAATTTTACATAGCCATCAAGGGTTTCCCAAGAATTAGGGCCAAATGAATGTCCAATATAGTCTGGTGAAGAAAAGCTCACAGCTAACAAATCGGTAATACTATCAGCGCCCAATTTTTCATTAATCAAAGCTTGTTTTGCAATATCAATTACTAAATTATTTCCATGAGGAGTGCTTGCCACTTTTGAATAATCTTTGCCAATAAACGCTGACAAATCGTAAGGGAAATGTTTTGCTTCTTTTCCAAAAGGAGTAGCTTCATAAACATTCTCGTCTCCATCACAATTATTTTCGTAAACACTGTTAGCTAAGCTTAGATTCCAGCCTTTTTTATACAAGCTATCTACATGATGTTCGCTATTGTATTTTGTTAACCAACTAGGCAAACTAGGTGCATAATAAGTTGAGCTAATAAAGTTGCCCGACTTAGTGTCATACCAGTAAGCAGCATCGGCAGCATGTCCCGCTGGAATAATTGCTCCACGGTCTTTAAGCGAAACGCCTATTACTTTACTTTTAAAGTTAGTTGCTAATTTTAGTTCATCTCCAATAGTACTTGTCCAAACATTCACCGGACTCATTTGTCCAGCTGCATTATTAGTGCTACCTACTGTTTGCACCGAAGCATCTTCTACACAATATACTTGGCGTTGTTTTACATTATCATACCACATATTGCCAGCAATGCCATGTAATGCAGGCACGCTTCCTGTATAAACACAGGTATGACCACAAGCGGTTACGGTTGGGACATAAGGAATAAGCGTGTTATCACAGCTTGCGCCTTCGTTTACAAAGTGTAAAAACCCATTTTTACTTTTAAAGAAAGGTTTGAATTTGTTTACATAATCCCATCTCATCTGATCTACAACAATCCCTACTACTAATTTGGGTTTTTGGCTTGTTTTAGCCGTTGTACTTGGTTTTTGAGCATTTGAAGTAAGTGTAATTAAACAAATACTTAACAAAGTTATAATGCGCATATAGCTAAGAGTTTATAAGTATGCAATTTAAGCTATTTATTAACGCTTTAAAGGCAAAAAAATATTAAATTTGCATGACTAATTAATACTATATGGCAGACATCTTTGAGCGTTTAATCAAAAATTACGGACCCATTGGTCAACATCGTGAAAGAGCACATGGTTATTTTGCTTTCCCGAAATTAGAAGGAGAAGTTGGCTCAAAAATGAAGTTTAGAGGTAAGGAAATGATTGTATGGAGCTTAAATAACTATTTGGGCCTTGCAAATCATCCTGAGGTAAGAAAAGCAGATGCCGAAGGTAGTGCGCAATATGGATTGGCTTTACCTATGGGTGCTAGAATGATGAGTGGAAATAGTGATTTGCATGAGCAATTGGAAAAAGAATTAGCCGAATTTGTACATAAGGAAGATTCTATTTTAATGAACTATGGCTACCAAGGTATCATGAGTGCAATTGATGCAATTTGTGGTCGTCATGATGTGGTGGTGTATGATGCGGAGTGTCATGCATGTATTATAGATGCGTTAAGAATGATTCCTGGACACAGATTTGTATTTAAACATAATGATGTTGAAGATTGCGATAAACAATTGGCAAGAGCACAAGCTTTAGCCGAAAAACAAGGCGGTGGTATTTTAGTAATCACTGAGGGTGTTTTTGGTATGGCAGGTGATCAGGGAAAATTAAAAGAAATTGCAGCATTAAAAAAGAAAGTGCCTTTTCGTTTATTAGTAGACGATGCACATGGTTTTGGTACCTTAGGAAAAACAGGTGCTGGTGCTGGTGAGGAGCAAGGTTGTCAGGATGATATAGATTTATATTTTTCTACTTTTGCTAAGAGTATGGCTTCCATTGGCGCATTTATGGCTGGACCACGTACTATTATTGATTATATCCGTTACAATATTCGTTCACAAATATTTGCGAAAAGTTTGCCAATGCCATATGTGGTTGGAAACTTAAAGCGTTTGGAATTATTAAGATCTAAACCTGAATTAAAAGAAAATCTTTGGAAGAATGCTTTGTCATTGCAAAATGGTTTGAAAGAAAAAGGGTTTGATATTGGTAAAACCGATTCAGTAGTAACTCCTGTATACATGAAAGGTGGAGTAGAAGAAGCTACCGCTATGGTTATGGACATTAGAGAAAACTATAAAATATTCTGTTCAATTGTAGTTTATCCAGTGATACCCAAAGGCCATATCATTTATAGATTAATTCCTACAGCAGTGCATACCCAAGAGGAGATAGATTTAACCTTAAAAGCATTTAGTGAAACGAAAGCTAAATTAGATGCTGGCGCATATAAGGTGAATGAGATTCCTGATATGGCAAATAAATAGTAGTACTAGTTAAAGTAGTCTACTTTATCCTGCTCGTTTTTAATTAATTCGATACTTACATTTAGTTCAAATCCAATTAAAAGGATAAGGGCATTTATGTATACGATATTCATTACAATCAATACAGTGCCAATTGAGCCATAAATTTTATTGTAACTACTAAAATGGTTTACCCAATAGGAGAAGCCTACTGTTGTCAATAACATAAGTATTGTTGAAAGTAAGGCGCCTGGTGAAGCCAAAGGCCATTTCTCTTTTATATGCGGAGCAAATTTATAAATAAACGCATTTCCAAAAAACAATAACATCACAATGATAAGCCATCGTAAGGTATTCCAGTATGGCAAGATGGTGCTTTGATTTATGTCAAAACCAGCTTTTAACAAAGAGGTAAGTTGATCCTGCCCAATTAATACCATGATGCTTGCAAATACCAATAACATAAGAATAATAGTCAAACGAATAGCCCTCATTCTTTGATGCAAAAAGAAGGGTTTATTCTGCATAATAGATTTATCAAAGCTTCGGATAATACCAGTCATGGCATTGGATGCGTAAAATAGGAGCAATAAAAATCCAAAAGAGAATATACCTACATGTAAGCTTAATAAGTCATTTATGATTTCTAAAATAAAATTATAAGTAGTAGAATTTGGCGCTATGTCTTTAAATAAAGAAAGGATTTGCTTTTTTATTTTGAAATACCTTGGGAAGTATGGTATCAAAGAAAATAAAAATAAAAACCCTGCCGGCAGCGCCATGATTAAATTAAATGAAATTGACGATGCACGATCGTATAATCCAAGTGTATTTAATTGTTTGAATAAGAACTTAATTACCTGATATAAATTAATATGTTGGAATCCTGGAATAAATACCTGCTTAGCCTTTCGTTTTAAAAAGCCAACAGTTGGGCCAAAAAGCGTTTTGAAAAATGCAATTATAACCTTTAAGATAATAGAAGGTATTCGGCCTCTAGTGTTTCTTTTTTTGGTATTCATCTAATTTAAGCTGGTATTCTTTTGCAAATTTACTGTGTTCTTGGAATGTAGCACTAAAATGGTGGTAACCACTAAAATCGGCCTTTGCTACAAAGTAAAGATAATCCGTTTTTGGAGCATTCAATACAAGATCAATGGTTTTAGGCATTGGGGTACAAATAGGGCCAGGAGGCAGGCCTTTGTGCTTATAAGTATTGTATGGAGAAGGGTTGGTCAAATACTTTTCATAAATACGGGTTAGCGTAAAATCCTGCATCGCATATTTAATAGTTGGGCAAGCTTGTAATGGCATGCTTTTAGTAAGTCTATTTTGATAAACGCTAGCTATTAAAGATTTATCAGAATCGTAATTACATTCTTCGTCTACGATAGAGGCAAGTGTGTAAACCTGTTCGGGTGTCATGCCAATTGATTTTGCTTTTTCAAGTCGGTTATTGGCTTTCCAAAACAGAATTTGTTGGTCTTTCATTTTTTGCATCAACTTTGGAAGTGATGTGGACCAATACATGGTATAGGTATTTGGAATAAATAAAGTTAACAACTGGGTAGTGTCTGTCCCAAAAGGAGCCAATGAATCATTGTTGTTAAAAAATGCAGCAGCTGTTGTACTGTCCATAGACAATGTATTTTCAACTAGTCTTGCCAATTCACCACGAGTTCTTACTTTATTTAATACAAAATTGACTGTAGCTTGTTGGTTATTACGCAGCATGCGAATGAGCGAAAGTAAGCTGGTATTTTTCTTAACTAAAAATTTACCAGGCCTTGCTTTAGTTTCTACATTTAAAATCTTTGCCATTACTAAAAAGCTAGGCTTGTCTAGGATAATCTTATTGGCTACTAATGAATCTGCTAATACATCTAGTCCATTTTTAGTGTATTCAAAACTTGCACGATCCTTATTGAAATGAGTGGTTTTTACAAACACATTATAAGCCTCATAGCAAAGCAGGACAAAAAGGAGTAGAAAGAAAATCTTTTTCATATTTCAAAATACAATAAAAATCCCCACCTTGTTGGAGGCGGGGATAAATATTTTATAAAAGCTATTTTTCCACTTAGAGCGGAAAGCTATTTTATTTTTTAGTTGCAGGTGCTGTAGGTGTATTTTGTGCAGGCACAGTAGCAGTATTTGCTGGTGCTTGAACAGGAGCTGCAGTTGGAGCAGTTGCCGAAGTGTTTACTTTGTTTAATAAACCTTTTTCTGTATCACTACTTCCAGCAGATTTTAAGAAAAGGGTAGATGTCATTGCTAAAACTGCAATTACAGCTGCAAAGATCCAAGTGCCTTTTTCTAATACATCGGTTGTTTGTTTAACACCCATAAAGTTGTTTGACAAGCCACCTACATTAGCGTTTAAACCACCACCTTTTGGGTTTTGGATTAATACCATAAAACCTAGTCCAATACAAGCAGCAATCATTAAGATTATAAATAAAGTAATCATTAGTTCTTTTGTTTTAATTGTTCAATTCGAGACGCAAAATAAACGGATTTTTCAGGAAAAATAAAACTTAATTTGGAATAGATGTCAATTGCCTTACGTTTATTGCCTTGTTTTTCCCATATTTCGGCCATAGCCTCGGTTATTACATCAGTCGCATTATTGGCTTTTTCGGCTATTAATGCGATAATTTTCTCTTGTTCTTCGCCCATTTCGGTCAAATTTGGGGTATTTTCCTCTTGTTGCTTCAATACCTTTAGCCAAGCTGTAAAACTCCTTAATTGCTTAGTAAATTTATCCTGAGGTAGCTTAGAAAGGTCAATTTCAATGCCCTGAGCTTCAAAATAGTCCTTCACTATCTTTGGAGTCTCTTTTTCAAATTCAAGTTGTTCCTTTTCTACAGACTCATTGAATTGAGCAAATTGTTCTGAAATGATGGTATTTAATTTCTCTTCTAATGGAGCTGTTTTTACATCTTCCTCCTCATTTATTAACCATTGGTGCAATTGCAATGCGGACGGGAAATAACTTGTGGCTTTCTGTAATTGAGCTTTATAATTCGGAGACTGTTCTAATTCATATTTCTTAGCTAATATTAATTGAAGGCTTGGATTAAAAGCATTTTCATTAACACAGGCTTCTAAGGTGCTTGTTTCAATACTGGCTAAGTCATCATGACCAGTCCACTTATGCAAAATTGAATTTATAATAGCAGGGGTCATATTACCAGTTTGAAAATATTTGATTAAAGATATCGTCAGTTATATTACGAACAATTTCATCCATTAATTGTCCTTCCGCCTGATTTAAACTAAGAGAAGCTGCGAAGTCGAAATTTCGTGACACATCAAATTCTTGTTCTTTATTTTCAAGCGTCTTTTTTAATATAACATGAACTGTAACGGTTAAACGGTTGGTAGTGGCTTGTTGTGCACTTACACCTACGGTTTGAGTTGGATCGTAATTAGTGATGGTTGCAAAAATTTGATAATGCGCATCATCGCTATTGGTTCTAGTTAATTTAGTTTGACCAATAATTTTTTGTTGCAACTTGTCGGTTAACAAAGGGGCTAACTGAGGGTTTACATATCTTGCTTTGTTCTCAATAAAACCAATCTTAACTGTTTTGATATTGTCAGGAATTACTGCATCTCTGAAAGTATAAATGCCACATCCTGATATCATTGACATGATGCAGAAAAATACTATTGCAAAAATATATTTGCGTAAATATTTAATTATTGGGTAATTATTCTTCAATGTTATATTCTTTAATTTTTCTGTAAAGGGTTCTTTCGCTTATGCCTAAATCGGTTGCAGCATCTTTCCTTCGACCACGATGCTTTTTTAACGCCTTTAAAATTAACTCTTTTTCTTTATCCATAATATTTAAAGACTCGTCAACCTCATAATGCCCTTGCAAATCGTTGTCTAATATTAATGGCTGGCTATTATTAAATTGAGCAGGAGGCAAAACTGGTTGGGTATTAGCAGGTGAGGGGATACTGTTATGCGAATTATTAGGAGTGATATCCTCTTTTAATTCGTTCATCATAGATTCCCTTGTGAAATTACCCGCTTGACTAGCAATAGATGGATTTTGTAAAATCTCAAAGAACATCTTTTTTAATTCATTAACATCTTTTTTCATGTCAAAGAATAATTTATATAAGATTTCTCTTTCGTTTGCAAATTCGCCTACAGGGCCACCCGTAACCATTGGCGTATTGTGTTTTGTGGCTTGTGGTAAAAACCCATTTAGGATTTGTGCATTAATCTGGTCTGTTGTGCTAAGAACCGAAATTTGTTCTGCAATATTTTTTAATTCACGCACATTTCCTGGCCAACTATAAGTAGTAAGTAGTGCACGCGCTTCCTCATCTAAAAAAATTGGTTTAGTCTTATATTTTTCAGCAAAATCCACCACAAATTTTCGGAACAATAATGGAATATCTTCCTTACGATCTCTTAAACTCGGAACACGAATAGGCACCGTGTTTAATCTATAGTATAAATCCTCTCTAAACTTTCCTTTTTGTGTGAATTCCATTAATTCACGATTGGTAGCTGCAATAACACGTACATCCGTTTTTTGAACTTTGGAAGAACCGACTCTTATAAATTCACCTGTTTCTAAAACACGTAATAAACGTGCTTGTGTACCCAATGGCATTTCTCCAATCTCATCTAAAAATATCGTACCTCCGTTTACTGTTTCAAAATATCCTTTACGGCTATCAACGGCTCCAGTAAATGAACCTTTCTCGTGACCGAATAATTCAGAGTCAATAGTTCCTTCAGGGATTGCGCCACAGTTAACAGCAATAAAAGGATTGTGTTTTCTTGACGACAAACTATGTATGATTTGAGAAAATACTTCCTTTCCAACCCCAGATTCTCCTACAATCAATACAGTCAAATCGGTTGCTGCAACCTGTTCGGCAGTATTTAATGCATGGTTAAGCGAAGGCGTGTTGCCAATAATGCTAAACCTGTTTTTTAATGATTGCAAATCCATAATATTCTTTTTATAGCTACTTTATAAAACTACAGTTCCCAATAAAGTACCTTTTGTAAAATCGTTCACTAATACATTTACGTAATCGCCTTTTTTAAATCCATGATCTCCTTTAGGAAATACAATTACTTTGTTTTGGCTGTTACGTCCCATCCACTCATCGGCACTTTTTTTACTATTGCCTTCAATTAAAATCTCAAATGTTTTACCAACATCTTTTTTATTACTCTCATTTGATAAAATCCATTGCACATCTACAATTTCTTGTAATCTTCTTTTCTTTACTTCCTCAGGAATATCATCTTCATACCTTTTAGCAGCAAGGGTTCCAGGGCGCTCCGAATAAAAATACATATAACTGTAATCGTAATTCGCCTCTTTCATAATGCTAATGGTATCCTGATGATCCGCTTCGGTTTCTGTACAAAAACCTGCGATGATATCAGCCGAAATACTACATTCAGGCATGATTTCTTTAATGCGCGCTACTTTTGATAAATACCATTCTCTAGTATAAGTACGATTCATTAATTGCAACATTCTAGTGCTACCACTTTGAACAGGCAAGTGAATATATTTACAAATATTAGGGTGTTTAGCCATTGTAAACAAAACCTCGTCTGTAATATCTTTTGGATGTGAGGTACTAAAACGAACCCTTAAACTAGGATCAATTAAAGCAACACTTTCTAATAATTGCGCAAAGGTTACAGAAATATTTGTTTCGGGATTGTTCCAATAATAACTATCTACGTTTTGACCTAATAAAGTAATTTCTTTGTAACCCTTTTCAAATAAGTCTCTAGCTTCTGCTACAATACTAAATGCATCTCGGCTTCGCTCACGACCACGTGTGAAAGGCACTACACAAAAGCTACACATATTATTACATCCACGCATAATGGAAACAAATCCACTTATTCCATTACTATCTAATCTTACTGGTGCAATGTCCCCATATGTTTCGTCTCTACTTAAAATAACATTCACTGCTTTTTGTCCTGTTCCAGCTTCTACAATTAAATCGGGTAGTGTTCTATATGCATCAGGTCCAACAACAATATCCACTAATTTTTCTTCCTCTAATAATTGTGATTTCAAACGCTCCGCCATACAGCCTAATATGCCAACTAATAATGCTGGCTTCGCTACTTTTAATTTCTTAAATTCAGTTAATCGTTTACGTACGGTTTGCTCTGCTTTTTCACGTACCGAACAAGTATTAACCAATATTAAATCGGCTTGTTCGGCTTGTCTAGTACTTCCATATCCGTTATTTTCAAGGATTGAGGCTACTACTTCACTGTCTGCAAAATTCATTGCACAACCATAACTCTCTACATAAAAGAACTTATTAAAGTGCTTTTTAGGGCTATTTGACTCAAATGCTTCCCCTTGTCTTGTTTCGTCGTGCGTCTTAGTATCGTTCGCGTATAATTCCATGAATAGATCTTGCTAATTGTTTAGTCTGCAAATTTAGTAAAAATAGATTGAATGTGTCATCTTGTCATACTGTAACTGCTAATTATTTGATAATGAATTGGTTATTAATTGAATGATTCATGTATTTTATTAATATATATGTCTAGCAATCAAGGCCTTATAATAATTAGTATCTTTGGTAAAATCATTGGATTATGAAGAAATGGCTTGTATTCTTTGCTTTAGGGTTTACGTTTAATTTGTCATTTGCACAAGATTTAGTGGTTGCAAAATTGCGTTCAGAAACATCTAGAAGTATTAAGAAGGATGCAGATACAAGTTATTGGAACTGGAAGACAGGCGGACTTTATAATTTTAATTTATCTCAAAGTTCATTAAGTAACTGGGCTGCTGGTGGTGATAATTTTAACATGGCCCTTACGAGTTACTTTAATTATTTCGCTTTCTATCAAAAGCCACGTCAAAACTGGGACAATAATGTGGATGTAAACTTGGGGTATATGCAATCTACCAGTTTAGGAGGTCGCAAGAATGACGATAGAGTAGACGTGTTAAGTAAATATGGATACAAGATTGATTCTGTTGGGAAGTTGTATCTTTCAGGATTATTCAACTTTCGTTCTCAGGTATTTGATGGGTATAGTTTTAGTGGAACCAATTCTACTTTTACTTCTAGCTTTTTATCACCTGCTTATATTATTCTTTCTGCCGGGGTGGATTACAAACCCAATACTAATTTATCGGTATTCTTTTCTCCGTTAACATCCCGTAGTACTTTGGTCTTAAATAGTAAATTGTCTGCATTAGGTAAATATGGTGTGGACCCAGGCAAGCATGTATTTAGAGAAACGGGTTTGTTTGTAACAATTAACTATAGCAATAATATTGCTCCAAATATTACTTATAAAGGAAGGGCCGATTTTTTCTCAAATTATTATCAAAAGCCAGAGAATGTAAATTTTTACATGACTAATTTATTCATGTTTAAATTAAATAAAAACTTTGCTGCAACTTATAGTTTAGATGCGATGTATGATGACAAGATTCGCATTTTTGGTGCCAATAAAAATTCTCCAGGGCTTCAGCTTAAAAGTATAATTGGAATTGGATATGTTAAGCCATTACAAGTTAAAAAGATCATTGCAAAACCTAAAGTGATGATAGCAGGAAATGCAGGTACAACAACAAACAAATAGTTTTTTGTTGCTATTTAAATCCCATTTATTTAGTTCCTACCTTTAATGTATGTTTTATTTTATTTGCTTTATGGGTTAAATCCTGATAATCGCTACTTATAATAGTTACGTGTCCCATTTTGCGGCCAGGCTTGGTTTGTTTCTTTCCATATAAATGCACAAACACATTGTCCATTTTTAGTACTTCATCTAATCCTTCATAAACTGCGTCTCCGCTAAAGCCTTCGGCACCAATAATGTTTACAATTGCCGATGGTAAAATAGCAGTTGGATTTCCTAAAGGATAATTCAATAATATTCTTAATAACATATCATATTGGCTGCTATAGTTGGCTTCAATGGTATGGTGGCCGCTATTATGCACACGAGGTGCTGCTTCGTTCACCCTAACATCACCTTGGTGGTCAATAAATAATTCAATGGCAAATAAGCCTGGACTTTTTAAACCGTTAACCACTTTACGTGCAATGGCTTCGGCTTTCCATAATTGTTTTTCCTCCAATTTCGCAGGACTTAATTGGTAGTCTAATAAATTATATACCGGATCAAAAATCATTTCAGCAGGAGGATAAATAATTGTTTTGCCGTTTGCGTCCATAGCAACAATTAGTGCAATTTCCTTTTGAATATTAATTTTCTTTTCTAAAACAGAAGGGGCATTGAAACCTAATTCAATTTCACTTTCGTTATTAATTACTTGTACACCTTTGCCGTCATATCCACCTTCGCCTAATTTATGAACTGCAGGTAAAAAATCTATATGTTTTAATAAATCAGAACTGCTTTGTGTAATGTGAAATGCGGAACTAGGAATTTCGTTGTCTGCGTAAAATTGTTTTTGCAGTATTTTGTTTTTGATAATTCTAATGGCAGCAGGGGTAGGGTAAACTTTAACACCTTCTTTTTCTAGTTGTTCTAAAGCGTCCACATTGACTGCTTCAATTTCAATTGTTAATGCGTCTAAATGTTTTCCGAAATTATAAACAGTGTCGTAGTCATTAATATTGCCAAGCACAAAATTGTGGCATAAATGGGCCGCAGGGCAGGTAGGGTCATTTTCTAAAACAAAAGTAGTTACATCGTAGTTGGCAGCTGCTTGTAAAAGCATTCTACCTAATTGTCCGCCACCTAAAATACCTACTTTCATAAGTTCCCATTTATTTTGTCAAAGATAAGGCGAAAAGCAACTAAATTTGTTTAGATCAATATAAAGAATATGCAAGCTTCCGCAATTATCACCGTTAAAGACTTGGTTAAAACCTATGGCGATTTTGTTGCTGTTAAAGGAATTAGTTTTGAGGTATACGAAGGTGAAATTTTTGGGTTATTAGGCCCTAATGGTGCTGGAAAATCAACAACGCTTGAAATTATTGAAACACTTAGAGAAAAAACTAGTGGAGAAGTGATTGTTGATGGTTTAAATTTAGATGAATCACCAGAGGAAATTAAAAAGATTATAGGAGTTCAATTACAGACATCTGGATTCTATCCCAATTTAAATTTGACTGAGTTAATTCACTTGTTTGTTGGTTTATATCAGAGTGATGTAGATCCTGCTACACTTTTGAAAAAAGTGAATTTAGAAGATAAGGCAAAGTCAAAATACAAGGAAATGAGTGGGGGGCAAAAGCAAAGATTTTCTATTGCTACAACCCTTATTAATAAACCTAAAATAATATTCCTAGACGAACCTACAACAGGACTAGATCCTCAAGCTCGCCGTAATTTATGGGACTTAATTAAAGAAATTAGAGATAACGGTACCACAGTTATTATTACAACGCATTATATGGACGAGGCCGAAATTTTATGTGATAGAGTGGCCATTGTAGATAGTGGTAATATTGTTGCTATTAATACTCCGAATGCTTTAATTGACAAGTTAGTTGCTACAGGATTTGAAAAAGAAAAGGAAGTAAAACTAGCTAATTTAGAAGATGTGTTTATCCATTTGACCGGCAAAGAATGGAGAGCTGATTAATTAATAATTTAAACCTCAGATATAATATGACACAAGACCCAAAGTATCCAATTGGAAAATACCAAGTAATGCCATTTAGTGAAGAAACAAAAAACAAATGGATTCAAGATTTAAGGATTGCTCCATCGGATTTAGAGCATATCATTTTAAATTTAGATAAGGCACAATTAGATACACCATACCGTGAAGGGGGCTGGACTGTAAATCAAGTAGTACATCATTTAGCGGACAGTCATATGAATGCGTTTACACGTTTTAAATTGGCTTTGACAGAGGACGTGCCAACTATTAAAACTTATGATGAAAATGCTTGGTCACAAACAGCTGATGTATTGGGTACTCCATTAAACTACTCGGTTACTTTATTGCATGCTTTACACGAAAGATGGGCTAATTTATTAGCAAGTTTAACCGACGAACAATGGCAAAGAAAATTATTTCATCCAGTTCGTAACGCAGAAGTAAGTGTGTGGGATTTATTTACCATTTATGCATGGCATGGCAAGCATCATATTGCACATATCAAAGCGTTAAGAGATCAAAAAGGGTGGTAGGATATTTAAATATTTCTATTAACCTCTGCTACTAAAAATACACTGCCAATCACAAGAATCAAATCATTGTGGTTGGCGTTTTTATTTGCAGCCGCAATCGCAATATTCACGTCTTGGTAGGTTTCACCAACATGGCCAAGTGCATTTCCCTTTGCTGCCAATTCGCTTGCAGGAAGGGCTCTTGGAATATGAGATTGTGTATAATAGTAAAGCGCCTTTGTTGGAAGCAATTTTAATACAGCATCCACATCTTTATCTTTAACCATTCCTGTTATAATATGTAACTGATTATAATGAATGGTTTCAAGTTGTTCAAGTAATGCATGAATGCCATGTTCGTTATGCGCAACGTCCAAAATAACTCTAGGATTATTTTGAATACACTCCCAGCGGCCCATTAAGCCTGTGTTTTTCTTTACATTTAATAAGGCCTTTAAAACCTTATTAGCATTCAGTTTCCAGCCCATTGTAGAGAGTAATTGCGTTGCCACTAAAACACCTTTTAAATTTTTATGTTGATATTTTCCTGGCAAATCACATTCAACTGTAAATGACTTTGGAAATAATGGTGCATCTAAATAATGAATTAATGGTTGTGTAAATTCAAATAGGGAAGTATGCCAATTATTTTGAAATGAATTAAATTCAATGAAATCTTCTGCAAAATATATTGGTGCATTTAACGACGATGCTGTTTGCTCAAATACAGATTTCGTTTCGGTAATTGATTCGCTAATTACTATTGGTGTATCTGCTTTTATGATGCCCGCTTTTTCATTGGCTATTTCAGACAATGTGTTTCCTAATAAAGCCATATGATCCCATCCTATATTGGTAATAATAGAAAGCTCGGGGCTAATTACATTGGTACTATCTAGTCTTCCTCCCAATCCCGTTTCAATAATAGCGATATCACATTTTTCTAGAGCAAAATATTCAAATGCCATACCCACAGTAAGCTCAAAAAAGGAAGGTTCAATTTTATCTATTAATCCTTTCATGCGATTAGTGAATGAAGTAACAAAATCACGCGGGCACATTTGACCATTTACTTTGATGCGTTCTCTAAAATCGTATAAATGTGGAGATGTATATAAACCCGTTTTGTAACCTGCTTCTTGAAATATACTAGCTAACATATGGCTAGTTGAACCCTTGCCATTGGTGCCTGCAACATGAATAGTTTTGAATTTATGTTGAGGTTTGCCTAAGAAATCACATATCGCGTTGGTATTGTCCAAATTATTTTTAATGGCAGCAGCACCTATTCGGCTAAACATAGGTAAGCGACTATATAAATAGTCAATGGTGTCTTGATAGGACATATGAATTATTGAACTTCAAATTTAAATTTCACAGTTACAACAGAACTATGATCGGCAGCATTGAAACTTATTTTAGTCAAATACTCAATGATTGCTTTTTTATATTTACTATCGTTGGACGAAGAACCTTTTACAATTTGAACAAAGCGACCACTTCCAGATGGGCTCACTTCGATATCGGCATAAATAGTTGCGGCTTCTACATCACCATTAAATGAATACACTTTAGTCACATGTCTGTCGCCCTTTGTTACAAAAGGACCGCCAGTGCCGGTATATGATTTGCCGTTGATGCTTCCATTGGCAACACCTTGGTCACCTTTACCACCTGCAATACCCTGATCCTTTACATTATTATAACTATCCTGATTATTCCCACCTTTGCCATTTCCTCCTGCATATTTTCCCATCATTGCTTTTGGCTTTGGGCTAGGAGCAACAGGTATTGCTTTAGTATGTTTTGTTGTTTTTTTAGCATTTACAGCTTGGTCGTTAACATCATTGGAATTAATGGTTGTATTAACGGTGTTGTTGTCTGCTTTAACTGTTTTTTGTTTAGTACTTCCAACCTCGGGTGCTGGTGCTTCTTTACTTAGTGGTGGTGTTTCGCCTAATCCTGTTTCACTATTTCCTAAATTAACTTCCATATAGCTTGGCTGAGGAGGAGTAATAATAGGAGGGGTTTGATTCCATTGCAATAAAACAAATAACAAACTAAGTAGTATACAAATGATGGTAGTATACACACTAGCTTTAATATTCTTTTGTTGTTCGAAGCTTAATTGCATGGTTTAAAATTAATGCAAAAATACATCATAACCCAATCTGCAAAGCGTTCCTATAATAACGATAAGAAAAACAGATCGGATAAACTTATTTCCCTTAGTCATTGCCATTCTAGAACCTACAATACCCCCAATTGCATTACAAATTGCCATTGGGATGGCAATAGGCCATAAAATGGATCCTTTAAGCGAAAAGAGTAATATAGAACCCAAATTGGTTGCGAGATTCACCACTTTAGCATGCGCATTTGCTTGCAAAAAATCAAAACCTAACCAACTAATAAATACAATCACTAATAAACTACCTGCACCTGGCCCAATAAAACCATCGTAAAATCCAAGTGCCAAACAAATAAATGCACCTTTATACCAAGGGAAATTTAGTGCTTGATTGTTTGTCTCTTGTCCAAAATTTTTCTTAGTAAAAGTATAAATAGCAACCAGTACTAGCACTACTAAAATAACCGGTTTCATAAACTGATTACTAACCTTAGTCAAGCAAAGTGATCCAGTAAAAGAGGCAATGAATGCTATACTTGTAAATAGAAGTAATCTGGCAATTGGGATCTTGATTTTCTTTAGGTAGGTTTTAGCTGCAAAAAAAGTTCCAGTGAAGGAAGGGATTTTAAGCGAACCAATTACTTGTGCGACCGTATTATTTGATAGTAAAATAAGTCCTGCAGGTGTTTGAATAAGTCCGCCACCACCTACGATTGCGTCTACAAACCCAGCAAAAAATGCAATAATGCAAAGTAATATAATCGTAGTACTCATTAGTTAGTCTTGTTGAACAATGGGTTTAATACGCGTTGGCCAGGTATTTATTACGATACCAGTAATTATAATCAACCCACTTATTATTTGCGCCTTATTAAAACTTTCGTTTAAAAATAAAACCGCTTCAAAGGAACTTAAAATAGGACCTAATGTTAAAAATAAAGAAGCCTTTCCCGCGCCAATTTTTTGTATTGCATTGCTCCAAATTAAATAGGAGATTGTTGAATTGCCAATTCCAATATATAAGACAACCCATAATAAATTGGAATTATAAACTACAGGTTGAATGTATTTCATTTCGTAAATAGCTGCAGGAAGCAATAAAACAGCACCTATAATAAAAAGACATAATAAAAAACTATTATTAGAAATTCCAACAGGCTTCTTTTTTACAAATACATTGTATGTTCCAAAACAAAAGCCCGCTGCAATCATCCACAAGTCTCCAACTCCAAATTGAAAATGTAAAATATTACTCCATTCACCTTTAGTTAATAAATAAAGTGTACCTATGATACAAAGAATAATTCCAGAAATATTTTTCCAATGTAGTTTTTCATTTACAAGCCATGCGCCTAATAATGCTGCTACTATTGGGTTTACAGTGGATCCGAATAGCGCCATATTTATTGCAGTAGCATAATGGCCAGCTGTATAAATAAAGGTATTGTATATAGCAAAGCCAACTAGTCCCATTAAGAAAAAGTACAACTTGTTTTGTTTGAAGATGTGCCATTCGCGTTTCAAGTTATTGAATGCAAAAGGCAACATGAAAATTGTGGCGGTAGTCCATCTAAAAAAAGCAAGACTAGTTGGACCTGCTAAATGTATTGCATAACGTGACACAATAAAATTGCCGGACCAAATTATTGTTGAGCTAATGGCAAGCGCAGCACCTATTTGATTGGTTCTTCTCAATGGTGCGCAAAGTTTTGGGTAAAGTCTCCTTTAATTCTTTCAATTGGAGGATTATAGTAACCAAATTTCAAATCAGGGAATTCTTCTTGAATTAATTCCATCATTTGTTTGATGCCCATAATTTCACCCATCTCTGTAAATCCAATTTTTCCTAAATACCAGTCTGGATCAATATTAAAATTTCTCCACTGAATCATTTTTAATCCTGTTTCTTTAATTAGTTTTCTTAAAGCTTCATACTCCTCAATGCTATCAGTCATGCCTGGAAAAACAAAGTAGTTAATGCTAGTCCATTTACCCGCTGCCGACATCACACGAATACTTTCTTTAATATCTGCAAAAGTGTAATTGTTAGGTCGGTAATAGGAATTGTAAACATCTTCACGTGCCGAGTTCAAACTAACGCGTAAGCTATCCAAACCTACAGCAGCTAATTCTGTAACTGCTTTTGGATTAGAGCCGTTAGAGTTAATATTAATACTTCCTTTATCGGTATGTTTTCTTATTTCAATGATTGCTTCTTTAATGGTCTCCCACATTAATAATGGTTCCCCTTCACAACCTTGACCAAAGCTTACAATTGGGAAAGGCGCACTCATTAAATGCGGCACTGTATACTCTACAACCTCTGCTGCTGTTGGCTTAAATGTTAAACGGTCTTGTGTTGAAATAATTTCTTCCTCCTGTGGTTGGAAGGAAATACATCCAATACAATTGGCATTACATGCTGGAGAAATAGGGATTGGACATTCCCAACGGCCCATTGCTAAATTACGTGCAGCAGGACATGTATAGGTTTGACAACAGTTCTCCATTAAGTGTTTAACCAAACGGTTTTGACTATAAAGAGAAAGTAATTTTTGTGTTCCTGAATCTATCGTATCCTGATCATATCCTTCGCAATCTTGTCTAATATCTTTTTCGATACGCACTGCAGGCACATAATTTTTACCATCTAACCAACCCACTGCAGTATAACAAAATAATGGTAGTGTTGGAGCATCTTCCTCCATTGTTTCATATGCTGAAACATATAAGCCAGTATGTGCTGGTGGAATAAAAGCAGCTACGGCCCAACCTAATTCACAAAGACGCATTTCGCCTGTTTCAACGTCAATGCCAATACCTCTTCGGCCTGGTAATTCGTATAAATTTCCACCTTCGGGTAGTTCAATCCAATCTTCTACAGGAATAGGATAGGCATCCCAACCTGCACGACCAGCAGTATATAAACTAGTGTCTTCAAAAATTTGGCCTTCGCCATCCGAGTATAATAAGTAAGGAGATGTTTGTAATGACATTGGATAAAGGTAATAATTAGCTTGAATTTGGAATTAATTAGTAGCAATTTGTGATGAATTAGCAATTTGTTCGGCACAAAAGGCATTAAATTCATTGGTTACAGACTCGCTTACTGGCTCATTAATGTCCTTTTGAATGATTTTGTTGTTCTTAAAATCTATGGTAATCACATCGTCCTTAATTAGTGCATTTTGTAAGGCAATCCATGGGATATGCTTTTTTGGGAAAGTGTTAATCACAATACCTGCTGGATCAAAGGCAATTTCGTATGGAAATTTAACCTGGCGTTCAAATAAGGCGCCTATTAAATATATTCCTGAAATAATTAACGCATTTGGCATTAGAAACCAGCCCCAGCTTGCGAATAATAGCCCCAAACGGTAATATGGAACACCCCCTTGCTTTTTTTGATATAAGCAAAAAATAGTCCAACAAATGACCGATGTCATAATTGCAATAATTAACGCAGGTTTTACAAAAAAGCCTTTGTAAATGCCAAAAGAGAAGCCTGCAACGCTTAATAGTAACATAAACTGGCTAATACGGTCAACGTTTTTAAAATCGGGACTTTTGCATACAATGATATAGTCGAAAATGCGCATAAAATGTGTTTATGAGATAGGTAAATTTTGGTGCAATTTAAGCCCATTTGGTTAACTTTGTGTCATGAAGAAAACTCACATTATTTTATTGGTACTTATTGCAGTTGCGATAGTAGTACTAATTAGCTATACTGGCGATTTAAGTAGTTATGAAACAATAGGTTCTGCAAAGCAGAAACAGGGTAAGTTTTTGAACTTAATTGTGAAGATGGACAAATCAGTTCCTGTTGAATACGATCCTGTTAAAGATCCTAATTTATTAAAATTTGGTGTGCAAGATAGTTTAGGCGGGCATATCAATGTTGTGTATCATAACACCATGCCAACAGATATGGAAAAATCGGAGCGACTTGTTTTAAAAGGAAAGGTACAAGGAGATACATTTGAATGTTCTGCTATTGTGCTTAAATGTCCTTCTAAATACAAGGATAATGCCGAAGCAAATAAAAACCAACCAGTGGCTATCACTAACTAATTTATTATAACTATATAGATGAATACATCAACTAACGCGGCGGCAGTGCAATTTATTGGCGAACATTTATTGCCTGGCCAAATAGGCTATTTTTTAACGATACTTTCATTAGTGGCTTCCTTGGTAGCCACTTTTGCTTTTGCGAAAGCCTTTTATGCAAAAGAAATAGGTAGTGAAAACGAGTGGAAACGATTAGCAAATATTGCTTTTGTAATTGAGTCAGCTGCTGTATTTACATGTTTTGTAATTTTATTTTATGTGATTTCAAATCATATGTTTGAATATAAATATGCTTACATGCATAGTGACAAACATATGCCAGCTGAATATTTATTAAGTTGTTTTTGGGAAGGTCAGGAAGGCAGCTTTTTGTTGTGGAGTTTTTGGCATTGCGTGTTGGGTTTAATAGTTATGGCGCGTTCTGCAAAGTGGAAGAAAGACAGTTATGGTGTAATGATGGTAGTTAGCTTTACACAATTTTGTTTAGCATCAATGGTAGTGGGGTTGTATATTTTTGGTCATAAAGTAGGAAGTAGCCCATTTAGTTTATTGCGAGACGAAATGCCTTGGCCAATATTATCAAGACCAGATTATTTACAAGTATTAAAAGATGGCACAGGATTAAATACTTTATTGCAGAATTATTGGATGGTGATTCATCCTCCATTTTTATTCTTAGGATTTGCAACGACAACTATTCCTTTTGGGTTTGCAGTAGTTGGATTATTAAAGAAGGATCATAATTGGTTGTCTAATGCATTGCCATGGGCAACTTTTTCGGCTGGCATGTTAGGGATGGGTATTATGATGGGTGCAGCTTGGGCTTATGAGAGTTTAACATTTGGTGGTTATTGGGCCTGGGATCCGGTAGAAAATGCTTCTTTGGTTCCATGGTTAGCATTAGTTGCTGCCATTCACACGGCAATTATTTTTAGAAAAACGGGTACAGGTGCGAGGGTTACTTATTTGTTTTTTGGAATCAGTTTCTTGTTGGTAGTATATTCTACCTTCTTAACACGAAGTGGTATTTTAGGAGACACATCGGTACATGCATTTACCGATTTAGGAATGAATGCGCAGCTGTTGTCCTTTTTATATGTATTTGTAATTCCATTCTTTGTATTGTTCTTTGTACGTTACAAATTTATGGCCGATCCTATTAAAGAGGATGCTGTTGATAGCAGAGAATTTTGGATGTTAGTAGGTTCTTTGGTTTTATTTTTATCGGCGGTTGTAATAATTGCAATCACTTCAATTCCAGTTTTTAATAAAATATTTGGAACCAAAATTGCTCCACCAGAGGATCCTGCATTTGCACACAATCAAGTACAAGTTTTTGTAGCTATTATTATTGGAATATTATCAGCAATTGGGCAATATCTTAAATTTAAAGGGGGCGCCGCTTCCGGTAGTTTCTTAAAAAGTATTCGTCTTCCTTTAATTATTACAGCTTTAGTTAGTGCAATTGTAATTGTATTTGTTGGTATAGAATTCAACGATAAAGGGGTTGGATTTTTAGCAGCACTTTTTGTTGCAACTGTTGCCTCTATTTTTGCTATTGTTGCCAATGCGCATTATTGGTTGGTAGTATTAAAAGGAAAAATGAAATCGGCAGGTGCTAGTATTGGTCATATTGGTTTTGGTTTAGTTTTATTGGGAATTTTACTGTCTTCTTCCAATAAAAAAATTCTAAGTTGGAATACAACAGGTATTAATGTAATTCAAAAAGATCCTAACGGCAAGAGTCCTGCAGGTAATCCAATGGAGAATATTACATTGTTTGAAGGTATTAAAACAGATATGGGTAAGTATGATGTTACCTATGTGCGTGATACAGTTGACAATTTGGATAAGAAGTTTTTTGAATTAAAGTTTGCAGAGAAAGGACCTAACAAAACAGTTAAGGATTCTTTTAATTTATATCCAGATGTATTAAAGAATAACAAAGGGATGGAAGGTTTTTCTGCTAATCCTTCATCAAAACATTATTGGAATAAAGACATTTTCGTTTACGTTACTTCTTTTCAAGATCATTCTAAAGACGATACGGTTAAATTTAAATCACATCAAATTAAAGTAGGTGATTCTGTTTTTTATAGCAATGGTTACGTGAAATTGGAAAAAGTATTGGTCAATCCAAATCCAAACAGAGCCGCTGGTGTAAACGAATTGGTTTTGCAAATGGCTGTGCATAGCGTTACTGGGTTATCATATGAAATGAAGCCAACAATTAGACTGGATGGAATGACAATGAGTCAAGTACCGGATACGGTTAAGGCTCAAAATTTAATTGTTAATTTTAATAGTGTAGTTGATCAGCCAAAAGGAATTCTTGAAATTGGAATTAAAGAATCTTCATCATTATCTAATTTAATTACATTGAAAGCGTATGAATTTCCATTCATCAATGTGTTATGGATTGGAGTAATTGTAATGACTTTGGGTTTTGTGCTTAGTACTTGGGCAAGGGTAAAGAATTTGAATGCGAAGTAAAATTTAGCAGAATTTCATGATTTACGAAAGGTTACATTTTATAAATTAGCGTATGAAGGTTAAGAGAAAGCTTTAATATGAGACAAATATTTATATACTTATTGACTGCATCTTTGCTGATTTTATCTCAGCAAAAATTGGCTGCACAAAAGAGTGTATATGATACTTTGCGCGTTGAAGCTTTTATTACCCCCGAGGGTGATACCATCCCTCAATCCTGGCTTCCGACAGTAGAGGTAAAGTCTATTATGACTGCTGCTGCAAGAAATTATTGGGCCGAATGGACCCGACTTAGAAATGCTGTTTATGTAACATACCCCTATGCTTTAAAAGCTAGCGTTGTAATTAATGAAGTAAATGGACAGTTAGCTGCTGTTACGGACGAGAAAGTTAGAAAGCAAATTATTAGGGCAAGAGAAAAGGATTTAAAGCGTGATTTTGCCGACAAAGTAACCAATTTATCTATTTACCAAGGCAAGGTTTTAATGAAGTTAATTAGGCGTGAAACGGGGAATAGTTGTTATGACCTTATAAAGGAATACAAGGGTGGATTTAATGCCGGTTTATGGCAAACTGTTGCATTTTTATTTAGTAGTAGTTTAAAGCAACAATACGATCCCAAAGGTGAAGATCAAGAAATAGAAAAATTTGTACAAGAAGTCCGTAAATTATACGGATACAAGGGGTAGAAAGCTAGTATTTAGGGTAGGTTTTTGAGGCAGGTTTTTGTACCTTTACGCGAATAGAGCGTAATATTATGAGTGAAGAAAAAAGTCTGAATTTTATTGAAGAAATTATTTCCCAGGATTTAGCGTCAGGGAAGTATGAATCTATATTAACAAGGTTCCCTCCAGAGCCCAATGGTTACTTGCATATTGGTCATGCTAAAAGTATTTGTTTAAACTTTGGTTTGGCTAAGTATTTTGGGGGTGCAACCAATTTGCGTTTTGATGATACCAATCCTGCCAAAGAAGATATTGAATATGTAGATAGCATTAAAGCCGATGTAAAATGGCTGGGCTTTGAATGGGTGAAGGAATGTTATGCATCGGATTATTTTGATCAATTGTATGCTTTCGCAGTTCAATTAATTGAAAAGGGATTAGCCTACGTAGACGATAGCACAGCCGAAGAAATTGCACAACAAAAAGGAACCCCAACAGTGCCGGGAACTGGCAATGCATTTAGAAATAGAAGTATTGAAGAAAACTTGACTTTGTTTGCTGCGATGAAAGCAGGTGAGTTTGCTGACGGTGCAAAAGTATTAAGAGCTAAGATAGATTTAGCGAGTCCAAATATGCATATGCGTGACCCATTGTTGTATCGTATTAAGCGAGCACATCACCACCGCACGGGTGACGATTGGTGTATTTATCCAATGTATGATTTTGCACATGGACAAAGTGATTCTATCGAAAACATTACACACTCAATTTGTACTTTGGAATTTATTCCACACCGTGCATTATATGATTGGGGTATTGAGCAATTAGGTATTTATCCATCAAAACAATATGAGTTTGCGCGTTTAAATATGACTTACACGGTAATGAGTAAGCGTAAATTATTGCAATTGGTGGAAGAAGGGCATGTAGAAAGCTGGGATGATCCACGTATGCCAACAATTAGCGGTATGCGTCGCAGAGGATATACTGCAGACAGTATTCGTGATTTTTGTGAAAGAATTGGTATTGCAAAAAGAGAAAACATCATTGATTTAAGTTTGTTAGAGTTTTGTGTACGTGAACATTTAAACAAAATTGCACAACGTAGAATGGTGGTAACTAATCCAATTAAATTAGTAATTACCAATTTTGATAAAGGCGAAGAAATTTTACAATCAGAGAATAATCCGGAGGATCCAAATGGTGGAACACGTGAAGTGCCATTTAGCAATGAGCTTTGGATAGAGCGTGAGGACTTTATGGAAGAACCTACTAAAAAATATTTTAGATTAGGACCAGGTTTATCTGTTCGTTTAAAGAGTGCTTATATTGTAACTTGTGAAAGTTTTGAAAAAGACGCTGCAGGAAATATTACAACTGTATATGCAACTTATAATTCAGATAGTAAATCGGGACAAGATACAAGTGGCATTCATGTTAAAGGAACCTTACATTGGGTAAGTGCTAAACATGCTATCCCTGTAGAATTAAAAGAATACGATCGTTTATTTAGTGTTGAAGATTTGTCAAATGCAGACGGTGATTTTAAAGATTATATTAATCCTAATTCTTTAAAAACAGTGAACGCCTACGCAGAGCCAGCTTTAGCGAAGGATGCATTGGATGCTCATTTCCAATTTTTAAGAAAAGGGTATTTTTATCAAGACACTAATAGCACAAAAGATAAATTAATTTTTAATCGTACTGTTACTTTGAAAGATACCTGGGCTAAGGAGCAAAAAAAATAGTTGTAGCTCCAAAAAGGCGAACAACTTGAATAAACTATTATGCTAAATCTAGAAACATTTAAGGAGTATTGGGATAAAGCGTTTCCGGATGTTAGATTACGCCGAAGTCATTTTGTCTTAGCAGTGAGTGGCGGTGTGGATAGTATTGTATTGGCTCATTTAATGCATGCCGTCAAAGCCAAGTGCACAATTGCACATGTAAATTTTCAACTAAGAGCTGAGGAGAGTAAAAGAGATGAACAATTTGTTCGTGATTTTGCAGCGCAATTAAATATGCCAATTCAAGTGCATGCTTGTGAAACCGCAAAATATGCTGAGACTTATAAAATGGGTATTCAGCAAGCTGCTCGTGAAATTAGGTATGCATGGTTTGGAGCATTAATGCAGGAAATTAATTTATCCGAAAATAATATTCCAAATTCAACCAGTCCGGATAATTTAACTGCTAAACCTAAGCCAGTAGTGTTGTTAACTGCACATCATGCCAATGACCAGGTAGAAACTGTATTAATGCAATTATTTAGAGGCACAGGTATTCATGGTTTAACGGGTATTCCTGCACGCAGAAACGATGTTTTAAATATTGCTAGGCCATTATTACATTTTAGTAAGGAGGAGATTAAGGCATATGCAACTGCTAAAGGGTTAGGATATGTGGAAGATAGCAGTAATGAAAAGGACGATTACACGCGCAATTTTATTCGAAATAAATTAATTCCCCAAATGGCCGAAATTTTTCCAATGGTGAATGATAATATTATTGCAACCACATATCGAATTAAAGAAGCAGAGCAAATTGTAATAGACACCGTTGAAGCATTTTGGAAAAAGGGTTTTAAGTTAAAAAAAGGGATTCCATCTATACCCATTGTTTATTGGAATAAAGTAAAGGATAATGCAACCTATACTTGGGGCTTAGTAAAGCAATATGGTTTTAAGCCACAACAGATTGATGAGATTCATAAAATATTAGATGCAAGTAAGGGGGCTTATATTGCATCTACAACACATAAATTCATTAATTGGGAAGGCAATATTCAAATTGTGCCCATCAATTCTGAGAAAATTTATACTGCCATAGAGGATTCGGTATTAGCAACTGAAAACGTTGCCGCTAATATTGTTTCATTTTCCAATTGCAAATTACAGTTTGAAATAATCCATAATGATGCAGCCTTGGAGATAGATAAGGACCCTAAATATGCCTACCTTGCTGCAGACAAGTTGGAGTGGCCTTTATTGCTAAGAAGCTGGGAGCCATCCGACTATTTCTACCCTTTGGGGATGAGGAAGAAAAAGAAGCTAAACCAGTTTTTAGGCAGTTTAAAGCTAAGTCCAGCACATAAATCCAAGACAACTGTACTTTGTACCGGGGATAGAATAGTTTGGGTGGTTGGAAAGCGTATTGACGACCGTTTCAAGGTTGTACCCTCTACCCAAATTGTCTTAAAGATTACGCTATAAGAAACTACATAAAGGCAGGTTTTTCGCCATTAATTTGATATTTTTATAGACCTCTAATTGTATAAATTATATATTAATATTAATGCGTCCATTCGCTTCATTTAAAATATTCATTTTGGCCATACTATGTATGCTGTATGTTGTGGTTTTAAATGCGCAGGATTTTTCCAATAAGGGAACTGATTTTTGGGTAGTATATAGTGGGCATATTGATGGGTTAACTTCAAGAATGGCTTTATATATTACTTCAACTGTAAATACGAGTGGAACTGTTTCTGTAAATGGACAAACTACTAATTTTACAGTTTTAGCAAATCAAGTATCTGTTGTTCAATTAACTTCATCCACCACACCAAGTAACGCCGATGCTTACTTAGCAACTAATAATGTAAACCAATTAGAAGTAATTGGGATAAATAAAGGAATTCATATTCAGAGTCAAAACCCTGTAGTTGTTTATTCCCACATATTAAATTCGGCTCGTTCGGGATCTACCTTAGTACTTCCCACTAAAGTTTTGGGACGTGAATATGTAGTTGCCGCATACAAATCAAATGGGAGTATAGTTCCAATCACAGGAAATGGAGCAGAGCAACAAAAAAATACACAATTTGAAATTATTGCAACCGAAGACGGAACGAATGTAGAAATAACCCCCACCAATTCGGATTATAATAAACATCATTTAGCGAATGTTACATTTGATACTTTGTTAAATAAAGGAGATGTCTATCAATATCAAAGTTTTGAAGATTTAACTGGCACTAAAATAAGATCAGTTGCAGTTTCAAATTTATCTTGTAAAAAAATTGCAGTCTATTCGGGTTCAACATGGACAGCGTTGGGTTGTAGTTCGGCAGGTTCTGGAGATAATTTATATCAACAATTATTTCCAACTAGTGCCTGGGGTAAGCATTATTTTACCTCGCCTTCAATCAATAGAAAATATGATTTGTTTAGAATTTTAGTTCAAGATCCAAGTTCTACAGTATATGTTAATGGAGTAGCGCTAAGTAAATCCAGTTTAATTAATAATTCTTTTTACGAAATAAGTACATCAGGGGATAATACATACCGAGATATTTATTCAGATAATCCAATTAGCGTTTTACAATATTTTATAACCATGGCATGTGATGGTTCAAATATTGGAGATCCTGAGATGATTGCTTTAAATCCTATTGAGCAAACATTGAATGATATAACAGTTATGTCTGCAAGAAGAGATTTAACCCCACCAAATACAAATATTATCAATCATTATTTAAATATAATATACAAATCAAGTGCTTTTAGTTCCTTGAAAATTGATGGCGCTGCACCAACGGCTAAGCCAATAGCAATGGGTTCTACTGGCTATTCTTTTATACAAGAAGATGTTACAAATTCAACCAATATTTCTCCTTCTCATAAAATAGTTTGTGATACAGGATTCATTTGTATTGCTTATGGATATGGAAATGTTGAGTCCTATGGTTACAATGCAGGTACAAATGTGGTTGACTTATATCAAAAATTGACAGTGAATAATGACTATGCGACGGTAAAACTTCCTGCCACTTGCAGAGGTACTCCTTTTAAAGCATCTATTACATTGCCTTACCAACCCATATCATTAGTTTGGGATATTCCAAAGTATCCTAATATACCTCCTAATTATACACCCGTGTATGATTCAACTTATATTGTAAACGGGAAGACCATTTACAGATATACATTAGGCCAGTATTTAACCTATGATAGTGTTGGGACTTATACCATACAATTAACAGTATACAATCCAACCACTGATGGTTGTAGTGGGGAACAGATAATTGATTTTGATTTAGTAGTCTATGATCCACCAAAGGTTGATTTTAAAATAATCAATTCAAATTGTTTGGGTGATTCATTGTTTCTTTCCGATAATACCACTGTTGCAACTGGCGACAGAAAATTAACTACATATAACTGGAAAGTGGGGAATGCGCCGTTTGTAAATGCAAAGGATTACTCAATTAAAACTGATACCGTAGGTACTATTCCAATTAAATATTTTGTTATAACTGATATTGGATGTTTAAGTGATACTTTATCTTCAAGTTTTATAGTTGACAGCGTTCCTAAAATTAATTTTAATATACAAACTATTAAATGCCTTGGTAAAGACATTCAATTTATGGATAGTACATTCGCCGGTGGGGGTACTCAATTAGTTTCTTGGGTTTGGAACTATGGCGATAGTAGTATTAATGATAGTTTAACTACAAATGCTTCGGTCATACATAAATTTGATACTGCAAAGAATTATAATGTTCATTTATCAGTTGCTACATTAAATGGATGTGTGGCTGAAAAAATTAAAACAATATCGGTTTATCCTAATCCTAATGTGGGATTCATTTTGCCAGAGATTTGTTTGAAGGATCCATTTGCTCAATTTACGGACACAACAAAAATTGCAGATGCATCCAATAATTTTAAATATTTATGGGATTTTGGTGAACCAGGTAACACACAGTCTTCAAATACCAGTATAGTTGCAAATCCTAAACATCGTTATTTGATTCCAGGAACTTACCAAGTAAATGAAAAAGTAACAAGTGTCAACGGTTGTATTGCAGATACTACTTTGCCATTTACCGTTAATGGATCAGTTCCTATCTCAAGTTTCAATATAATAGATTCTACAGCACTTTGCTCTAATATGCCTGTTCAACTAAACAATACCTCAATTGTGGATATTGGCAAAATCGGAAAATTGGTAATTTATTGGGATTATGCAAATAATCCTTTGGATACGACTTTCGATGACAATCCAACAATTAATAAAATTTACAAACACAATTATGCTAATTTCCGATTCCCGGATAAAATGAAATATGATATTGCATTGGTTTCTTATTCTGGCGATAATTGCTTTGATCAAAAATTTTCAACCATTTCAATAGTCCCTCCTCCACAAAGCTTTACCATTAGTTCAAGTAAGGACTATTTATGTATTGCAGATTCGGTTATGTTTACGCCAAGTATTACTGGCGGCGTACCTCCATTTAGTTATGATTGGCTAAGTAATAGTGCTTCGGCTAATTTTACAGGTAATGTTTTAAACGGCATTAGCAAGGGTAGTGTAGATGTTTCGGTGAATGTTAAAGATGCTAAGCAATGCATTTATCCTTATTCCAATCTTAAGACATTAGAGGTTAGAGATATTCCAATTGCATTATTGAAAGCCTTGGATACCAATATTTGTAATCAAGACCCTATTTTATTAGTTGGTACTGGAAGTAATTTGCATAGATGGATCTTAAATAAAAATCTTTATGCCACTTCAAATTCGGATACCTTATCTACTGCTAGCCCCGGCTTATATCAACTACAAGTAAATGATGGTTTTTGTAATTCATTATTATCCGAAGGTGTAAATACAATTCAGCATATAATTCCTGTATTTGGATTTAGCAATACCAATTACATTTGTATAAATACCCCTATAAAAATAACTGGGAATACGGCTGATGCAAAAGGGGCCCATTTTAATTGGGATTTTGGAGATAGTACAACCTCTATTTTATCTCAACCCCTTACCCATAATTATTCTAAGAATGGTACTTACCAAATAAAAATGGTTTATACCAATGATATTTGTCCTAAGTATGATACAAGTATTGTTGGTGGTAAAATTATTGTAGTTAATCCATTAACTGGCTCTGAGTTTACGATGTTTATGTTGTCGGATGTTGATACTTTATTAACCAATACTAAAATAGATTCTGGCTATACGCAGTATCAATGGATTCCATTTACTTATTTGTCTAATACACTTATTGCACATCCTATATTTAGAGGCTTAAAGACTACTGATTATACCTTAACAAGGACGGACACCTCTAGTAATTGCCAAATAGCCGATATTTATCATATAATTGTATCTAATGATGTAGTTGTTGCTATACCTAAAGCATTTACGCCTAATAATGATGGCTTAAATGATGTATTAAAGTTAGAATATGGTGCTGGTTTGAAAACTTTTAATTATTTTAAGTTGTTTAACCGATGGGGTAAGCTCATTTTTGAAACTTCGGATGTGAACGGGGTTTGGGATGGCAGGTATAATGGCAGGGATCAGGAGTCAGACGCTTATACTTATTTGTTAGATTATATCACTTATAAGGATGAACATATTAAAAAAACAGGATCGGTTATTTTGTTAAGATAATGAAGCGAATTTTTAAAATAATATTACTTTTTGTGTCCATTATTTGTGGGGTAAATGCTTGTGCTCAAACTCCATTGATGTCACAGAGTTTTGTTGCCACTAATTTTTTTAATCCCGCTTCTGTTGGATTCGGAACAAATAATCAGTTTCAAACATTTTACAGAAATCAATTTTCTGGCGTCGGAGATCCTTATAAAACCATTGGAGTGGGTGTTGATTTTGCATTATTCAAAAATGAAGAAAATGATTATTTCAATAATTTTGGAGTGGGTGTGCAAGGGGTATCTGAACAAGTGTTGAATGGAATTTTACAAACCAACGAGATTACAGTGAGTTTAGCGAATAGGGTTTTCTTAAATACACAAAGAACAAGTTATTTTTCTATAGGAATTAGTTCTACTATTATCAGTCGCAATATTGACCGTAATGCCTTAACTTTTGGAGATCAATATAATTCTGGAAGACTATTTAATGTTACAAGTTTAGAGAATATTGGCAATTTTCCAACCAAGGTTTCTACTAATGCAGGGTTATTGTATTCATTTGTATCACCTGATATGTTTTTACAAACTGGCGGCAGTACTTATTATATTAACCGGAGTTCAAGTACGCAAACTTATGGCAATGTGAATCAGAGCTTTCAGTTTATTGGAACCTTTAATTACGAACAAAGGGTATTTGACGACAACACCTTCTTTTTACATGCCAATTATCAAAACAGATTAGAGGCAGAATATTTTTATGCAGGTGCCGCAATAGGATTACCAATATATTCTTATGATGACTTGCAGAATAAATTTTATGTAGGTTGTTTTTATAGAACCAATGATGCCATTGTGCCATATGTGGGTATGTTGTATAATAAGTATAAAATTGGCATGACTTATGATGTTTATCAAAACAATATGACTATGTCTAATTTGCATCCACAGACATTTGAGTTTACATTATCTACTTATCTGGGAAAGAACACTTCTAAGAATTTGAAAAGTATATTCAACTAAATTGAATAGACGCATATTATATATTATAATTGGATTGTTCTTGACAATCAATTCCTTTGCGCAAACGGATACCGAATTTTGGTTTGCAGCACCATCAATTACATCGGGTCATGAAAATACACCCATTGTATTTAGAATTACGAGTTATGATAAGCCAGCTATTGTTACCATACAAGCGCCTGCAAATTCCTTTTTCACTCCAATTGTTATTAATCTTGCAAGTAATTCAACAATTACCCAAGACCTAACGGCTTATATTAATGCAGTTGAATCTAGGCCAAGTGGCTCTGTTTTAAATACAGGTATTAAAATAACATCTACTGCTAATATTTCGGCTTATTATGAAGTTGGGAAAAGTTTAAATCCAGAGATTTTCCCTTTAAAAGGGAATAGTGCCAAAGGGAATAGTTTTATCGTTCCCTCACAAAATCAGTTTAACAATCAAGTTGGGTTAACACCAAACGCAAATAATGGTTTTGTAATTGTTGCTACCGATGACAATACCGATGTTACTATTACATTAACCCAACCAGATGGCAATGGACACCCAGCAGGTACTTTTTTAATTAAATTAAACAAAGGACAATCCTATGCTGTTGTTGGGGCAAGTACAAATAGCACAGCTCATTTAGGAGGAACTGTAGTAACTTCTAGTAAAGCCATTTGCATCACTATTTATGATGATTCAATCATAGTTGGTACTAGTTGGGATTTAGTTGGAGATCAAATTGTACCCGTTATAAATACGGGCACTGAATTTATAATTGTAAGAGGAGCTTTGAGTCCTCCAAATAATCCTAATTCCGATTACTATTATATATATGCAACAGAAGACGGAACTGCTATATATGAATATGGATCTACGATAGCATCGGCTACGATTAATAAGGGGAATTATTATAGGGGTGTTTTGGCATCCAATAGTGTTTATATTACTACTTCAAAACCAGTTTATGTTTTGCAATTAACTGGTGTAGGCACCGAAGCTGCTGAAACTTCTTTACCTAGCGTTAAATGCACTGGGTCGAGTTCGGTAAGTTTTGTAAGATCAACCAATGAAGCGTTTTACTTAAATATTATTTGTAAAGCAGCTGATGTAGATAATTTTTTATTGAATGGCGTTGCAGGAATAATTACTTCAAGTTTATTTTTTGATGTACAAGGAACTGTAGGATGGAAAGCGGCAAGAATTAGTACTGCTACATTGGCTAATTTAAATGCTTTGGTACCTAATGGGGTAGCGACATTTGTAACTAATAGTACTGGATTATTTCACCTTGGATTTTTAAATGGTGGTGCATCATCTGGAGCAAGACTTGGTTATTTCTCTAATTATAGTAAAGTTGCTATGGCACCCAATATTATAACAAGTTCTTGTATGGGAAGTGATATACAATTATCGGCAAAGCAACTAAACAATGTTATTTATAGTTGGACAGGCCCAAATAATTTCACAAGTACTATTTACAATCCAATCATATCTAAATCCTCTACTTTAGATTCTGGTTATTATTATGTAGAAGCTTCCATTCCAGGTTGTGGAACTTCCATTGATAGTATTCATATTACTATTAATCCTTTGCCTCAAATACAATTGGTTAAATCCTTGGATACTGTTTGTATTGGCAGTAGTAGGTTTATTAATTATGCATTAACTGGTAAAGCGCCTTGGAATGTGGTGTATTCGGATGGCGTTAAAATAGATACCTTAAAAAATATAAGCACTACTTCTGCTAATTTTAAAGTAAGTCCCATTGCAACTACAATATATGAAATTAAAAATGTTACAGATTCAAATGCATGTAATGTAAATGTGGTTACAAGCAATTTGTTGGATACGATGATTGTGAATAAATTACCTGTTCCTAAATTTAATTATTCAGCAATTCATTGTGAAAAGAGTGGAATTGTTTTCACCGATCAGTCCTCTGCAAATTTAGATACAGTTGCAAAATGGAATTGGGACATGGGTAATGGAGTTACTATAAATGCTACCAATGCCAATCCATTTAGTCAGGTTTTTAATAAATGGGGAAAGGATACAGTTAAATTATCGGTAGTATCCAGTTATGGTTGTAAAAGTGATACCTTAACCACGATTATAGATATCAATCCCTTGCCAGTGGTTGGCTTTACTATCCCTAATGTTTGCTTAGACGGTGGTATGGCGGTATTTAAGGACACTACAAGCTATAAAAACACGCCTACAAGTTTTACTTACAATTGGAATTTTAATGCAGCGGCTGTGCCAATTTCACCTGCGCCCACCTATACGCCAAGTCAAGTAACAAAGCCTAATCCATCTGTTTTATTTAATATAGGCGGAGACTATTTAGTTCAATTAAAAGTAACCACTAGTGATGGGTGTATAGATTCTTTGGCAACACCATTTACTATTAATGGATCCAATCCTATTTCAAATTTTAAAGTATTACAAGACACAGCACTTTGTAGTAATCAGGATGTTGTGATAAAAGATAGCTCTTGGGTATATCCTGGAAAAGTTGGATTGCTTCATATAGTTTGGGGAGATGGGAAGGATACCACTATTACGGATAGCAAAATTGGTAATTTGTACAAGCATTTTTACGCCAATGCAGTTGCGAGCAATATTTATAACTACAGAGTGAATGTCCAAGCTTATTCGGGAGGCACTTGCTTTGATGATTCTCTAACTAATATTCATATTGTTACACCACCATCAAGCGTAAGTTTAAATACTACACAAAACTTTCTTTGCGTCAATGATTCACTAATTATTCATAATTCCATAAATGGAGGAGTTTCACCTTTTAATTATGTTTTAACCACAGACAACGTCAATGCAATTTGTAGGGATAGTATGATTTACGGAATCACGCAGGGTACTGTAAACCTTGGGATTAAAATTACTGATACTAAGAATTGTATTTATTCCTATCAAAATTTGTTAAGTTTAAACCTGCCTGTATTGCCTATTGCATCTATGATTATCAAGGATACCGTTATTTGTAATGGAGATTCTGTTACTTTAAAAGGGCAGGGTGCAGGCATTTATAAATGGTATAATGGCAATAATTTATTAGGCATATATAATGTAGACTCTCTAAGAATTGGAAGTCCCGGAAATTACAGTTTAATAGTAAATGATGGCAAGTGTAATTCATTGCCAACTGCCGCTATACCCATTATAAACTTTGTGATACCTGCTTATAACTTCACTAATAACTTATTATCATGTACCAATGGAGATGTGACAATAACTACTAATGCAATAGATACTTATAAGCTTCATTTTAATTGGGATTTTGGGGATAGTAGTTATTTTAACAAGCCCAATCCTATTTCTCATAATTATAAGAAAATTGGGATTTATGCGATTAGTTTAAAAGTCACCAACGACTATTGTCCAAAATATGAATATGCTTTATTAGGTGATTCTATTTCTATTATTAATCCCTTGGACTCTTCTAAATTTACCATGTTCTTATTGTCCGATCAGGATACATTATTGACTCCAAAACGAATTGATGCTGGTTATACACAATATACTTGGATGCCTGGTTTTAATTTGAGCAATCCTAATATTGCAAATCCTATTTTTAGAGGCAATCAAAGCATTGATTATATATTAATGAGAGTTGACCCCAATACTGGTTGTAAAATTTACGACACCTATATAATGGATGTTTCTAACAATGTGGTTGTTGCAATTCCCAAAGCCTTCACGCCAAATGGCGATAATTTAAATGATGTACTGAAAATTGAATATGGCGCTGGTGTAAGTGCTTTAAATACTTTTAGCATTTATAACAGATTTGGAAAGATGGTTTTTCAGACCAATGATATTACAAGGGGATGGGATGGAAAATTAAATGGGATAGACCAGGATATGGATGCTTACACTTATTATATTGATTATGTAACTTATAAAGGAGTAAACATGAGAAAGTCAGGATCCTTTATATTATTAAGATAACATTTCAAAAGCTATCTTCCAAAATAGGATTTTACTTCATATATAAATGAACCAATTACATCTGATTGTTCTGATATACCAGCAAATTTTGAGGCTACAATTAAAAAGACAATACCATAAACCGATCCCCACAAATGGGCACTGTGATTTATGTTCCCGCCCCCTTTTTTAGACAAATAAACTGTTAGCGCTAAATAGATAGGACCGAATATAAATCCAGGGATAATTGGAGGAATAAAGAATAAGCCAATTTGCATGGTAGGTTGTAAGAATATACCAGCAAATACAATTGCTGATACTGCACCTGAAGCACCAAGGCTTCTGTAATAATATTGTTTCTTATGCTGGTAGTAAGTGGGTAGTATACAAACAACTAAAGAAGATATGTAAAGTAAAACATAAAAGAAACTTCCAAGTTGTCCAAAAATTAAATTAAAATATTGTTCTACTAAATCCCCAAACATATAAAAGGAAAACATGTTAAATGCAAGATGCATAAAATCGGCATGGATAAATCCACAGCTCACCGAACGGTACCATTGCTTAGGATCACGTGCAATTGTATATGGGTGAAATATAAATTGTTCCATTAATGCATCATTATTTAAAGCTAATAATGAAACGCCAACTGTAACTATAGTAATAATAAGGGTTATAGACATGTAATAAATTTAAGGGTATGATAAGGCAATTACTCGTGATGATATTTTTCGTTTGCCAAGATACTGCATGCTCTGTATACTTGTTCTGCTAATATTAAACGTACTAACATATGCGGAAAAACGAGTTCAGAAATGCTCCAAGTAAAATTAGCACGCTTTTTTATTTCTTCATCAACACCATAAGCACCTCCAATTAAAAAAACAATACGCTGTGCGCTTTGATTTGCCTTTTGCTGAATTAATTTAGCCAGTCCAGGAGAACTTAACATTTTACCTTTCTCGTCTAATAAAACCAAAATATCCGTAACTGCTAATGCTTTAAGGATACTTGCGGCTTCGGCCTTTTTAATTTGTGCTGGCTCGGTTAGTTTACTAGGAGTAATTAATTGCCAGTCAATTGGGTAGTAATGGCCAATTCGTTTAGTGAATTGATCTACGCCTTCCTTGATATAAGATTCGTTGGCTTTCCCAACTGAGAATATAGAGAGTTTCAATTAAATCGGTTTGAAACAAATTTAATCAATTTAAAATAAATGCTTTTTTGGGTCTAAATGATGGTAAATTCCTGTGTATTTTCATCACTTAAGCTAAAAGTATATTTGCCTTGTTTGCAGTCTCCTACGTACAAACATGAACGTTGCGTATTACCTGTAATTTTCCCTTGCATAATATCTACTCCTTGGGCATTTGTAATTGTATAAATTTTACTTTCACAATCTTCCAATGAAAAGCGAATTTCTAAAATCCCATCTTTAACAATTTCAGTTAATGTAAACATGAGCAAGCAATCATTTAGGGGGTGGCTTTAATTAGCTAGTATAAATTTATGAACTAATTAAGCCATTGTATGCTAGATTTATATCTAACAGATTACAATTACTACCTATATTATTGTTTTTCTTTTAATAACTTATTGATTTACTAATACATATAACGCCTTAATCTAAACTAGAATTAATTCTATCTAGATTAAAATCAATCTATTTGACATAAAGACTACCTAAATTTGTCATGCTTGCAATTCAATAAAATTAAATGGTTTTGTACAAAATGTTTTCTAATTAAATATCATTCAAAATGGAAGTTAAAGTATTAGTGGCTGAAGATCATAGTATTGTGAAAATGGGCTTGGCTGCTATTTTAAATAAGTTGCAAGTTAATAAGGTGTCGGACGTAAGCACTTGTACCGATTTAATGACTGAATTAGCTACTAATCCGTATACACATTTAATACTTGATATTATATTACCAGACGGTAATTCGTTAGAATATATTGAAGCAATTAATGAGAAATATCCTGACATGTCAATTTTAGTACATTCTATGCAGCCAATAGATGTATATGGGAAGATCTCAAATAAGTTTAACATTCATTCATATTTACATAAAGGTGCATCTGAAACAGAAATTAATTATCATTTAGAGTTGTTTATTAAAAATCAGCCCTTGGCCTTGAAGAAAAAAATAGAAGATACAGGGAACCCATTTTCGACATTGGCTGTTAGAGAGTTAGAGGTTTTACACTATTTATTAAACGGATACAGAACCAAGGAAATTGCTAATTCATTAGGTTTAAAAATGAATACGGTTTCTACTATTAAATCAAATATATTTGACAAAGTAAAAGCAGATTCATTTACGCACTTATTACAATTGGCACATGTACACCAAATTAGTTACTAGCAAATTTTATAACGCATTATTTAGTGCCCTATTTCTTTTTTGTTCGTTTGCTTCTTTTGCTCAATTACAATATAATTTTGAACGCATTAATACTGAGAATGGGTTGCCTACTAATGCCATAAAGGGATTACAATTTGATGAAAAAACAAGATTTTTATGGGTAGCTACCGAATCGGGTATTGTTAGATACAATGGTCACGGTTTTCAGAATTTCGGGGACAATGAAAGCACAGCAGTTTTAAATGGCAGAATTGTTTTTTTTGATAAAACCAAAGATTGCAAGTTGTTTGGCAAATTAATGGATGAGCGCGTTTTCACAATTAAAGATAACCAAGCAATAATTGAAGATAATACTAACAAAATAAGTACTGAGGCAGATTATTTAAGTTATAAATTCAAATTAAATGCTTTTGCAAAGGATAATTTTAGTATGGATATCGAAACCAGGGACTATTTTGTTAATAATAATATTTATACTAAAATCGATTTTAAACTTTATCAATACACACCTAAGCAATTTGAATTTAAAATTGCACTTCCAGATGACGAATCGGGGTTTATCATAAATGGACAATTGTTTTTTTTAAGGAAAGATGGTCGTATTTCTGAAGTAAAAGCAACAAGCGGTACATTCAAATTAAATAAAATCGCAGAACTAGGTAAAGCATTAGCATATGTTGCAAAAAATGCGTTTACTCAACTAAAAGTATTTCAAAACAGTCCAAAAGAGCCTGCATATTTATTGGCTAGTAATAAATTATATAAAATTGGATATGGCAATCATAAGATACAACTTGACTTAATTACAGATCAGTTTCCAAAAAATGAATTTGTAAAATATATTCAAATAGATAATATCACAAATACAATTTATATTGCCACGGATAATCGGGGATTGATTGTAGGTTGGCCCAAGTTTTTCAAAAGAGTGATACCTGATAATGCTATTGAAGGTATTAGTACTTCTGCTTATGCTCAATTGCAATTAAGCAATGGTACCATTCAAATTAATTCAGGACAGATTTTTGGACCCGCTTCTTTTCCTTCGTCGAAGGTATTTTATAGAAATTCCGAACCTGGAACTTTTGTTTCCAAAGACAGCATCCTTTATATGACCAATTCGGATGGCATTGTTGAATATGATTTGAAGAAAAATAGCATCCTAAACATTTCCAATAACATTTCTTATAATAGAAATTCTTTTATTGAAGTTGATCATAAGGTATATTCTTTTAATGAAAAAGGAGTGGCAATAAAAAATGATCAATGGGTATACTTATTACCATTTAATAAAACGCCATTTAGTTTTATCGTATATGGATTACAGCAAATAAATAAAAATGAAATATTGGCTGCTACTACCGATGGTTTGTATAAGTATGATTTAAAGAAGAATACATTCACCTTATTTTATAAAGACAAAAACAATGCTAATTTCAGATCTATATATAATTTAAAAGGTTATTATTTAATTGGAACATATGGTGGAGGAGTTTATATGTATTATAATGACAGTATTAAGAAAGTGCCATTAGATCAGAATAAATATTTAAATTATACACACTGCTTTATACAAGATAAAAAGGGAAATGTATGGGCTAGCACGAATAAAGGCTTGTTTATGTCTCCAGGTCAGTCATTAATTGACTTTTGGAATAAAGGGCCAGGTAATATTAAATTTAGATATTTTGGCAAATCTGAAGGTATAGATGAATTGGAATTGAATGGTGGTTGTTCTCCTTGTGCAATTCAAATGCGTAGTGGGATTTTTTCTTTTCCTGGTATAGATGGTTTAATACAATTTAATCCAGACAGTATTCCTGATTTTAACATTCACCCCAAGGTTTATTTGGATAAACTTGTTGTAGATAATAAAGTAGTTGATATTCAAATGTTGAATAATGAATTTGCATCTGGAGTTAAAAATATTGAATTACAATTAGGTATTTCTGGGATGCTGTCACAAGAAAACATCATGCTAGAATATAAGTTTGATGAGGAGGCTTGGGTGAGGTTAAATGTCAAGAATCCTGTGATAAAATATAGTAATCCAGGATATGGTGCACATAAAGTAAGTTTTAGATTACGGAATACGATTGAAGATAAATGGGTGACGGCCGAATATCCTCTTGTCATTAAATATCCATGGACATTACATCCTTTAATGTATTTAGTATACTTATTGTTAATCATTGGGTTGGTTCTTTTATATATCCGTTTCAAAACACTTATTTATCAAAGAAGACAAGCGATCTTAGAAACAGAAGTAGATGCAAAAACGGTTTCTTTAAATAGCTTAAATGATTATTTATTAAAAAGAAACCAAGCAAAAGATCATGTAATCGCAATTATGAACCATGATATTTTAACACCCTTGAAATACTTACATATCACTGCAAAAAATATAGCAGATATAAGTAATGAGCCTAAGGTGAAATCTTCTATTAAACAAATTGCCAAGACCTCTAAGGATTTAGAATACCTTACATCTAACATGCTTAATTGGGTGAAGTTTGATAATATTGAAACCTTGCCAAATAGACAATCGGTGGACTTGTATTCCTTAACGAATGACTTGGTAGAATTTGTGGAGCCCTTTAAACTAAATGATCAAGTTATAATTTTCAATGAGATTCCAGATGGTTTACTTATTCAGAATTGGGCTGACTCTTTGAGGGTATTATTGTATAATTTAATTGTGAACGCTATTCATTCAACAAGTAAGGGAAGTATTAATATTTCCTATGAATCCAATGAAAATGGATATCAAATAATTGTTACAGATACAGGTGTTGGGATGAACGCATCCATGATTCAATATTTACTAAAAGGGAAGAGTAAGGACGAAGTAGAACAAATACCCAAATACAAAAAAGGGAATGGGGTTGGATTTCAAATTATCAGAAATATTATTCAACTCATGCAGGCATCCTTAACAATTGATAGTGAGGTCAATAAAGGAACTTCGGTTCGTTTAATTTTCAAGAATTTTTGATAGCTAAGATGCTAGTCCTTCCTTCTATTCTACCATTTTTAAAATAAATAGAATAAAATCTGTAATTGTTGAAAAATTGATAGAATTTACTCGTGTTTATAGAAGTTATTCTAACCGTAATTGATGCAATAAACGAGACTTTTGTACGTTCCAAAAATCCCGTCTAGATGATAAAGCATTGCGTAAGAAGTCGTTTCAGTTTTAGAACTGTTTTAATATTAGGATTATTCCAATTGGTAAGTGTTTTTGCGAGTGCGCAATGTAGTTTGAGTGACTATGTATTTACAAAGTCAACGGGAACTTTTACTCCTATTTCTGGATCCACTAAACTTCCAGTAGTCGTTACTGATGATGCTTCGTCCACAGCGCAACCCATAGGTTTTGAATTTTTCTATGCAGGTAGAGTTTACAACAACTTTTACATGAATAGCAATGGATATGTTGCTTTGGTGAATGGAGTAAATACGGCTTCACCTGTAGCTGCTAATATAAGAAACACTGCAAATTCAAATACCTTTGGAAGTAATCCAATTCTTTTCCCCTTATTCGGTGATTTATTAGCTGCTACAACTACAACGCCTGCAGGAGATGCTGCTTATATTTTAGAAGGTACTGCACCTAACCGTGTATTAACTATTCAATGGTTAAACTGGAAATGGGGTTGGAGTGCTACTGCTCCTTCTGTAAGTTTTCAAGCCAAAATTTATGAAGGAACTAATAAAATTGAATACGTTTATAAGCCTGGAACAGTTGCGCCTAACTTACCCGTTTCCATTGGTATGTCGGCTCCAACAGCTGCAAATGCAGCTTCTTATTTATCTGCCAATGCACTTTCTACTTCGGCTACAGTAAGTGGTTCTGTTTTCACCACTACTATTCAACCGGTTTCGGTTGTGGATGGTTTAACCTATACTTTTACACCACCAGCATTAGCAGTAACTATTACGCAACAACCTTCCGCTGGTGCAGTTTTTAAAGCAGGGGATGCGCCAATAACAATTACAACTGCTGCATCTGCTTCTTCTGCGCTTAGTTATCAATGGCAACAGAGTGCCGACAATGGAGTTACTTGGGCCAATGTTTTCAACAACGCTACTTTTTCTAATGCGACTACTGCAAGTTTGACGATAACGAATCCTGCATCTACATTACATAAATATTTATATCGTTGTCAAATAACAGCGGCATCTAGTTCTTGTCCAAATTATACTTCTATTTTCACATTGGGTATTTATCAAGGGTATACCGTTATTAATGACCTAGGTGGTGTTGCACAATCACCTCTTAATGATTTACGAATAAGTATAGGTGCAGGTGGGCAAATTCAAGTGAAAAGAAATAGTCAGAATCAGGTTTTTGATCCTGCCTATATTGATGCTGCTACTACTCCAGTGACAAGGTTATTTAACGGAGTTTTCTTAACGGTTGGTACAACTGTTTTTGGACCATCGAATACTCCTGCAACAAATGCAACAACGGTTACTCCTTTCGTGACGGTTTCTCATACTGGAGGAAGTATGACCGGTGATGGAAGGGATGTGCTCGTATTAAAAGCTACTAAAGCAACAAAGGATTATATTATAACATTGACTTATGATTATCTATATCCTAACTCGTATTTCAATATTCAATACAAGGTAGATGTGCCAGTGGGAAATACGGAACGTGTAAAATTGTATCATATAATTGATACCTATTTACAAGGAGGGGATGCTGGCCCAGCATATATTCAAGGTAAGCCGCCTTATTTATTGATGGGTGTGACAAAGGCACCAACTTTTGAAGCTTTCAGATATGTAAGTGGATTGGTTTGGACTGGTTATTATTCTTCGACTTATAGTACTATGTATTCTACGTATTTAAAGAATCAAACCAACTTTGACAATATTTTAAATTATGTGACCACCACCGATAATGGTATTGGTTGGATGTATGATTTTGGAGCAAGTACAGCTGCTGGTAGTTATAATTTTAGTAGTGATTTAGTTTTTGAATTACCACCATTACCAACTATCACAACACAACCAACGGATCAAATAGGTTGTGTAAACACACCTGTTACATTTTCTACTGCTACTTCTACACCAAATGCATTATTTAGTTGGCAGGTTAGCACCAATGGAGGAACGACCTACACTGATTTAGCAGACAACGGGACTTATTCAGGGACCGCAACTGCTAATTTAGTTTTGATGCCGACTTCTGCAATGAGTACATACAAGTATAGATGTATTATTTATACTGCTCCGGGTTGGAATGCTGCATATACCAATGCTGCCACATTAACGGTGAATCCAGTGACAACAGCAGGTACTCCAATAGTTTCGTTAACTACATCCAATTTTTGTAGAAATAATTCATATGATTTAACAGTAACGAATCCTGTTAACGCAATGACTTATATCTGGAAAAAAGACGGTGCTATTATTTCTGGCGCTACGAGTGCAACATATTCAACTACCCAAACAGGTGCATATGCTGTACAGTTTTCACCTTCAGGATATTGCCCAGGTGCAAGTAGTACCCCAATCACTGTGGTGGCTAATGTGATTTGTACGGACACTGATGGTGATGGCGTAAATGATGCTTTAGACTTGGACGATGACAATGACGGTGTTTTAGACACTACAGAACAATATTGTACTACTATTGGTGCATTAACTGATTTATATGGACCCACTTATTGGAAGTCAATTGCTTGGACAGGGGGTGCATATTTAGCACAATATTCTTATGCTACTCCAGATATTTATATAGATGGTGTTTTAAATAATGGAGTGGAAGTATTTAGACCTGGAACTGTTGCGAATCCAATTGCAGGAGATGATTTTACAGCTACCCCAATCATTTTTACTTTAGAGCTTAAAAATCCTATGCATGCTGATGGATTTTCTATTGTGAATGATTATGGCGCAGCTGGAGACAATATTCTTAAAGCAGATATTAAATTATTTAGTGGAACAGGATCAAATACTATTTTATTAGGTACTGAGACTGTTGATAATATGGCTGATGTTGCTTCGACAACACGTTATCCTTTTAGCAAAGGCTATGATAATATAAATACGATTCAAATTGTAGTGTATAAAACTTTACCAGCTGGTACTCAAGCTGCTAATGGAATGCAAATGGGAGAATTAGGACTGTATTCGAATCCTGGCACTTTTTGCAATGATTTAGATACAGATGGGGATGGTATTCCAAATCGATTGGATTTAGATTCAGATGGAGACGGATGTCCAGATGCGTTAGAATCTGGTATTCCTACAGCAATACTTACCTCCGGAACAGTTGTGAATTTAGCAGGTTCTTCACTATCTTCGGGAACAATCAGTTCAACATTAAACAATGCTGTAGTGTCAACAGTTGGCACTGCTTCGGCCACATTTGGAAACAATGGATATGCTAATGCAGTTGAAACTGCAAGTGAAAGCGGTATTTACAGTGGTACTTATACCTATCAATATGCAAAATGGAAAAGTTATGCATCTTGTTTAGATACAGATGGTGATGGGATACCTGATATTACAGATATTGATGATGACAATGATGGAATTTTAGATGCGGTTGAATCGCCAAATTGCTTTTCTTCTATTACGGATGCAGTTTATATTGGTGCAATTACTTCTAATTTAACACAATACTCAACCTATGCCATTGGCCAATCCATTGATCAAAATGCAAGTACTGCTTCTGCATTTTCAACGGGACAAAACTGGGTAGGACAGGAAATTTTTAGAATGACTCCTGCGGTAAATGGCGCTTTAAAAATTAGTGGGATACAATTTGATTTATTGAATTGGGGTTTGTCTAGTGCAACTACAAGTACGTTTAAATTACAAGGTTCAAATAATGCGGGGTCAAGTTGGACCGATTTGTCAGTAGCAACTTATTCTACTGCAACTACAGGGACCTTTACTATCAATAATACTTTACAAACAGCTACTGCCTATAGTTTATATCGACTAGTAGGTGTTGCTGGAACAAATGGTTATGGTGGTGTAACTGAAATAAGATTAATGCCTACCTCTGATTATGTACCAAGTATGCACCAAATTTATACTTGTACGCTTTTGGATACGGATGGGGATGGAATTCCAAATACGATTGATTTAGATTCAGATGGAGATGGCTGTCCAGATGCAAAAGAAACAGGAATTATCGGCACATTAACTGCTGGAACTATTTCAAATATGGGAAATGGAGTAGTTGTTAGAAATAATAATATTGCAAATACAATTGCAACTGGTGCATATGGTGCGAATGGTTTTGCGAATGCTTTAGAAACAGGATCGGAAACGGGGATTTATACAAGTACTTATTATTATGATTATGCTATTACGGCTACTTTAAATGCTTGTGCCGATTCGGATGGTGATGGAGTTTCCGATTTAATTGATTTAGATAATGATAATGACGGTATATTAAATGCGGTTGAATCCCCAACTTGTTATTATTCTTTATCTGAACTTGCGACTCCAAATGATGTATCAAGTGATTTAACTCCATATTCTTCTTATGCCATTGGACAATCTATTGATGGATCAGCAACTACTGCTTCCGGATTTGCGACGGGGCAAAATTGGGTAGATAAAGAAATATTTAAATTTACTGCTGATACCTATATTGCTATTACAGGGATGAGTCTTGATTTAATAAATTGGGCATTGTCAAGTGCTACAGCTAGTACCTTTAAATTACAAGGTTCTACAGATAATATGTATTGGAAAGATCTTTCTGCAGCTGTTTATTCTACGGCTACATCAGGTACTTTTACCATTGCGAATACTTTAGCCGGCACTACAAAATTTAAATACTTTAGATTAATTGGTGTTGCAGGTACAAGTGGATATGGTGGTGTAAGTGAAGCTAGATTTAATTTAATAGCTTCAACGAATGCAAGCGCAAATCCAAAAAGTACATGTAACAATGATACGGATGGGGATGGAATATTCAATCAAAATGATTTAGACTCAGACGGAGATGGCTGTCCAGATGCCATTGAGGCAGGAACTGCACCGATAGGAACATCCGCTTTCGGGAATACTAGCTTTTTAAATCCAGCAACAACAGGCGCAAATGGGTTTGCGAATATTTTAGAAACAGCCACTGAAAGTGGTATTTATAGTGGAACCTACAAATATATTAGAGCCTTATCATCTGCAATAAGTGCTTGTTTGGACAGTGATGGCGATGGGGTTTCAAATATAGATGACATTGATGATGATAATGATGGGGTATTAGATATTGCTGAAATGAATTGTACGCCTGTGGTAACAAATGCAACTTGTCTTGCAACACCACAGGCTTTTGGAATTACAACACATTGTTCTGGCTGGAATGGTTTTGATTATGATCCATCACCTTCTGTAACCATTATTTCTAATTTTGATTACATGGGGCTTACCAGCGGAATTCCATATTTTGATTTTCAAGGATCTGTGAGTAGTAGTGCAACCACTCAATTATGCGGTAAGATGTATAAAAACTATACCACGATTCCGGGTATGACTTATACTTTCTCTGTAAACTTAATGAGTAGTTTTGTAGATGCAGAGGGTATTAAGCCGTATTTAAAAGGGGTTGATGCATCAACAGGGTATGAGTTAGGCGCCACCTATTTAAATGGTTCGGGAGTGCGCTCGGTAACATTTACTGCTATTGGTACAACTACTACTATTACTTTAGGATTAGATACGCGTACCTCATTATCTTACACGGGGCCAAATCAATTTTGGTATGAAGCAGGCTTTACAATGAATGGGGCAACCTACCAAACTTGTACAATAGCTGATACAGATAATGACGGAATACCTAATTATTTAGATGTAGATTCAGATGGAGATGGCTGTCCAGATGCGGTGGAAGCACAAACCACATATGTTTCAACATCAGGTGTTGCATCCTCTGCTAAATTAACTACAAGTATCATTCCTGGACCTTATGGTACCAATGGTTTTGCAAATGGATTGGAAACAGTGACTGATAATGGTATTTACACAAGTACTTATACTTATAATTATGCAACCGATGCAACCATCAATGCTTGTACAGATTCGGATGGGGATGGAATTCCCGATGCTATTGATTTAGATGATGACAATGATGGCATACTGGATACTATTGAAGAAAATTGTACTGTTTCAATTACAAGTAAAACAGGACTGATTATCACAAAGCCTTCAACTATTAATTACACATTTAATAGTAATACGATTACAAATTTAATTGATGGGGTTGACAATAATGTTTATGTAACAAGTGCACCAACAGGAACCTTGAGTAATAGCCCTTGGTTTAATTTCCAATTCCCAACTCCTAAAACGTTAACTTATTTAGAGATTGGACATTATACCAATCAATATTTATTTGCCACTACTTCTACTTACAAAATACAAGGTAGTAATGATAATTCAACTTGGAATGATGTTACTGGTACATTAACTTATAATAATGTTGCTACATCAACCAGTGGCGGATTATCTACCAATAATTCTAACATTGCAAATTTTCCATCTAACAGAACTGCCTATACTTACTACAGAATTTATGGTATAGCAGCAACTGCTGGTGCAGGATGGGCTACAGAAATTTATTTTAAAGAAACCAATTGTTTGTCAGATGTTGACGGCGATGGTATCCCAAATAAATTAGATACGGATAGTGATGGTGATGGTTGTCCTGATGCAGTGGAAGCGGGTACTACTTATATTTCAACTTCGGGTATAACAGGTACGGCAAGGGTAACTGCAAGTACAATTCCTGCTCCCTATGGCGCAAATGGTTTTGCCAATGGTTTAGAAACTACATCAGAAAGTGGAATTTACACGGGATCCTATACTTATGGATATGCGTTAGATGCCACGATAAATGCATGTACAGATACCGATGGTGATGGTGTGCCAGATATTTTGGATTTGGATGATGATAATGATGGTGTTTTAGATACAGTTGAATGTCCTGCATCTGCACCTTATACTTTATATACTTATAATTATCCAGCAACAACAATCGCTTCAAATGTGCCTGTGAATATTACTGGTATGTCAAGTCAAGATGTATTGCTAGATCAAAGAACTAATGGAGTTGCTCCGAATGCATTTACATATAATTCAATTACTAACTGGAAATTAGTTGCGTCAAATATCAAGCCTAGTGCTGCTAATACCATTACAGTAAAAATAGCACCAACTGCATCCACAGCGGCAACTTATGTTTTTGCAGATGCCATGTTAATAACCAATGGTGTTAATACTTATGTAATTGATAATAATACTACTAATACCGGTGGATTTAATTTGACAGGCACATGGTCACAACAAAATGTTTCTAATGCTTATGCAGGTACCAATTCCTATTTAACATCGCCTGCCTATGCAGGTAATAAAGCAACATGGACATTTTCCAATATCCCTGTTCCTACTGTTTGTGATTCAGACGGTGATGGCATTCCAAATAGGTTAGATTTAGATAGTGATGGTGATGGTTGTCCAGATGCTGTAGAGGCTGGTACTACTTACATTTCAACATCAGGGGTTTCGAGCTCAGCAAAATTAACAACGAGTGTTATTCCTGGTTTATATGGCGCGAATGGTTTTGCGAATGGATTAGAAACTGCTACTGAGAGCGGTTTATATACAGTAACCTACACGTATAATTATTCTTTAGATGCTACCATAAATGCATGTACAGATTCGGATGGAGATGGCGTACCAGATATCATTGATTTGGATGATGACAATGATGGGGTAATAGATACTGAAGAATGTAATGTTGCATTATTGATTGATCAAAATGCAGCGAATGTTGGAAAAGTTTCTCGAAAAAGTTGGACACTTGCTTATATAATAGAACAAGATGTAAATAGTTTTGCTGGCACTACTTTTGGTGCGCTTAGAGCAGAATGTACTCAAAATGTTTATGGGGAAGTTAAATTACCTCCAGCAACAACGCCTGTTATTAAAGAAGCAATAACAACATTAGATATTCCATCTGCCGATTTTGGAACTGTTGTTTACCGTGAGGTTTTTGTAAAAATTCCTTCTACAACTGCATTTAAAAATGCAACTCAAATTTCATTTAGAATAGGTAAAGATAATCTTACTTGGAATGCGGCTGACTTATATGTTGCTCATAATGGTGCATCAATAACAGCGGCAACTCCAGCTGGAGGCGGCGGTGGTAGCACAAGTGTTTTAGTTACTACCAATAGAAACGATCTTAAATTAGTTTCCCAAGGTAAGTACAATGGAACTGGTGGGCCTTATTATCAAGGCGGAGCATTGATTACCAGTCCTGCCAATGCGGGAAAATGGGTTCGTATGGCCTTGTCGATTCAAGATGGTGCTGTAAATGAACAGGCAAGTGTTCAATATAGTTTGAATGGATCAACAACATGGTTACCAGTGGATGTAGCAAATGGTTTCCAATTTTCTGCTACTGAATTTAGTGATGCTTTAGATGGGGCAATTGTGTGTGATACTGATGGAGATGGCATACCTAACAGTTTAGATTTAGACTCCGATGGTGATGGATGTCCTGATGCAAAAGAGTCTGGTGTGAATGGTGTATTAACGAGTGGGTCTGTAAAAAATGGCACAGGTGGTGTTGTGACTTCAACAACAACCATAGCCAATGCAATTGCTGCGGGCCCTTATGGAAACAATGGTTTAGCCAATGGGGTAGAGACAGCTACTGAATCGGGTGTTGTAACATATACTTCTACCTATTCGCAATTTGCTTTGGTGGCTGATCTTGTTTCACCAAACATAAGTGTTCAACCTTTAAATAAAACAGTTTTTGTGGGTGGGTCTGTTGTTTTAACTACAACAGCAGGTACACCTCCAGCGAACAGAACAATAACTTATCAATGGTATAAAGCAGGGGTGGCCATTGCTGGTGCAACAAGTGCAACGTATACAGTGACTAGTTCGGCAACAACAAGTAATGCAGATAATTATTATTGTCAATTAGGTTTTGTAAATTCTTGTTTAACAACCAATACCAATACAGTAAATGTTACTGTATTAAGCAATCCTGTTGGTTTAACTGCTTGTCAGGATGCAAATGCTATTTTGACGGTTACAAAAACGGGTACTAATACGGTTACTTATCAATGGAAAAAAGCAACGACTAATTTAGTGAATGGTGCTAATGTAAGTGGTGCTACAACAGCAACATTAGCATTAACGAATTTAACATTAAGTGATGCTGGTGCCTATACTTTAGTAGCAACCGATGGGTATGGGAATACCATTAATTCATTAGCGGGTACGATTTCTATTACGAACAATACGAAGTATGCGGTGGCTACCTCCACGACTATTTGTGCTACAACGAGTACTATTAATTTAGCGGGTGGAGTTGTATCGGGGACTACTGGTGCGACGAGTACAAAATGGCAAAGAAGTTTGGATGGAGGGGCTACTTGGGTAGATATTTCGGCTAGCTTAGATGGGGTTATTTATTCGAATTTTACAACAGGTACATTAAGTATTACAGCAACAAGTACAAGTACAAGTGCTGCATTAAATGGATATCAATATCGTATTGCAACTTCGAATGGTTCTTGTACGAATTATTCTAATATTGAAACTTTAAATATTGGTTCGGCACCAACTATTACAGCTCAGCCTAGTAATAGTGTATTATGTAATACTTTCTCAACAAGCTTCACAGCTGCTGCAACTGGAGCGAATTTAACTTATCAATGGCAAACAAGACCAAGTGGCACTGGACCTTGGACAAAAATTAATGCAGGCAATGCTACAACAACGGATGTTGGTGTAGTGTATTCAAATTATGCAACGGCTACTTTAAATTTAAGTGCAGCGCCTTCTTCTGAAAATAACAATCAATACCAAGTGGTGTTCTCTAATAGTTGTGGAACTATTACAAGTACTATTGCTATTTTAAATCCTACAGTAGTCACCCCAACCTTAACTGGTGCGAATGTTTCAGTTTGTTCTGGAACGCCTGTTACTTTAAGTGCAAGTTCTTCAACAGCTTCACCAACTTATCAATGGTATTTAGGTGGAGTTGCAATTGGTGGTGCAACCAATGCTATTTATAATCCTACTGCTTCTGGTAATTACAGTGTGATTGCCAATGCTACTGGTTATTGTAGTTCAGCTACTGCAGGTGGAACAGTTACCATTAATCCTCCTCCAACTGTGACGATTGCAGAAGGATCGGTATTATCATTAAGTGGGGGAAGTATTCAATTAACAGCTTCTGCTGCTCCAACTAGTACTTATTCTTATATCTGGTATAATAACGGAGTTGAAATTACAGGTCAAACAACAAATGTTTTGAGTGTTACTGCAACGGGTACTTATACAGTGAAAGCAACGAATACTGTTTCAACTTGTAATGCATTAAGTGCATCTACAGTAATTACAGCTTTACCTACTGCTAGTGCAAGTGGATCTACTACATTCTGTCAAGGAGGTAGTGTCATTATTTCAACTTCATTAGCTAGTGGTGCAACTCAAATACAATGGATTAATACTGCTAATAATAATGCCTTGGTTGGTTCGGTACAAACGAGTGCGCCATTTGAATATAAAGCAACTACTGCAGGATCTTATGCTGCGCAATTCCTAGATGCTTCTGGAAATCCAATTGGTAGATCTGGTGTTGTTATTGGGACCAATACAACTCCAGCTACTGATGTAATAGTTAATCCTTTACCAACTGCTACCATTGCCAATACAGCAATTGGTACTACATTATGTGCGGGTACCAATGCGGTATTAACTGCAACAACAGGTGCAAGCAATCCTAGTATTCAATGGTATAATAATGGTAATGCAATTACAGGTGCAACTTCTAATACCTATACCGCAACAGGTTCTGGTATTTATAGCTTTAATGTAACCGATGGTACCACTACATGTAGCGCTGGTTCTGCAACGAGTACGGTAACAGTGGTAAATCCGCCTGCTGCTCCTAACTTAACTGCTACTGCTGCTACTATTTGTGTTAATGCATCTGCCGATTTAACAGTGTATCAACCACAAGCGGTGAGCGGTGTTGTATATGAATGGCATACTTCTTCAGTAAGTCCTTCACCTAGTAACTTGGTAGCCAATCCTTCGGCGGTTAATACTGCGGGCACTTATTATTTATTTGCTAAAAACTCAAGTGCTGGTTGTTATAGTACTGCGTCGGTTGGTTTTACATTGACTATAACTTCAGTAACGACTGCTTCACTTACAAGTGCAAGTAGCCCTATCTATTTAATAAATGATTTTTCGTCTGCATTAAATGCGGCTACAACTAATCCAACTTATACATTAAGATGGTATGCTGCTGCAACAGGTGGTGTTGCATTAAGCACTCCATTAGTGCCTTCTACTTCGGTTGCAGGGATCACTAATTATTATGTAGAGCAATATGATCCTGCTAGTTTCTGCGCAAGCTTATCGCGCGTGCAAGCCGTTGTAACTGTGAAGCCACTGGCTCCAACTGTAAGCAATATTGTGTATTGTCAAAATGCTACTGCTGTCGCTTTAACTGCAATAGGTGCAACAGGTGCTTCATATAATTGGTATACAAGTATTGGTGGATCAGCATCTACAACTGCCCCAATTCCTGCTACTTCAACTACAGGTACTATTAATTATTATGTTTCACAAGTGGTAAATGGGGTAGAAAGTGCGGTGGTTACCATTACAGCTACGATTAATCCTGCAACTGTTACTCCAAGTTTAATTAGTGGAAATACATCTGTTACAGCTTTAACTACGGAAACTTATTCAGTGACCAATGTTGCGAATACTACTTATATATGGACAGTTCCTTCCTTTATGTCGGGCACGTCAATAACAAATAGTATTTTAACTAACATTTTAAGAGCTGGATCAGGAACTGTAAGTGTTATTGCGACCGATGCAAGTGGATGTCCTAGTGTTGCAAGTACAACAAGTGTGATTACTGCTGCAGCTGCAGTTACCAATTCTCCAACTGCTTCTAGTGCAACTTATGTTATTGGTGATCCAAATATTCCTGCAAATACGAGTGGATTAATTGCTGGAACTTCAGGTGCTACTATTAATTATTACTCTAATCCTGCAGGATCTTCTTCTACCACTCAATCTATTCCTGCTACTCCAGGAGTGTATACTTTTTATGTATCTCAAACTATTAATGGGGTAGAGAGTGCGTTGGTTCCTTATACGATAACAATTAAGCCAGCGCAACCAACTATCGCGGCACTTACCTATTGTCAAAATGATATTGCAGTTCCATTAACTGCTACGGGTACTTTATTAAAATGGTATACCGTTAGCACTGGTGGTACCGCAACAACAACGGCGCCAACGCCTTCAACTGGTACGGCTACCAATACTACTTACTATGTTTCTCAAACTGTTGGTGGTGTTGAATCCGATAGAATTGCATCAACAGTTACAGTAAATCCAACGCCTTCAACACCAAGTAATATCAATGGTTTAACTACTGTTGTGGCAGCGTCAAGTGGTGTGTATTCTCTAACGAACGATGTAACAGCAACGGAATATAATTGGACTTTGCCAACGGGTTGGTCTGGTACTTCAACCACAAGTAGTATCAATGCAACCATTGGAACAAGTGGAGGTCAAATTATAGTGACTGCATTAAACGGTGCGTGTGCAAGTCCTGCTTCGACATTGTCAGTGGTTATTGCCGGAATTACCAATCCTCCTGTAACTACCGATATTACTTTTGTTACAGGCAATACACCTTCGTCTATTTCTACAAATACAAGTGCTTTAATTACACCAATTAGTGGGGCTACTTTAAATTATTATACCAATAATACTTCAGGTACTGCAAGTGCAACAAGTCAATCTACACCTACAACACCTGGTGTTTATACATATTACGTTTCGCAAACTATTATAACTGGTGGATTGGCTGTTGAAAGTATTTTAGTGCCGTATACAATTACTGTTAAACCAACTTCGCCAGCTATTATTAATAATATTGGTATTGTTGGTAACGCAATTGTTTATTGTAAAAACACTACCTCAATTGCATTAACTGCAACTGCAAGTGCTAATGGAGCAATAAAATGGTATTCAGTTGCAACAGGTGGAACAGGTTCGGCTTTATCTCCTACGCCTAGTACAAGTGCTGTGGGAACTACAAGTTATTTTGTATCACAAATAGTAAATGGGGTAGAGAGTGATCGTGCAGAAATTATAGTAACGGTGAATGATTTACCAGGAACTGTCATTGCTTCTGCAAATTCACAACCAACTTGTTCTATTACATCTGGAAGTATTATAGTTAGTTCGCCATTAGGTACTGGCTTTACATATAGTGCAGATGGGATTACTTATACAAGTACTATTTTATTTAATGCATTGCCTTCTGGCACTTATTATGTGACTGCAAAAAATACAGCAGGTTGTATTAGCGCGCCAACAACGGTAGTAATTAATGCTGCTGTGGTTCCGCCATTAGCACCAGTAACTTCACAAACTCAACCTACATGTGCATCCGCAACTGGTTCAATTACGGTGAATGTAGTAAACAGTAATAACCAATATTCAATTGATGGCGGGTTGTCCTATCAAACAAGTAATGTGTTCAATAATGTTATTGCAGGTTCTTATAACGTAACGGTTAAAAATGAAGATGGTTGTATAAGTTCTGCATCAACTGCAATTATAAATACCGCTCCACCAATTCCATCACAACCAAATATTAGTTCTTCTGCAAGTGGATCAATATGTGTTGGTACTACTGTTACATTAACTAGTAGTGATGCAACTGGAAATCAATGGTATAAAGATGGCGTCTTAATTGCTGGTGCAAATAATCAAACATTTACACCTTCAGTTACTGGTAATTATACTGTAGTTGAAACAAATGCAACTGGATGCTCTAGTATTGCTAGTCCTGCTGAAAATGTTACATTTAACGCATTGCCAGTTCCTTCAGTTACCGAAGGTGCTACACTTGCATTTAATAACTGTAGTACTTCTACTTTAGTATTAACTGCAACTAATGCAAATGCCACTACTGGCAATAGCTATCAATGGTTCTTAAATGGTAACGCCATTAATTTAAATGGAACTAATGCTACTTATAATGCAACGCAAGCAGGTAGTTATAGCGTTGCAATTACTAATAACGGTTGTACGACAACTTCTCCAATTTCAAAAGTATTAGCTGCACCTTCTTTAAATGCACCTAATACTTCATTATGTGTGGGAGGGAATGCTTCAATTACTATTTCTGGTGTAAGCACAGGATATAATAGCCCTGTTTATCAATGGCAGATTTCAACCGATGGAGGGGCTACATTTACAAATGCAACTGGTACTGGTTATAATACTTTAACTTATAATGCTACAGTTGCAGGTAAATATCAATTAGTAGTAACTGAAGGTAGTACGGCTACAACAGCTACTTCTTGTGCTATTTCGGTAACAGAATTTCCTAAACCTGTTGTGCTAATAAGTTCGCCAGCTAATCCATATGCAGCATGTGCTGGATCCTCTGTAGTTATTACAGCTATTGCAAATGCTGGAACGGCTTCTTATACTTATCAATGGCTAAATAGTGGCAATGTTATCCCTAATGCAACCAACACAACCTATACAACTTCAATAGGAGGTGATTTTGGTATACAAGTAACAGATGCAAACGGTTGTCAAGCTTCAGCTGCTCCAATTAATATTTCTATTCTTCAAAATCCTGCAGCACCTACTGTTGTAATTAGCAATCCAACATGTTCTGTTAACACGGGTACTATTTCGGTAACTGCTCCATTAGGTACAGGATTCACTTATAGTATTGATGGATCAAATTACACTAATACAACTGGATTATTTACAGGAGTTTTACCTGGAACATATTCTGTAACTGTTAAATCTTCAACAGGATGTACAAGTCTTGCAACAACTGCTACAATTGCACCTGCATTGGTTGTACCTGCTCAGCCAGCTTCTATTGTTGGTACGATTTATGTTGCTGCTAATAGTTTAAATACCTATTCAGTTCCAGCGGTTTTTGGAGCAACTTCTTATACTTGGACCGTTCCTGGTAACTGGTCTGGCGCTTCAATTACAAATAGTATTACCATTAAAGTGGATGGTAGTGATGGAATAATTTCGGTTGTTGCCAATAGTGCAACATGTAGTGGCCCTGCGCGTGTGCTTAATATTTTTGTTAGTAATACCACTCCAGATATTGACGTTGCAAATATCAATGTTCCTGTCAGTGGCAATTTATCAACTAATGATCTAGTTCCTGCAGGTTCTTCATATGGTCAACCAGCTTCTAATCCAAGCAATCCTAATGGGGGTAACATTACTGTGAATTCTAATGGGACTTATACTTTTACTGGAACAACACCAGGTAAATACACTTATTATGTTCCTGTTTGTGCGCCTGGTCAAACAACAGGATGTCCGTTAACTGCTTTAGAAATTACAGTACTTGAACCAGTCCCGCCTACAGATAAACCAGTGGCTAATAATGACGCAGCAACTACTGCAAAAGCAACACCTGTTACTGTAAATATTTTAGCCAATGATGCTGCAGGAAATCCTGGAGGCACTTTAAATTCTTCAAGTGTTACTATAGCAGTGAATCCTGCTCATGGATCAGTTGTTGTAAATAGTGATGGCACTATTACTTATACACCTTCTTCTAATTTCTTAGGTTCGGATAGTGTTACATATCGCGTTTGTGATAATAGCTCACCAACACCTTTATGTCAAACAGCTGTTGTTTACTTTACAGTGAATGCAGCTAATGCACCTGCAGCTACAACTGCAGTAGATGATTATGCATCTGTAAGTGGAACTGCTAATGGAACGGGTAGTGTAACAGGTAATGTTTTAACAAATGATACCAACACAGCTGGTGGGACATTATCAGCTACAGTAGTTACTGGACCTACATCTGCACAAGGTACATTCACTTTAAATGCCAATGGTACTTATACATTTACACCTGCTCCTGGATATAGTGGAACTGTAGATATTATTTATCAAGCTTGTTCAAATTCGGGAGTTTGTGAAAAAGCAACGCTTCATATTTTAGTAGATCCTGCTCCAATTATTGCGCCAGACTTTACATCTACATCTATTAATATTCCAGTGAGTGGTTCATTAGCAACTAATGATGTAGTTCCGGCCGGCACTACGTATGGACAACCTGGACCAAATCCAAATAATCCAACTGGTGGTACAATTGTTGTGAATCCTGATGGTACTTATACATTTACTGGAACTACTCCAGGTAAGTATACTTATTATGTTCCAGTTTGTGCACCAGGTCAAACATCTAATTGTCCATTATCTCCAATTGAGATTACAGTGGTTGACCCTCTAGCTGCATCAAATAAACCAATTGCGAATAATGATATTGCAACTACTACTGCTAATACTGCTACAACAGTAGATATTTTAGCAAATGATAAAGCGGGTAATATAGGTGGTACATTAAATCCTGCTAGTGTTGCAATTTCGGTTCAACCTTCACATGGTACTGTGACTGTGAATTCAAATGGCTCAATTACTTATACGCCAACAAGTAATTTTGTTGGAACAGATTCAGTTACTTACAGTGTTTGTGATAATACTACACCAACTCCAATTTGTCAAACTGCAGTTGCATACTTTACAGTGAAGCCTGTAACAGCTGCACCAACTACAACAGCTGCAGATGACTTTACTACCGTGGTTGCCAATACAAATGGTACTGCAACAGCTACAGGAAGTGTTTTAACGAATGATAAAAATTCAACTGGAGCTGCTTTAACTGCAAGTATTATTTCTGGGCCTTCAAGTGCACAAGGAAGTTTCACTATGAATGCAAACGGCACTTATACCTTTACACCAACTGTAGGGTTTAGTGGACCGGTAGATATTACTTATACTGCATGTACGGGTGCTACACCTCCAGTTTGTTCAACTGCTACATTGCATATTTTAGTGGAGCCTGCTCCAATAATTGCACCGGATGCAAATGCTACAGATATTAATGTTCCAGTTAGTGGCAACTTATCTTCTAACGATAAAATACCTGCTGGATCTACATATGGTCAACCAGGAAGTAATCCAAGTAATCCAACAGGGGCAACCCTTGTTGTAAATCCTAATGGCACTTATACATTTACTGCAACTACGCCTGGTAAATATATTTATGAAGTGCCAGTTTGTGCGCCTGGTCAAACTACTGCTTGTCCATTAACGCCACTTGAAATAACCGTATTGGATCCATCTGTTCCTACCGATTTGCCAATTGCAACAAATGATATTGCTAAAACACCTGCTGGATCACCAGTAACGGTTAATGTTTTAGCAAATGATAAAGCAGGTAATAATGGGGGAGCAATCAATCCGGCTTCAGAAGCTATTAATGTTGTGCCAACACATGGCACTGCAGTAATTAACAGTGATGGAACTATTACGTATACGCCTGCTAGTGGTTTTGTTGGAACAGATAGTTCAACATATACAATATGCGATAATTCATCACCAGCACTTTGTAATACGGCTGTTGTTTACTTTACAGTAAATCCTGTTTCAGTTCCAACTACAACTACTGCCAATGATGATATAGCATTAGTAATTGCAGGAAGAACTGTTACAGGAAATGTATTAACAAATGATATAAATTCTGGAAATGCTTCTTTGACTGCATCATTAATTAGTGGCCCAACAAATGCACAGGGAACATTTACAATGAATGCGGATGGTACTTATACATTTACGCCTACAGCAGGATTTACAGGACCTGTAGACATTACTTATAAAGCATGTGATGGATCCACGCCTCCTGTATGTTCAACTGCAACTTTACATATTTTAGTAGAACCAAATCCAAATACTTCTACAATATTATTACCAGATGTTAATGTAACTAATATTAATGTTCCAGTTAATGGAAATCTTTCTACCAATGATCAATTAGTGTCTGGTACTTATTATGGTCAACCAGGAGATAATCCAAACAATCCAACTGGGGGAGTAATTACAGTAAGTTCAAATGGCACTTATACATTTACGGCTACCGTACCAGGTACTTATATTTATTATATTCCTGTATGTGCAGCGGGTCAAATAAGTGGATGTCCATTATCTCCTTTAGAAATTACCGTATTAGATCCCGCAGTAATTAATGCACCGGTTGCTAATACTGATATTGCTACTGTTCCTGCAAATGCTTCTACAACAATAAATGTATTAGCAAATGATAAAGCAGGTAATTTTGGAGCAACTTTAAATCCTTCAAGTGTTACTATTCCTGTTCAACCTGCGCATGGTACTGTGACGGTAAATACAGATGGTTCAATTACTTATACACCAACAGCTGGCTATACTGGGGCCGATAGTGTAATCTATAATGTTTGTGATAATGCAACACCTGCAAATTGTAAAAATGCAGTTGTATATTTTACAGTAACACCTTCAAATGCTCAAGCAAGTACAACAGCGGCAGATGATTATACATCTGTATTAGCTAATGCAACTGGAACAGCTTCAGTTGCTGGGAATGTTTTATCAAATGATAAAAATTCAGCTAATGCACCTTTAACTGCAACATTAGTTAATGGGCCAACAATTACACAAGGAACATTCACTTTGAATGCCAATGGTACTTATAACTTTACACCAGCCACTGGATTTAGTGGACCTGTAGATATTACTTACACTGTATGTTCAGCAGTAGGAGATTGTGCTACAGCAACATTGCATATTTTAGTTGCACCTGCTCCAATTTTAAATCCAGATCTAGCTTCGGCGTATATTAATATTCCTACTGCTGGAAATATTTCAACAAACGATGTGGTTCCTGCTGGTACTACGTATGGTCAACCTGCACAAATTACAGGAGCGACTATTACGGTTGGACCAAATGGTACTTATAGCTTTACAGCAACTGCTGCTGGCACTTATACGTACACGGTTCCTGTATGTGCACCAGGTCAAAGTACAAACTGTCCAACAGAAACTTTAGTAATAACAGTTCCTGTAAACACATTAACAAATGACGCTGCAACAGCATATGTAAATATTCCTACTGCTGGAAACATCTCAACAAACGATGTGGTTCCTGCTGGTACTACGTATGGTCAACCTGCACAAATTACAGGAGCGACAATAACTGTTGGACCAAATGGTACTTATACATTTACAGCAACTGCTGCTGGCACTTATACGTACACGGTTCCTGTATGTGCACCAGGTCAAACAACAAATTGTCCAACAGAAACTTTAGTAATAACAGTTCCTGTAAACACATTAACAAATGACGCTACAACAGCATATGTAAATATT
>CAIJFI010000001.1 GCA_903819975.1 uncultured Bacteroidota bacterium | reverse complement strand
TTTACTTAAAATTATGTGTACATATGAAGAAATAAATAAAGATTTAGTTGCAAAAAGCTAAAATTTAATTTATTTTTAATACCGAAACCCCAAAAATCAACTTCATGAGAAAATCTGATCTGATCAATCAAATCTCTGAGAATACTGGAATTCCTAAAGTAGATGTTTTAGTAACACTAGAAAACATGTTTAAGGAAGTAAAGGAAAGCTTAGCAAACGGCCAGAACATCTACATACGTGGATTTGGTAGTTTTATTACTAAGAAAAGAGCTGCAAAAATTGGACGTAATATTAAAAAGAATATTGCGGTAGAAATCCCTGAACATTTCATTCCTGCATTTAAACCTGCAAAAGAATTTGTAAATGAGGTGAAAAGCAGACGTAAGTAATTACCTTTGCAGGAAATTGATCTACTTTGAAAAAACCACAGTTTATTGTCGCCTTTAGTGCAATCATTTTATGTGTTGCATTGTTCATTTTTGTCCCTAGATCAAAAAAAACAGACGAATCTTCCTCTATTAAGAATACTGCGACCCCTACCGTTAGCACCCAATCTTTGTTAGATGGCGCTAAAACTGCCCTTACTGCAAGTCAAAAAATATCCCTTTTAAGCATTGAAAATCAACTAGTTGGATCTAAAACTAGCAAGGATAGCATAAAGGTTTATAAGCAACTATCACAGTTTTGGGCCGATTCAGCTCATAGAGTGGAACCTTATTTATATTATACTTACAGTGCTGCTTTGTTGGAAAATTCTGAAAAAAGCCTCACTTTTGCAGCCCAGCAGTTGATAGACAACCTAACAACGCCGGATGCACCACCTGCCATGCTTAATTGGATCGCAGTAAATGCAAAAGTTCTTTTAGAGAAAGCATTGGTAATCAATCCTAATAACGATTCAACAAAAATTAATTTAGGGGCCTGCTATTTGTTTGGGAATATTTCAGACAATCCTATGCAAGGCATTCTAAAAGTGAAAGAGGTAGTGGACAAAAATCCACAAAGTGTATATGGGAATTTGATATTAGGATTAGGCGGTAAAAAATCGGGACAGTATCCAAAAGCAATTGACCGATTTATTACAGTAATAAAATTACAGCCAACAAACATGGAAGCAATGGTTAACCTAGCTGAGTGTTATGAACTAACCGACCAAAAAACCTTGGCAATAGAATGGTATACCAAAATTAAAGATTTGGTAAAACTACCTGAAGCTAAAGATGCAATCGAAAAAAGAATCAAAGAACTGAAGAAATAACATTTTTAATAACAAAAATTATCGGACATGCCTTGTGGTAAAAAAAGAAAGCGTCATAAAATTGCGACGCACAAAAGAAAAAAACGTTTAAGAAAGAATCGTCATAAGAAGAAGAATAAATAGTTCTCTTCCTAAATACAAGCGTGGTCTAATTTAGGGCACGCTTGTATTCTTTTCAATTACACTCCACTATTCTACTTAGCAACTTTACTTTACCTTTTCCTTCCTTCGTAAAGTGGTAGTGTTTACAAAAATTATAAAGCATTAGCTGCGCTATTACGATGGCATGCTATATGTATTTTAAAAAGTTGCTATAAGTGAACAAAGACCTAATAATCAATAGTTCCGCTGATGGGGTTGAAATAGCCTTATTAGAGGACAAAAAACTCGTGGAAATCCATAATGAAAAAATGGATGCTCGCTGGGCTGTAGGTGATTTATACCTAGGCAAAGTGCGTAAAATTATTCCAGGTTTAAATGCGGCATTTGTGGATGTTGGATTTGAGAAAGACGCATTTTTACACTACACCGATTTAAGCCCATACGTTAAATCTATAATCAAGTATACTCAGGAAGCAATCCATAATAACGACAACAGCTTTGACTTTGCTAAATTCCAAACTGAAGCAGAAATTGTAAAGACTGGGAAAATTAGTGAAGTATTAAGTGGCAAGCCAAATGTATTGGTACAGATCTTAAAAGAGCCAATTGCGGCAAAAGGACCAAGATTAAGTTGTGAACTTTCCTTGGCTGGGCGCTTTATTGTATTAACTCCATTTAATGAGATTGTTGCGGTTTCTAAAAAAATTCATAGCGGCGAAGAACGTAAGCGTCTTCAAAAGATGATGGAAGCCATTAGACCAAAGAATTTTGGTGTTATTGTGCGTACTGCTGCTGAAGGAAAATCTACAGCCGAACTACATGAGGATTTACTAACCTTAGTAGAAAACTGGAAAAATATTCAAGCAAACTTAAAAGGTGCTATGGCTCCTACTCGTATTATGAGTGAGGAGAGTAAGACAACAAGCATTCTAAGAGATTTATTGAACGAAGATTTTAATAAAATTGTAGTTAACGATAAAAAAATATTTGATATCACTTTAAGCTACCTGCAAAGAATTGCACCAGCTAAAGCAAATATTTTAAGCTTACATACTGGGGATCAAGATATATTTGATCAATTTGGTATCACAAAACAAGTAAAGTCTTCCTTTGGAAAAACTGTAAACCTAAATAGTGGTGCGTATTTAATAATTGAGCACACTGAAGCATTGCATGTAATTGATGTGAATAGCGGATTTAAAAGTGTGAGCAATAATCAAGAAGAAAATGCTTTGCAAACTAATTTGGAAGCAGCCGAAGAAATTGCACGTCAATTAAGACTTAGAGATATTGGTGGAATTATTGTTATTGACTTTATTGATATGAAGTTGCCAGACAATAAGCGCAAGGTACAGGAAGCATTGGACGAGTTTATGAAACCGGACCGTGCTAGACATTCTGTATTACCAATTTCAAAATTCGGCTTATTACAAGCAACACGTCAGAGAATTAGACCAGAAGTAAATATTAATACTTCCGAGGACTGCCCAGCTTGTAATGGTACTGGAAAAATAACATCTACTTTATTACTAGAGGATGAGATGGAAAAGAAATTGGCTTACTTGGCAACACATGGTCACAAGAGTTTGCAAATTTTGGTACACCCTATTATCCACTCTCATTTAACAAAAGGCATCTTTAGCAGCATCCTTAAAAAGTGGAAGAGAAAGTACAAGATTAAGCTTAAGTCTATTCCTGAAAATAATAGTCATTTGGTGGAATATAAATTCCTTGACGAACAACAGGAAGAAATTAAACTGTAAACAATTTTCGGCTTTTACTTTACAAGTGATTTAAATAGCAATTATCTTTAGGATATGAGTAAATCCAAATCGGCATTCTTTTGCAATAACTGTGGATACGAGTCTGCTAAATGGGCTGGTAAATGTCCTGCTTGTAATGAGTGGAACACATTTACCGAAGAACTAGTGGAGAAGGGTGAAAAAAAAGATGCAGGTTGGGAAGGTTACACAACCCAGCAAAAGGGTACACAAGTAATTGCTATAAATGAAGTTAATAGTCAATCAGAAAAAAGAATTAACAGCGCCGATCCCGAATTAAACAGAGTGTTAGGTGGCGGTATAGTTCTTGGATCTATTGTACTAGTTGCAGGCGAACCTGGTATTGGGAAAAGTACCTTATTCTTACAACAAGGTTTGATGATGACGGATCAAACTGTTTTATATATAAGTGGAGAAGAAAGCATTCAGCAAATTAAAATGCGTGCGGACCGCTTAAATTTACAAAACGAAAACTTCTACTTACTTACCGAAACACGCACTCCAGATATATTTAAAGCAATCAAGAAATTAAAACCCACTGTGGTTATTGTGGATTCTATACAAACATTAGAATCTAATTTAATTGAAGCTGCTGCCGGAAGTGTATCTCAAATAAAACAAACTGCTGCCGAGTTTCAGCGTTTTGCAAAAGAAACTGGCACGCCTGTATTTTTAATAGGGCATATAACAAAAGAAGGAACCATTGCGGGACCTAAAATTTTAGAGCACATGGTAGACACCGTACTTCAATTTGAAGGGGATCGCCATTATGCCTATAGAATGCTACGTACTTTAAAAAATAGATTCGGAAGCACAAGCGAGTTAGGGATTTACGAAATGACCGGTGAAGGCATGAAGGTTGTAAATAATCCTTCTGCATTTTTAATAGCACAACGCAATGAATCTTTAAGTGGAAGCACTATTGCTGCTTCAATGGAAGGTATGCGCCCACTATTAATTGAAGTGCAGGCCTTGGTCACTCAAAGTGTGTATGGCACACCACAGCGAACAGTTACTGGATTTGATTTAAGAAGATTACAATTATTATTAGCAGTACTAGAAAAACGAGGTGGTTTTGCATTTGGCATGAAAGACGTTTTTGTAAATATTGCTGGAGGTTTGAAAATAGAAGACCCTTCGCTAGACTTAGCCATTATACTTTCTTTACTTTCTTCATATGAGGATATACCATTGCCTCAAGGCATTTGCTTTGCAGGGGAAGTAGGATTAAATGGAGAAATACGTGCCGTAAATAGAATTCAACAAAGAATCGCAGAAGCCGAAAAATTGGGTTTTGAGAAAATTTATATTTCTGCATTTAACAGCAAAGGTATTGAGCCGAAAAAGCATAGCATTCAAATTATACCGGTGGAAAGAGTAGACGAAGCATATCGACTATTCTTTTAACTATGCTTAATCGGATTTGCAAATTAATACGCTACCTAAAAATTAGCGAATATCTAAAAGCATTATTTCATTTATTTTATCCGCATATATGTTTGCAATGTGGTACTGATGTACTTGAAGACCAGTATGTGATTTGTAAGCATTGCGAATCACAATTGCCATTCACCAATTTTTCTCAAATTCAAAATAGTCCTGTTGAAAAAATATTTTGGGGAAGAGTTAAAATACAAACTGTAGTTTCTATTTTATTTTTTACTAAAGAAAGTATTGTTCAGAAAATAGTTTTTGAATTAAAATATAAACAAAATAAAAAAGCAGGTTATTTATTAGGAAAGCTAATTGCGAATGAATTAATCTACTCCAATAAACATAAACACATTGACTATCTAATCCCAATACCAATTAGCAGAAAAAGACTAAGGGGCAGAGGATTTAACCAAGCTCAAGTAATATGCGAATCAATTATAGCGCATGGATATAATATACCAATATTCAAAGGGCTCGTAAAACTTAAGGACACTCCTACCCAAACACATAAGGATCGAAAAAATAGAGGTAACCAAACTAATAGTTTTTTCTTTCTTAATGATTTCGAAAATTTAACCAATAAACATTTACTTATAATTGATGACGTCTTAACTACCGGCGCCACTTTGGAAGCAGCCAGCTACATTTTATCCCAATCCAATCCAGCCAGTATTCATATTGCGACTGCCGCTTATACCTTACACTAAACCATTTTGAAAAATTCTTGTTATATTGAACTATAAATACATCATTATGAAATTTTTAGCCACATTATTAATAGTAGTAAGCGCTTTTTTAGGCAATGCACAAAGTATTCATAGTTTTAAAGTGCAAGGCATTGACGGTAAGCAAATTAATTTTGCTTCTTTTAAGGGAAAGAAAATTTTAGTGGTAAATACTGCTAGTAAATGCGGTTATACGCCTCAATACGAGGCATTAGAAAAAGTATATGAGCAATACAAGGATAAATTAGTGATTATCGGATTCCCTTGTAATCAATTTGGCGGACAGGAACCTGGTACCAACGAGGAAATTGTAAGCTTCTGTAAAAAAAATTACGGGGTTACTTTCCCTTTAGCTGACAAAGTGGATGTAAAGGGCGACAAGACCGCTCCTATCTATCAGTGGTTGACCCAAAAAGCTAAAAACGGCTTAGTAGATGCTACAATTACTTGGAATTTTAATAAGTTTCTATTGGACGAGAATGGTAAAATGATTGCTTATTTCCCAAGCAATGTTAAACCTGATAGTGAGGATATTTTGTCTCGCTTAAAATAAGTGCCTTTCATCAAAAGATGCACATAATTTTCTACACATCAAAAACCGCACCGCGGTTTTTTCTTATCTTCGCTAAATGTTATTGAGTGAAGTAATAGGTCAAGAAAAATTAAAGCAACAGCTAGTTGACATGGTACAACACCAACGACTAAGCCATGCTATTCTTTTTGTAGGACCTGAGGGGGCAGGGGCTTTGCCTTTAGCTATCGCTTTTGCTCAATACATAGTAAGTATCCCAAATAGTAATGTGAATGCTGCTGGCGCAGATATGTTTGGCGAATCCGAGCCTTCTACTCCAAAAGTTTACAGCCCTGATGAGATTGCAGAATTGCCTGCTTATAAAAGAGCAAGTCAACTAATGCACCCCGACTTGCATTTCTCCTTCCCAAGTATTACTGAAAAGCCTGGCACAAAAAATATCAGCGCCAATTATATCGAAGAGTGGAGAGAATTTATTAATGGCTATCCTTATGGCAATGTATTTGATTGGCTTCAATCTATCAAAGCAGATAACAAGCAAGGAAATATTAGCGCCGACGAATGTGCAGAGATTATAAAAAAGTTGTCTTTTAAGAGTTTTGAAAGTGCTTACAAGGTTTTGGTTATGTGGATGCCGGAATATTTAGGCAAAGAGGGAAATAAATTATTGAAACTTATTGAAGAACCCCCTGATAATACCATTTTCCTATTAGTAGCTAATTCGGAAGAGCAGATATTGCCAACAATCCTTAGTCGTTGTCAATACATTAAAGTACCTCGTTTAACCAAGAACGAAATTGAGAATGCATTGGTCCAAAAGGCCCATTTGGACCCTGAGAAAGCTGCTCAAATTGCAGCTATTTCGGACGGTAACTATCGTGAAGCTTTGCACTTGGTTCAACATAGTGATTCGGACTTTTTGAGCCAGATCAGAGAGTGGTTGAACGCTATTTTAAAGGGTGGCCCCCTCGCCCAGCTAAAATGGGTAGAAGAGATGAGTAAAACCGGAAGAGAGCCTCAAAAGCAGTTTTTAAAGTACTTTAACCATCTTTTGGAACAAAGTATCCGCCTAAAAGTGCTAGGCAACGAATTGCCATTAGACCCAGCTCTAAAGGATTTTGCCCTCAGAATCAATAAAATAGCCGGAGTAGGCCAATTGGAGTCCATAGTTCAGGAATTAGACAAGGCTATTTACCATATTGAGCGTAATGCCAACCCCAAAATGCTATTTATGGCATTAGGAATCAAGTTCTATCATATCATTCAGAACAAAACCTTAATTTTGACGGAAGCCTAAGCCGAAGGATTTGTGAAATAGGATGCTAGGCAGGTATTTTTTATTCATTAACAGTTAGAACTAACTATATATGGGATGTGGATCATGTGGAACTGGTAAACCAGGCGGTTGCAAAAGCAACGGCGGTTGTAGTTCGGGAGCTTGTAACAGACTTAACGTACACGATTGGTTACGAGACTTGCCTATTGACGATGCTGAAAGTCAATGTAAAGTTGTTGAAGTAAGCTTTAAACAAGGCAGTCGTAAAGAATTTTTCAGAAACGCAACTTTACAACAATTCGAAAAAGGCGACTACGTTACTGTAGAAGGTGTTAACGGATTTGATTTAGGCGAAGTTTCTTTAACAGGAGAATTAGTAAGATTACAATTAAAGAAAAGCGGGACGGATGAGTTTAATCCCGACATGAAAAAAATTATTAGACCAAGTGCTGATAGAGATATAGAAACTTTTAAAATTAGTAAAAGTAGAGAAGCCGATATTTTAGCAAGAAGCCGTACGCATGCATCTCATCTTAAATTAGCCATGAAGCTAAGTGAAGTAGAGGTTCAAGCAGATGGCAAAAAAGCAACTTTCTTTTATACAGCCGACGACCGTATCGACTTTAGAGAATTGATCCGCATTTTTGCTGGTGAGTTTAAAGTAAAAGTGGAGATGCGTCAAATTGGAATTCGTCAGGAGGCTGCAAAGCTTGGCGGTATTGGAAGCTGTGGACGTGAACTTTGTTGTAGTACTTGGTTGCATGATTTTAAAAGTGTTAATACAACTGCAGCACGTTATCAAAACTTGTCAATCAATCAAACAAAATTAAGCGGACAATGTGGCCGTTTAAAATGTTGTTTGAATTTTGAATTAGATACTTACCTAGACGCATTACAAGGATTCCCAGATTATGCAGATACTTTACAAACTGCGATGGGTCAAGCATTCCTTATTAAAAAAGATATTTTCAAAAACTTAATGTGGTATACTTTGCCAAATAATACAAAGCACTACCCATTAACCATTGATCGTGTTGTTGAAATCAAGAAATTGAACCAACAAGGTGTAGTAGTAGACGAGTTACAAGCAGTGGAAGTAACTAGTGGTAAGCCAAAAGAAGTTGAACCTTCATTTGTTGATGTGGTTGGACAAATTAGTTTAAGAAGTTTAGAAAAGAACGACCGTCGCAGAAGAGACCAACAACGTGGACCATCTAATGGTGGCAACTACAATAATAATGGGCCACGCAATGCGGGACCAAATAACGGACCGAACGGACCAAGAAATAATAATGGACCAAGGCCGAACAATGGCCCAAACAATGGTCCTAGAAACAACAATGGTCCCAGACCAAATAACGGACCAAGGCCCAATAACGGACCAAGACCTAATAATGGACCAAGTAACAATCGTCCACCACAAGGCAATAATTAAGGGGGTGGTCAAGGCCAAGGACCTGCTTAATCTTAATCAAATAAATTGATCAATAAAAAAATAGCGCTCAAATTGAGCGCTATTTTTTTTGCAGTACCTAATTTGAAATCATTTTCAAATTAGATTAGTGAAACAATTTCTCTAATTCTTCATTTGTAAAATCCATTAAGGTTTTAACATAATTAGGAGAAAAATTAAATTCAAGCCCTGCTGTTTTATACAATTCAGGTAATGTTTTTGTTCCGCCTAAAGCCAAGGCATTCATATAATTTTCCAATGCTTGATTAGGATTTTTCTGATACTGCATCCACATGCCAATTGCACCTAATTGCGCAATACCATATTCGATATAATAAAAAGGCACTTCAAATAAATGTAATTGACGTTGCCATCCAATTGCACGATACATGTCTAAGCCGGTATAGTCAATGCTATTAGTTGAAAACTCTTTTAATATTGCAGTCCAATTGTTGGTTCTTTCTTCAATAGTATGATTTGGATTTTCGTATACCCAATGTTGGAACTTGTCAATAATTGCAATCCATGGGAAAATGGTAATGGTGCGTTCTAATTGGTGTTCTTTGGCTCTATTTAAATCAGACTCATTGTCAAAGAAGGACTGCCAATGATTCATGGTGAATAATTCCATAGACATGCTTGCTACTTCTGCAATTTCCATTGGATATTCTTTAAATGCGCTAAGCGATAATGGATGCGCTAAAAAAGAATGAATAGCATGTCCACCTTCATGAACCATCGTAGTTACATCACTCATTTGTCCTGCAGCATTCATGAAAATAAAGGGAGCGCCAGATTCTGCTAATGGACAATTGTATCCACCTGGTGCTTTTCCTTTTCTACTTTCTAAATCAAAATGTTTTAATTCATTCATCTTTCGTAAACAATCTGCAAAAAATGGATTTAATTGCTCAAAGCAAGCCACCGATTTTTCATATAAATCTTTCCCGTCTGTAAATGGTCTCAAAGGCTTAGTACCAGAAGGTTCTGCCTCGGTGTCCCATGGCTTTAAACTGTCTAGTCCTAGCTTCTGTTTTTTACGTGCATATATTTTATCTATCAAAGGAAGTACATGTAATTTAACCGCTTCATGAAATTGAAAACAATCTTCTTTAGTGTAATCAAATCGTCCTAATTCCGCAAACTTATAATCTCGATAATTTGCAAAGCCTGCATTCACTGCTACTTGGTGTCTTTTTTGAATTAATGTAGTATACAATTCATGCATTGCATCCTTATCCTGCAAACGACGTTCTTGAATTTTTCTATACGCTTCTTCTCTCACCGCTCTATCTTCATTTTCTAAAAATTGAGAGGCTTGTTGTAAAGTGTATTCTTGACCATTCATTTCAATAGTCATTTTGCCTGCAATGGTACCATATTGTTGTTGCAAAACACTTAACTCTGCTTGCAAGGGAATATTTTCGGTCCTAAATAATTCAATGCTCTTTTTTACTGAACGTAAATAAGTAAAGTATTCTGATTTGTCTAATTCTGTCGTAAAGGGTGATGCAATTAATTTTTTATTTAAAGCATCTGCATAGGGTTGCATTTGAGGTTGAATCTCCATGCAGAAATAAGTGAAAGCATCTTCTAAAGACTTATCTGTAGTATCACAGGTCATTTTGATTTGTCTCCAACAAGCATCCTCGCTAATAAACGCCTCTAATTCACTCAAGTCTTTTAACCAATTTTCAAGTTCAGCCTTACTATTTATAGTTCGATCCGTTAACTCCTTAAAAAAAGGCTCCAAACCAGCCCAATCGGTCAAAACAAAGGTCGCAGGAAGGTAGGTATGAGGTGTTTTTTTTATGTCTGCTGTTCTTAGCATAAGTTGAGATTTTAAGTGGCAAATTTACTACTTTTACACACTTTAAAAGATTTAATAGTGGCCAACAGCATTCATTTATTACCAGATCATATTGCCAATCAAATTGCGGCAGGCGAGGTTATTCAAAGACCCGCTAGCGCCGTGAAGGAATTATTGGAAAATGCAGTAGATGCTGGAGCAAATGAAATTAAATTAATCATTAATGACGCAGGAAAGGCCCTAATTCAAGTAATTGACAATGGCAAGGGCATGAACCCGATTGATGCTCAAAATGCATTCGCGCGTCATGCTACTAGTAAGATAAGTTCTATAGAGGATTTGTTCCAAATTAGAACCATGGGATTTAGAGGAGAAGCACTTGCTTCAGTTGCAGCAGTAGCTCAAGTAAGTTTAAAAACAAGACAGGCCCAAGACGAATTAGGAACAAGTGTAGAGATTGAGAATAGTCAGGTGAGCGAAACAAGTCCGGTGGCATGTCCAGTAGGTACGAACATAAGCATGAAGAATTTGTTTTTTAATGTACCTGCAAGAAGAAACTTTTTAAAAAGCAATTCGGCCGAACTAAAACATATCATTGAAGAATTTACAAGGGTTGCTTTAGCTTTTCCTGAAATTTATTTTAGCCTTACCAATAATGGACAGGATGTTTTTCATTGGGAGTCGGGCAGTTTTAAACAAAGAGCAATTCATGTATTAGGAAATAGCTATCAAACTAAATTGGTGGCAGTAGGCGAAAAGACAGACTACCTAACTATTTCAGGCTTTGTAGGTAAACCAGAGACGGCTAAGAAAACAAGAAGCGATCAATACTTTTTTGTAAATAGACGTTTTATTAAAAGTGCTTATTTGCATCATGCTATAGCAAATGCATTTGACGGATTAATTCCCAAAGAAAGCTTTCCAAGTTATATTTTGTACATAGACGTTGATCCATCGCAAGTAGACATTAACGTACATCCAACTAAGCAAGAAATTAAATTTGAAGACGATAAAATAATTTATGCTTTTGTTCAAGCAGCCGTTAAGCACGCATTAGCTCAATTTAGTATTGCACCTTCATTAGACTTTTCACTGGACGCCAATATTCAACAATTGGACGCAATTCAAAAACCAGTATCAGACGAACAAAGAAACAGCACCGCAAGTAGTTCCTTGTATGCAGGTTTTACTCAAAAGAATCAAGCGCATTTTATTCCAAGGGTGAGTGAAGCGGAGAAAAAAGAATGGAAAAGTTTTTTCAGCGATATCCCAACCACATCGGACCAAAATCAACTTGAAAATGCTAACGAAACCTATATTGTAAAGTCCTCTTCCATGGGGTTGTATAAGGAATCCGAGGGCGTTATTGTAAACGAGGATGCTACTTTATTGCAAGTAAACAATACTTACATTATTGCGCCTGCTCAATCAGGTTTCATTATGGTGCACCAACAATTGGCCCATGAGCGTGTATTGTATGAAAAATACCAAAAAGCTACAGTGCAGCCACATGCTACACAAAAAAGCTTGTTCCCTGTTGTATTAGAATTAAGCGTAGCTGATGCAATTTTACTAGAAGAAATTATTGAAGACTTAGCTATAATTGGATACGAGATTGAACCATTCGGCCAAAACAGTTTTATAATTCAAGGAATACCTGCGGACGTTATTTCAGGCAATGAAAAAAATGCTATTGAACTATTACTAGAACAGTTTAAACATTTTAGCGGTGATATTAAATTTAGCAAACGCGAAAAATTAATTCGATGCATGGCAAGGCAGTCTGCTATTAAGGCTGGTCAATCCCTTTCTCAAAAAGAAATGCATGGTTTAATTGAATCCTTATTAAACTGTGAGACACCAAATGTAACTGCCACTGGAGCCCCAACTTATATTGATTTTAAAGAAGCCTACTTAGACGGACTTTTCACTAAGTAATGACGATCATTTAATTTACAGTAACTTCTTAATATTTATTCATAATAGCAGTCAAATATTCTTCAACTGCATGGCGAACAGGATAAGTACTTGGACTTACGTGATTACCAACCAATACCGAGAATACCAATCTAGTGCCTTTATTTGTAATAATATAACCACTTAAAGCAATTTGATTCCCAAGTGTCCCTGTCTTTGCATAAAGCACGCCAGGTATTTTTTTATAATAAGAAGATAAGGTTCCTTTTCCACCTTGAGCAAAAACAGCTTTAATTCTATCCATCGAAAATTCATTCTCCATTTTTTGCAAAAGACTTACATAATTTTCTGGCGTTGTTAAATTAAAACGGCTTAATCCACTGCCATCGGCCCATTCAGGCTTTTGTGGGAAGGAGGCAAAGTCCGTTTTTAAAATTGTATCGATAACTGCCTCATCGTCCATCTTGCCTAATAATTGTTGACTAGTCATTAACAATACTTGCTCTGCAAAGAAGTTGTCACTTCGATTCATCATTATTTTTAACAAGCTATCGGTAGGTACCGTTTTAATAATATTTGAGCTAGTTTGATTCCACCCATTTTGAATTGCTATAGGATAAGCTGGATGCAAACTATCCTCAATAAGTAATTTTGCTAAAGCAAAATTACTACTGGTAATAAACGGAACCTGTTGTTCCAACGCCTTTGTTGTTTCAGTTTTTGCAAAAAAGTGATTGCTTAGTTTTTCACGAGACCACACTGTATATTTAGTTGGCAGTGCATTGTTTTTTGTAAAAAAGCTAGGTCTAATTTGTAAGCCATCTTGTTTTTTACTTATGGTTACCACATTGCCATAAATATTTAATCTATTTCTTTCTGGTTGGTAATCTTCTGCATAATCATCCCATGCCCATCCTCTTCCAAAAGCTTCAAATTTATCCTCCTTCGCAGGCAAACAAAATACGATTTGTTTTTTTGTAGACTTTATTAAATCAGCAACTGGTTGATAAGCAAAGTCGGGATGTAAAAAGCTTGGATCTCCCAATGGCATTAAGAATATAGAGTCTTTGTTTTCTGCAAATTGCCAACCTGGAATTGAATCTTTAAGATACTTCATCCCTAAAAAACAAGATTGAATTTTAGTGTTACTTGCAGGCGTAAAATAATGATCACTTTGGTACTTATCAACCCATTGTTGTGTTGACTCATTATATACAGCAATACCTACATGTGCTCCTTTCAAAGGCGCAGCAGATAGTAAAGTCTTTTGTGCTTTTTGAATACTACAAGCAGACAATAAAACCATTGTCGCAATAACTATAAATTGTTTTGGAGTGTTTACTCTCTTTCTAAAGCTCTTAACCATCTTTCGGGAATTTCGTTATTGGAAGCTACTAAATAATCTTTGTAACTGCAAGGGCACCACTGCTCATTATGCAATTGCATCCACCAACGTCCTGTACTTTTGCTTTGTAAAAACTTAGTATCAATATCCGAGAAGGCAATATGAAACTCTTTAAACCTATCGGTATCTGATAATGGAGCTTCTTTCTTTCCTTTTTGAATGCCATCAACAATATACCATAACATTTGAGCCATTTGAATTGCTGTTAAACCATCGCGATCTAACTCGGACTGATAACCAAAAAGACTAATGGTGCTGGTTTTCCAGCTCATGCCTGCATATTGCATTAACACACATGCTTCTTCGCCATTAAAGCCATTAGGGGTGATTAAATTTGCTGGGGCATGTGCATTTTGAATAGCACTAATGTCAAAGCTCATCAAATGACTGTCTCTTACAACTGGCTCCATCTCTTCGATATTCTCTCTCACTTTACCCAATCTAAAACAATCAAATCTAAGTTTGTCAATAGTTTCCAGCATATGTGGATGCATAAAATAACTTTGGAAACCTATATGGGAATAATGATTTAAATGATTAGGCAATCCTGTAAAAAGTTCTTCTAAGAAATGATCCGAGGGAAGCCTGGCTTCTAAATCCAAATCAATTTTAGCATCTACCACTACAGCATTCACTAAAGTTGGAATTGATGTATAAGCATGGTATTGAGCCAGTGTTAAATCGTGAGATCCCCCTACGATAACCACTTTCTTGTTTTGTAAAATTAATTCCGATATAACCGTTCTTAAGGCGGCATAGCTATCCTGTATGGTTTGGCCTAATTTAACGTTGCCAATATCCGCAATGGTCACCTGCGCATGCCAATAATAAAGATTGTAAAAAGCTGCTCTAACTGCATTTGCGGACTCATGGCCATTTAAGGCAAACCCTGCTCCTCTGCATTCTCCAGCGCCAATTATTACAATATCCGCATTGGTAATATCAGGTAATTGACCCTGATTTACTAATATATGCTTCCCTAACTGGGTATCTCTATAGCCCTCGTCCTTTGAAAGCAGGTCCAAATTAACGGGTTCTACAAAATCCTGAATTGACGACAATGACATGAGCTTGAATTAACTATAGCTTTAACGCAAAATCAAGCAAAAGATTGCTTAAACGGCAGGTAAATCTTGGAATTTATACCCAATACCCCTTATAGATATGAAATGTATAGGGTTACGTGCATCCTGTTCAAAGTACTTTCTAAAATTGAGGATAAAGTTGTCAATGGTTCTGGTATTAGGAAAAACATTGTAGCCCCAAACCGTTTGTAAAATTCGTTCCCTTGACACCACTTGGTTTTTATTGTCTATTAGCAATTTTAACAGCATTGCTTCCTTTTTGGTAAGCGTAATTTTTTCGCCGGAAAAAGAAGTAGCAACTAAGGAACTAAAGTCAAAATGATTGCCCGAAAAAGAATAGGTTTCGCCAGAAGGAACCTTGGTAGTATTATTAGACTTTTGAATTAATTTAGAAACCCTTAATAAAAGTTCTTCTAAATTAAATGGCTTGGTCATATAATCATCTGCTCCTATTTTTAGACCCTGTACTTTGTTAGCACTTGTGTTTTTGGCACTTAAAATAAGGATGGGAGTTTGATTATTTTTTAACCTAACAATTTCGGTAATTGAAAACCCATCCAAGCCTGGTAACATAACATCCAATATAATTAAATCAAAATGTGCTTGTTCAATTTGCTTTAAAGCTTCGGGACCATCATAAGCCGAACTTACTTCATAACCTTCTAAGCTTAAATTTAATTTTAATGCGTCGTGCAAATGCACTTCGTCTTCCACTAATAAAATTGAATGATTTGACATATTAGTTAACATGATATGTAAAAGTAAAAATACTGCCTTTTGGAGCATTAGGAATTACTTCAAGTTTAGCATTGTGAAACATTGCAATACGTTTACACAAATATAAGCCAAGACCTGTACCCTTAGTAGATCTTGTATATTCAGCACCCACCCTGTAAAATTTTTCAAAAATTTTGTCTTTATCATTTACAGGTACGCCTACCCCTTGGTCTTTAACTGATAAGATTATTTTATTAGCTTCTTCATATAGATCAACAAATATATCAGAACCAGAAGGCGAATATTTAATCGCGTTATCTATTAAATTATTTAATAGCAATTGTAGCAAGACCGACTCCCCTTTCAAAAAAATACCTTCTTGTACTGATTCAACAAAACTCCTGCCCGAATATCTATTTACAAATATTTTTAAAGTATTGCTTACGATCAAAGACAAGTCCACTTCTTGTGCATTGGCTTGGTATTCACCCATGTCCAATTGAGAAGCTAGTAAAATATTATTACATAAATTATCAAGTCGTTGAGTTTCTAATAACGAAATTTCAAGCATCTTTCTTTGTTGATCTGGATCTAAGTTTCGTTTTAGTAAGGTCTCAATATTTAATTGTGTAATAGCAATAGGCGTTTTTAATTCATGCGTAACCGCCATCATAAAATTTTGCTGCTGATTAGAATAGCGAATTTGCTTTACCAAGGATCTGTATACATATATTGCACCCAACAAGAATAAAAATAAAATAGTAAGCCCTTCACCAATGTATTGCTTGTTTTTACGCAATTGAAAATCTTGGATTGCATTTACCTTTTGAGCTAAAAATGGATCATTACTTTGAATAGAGCCATATTGGACGTTGGCAATTTGATCATTTTGTTTCACCAATGTAACATACCACCAAATAAAGGCTGCGACCATATAGGTCAAGAATAGCCAATAAACTACTCTTACAAATTGCAGTTTATTTATTTGCTTAAATCTGCTAATCATGGTTTAACTTTTTCAACCCTAATTCCAGTTGATAAAATATTTTCAAGTGGATCCTCCCTCATTGTATGAGAGAGCACAAATTTGTATACTCCTTTCTTAAAATGAACAGAGTCGGTCGAAATAGGGATTCTTTGATCGTAAATATCATCCATCCCAGTTCCAAGCCATCCCTTTTCATCATCAGCTAAATTTAAATTAACGGATTGTTTAGTTAGGGAGTCATTTGGCCCTATTGTATTAAGCTGAATCCAGATATTTTTATAATGATAGGCGTTATGGTGTCTAATTACAAAGTAGACTTTGTATGCGGCAGTGGTGTCAGTAATGGTAAATAAATATTCGTTTGCTTGTTTTGAGGACCAATTATGACTAGGATACATAGTACTTTGTTCAAACAATTGCTTTGTTTCGCAACTTGAAAAAAATACAATTGCTATTAATGCATTTGCAATCCAAACTAAACGACTACGCACCATTTTATAATACATTTAAAATTTGCTCTTTTGCTTTTTCTAATTCATCTTTCATCAAGATCACTGATTTTTGAATATCAATATCATTTGCCTTTGATCCTGTGGTGTTAATTTCACGACCCATTTCCTGTAAAATAAAAGAAAGTTTTTTGCCCTTAGATGGCTCAGCTTCCTTAAGCACGTCTTTAAAATAAACACAATGATTTGTTAATCTTACCTTTTCTTCAGAAATATCAATTTTCTCTATATAATAAATTAATTCTTGTTCTAGCCTATTGTTATCATACTTGTCAGCACCAACATTCTGTTCTAATAATTTCACTAAGCCCTCTTTAATTTTAACACGTCTATTAGGCTCGTGCACTGCGATACTTGCTTGCTGCGCTTCAATTGCAGCAACTCTTTCTAATAAATCTTTCTCAATAGATTTTCCTTCGTCCTTACGATGTTGAATTAATTGGTTAATAGCCTCCTGTAACAAATTTGAAATAGCTTTCCATTCCTCTTCGGTAATTACTTCACTTGTAGAAGACACTACGTCTGGCAATTTCAATAAAGTGCTTAATAAATTTTCTTTCTCTATTCCTAATTCATTTGCCAATTCGACAATTGGTTGGTAATAAGATTTTGCTAAAGCGGTATTAATACTAACTGGCTTTGAAACACCATTAGATTTAACCGAAACATTACATTCAACGCTTCCTCTAAATAAAGTTTCATTTAGCTTGTTTCTAATTTCTACTTCATATGGTTTTAATAAAGAAGGGATATTTAAACGAAGGTCAAATTGTTTCCCGTTTAAGGACTTAACTTCAATTAATAATGTCTTATCATTAAAAGTGGTTTCCGCGCGCCCATACCCAGTCATTGAATGCAACATAGTATACCTTTTTTATTAGTGAATAAAGGTATTAAATTATAAGTAAGCTAGGGCACTTTTTAAAAATCAATGCCTATGAAATGCTTCTTTTTTTGCTGGTATTGCACAAAATCAAAAGTATACAATTTGCCTGGTCTATGCGTAACATTGGTTTCTAGCTGGTTTGTGTCATTTAAAAAGCCCATTGTTGCAAATTTCTTTCTAAAATTTCGTCTATCTAACTTGATATCCAAAATAGCTTCGTAAACATTTTGAAGTTGCCTTAATGAAAACTTTACTGGCAATAAATTAAAGGCCAACGGTTGCTCTTGAACCCTTTTTCTTAACCAGCTAGTACAGAGATCCAGGATTTGTTTATGATCAAAAGCCATTTCGGAAATCTCGTTCACAGTATGCCATTTTAATTCATTGTCATGTAACAATAACTCATGATGTTTCACATTTAATAAGGACGCATAAACCGTAGTAACAACCCTGCCACCAGGATGCCTATCAGGCTTACTAAAGGTATGTACTTGCTCTAAAAACACATTAGTCATCCCTGTTCTTTGCACGAGCACCCTATTTGCAGCTGTGTCCAAATCCTCATGAGTATGCACATTATCGCCTAATAAAGATAGTTTGCCATGGTATTGAGACAAATCGCTTTTAATAAGCAAAACCTTAAGGGAATTCTCATCAAAACCAAAAATCACACAATCTACCGTTAAGGGGACTTGAGGATAGGTTTGTACTAACTTTATAGGATCTATCATAAGCATTTGAAAATAAAAGCAATCGAATGCCAAAATACGAAATAAAAGAATAAAACAATTTGTATTTTAGCAGACATTTCAAATCATGTATACAAAAGATCAAATACTAGACCTTCAATCCATTACGAAGGAGTTCTTAGAAAGCCCTCATAATATCATATTGGATACACTTAGGAAAGTGTTGAAGTTTCACGAATACCAATATTATGTAGTGGCAATGCCTCTTATTAGCGATTACGAATATGATTTACTTTACCAGCAATTGGTAAACTTAGAAGCAGCAAGCCCCAATTTAGTTTCAAAGGATTCACCGACACAGCGTGTTGGAAATAGCCTTAACAATAATTTTGAGACTGTAGCGCATTTAGTGCCAATGCTTAGTTTGGAGAATAGCTATAATGCCGATGATTTAAATGACTTTGACCGAAAAGCAAGAGAAGGCGCACAATTAGATAGTATCACATACTGCGTAGAACCAAAATTTGACGGGGCAAGCATTTCCTTGGTTTATGAAAACGATATGCTAGTTAGAGCTTGTACCAGAGGGGACGGTGTAGCGGGTGAAGAAATTACACAAAACATAAAGCAAATTAGATCCATCCCATTAAGCATTCCGCTTTCTGAATATGGCATTCAGCAAATAGAAATTAGGGGTGAGGTAATCATGAGTAAAAAATCTTTTGAAGATTTTAACGAAAAGCTAAAAGCAAAACAATTAGCAACACTTGCCAATCCACGCAATGCTGCAGCTGGAAGTTTAAGGATGAAGGACCCAAAGGAAGTAGCGGAGCGTAATTTAGATGCATTTATATACCATATTAGTTTTTATACTTTAAAGACTGGCGCAAATACCCCCGACCTTTTAAAAACGCATAGTGGATCCCTGGAACTATTATGGAATATGGGGTTCAGATCCCCTCAGAAAGAAAAGAAAATCATATCCAATATCCAAGGGGTGATTAATTTTTGTACCGATTTTGAAACTGAACGTGACACCCTACCTTATGAAATTGATGGCTTAGTAATAAAAATTAATGATTTTGCCTTACAGGAAAAATTAGGAATGACATCTCACCATCCTAGGTGGGCTATTGCATATAAATTTAAAGCAAGACAAGCAACAACTATTTTAGAAAATGTAGATTTTCAGGTTGGACGAACTGGCGCAGTAACACCTGTTGCAAAACTACAAGCAGTTGCAATTGGTGGCGTTACCGTTTCTAGTATATCCATGCATAATGAAGAATATATAAGAGAAAAAGATTTACGTTTAGGTGATACTGTTATTATTGAAAGAGCCGGGGATGTGATTCCGCAAATTGTACAATCTATTCCTGCACTAAGAAAAGGAACAGAAACAATTATTGAATTTCCAACCACCTGCCCAATTTGTGATTATACTTTAGAGAAAGAAGAAACCGAAGCAGTATGGCGATGTAACAATCCATTGTGCACTGCGCAGATAGTGGAACGCATGATACACTTTGTGAGCAAGGACGCCATGGATATCAAAAGCTTTGGAGATGCTAATATTAGAAAGTTTTACGAAATGGAATTATTGAAAAGCATTCCACAAATTTATAATTTAGATTTTGAAATTATTGGAAAACTAGAGGGTTTTGGAAAGAAGAGTGTAGATAATTTAAAAGCTGCAATTGAAGCTTCTAAAACTCAACCGTTATACCGATTAGTTTATGCTTTAGGCATTCGCTTTGTTGGAGAAACCACTGCAAAAACTATTGCATCACATATTCACCATATTTTAGATTTAGAAAATTTAACCGAGGAGCAATTACAATCATTTGAAGATGTTGGCGTAAAAGTTGCAAAAAGCATTTTTCAATATTTCCACGAAGCAAAAAATATTGCACTCATAAAAGATTTAGAAGCCTTAGGATTAAATATGATCCAAACCAATACCACTGCTGTGGATGGCAACTTATCTGGACTTAATTTTTTATTTACAGGAACATTAACCCAATTAAAACGCTCCGACGCCGAAGCCATGGTAGAAGCGCGCGGCGGTCATATATTAAGCGGCGTGAGTAGTAAATTAAATTACTTAGTAGTAGGCGAAGACGCAGGAAGCAAATTAGAAAAAGCAAAAAAAATTGCCTCCATAAAAATTATAAGTGAAGCTGACTTTATTGAGTTAATTAATTAGTCAGATACATTTCATTCTTCTCTATCGTCATTTACGCTAAAAATTAAAAATACAACAATGCCACCCCATAAACGGGTGGCATTGAAAAATCATAAGACGTTGTAAAAAACATGATTACATTTTCTAAATCATGTTTTTTGACAACAAGTACTCTGCAATCTGAACTGCGTTGGTAGCAGCACCTTTGCGCAAGTTGTCACTTACAATCCACATGTTTAAAGTTTTAGCTTGTGTTTCGTCGCGACGTAAACGTCCTACAAAAACCTCGTCTTTTTCATGCGCCCATAAAGGCATTGGATAAAATTGTGCAGCGTCGTCTTGTTGAACCACAACACCTGGAGCAACAGCTAAATCAGCAATTAATTCTTTAAGGTCAAATTCGTTTTCAAACTCTACATTCACGCTTTCGCTATGTCCACCCATTACTGGAATACGCACAGTAGTAGCAGTAACTTTAATAGTATCGTCTTGCATTATTTTGCAAGTTTCTTTAACCATTTTCATTTCCTCTTTAGTATAACCGTTCTCTAAGAAAACATCAATTTGAGGAATGGCGTTTAAATCAATTTGATATTTATAAGCCATTTCATCCGCACCTAATTGCTTGCCGGCTCTTTCATTCATTAATTGATCCACTGCTTGCTTACCAGTACCAGTAACACTTTGGTAAGTACTTACAATAACTCTCTTAATTTTATATTTTGCATGCAATGGTTGTAAAGCAACTACCATTTGAATAGTCGAACAGTTAGGATTTGCTATAATCATATCCTCTGCTGTTAAAACACTAGCATTCACTTCGGGTACTACTAATTTTTTTGAAGGATCCATTCTCCAAGCCGAAGAGTTATCAATCACACGAATACCTGCAGCAGCAAATTTAGGAGCCCACTCGGTTGAAGTGCCACCACCTGCTGAAAATATAGCTACCGCTGGTTTTGCAGCAATACCTTCTTCCATACCAACTACCTTATACGCTTTCCCTTTAAATATTACTTCCTTGCCTACAGAACGCGCAGACGCTACTGGAATTAATTCAGTTACTGGAAAATTTCTTTCTGCTAGTACTTGTAACATTTTTGTGCCTACTAGCCCTGTGGCACCTACTACTGCAACACGCATGGTTATTGGTTTTTATTTAAAATTTCGGTTTACTATTGAATCAACAAAAAAGCCCTCCATTTTGTGGAAGGCTTCTGAGTATATTTATTCGCATACAAACAATCAGACCTTCCTCTTAGAGTGGTTTCTTAATTTGTTTTGTATGTTTATTTTTCATCATTGTGGAACAAAATTAATTGGATGGAATCACTTCACCAAATTAAACTAATTCAATTTCAAAGTTCACTAAAGAAACAAACGATTGTACGCGTTCCTTAATTTCGTCCATATTAATTTCAGTTAATCTTTGTGTACCAAATTTCTCAACACAGAAGCTAGCCATTGCACTACCTAAAATAATTGCAGACTTCATGTTTTCAAAAGAGAAATCTTTTGTTTTAGCTAAATGGGCAACAAAGCCACCAGCAAAGGTATCACCAGCGCCAGTTGGATCAAATACTTCTTCCAAAGGCAATGCAGGCGCAAAGAACACTTCGTTCTCATGGAACAATAAAGCACCGTGCTCCCCTTTCTTAATGATTAAATATTTTGGTCCCATTGCCATGATTTTCTTAGCTGCTTTTACTAAGCTGTATTCACCACTCAATTGACGTGCTTCGCTATCGTTCACCATTAATACATCAACTAAACTAATAGTATGTAATAAATCGTCAAGCATAATTTCCATCCAAAAATTCATCGTATCCATTACGATTAACTTTGGACGATTTTTCATTTGCTTTATAACACTACTTTGTACACCTGGAACCAAGTTGCCTAACATTAAAATATCACAGTCTTGGTAGCTTTCTGGAACTACTGGTTCAAAATTTTCTAATACATTTAATTGAGTATCTAATGTATCGCGCGTATTCATATCTAAATGATATTTACCGCTCCAAAAAAATGTCTTCTCGTCTTTTTTAATTTGTACTCCTTCTAATATAACACCTCTATTAGTTAACGCATCTAATTCAGATTGTGGGAAGTCACCACCAACTACAGATATTTGTTTTACTGGTGTAAAATTGGAAGCACACCATGCAATATAGGTAGCTGCACCGCCAATAATTTTATCACTTTTCCCAAAGGGAGTTTCGATGGCATCAAAGGCCATAGATCCTACGACTACTAGAGACATATTATTTTTTTTGATTTTCAGTTGCGAAGCTACGATTTTTTTTAGGTTACATAAGTGATTGATAATCAGAAAACTAACGATTTTGCCATTTTATTTAAAAAATAAAGCAATTTTAAGGGTAAATATTAGTAAATTTGATATATCAAACCAACCTTTTTCAATCATGGCAAGAATTAAAACCGAAAAAAATCTATCTCGCAAAGACGTAATTGTAAGTAAAGCAGCTACCCTTTTTAGAGAGAAAGGTTATAAGGCAGCAAGTATGCGTGACTTGGCCGAAGCAGTTGGTGTAGAAGCAGCAAGCTTATACAATCACATTAAATCAAAAAGTGAGTTATTACACGAATTGGTTTTTAGTGTTGCCAATAAATTTGTATTAAAATTGGACGAGATTGAATCAGAGCCCATTACTTCATTACATAAGATGGAAAAAATACTTCGTTTTCATATTAGTGAAATGATTAATCACTATGAAGAAGTGTACGTAAGTGATAGAGAATGGAAGCATTTGTCTGATCCTTATTTATCCAACTACCAAAATCAAAGAAGAGTATATAGAAAAAGATTAGCAGCAATCATTGAAGAAGGAATTAGAAATAAAGAGATTAAGGCAATTGATGCTCCTACAGTGGTTTTGATTTTCTTACATGCAGTTAGTGGTATTGAAAGCTGGCACCGTTCTACAAAGAAAATCACAGCCGAAGAGTTAGAACAGAACATGGTTGCTATTTTAATTGATGGATTGAAAGCAAATAAATAGTTTAAACAATAAGAAATAGACAAAAGGCCTCACCAAGAGGCCTTTTTTATTGAACTACTCTGTATTGTTTACATTAACTTTGCAGCTAATATTATACTGTGTCAGAAAGAAACAATTTTATTGATTACATCCGAATTTTCGCCCATAGTGGTCATGGCGGAGCTGGATGTAAGCATTTTTTAAGAAATAAATTAACGGCAAAGGGCGGTCCCGATGGTGGAGATGGTGGTCGTGGGGGTCATGTGATATTAAGGGGGAATAGCCAACTTTGGACCCTACTCCATTTGCGTTACCATAAAAACGTAATAGCAGAAAATGGCGAGAATGGAAGTAAAAATAATTGCACTGGTAAAGATGGTAAAGACATAATTATTGAAGTGCCATTAGGAACCATTGCTAGAGATGAAGAAACTGGAAAGATTGAAGCAGAAATATTACATGATGGTCAAGAATTTGTTTGGCTAAAAGGAGGAAGAGGCGGATTAGGTAATAGTAATTTTGCAACTGCTACACAACAGGTTCCAGAATATGCACAGCCAGGTGAAGATGGTGTAGAAGGATGGAAACAAATTGAATTAAAAGTTTTAGCCGATGTTGGATTGGTTGGATTTCCAAATGCAGGTAAGTCTACATTATTGTCATCTATCACTGCTGCAAAACCAAAAATTGCTAACTACGCATTTACTACATTGACTCCTCAGTTAGGAATGGTAGAATATCGCGATAACCGATCTTTCTGTATTGCGGATTTGCCCGGTATTATTGAAGGTGCAGCGGAAGGCAAAGGATTAGGGCACCGCTTTTTAAGACATATTGAACGTAATGCTGTTTTATTATTTTTAATTCCAGCTGACTCAAACGATCACAAAAAAGAATTCGAAATATTAAAGAATGAATTAAACGAATTCAATCCAGAGCTTTTACAAAAAGAATTTATCATAGCAATTAGTAAATCAGATTTACTAGACGATGAATTAACAGAAGCAATTGAAAAAGAATTACCAGAAAACATTCCACATATTTTTATCTCCTCTGCTATCAATAAAAACTTAGTAGAATTGAAAGACATGCTTTGGAAAGCCTTAAATAAACCTATTTAATTTAGCATACTAATTAAAAAGAGCCCCTACTGTTGGAGCTCTTTTTTTGTGTACAGTAATTCAGCAAAAGTATTAAACTAAAAAGGCCCGCGAAATTCGCGGGCCTTTACTATTTCTAGCTAGTTTAAGACTAGTTGTTATTTGACTTTGCAGCTTTGCTACGCTCGTTCTCGTCTAACATAGACTTACGCATACGAACCGACTTAGGAGTAACTTCGATACACTCATCAAACTGAATGTACTCCATACACTCTTCCAAAGTAAATTGAATTTTTGGAGTGATACGAACGCTATCATCACTACCGCTCGCACGGTGGTTCGTTAATTTCTTCATCTCCACAGCGTTAATATTTAAATCACCTGGCTTGATATGCTCTGCCAATACTTGACCTGCATAAACTTCTTCACCTGGTTCAATAAAGAAACGACCTCTATCTTGTAATTTATCAATTGAATATGCTGTTGTAGTACCGCCAGTTTTAGCAACCAATACACCATTGCTTCGTCCAGGAATAGTTCCTTTCCAAGGCTTGTATTCGTTAAAACGGTGTGCCATTACAGCCTCACCTGCAGTTTGCGTTAACATTTGAGAACGTAAACCAATCAATCCTCTTGAAGGAATATCAAATTCTAAATGTTGCATAGTGCCTTTAGATTCCATAATTAACATTTCACCTTTTTTCTGAGTTACTAAGTCAATTACTTTACCACTAAATTCTTCAGGAACATCAACTACTAAAATCTCATATGGTTCATTCTTTTTACCGTCAATATCTTTAACTAATACTTGTGGGTTACCAACTGTTAATTCATAACCTTCACGACGCATCGTTTCAACCAATACACCTAAGTGCAAAATACCACGACCGTATACTAAGAAGCTATCAGCAGAATCTGTTTCCTCAACACGTAATGCTAAGTTCTTTTCTGTTTCTTTAATTAAACGATCACGAATATGACGAGATGTTACAAACTTACCTTCCTTACCAAAGAAAGGTGAGTTGTTAATACTAAAAGTCATACTCATTGTAGGTTCGTCTACACTAATAACTGGTAATGCTTCTGGGTTTTCAGGATCAGCGATAGTATCACCAATATTGAATTCTTCCAAACCTACCACAGCACATAAGTCACCAGAAACAACTTCGGTTACTTTACGCTTACCCATTCCTTCAAATACGTATAATTCTTTTACTTTATTCTTTTTAATACTACCATCAGCTTGCACCAAAACAATGTTTTGACCTTCTTTGATAGTTCCTCTTTCTACTTTTCCAATTGCAATACGACCTAAGAAAGTAGAATAATCTAATGAAGTAATTTGCATTTGAGTATGACCTTCTTTAACATCCGGACCAGGTACATACTTTAAGATACCATCCATTAATGGAGTGATATCATCACATGGAGTTAAACTATCGTTGAACCAACCATTCTTACCACTACCATAAAAAGTAGGGAAGTTTAATTGCTCTTCGGTAGCATCCAAGTTAAAGAATAATTCAAAAACAGCGTCATGCACTTCGTCAGGGCGACAGTTTTCTTTATCTACTTTATTGATGATTACAATTGGTTTTAAATTCAATTGCAATGCTTTTTGTAATACGAAACGTGTTTGTGGCATTGGTCCTTCAAAGGCATCCACTAACAAACAAACACCGTCTGCCATTTTTAATACACGTTCTACCTCACCACCAAAGTCAGAGTGACCTGGGGTATCGATAACGTTAATTTTAACGCCCTTATAAGTTACTGAAGCGTTCTTACTTAAGATAGTAATACCTCTTTCACGCTCTAATTCGTTGCTATCCATAATAAGATCACCAGTTTCTTGGTTATCTCTGAATACCTTAGTTGCGTGTAAAATTTTGTCTACCAAGGTTGTTTTACCGTGGTCAACGTGCGCGATAATAGCGATGTTTCTTATTTCCATGTACTGTTTTGAGGCTGCAAAGGTACGCCGTTTACAGTCCTAAAAAAAACAAAAGGGAAAAAAGGAGTGAATAGATTTACACTCTAATATATATTTTATATTTATCTAATATATAACCCAATAACCAACAAACCAACATGTAGCTTATTGCAAAGGCCAATGAAGCCCAATAAGGGGCAAAATGTGAGAATCCATGACCGAAAATCCATTCAAAAAGTGATATATCACCAACTTGAACCATATTTAAGGTAGTTGCAAGCACCTCCGAGAACAAGTAAATCACCAAAGGATTCTTACCAAAAACCTCAAAAAATCCCGAAAATTGTAATTGACGTTGCAGTTCTATGCGATAAATGATGGTTCCAATAATAACCATATCAAGCCCAACCGTAAGCATTACAAAACTACTTGACCATAATTTCTTATTAATTGGGAATTGATAATTCCACATAAAACCTAAAAATATAAAACCAGCACCCCACATTAATAAGTGCGTTAAGCCCTCATAGGTTTTGCCTTTTTCTTGAATAAATGTACCAACTCTATACCCAATTAAAACATTTACAATGGCAGGTAAAGTACTTAACCATCCTTCTGGATCAAATGCGATACCTTCTCCATGATACATATGTGCATCTCCCATTAACCATTTGTCAAATAGAATACCAGCATTACCTGTCATAGTTAACTCTTGCCCAGGCAAACCAAAGTGCACACTTATATACCAGTAAGTTAAAAGCAGGATAGCAGCTAATATCATCATTACGCGCTCATGCATATAAAAAGCAATGATAGAACCAATTCCATAACACAAAGCAATTCGTTGTAAAACACCAAGTATTCTAGTATTCGCAACGGGTCCAGTAAATGGGAACCAATACATTAGGTAACCTAATAAAAATATAAGTGCAGTTCGTTTAATGATTCTAAATAAAACCGTTGCATTGGAAAGCTTCTCCCATTTTGGAAGAACGAAACTCATTGCATTACCCACGGCAAATAAAAAGGAAGGAAAAACCAAATCGGTTGGTGTGAACCCATTCCAATGAGCATGCAAGAAGGGTGCAAATGTTGCAGCGCCATCTCCAGGCGTATTCACAATAATCATTAAACAAATAGTCATACCCCTAAATACATCAAGGGATAAAAATCTTTGGTTTGACATGGCAAGGTTTTTAGGAAATCAAGGTACGCAAAATATTTTTTATTGAACATCGAATTAATTAGCTTTAAATCAAATTAACACTATGCGTGCCTTAAAATTTGGTTTGATGATTTTAGTCATCCTAAGTATTGCTTACCTTTTAGGGCCACACCCGTCGGCACCCGTATTTAGCAATACCCTTCCTGCCATTGCAAACAATGCCAATTTAGACAGTCTTGTACAAGCTGGTGAAAAACAACATCATATAAAACCTAATAACGAGGCTAAAATTATTTGGGCAGATAGCACACATCAAGTTAGCGAATATGCAATAGTATACTTACATGGTTTTAGTGCAAGTCAAATGGAAGGGGCGCCTGTTCATGAAAATATTGCGAAAGCATTTCATTGCAATTTATATTTAGCAAGATTAGCAGAACATGGAATTGATACAACCGAAGATTTAATGAATTTGACGGCCGAAAATTATTGGGAATCTGCAAAGGAAGCATATGCCATAGGAAAAAAATTAGGGAAGAAGGTTATTTTAATGAGCACCTCAACTGGCGGCACTTTGTCTTTACAATTAGCAGCAGCATACCCTGAAATCGCCGGGCTTATAATGTATTCTCCTAATATTGAAATTAACAACCCAGCTGCTCCACTCCTTAATAATCCATGGGGCTTACAAATTGCAAGACTTGTAAAGAAAGGAGATTATGCAAATATTGCATTCAAAAACAATGAATATCCAAAATACTGGAACACGCATTACCGATTAGAATCTACAGTTGAGCTTCAAAATTTAATTGAAGCAACAATGACAAAAGAAACATTTCAAAAAATACATCAACCAAGTTTAGCATTATATTATTACAAGGACGAACAACACCAAGACAATGTAGTTAAAGTCAGCGCAATAAAAAAAATGCTTTCTGAAATTGGAACACCAGATAGTTTAAAGAAAGGAATTGCGATTCCAAATGCAGAAAACCATGTATTAGGTTCTCCTATTGTTTCCAAAGACATTGTAACTGTCGAGGCTGCAACTAAAGAATTTATTATGTCTAAAATTATTAAGCACTAAATATATTTCACTAATTAGGTGCAGTAAATAAAAAAGAATTTGGTTTGCCAATAGCTACTGCAATTTTTGAATCTGCGGTACCATAATACAATATCCATTGGTTTTTGAAAAATACGAGCCCTTCAACAAAGCAAACATTGTTTACTTCCCCCTTTAATTCATAAGGCTTGTCGGGATGCATAAAATAATCACGAGATCTGTCTATTAATTTATATGGCGCATTCAAATCAAATAATGCTTGACCGGCAGCATAGGTATATTTAGGCTGCGTCGTATCATTGTTATTGGCAGCATTACTACTATTATAAACTAACACAATGCCATTATTTGTATATAATGCATAAGGACCTGGCTCTACAAGTCTACTATCAAAATAACCTGCCCTAGGCTGTAATACACTTACTAATTTTTGGCTTTCACTATTCTCCAAAGCATACCAATGTAATAAGTCGGAGGATGTGGCCATGAATAAATCGGTGTCGCCAAAATACATCCAATACTTCCCGTTTATTTTTTTTGCCACCATCTTCTCGCCAACTTTTTCAACTATAATAGCACCAGACTTTGACCAGCTATTAATATATTTTGGAGACTGTAAAACAGGCCCTCTTTTTTCCCAATGAATTAAGTCTCGTGTGGTTGCAAAACAAAGTCTTGCCATTTTACCATCATAGGAAGTATAAGTAAGTAAAAAACTACTATCTGGCATGGAAATTATTCTTGGATCTTCTACACCACCCTTCCATTCATATTTTAAAACAGAATCATTAGCTGGATAAAAAATAGGAGCGGCTTGCTTTTTAAAATGAATGCCGTCTTCACTTATTGCAAGTCCTAAACGAGAAGTCATTGCACTATCCTGAGCACGATAAATTAAATACACTTTCCCATCTTTTACAAACGCAGTTGGATTTAAAACATTTTTTGACTGCCAACGCACTAACCCTTTTTGAACCGGGCAATTAAATGTAAAATTCGTGTCTGGTAACAGAATCGGATTTGCACTGTCCAATTTCACAAACTCATTAAAAGACCAAGCGGCTTGTGACTTCTCCTTTTTATTGGAAAAATTACAAGCCGCTAGTATAAATAAAGATAGAATAAGAATATTTTTCATTCTACCAAGATACAAATTAGTTGCTAATCTACTTGTCTACGGTGTTTACTTGAAACATATGTATATACCGAAGGGATCACAAATAAAGTTAGCACCAATGAGAACAACAAGCCTCCAACCACAACTGTACCCAATGGTTTACGACTAGTAGCCGCAGCACCTAAACTAATTGCAATTGGCAAAGCACCTAATGCAGTTGCTAAACTTGTCATTAAAATAGGACGGAAACGTTGGGCTGCCGCTTCTAAAACTGCTTCTCTAATTGGCAGTCCCGCTTCGCGTTTTTTATTAGCAAACTCTACAATTAATATACCATTCTTAGTTACTAAACCAATAAGCATGATGATTCCGATTTGAGAGAAGATATTTAATGTTTGATTAAATATCCATAAACACAATAATGCTCCAGCTAATGCCAAAGGCACCGTAATCATAATAATAAACGGATCGGTAAAGCTTTCAAATTGCGCTGCTAATACTAAGTAAATTAAAATTAAGGCAAGCAATAATGCTTGAGATGTATTAGAAGAACTTTCTTTAAAATCTCTAGACGCACCACTTAATGCAGTTTGATAGCTTTCATCTAACTGATCCTTTGCAATACGTTCCATTGCTGCTACACCATCGCCAATTGTTTTTCCTTCGGCTAATGATGCAGAAACAGTTGCAGAATTAAAACGATTATAGTGGTATAAATTAGGTGGATTACTATTTTCTTCGGTAGTTAATACACTAGAAATAGGAACATTTTCACCTTTATTATTCCTAACATAAATTTTATCAATATCCGCAGGCGTATTTCTTTCTGATCTAGCTACCTGAGTGATTACCTGATATTGACGATCGTTCATAATAAAATAAGCCGAACGAGCGCCGCTAAATGCTGCTTGTAATGCTTGTGCTACATCGGCAGTAGTTAATCCTAAATCTCTCACACGCATACGGTCAATTGATAAATCCAGTTCAGGTTTATTGAACTTTAAATTCACATCTACGTTTTGGAAAGTTTTATCCTTACGCGCTGCATCTAAAAATTTAGGGATGGCTGTTTTGATTTTTTGGAAATCCAAGTTCTGAATAATAAATTGAACAGGCAAGGATCCTCTAGACATCATACCAACGGAAATAGTTTGTTCTTCAATTGCAAAAACACGCACGTTTTTAAAACGTTTCATTTTTTTATTTAAATCCAATGCAATTTCAGATTGTGTTCTTAATCTATCTGCTTTGTCAACTAATCCAATACGACCCGAAGCCGAACTATTACCACTAGACCCACCATAACCAGGAACACTACCCCATGTGAAAGCTTGTTCAGGGAATGAATCCTGCATAATTTTCACCGCCTTCAATAAATCATCTTTCATATCCTCATAACTAGTTCCTTCCGCACCCGTCAAAGTGATTCTTACTGAACCTTTGTCTTCTAATGGGGCTAATTCACTTTGTATTGTTTTCCCTAAAATAAAAATTAAGCCCACGCAGGCAATTACAATTACCCAAGCAACCCAACGAATTTTTAAGAAATTAGCTAATAAATTTTTATAGCCAGATTCAAGCCCTCTAAAGAATGGTTCGGTACGCTCATAGAATTTACCATGCGCGCCGTCTTTTCTATTCAAATACACATTCAATACAGGCGTAATTGTTAAGGATACAAATGCCGAAACCAATACCGCTCCTGCAACTACAACACCAAATTCTTTAAATAATGATCCAACAAATCCTTGTAAGAAAATTACTGGCATAAACACAACCGCCAATGTGATAGAAGTTGATATAACGGCAAAGAAAATTTCTTTACTTCCTTCTCTTGCAGCATCTTTTAAGGAAAGACCTTCTTCTATTTTTCTAAATATATTTTCTGTAACTACAATTCCGTCATCCACAACCAACCCTGTTGCAAGTACAATCGCCAATAAGGTTAATACATTAATGGAGAACCCTGCCAAGTACATAATAAAGAAAGTGGCAATCAAGGAAATAGGAATATCTATTAAAGGACGAATAGCAATAAGCCAGTTTCTAAAGAAGAAGAATATCACAAATACTACTAAAGCAAATGAAATAAAAATAGTTTCTTTTACCTCGTTTAAAGCTCTACGAATATTAAGTGTGTTGTCAATAGGAACAGCAAATTCAATATCTGATTTATTTTGTTTTTTAACTTCCTCTAATCTTTTATAAAATTCATCAGCGATTTTAATTTGATTCGCTCCAGGCTGTGGCGACACTGTTAGCATTACTACTGGCACTCCGTTAAAATAAGTACCCTGGTCTTCTTGCTCAGGTCCTAATTCTACTTTTGCAACGTCACCTAATCGCACAATACCGTTTGCATCTTCTTTTAAAATAATATTTCTAAAGTCAGACTCCTTACTTAATCTTCCTAATGTTCTAATTACAAATTCAGATTTATTACCATTGATACCCCCGGCTGGCAATTCCACATTTTCTTTATTTAATCCATTTTGTATGTCATTAAACGCGATACCATATGAATTTAACAAATCTGCATTTGGATAAATACGCATAGACTGACGCTTCCCCCTAATTCCCACATTACTTACTTCGTCAATTGTCTGAAAACGTTGCTGTAAAACATTTTCAGCATACTCCGTCAACTCTAACAAACCCTTTGTTTTACTACGAACAGTCAACATCATAATAAAGTCACTTGCGTCTGCTTTTGACACCACTGGTGGACTAGTAATGTCCTGTGGTAAAGATCTTAATGCTTGGGAAACTTTATCTCGAACGTCGTTAGCTGCAGTTTCCAAATTCACACCCAAATTAAACTCTACAGTAATATTTGAGTTACCAACCGAACTTGAAGAATTGATGGTTCTGATACCAGGTATACCATTAATCCCCTTTTCCAACGGCTCGGTGATTTGACTTTGTATTACTTCGGCATTGGCGCCTGTATAACTGGTTTGCACCATGATAATTGGAGGGTCAATTGCGGGATATTCTCTTAATGCTAAGAAAGAAAATCCAACCAAACCAAAAATAATAATTGCGATGTTCATTACCGTTGCAAGCACCGGTCGCTTTAATGAAAGTTCTGATATATTCATCTAGATAACTTGAATTTTAAAAAGCCTATTTGGTAATATCGATATTGGATAAGGTCTTTCCAATTTTTAATTTAGATCCGTCTTTAACAAACAACATGCCTGCTACAATTACGCTATCGCCTAATTGTAGGCCTTTGGTAATTTCAACTGCAGTTTGTGTTCGATATCCAGTCTCTACATTAACAAATTTTGCTTGGCCATTTTTTACAATGACAATTTGTTTTGATTTTGAATCCGGGATAATAACATTTGAAGGCACCATGATACTTGGTTTAGCATTTGACTCACCTAAGTATACTTTTGCAAAAGCCCCTGGCAAAACCTTGCCTTGAAAGCTTGTGCGTACTTTTAAATTTCTTGAAGCTGCAATAATTTGAGGTTCAATTGCAGTTATCGTACCAATTACTTTAGCTTCTCCATTTGCAGTAGTTGTAATATTTATCTTTTTCCCAACTTTTACATATGATGCATAAACTTCAGGAATTGTAAAGTCCATTTTTAATTGTCCTAGATTTTGAATCGTAGCAATCGTAGTTGCTGTTGTAATATAAGCACCCACACTAACCTGTCTTAAACCAATCTGACCCGTAAATGGAGCTTTGACAATTGTCTTTTCAATTAAAGACTGTGTGTACGCTACATCTGCTTGAATACTTTTAACTTGTTGTAAGGATGCATCATAATCGCTTTGATTAATTCCTTTTATCGCCAATAATTGTTTATTCCTTTGTTCATTAATTATTGCAAGGTCTAATTGAGCTTTAGCTTTAGACAACTGAGCTTGTAAATCTGCATCATTCAACTTTGCAATTACAGTACCCGCTTTTACTAAATTACCTTCTGACACTTGTAAAAAAGTAATCCTACCGTTCGCTTCTGGATGTAATTCAACATAGTCATTTGCTAAAACGCTTCCGTTAACTTCTATCTGCTTATCCACTTTTTGTGCTTCAGCAATTGTTACGTCTACGGAAACGGCTGCATTAGGATTAAACTTATCAATAGTTTTGGCTTTTTCTTTACAAGCAACAACCAATAAAAGGCCAGCAAGGGCAATTAAATGTATCTTTCTCAAGTGACTGAATTTTAGCCAATAAAGATAGTCAAACCCTAGGTTTTATTGAAATAAAATAGATGAGTGGCTTGAACCTTAAGCCTAGCTTAATGTCCCCTTTTGTACTCCGCGTATTTCTTTTCTATATAAAGGCCCAACTCTAAGTCGTTTAGAACCCCAAGTAGTTCATAGGAAGGCCTGCAGTAACTCATGAATTTAGCCAAGGCATCCCCGTCCAAATGGGTTAATTTTTTCACAAACCTACTTGTAAAACGATAATCCACATATTTGTCATGCTCTTGTGATACTAACCTTTTTTGTAAAAACTGTAGATTTCTGTTTCTATGAAATCTAAACATATTGATAATCTCATCTAAATCTAATCCAATGGTAAGGCCAGAAGGTCCAAATAGTTGCTGCTTGTCGCTTAATCTTAGGCCAGGAGGCTCATAGTTAAAATATTTTGCATAATCATTTCTGTTCTGGATTGAGTCAAGTTTGTAATAGCTACTTCTAACTTTTACTTCAGGCAAATCATATCCAGCAACATGAATCATAATATTGAAATTGTGTGGATCCGAAACAGTATCAAGTGGATATTTTTGAGTGCTTTTACCAAACAGAGAAAACCAAATTGAATCCTTAGATTTCACCGTAATAATATATCTACCAAGTGAGTCGGTAACTGTATGACTTCTGCCACTATTTACAATAACAGATTCTATGGGACGATTCCCAGAGATATCGTAAACAACACCACTTACAGTAGATGATTGTGCGTTTGTCTTGATTATAAAACAGAACAGAAATATTAAAACAATAAAATACCTAATCTTCATTGATGCAATATTAGGTCAGGAAATAATAAAATATGGAGATTGGTAAATAAATTAACAGGTTTTTACCTTTTAGAGGAACTATGTGAAAAGATTGCCAATAAAACCCAACAAAATTACCAATAATACAATCCATTGTGTTGCTAGTTTTTGCTTATAAATAAGATAGGTGCTAGCAAAAAATGTACCCAAGGATAATGCCCAAACTATAGTAGAAGCATTTATTAAATTAATGCTAATATCCTTTGATAGATACATTGTAGCGCCTAACATAATACCAACAACAGCAGCATTGATTCCTTCCAATGATCTATAAAAAATGGCATATCGCTTTAGCATTTGCCAAATTGGAAAACAAAATAGTACAATAAGAAAACTTGGCAAAAAGACGCCGACGCTTGCAATAATTGCACCTGCGATTTGCCAAAAAACGCCCTTGTCTTTTAAAGCCATTGCCCCAGTATAACTTGCAATAGAAAATATAGGACCCGGCACTGCTCTCACTAATCCTGATCCAGTTAAAAATGCATCGCTAGAAATTTTAATTACATCACGCTTATTTTGAATCACCCTTGGAGAATTAGGTCTGGTAACATATTGCTCGTACATCATTGGGATAAGTACATCCCCACCGCCAAAAACAAAACTTCCAAATCGGTAATTAGTTTCAAATAAATTAAATGCTTTTTGAAGTTTCCAATTATGCCTTGTAGATTGCTCTGACAAAAAACCGGCTGTTAAAAATAAACCCGCAAAAATTATTAAAGCGCTCCATTTAATTGTCTTAGGTGCAGCTCCGTCACTTGGAATTCTTTTCTTACTAAAATTGGTTGCAACACCAGCTAAGATAATTACAACAGGTATTGTCCATGGGGTTTTAAATCCAATAATTACAATAACACTAGCTAGCGCAAAAATAATTTTTGTGATATTACTGTTAATTGCTTTTTTATAAAGTAACAATGTAGCACTAGCAATGAACCCAATAGACATTGGCTGTAGGTACCTTAAATACTTTATCCCTATCTGCATATCAAATTGAGAATAGGCTATTGCGGCTAGCGTCATGATACATGTTGCAGGAAACATCCATACCAGCAAGGTTAAAAATGCCAATGGCACACCACCTCTTTTGTAAGCAACCAGTACAATAGTTTGTGTGGAAGAAGCCCCTGGTAGCAACTGACAAAAGGCATTGTATTCTAATAATTCTTCATTGCTAATATCCCTTCTTTTTTCAACAAAACGATACTGCATAAGACTTGTATGGACCTGAGGCCCCCCAAATGCAGTAAGGCTATGTTTAAAAACAGCCTGTAAAAATGATATATGGCGTATAATTCCCATTGGATTGAATAGCCCTAAAATTAAATTATTTTTCAAGCATTTCATGTGCATATATAAGCATCATTTATAATTTAACAAACCTGCCATACTATTAAAGCAGGAGATGGCTAAAATATTTTATAACTTTGAGTCATAAAACCTATTCACATTATGCGTAATCTCATTGTATTTGCAGTCCTTTTAACATTAGCCAGCTGTTCTCAAAGCAACTATGCTAAATATGGCCCTATCTATGAGAAAGATTCGCTAACCAATGCTCCAGACTATAGTAATTTAGTTTATTGGGCAGCACACCCTGACAAAAAAAATCCATCTGATAGTGTGCCTGCTTCAATTTTAAATAGCTACCAGCCTTCAAAAAATGTAGACGTATTTTTCGTGTATCCAACTAGTTATTTGGATCCAGAAATGCCCTATGGCTGGACGGCTTCATTAAATGATGCTAAAATAAATATTTACACCGACTACTCTGCCATTTTATACCAAGCAAGCGTATTTAATGAGGTAGGGAAAATTTATGCACCAAGATATAGACAAGCGCATATTAAATCTTATACGCCAGTTGGTCATGAAGATACAGTGAAAGCTATCGCAGCATTTGAAATTGCTTATCAGGATGTTAAAGCAGCATTTGAATATTATTTAGCACATAATAATAATGGACGTCCTATAATTATTGCATCGCATAGTCAAGGATCAACACATGCAATAAGATTGTTAAAGGAATACTTTGATAATAAACCTTTATCAAAACAACTAGTTGCGGCTTATGTTGTAGGCATGGCATTGGACCCTAGTACTTATAGTGCTTTAAAAGCATGTGATCAGCCTAATCAAACTGGTTGTATTTGTGCATGGAGAACATTCATGGAAGGTTATCAAGAACCATTTGTATATAAAGAAAAATTTAAATCAATGGTTACTAACCCGCTTTCATGGAATAATCAGGATGTAAATATTAGCCGAAAAGCAAACACAGGTTCACTCTTGTACAATTTTAATAAATTAATCCCGGGTGTGGCAGGTGCCATAAATCATGAAGGAGTGCTGTGGACGCCTAAGCCACATTTTTTTGGCAGCTTCTTAATTAAATCAAAAAACTATCATATAGCAGACTATAATTTTTACTATATAAGCATAAGAAAGAATGCAGCATTAAGAGTAAATAGTTTTTTTGAAAAACATAATGCTACACACTAATTACCAACTACACTTAGGAATTTTATTCGCATAATTTTTAGTTGCTCCCAAGTGTATTCGTTTTCACTCAATTCCTCTTGTGCGATTTGCAAGGAAGAAGTTTCACAGTTTTTAAAATATTCAAGAATTTCTTCTTGGTCATATTCGTCTAACCATTCATCAATTGCGTAGTCCAAATTTAATTTGGTACCACTTGCTGCAATAGTTTCCATCTCTTCCAATAATTCATCCAAACGCAGGTCCTTGTTTTTTGCAATGGTTTCGATTGGAATTTTCTTATCTACATTTTGAATGATATAGATTTTGTTATTGGATTTATTTGCAACAGACTTCATTACAAAGTCGTCTGGCTTTTCAATATTGTTTTCGGTCACATACTTATCAATCAGATCTACAAATGGCTTTCCGTATTTTATAGCCTTGCCTTTACTTACGCCCTGGCATCTATCAAGCTCTTCGATTGTGGTAGGATATAATGTAGCCATATCTTGAAGCGAGTTCTCAAGAAAAATAACGAATGGCGGTAATTTCCTTTTTTTAGCTTCCACCTGGCGCACTTCCTTTAGCATTTCAAACAAAACTTCGTCGGTTGTAGCAGTGCCACCAGTACCACCGTCAGATTCGTCATCATCCGCATTGGCCTCGCCAAATACTTGATTTAAAACTATCTTAAAGCTAGTTGGCTTTTTAATAAACTTCTGCCCTTTACTTGTAAGCTTCAACAATCCATACTCTTCAATATCTTTTTCTATTAAGTTCTCTAGCATCGCTTGACGCACTAAACTATTCCAGAATAATGCATCCTGTTCCTTTCCTATTCCAAATACTGGTAATTTTTCATGACGGTACAAACCAATTTGTGGCGTGTACTCTCCTAATATTATTTGAACAACATAATCGGCAGCAAATCTTTCATCCAATGCTGTAATCACTTGCAATAATTTTACAAGCTGTTCCTTTGCTTCAATTTTTTCTTTTGGATGTAAGCAGTTGTCACAACTTCCACAGTTTTTATCCGCCCAATCCTCTCCAAAATAATGTAATAAACTACGACGTCTACACACTCCACTTTCGGCAAATGCAACAGTCTCGTCTATAAGTTGAGCGCCCACTTCTCTTTCACTCAAAGGCTTGTCTCTTAAAAAATGTTCAAGCTTGGTAACGTCAGCATGTGAATAATATAATATACAATTACCTTCTAAGCCATCTCTTCCTGCACGACCAGTTTCCTGATAATAATTTTCAATAGATTTTGGAATATTATAGTGTATAACAAAGCGAATATCTGGCTTGTCAATACCCATGCCAAAGGCAATCGTAGCAACAATTACCTGCACATCTTCATTTAAAAATTGATCCTGCCTATCGGCCCTTAATTTCTGATCCAATCCGGCATGATAAGCAACCGCTTTAATGTTATTGGCTTTTAATAAGTCGGCTAATTCTTCGGTTGTTTTTCGGTTTAAAGTATAAATTATACCACTCTTTCCTTTATGGCCAGTGATATATTTTACAATACTTTTTACAGTTAAATCTTTTTTAATTTTAGGCTGTACCTCGTAATATAAATTAGCTCTATTAAACGAAGAGATTAAAACTTCTGGATCACGCAATGCTAAGTTCTTTACAATATCTGACTGCACTTTTGGTGTAGCAGTTGCAGTTAATGCAATGATTGGAACTTCGTTATTTATTTCTTCCATCATTTCCTTAAGACGGCGATATTCAGGGCGGAAGTCATGCCCCCATTCTGAAATACAGTGCGCTTCGTCTACCGCAAAAAATGATATTTTTAAATCGCTAAAAAAATCTAAATTCTCTTGTTTTGTTAAAGTCTCTGGTGCTACATAAAGCAGCTTGGTTTTCCCAGATAATAAATCCGATTTTACTTCTTTAATCTGTCCTTTATTTAAGGAAGAGTTTAAGAAATGGGCCACATCGTCTTTCTCACTATACCCTCTCACTAAGTCTACCTGATTTTTCATCAAAGCAATTAATGGAGATACTACTATGGCACATCCTGGCAACATTAGCGCTGGCAATTGGTAGCACAAGCTTTTACCTCCACCTGTGGGCATGATCACAAATGTGTCACGGCCACCCAATAATGACACGATAGCCTGCTCCTGTGTTCCTTTAAATTCTGTAAACCCAAAATGCTGCTCCAAAGCGGCAACAATGTCCCCTTTTCCTAATCCTTCTGGATTGGAGTTGTTGGCGCTTACAGTTTTTATGGTTTTTTTAGCTTTGGGCATGTATAAATATCTTAAAATCAATCATTTCGGTAAAATTGGTACTAATAAGTTAACGAATTTATTACAAGATTTGTTCATTCCAATAAGGTATTTTATCAAAAACCTTTTTTTTAAGGTTTTCTTATAATTAGGGCATCAAAGGGTATGAAACGTTAACTTTGTGACTCGTTAAAAAGCTTATGACAAATAGCATAAAGTCCATCGCAAATAGAACGCTAGAAATTGAATTAGAGGCAATCAAAGGTCTATCTAATTTTATTGATAACTCATTTGAAGAAGCTGTTAAAGCTATTCATGCCGCTAAAGGCCGTTTTATAGTTAGTGGGATTGGCAAAAGCGCCATCATAGCCCAAAAAATTGTGGCCACTTGTAATTCAACGGGTACCCCATCAATTTTTTTACATGCAGCCGAGGCCATTCATGGAGATTCGGGCATGATTACACCAAACGATATTGTATTAATTATTAGTAAGAGTGGTGAAAGCCCTGAAATAAAAAACCTTGTACAATTGGTAAAACAATTTGGCAATGTTTTAATTGGTATGGTTGGCAATACCGATAGCTATTTAGCAAAAGAATCCAATTGGGTGTTAAATACAACTGTAGAAAAAGAAGCTTGTGTAAATAATTTAGCACCTACTTCTTCAACCACTGCTCAAATAGTAATGGGCGATTTAGTTGCGGTTTGTTTAATGGAGTTGAACAATTTTAAATCTATTGACTTTGCTAAATTTCATCCAGGTGGAAATCTAGGGAAGCGTTTAACACTTACTGTTGGTGCAATTGCCAATGTGAATTCAAAACCAATGGTGAATGGATCTACAAGTTTGAAAGAAGTGATTTTAACAATTTCAAAAAATAGATTGGGCGCTACAGCTGTGGTAAACGAAAATAATATTGTAGAAGGTATTATTACAGACGGAGATATAAGAAGAATGCTTGAACAACATAATAGTATTCAAGATTTAAGAGCAACAGATATTTATCATAAAGCACCAATAACCATATCCCCCAATGCCTTGGCTGTAGAAGCTTTGGCACTTATGGAACAAAAAGACATAAGTCAAATTATTGTTGCTAACGAATCCCAATACATCGGCATGATTCATATGCATGATTTAATGAGGGAAGGAATTTTATAATTAAAATAATGAAAGGGAATGAATAATAAACATCATTATGTAGCTATAATGGCGGGGGGAATTGGAAGCAGGTTTTGGCCTATGAGCAGAACTGCTTATCCTAAACAATTTTTAGATGTATTAAACACAGGAAAAACATTAGTACAGTGGACATTTGAACGCTATGCTAAATTCATTCCAGTTGAAAATATATTTATAGTTACATCGGAAGAATATGTTGAAATTGTAAAAAAACAACTTCCTCTTTTACCAGTTGAAAATATTTTAGCAGAGCCAAGTCGTAAAAATACAGCACCTTGCATTGCTTACATTTCATTTAAACTTGCGCAAAAAGATCCAGAAGCAAATTTTATTGTTGCGCCAAGTGATCATTTAATTTTAGAAGAAGATAATTTCCAAGCCATTGTAGAAAATGCACTAGATTTTGTTTCTAATATTAAAGCGCTGGTGACATTGGGTATTAAACCTTCTCATCCTAATACCGGCTATGGCTATATTCAATACGAAGGTTTAGAAGTAACAAAAGGTGTTTATAAAGTAAAAACTTTTACCGAAAAACCAACTTTAGAAATTGCACAAACATTTTTAGATAGCGGTGATTTTTTATGGAATGCCGGTATTTTTGCGTGGAAAGCAAGCACCATACTAGCAGCTTTTGAAAAATTGCAGCCAGAGATGTACGAGCTGTTTGACAATGAAAAAGAAAACTTCAATACCGAAAAGGAAAGACAATCTATTTTAAAGATATATCCTCAGTGTACCAATATCTCTATTGATATTGCCATTATGGAAAAGGCCGACAATGTATATGTACTTCCATCTTCTTTTGGTTGGAGTGATTTAGGAACTTGGAATAGTGCCTATGATAATATGGAGAAGGACTATTTTAGCAATGCAGTTGCATCAGACAATGTAGTAGTAATTGATGCTACAAAATGTATGATCAATGCACCTAAGGATAAATTAGTTGTCGTGCAAGGCCTTGATGACTTTATTGTAGTGGATACCAAAGATGTATTACTTATTTGCAGCAAGGAAAAGGAGCAATCTATTAAAGAATATGTTGCGGAAGTGAAGAGAAATAAGGGCGACAAATACATTTAATAAATTTATAATTCATAACTTACCAATCTAACCGATTGCTTCACTTTTAAGCTTCCCCTATGGCAACTATTATAACAGGTACTGGTAGTTATATTCCTAGCATTATAAAGACTAATAAGGATTTTATAAACAATAGTTTTTATGCTGAAAACGGAGAGATTATAGCAACTCCTAACGAAGAGATTGTAGAAAAATTTAAAGACATCACTGGCATATATGAAAGAAGATATGCCGAAACAGGAATGAATACTTCCGAGATGGCTACCGAGGCTTCAAAACTTGCCATTAAGGACGCTGGTATTGATCCAGAAACAATTGATCAAATTATTGTTGCGCATAATTTCGGAAACGTACTCCCTGGCACCATTCAAACCGACACCATTCCTGCAATTGCATCAAGAGTGAAAAATCAATTAGGCATACGCAATCCAAACTGTGTAGCTTATGATATTTTATTTGGTTGTCCAGGATGGATACAAGGGGTGATACAAGCAGATGCGTTTATAAAATCAGGCATGGCCAAACGTTGTTTGGTTATTGGTGCCGAAACTTTAAGCCGCGTTGTGGACCCACACGACAGAGACAGTATGATTTTTAGTGATGGCGCTGGTGCATGTATCGTGGAAGGAGATCCAAATACTGATAGCGGTATTTTAGCAGCAAGCGTACAAAGCCATTGTAATGATGAAACATACTTTTTATACTTGGGCAAATCTTATCATCCAGAAGGAGAAGAGGAAACAAGGTATATTAAAATGAAAGGACGTAAGGTTTACGAATATGCAATTAAGAATGTGCCAATTGCAATGAAAGAGTGTATTGAAAAAGCTGGGGTGGATATTAAGGATGTAAAGAAATTTTTCTTACATCAGGCCAATGAAAAAATGGACGAAGGCTTTATTAAAGCATTATATAAATTATACGGAACAAGAGAAGTGCCTGAAAATATTATGCCAATGAGCATTCATGACTTAGGCAATAGCTCGGTAGCAACTATTCCAACCTTATATGATATGGTTAAGCACGGCAAGTATCCTCAACATGAATTACACAAAGGAGATATTGTTATTTTTGCTTCGGTTGGAGCAGGCATGAATATCAATGCTATTTGTTACAGAGTATAATTAGTATCCACGTACATTATTGCCTTCCACATAGTTTACAAAAGCTTTGTTACAAACCTTATTACCGCCTGGAGTTGGGTAATTACCTGTAAAGTACCAATCGCCAGTATTTGTAGGACAGCACTCATGTAAATCTTCAATGGTTTGATAAATTACTTCCACTGGAATATTGACATTGGATGGAGTAATTAATTGTGCAATTTTATCTGAAATTTCTTCAGGTGTAAATGGCTTGTATAATTGTCTTACCACATTCTGTGTATGCAAAGCACCATTTGCCTCTAACGCCTTGATTTTATTGTAAGTGTCATCAATAACATTGGTCATTCCTTTTTCTTCAAGTAAAGCTATAGCAGCCTTAAATGCAATAAAATCTCCCATCTTGCTCATGTCAATACCATAACAGTCTGGGTATCTAATTTGTGGGGCAGAAGAAACTACAATAATTTTTTTAGGAGAAAGCCTTGACAGCATTCTAATAATACTTTCTTTTAAAGTGGTACCTCTTACAATACTATCATCAATTACAACCAATGTATCCTCGTCTTTTTTAACTGTACCGTAAGTGATATCGTAAACGTGCTGAACCATTTCGTTACGATTTGCGTCTTCTGTAATAAAGGTTCTTAACTTAACATCTTTAATTGCAATTTTCTCTTGGCGAATTTTTCTATTCACCATCTCTTCAAGTCTTTCTGCATCAACATCCTTACCCCAACTTAAAATACGCTCTACTTTAATTTTATTAAGGTATTGCTCCATGCCTTTTACCAATCCATAAAATGCAACTTCGGCAGTGTTAGGAATATAAGAGAAGATAGTGTGTTTTAAATCTTTTTCAATTCGATCTAACACTATTTTACTTAAATGATTTCCTAAAGCGATACGCTCTCTGTATATTTTTTCGTCACTACCTCTAGAAAAATAAATGCGTTCAAAAGAACATGCTCTTCTTTCTTTAGGTTCAATGATTTGTTCAATTTTATAATCGCCTTTGTCATCAACAATTAGCGCAGTGCCTGGCATTAATTCTAAAACTTCGTTCTCGCCCACATTAAATGTAGTTCGGATTGAAGCCCTTTCGCTAGCTGCAACAATAACCTCTCCGTCAATATAATAATATGCAGGTCGGATACCGTTTGCATCACGCATGATAAAGCTATAGCCATTGCCAATTAATCCGCCAATTGTAAATCCGCCATCAAATAATGGTGCTGCTTGTTTTAAAACATTTACAATATTAGGAGCATTTGGATTTAGTGCTTCTTCTTTTACTAAAAAATGATGAATCACTTCCATCATTGCAGCAAGATCACTTTGTTTTTCGAAAGGACCTGGATCAAATCCAATATGTTGAAATAATTCGTCGGTATTAACAAGATTAAAATTACCTGCAAGCGCAATATTTTTTCCAGGTACTAAATCCTTTTTAATGAATGGGTGGCAAAATTCAACATTGTTCTTGCCTTGTGTTCCATAACGTAAATGCCCTAATAGAATTTCTCCCATAAAAGGAAGATGCCCTTTCATTAAACCTGGATGCTTTGAAATATCTGGTTGGAATTTTTCTAATTCTTGAACCTCTAAACCAATTTTATAAAATAAATCGGCAATAGGTTGTGGTGCATTACTGCGTTGGCGATATAAATAAGGATTACCTGCTTCTATATTTAATTTAAGTGTAGCTAAGCCAGCACCGTCTTGACCACGGTTATGCTGCTTTTCCATCAAAAGGTATAATTTATTAAGCCCGTAGGTTACCGACCCTCTTTTTTGCAAATAATAAGAGAATGGTTTTCTTAAGCGAATGTAAGCAAGGCCACACTCGTGTTTTATTTCGTCGCTCATGATGGTGTTTAAGGAGCCACAAATTTACAATAGTTCCTTAATCTTATCTAGCAACTTCCAACAAAAAATTAAAATTAATAGGTTTTCTGCTTAATGATAGCATTTGCAACCTTCGTCCACTCCTTAATTTCGGTACAAGACTGGTATTCTTCGTCTATATTGATGTAGTAATTGGTAATGTGTTCGTTAAACCAACTTTCTAATATTTTAGTCTTTTTAACTTCTAAAGCCCTTGCAGCCACACGATTATAGTCTTCCTTTAAATTCTCTTTATGTGGCTCTGTACGGTCTTTAAAATAAACCAGTCTTACAGTTTTGCGACCTCTGTCGTCGGTAAATACCTGAGGAGCGGAAATATCACCTGGCTTCATTGTCTTTAACAATACAACCATGTCTTTATCTGGTAATTGATCGTAATTCACATAAGTAGAACCGTCACTTCCCGAAACTGCACCACCAGTAAACTTACTTCCGTCATCGTCGCTATTCTTATTTACTGCTTCGCCAAAACTATACTTGTTAGCAATAATGTCTTTTCTAACACTATCTAAGAAATGCTTTGTTTCATTAATTTCATCAGCCGAAATTGGAGGTATACGCAAAATGTGTTTTACCACTGCGTCGTCTCCCGATCTTGAAATTAATTGAATTAAGTGATAGCCGAATTTTGATTTAATTGGAGCAGATATTTGACCTTCTTTTAATCGGAATGAACCAGACATGAAAGCAGGATCAAAATTTTTCTCGTTTCTATTTAAACTAAACTGACCTAGATTTTCTTTTGAACTTGGATCCTCAGAGTATAATTTAATCAATTGATCAAATTTATTCATACCCGCTTCTACTTGACGGCGGTAATCCATTAATTGTTTGATCACATATTCCTCAACATCACGATTGGCTTTTGGGTGCATCACCAATTCTAATACTTGAACTTCGCTTTCATATAATGGCAAGCTGTCAACTGGAATTTTATTGTAAAAAGCACGTACTTCGGTAGGAGTGATTTTAATTTTTTCAACAATCTTTTGCTGCATTTCGTCAGCTAATTTTTGTTCTTTAATTAATAATTTAAAATCGTCTTTTAATTGCGCAATGCTACGTCCGGCAACTTCTTCTAATACTTCCTTTGAACCAAATTGTTGCAAGAATTGTCTAATTCTGCTATCAATAGCATTTTGAATTTCATCCTCTGTTACATTGATTGAATCCTTTTCGGCTTGTAATACCAAGGCTTTACGAATAAGTTGTCCTTCTAAAATTTGGCATGTACTTGGAATGGTAATTCCTTCTTGACCTTGCGCTTGTCTTTTATAATCGGCAATTGCATTGTCAATGTCGGATCTTAAAATAAATTTATCTCCAACAGTGGCAATGATTTTATCTGCCAATACTTTTTTAACCTGAGCTTTTGCCGAAAATGAAAACGACAATAAGACTAGAGAAAAAACAACGCTAACTATTTTCATCAATAATACAATTAATGGGGTAAAGATCTGATAGCTGAGTGATTATCCCAACTATCAAATCTTAATTATTTTATAAAGTACGTTTTACTTCTTCTTCTTCAAACGCTTCTACGATATCGCCTGGTTTCAAGTCACTAAAGTTTTTGATTGTTAAACCACACTCCATGTTTGAAACAACATCTTTAACGTCGTCTTTGAAACGCTTCAAGCTACCTAATTCGGCTGCTTGACCTTCGCCTCTTGGGAATTCAACGATACCATCACGGATGATACGAATTTTACTGTTTCTGCTTAATTTACCATCTAACACGAAACAACCTGCAACGGTCGCTTTGTCAAATTTGTAAACCTCACGTACTTCCACATTCGCAACAATTTTTTCTTGAATTTTTGGTTCCAACATACCTTCCATCGCGCTCTTGATTTCGTCAATGGCGTTGTAGATGATTGAATATGTTTTAATTTCAACGCCTTCTGTTTCTGCTAAGCGATTTGCTTGCAAACTAGGTCTAACGTTAAATCCAATAATGATCGCATCAGAAGCAGCAGAAAGTAATACGTCAGATTCAGAAATTTGACCTACTCCTTTTAATACTACTCTAATTGCAATTTCTTCGGTAGATAATTTTTGTAATGAATCGCTCAAGGCTTCTACAGAACCATCCACGTCACCTTTAATGATGATGTTTAATTCTTTAAAGTTTCCTAAAGCTAAACGACGACCAATTTCATCTAAGGTAATATGTTTTCTAGTTCTTAAACCTTGCTCTCTTAATAATTGAGCACGTTTAGTAGCTAATTCTTTTGCTTCAGCTTCGTCATCAAATACCTTGAACTTTTCACCCGCTTGAGGAGCGCCATTCAATCCTAAGATAACTACTGGTGTTGAAGGAGGTGCAACTTCGATACGTTGGTTACGCTCATTGAACATTGCTTTTACACGACCATAATGTTGGCCAGATAAAATCAAATCACCTTGACGTAATGTTCCGTTTTGAACCAAGATGGTTGCAACATATCCACGACCTTTATCCAAGGACGCTTCAATTACACTACCTGTTGCCTCGCGGTTAGGATTTGCTTTCAAGTCTAAAATTTCAGACTCTAATAATACTTTCTCTAACAATGCATCTACATTTAAACCTTGTTTAGCAGATAATTCTTGGTTTTGGAATTTACCACCCCAAGCTTCTACTAAAATGTTCATTTGAGATAATTGCTCGTATATCTTTTGCGGTTGTGCACCGTCTTTATCAATTTTATTCACCGCAAAAATCATCGGCACATTCGCTGCTTGCGAGTGACTGATTGCTTCCTTAGTTTGTGGCATCACTGCGTCATCGGCAGCTACTACAATAATTGCAATGTCTGTGATTTTAGCACCACGCGCACGCATCGCTGTAAAGGCTTCGTGACCTGGAGTATCCAAGAAAGTAATTGCTTTTCCGTTTGGTAATGTTACCTCGTATGCTCCAATGTGCTGCGTGATACCACCGGCCTCACCTGCAACCACATTTGCGTTACGAATATAATCCAGTAATGAAGTTTTACCGTGATCCACGTGACCCATGATAGTCACAATTGGAGGACGTTCAACTAAATTCGCTTGATCTTCTGCTTCTTCTTCTTCATCCATTTCTTCTGCATCTTCTAATCCAACGAATTCAACTTCAAATCCAAATTCAGATGCCACTAATTCAATTACCTCGGCATCTAACCGTTGGTTGATAGAAACCATGATACCCAAGTTCATACACTTGCTAATGATATCGGCAAAACTCACATCCATCAAACTTGATAACTCACTTACTGTAACAAATTCTGTTACCTGTAATTTGTTGTCTTCTCTTTGCTCGTTGTTTTCGTTTTCAGCAGCTTCTTCTCTTCTTTGACGACGATATTTGGATTTCATGCTCTTACCTCTACCACCTTGGCCAGATAATTTAGCTTGTGTTTCCTTAATCTTATCTTGAATTGCTTTTTGATCTATTTCTTTTTGTTCTGCAGTTTGAGGCATGTTTCTTCCGCGTGCTCCACCACCGGCTTGGCCTGGACGATTATTAGGACGATTGCCTTGATAACCACCGCCGCCGCCTTGTGGACGATTGCCTTGGTATCCGCCACCACCGCCTTGTGGGCGATTGCCTTGATAACCACCACCGCCTTGTACATTTCCACCACCTTGTTGACCTTGGCCTTGTGGACGATTACCTTGACCTTGAACAGGAATACGTTTACGTGTACGCTTTTCCTCCTGGCTTAAAGGCTTAGGGCGCGTATCGCTATTAATTGGTAAATCAATCTTGCCCAAAATTTTTGGACCAGTTAATTTATCCGCTTGAATGTTTGTGATTTCTCCATGCACATTTTCTGGTGCAATTGAGTGATCCACTGGAGCAGCCGGAGCTGGTTTAGGGGCATCTACTTTAGGAGCAGCTGCTTTTTTAGTTTCTGCTTTTGGTTTTTCCTCAGCTGCAGGAGCAGGAGTAGGTTCCACTTTTTTAGCAGCTTTTTTTGGACGTGTTGACGAGTCAATTAAAGACAGGTCAATTTTATTAATCACTTTTGGAGCTTCCACTTCTGGCACTTCCACTTTAACTGGAGCAGGCGCCTCTTCCTTAACCGGAGTTGGATTTGCAATCTCTGCAAACGCATCCACTTTTTTAACTTCAGGAGCAGCAGCTATAGGTGCTTCTACTTTCTTTACTTCAGCAACAGGCTCATCCGCCTTTTTTGCTTTGTCGCTAATTGCATTCTTTGGCAATTCAACATGATCCGCTTTATTTCTAGCGACTTTATCGCTTTGAAATTCAGCCTGCAAAGCATAATACTGCTCTTCAGATAATTTAGCTGTTGGCTTAAGGTCGTCTTTAGGAAAACCTTTCTTAGCCAAGAAATCAATGATGGTATCTTGACCCACATTGAATTCTTTAGCGGCTGCTAACAGTCTTGGTAGTTTCAATTCTGACATTCTGTTGTTTTTTGTCCCAGTTCATTCTTAAGATGACGCGGGACGAGTCACCTAATACAAATATACTTCTAATTCAAAGGTTATTCACCTTTGTCAAACTCTTCTTGTAAGACACGACGCACTTCAGCAATCGTTTCTTTTTCCAAGTCTGTTCTTCTTTCTAATTCATCGGCGCTTAATTTTAATACTGCACGGCCCGTATCACAACCTACACGCTTAAATTCGTCGATAATCCATGTTTCAATTTCATCTGTAAATTCATCCATATCAATATCAAATTCGTCAACCACTTCCTCGTCTTCACGGTAAACATCCAATTCGTATCCTGTTAATTCAGAAGCCAATTTGATGTTAACACCACGACGACCAATTGCTAATGACACTTGATCTGCTTGCAAATACACTTCGGCACGCTTGCGATCGTTATCCAAATTCATGAAGCTAATTTTAGCTGGCGTCAATGAACGTTGAATTAATAATTGTGTGTTAGTAGTAAAGTTGATTACATCGATATTTTCGTTTTTCAATTCACGAACAATTCCATGAATACGAGAACCTTTCATTCCCACACAAGCACCTACTGGATCGATACGATCATCAAATGATTCAACTGCTACTTTAGCACGCTCACCTGGCTCACGAACAATTTTCTTGATAGTGATTAAGCCATCAAAAATTTCAGGTACTTCAATCTCTAATAATTTAGCAAGGAATAAAGGACTTGTTCTAGATAAGATAATTACAGGTGAATTGTTTTTCATATCCACACGTGCAATTACTGCTCTGATGTTTTCTCCTTTCTTAAAAAAGTCTTGAGGAATTTGTTCAGTCTTAGGAAGAATTAATTCATTTCCTTCTTCGTCTAATAACAAAACTTCTTTTTTCCAAACCTGATAAATTTCAGCATTGATAATTTCGCCTATTCTATCAGAATATTTTTTAACTAATGCATTCTTTTTTAAATCGTTTATGCGAGATGCTAAAGTTTGCTTTGCAGCTAAGATAGCACGACGACCAAAATCGTAAATATTTACTTCCTCTAATAATTCCTCACCTATCTCAAAGTCAGGCTCTATCTTGATTGCGTCAGAGTAAGAAACCTCAGCTAAAGGATTATCAACGTCATCATCAGGACGAATTTCACGACGACGAATTATTTCTAAGTCACCTTTTTCAGCGTTCACGATAACGTCGAAATTTTCGTCGCTACCATATTTTTTTCTTAGTAAAGTTTTAAAAACATCCTCTACCACTTTCATCATCGTGGGACGATCAATGCTTTCTGCGTCTTTAAACTCCTGAAAGGCTTCAATCAAATTTATACTTGCCATAACATAATTTTTTTTCAAGCTTTTCGCTTGATGATTTGTTAAAATTGAATTTGAACTATAGTTGATTTAATATTCTCAAACGGAATAAGCAATTGGTGCTGGGTTGCTTTTTTACCCTTTCCTTCTGTCCACTCAATAATAATATCCGCCTCTGCGACAGTAGTTAACGTACCCTCTTTTTTAGTGCCGTCTAATAATTCTACTTCTACCTTACGATTTATATTTTTATTGTATTGTCTTTTTAATAGCAATGGTTCGTCAACGCCTGGTGAAGAAACTTCTAAAGCAAAGTCACCGTCTGGGAACCAACCCGCTTCCTCAATGGCCCTGTATAATTTACGGTTAAAGTAAATACACTTTTGAATAGGCAACCCGTTGTCTCCGTCTAGGTACACTCTTATAATGTGGCCTGGTTTTACCTTAATCCACACTAAAAAATATTCTGGATCCTCTACTAATAGAGGCTCAATTATACCGTGTACCCTTTCTTTTAAATCGTTTACTTCCATAGTTAAAAAAGAAGAAGGGAACGATTTCGTTCCCTTCATTTCTCTGCTTATTCTGGAACAAAGGTAATAAAACGTGATGAAATCACCCAATAATATTATATAGTACCCTATTTTTGCATTATGTGGAAATTTATAATTGATGGGCTAATTATTTACCTGCTTTATAAGGTTATATTTGAGGTAGTGGTACCAGTTAGCAAAGGCATAAAGTCGGTGAAACGAAATATGGAGCAAATGCAAAGACAACAGGCAGAAGCATTCAAACAGGCCCAAAATGCAAGTGCACAATCTGGTACTCAAAGTAGCAACCAAGCTTCAAATGCTCCCAAAAAAGAAGTAGCTGTTGAAGCAGAATACATTGATTTTGAAGAAGTTAAGAAATAGTTGCTTGATATAAGGCGCTTAAAGAACCAAATCCTTTTCCACCCTCATACCTGGCTGCAAATACAAAACTTGTAGGCCAACCGAAGCCGCGGCAATCACATTTGGCTCATTGTCGTCTATAAATAAAGTTTCCTGAGCCACCAATCCTTCTTTTCCCAAAATATGCTGAAAAGAGGCCGGATCGGGCTTTCTTTGACCCATTTTATGCGAAAAATAGGACGTTTTGAACAAATTTTCGAAGTTTCCGCCTATTTCTTGGGCATATTGAGGGATAAAATAATCATAATGGATCTGATTGGTATTGGAGTATAAAAAAGTCGGGTAAATACTATTATGCTTCTTTATCCATTCAATACTCTCTTTTCTATACCCAATTAGCAAGGAATTCCAAGCACCAACAATTTGATCATTGGACAAAGACAATTTATATAACGCATTAAAACCATCACAAAATTCTTGTTCATTAATCAAGCCTTTTTCTAAATCAAAGAAAATTTGATCTGATTTATTTAAGGTAAAGTGGTTCTCGAAATTTGGAATACCTAAAGTATCAAAAGCAGCATACATTTTTGAAAAGTCAATATCATACAACACATTGCCTAAATCAAAAATCAAATTTTTTGTAGCTGCCATAATTAAAATTTGAACAAAGGTAATCTATCTTTGAAATATGAAACAAAGTCTAGCACATATTGCAGTTGTTGTAAGAGATTATGATGAAGCAATTAATTATTACACAAACACTTTGGGGTTTAAATTAATTGAGGACACGGTTTTATCTGAAACAAAAAGATGGGTAATGGTGCAGCCAACTGGTGCCGAAAATGGGTGTACATTATTATTAGCAAAAGCAGCGACAGAAGAACAAGAAAAATTTATTGGTTACCAAACAGGTGGCCGTGTGTTTTTATTTTTATACACTGATGATTTTTACAGAGATTACGAAAACTACAATTCAAAAGGCGTTGAGTTTACAATTCCTCCACACGACGAAGAATATGGAACCGTTGCAGTATTTAAAGATATTTATGGAAATCTTTGGGATTTAATTCAGCCAGCAAAATAATACTTCAAGCCGCGTCAAATTATTTTTTGCGCGTCATAGCTGCTGCCATATGTTTGCACGCAGGCGTTCCCTTACTTAATTCGGCTTTAATATTTTCATGCGAAACGTCGTCTCTGTTTTGACTAAGTTTAAAAACATGTTGTAAATTTTCTACTACAATATCAAAGGAGTAAATAGCTTTCATGTTCTGCTCCATGTATGCTGCAGAAAGATTTTTTACCTGACTAGAAGCATTTGGATCTTCCTCAAAATGCGCTGTAAGTGCTGTTAACAAAGAAAGTAAGTGTGCGCTGTCCTTTATCTCTAATTTACCTTTAGCATGCACCGATTGGTAATTCCAAGTACTCCCCATGGTCTTGTCTGTATACCAACTACCACTTACAAATGCAGACGGTCCAGTGAACAACACAAGTACATTTTTATTCATTTCAAAAGCAATGGTATGATCCTGCTTGCGCATTACGTGCCCACTTATTACTAATTGGTCATTTATAATTTTAATTAAAACAGGCACTTGCGTTGCAACAGGAAATCCATTTGCATCCACTCCGCAAATTGTTACAAAAGGATTGACTTGCATAAAATCAATTACTTCTTGATGATCTTTAGCTTTGAAATAAGAAATATCGTACATGTTATAATTATTTAGTAGTAAATATATTTTTGTGACACCTTGTTTATAATGGCAGTGCCGTAGTAGTTTTAATTTCATCCATAACAAACAAACTATTGATATGTGCAACCATGGGAAGTACAGCTAATTTTTCTTGGTAAAACTTATTATAAGTTTCAACATCTTTAGACACTAGCTTTAAAAAATAATCAAAATTGCCAGACACTAAACTACATGAAATAACTTCTGGATATTGCGCAATGATTTGCTCAAACTCGGAAAAATTATTACGCGTTTGTTTATCTAAAGTCACATGACAATGAACAATTAATCCTAGGTCAATTTTTTTTCTATCTAATATGCCAACATATCCTTGAATATAACCTTCGGACTCCAAACGTTTAATGCGATCGTGCGTTGGACTCATAGATAGATTCACTTCTGCACTAATATCTTTAATTTTTGCCAATGCGTTTTTTTGGAGAATGCGCAAAATGGCGGTATCAATTGTGTCAAGGTTCATAGGTCACTCTTTTATGTAAAGGAATTATTTCTGCCAACAAGCCAATTGGCAGTCTAAATTACCGACAATTCCTTAAATATTATAAATTATTAGTATTATTTCCTGAATATGAACGAATATTTCAAAATATTTCCTTTTTGATGATATTTATGCAGTAATAAAAACAAATATTATGATAATAGGTTGCCCAAAAGAAATCAAGATTCAAGAGTACAGAGTAGGTTTAACTCCAGAAGGTGCAGACGCACTAGTTAGACAAGGTCACACTATATATGTAGAAACCAACGCCGGAGCTGGTTCAGGATTTTCTGACGAAGCATACAAAGCAGTTGGCGCTAGCATTTTGAACACTGCCAAGGAAGTGTATGAAATTGCTGAAATGATTATTAAAGTAAAAGAGCCTTTGGCTGTAGAGTTTCCTTATATCAAAGCGGGACAAATATTATTTACATATTTCCACTTTGCAGCTTCAAGAGAATTGACAGAAGCGATGATGAAGTCTAATGCAGTTTGTATTGCATATGAAACTGTAGAATTAGCAGACGGATCATTACCATTATTAGTTCCCATGTCAGAAGTAGCTGGAAGAATGGCTATTAATGTGGGTGCTTATTATTTAGGAAAACCATTTGGTGGCAAAGGAAAATTACTAGGTGGTGTGCCAGGTGTAAAACCAGCAGAAGTATTAGTAATTGGTGGTGGTATTGTTGGAACACAAGCCGCTAAAATGGCTGCAGGACTAGGCGCTAACGTAACCTTGATGGATACCAACTTAGCAAGATTAAGATACTTAAGTGATGTAATGCCAGCAAACGTAGTAACACAATATTCTACCATCTTAGCAATTAAAGAAAAATTAGCAACGACCGATTTATTAATTGGTGCCGTATTATTACATGGTGCAAAAGCGCCACATTTAGTGAAGAAGGAAGATTTAAAATTAATGGAAGCGGGTTCGGTTATTGTGGACGTAGCTGTTGACCAAGGTGGATGTATTGAAACATGTAAACCAACAACACACGAAAATCCAGTATTCACTATCGATAATGTAACACACTATTGTGTTGCGAATATGCCAGGAGCAGTTCCACAAACATCTACACGTGCATTAACACAAGCAACTTTACCTTACGCAATATCAATTGCAAACAAAGGATGGGAAAAAGCATGTGCCGAAAATCCAGCATTAGCAAAAGGATTAAATATTAGAGCAGGCAAGGTTTTACACAAGGGTGTAGCCGATGCATTAGCAAGCGCATAAATTTTCATTTGGTGTTTATAAGCCTAAAAGCCTAGTTCAAAAGACTAGGCTTTTTTAATGTGCATAACCTCCTATTTGTATTACTCCAAATAGTGCGAAATTTGTACAAATTAGTAACATGAAAACAGAATTAGAACTAAAAGAAATTGTAAAAGCAAAGTACAGCGAGATTGCGTTACAGGACAAAGAAACAAATATGTCATCATGTTGTGGTGCAGGTGGATGCAGTACAGAAGTGTACAATATCATGTCAGACGATTATACAAAAATGGAAGGCTATGTTGCAGATGCCGATTTAGGATTAGGCTGTGGCTTACCAACTGAATTTGCAAAAATTAAAAGAAGGTGATGTAGTTGTAGATTTAGGTTCGGGTGCTGGCAATGATTGCTTTGTAGCAAGAAGAAGCACGGGCGTGACTGGAAAAGTAATTGGCGTTGATTTTACGCCAGCAATGATTGAGAAGGCACGCGCGAATGCCGAAAAAATGGGATACCATAATGTTGAGTTTAGACAAGGCGACATTGAAAACATGCCAATAACTGCTAATGTTGCAGACGTTGTAGTAAGCAATTGCGTTTTAAACTTAGTGCCTAATAAACATGCAGTATTAACCGATATATACAGAGTATTAAAACCAGGTGGTCACTTTAGTATTTCAGATGTAGTGTTAGTAGGTGCCTTGCCAAACGAATTACGCAATGCAGCTGAAATGTATGCCGGTTGTGTAAGTGGCGCCATTCAAAAGCAAGTGTATTTAGAGTTAATCAATACATGTGGCTTTAAAAATGTGGTGTTACAAAAAGAAAAACCAATTGTAATTCCTAATGATATTTTAAAAAATTATTTATCAGAAGCCGAAATTGCAAAATTCAATCAATCGGATTTAGGTATTTTTTCGGTAACTGTTTACGCCGAAAAACCAACAAGCACTTGCACTCCAGGATCTGGATGTTGCTAATGTTTAAAAAAAGTAAATATAAAATTGCTAAGTAAAATTTGAAGTAACCTTTTATGAAAAATATATTAGTATTATGTACAGGGAATAGTTGCCGCAGTCAAATAGCACATGGCTATTTAGCCGAAATAACAAAAGGGAAAGCCAATGTATATTCAGCTGGCGTAGAGACACATGGCGTAAATCCTAAAGCCATTGCCATTATGAAAGAAGATGGGATAGATATTTCTGGCCATACTTCAAATAATATCACCGAATATTTTGGTGTTGATTTTGACTATGTAATTACTGTTTGCGATAACGCAAAGGAGCGTTGTCCTTACTTCCCAACCAAGGCTTTAAAATTTCATTATAATTTCCCTGATCCAGCTAAAGCAACAGGAACAGAGGAAGAGATAATGAATGAATTTAGAACTGTGAGAGAAATGGTAAAGAACTATTGCGAGGATTTTGTTAGAGACAAAGTATTGTAAAATATTTACAATATTATTGTTTTTGAGTCACCCCACTTTATATTACTTTTTAAATCATTCCATAACACTTCCCTAACGGAAAGTGTTTTTTTATGTGTATTAATTGTTACCAATTCAAAAGCTAGTTTTGTCTCATCCTTGGCTGAAACCCTTCCTTTCATTGGACTATCGGTTCTTATGCAGGTTAAATTAATATCCTTATTAGGGCCTTGATAGGTATAATACTGCGTAAAGTTTTCATGTCCATGAAAATACACTTTGATATTAGCATGTTTTTTTACAAATGCAACAAATGCATTTTGCTCAATCCTTGTTTCTCCTTTCACGTCTTTTCCGTCTTTATATCTTTCAGGTACAAGATTTTCAAATTTATCTTCATCATTTATATCGTGAATGCCATTGGGATTTTCAAAAAAACGAGGTTCCACTTCTGGAATAGAATGTGCAAATAATAAAACCGGGGTTGAAGTGGCAACATTTTTTAAATCTTGCTCCATCCAAACTCTTTCTGCCGAATCAGGATATAAACTTAAAAAAATAAAATGCACATTATTGATATCTTTTGAATAATGCACTCTGCATAAAATACTGTCAAATTGAGTAACAGCTTTATTAGGGAACATTAAATTATAAATACCTAACATGGAAGCCGGGTCTTTTTTAGGCTCCATTTTTCTGTGAAACCCTATAGCATTGCTCATGTCGTGATTTCCAGGAACTAGAAACAAATCAGATTTATCAAGATTGGTTTTTCTTATATCTAAACTATCAATAAATACCGTTTTAAATTCTTCCCAAGATTTAGTTGCAGATTGCACCCCATTTTCCATTCTATTTGCAATATCACCTGTTATTACCAAAGCATCAATACCATCAATTTTATAATTAGCCAAAACACCGCCATCATTAGGAATGGATTTGCCTTTTAAATGGTTCATCACACCAGCCATAGCTTTATTTACTTCATAAGCGGAAACATTATTAGCATTTTTAAATTTATCTTTTACTAATCCAAAATGTACATCAGACGTAAATATAAATTGAACAATACTGTCATTTTGTTTTACAGGAATTGATTGTGCAATAAGATTGTTATTGCAAATTACTAATACCAATAGAAAAGTAATAAATGATTTAATGTTTTTCATCTTAGTGGAATAAATATAATAAAAAAGGTGCCCATAATTTTCATTAGGGCACCTTTAATTCAAATTAAAACAAATACTAATGTTGGTTGCCTCTACCATTACTTTGGTAGCAACCTATATCTTTACCTGGAGGAGTAATTTCTGTAGCTCCTAATCTTAAGTCTTGTATTACATCGGCCCTTGGAGTAAATCCAGTATAACCAGCACCAATACAAGGTGAATTAGGTTTTAATGCATAGTTTGAAGTTCCCACCACAGCAATATCTCTTAACATTAAACCCGCTGGCAATGGCACTGGCGCATTAATGAATTGAGGATTATTGGCACCTACCACAGCAGCATTTGCTGTGTATGCTTGTCCAATTAACCAACCTGCTGGTAAGTAAGTAGACGGTTTTGGAATATCTGTTTCTTGTGCTTTACTTATAGCTGTGCTTACTGCTAACGATGGAATAAACTGACTAGCAACAGATAAAGAATCGGCATAATAAAAGTTATAGCCATACTGGATATTTGCAGTATCTGCAATTGGGTTATTTACTATACGCAAACCAAATTTACAGTTTACAATTAAATTATTGTAAGCCATTCCTGCAGCGCCTTCTTCAAAATTTATAGAACCTCCACGACCTGCCGCAGCTCTACGATATCCACAGTTAATGATTGTGTTATTGTAAATACGCACATTAGACCCTGGCTTTCCTACTGCAACGTTAATATTAGATACTTTAGGGCCATTTGTTGCCATGCCTACACATAAGTTATATGCAAAGTCACCAATTGTTCCTGCTTTTGAGTTCATGGCTTCACCACCGGTATATCCACACTTTTCAAAAGTATTTCTCATAATATGAATCTTACCACCATTAATTCTAAAAGGATCATCCACACTACCATAAATCCATGAATCTTCTAAAATAAAACTACCATCAGGATTCGCAAAATAAACTGGATATGGACTTGAACTACCTGTAAAACTCTTCATTGCAGAACTAATAGTAGCACCGCCAAAATCAACATGCGTCCATTTTAAAACAATTAAAGGACAAGTTGTCGCACCAGTTACACCAGTCCATTTTCCTTTTAAGGCTGGATCGGTGTCTGGATTAGCACCTAGTTGGTCTGTTCTTGTAACACCAGGATAGGTTAAATAAATTGGTGCTTCTTTAGTACCTAATGAAAGTAATGTTCCTTTAACTCCTATACCAACCGGCACACCGCCAGTTCCAGTAAAGTTTACTGTAACTCCTGGTTGAATAATTAAAGTATCACCAGTGTTCACAAAAATATCACCACTAACAGTATATGTTTTACCAGCTAGCATTGTTCCTTTAAGGGCACCAGTTAATGGAGCTGATTCACTAATTGGAGAAGCTGGTACAATAACTGCTTGCCAAAGATCTTTAGTTTCTTCCGTTTTAGTACAAGACGTTAGTCCGATTACTAAAATTGCTATTAAATATGTAAACTTTTGTTTCATTTTATAGAATTGTATTATTATTAAAGTTTAAAACGGATGCCAAATAAATAAGTAGTTCTATAATAATCCTTTTGGATGATTATTTTATTTGCTGGGTCTGTTTGTAATGCCAATGCTCTTGATCCACTTCCTGCCATATATCCATTATATGATTGGTGTAAAGACAATTCCATTGGAGCATCAGTTAGGTTATTAATTTTTCCATAGAAAGAAAAATGCTTGCCAAATCTCTTTTCAAATGAAAGATCCAATTGAGTTGTTGGTGATTGCCAGTAATTTAAGCCTGCATATGGACTAATAAAACTGATTCTTTCTCCTGTATATACAACTGCTGTTTGAAAATCAAATCCAATTTTTGGATTCTTGTAAATGAATGATAAATTTCCTACGTGATTAGACTGCCCTTGAAGTGGTCTTGTTTCAGAAACACGCTTTGATACAATTTGTCCAGCAGTGTTACGATAAGAAAATATTAAACTATCATTGGTAATACTAGAATTTGTATAAGTATAGTTAGCAGAGATTCCAAAAGAACCAAAGAATTTTGCCGCAACCGCTTCAAAACCATAGTTAGTTGCCTTGCCAATATTAACTGGCTGTAAATACAAACTATTTACGTTTTGTGGTTTAACTGCAGATATCTCAATTGGGTTTTGAATGTCCTTATAAAAACCACCTAACAATAATTGATCAGATCCTTTACTATATAATTCATAACGAATATCTAAGTTGTCTGCTATAGTATGTTTTAAATTAACCGGGTCACCAACTTCTTTGAAAAATTCACCATCAGCACCATCAGGAATTAATTCAGAAAAACCAGGTCTTGCGATAGCTCTGTAATAAGCAAAACGTAAGTTTTGATTTGGAGTTAAAGAATACTTCATTTGAGCACTTGGCAATAAGTCGGTGTATTGAATAGTACCTGATTTTGCTTGAACATCATTAGTCAATAAAGTCTCATAATGTTGATTGGTATTTTCAGCTCTAACGCCTCCTAATAATTCAAATTTACTAGACAAGTTCCACTTGCCTTGTAAGTATCCTGCAGTGATTTTCTCTTCGAAAGAATAATTATTACCATTTAATCCTGGAGCTCCATTGCTAGCTGGGTTAAACAAGAACTGAGCCGTATTAATTGTATTATATGCTGCACCTAAAACCGGAGATAATGAGTAAGCAATATAATAGTTGTCTCTATTTTTATTTCTATACAAGCCGCCTACTTTTAACTCAAAATCACGATTAAATACAGAAGTGTTTTTTGTATAATTCAAATAAGCAGATTGATCTTTATCCGTATTGCTTGTCCAAATTCTTGACATAGATTGTAATTTATCTATCGTTAAGCTAGTTGGTACAATTGGATACTCATGTGTATAAGTAGATTGATCCGGAGTGTTACTTTTAGCAATTGAATATGCCAAAGACCAATCTAATTTATCTGTATTGCTTAACTTATGTTCACCTTGCAAAGTAGTGTTATTGATTGATTGAAATACCCACTGACTTCTTGTTGATTTGTTAATTAATGAGTTTAACGCAACTGTGTCCCAAATAAAACGTGTTTGATAGTCATCTAAACGTACATATGTATTGAATAATGAAATTTTATTATTCTTATTAATACGATAATCAAATTTCGCATTCACGCCTTTTCTTTGACTTTGAACAGAATACTTTCTTAATTGTAAATCAGAAAATAAAGGAATATTGTTTAAACCAGGTTGAGAGTTTGGTAAAAAGAAATTAGAAGTTGTACCACGGTAGATATTTTGATAGCTGCCTGATAATACAAATCCAAATTGCTTTGTTTTTCCAAATCTATTTCCTACAGTTAAACCAAATGTTGAATTAACTGGATTTGACTTTTCGTCATAATTCAAATGAGCAACCGGCAAGTCATTTAAATTAGCAACATAAGTACTACCCTTAATTTGTGCTGGAGATAAAACACTCATTGTGCTATTATCAAACTTGCTAAATTTTTGATCAGGAAAAGAGGTATTAAAACCACCTGCAACATTGCCTTGTACTAATAAACGATCAGGAGCGTCCTTCATTACTAAATTAATCGTACCGCCAATCGCGTCGCCTTCCATGCTTGGAGTTAAACTTTTTCCAACTTCTAAACGCTCTAATAATTCAGAAGGGAATAAATCCAAAGGAATAAAACGATTTTTATTATCTGGGCTTGGAATTTTGATACCATTCACCAATGTGTTGATGTATCTTTTTTCCATACCTCTAATAATAGGATATCTTGCTTCACCTGATCCGCTTTTTTCAATAGTTACACCACTTACTCTTTGTAAAGCATTAGCAACTGTAATATCCGGCAATAATTGAATATTTTTTGAAGACAATACGTTGATAATTGGATCAGCAATTTTCTCTAATCTTCTTACAGACTTATCATTGTCTTTGTTATTTGAACTAACTGTTACAGACGTTAAGGAAGCAGATGTAGATTCTAAATTAATGTCAACTACTTTAGTTTCAGTTGCATTATTTAAAATAACATCCTTGGACTCAGACTTATAACCAGCATAACTCACTTTGATGTTATACTTTCCTGCACTTACATTTTTAAAATGATAAGTTCCATCTAACTTCACCATTACGGCTTGGTTATTTACTGTAACTGTTGCGCCTACTAAAGGCTCACCATTACCTGCATCTAAAACTCTACCCTTAATATCACCTGCAAAGCTGTTGATTGTAAATAATAGTAAAATTGGAAGGATAACGCTTTTAAGTTTTTGCGTTAAGAATTTACCACTCATGACTAAATGTTTAATGAATGGCAAAGCTATCTTTACATAGCAGCATATCTATAAATACGATGTTACGAATAAATGAACTTATTGTTACCTAATTGTTAATTGAAAGGTGTTTTAATCACATTTTAAGTTAATGGATGCTTCAATGGTTTACATTTTAATTATAGCTGTATAATAATTAGCTTTGTGTTCAATTATGAAAAAAATTACAATCTTGGTACTCTTGTTTATTGAATTTCAGAGTATCTCTTTTGGACAGCTGAATGCTGTTTTTAACTATAAAGGGAAAGTATTAGATGCAGCTAATTTAACCTCACTTCCCGCTGCAAGTATCTATTTGTTGGATTTAAATAATATTACAATCAAGAAGACACAAACTAATGTTGATGGAGCATTTGTGATTTCGAATATTACAAAAGGAACTTATAATATAAAAGTACAATATATTGGGTACGCTACTTACAGTAAAACAATTATTGTAACTCAAATTGATTCAATCAACCAAATATTACTAAATAAAATTAATAATAACCTAGCAGACGTAATTGTAAAAAGTACCAAGCCTGTAATTGAGAATAAGATTGATAAAACTATATATAATGTAGATAGAGACATTAGTTCTCAAGGTGGTGTAGCAACTGATATTTTAAGAAAGATTCCGCAAATAACAGTTGATGCCGATGGTAATGTAGAACTATTAGGAAATGCAAGCATCAAGTTTTTAATTGATGGGAAAACATCGGCATTATTTGGCAATAGTATTGCAGAGGCATTGCAATCTATCCCAAACAGTCAAATTCAAAGTATCGAAGTAATGAGTAGTCCAAGTGCCAAGTATGAAGCTTCCGGCACAGGAGGAATAATAAATATTATACTTAAAAAAAGCAAACTGGAAGGTTATAACGGCAATGTAAATATTTCAATAGGAAGCAGGCTGGAAAATGGAAGCTTTAATACTAGTTGGAAGCATAATAATATTGGTGTTAATGCATTTTTTAGTGGCAATGAACAACTTAACGGCATAACACCTAACGGAAGTGTCAGAACTTCGACAAGCACAACTGGTACCCAAGTATTAGCACAGGATAGCAGATCCAATTTTGGCAGAAAGAGTTATAAAAGCGGTTTTGGATTAGATTGGGAAATTAATAAGTCAAGCAATTTAACTGCTTCTTTAAGCTTTAATAATTTTAGCAATGACAATAATGGTGTAATTAGTCAAGCACAAAGCCAATTTGATAATAACAACAATCAAGTTAGCCATTTGCTAAGTACCCGACAATTTACTAACACCTTAAGCGTGAACGATTTTGAACAAAGTTTGGGATATAAAAAAACCCTGAACAGCAAAGGAGAAAGTATTGAATTAACTTATAATGGAAGCGCTAATAAAAATAATTCATATTATCAGCAAAGCCAGTACCTGGTAAATAACAACAACCCATTTGCAGGTGCTCATAGTTTAAATCCTGGGAAAGAATCCGAAGAAAATATAGCTATAGATTATTTCAATCCAATTAGCAAAACGGTTACAATTGAGGCTGGAACAAGGTATACACATCAATCTATTGTAAGTAACGCCGACGTGTTTTCGTTAAATTCAAATACACAACAATTTGAGATCAATCAAAGTCAATCTTACCAATCTAAATACACTAGGAATATTATTGCCGGCTACTTAGTTGCTTCTTACAAAATTCTAAAAACAGTTGATGTTAAATCAGGTATTAGATATGAATATACTAAAAGCAACGCTTTTTATTCTCAATCAGGTACTACAAGCATTCCTGATTACGGAAATATTGCACCATCATTTATTTTATCACATAAGTTTAAAAATAACCAGGTATTAAAATTTGCGTATACTTACCGTATAGAACGACCCGACTACAAGGATTTAAATCCATTTATGAATTTATCGGATCCTCATAATATTACTACAGGTAATCCAAATTTACAACCTGAGATTGGAAATAATGTTGAATTAAGTTTAAATAAGCCATTCCCCAACGGTGCAAATTTAAATCTAGTATTATTTTGCCAATACAATAGTCCAGATATTAAACCTTATATAACCTATTATCCTTTCTATAAAATTGGAGATAGTGTATATAATGATGTTACTATTACAAGTAGGGCAAATATTAGTGCTGAGACAAGGGCTGGATTAAATATTTCAGCTTCTTTACCATTTGGCGACAAATGGGTTGTCCGTCCTAATTTGATGCTATTTAACAGGCATCTTATAAACCCATTTGACGAACCAAAAGTGTTAAATAGCTTTGGGTATAGAACCAGTATCAACACTAGTTATAATGTAAATAAAACCTGGGCAGTTGAACTGTTTGGCAACTATAATTTAGGGATGAAATGGCAAGGCAGACAGCCGTCCAACTATAGCTATACCATTGCTACAAGAAAGCAAATTTTAAATAACAAGGGAAGTATAGGATTAGTAATCGTAAATCCATTTGATGTATATATTCGTCAAACAAGTCAATTGATTAGCAAAAACACAGTTACTAACTCATACAGAAATATCCCTTATCAATCATTTGGATTGTCTTTTAGCTATAAGTTCGGTAATTTAAAAGTGGCTAAAACAAAAGAAGGAGAGAACTTTTTATTCTCTCCTCCATCAGATAATTAATATTATAATTCGGCTATTTTACAATTTCGAAACTATCAACTACTTTACCTTCAGCAGTTACTTGTTGTAATTTAAATGTATTGTCTTTAATCTGTACATAAGATAAGCTATGTGAAGTAGCAAAAAACTTACTAGTAAATTTTTGCCATGAGTCTGGATCATTCGTTTGTTCTGGGTTGTATAAATCAGCACCGCCAGCACCAGTTACAATATAGATAACTCCCTTTGGCTTTTTATTTGCAACGCCATCAAAACTTTTATCCAAAGTCCATTTTCCATTAACTACTCTACCGCGATAAGTTTTGTTATCTTTCCCTCCAACTAACAAGGTTCCTTTTCTATCTGGAACAAAAGTTAAGGGATAAGATCTTTGGTAATTATGTACATGCCCGTTAAACACTACATCCACTTTTGCTGCTTCAAAAACAGGCGCTAATAAACGCATTTGTTGTTGTTCAAAATGTTCTCTTGAAGAATTAAAACCAGGATGATGGTACATTACAAAACGCCAAGTAGCATTTGAGGCATTTTGTAAATCTTGCTTTACCCAGTCTAATAACTCCTTATTTGTCCAATCTACGTATGTGTCGGCGTCAATTACTAACCAATGCGCATTCCCATAATCATAAGAAAAATGATTCATTATAGGGTAAGCCTTACCAGCTGCATTTAAAAAAGCATTCTTATTAGTTTCACTAGCCTTGAATGTTGGATACGCATTTGCAAAATCAGCAACTTTTGGACCATTCAATGGTTGTGCCCAAAAATAATAATAAGCCAAACCATCAGGATATTTATCTAAATCATTATTGTCTGCATCGTGATTACCTACAGCAGCTATAAATGGAATCTTTCTCATTAATGGAGCGCCATTACTATCCGCAATGTCGGCATTATAAATTGGCCAGAACTTTTTAGTGTACTCAGACACTAAACCGTTTTCATAAACAATATCACCAGGAACAGCAACAAAGTCGGGATGTAAACCATATGCTATAGAAGCTAATTTTTTTTGATCCGATTTTTCTGCGCCAATATCACCAATGGCAATAAAACTATACGGCTGTGTTATAGATTTTGGCGCTTGGCCTTCTGATGTAAAAACAATTTTATTATCCTCAATAACTCTATACTTAAATACTTTGCCGGATTCCAAATTGTTTAATACAGCATGATAAACCGAAAAAGGAGCAACGTTTTTAACGTTTACTTTATTTACGCTGTATTCTGTAGCTTTTGACCAACGCTCACCAGTTGCAACTTCTACCTCCCATGTTGCAGCTGAGTCAGTTGTGTGCCATAATAATTCTAAACTATTACGATCTCCCTTGTGTCCCGCTTGTAAATAGGGTTTAGCAAGGAATGGATTTTGGGCTAGCGCACAAAAAGGAAGTAGCAGAATAATTGCTAAACTTTGGAATTTTGAAAACATAAAATAAAATTAGTGGTATTATAATAAATGAAATAACAATGGCTTCTCGGACCATTTATTAGATTCTACAATCCATGTACTAGTGTGTTCCTTGATATTAGACAAGATATCCCATGCAGCCTGCATTTGAGATTTTTTCAAGGCAATATTTTTATACTCCTCATTATTAATCACCTTGCCAACAATTTCACCATTAATTAAATAGGCTGTCTTGTTAAATATTTTACCAATCACATTGTTTTTTCTTCCAAAAAAACAGTCGCCAATTAAAATACCTAGTACTTGCTCCTGCGTTAAATCCATAATCATCATGTTTTGGATATACGCAACCTTCTCTCCTTTTTGATTCAAAATTGTATACATAATTAATTTTTATTGGCTGATTGTATTAGAATGTCTACAATTTGCTCGGTTGTATGTGTTAAGTCTAGTTTAACTGGTTTTTTTTCATTAATCCACTGATCAAAGTGTTTGCCAAAATTTTCGTCTATTTTACGAAGCACCATTACCCCTTTTTTAGCTAGTGCAACGCCATTACATTCTTGTTCGTAGTGACGCATTATGGGAATGCTTAATACCTTTTTATTCATATACATTGCTTCGGCTGGCGTTTCAAAACCACCTGCAGTAATAATACCATAACATCTAACCATGCTACTTGTAAACTGCCTATTATTGATAGGGTAGTATGTTATGTTTTGTTTACACACAATACTTGAAACTTCGTTAGTAAACACTTCAAAATGAAATTTACTTTGAAATAGTAAATGTGGTTCTAGTACAGCAATTGAATATTGAGGTAAATATACTGTAATGTGACCGTCATTAATAGGAGTTGCAGCTATTATCTCATCCTTAATAATTGGATTATATATATTTTCATCATAAGCATCAAAATGTAATCCAATATGCTTATTGCTTTTCACAAACTTTTCTAAAATCAAATTTCCTAATGGGTTTACTCCTTTGGGCCTTGGTGTATACTTGCTTTGAAAGCTAGCCTGATGTCCAAAATGAACACAAGGCACTTTTTTGATAGAACATGCAAGTGATGAAACAAATTCAAAATCGTTTACTACTAAATCATACTCGTTTACAGGCAAAGACTTTGCATCCTTGTAAATATTAAAAGACAAAGAGCTTGCAATTTTATTATAATCAAGCCCCCCGGTATGTTTATAAAACAAACTTAGCCCTTTACTTTTAAATTTGATGGGTATGGCTGTATTTAAATGCGCATTGGAGCCACTTAAAAAAAAATCTACTTCGCCGTATTTTTTTAAATAAGGATACAACTGAACAGCCCTACTAATATGGCCATTACCTGTACCTTGAATTGCGTAAAATATTTTCATGAAATAAATTAAAGTGATACCTGAAAGGCTACCTCGCTGGTCATTACGCTCAATTCAGTATTCAAATGCACTATTTTAATTTTCTCTTTAGAAACATGTTCAAACTGCTTAGCATCATAATGGTATAAATGCCATGCATTTTCATAATATTCTAATGAAGTAGAATTTTCAATCCAATCACCACTATTTAAATAAGTTACCGAACCCTTTTCGGTAGTAATTACACGTTGCTGAGGTTGGTGTATATGGCCACAAATAACATATTGGTAGCCATTTGCTATAGCCAATTCTGCAGCTGTTTGTTCAAAGTTCCCAATCCAAGAAACTGCTTTCTTAACTCCATTTTTTACATTTTTACTGAAGCTTAATTTCTCTTTTCCAAGTATTCTTGAAATCCAATTAAATAGGCTATTCAAAATGATTAGTAAGTCATACCCATATCCCCCTAGTTTTGCTAAAATTTTAGCACTACCCTTAGTTGTACGATCAAATACGTCACCATGAAACACCCAGTTCTTTTCACCATTTATTTCGAATACAATCTTGTCAGTTAGCAAAATATTACCCATTTCAAAATCGGCATATTTGCGCATTGCTTCATCATGATTACCTGTGATATATACAACTTTTGTACCCTTACTTGCCATATTGAAGATTTCCTTAATTACTGCCATATGACTTGCAGGGAAAAAGCGCTTACTAAACTGCCAAATATCTATAATATCTCCGTTGAGGATTAAAGTCTTAGGTTGAATGCTTCTTAAGTAATTGAGCACTTCTTTTGCTTGACAGCCAAAAGTACCTAAATGAACATCGCTGATAACGCAAACATCAATTTTACGTTTTTCCATTGGGTTAGAATTTTAGTAAAATACGCATTTGCATATGAACACAATATTTCCTAATTATTAATTTATTATTAACTTCTTACTGCTATTTTTGTAACTTATAGCAGTAATGATACATTTGAACTGAAATTGAACAACTTATGAAAGACAGATTTTTAGCAAGGGATATTAGTTGGTTAAGTTTTAATGGCCGTGTGTTACAAGAAGCCAATGACCCAACAGTTCCATTAAATGAACGTATCCGTTTTTTAGGTATATTTTCAAATAATCTAGACGAGTTTTTTAGAGTCCGTGTAGCTACTTTGAAAAGAATGGCGGAGTTCACAGATAAAAAAGGGCATATTCATAATATTGATTTAATCGAATCACCTCAAGCGGTACTTGACGAAATTCAAAGAATAGTATTAAGACAGCAAAACGAGTTTAATCGTATTTGGCAAAATTTGAACAAGGAATTGAAAGCCAATAAAATTTTTTTAATTGATGACAAGAAATTAAATATTGAACAAAAGGTATTTGTTAAAAACTACTTTGACGAAGTGGTGCGTCCCTATATTATTCCTTTGATGATTGAAAATGTACCAGAACTTCCTTATTTAAGAGATAAGAGCTTATATCTAGCTATCGTAATGGGCAATAAGACCAATGCGTACGATCAAAAATTCTCCTTAATTGAAATTCCCTCTAGGTCTGTAGGGCGCTTTATTGAATTACCTTCTAAGCCTGGCACATCTAATATTATTTTGTTGGAAGACCTAATAAGGTTTAATCTTCCGATTATTTTTTCTCATTTCAAATTTAATAAATTTGAAGCACATGTGTTTAAAATAACTAAGGACGCGGAGATTGACTTGGATCAAGAAATAGGCATCAATTTCATTGATAAAATTTCAAAAGGAATTAAAAATAGAAGAAAGGGAAAGCCGGTTCGATTTGTGTATGAAAAAGAGATGAACGGCGAAATGTTGGAATATTTGATTAAAAAATTAAACCTAACAAGAAAAAGTAGCATTATTCCTGGAGGTCATATCCATAATTTTAGACATTTCATGGATTTTCCCAATGTGATTCCTGTAAAAACAGTAAGGCCTAGTCCATTGATGCATCCTGCTTTTAAAAAGAAAGATTTAGTATCTGACCTATTAAAGCAAAAGGATATTATGTTGCATTTCCCATATCATTCCTATGATCCAGTAATTGACATGTTAAGGGAAGCAGCGATGGATGATAATGTAATCAGCATAAAAATTACTGCATATAGATTGGCATCTAATTCAAAGGTGATAAACGCTTTAATTAATGCTGCAAGAAACGGAAAAGCAGTTACGGTGTTTTTAGAGTTAAAAGCAAGATTTGATGAAGAAGCGAATTTAGAATGGAAATCTATTATGGAAGAGGAAGGGATTCGCGTTTTAGTAGGTGTGCCAAATAAAAAAGTGCATGCAAAACTGTGTATCATCCAAAAAAGGATGCAAGGGAAATTGATAAAATATGGATTTATCAGTACTGGCAATTTAAATGAGAAAACTGCTAAAGTGTACGCGGATCATTGTTTATTAACAGCCAATGTGCCGTTAATGAATGAAGCAACACGCATTTTTACCTATTTAGAAAATTGGCAGCAAGGAGATAAGCCCATTGCTAAAATGAGGAATTTATTGATTTCGCCAATTAACATGCGAAATTCCATATTGCAGTTAATTGAAAACGAAATCAAATTCGCAAAACAGGGGAAGACCGCTAAAATTATTATTAAATTGAATTCCTTAACTGACATTACTTTAATTGAAGCATTGTACAAAGCCATTAAGGCCAATGTCGAAGTTCATTTAATTATTAGAGGCATATTGACTTTAAAACTACATTCAGACAAGGCAAACCAAAGACTAAATGCCATTAGTATTGTAGACCAATATTTAGAACATGCCAGGGTAATGATATTCCATAATAATGGCAATGAGAAAGTATTTATTTCAAGTGCTGATTGGATGGTGCGCAACTTAGATCATCGTATTGAAGTGGCAACTCCCATTTTTGATCAAGCAATTAAAAAAGAATTGATTGAAATTATCAATATTCAATTAAAAGACAATCAGAAAGCAAGGATACTAGATACTGAATTACTTAATAAATATGTACCTTTGATCGGAAAGAAAAATAAATCTCAGGAAGAGACTTTCAACTATCTAAAAAGGAAAAAATAATCAACATTGATACTCGCAGCAATTGATATTGGTAGTAACGCAGCAAGGCTTCTTATTTGTGAAGTTGTAAAAAATGGAAAAGATACCGAGTTTAACAGATTAAATATTGTTCGTATTCCACTTCAATTAGGTTTCGATGTATTTGAAAAAGGTTTTATTGGCAGTCGTAAAAAAAAGATGCTAATTGATACCATTAAGGCCTACAAGCAACTTATGAAGGTTTACGATGTAGAACATTATATGGCCTGTGCAACAAGTGCAATGAGAGACGCTCAAAATAGCAAAGAAATTATCAAAGAGATAGAGAGCGAAACAAGTATAGAAATAGAAGTTATTACTGGAGAGCTAGAAGCAGAGATCATTTACGAGAATCATATAGCCGAGTTATTAGACAAAAACGATAGTTATTTATACATGGACGTTGGAGGCGGTAGCACAGAACTTACATTGTATAATAATAACGAGCTTGTCCTACAAAAATCCGTCAATATTGGAACAGTAAGATTACTTACAAATAAAGTGCCAGATGAAACCTGGGAAGAACTTAAAGAAATTTGCAAAAACATCTCTAAAAAGTATTCGCATATTACTGGCATTGGATCAGGCGGAAATATTAATAAAATATTTTCATTACTAAGATCTAAGGACGATAAGCATTTACAAGCAAACGCTGTAAAAGAGATGTATAAGGATATTCAACTTTTAAACGTTGAAGAAAGAATGAAAAAGTACAACATAAAAAAGGATCGAGCTGAGGTAATAGTTCCGGCACTCCTTATTTATAATAACATCTTTAAATGGTGTGATATTGAGCAAGTATTAGTTCCTAAAATTGGCCTTGCAGACGGTCTTATTCATCATTTGTACGACCAAGTAGAAAAAGGAAAGTAACCTATTTAATAAACAGGTTTTATATACTGCTTTTTAGAAATTTTAAACCCTCTAGTGGTATAAAAATTTTGATTTAAGGTTGAATTGATTTTGCAACTAACTTTTAACCTGTACGCCTTTTGTTCTTTAGCAAAATTTTCAAGGAAATTATATAAAAAATCTGCTGCGCCAAATTTTCGATATTTAGGAATTATAAAAAAATCTTGTACCTCTACTATTGGCCAAAAATCTGTTAGACTCTGATTAACATTAACTACCAATAAGCCAGCATTTTCAATGGTCTTTGAGTGTTCCTCTAATAAGTATATATAATATCCAGTTGCTTTTAATTTAGCCTTAAGTATAGCCTCAAACTCATTTAATCTAATATTTGACTCACTTAAAGTGCTAATTACTTGATGAATAAACTCAATGTCTGACAAACGCGCTTTTCTGACTTTGAAATTTTGATTTGAGTTCATTTTTAAATGATGATATTGATTATAATTACTAATCAAAAATCAACTATTTTAAATTAATTAACCTTGTATTAATATTAAGTAATTGTTAAGTAGTGATAAAAAAAATGGCCTCCAGTTGGAGGCCATTTTTTTTATCGTGCTAGCTTGTAAAATTAGAAATTAAACTTAATTCCTAACTGTCCTTGCCATCTTGAGTTAATCGGATCTACTGAATAGTATTGTCCACCTACACCTGTTGGTTTAACAAAGTTGAAGGTTGGCTTGTATCCAGTTGATGGAGCACCTGCAGCCTTGCCACTTGCATCAGCAACAAACTTTAAGAAGTTTACTGTGTAGTTGTTTAAGTTTGTAACAAAGTTAATATGACCCCAATCGTTATTAATTAAGTTTAACACGTTAAATACGTCTAAGCTAATTTGTAATGATTGTTTTGAGTTATTCTTATTTAACTTGAACTCATGCATCAATTTCATATCCAAATCGTGTACCCATGGAGTACGCAATCCGTTTCTTTCTGCATATTGTCCTTTTCTTGTTTTTAAGTAAGGATCGTTGTCAATAAATGTGCTTAAGTCAGCCCATTGTTGTGCAGCCGTATAAGTACCATTGTCCTTTAAGTTAATATCAGATGCATCCTTAGGGATATAAGGCAATGGAGCGTTAGATCCGTTACCAAATGGAGCAGATTGATAAATTAAGCTATAAGGGTTTCCAGAAGCGCCTGAGTAAACAAATGCTAATGAAGAAGAATTCATTTTATTCCAAATAAAACTACTAGAGAATGTTGCAACAATTCTGTGACGTAAGTCAAAGTTAGAATAAGTTAACGCTGAGTTACTTGGTGTAATTGTTGGGTTTACGTTATAACTACTCTCCCATGAGTTTCGAATACCATTTGTAATATCCTTACTCATGCCATATGTATAAGCTGCGCTCCAACTAATATTAGCAAGGTATTTACCAATAGCAACATTATTTGAAGACTTAGATAATTGTGCAGTTAAGTTATATCTATACCCTTGATCTGTATTAGTTAAATAGTAAATATTTGAATAGTTCGAATTGTATTTACCACCTACATATACTGGAGTTTGAGTTGGCCCTGTTGTAAAGTAAGCAACCGAATCTTTTAAGTTAATTTGCTCATACTTAACATCATAAATAGTTTTAGTGTATAAAACATCGGCTGTGAATTTATATCCTTTGCCAAATTTGTAATCTACTGCTAAACTACTTCTCCAAATTGTTGGTAATTTAAAGTTATTATCAAAAATGTCAAGCTCTCTTGTTGCACTTCTTGATACACCACCATACTTAGTAACTGTGTCTCTTAATTTGTCTGTATTAAATGCTAAAGGTACAGTTGCACCTGCTGCTGGACCATTCCAGTCGATATTGCCATAAGTATTACCACTTAATGTATAAGCGTATCCATACCATGCAAATGGAACCTTACCTGTAAAGATACCAGTACCACCTCTAATGATTAAAGATTGGTCACCTTTCACGTCATAATTAAATCCTAAACGAGGAGAAATTGCAAGACGAGAAGGGATTTTATCTGTTAAAGTATTAAATGCAGGAGCACTATAAGTAGGATTTGCAGAAACATAACCTACAGAATTAGTACCATTTAAGCCAGCATCCAAAGTTGGTTGGTTACCTACATAAGAATAGTCAAAACGGATACCTGGGCTTACTTTAAATTTGCTGCTAGCAGAAATTTCATCTTGGAAATAAGCACTCATTAAAGCAACTTTAAATGGATTAGGAGGGTTATTGTAAATACCATCTCTTGTTCCATCTACTCCTGGCGCTGTAATGAATGCACCACGAATACGGCTAGGATTATCAGCTAAGAAACTACTTAAGCCTCTTGAATATTCCCAACGACCATTGTATGAGTTAATGAAGCCATATGATAAATCATAAAATTCATTGTGTGTACCTAAAGTGAATTTGTTAATTCCTTTTGTGATAGTTAAGTTGTCACTTAATTCAAATGTAGTTTGCTTTAAGTTATAGATAGAAGCTTCTCTCCAAGTACCTAAAGTAATACGACCATTGTCAATATCTATATAAGGAGCTAATGTTCCTGGGAAGTCACGATATTCATGAACATTAACATAGCTCATGTTTAACTGATTGTTTACACTATTACTAAATTTAGTTTTTAACTCCGCAGTTAAATTTATGTTTTTAGTGTACTGTGTAAAGTCAGTTGAGCCAAATTGGAAGTTAGTAGCAGAACGCTCTAAGTTATTACCACGACCATTTGTATAAATACCACGAACAGTCAATGTATTTTTGTCATTCAAATTAAAGTCTAAACGACCAAATAACTTATCGCTCTTTGTGAAAATATTGTATGCACCTAAATAGCTTCCTGGATCATACCCATACTTAGTTTGTAATTTTGAAACAATTGACTGAGCTTCTGACAATGTAATCGCAGCACCTGGATCACCAATATTGTAAGAACTTGGTTCTTGACGATCTGTTCTTTCATAGTTTAAAATAAAGAAAGCTTTATTCTTAACAATTGGACCACTAATTGTAACACCTTGATTGTAATCATAAAAACTTGAAGCCATTGGAGTTTTTAAACCGTCAACACTTTTACCTATAAGGCTTGCATTTCGTGCATAGTTATATACACTACCATGAATTTCATTTGTACCACTTTTAGTTACAGCGTTAACACTACCACCAGTAAAGTTTCCTAATTTAACATCATAAGGTGCTAATTGAACTTGTACTTCTTGAATTACATCCAAGCTATATGGATTGGTTCTTGTTCCAGAACCCGCTGCTCCTGATTGACCACCACCACTTGTACCACCAGCAGAGTTGCTAAATCCAAATGCATCGTTATTGATTGCGCCGTCAATAGTTAAGTTATTGTAACGGAAGCTTGATCCTGCAAATGAGTTATTATTTGATTGAGGAGTTAATCTTGTGAAATCACTTAAACTTCTACCTAATGTTGGTAAAGCATTTAATTGTCTTGTGCCAATTACAACACCACCTTCTGCTCTTTTACGACTGTTGCTGTTTACAACAACATCAGAAAGTTGATTCACTTTTGAAACTAAAATGATATTCACATCTGGATTCGCACCCAATGTTAAAGTAACATCATTGTATTCTTGGTCTTTAAAACCAACAGAGCTAATTTTAATAGCATAAGGACCACCTGGCTTTAAGTTAGGAGCTACAAACAATCCTTTTGCGTTAGATTGAAAAGTAACAGTTGAACCAGTTGGAACGTGTGTTAATTTGATAGTAGCACCTGCCACTATTTCATTCTTTTCAGTCGTTACACGACCACTTAATGTAGAAGACGTTTCTTGTGCGAATGCGCTGTTTAGGAATAAACCTAAAACGATAAAAATTAGAACCTTTTTCATTTTTTCTTAATTTGAACCACAAAAGAAAGAATTAATGAATTGTTAAAGGCTATTTCAAAGTTACCAAATTGTTACGTTTGATATTAAGTATAGATAAACCCAATGTTACCAAATTGTTAACTGATTTTAAACTAGAATACTTGAGGCACTATAAAGCAATAGCAGCTTAATTCTTAGAGATTTGCAATACTGTAGAAGGTACATTAAATACTAAGCCAGGAGCATATATTTCAATACCATTGTTAACCAATTTTCCTGTAATATTTGCCCCCGTATTTAATATAGTAACAATGGCGGTTTTGTAATTTCCTGGTATAAGAATTGTATCGCTTGAAGGTTTTTCAAATAAATGCAAATAAACATGCTTTGCATCCTGAGTGGTTACACCCCATTTTTCTGCATGCATTGGACCACCTCGGGTTCCATAAACTGTATGACCAAATTGCTTTGTCCATTTACCCACTAAAGCCAAGGTATCAGTAAACTCCTTGCCAATTTCTCCATTAGGCATTGGACCTACGTTTAATAATAAGTTGGTATTTCGTCCAGCAGCACCCACCAAAGTGCGGATAATTTCATTAAACGTTTTATAATGATGATCCGTGATTCTAAATCCCCATGAATCATTCATCGTTATGCAAGATTCTAAAGGCAATGCAGAAGTAGATTGAAAATTTAAGCCCGCATTATTTTGACCAGGCAAATCCTGCTCAAACATTTGAAAGTCCTCCCCCTTTATTGGATCTAAATGATGATTATTCCCAATCATACAGTTAGGTTGAAGTTTGTGAATTAGACTATAAATTTCATCATATTTCCAATCAACTCTTGAGCTTCTATCGGCAGCACCTTCCGGATTAGTTTGATCCCAATGCCCATCAAACCAGATACATGAAATACTGCCATAATTTGTAAGTAATTCGGTTAATTGATTTTTCATGAACTGTAAATAAGAAGCATAATTGCTTTTTTCGGTACGACCTGCTTTTTGCCCTGTCCTTCCTGTTTCATAAGGATAATCGTTACGGCTCCAATCCAAAGTTGAATAATACAAACCAAGTTCTATGCCCTGTTTTTTACATTCTGCCGCTAACATTTTTAATGGATCTTGCTTATACGGTGTATTGGTAATTTTCCAATCCGAATACTTAGTATCCCAGTTAGAAAAACCATCATGATGTCTTGTGATAAATACAATATACTTCATGCCAGCTCCTTTTGCAGTGCTTACCCATTTAGCAGCATCAAAATTAATAGGATTAAAAAGTTTTATTAATTTTTTATAGTCTTTTGCTTGGATGCCATGATTTTCCATTACCCACTCTCCGTCGCCTAATACACTGGAAGCACCCCAATGAATAAACATTCCAAACTTTCTATCTTGAAAAGCAGTTCTAGCAGCTAAATTGCCAGATGTGGGTGTGTAGTTTTGAGCTTGCGTTTGTAAAATAAAAAAGCAAGCAAATAGAGTAATGAAGTTTTTCATAAGGCATGTTTATCGTTCTTTAAATTTAATAAAAAAACGACAATGCCAAATGAAATAATAAGGGTAAAATAAAAATTAAACTTTTGAAGATTAATCTAAATGGTAAACACTATGCAGATCGTCGGTATTAGTAAAGTTTACACCAAGGTCATTAATTAGTCCATCTTTTACGTCATAAGCCCATCCATGTAAGTGCAAGTCCTGACCACGCTTCCATGCATTTTGAACGATAGATGTTTTGCCTAAATGAAAAACTTGTTCAATCACATTTAATTCTACAAAACGTCGGCCGCGCGCATCTTGGTCTTGTATCGCATCTAACTCTTGGTAATTAATTCTATATACATCTTTCAAATGTCTTAACCAGTTATCAATTAAACCTAATTGCTTATTATGCATTGCAGCTAATACACCTCCGCAACCATAGTGTCCGCAAACTATTACATGTTTAACTTGTAAAACCTCCACAGCATATGACAATACACTTAACATGTTCATGTCACTATGCACTACCATATTGGCAATATTACGATGCACAAAAACATCTCCAGGTTGGGTGCCTGTAATTTGGTTAGCTGGAACACGACTGTCCGAACAACCAATCCATAAATATTCTGGATTTTGCTTATCCGCTAACTCATTGAAAAAATTAGGGTCTAAAGCCAATTGATCAGCAACCCACTTTTTATTGTTCTCTAATAATTTTTTATACGATTTTTCCATGGTCTTATTTGCGTTTTAAGGCAGTAGTAAATGCTTTACGAGTATAAAAGTAGTCAATATTTTTAAATTGACTACTAGAGCCTGATTCAGGGAGGTTTGGTATTCAAAACACCCTATTTAAGCCCTTTTACTGTATTTTTATACCATGAATATATTAATAGAAACCCTGGGGTGGATTGCATCAGTTTTAATTGTGGGTTCATATGCATTAAATATTACTGGACGTTTACATGCAGAAAGCAAATGGTATGTATGGGCAAACATTTTTGGTGGATTATTTTTTGTTATAAATACTTATTTTCACCAAGCATATCCTTCGATGGTGGTAAATATTGTTTGGGTAATTATTGCGATAGTTATGATTGTAAAAAGAAAAAAGAAAGATTAAATAATGAGCACCGCTAAAACACATATCATCAATTTAATAAAATGGATTGCCATATGTATAATTGCAGGCGTGCTAATTGGGGCGGCTTCGGCCTTTTTTTTAAGTAGCTTAGATTTTGTAACCAATTGGAGAGAAAATCATTTATGGATTATTTACACACTTCCAGTTATTGGTTTTTTAATTGGCGCGATGTACTACTACTTAGGCGGTGATACCAAAAAGGGGAACAATCTTTTATTAGAAGAGCATAACGACCCTCAATCAAAAATTCCTTTAAAGATGGCGCCTTTGGTTTATATAGGAACCATCTTGACTCATTTGGCAGGGGGGTCTGCAGGCCGTGAAGGCACAGCAGTTCAGATGGGTGGTGCAATTGCAGATCAGTTTACATCCTTATTTAAACTAGACGAAAAGCAAAGAAAAACTATTTTAATTATTGGCATTAGCGCAGGCTTTGCTGCGGTATTTGGCACACCAATTGCGGGAGCCATTTTTGCATTAGAAATAATGTTATTTAAAAATATCAGAATAGCCGATGTCATTCCTAGTTTTGCAGCAGCTTATATTGCACATTTCACTTGCCTATATCTAGGAATTCATCATACTACATATTTAATTAACACTATTCCTAAAATCAGTGCCATTACAATGGTGTCTACTTTTTTAGCAGGATTAATTTTTGGACTTACTGCTATGTTTTTTACAAGACTTAATAATTTATGGTCATGGATATTTACTAAAATAAAATACGAACCACTAAGGCCATTTATTGGGGGTGTTGTTTTGGTTATTGCAATAGGCTTACTAGGAACTACAAAACATATTGGACTAGGTATACCAACTATAATGGATTCATTTAATGGTCCTGTTGGGAAGTATGATTTTCTAATTAAACTATTATTAACCACATTTACTCTGAGTGCTGGTTTTAAAGGTGGCGAAGTAACGCCATTGTTTTTTATTGGTGCAACCTTAGGCAATGCGCTTATATGGCTTATTCCTTTGCCAATTGCATTATTGGCAAGCATGGGCTTTGTTGCAGTGTTTGCAGGTGCAACGCACTGCTCTATTGCATCCATTGCATTAGGCATTGAAATGTTTGGAGTAGAAGCTGGAATATTTATTGGAATAGCAAGTGTTGTATCCTACTTCACTTCTGGTGCTAGTGGAATTTATAGCGCACAACTAAAAGAAGGCGCAAAATTTCAGTTTTACAATTACATAAAACGCATTTCGGATTTATAGAAATCTTGAAGAATAAGCCCCTGGTATTTAATAATTAATCACGCATTACGGGTCTTGTTAAACAAGTTGGACCACCGCCACCTTTCACACTAATTTCTGCTCCTTTGTATTCGATTACTTTACAGCCAGCTTTTTCTAAACGCGACTTAGTTGTTGGATTTCCTTGTACCATTAAACAAACACGTGGAGCTAATGCCAATACATTACAACCCATGCTATCAAATTCTTCATCTGGCACTTCAACTAAATCATAACCACGGGCAATTAATTCATTTCTGAAAACAATTGGAATTAATGGAGAGTATACTACTGCTAAGTTGCTATCCACAGGGCTTAACACGGACATTAAATGAAATACATCCGAAGGACCTTTATAATGTGGCATCGGCACTGACATTACCGAAACGCCTAATGGTACAAGCAATGCTGTTAATTGACGAATGCCTTCTTCATTTGTTCTATAGGTATGACCAACAGCTAATGTTTTATTATCTAACCAAGCTACATCTCCCCCTTCCACAGTTCCTGGTGCAGTAATGACTCCTAGTACGGGAATGCCATTTGCTTCAAACGCACGTTGTTCTGCTGCTGGCTCTTTAATACGACCTTCCTTACCCATATTACAAATAATCATTCCTTTGTCTGTTGCAATAGCAGCATCTCTACAATAAATAGAATCCATATTCACAGTGTCGTCCTGCGGCAAATACAACACTTCAGCACCGTTGTCTTTTAAAATTTGCTCAAAAGCATTGTACTCTTCTAATGCAATATTAATATCTGGCTTGCCTAAATAATTAAGTGCTTCCCAATGCTTTGAGATATGTGCATCGTCAATAAATGCCGAAGCTGCTTTTTTTATAAACAAAGATTTTAATTTTCCTGATTCTGAATGTGCGCTCATTTTCACTAATTATTAGTTGTAAAATTTATGATACCTAACTCCTGTTAAAAATACAAAATTACTTACAAGGTGTAATGAATTATTCTATTACTCCTTTGTTTACTTGCTGGTCTCTTTTCCATACTGCAAAAACGTAGATAGGTACCGAAGACATGGTTAATACAAAGCCCCAAAATACAGTTTCATAACCAAGGCCTAGCATAATCCAAATACAGAATATGAAAGTTAGAGAAGCTAATAAAATAGCTCCGTTAAAAGTTTTATTCGAATGTAAAGTCCCTTTTAATCTTAATAATAAATAAGAGGCAGTACAAAATACATAAGGAATTAAAATAGTAGAAGTTGTAAGTAAAATCAAAAACTGAAACTGTTCAACTAAACCCTTTGTATAATTCATTGCCATAAAAACAGAGACAAATATGCTTGAAATTACAATGCCAAATACTGGCACGCCTTTGTCATTTTTTCGTGAAAATATAGGAGGAAACAATTGATCCTTTGCAACTGCATACGGCAACTGCCCTTGAATTAAAATATATCCATTTAAAGCGCCAAATGCAGATATAGCAACACCTGCACTTACCCAATATTTTGCACCCTGTCCCCAAATTAAAACTGCCGCATCGGCAAATGGAGTAACGCTGTGTTTTAGTTGCGCTGCAGGAATCATTCCCATAATGGCAACCGTACTTAATATATAAACCACAGTGGCAATAAGGGTTCCAAGGGTTGTAGCTTTTGCAACAGTAGAAGCAGAATTAGCAACACTGCCCGATGGAATTGTTGCACATTCAATTCCAAGAAATGCAAAAAATGTTAGTGTTGTTGTAGCAGTAATTGCAGCAATCGTAGAAGTACCACTTGAATTAAAGGGCAAGAAATTATTCCACTGTATATAAAACAGCCCCACTAATCCTATTAATACAATTGGTACAATTTTAAGGATAGTTGTTATTAATTGTAAAATGCCTGATGTTAAAATTCCTAAAGAATTAATCCAGGATAAAAACCAAATGGTTGCAAGTCCAGCACCCACAGCTAAAAAAGGATTAGTTGCTAACGCAGGTATAAAAGTGCTCATTGCACTAATAAAAGAAACCGTAATGGCCGCATTGGTACACCATACTGAAACTAAATAACCCCAGGCCACTAAGAAGCCTGCAAAATCGCCCAAGCCTTTTTGAGAGTATGCATAAGGACCGCCGTCAGCAGCTGGTAATAATTTAGAAAGATGTGCAAATACTTTTGCAATTAAAAAAGCACCAATAGCAGAACAAACCCAACCCACTAAGCTTATACCTCCAAAACTTGACAGCGTTGCAGGCATCATGAATACGCCAGCCCCAATCATATTACCCACTACAAGCGAAGTGCTTGTCCATAAACCTAGTTGTTTTGTTTCCTGCATTGTGTTAAGATAGGAAAAGTAGTGGAAATATTTATAGAAATAGTTCGGAGAAAAACTAAAAAAGCCCTTACGAAATTCGTAAGGGCTTTTAAATCTTTAGAGAACGAAATTATTTGCCTCTAATTTCTTAAAGGGCAAATAATTCAATATTACCAGTTTGGATTCTTAACTGCAGCTGAACCAGTTGCAGGAGCATTCTTTCCAGTTTCATCTGTAGGAACATCCCAATAGTCCATAAAGTTGTAGTTAATTTTTGCGTTAGTGTAAACTACTTTGTTATAAATCAAAGTAGCGCCATAACGACCACCGCCATTTGCAGTGCTATATGACCAACCCCAACGTCTTGCGTCAAACCAAGATAAACCACGGAAAGCGAGTGCAGCACCTCTTTCTTTAGTTAATTCAGTTAAAGCAGCAGTAGCAGAGATTGTAGTTGCTAAAGCAGCAACACCAGCTTTTTGGTAAGCACGAACAGCGTTGATTAAAGCAACACCACCAGCAACATCACTGTTTCTGATTTTTGCTTCAGCCAACATTAAAGCATTCTCTTCGTAAGTTGGTCCAATGTAAATTTCTAATTTACCAGCTTGACGAGAACCTAAAACAGGAACTGTTAAGCCAGCTGTTGCGCCATCCACTAAACTATAACGAGTAGTGTTTGTATTCGCATCACCATAAAAAGTACCATCAGCAGTAGAGAAGTTTGCTAAACGAGCATCACCAGTACCAAAGTTTGCAACTAAACGCTCAGACACTTTATAAGTAGTGTTTTGGTTAGAAGAAGCAGCGATACTAGCAACGGTACCAGCATTTGCAGAGAAGAATGAGTTACCAGCAGATGAACGGCCAGTAAATACATAGTCTCCTTGTTGGATACCAGCATTTGCATAAGTAGTTACAGCAGCCCAATCAGCAGCAGTCATTGCAGGAATAGAAGCCTTAGCAATAGAAGCACTTGTGCTACCATTTACAAAAGGAGCTAATTTATTCACAACAATATTTCTAGCCAACATAGTGTTGATTGACTTGATAAATTGTGCCGTTGAAGGTGTTTTACCTAAACCAACTTGATTTTGAGTAGGGATTAACTCAGTTAACATAGTAGCGTAATCACCTTGATTGCTGATGCTAGATAATGTAGTTAAAGCCAAATTCAATTGCTTGTTAGATTCAGCGATAATTGCATTATGGTCAACATATTTATTGTTGATTGTTGCAGATTTATCTTGAATTAAACCAGCATAATACATACTACCTAATTGAGCGTATGCATATCCTTTCCACCAATAACACCAAGCTTGAACTGTTTTTGCTTTATCAGCAGATAATGTAGAAATAGATCCTAAGTTTTCAAGGGCTGTGTTACAACCATTGATCATAGCATACATATTTGTCCACTCATAATATAAAGCATTGTTCCCGTTTGCTGTAGAAGCTGGGTCGTTAAAACCACGGATAATTCCTAATGCTTGAGGTGAAGTGTTTGTGAAAGTTGTAGCTGCAGCGTTTGAAGGATCTGCAACAAAACTATCAGGAACACCCATAGTAGTAGTTTGGTTGTTAGAACCTTGACCACCACCAATTACATCTCCCATTAACTCACGGTATCCCCATGGTAAAGAGAAATAGCTATCACCTAACCAGCCATCACCGTAATTGAAGCCATTCCAGTACACGCTACCTTTAGCGTATGCAGCGATTCCAGCTTCAGAGTTTACGTTGCCCGCAAATGTCGGGTCGTTCGGGTCTTTCACATCAAGTTGTTTCGTGCATGAGCTAGAAACCAACATGATGACAGCGACCGCCAAGATGTACAAACTGTACGATCCTGTTTGTATTGAATATTTTGATCTTTTCATCTGTTATACTTTTTAATTTAGGTTAGAATTAGAAACCAAGGTTTAATGAAATTTGGAAAGATTTCATGTTTGGAATCGTGCTATGGTCAACACCTCTATCATAAGAAGAGTTAGATGCACCTGAACTAATTTCTGGATCTAAACCATCATATTTAGTAAAGGTTAACAAGTTACGACCGCTCAACACCAACTGTGCTTTTTTAGCCCATTTGATATCTGTGAATTTAGCTAAGTCAACCCCTAAAGAGATATTTCTTAATCTTACAAAAGACGCATCATAATAGAAGAAGTCTTTAGTAACGTTGTTACCAACACCTTTAGCTGTATTACCTAATGCATAGTAAGCACTAGCATAGTAAGCAGACCAAGCACCTGTTTGACCACCAATTGTAACTGGCTTAGTAAAGTCGCTACTGATACCATCACGATACATCCATTCTTTAGTTTGGTTGTATAAGTGCGCACCATTAACCCAATCAAATTGGAAACCAAAAGTGATTGCTTGCTTAAATGTAAAGTTGTTGATGAAAGAAGAAGTAAATGTAGGGTTAGGATCACCTAAAGAAGTTGCTTCGTCAGAGAAGAAAATTGATTTAGATGCAGTATTCACTACACGACCTTGAACGATTTCATATTTGCTTTGATCAGCAGCTGCAATAAATAAAGAACCATCAGCTCTTTTTTGAGAAACGCTAGTTAAAGCTTTGTAACCATATAACTCACCAATTTTACGACCAGCAGCTAATGCTAAACCTGTAGATCCAGCATATGATAACAATGGTATATCACCACCTTCTACTTTATCGATAGTAGATACTTGGTGACCCCAGTTTGTTGTGAAATCCCAGCTAAAGTTCTTTGTAGTAACTACAGGAACACTTAAGCTAAATTGAATACCGTTAGAAGATAATGCAATTGCATTTGTCAATAAACTTGTTCCACCAGTACTTGGCGGTACGTTTTGAGCAAAGATTGCATTGTCTGTATTACGCTTCCAGTAAGTGAATGAAGCATTTAAGCTTCTGAACCAGTTACCTGATTTTAATAAGCCTAAAGATAAATCTGTACCAAATTCAGTTTCACTAGAAACTTCCACACCTAAATTTGGATTTTTAGCTGAAGACTGATTCGTGTAAGCAACTTCATTACCTGTAGGTTGTAAGTTTAACACTGGGTAACGATCAAATGCACCTGGTTGGATACCCGCTTGACCATAAGCCGCACGTAATTTCCAAGAAGTGATTGTATTACTTAAACCATCAAAGAATTTGAATGATTCTAAGTTTACATAACCATTGTAGTGAGGGAAAGTGAATGGTTTAGAACCTGCACCGAATGCAGAAGAATAGTCAGTTCTGAAACCACCAGTAACACCTGCGTGATTAGCCCAGTCAATTTTTTGATCCACTACATAACCATAAGTAACAAAAGTTTCGTTATAGTCAGCACTTGTATGTTGAGACTGAGTAGAAGTCAAAGAAAACGGAGGGTTAAACTGTAAAGAATATCCCCATTGATCCAATTCCTTATATTGACTCTTACGATAATCAAATCCAGCTAATGTAGAAGTAGTAATTGGAATTTTCAAACCAAAATCTCTTTGGAAGTCAGTTGTTGCAACTGCGTTCGCCGTAAAGTTTTGTTTTGTTAAATTATATTGCCAGTTAACAATCTCACCAGTATTATCAATACCAGAAGAAGAATTGTTATACCAACCTGACCAACTTCCATAATAGTTAGAACTTTCGTCTAATGATTGGTTATAATAAGTCCAAACATCATTTTCGTTTTTGTAGCTTACACCATATTTTGCATTCAACACAATGTTCTTGTTGATTTTATAGTTTGCTTCAAAATTTTGAATGATATCGTATTTTTTACTGTTTGCTTTAGTATAATCAACTTGGTAGTAAGGGTTTGCAGCGTTAACCGAAACGAAACTAGCTTTTTGATAAGCTGGGTGTTTACCACCTAATACTGTATCAGCAATGCTTAAAAAAGGAGAGGTATTTAAGAAACCATAAATCTGACCAACGTTAGCATTTTGGTTACCATATCCATAACCTGATCCACCTGGCGCACCTAAACCTGGGTGCATTGTGTTTTCGGTATAAGCGATATTAGTAATTGAACGGATAGTGAAATTTTTGAAAACTTCAGCACCAATGTTCGCAGTAATATTAGTTCTATCTAAAGCACCATTATTTCTTAAGAAAGGAGAATTAGAATGATTGTTAGAAACAGTCAAGCTAAAGTCATTTTTCTCACCACCACCATTTATGTTAATGCTGTTATTGATTGTTTGCGCATCTTGGAAGATTTCAGCAAAGTGATCATGAAAACTTAAAGCGCCAACGTATGGTTTATTAAAATTATTTCTTGGATCCAAGATACCATAACGCGTATAGTTTTGAGTTTCACCAGGAGCACCAGGATTCGTTCCTACGTTGCTTCCATAAGTGTAAGCCAAAGAACCAGAACCTAAAATAGATCCTAATACTGGGTCAACACTTAAAGGTGCACCTGTAGCAAATCCACCACTATTACCAGCAGAGATAATGTTACCATTCGCATCTGTTAAGTAAGGGTGTAATTTTGCTTTACCAAAGTTACCAGAGTTAATGAAAGTGCTGTTAGCAATGCTTGAAGACACGTTTACATTAATCTTTCCTTTTTGTCCTTTTTTAGTGAAAATTTGGATAACACCATTCGCACCTTGCGCACCATATAATGAAGCAGAAGCCGCACCTTGTACTACCTCAACACGATCAACTTGAGTTAAGTCGATAGTTGTTAAACTAGAAAAAGGAACTTCAACTCCATCTAATAATACTAATGGACGAGTACCACCTTGTACTGTATTAATACCACGTAAAACGATGTTTACTTGGTCACCAGGGTTACCTGATACAGAAGAAATTTGAGCACCTGGGATTTTACCAATCAAAGCTTGATCGATAGAAGCAGCAGGAACGATAGGTAATTTTGCAGAACTAATAGATTCTGTAGAAATACCTAATTTCTTTTTAGATGTTGCAACACCAGATCCTGTTACAACTACCTCACTTAATGCTTTCACATCAGTAGCTAATTTCACAGTCACATTTGCAGCAGCAGCTACATTTTTTGACTCATATCCAAGTGCAGATACTACTAAAGTTGCACCATTTGCAGCTTTAAGTGTGAAAGTACCATCAGTATTAGCTGAAGCACCAACTCTAGTACCTTTAACTTGAATAGAAGCTCCAGAAATTGGATCTCCTTTTTCGTCAGTTACTCTACCATTTACGGTAGGATTTTGGGCCATTGCCGTACCAAAGAATAGGCACGATGCAAGTAAGCTCCATAAAAGTTTTTTTCTCATACTTGTTTTAATTTTTGTTAGACTGAACTTGTCTTGTGTAACACGAATCCCTAAATTAAGAAATTCTTAACAAATATCTAATAAAATAGGCTTAATTATTGCGTAATTTTCTACTAATTTAGTAGACTTCTTTCTAAATTTTTTGTAACTAATTGATTATCAATAAGAAAATTTTATCAGACATATTGTAATTTATTACATATATCAAATTTTCTCAATAAACCTTGATTTTATAACAATAACTGCCAAAAAACCAGTTTTTTGGTTAATACTATTGAAAAGTTTGTTTTTAAGCTACCAATTTAAACCATAATCTTTATTGCTTTTATGTAAAACTTAATAGCCTAGTTTGAATATTCTTTAAATTCATATCAAATTAGAATAATGGAAATTACCAAAGCGTCCATACAAGCTGCGCACGAACGAATTAAACCCTATATACATAAAACCCCCGTTCTTACTAATAACAGTATTAATGAAATGACCGGTATTGATTTCTATTTTAAATGTGAAAACTTCCAAAAGATTGGTGCATTTAAAATTAGAGGTGGTATGAATGCGTGTCTAAAACTTAATCCCGAACAATTAAGCAAAGGAGTTGCAACACACTCTTCTGGTAACCATGCGCAGGCAATGGCATTTGCAGGAAAAACTTTAGGAACAAAAGCATTCATCGTAATGCCAAAAACTTCGCCTCAAGTAAAAGTAAATGCTGTAAAAGGTTATGGAGCTGAGGTAATTATGTGTGAACCCAATCAACAAGCAAGAGAAGAAACATTAAATAAAATTGTGGCAGCAACGGGTGCAACATTTGTTCATCCTTATGATAACGATGATGTGATTGAAGGGCAAGCTACCTGTGTAAAAGAATTAATTGAAGATGTCCCCGATTTAGACATCGTAATTACCCCAGTAGGTGGTGGCGGTTTATTATCAGGCACCTGTTTAGGCGCTTATTATTTTAAACCAGGCCTGCAAGTGTATGCAGGAGAACCAGAAGGAGCAGCTGATGCAGTATTAAGTTTTAAATCGGGTAAAGTTGAAAAAGCTCCTTATATAAATACGATTGCCGATGGTTTGATGACAACATTAAGTGATAGAACACTAGCAATTATAAAAGAACATGTTACTGATATTATATTAGTGACAGAAGAAGAAATAAAAGCAGCACTTAAATTAATTTACGAAAGAATGAAAATTGTAGTTGAGCCTAGTTGCGTAGTTCCTTTTGCAGCTGCATTTAAAAATCCCAAATTATTCAAAGGAAAAAAAGTAGGCATAATTCTTTCAGGCGGAAATGTAGACTTAACAAAATTTGGAGAATGGTTTGGAGCTTAAAATTATTTTAAACTCATATAGTCCTGCAAGTGTTCAATTAATTTTTTTTGCGCTTCTATAGTATGTTTAATAATATCACTTTGACTAATAATATTATATAAAACACCGTTTTCAAAAATGGGCAGGTACCTTAATTTTTTTTCTGTCATTATTAAAGTACAATGTTCAATGGAATCATTTGCTTTTACATGCGGCAGATCGGTTTCCATAACTTCTTCCACCGAAGTGTCATTGGATCCACGTCCTTCTAAAACTACTTTACGCGCATAATCTCTTTCAGTAAAAATTCCTGCATATTTTTCATTCTTTAAAACAACCAAGCTGCCAATATTTGCAGCAGCCATTATTTTTAATGCATCAATAATTGGCATTACATTTGATACTGTTACAACAGATCTATTTTTTGTACTTATAATTTCTTTTACAGTAGGCATGGCAATCGGTTTTGACTTAAAAATTTCACTAACTTAACCTAACACTTTTTCGTTTGCCAACAATTCATGCATCAATGTTTTTACTTTATCAATAATCAATGGCACGACCGCTTCCACTTCGGGTGTTAATGCTATTCCTTGTTGTTGAATACTTTCAATACTTACAACGAATAAGTCAATGTCGGGAATAGTCCCCATAATTTGCAAAGCACTCACCATATCCTTTAAACCAATATCGTGGGTGCTCATGGCTTGCGGAAAATCTTTAGCAAATTTTGGTTTAATTAAACGGATGGTGCCAGGAGGATTTGAATCTAATGTCGCGTCTATTAATATTACGTTAGGGTATAGTTCAAAATACTCTAAAAGATGAAACCCTCCTGTACCACCGTCTAAAACATCTACCTCTAAAGGCAATGTTTCTTTTTCTAATCGCTCGGCAATATGTACTCCTATTCCTTCATCCCCCATTAAATAGTTTCCGATGCCCAAAATCAATATTTTGTTTTTATACTTCATTGGTATTAATGCTTTTTACGAGGATTTGGAGTATGGTGTTTTTTCTCCTCAAAAACATCTTCCTCAATAAATTTCCATCCGCCACCCATGCTGCTTATTTCACCTCTACCTTCAACATAATCATGGTAAAATACCAAGTAAACATGTATCACAGCAAATAGGATAAAAAACCACATCGTCCAATGATGGATTTGTCTAGTTAACATGTCTCCTCCAAATACCGAAGGCACCCATGCAAACAATTTAGGCAACCACCATCCACCCATATCAGCATATAATCCAAATCCAGTAAAACATTGTACTGCAAAAGCAATAAAAGTTAAAAAGTAAATGAACCCTGCCATGGCATTGTGGCCAATACTTAAATGATGCTGCTCCTTTCCGTCTTTCTTTAACATTAAAATGTCAATCTTAAACACAGTCCACATTTCTTTGAAAAATCTTTTAGAAGTAGGAATGAACTGCTTCCAATTCGCATATTTATTCCCTACAAATCCCCAATAAATTCTAAATAAGAAATTAAAGAAAAATAAATAAGCAGCTGCAAAGTGTACGTAACGAACCCAACCCATTGTAAATACCTGTGTAGCTTCCTTTTGACTCATTAAAGCAAATGGATTATTGATATAAAATCCTGTTGCGATTAATGCAATAATCACAGCTGCATTTAGCCAATGATAAAATCTTACTGGTAGCTCCCACACATATACTCTGCGCAGTCTTGGTAAACGTAAATATTTAGTTTCCATAAATTATAATTAGGTTTCAACAATGATTAATCACCAACTACACTAATGCGGCTGATAGTCTTTCCATCCTCATCATACAAATGCACACTACAAGCCATACATGGATCAAAGCTGTGAATTGTTCTGATAATTTCTAATGGCTGTGTTTCATCATGCACTGGTGTATCAATTAAGGCTGCTTCATAAGCACTCATTTGACCTTTACCATCTCTAGGTGAAGCATTCCATGTTGTTGGAACCACTAATTGATAGTTAGCAATTTTCTCATCTTTAATATTTATCCAGTGTGCTAATGCGCCTCGAGGTGCTTCAGAATGACCCACGCCTAATACAGCCTCTTTAGGCCATGTAGAAGGATCAAACTTGCTCATTTCGGCCATGCGTTTATCGCCAGCTTTAATATTTGCAATTAATGAATCATAAAATTCCAATGCCCAATCAGCGGCCAATACGGCTTCCAATCCTCTTGCTGCAGTTCGGCCTAATGTTGAGAACAATGCAGCAACTGGCACATCTAAATCTTTTAATGTTTTATCTACAATTGCTTTGTACTCTTCAACCCCTTTAGCATATCCAACTAACACACGCGCTAATGGACCAACTTCCATTGCATTGCCTTTCCATCTTGGTGTTTTTAAATAACTATATTCTTTGGAAGTATCTAAATGTTCAAATGGAGGTTTAGGTCCTGTGTAATTAATTTTGCTTTCTCCTTTCCAAGGGTGTAATCCTTTATCTTTTCCTTCTTTGTAATCATACCAAGAGTGGGTGATAAATTCTTGCACTTCGTCTTCTTTTCTTAAATCAACCTCATACACTTTACTGATGTCTTTATTTAAGATGGCACCAGAAGGGAATTTGTAAGAAGCAGTGTCCTTGTATCCTTTAGTTGGCAAATCACCATATACCAAATAGTTTCCAAGACCTCCACCAATTGCTCCCCAGTCTTTGTAGAAAGAAGCTACTGCCATTAAATCTGGAATGTATACTTGATTGATAAACTCTTTACCTTGCTTTAACAACTGATGGATGTATGCAAGACGTTCTGCGTTAATACCGCTCACGTCATCTAAACTAATTGAACATGCCATACCACCCACTAAATAGTTAGGGTGTGGATTTTTACCGCCAAAAATAGCCTGTACTTTTACAATTTCTTTTTGCCATTCTAATGCTTCTAAATAGTGCGCAAGTCCAATTAAATTAACTTCTGCAGGTAATTTGTATGCTGGGTGTCCCCAATAGCCATTTGCGAAAATTCCTAGTTGACCACTATCTACAAATTTTTTAATTCTTGTTTGAATATCACTAAAATATCCTGGAGAACTCTTAGGCCATTTTGAAATAGTTTGAGCTAGTTCGGATGTTTTTTTAGGATCTGCTTTTAACGCAGCTACAACATCCACCCAGTCCATTGCATGTAAATGATAAAAATGCACAACGTGATCATGCATATACAAAACGCAATGCATAAGGTTACGCACTAATTCCGCATTGGGTGGAACTTCAATGCCTAAAGCATCTTCCACACATCGTACCGATGTTAAAGAGTGTGTTGAAGTACAAACTCCACACACACGACCTACATAAGCCCATGCATCTCTTGGATCTCTTCCGCGTAAAATTTCTTCTAACAAACGCACCATGGTTCCACTACTAAATGCGTCTTTAATTTTACCGTTTTCTATATCTGCTTCAACGCGCAAGTGACCTTCAATTCTGGTTACTGGGTCTACTACAATTCTTTTACTCATAAAAAATTATTAAGGAGGTGAATCAATTAAGAAGGTAATTCGTGTTCACTAATTTTTCCTTCTGTTTCTAAATTATGGATGGAATTTTTCTTTCCAATATTGGTTGCAATGGCATGTCCAGCAACAGCTACACCGGTTACGCCTAATGCTACTTTGCCAATGGTGTCTGCATCTGCTTCAATGCCAAATCCAGCAAAAGAAGATCCTCGTTCATAAATTCTACCATTGTCCCAATAATTTTCTTCACTACATCCAATACATCCGTGACCAGATTGAATTGGATAACTTGTTCCACCATTCCATTTCATCACACCACATGCATTATAAGTACTAGGACCTTTACAACCTACTTTATATAAGCAATATCCTTTCTTCGCATTTTCATCATCAAATGTTTCTACAAATAATCCTGCATCAAAGTATGGTCGACGATAACAACTATCATGAACACGTTTACTGTAGAATGCTTTAGGACGACCCACTCTGTCTAATTCAGGAATAGTACCAAAAGTTAATAAGTGTACAATTACACCTGCCATTACCTCTCCAATTGGAGGACAGCCAGGCACTTTTATAATTGGCTTACCGGTAATAATTTTATGAATTGGTGTTGCTTGTGTTGGATTTGGCTTAGCAGATTGAACACAACCATTACTAGCACAACTACCCCAAGCAATAATCGCTTTAGCACCAGCTGCAGCTTCTTCTAATATACTAATTGAAGTTTTACCTCCAATCATACAATACACCCCGTCTGCGGCTAAAGGAACACTTCCTTCAACACAAAGGATGTATTCACCTTTATATTTAGTCATTGTGTTTTTTAATGACTGCTCGGCTTGAAAACCTGAAGCTGCCATTAAAGTTTCTGTGTAATCCAAGGAAACCATATCTAACAAGATATCGGCTACCATTGGATGAGAAGAGCGAATAAAACTTTCGCTACAACAAGTACATTCTTGGAAGTGCAACCAAATGATAGGGATACGAGACTTGGTTTCCATCGCTTTTGCAACTTGTCCAATAGATGACTTCTCCAATCCAATAAAGGCGGCCATCATACTTGCAAACTTCATAAAATCGCGGCGATTGTATCCTTTTCGTATAACCTCTTCGTAATAAGTAGGTTGTTTAACTTCGAGCATTTCGTTATCCATGCTGAAAAATTTAAAGGTGATAATTCGTGAATTCGACTACTAATTTACCTACCTATATTATCCTCCTTTATGACAAATGTCATCATGGGTAATGATTCTAGTCATATCGGTAATTTGCGAATGGTTTTAATTTGGTAACTATAAATTAAAGACTATGAAAAAGTTTATCTCTATTTTAATGATGATTTTTATTGCATTCATGCCTGAATTATTATTAGCACATCCAGGACATGGCGGACATGAAGGTGGCTATACTATTACCCACTATTTTGTTGAGCCAATGCACGCAGTGGTTAGCATTGGATGTATTGTAGCTACTATAGCATTTGTGGCTTATACACGCAAAAGAAATCAAACGCGTTAATCATATAACTTAATTACGCATGCACGAACTTTCTATAGTGATGAGCATTATTGACATAGCTACTAAGCAAATGGAAAATGCAAACGCTACCACTATTGAAGAAATTGAATTAGAGATAGGTGCATTGAGTGGTGTGGAGGAAAACTCCTTTGAGTTTGCATGGAAGCAGGCTATTAGAAATACGCCATTGCAAAATGCAGTTAGAACTATTCATAAACCTGAGGGAATAGCCACCTGCTTGGATTGTATGATTGATTTTTCCATACAACAATTATATGATGCTTGTCCAGTTTGTGGCGGGCACTTTTTAAATATTAAAAAAGGCAAAGAATTAAAAGTAAAAAGCCTTGTTGTGAACGAAGTGTAGATTAGATCATTATTAAACCTAATTATATGTGTGTTACTTGCGGATGCGACGGAAAAGAACATGAACACGGCAAAACAATTGTTGATGTAGAACAAGATATTTTACATCAAAATAATTTATTAGCAGAAAGAAACCGTGGTTACTTTGAAGCTAAAAATATTTTAGCATTAAACTTAGTTAGCTCACCTGGTTCTGGTAAAACAACATTACTTGAAAAGACTTTAACCGACCTAAAAGGCGAATTAGAATTTTGTGTGATTGAAGGCGATCAGCAAACTACAAATGATGCCGATCGCATTCATGCTACAGGAACAAAGGTTACACAAATCAATACTGGAAAGGGTTGTCACTTAGATTCTCAAATGATTTCACATGCATTACAAGGCATGAAACCAAAGGCAAACTCGGTAATGTTTATCGAAAATGTAGGCAACCTTGTTTGTCCTGCAATGTTTGATTTAGGTGAAAAGGAAAGAGTTGTAATTATTAGTACCACAGAGGGTGATGACAAGCCTTTAAAATATCCTGATATGTTTTTCTCTTCTACAGTTTGTATTGTAAATAAAATAGACTTATTGCCATACGTTCCATTTAGTGTAGAAAAAGTAAAAGAAAACGCATTAAAAATTAATAGAAACTTACATATTATTGAAGTGAGTTGCACTAGTGGCGAAGGATTACAAGAATGGTATGCTTGGTTAAAATCAAAAGTGTTAGCCCCCGAAACCGTTTAAATGCATACTTATACTATTCATATTAACGGCCTAGTGCAAGGTGTGGGATTTCGTCCACATGTGTATAGAATAGCGAAGGATCTTAACATAAAAGGTTGGGTTAATAATAGTTGTGATGGCGTACACATACAAATAAATGCAGATAAAAAAGAAGCAGAAGCATTTTTAGAACGCATTATTAAAGAAGCACCATTAAACGCAATTATTACCCACACATCTATTCAACATTCTAAGGATTACAAGCATATAGATTTTACAATACAAGAAAGTAGCAACAACGTAATACCAAATGTATTGGTCACACCCGATTACGCAATTTGCGAAGATTGCAAAAAAGAAATTGATACAACTAGCAATAAACGTCACGCATATCCATTTACTACCTGCTTACAATGCGGACCAAGATATTCAATAGTTGAAAGTTTGCCTTACGATAGGCATCATACAACAATGCATGGTTTACAAATGTGTTTAAGCTGCGAACAAGAGTATTACAATATCCAAGACAGAAGACATTTTAGCCAAACAAACTCCTGCCCGGAATGTACCATACCAATGCATTTGTTTAACTCCAGTAACACATGTATTAATCACAATAACGAAACAATTATTAATGCATTAATTCAAGCAATTAATAAAGGTAAAATTATTGCAGTAAAAAATACTGGTGGATATTTATTGGTTTGTGATGCTACCAATCAAGAAGCCATACAAACATTAAGATTACATAAAAGAAGACCTTCAAAACCTTTAGCTGTATTATACCCAAATATTGAGATGATGGGGGGAGATATTATTTTACGTCCAATAGAAGTTGATGCATTATTTAGTACCGTAGCTCCTATTGTATTATGTAAATTAAATACAAAACCAAAATCAGGCATTATTATCAACGATATCGCGCCAAACTTAGATAAACTAGGTGTAATGTTGCCTAGTAGTTCATTATTATATATTTTAAGTACACAATTAAATAAGCCGCTTATTGCCACCAGCGGAAATTTAAGTGGGTCTCCAATTATTTACAAAGATGTTGATGCACTTGAAAACTTATTTGATATAGCAGACTTGGTATTAACCTACGATCGTGCTATTGTTTCGCCACAAGATGATAGTGTTATTTTGTTTACAGAAAAAGAGCAACAAATTATTTTAAGGCGTAGTCGTGGCTTAGCCCCAAACTACTTCCCTGTTGCATTTGAAACAAACAATGAAAGTATTTTAGCAACTGGTGGAGAATTAAAAAGCGCATTTGCTTTTTCTCATCAAAAAAATTTATATATCAGTCAGTTTTTGGGAGACCAGACTAATCTAGAATCACAGGAAGCCTTCGCAAACACATTCAAGCATTTTCAAAAGTTATTTAAAAGCCTACCTGAAATTGTTTTAATTGACAAGCACCCTAATTATTTTGTGTCTAATGCCGGGAAGGAAATTGCGAATACCTTAAACCTGTCTACTTTTTCTATCCAACATCATAAAGCACATTTTGCTTCAGTTTTAGCCGAACATCATTTATTAAACCAAAAAGAAAAAGTACTGGGATTTATATGGGATGGCACTGGATATGGCGAAGATGGGCAAATTTGGGGATCTGAATTGTTCTCATATTATGAAGGAACAATGAATAGAATGGCACATCTAAAATATTTCCCCATTTTATTGGGAGATAAAATGAGTAAGGAACCAAGACTATCCGCATTAAGTTTGTTAAGTAAAATTGACAAGCGAAATTTTGTAAAAAAACAATTTACAGATATAGAGTGGAACTACTATCAACAATTACTTGAAGAAAATGAATTAATTCAAACTTGTAGCATGGGTCGTTTTATGGATGCTATTGCTTGTATTATAGGAATCAATAGTAAGTCTAGTTTTGAAGGTGAAGCGCCTATGCAGTTAGAGGCACTTGCGCGAAACAGCTACCCACATAAAGCATACTACTCATTTATAGTAAAAAATAACATTATTGAATGGGAGGAGTTTGTAAATGAGCTATTACTTGATATTGCCGCCAATAAAGAAAAAGATTTTATTGCTCGTAAGGTAATTAATGGTTTAGTAGAACTTATTTACTTACTAAGTGACCAATATAAATGCAATAGTCTTGCATTTAGTGGAGGTGTATTTCAAAACGCGTTGTTAGTGGATACAATTATTGGATTAAATATTTCCCAAAGAAAATTATATTTCCACAAACACGTAAGTCCAAATGACGAAGGTATATCTCTTGGACAAATGGCATATTATGTAAATGAAAAGAAAATTTTTAAAGACTTTAGTTTGTTAAATGCTTTGTCAAATAATGAACAACAATTAGTAACGAATTAAAATTATTTTATGTGTTTAGCAATACCCGGTAAATTACTTGCGATTACGGCGCAACTTGATGAAACATTTAGAACAGGAAAAGTTTCATTTGGAGGAATACAAAAAGAAGTGAACTTATACATGGTACCCGAAGCAAAAGTAGGTGACTATATATTGGTACATGTAGGTGTTGCCATAAATGTGGTTGATGAGGAAGAAGCCAAACAGACATTTCAATTCCTTAAAGACATGGGGGAAGTGGAAGAACTAGAAACACCAAACAACTAAGTATGAAATTTTTAACTGAATATAGAGACCCAGAATTAGTAACTGCCTATCTTGAAGAAATTCATAAGATAACCACTAAGCCATGGACCTTAATGGAAATTTGTGGGGGACAAACACATAGCTTGGTAAAAAATGGCATTTTAGAAATGCTGCCTGCAAATATTACCATGGTACATGGGCCAGGTTGCCCAGTATGCGTTACCAGTGTAAGCGTAATAGACGAGGCAATATATTTAGCAATGCAGCCGCAAGTGATATTATGTTCATTTGGAGATATGTTACGTGTGCCAGGAAGTAAGAAAAGTTTGTTAGAAGCAAAGGCCGAGGGAGCAGATATTAGAATTTTATACTCGCCATTAGAAGCAGTTCAATTGGCTATGCAAAATCCTGAAAAAGAAGTGGTATTTTTTGCTGTAGGTTTTGAGACCACTGCTCCAGCCAATGCTTTAAGTGTAGTTCAGGCCGATCAGATGGGTGTCAATAATTTTAGCATACTAGCTTCGCATGTTTTAGTCCCTCCTGCAATGGAAGCCATTTTAGGCGATGATGAAAATAAGATAGACGCCTTTTTAGCAGCAGGACATGTTTGTACCATTATGGGTATTGACGAATACTATCCAATTGCAGCAAAATACAAATGTCCAATAGTTGTAACTGGTTTTGAACCAGTAGATTTATTACAAGGTATTTTAATGGCAGTGCAGCAATTAGAAAATGGCACTTATGAAGTAGAAAATCAATACGCAAGAAGTGTACAACGCGAAGGGAATAAAATGGCGCAGGATACAATACATAAGGTGTTTACTGTAAGCGATCGCATTTGGAGAGGCATTGGCAATATTCCACAAAGCGGATACGAAGTAAATGATCGCTATAAAGAATATAATGCGCGTATTAAATTTCATATTAATATCCCACTAGCCGAAGAAAACAAAGAATGCATAAGCGGGGAAATTATGAAGGGATTAAAAAAACCTAAGCAATGTCCCAACTTTGGAATTAAATGCAAACCAGAGCATCCATTAGGGGCACCAATGGTAAGTAGCGAAGGAGCTTGTGCGGCTTATTATCATTATGCTGATGCAAGTGAAACTAGCATGGAAAAAGAAACTGTGGCATCATAATATTATAAGCCATTTAACAACACAACTACAGAATACTATGTCAAGCGATACAAAAATAAAAATGAATTTACAATGCCCTATGCCAAAGTTTGACTTTGACGTTATAACAATGGGACATGGTAGTGGCGGTTTGTTAACACATAAGTTTTTACAAAGCGGCGTATTTGATATTTTAAAAAATGATTTATTAGATCAACAACATGACGGAGCAAGTTTTGAATTAACAGGCAGGACTGCATTTAGCACAGATAGTTATGTAATCTCTCCTATCTTTTTCCCAGGCGGAGATATCGGAGACCTGGCTATTAATGGCACTGTTAATGATATTGCTATGTGTGGTGCTACACCAAAATATTTGTCTTTGGGTTTTATTATTGAAGAAGGTTTTACAATGGATGAATTTTGGAAAGTATTAGTAAGTATTAAAAATGCGGCAGACAAAGCAGGGATTAAAATTGTTACGGGCGATACTAAGGTGGTAGAAAAAGGGAAAGGTGACAAAATTTTTATAAATACATCAGGCATAGGAACTATCCACCCTAAAGCAAATATTCACCACAATAATATTAAAGAAGGCGATGTGGTGATAGTAAGTGGCAATATAGCAAATCACGGTATTGCCATTATGAGTTTAAGAGCAGGCATTGAATTTGAAACCACCATTGAAAGTGATACAGCAAATTTAAATCACACCATTATTAAGTTAATTGAAGAATTTGGCAACGATATTAAATTTTTAAGAGACCCAACACGTGGAGGTGTTGCATCTGTTTTAAATGAAATTGCCGAACTAACTAAACTAAGTTTCAATTTGGATCAGCACTTAATCCCTGTAAATGAAAGCGTGGAAGGTGCTTGTGAAATGCTAGGCTTGGACCCATTATATGTTGCTAATGAAGGTTTATTTATTGCTGTAGTGGACCCTAAAATTGCTCCTACATTTCTGGCAAAATTAAAAGCAGACGAAAACGGAAAAGATGCTGCTATCATTGGAGAGGTAACAACAACACATCCTGGAAAAGTAATCATGAAAAGTAGGATTGGCGGCAAGCGTATTGTAAACTACTTAACTGGGGAGCAGCTTCCAAGAATTTGCTAGTAATCTATAGCCTTAATTTAGGTATAGCTTTTCAAAGAAGCTAGATTCATCTATCTCAACTACCTCCCCTGGTTGCATATTGCCTAATTTTATATCCTCTATGGAAATTCGAATTAGCCTAATACATTTGTGATTTACAGCAGCTACCATTTTACGCACCTGATGAAACTTGCCTTCGGTTAATGTTATAGTAATCCAAGTTGTTACCACTTTTTCGTGCAATGGCTTACCCATCTCAAATAATCCTACTGGCTTTTCTACAATTTTAACTTCACAAGGAGTAGTTTTAAAGCTAGCGCCTGTTTTTGCACTAATCTCAATGCCAGCAGAAAGTTTATCTGCGGTTTCCTTATTCATTGCATTTTTAACCTGAACTAGATAAGTGCGTTTATGTGGGATAGGACCTTGAAAAAGAAGTTTAGTAATTTTCTTATTGGTAGTTAAAAGCAATAAACCTTCCGAGTTTTGATCTAATCTACCAATGGCATGTGTGCCCTCGGGAAAATTGAATGCAAGATCACCCAACAAATTAACTTCATGGCTACTCACAAACTGAGAGACCATATTATAGGGCTTATTCACTAAAAAATATCTATCTGCAATCATATACAATTGCAAATTACTTAATATTGCATATGCAGCAAGTTTCAAAAGATCCTTTACACGGTAAAACACTTGAATATATTGTCACTGAATTAGTGAAATATTTTGGATGGGAGGACCTAGGTCAGCATATTCCCATTAACTGTTTCAACAGTAACCCAAGTATAAAATCAAGTTTAACTTTTTTACGTAAAACGCCTTGGGCTAGAAAAAAGGTAGAGGAATTATATATTAGAATGATAGAGGCATAACTTGCAAATTACTTAGAACACTTCTCCTAAATTCATAAACAAGCCCTTAGAACCCCCTTGACCAAATCCATAATCTAACGCAACACTTGTATTGGAATGCTTATTAAACTTAACTCTTAAGCCGGCACCATAACCAGGCAAAACGCCTTGTATCGGTTGTCCAGGCTGTGACGATAAGCTTTGCACATTAGCAAAAACCACACCTCCTAAAAATCCATTTTCTGTAATTCCGAATCTATACTCCGATTCGGCATATAAAAACTTATCTCCTCTAAATCTGCTTTGAACATACCCTCTGCCAAAATTACTATATGTGTCACTTGCTGTATTGGGCATGTCTAAATAAGGTGGGCGGCCACTAACAGTAAGCTGATCATACGTCCAAAATGCTAAAATATTTTTACTGCCGCTTGGGAAAGCATAATATTTTCTGAAATCCATGATAACTGATTGCCAATTATGATCACTACCTAACCCACTTAAATTGTCTCGATAAATAAAATTAAAAAATGAACTATTAGCAACCGGATTTACATTGTTAATCCTGGTATCGTACAAAAGATTTAACAATATTCCAGTAGAGTTGGATGTTTTAGTTGCACCATATTGTGTTACACTATTTAATGGTTTATTAATTGTTGTACTATCTTGAATATTCCAGTGATAGTCAATATTAATACCTGGCCCAAAATATAAATTAGGTGCAATTCTTTTTAAGACAGACTGATAAAGCTTTAAATAAGAATAATCTAACTCGTCAAATAAGCTAAGACTGCTATTACTGCCAAGGCCAAAATCTTTTTGAGGATACTTTAAATAAGACCAATTTGAATTAAAATTATAGTCGCCATTTTTTGACCATAAATTGGTGGCAAATTGCGTTACCACTTGATGATTTTGAGTAAATCTTAATTCAGTGAAAATGGTAGATTTATTAGCAGTACCCTCTATTTTAGGTAACACTATACTTGCATTAACCGAAGCAGCCATACCTGTGCCTATGCTATACTCAATCCCAGGAATAAAAGTTAAATGTGCTTTATTTAATTCAACGCCTTGTTCGCGTGTTTTATTTATTTTAAGAATACGGTAAACACCATCTATAAAATCAACCATTGAATCTTTTCCTGGCTGTTTATAAAAAGCAAGCGTAAAGATATTTTTTTTATGCAGATTATTTGGAATGCTATCAGACAATTGGGATTTACCATCTATTGAAAATAAACTTGAAAATAAAAGACAAACAATGATTGAAATTCGAAACATATAAATAAATTAATACAATAATTAGAGAGCACAAAGTTACCCAGTGTTTACTAATAATGTAAGTTTAAATTATAATTACAACTTAGTCGCTATCATCCTGATTACGTCGGCTGGACCTTCGTGAAATTTGCCTTCATTTAAAACAATATGCTCATATTCCAAATAATCGATTCTTAAGGCTTTAAAATCTTCCGAAAGAATTTCCTTTGTATTAAGCATGTCTATATCCTTAGGGCCTCCAGAACTATTTTTTAGTTGTTCAGGGCAAAAAGTCTCTAATATTACTTTGCCGCCAGGCTTTAGCCACTTAATTACGCTTCGATTAAGTTTTGTTCTTACTTCAGGAGGTAAATGAGTGTAAATTATTGCAACAACATCTGCACACTCATTCGGATACAATGCTAAAGCAGCATCTTTTATTTGAAAATCAATATCCACCCCATATTTTAATGCCAAGTGATTCGCCTTTGCTTTCCCTGCTTCACTTAAATCAAATGCCATAACTTCCCATCCTTGTTTAGCAGCATGTACTGCATTACGACCTTCGCCATCACAGGGCAAAATTATAGTGCCTGGTGATAAGGTACTAAGCATTTCGGCAAAGTAAACATTTGGTGTTTCTCCATATACAAAATCTTTTCCTCCATATCTTTCGTTCCAAAATGAATTCATAAACTATTTTTTATTTTTCTCTACTCCTAATGCTTTTAAAATATCTTCCATCAAACACCATTTGGTAAATGATGACTGTAATAAATTTACACCCACAAATAGTGTAAACCAAATCCAATTGATGTTTACAAAATATGCCAATAAAACACTGATTATAATAAAAGTTCCTGCGATTGCTCTGATATACCTATCCATGTTGAGTTATATTTGATTTTAATTATATAAAGATTTTTCCACAGCCAATACAAACGCCCTTATTGGAAAATTACTTGCTTGTTGTTTATTATAAATTTCAATTTCTTTTAAAGCCGCTTCTGTGTGTTCTTCTGTTGTAAAGCAAAAGATAAAGACAGAATCAAATTTTCCCACACCCCTGCTAAACCAGTCTGTAAGTAAGTCTGTGTCAATCGCATTTTTTATGCCCATAGTATCGGTTACACTAAACACAGGGATAGCAGCTTTTTTAAGTATTGTACTTACTTTGTCTGTATCCTCTTTGATAGCTGCTACAATTAATAATTTCATAAAATGAATTTTAATTTTTTTAATAATTTAGTTTTTTTTATTTCTCATCATTTTAAAATATAATAATGGAACTACAATCAAGGTTAAGAAAGTTGAAGTAACCGTTCCGCCCATTAAAGAAATTGCTAAACCTTGGAATACTGGATCAAATAAAATAATTACTGCACCCAAAGCAACTGCACCTGCCGTTAATAAAATTGGAGTAGTCCTTACCGCGCCAGCTTCAATAATTGCTTGTTTTAAAGGCACCCCTTCGTCTAATCTAATATTAACAAAGTCAATTAATAAAATGGAGTTTCTGACCATCACACCTGCTAGTGCAATAAAACCAATCATGGAAGTTGCTGTAAAATAAGCGCCCATGATCCAGTGACCAACTAATATTCCTATTAATGACAATGGAATTGCTGCTAACATAATCAATGGCACGGTGAAGTCTTGAAACCAAGCTACAATTAGCATGTAAATAATTAATATTACTACTAAGAATGCAATGCCTAAATCTCTAAACACCTCTAATGTAATTTGCCACTCACCATCCCATTTTAAAGAATACTTGTCTAAGTCAGTTGGTTGTTTGCTATATTCTTCATTTAAAATATAACCAGCTGGCATTTTAATATTTTTTAAACTATCGGACATTTTTGTAATTGCATAAAAAGGACTTTCTAGCTTTCCGGCCATATCAGCCATTACAAAGACAACTTCTTTTTGATTTTTTCGATAGATGCTTTTGTCTTTTATTGCAGACTGTACGCTTACGATATCTCTTAAAGGCACCATGTTACCTTGCATTCCTACTACATTTAAAGACAATACATCCTCAATACTAGTTTTGTCGGCGTCTTTCAATTGTAGGCGAACCGGGATTTGACTGTACGCATTAGGTTGACTAATATTCCCGGCAACCATGCCAGACAAAGCACCATTTACTAAGGCAGAAACTTGAGCAGTAACTACGCCATACTTCATTGCCTTTTCTTTATCTACTAAAATCTTATACTCCATCTCGTCATCTTCTACCATCCAATCGGCATCCACCACGTCTTCCGTTTTAGCAAATAAATTTTTCACTTGCTTACCTATTGCTATTTGTTGATCATAATTTGGGCCATAAATTTCAGCAACCAAAGTAGATAATACTGGAGGTCCTGGCGGTAATTCTACAATTTTAACATTGGCATTATACCTGGCTCCAATCTTTATGATTTCCGCACGCATTCCTTTTGCAATATCATGACTCTGAATACTACGCTTGGTTTTGTCTACTAAGTTTACTTGTATGTCAGCCACGTTTTCGCCACGCCTTAAATCATAGTGTCTTACTAATCCATTAAAACTAATAGGACCAGATGTTCCAATATAAGCTTGATAATTATTAACCATTGGTTGTTTGCCAACATATGCTGCAATATCAGATGCAACTGCTTGTGTCTTTTCTAAAGTAGTTCCTTCCGGCATGTCAATTACTACCTGGAATTCGTTTTTATTATCAAATGGTAACATTTTTACAGCTACCGATTTAGTATAAAACAATACCATCGAAGCCAATAAAACCAACACTGTTCCCATTACAAATGCCCAACGCTTCCAGCGCTCTTCTAACATAGGTTGGATAACTGCTTTGTAAATTTTGTAAATACGGGAGTCTTCTAATTTTTCACCATGATGATCATTGTGCGCTACTCCATGCTTCTCTTTTTCTCTTAAAAAGATATACCCTAAATAAGGCGTTAATGTTAATGCTACAATTAATGAAAGCAACATAGCAATAGAAGCACCAATTGGCATTGGACTCATATAAGGCCCCATTAAGCCAGACACAAACGCCATTGGCAATACCGCTGCAACTACTGTGAATGTTGCTAAAATTGTAGGATTGCCCACTTCATTAATAGCATAGATAGCCGCTTGCAATGGTGGTAATTTTCGCATTTTAAAATGCCTGTGCATGTTTTCGGCAATAATAATAGAGTCATCCACTACTATACCTGTAATAAACACCAACGCAAATAAAGTGATTCTATTTAATGTATAGTTTAATGCATAATATGCGAACAGTGTTAATGCAAAAGTCACTGGTACCGATAAAAATACAACCAATCCACCTCTCCATCCCATCGCAAGCATCACAAATAATGTAACTACCACAATGGCAATAAATAAGTGAAACAATAATTCTCCAACTTTATCTGCTGCAGATTCACCATAGTTTCTTGTTGTAGAAACTTGTACCTCTGTAGGAATTAAATCTTTTTTAAGTGACTCTATTTTATGTAAGATTTCCTCAGACAATTTCATTGCATCTGCTCCTTGCTTTTTTGCAATGGCAAAAGTGACTGCCGGGTAAGTGCCTTTATACTTTGTGCCAAGTGTATCCGCCTTTCCATAGCCAAAGAAAACATATTGAGTACTTGTTGCAGGAGCTTCCTCCACTTTTGCAACTTGTTTTAAATATACAGGCATCCCTGCGTTCATTCCTACAACTAAGCCCGCGACATCCTCTGCGGAAGTTAAAAAGTTGCCTGTCTGTACTGAAATACTTGTGTCATTATGCAAGATTGATCCACTTGCCATTTCGGTATTGCTTGCTTGTATTGCTTTTGTAATTGACAAGAAATCTACATGACTAGAAGCCATTTTAGTTTTGTCTAAAACCACTTTCACCTCCTTGCTTCTTCCGCCTAATATATTAATATCTGAAACATTGGGAATTTTCTTAACCTCATTAGCAACTTCTTGGCCTAATAATTTTAATCGATTGTCGTCATAATTTTCGCCCCATAATGTAAATGACAAAACAGGTACATCATCAATAGCTCTTGTCTTAATCAAAGGCATGGTAGTACCCTGTGGCATCTTGTCCATGTTCTTTAATAATTCACTATATAATTTCACCATCGATTTTTCTACATCCTCTCCCACATAAAACTGCACAATTAACATTACTTGTCCTTTCATTGATGTGGAGTAAACGTATTCCACACCTTTAATGTTAGAGATGATTTTTTCCATTGGAGCAGCTACCTTCGTTTCTACGTCTTTTGGAGAAGCGCCAGGATACCCTAAAAAAATATCCGCCATTGGCACTTTAATTTGTGGTTCTTCTTCTCTTGGCATTAACATAGTACTGTAACCACCAATCAGTAAGAACGCGACCATCAATAAGATGGTTAGTTTGGATTGCAAAAATCCTTTTGCTATATTACCCGATAAACCTTTTTCCATTCATTTAATTTTTATAACTCAACTGAATTAATTACTTGACACTCACTTTAGCGCCATTGTATAAATTACCTTCTGCCTTAATGATATACGCTTCGTTTTTAGCTAACCCCGATAATACTTCTACCTTATCGCCTTCGGTTTTACCAACTCTCAACCATCTTAGCATTGCTGTATTTTGAGCACTTATGGTATATACACCCACTAATTGATCTCTATAAATCAATGCAGTTGTAGGTATCATCACCGTATTACTTGTATCTGCTTTTACGCTTGTTCCCTTTGTTTGAATTTTAATTTGCGCATACATGCCCGCCATTAATTTGTTTGCATCGCTTGACGGTATGTTCAACTTTATAATATATTGCCCTCCTGTAAATTGTGAAGAAGGATTTATTTGAATCAATTTTGATTGAAACTGCTTGTTTGCTGCATCTACGTTTACATTAGCCACATCACCTACTTTTAATGAAGCAATCTCAGTTTCAGGTACCATTGCAGTTACTTGTAAGCTTCCGCCTTGCTCGATTGTTACAATAGGCATGCCTGGATTAGCCAAGCTTCCTTCGTCTGCTAATTTTTGTGTTACCACTCCGCCAAAAGGAGCAACTACATTTGCATAAGTTAATTGGGACTTAACTTCATGTTGCATTCCTTTTGCAGCTTCGACACCAGCTTTTGCAGACTGATATTGCATAGTAATTTGTTCTAACTCTTTTGCAGATGCACTATTTTGTTTGTACAATGCAGTATAACGATCAAAATCTTTTTGAGCCACATGAAAAGCAGCTTCCGCTTGCTTTAACATAGCATCTACTTGAGATTGTTTAGCTTGGATATCATTGCTATTAACTGTAAACAGCAATTGTCCAGCATTTACTCTATCACCAGCCTTTACATAAATTTTAGTGATATAGCCCATTATTCTAGTAGCCACATTGGTTGAATGTGCCGCTTCAATTTGTCCAGTAACTGTAAAGCCAATTGCAGAAGCACCATTTGTGTTTGCAGAAGTTGTTACGGAAATTGGCTTTTCATTGTCTACGGCTTTATTTGATTCTCCACTAGAACATGCATTCAATAACAATACTGAAGAAGCGATTGCAGGAATAAAGAATAATTTTTTATAATTCATCGTGTATATTTTTATAATTGTTTTATATTTTTTATGTTGTACTATTTCGTTGTTAGAAATTCAAGGTAATTGATAGCTGTTTTTTGTTCTAGTTGTGCTTGTGCTAACAATAGTTTTTGTTGAGACAATTGTGTTTGCGCCACCAATATATCATTCGTACTAATTAAACCTTGCTCATACCTATTTTGCAAAATTCTCAATGCTTCTTCGGATTGTTGAACTGAAGTAGTTTGTTGTTGAATCTTATAATTAGCGTCTACAACAGCTCTTTTTGTTTTTCTAATTTCTGCTGATCCTGTTTCTAATTGACTATTTAATTGCGCTTGTACTTTTGTTTTTTCTAATTTCTGTGTAGCAACTTTACGATTCACTTGATTTCCTTTGAAGATATCCCATGATAATTGAACACCAGCTATATATGATTTCGCACCATCAATGGCAATTGACTTGTCATTAATATTATAATTCGCAAAGCCATTCAGTCTTGGCATCCAACCCATTTGTGTGCTCTTTATAGCCATATCGTAACTATTTACTGCAGCATTTAAAGCGCGTATGTCGGATCTTCCTGAGGAAACCGAATCAGACACATCAGCCTGTGTACCTAAAGTGTAAGATTGTGTTGTATAGGCTACTCCTTTTGGAGCCCCCATTAATACACTTAACTGGTCTGAAATATTATCAATTTGTGATTTTGCTTGGCTATGCTGTAATTGAGCAGCTTGTACTTGTACCTCTACATTTAACAAGTCTGATTTTTGCATCATGCCTTGATCAAATCTGTCCTTTGTGAATTTATAAATAGATTGAATTGTTTTTAACCCTTCTACTGTTACTTTCTCATATTGATAGGTAAACTCTAAATACAGATAAGTTTGCACTACTTGCATTTTAATGGCTTCGGTAGTTCTTTGGGATTGAGCTGCATACATACCAATTTGAGCCTTAGCTGCTTTGCGCATGTATAAGGCATCTACATTTATAATAGGCTGTTGCAATGCCACTTGTGTATTGTAATTACTATAATTATTGGGATTGTTTAATAAAGCCGGATTAAAATCCGCTTGCTGTACACCTGCTTGTTGCAACTTAAATCCAAATACATTTAAAGGATTATTGGTACTATAAGCAGTGTGAGATAAGTTCACATTTGGTAGCCAAATAGCTTCAGTTTGGTTAAAGTTAGATTTTGCAATGGCCTCGTCGGTTTTTGCAATCACAACTTGCTTGTTATTTTGCAAGGCTGCTTGTATCGCATCCTCCAAAGACAAAGACTTAGTAATTACTTGCGCATTTGTTGTTGTTGCGTTCAAAATAAACAACAAGGCAAGTGTCGAAATTTTAATGTTGTTCAATTTTTCAAATTTCATCTGCATAATTTTATAAAGTATGCAAATGTATCTTTAGTAAACAGGGATATAGGTGACATTTATCACTCAATCAATTAGTTGTGATTTAACATACCAATTTTTAATAAATAATTTTTGTCTGTGACATATATCACTCAGGATGGTTTTAGTTAAGTTTAGATTTACTAAAACAAGGCATATGTCAAACATAGTAATCTTAGGTGCTGGCGTTGCTGGTCATACAGCCGCTGCATACCTTCAAAAAGGGCTTAACAAAAATAATCACAAAATCACCGTGATTTCTCCAACTCCAACATACCAATGGATTCCATCCAATATTTGGGTAGGTGTTGGCAGAATGACTCCCGAACAAATCAAATTTGATTTAAGGCCTCTTTATAAAAAATGGGGGATTGAATTTATACAGGCAAAGGCGCAAAGTTTTTACCCAGAAGGAGATGATCAAATCAAAACTGGTTTTGTAGAAGTTGAATACACCAATGAAGAACATAAAGGGGTAAAAAGAAAAGTAGCTTATGATTATTTAATTAATGCTACTGGACCAAAATTAAATTTTGAAGCAACAGAAGGATTATTACCGGGCAATGGCAATATCGCTTCGGTTTGCACATTCGGACATGCTAGTCATGCTTGGGAATTATTCCAAGAAAAGCTAGATAAAATGAAAAATGGCGAAAAACAAATTTTTGTAATTGGAACAGGCCACCCTACTGCAACCTGCCAGGGTGCAGCGTTTGAATACATTTTGAATGTAGATTTTGAAATTAAAAAAAGAGGCTTAGAGAAACAAGCCGAAGTTATATGGATCACCAATGAATACGAATTGGGTGATTTTGGAATGGGTGGTGCCTTTATACCAAAAGGTGGATTCATATCTAATACCAAGTTATTTGCAGAATCTTACTTTGTTGAAAGAAATATTACCTGGATAAAAAGAGCAGGTGTGAAAAAATTAGATGATCACAAGATTTACTACGAAAATCTAGATGGAGAATACTTAGAACAAGCTTATGATTTTGCCATGTTGATACCTGGATTTGCAGGACATGGATTTAAAGGATACGATAAAGCTGGAAATGATATATCTGAAAAATTATTTGCACCAAGTGGATTAATGAGAGTAGATGCCGATTATACACCTAAGCCATTTGAACAATGGTCTATAAAAGATTGGCCTGAAACTTATCAAAATCCTAGTTATCCAAATATTTTTGCACCGGGTATTGCATTTGCACCTCCGCATTCAATTTCAAAACCTATGACTAGTAAAAATGGAACGCCCATATTTGCATCTGCGCCAAGAACGGGTATGCCTTCTGGCATTATGGGCAAGGTAACAGCCGACAATATTATACACTGGATCAAGACTGGCAATGCCACTATGATACATAAAGCTTCAATGGGCCGTATGGGTGCAGCATGTATTGTTTCTGCAGGTTATGGTATGAGTAAAGGGACTGCAGCTACAATGACAGTGAGCCCAGTGGTGCCTGATTGGGAAAAATTCCCTGATTGGGGAAGAGACATTAAAACAACAATGGGTGAGCCAGGATTAGCAGGACATTGGTTAAAATGGTTAATGCACTATATGTTCTTATATAAAGCTAAAGGATTGCCTTTTTGGTGGATGATACCAGAATAAATTTTACGTACTAAGGACAAATAAAATGGAATTAATTATTGAATAAAAACAACATTATGGAAAACAGACTTATTATAACTAAATATTCAGAACAGTTTTATCCACCTACTCCAAATAATTTTACATTATTCTTAAGGAGGTCTATCTTTTTTCAATTAATTCGTTTTTTTATATTGAATTATAAAATAATGAAGATTGTAATTAAAGGGCATTCCTAATTAACTAGCCAGCGTATATGTAGCCGCATCCATGTTCTTGGGCAATACCTAATGCCCAAACACCTGAGGGGACCAATTGAATGTCTGGTAAAATATGGCTTATCCAATCTGTGTAAACCAATGCCGGGTCTAGTCCTTTTTTTGCTGCAATATCGTGCGTCATTTTTTTAATGGCTAAGTCACAAACACAAAATAATGCGCCTCGTTCTTGCAATTTTTTGATTCCATTAATTTCTGGCAGTGGAAAATCGCCATTTTGTGGTTCATAATACAAGTTTCGAATACTTGGTTTTTGAGTCGCTGAATCTATGACCCCAAACATGTTTCCAAGTTGATATTTTTCCCATAAAAATGAGTCCAAAGCAAGTGCAATTCCACCATGCCTTAACACGCTCATAGCAGTAATGTTGTTATCAGTACTTCCTGTTTGATTGTTGCTAGCATAGTAAGCCCAATTCCAAATTATTGGCAAACCTTTATTAGGGTTGGCTCCGTCATAAACAATTCTATGTTTTCCTTTTATTTTATTAAACCAACCAGCAGCATTATCTAATTGCAAAGGCACAAATCTTTCATCATTTGCATACAAGGGATTGGTTAAAAGCGAAAGACTACTTGCGGTAATACCCATAGCCATTGCATTTATAAAATTTCGTCGGGTCTTTCCATTTTGTTCACTCATATATTTAAATATTTGATCTTACTAAAGATAACAATTAGGCATATGATTGCAATTGATAATAGAATCTAATTCAAAAGTATATTAAACAAATACCCAGATAAAATCATAAAGAAGCTAATGGTGCCAAAATAAATGGCAATTAGTTTCCAGCTCATTACTTTTTTAAGCAACATGGCTTCGGGTAACGATAAGCCAATTACACCCATCATAAATGCAATAGCGGTGCCTAATGGAACACCCTTGGCAACCAAAACTTGCACAACAGGTATAACACCCGCGGCATTACTATACATGGGCACGCCCATGATAACAGCTAAGGGAACGGCATACCATTGATCTTTACTAATGTAGTGTTGAAAAAATCCAGTAGGTAAAAATCCATGCATAGCGCCACCCACTGCGATACCAATTACAATATACAATGAAACGCCTTTAACAATTTGCAATGCTTCTTTAATAATAGTAGGCATTTTATCTTTTAAACCGATATGTTCGGCTTGCAAACTTTCTTCAATAACAGCACTATTTAAAATGTTTTGTACCCAAGTTGAAAGTTGTTTTTCTAATTTCATCTTTCCTAATACAAAGCCTCCTATAATTCCTAATAAGATGCCTGTAGCAACATAAATGGCCGTTACTTTTAAACCAAAGGCGCCAATAAAAATGGCAATCGCAACTTCATTCACTAAAGGCGCAGTAATTAAATAACTAAAAGTAATTCCTAATGGGATGCCCCCCTTTACAAACCCAATAAACAAAGGCACTGAGGAACAAGAACAGAAAGGAGTGACGACACCAAAAAAGGAAGCAAAAACGTATTCTAAACCATACATTTTGTTGCGGCTTAAAAAGTTTCGAATTTTTTCAACAGGGAAATAGGCGTTAATAACACCCATAAATATGGTAACCAAAAAAAGTAAAATAAAAATCTTAATCGTGTCAAACACGAAAAAATTTAGTGCTTCTCCTAAATGACTTTTAGCACTAATCCCCAATAAGGTATAAATGAACCAATCAGCAAACTGTTGAAGGAAATCAAACATCTAGAAAGTATTAACTAATTATAAAAGCCCGACTAAGAACAACAAGGTTCTGATTTTTTATGAGAACCTCCTCCACAACATTTACCTCCAGCTTCTCCTTTTTCAATTAACGAAGTGTCTCCAATAGTTGGGAATCCTTTTTGTACCCATCTTGTAATGCCATGTTTCATGTTTACTACAAGTCGGTTGTCATAGCCGTGATGTACTAAATAATTAGTTGCTCTTAAACTTCTATCTCCAGCTGCACATGCTACTAGAACTTCTTGATGAAGTGGCACTTCGGTATATCGTTCTTCAAATTCACTTAATGGTATATGTAAGATATTGGGCACGTCATACGCCAATGCATCTACTTCGTCTTGCTCTCTGACGTCTAACAATAATGCGCCATGTCTAATCCAAGCCTGACTACTAGTTGGGCAAATTTGATTTAACAGGGTTTCACTAGTTTCCATGATTATTGATTTAATAGTTTAATAATTTCATCAGTCTGTGCTACTCTACCCTTTATATGCGCGACACCATCAATCATTAAGACAGGAGTAGTAAGCACATCGTATTTCATCATTTCTTCCATGTCTTCAATCTTAGTAATCTCAGCATCTATACCAATTTCTGTAACTGCTTTAACTACATTTTCATAGGTAGTTTTACATTTTGTACAACCCGGACCTAAAACCAATATCTTTCTTTTCATAAATTCTTATTAATGTAAAGCTACTTAGTAAAAACAGGGACAATGGTGATATTAGTCACTTCAGTTGCTTATAATTTGAAAAAAAGCAAAAAAAAAGGCCAACTCCTAGGAATTGGCCTTTGCTATTTATTATTAAGAAAATTTATAACCCTGACTTCAAATAACTCCAGCCTTCCTCTTGCTTCATAACCACCTCAACAACTCCCGAAGGAACAATCCCAGCAGCCTTTAAAAGCATTTCTGCAGTAATATTATGTTTACGCATCGTGTTTTGACACGCATTAAATTTGACACCCATACTTGCAAGCAATTGAATGTCCTCGGCAAAATAGGTTTTGTCTTTGACTAAAAAATCTAATGCCTTACCATGAACCACTACTTCAACATTTAAATTGCTTGGCCAGGCTTTTTGAATATTTTTAATATTACCAATAACACTTGACCAACTTGCTGTATCTGCTGTATTTAACTGAACAACAATATTGTGCATTTTTGGAGCATCATTTATGGCTTTTTGTTGTGCGTATCCTTGATTTACTAAAAAGCACAAAGCAGATAGTAAAACAATATTTTTAATTTTAAAATGCATGTACTATTAATTTTATAGTTAAATATAAGAAACATACGTTAACATGTTTAGGTTCTAATAATAATGTTCTAATATTATACTATGAAGCAAATGAGCCGTACTATCATTTTACTTGTTTTTCTAATAGTCACTTTCGCTAGTATAAAATATTATTTTTCATACAAAAAGGCACAATCAAAAATAGCATGGATTGGTCCTGACATTAATACAGATACTACTATTAATGGAGAGCAGCGCGCGTTAATTTCTTACGGTCATGAACTCATTGCACATACTTCAAAATACTTAGGCCCTAATGGCACTGTAGCCAAAATTACTAACGGCATGAATTGCCAAAACTGCCATTTAAATGCAGGTAATCAACCATGGGGCAATAACTATGGAGCGGTTTATAGTACTTACCCGAAATATAGAGACCGAAGTGGAAAGATTGAATCTATTTATAAAAGAGTATCAGATTGCATGGAGCGAAGTTTAAACGGGAAAGCAATAGATAGCAATAGTAGAGAATTTACTGCCATGTATGCTTATATAAAATACTTAGGAAGGGATGTAGAAAAAAATACAAAGCCTAATGGTAGCGGTATTGAAAAACCAAACTTATTAAGCAGGGCTGCAAATCCAAGCAAGGGTCATATTATATACATTGCTAAATGTCAAATATGTCATGGCAATAATGGACAGGGACAAATTCTTGCGACCAACGATGAATATGTATACCCTCCTGTTTGGGGAGAACATAGCTATAACGACGGCGCTGGATTATATAGGATCAGTAATTTAGCAGGATACATAAAAAACAATATGCCTTTTTTACAAACCTCACACCAAAAACCAGCTTTAACAGACGAGCAATGTTGGGATCTTGCTGCATTTATAAATTCACAACCTAGGCCACACATGAATCAATCTAAGGACTGGCCAAATATTAGTAAAAAGCCTTTCGACTATGCCTGGGGACCTTATGTAGACAGCTTTAGCGAAGAGCAACATAAGTACGGACCGTACCAAAATATTTTGAAAAAATAATTAAAATTATAAAAAAAACTATTGAGGTATATGTTTATTTAACAATTGTACCAATGCATTCGCTGGTTGCACACCAGGCTGTCTCCATTTAATTTCGCCCTTATGAAATATAGCAAGTGTTGGGACACTAGACACATTTAACTGCGCAGCCAATTGCTGGTTTCTATCTACATCTATTTTTATAATACGCACTTTGTCTCCTAATTGATTGTGTACCTGCTCTAATATTGGAGGCATCATTTTGCAAGGACCACACCACTCTGCAAAAAAATCTACTAATACAGGTGTTTCCCCGTTTATAATGGAACCGAATGTTTCTACGTTTGACATAAATTTTATTTTATTTCAGTGTAATCAATCTCTTTCGCATCTTCTTTTTGATCTTTCTTAGCATCATACCTTGGAGTATACCCACAACCATTATAACCACAACCCACTTTATACTTATTTCCTATGATTGCATATATGGCAAGAAAAAGACCAAACATCAAGGTCATTTTGTCATTTTGCTGATACCCTGTATAAAGCATGGCTGCGCTTAGAATTAATCTAAATGCCAATGTGAAATCAATTTTAGATAGCAGTTTTTGCATAATTATACATTTCCACGAAATTACAATTTGTAAAACAGCTGCTTGGTGACATTTATTACATTACTTGAAATGCTGTATATTCACACCTGAATTGACTTTAACTATGTTATCAAAAGAAACACTTAAAAAGATATTTCCCGATTGGGAGGAAGGATTATATGACGCCATTTTAAAGGAGGCAGAACTAAAAGAGGCAAAAGCTGGGACAACCTTATTGAAAATGGGACAAAATATTAAGTCTGCTATGTTGGTGGTAGAAGGCACGATTAAACTATATCAAGAAGGCGAAGACGGTGGGGAATATTTTATGTACCACCTAAACCCAGGAGAAGCCTGCGCAGTTACATTGGTTTGTAATTATCATCATGAACAAAGTCAGGTATTAGCAAAGGCTGTGACTGACATTCAATATTTAGCCATTCCCATTGAGTTTATGGAAAAGTGGCTGAACGAGTTTAAAAGCTGGCACTATTTTGTGATTAAAACATACCGCAGTCGCTACGAAGAACTACTAAAGACAATCAACGAGACCGCTTTTAAGAATATGGATGAGCGCTTAGAGTTTTATATAAAGAGGCATATTAACCAATTTGGGCCGAGCGTTAACTTAACGCACCAAGAAATTGCCAATGACCTAAATACGTCTAGAGAAGTTGTAAGCCGTCTATTGAAGAAAATGGAAAACAACGGCTGGATTATCATGAACCGAAATTCCTTTGACTGGATCAAAAAATAGCTAACTCATTTTTTACACCCTATTGTTTTGAGTGTGATAAATATCACCAAATAAGCCTTTAGATTAGGTCATTTTTGTACTAGTAAAATATAATACTATGCAAAACGTAATTAAATCCATTAAGGAAAAAAGGGGAACATTGTTAGATGTTAGAAGTGTTATGGAATTTGAAGAAAACCATATTCCAGGCGCTATTAATATTCCATTAGATACGATTGAGTCAAATATCAAGCAGATTGCAGAAATGCCAAAACCGATTGTTGTATATTGCTTAAGCGGTGGCCGTAGTGGTGTTGCTACAGGAATTCTACAACAAAATGGTATCCCAGATATTTACAATGGAGGTGGCATTTTTAGTTTAAATAATATCATAAATAATAATTAATATGTTTAGCTTTTTCAAAAAACTATTTGGACCAGGAACGGATTTTAAAGCGCTTAAAGAAGCTGGTGCCATTATTATAGACGTTCGTTCTCCTCAAGAATTTGATCGTGGGCATATTCAAGGTTCAAAAAATATTCCAGTAAATATTATTCAAAGAGAAGTAAACACCATTAAAAAGTGGAACAAGCCGGTGATAACTGTATGTCAAAGCGGTGCAAGAAGTGGCATGGCTAAATCGGCATTACAATCTGCAGGTATTGAAGTATACAATGGAGGTTCTTGGTTTGGATTGAGAGCTAAATTGGGTTAAGTTGAAATTTACCAAACATGAATGCAATAATAAATAAATACAAATTAGACTTGATTGGCATTGGGCTTGGTGCGATTGCAGGTTTCTTATATTGGAAATTTGTAGGCTGCGCTAGCGGTACTTGTATGATTACTTCAAAGCCCTTAAACAGCAGCTTATACGGTGCTTTAATGGGATTTTTAGTAATGGGCATGTTTAAGAAAGAGAAACCCTAACTAAATGATTACTTTATAAATACATGTAAATGAAGAAATTAGAATTAACCTTACTAAATATCAAATGCGATGGTTGTGTTAAGTCAATTAAAACAGCCATGGAGCAATATGAAAATATTAAAGAAGTAAACGTGGTAAAAGAAACTGGGGTTGTTACTATTGTTGGAGAAGATTTAGTAAATTCAAGTATCATATCAGAACTAACCGCATTGGGGTATCCAGAAGCCAAAAAAGGATTTTTCTCAAAAATATTTTCTTAGCAAATCGCATTTAAATTAAATTATTAACCAAACCAAACGATTATGAAAGCTAACATGGGATCATTAGACAAAGCAATTCGCGTTATTCTAGCCATTGTTTTTGCAATGCTTTATATTACTAAAACAGTTGAAGGCACAGTAGGTCTTGTTTTATTAGTATTAGGTGGCGTTTTTTTATTAACTAGTATTATTAGTTTCTGCCCTTTATATACCATAGTTGGAGCTAACACTTGCAAAAAGAAATAGTCTTCCACTAAATAAAAGACTTTACATAAAAAAGAGGAGCTCATTATTACGAATGGCTCCTCTTTTTTATTGCCCTATTGTTAAAGGGCCTTTTCACCTACCCCCACCTAAGAATAAGTAGAGGGATTCACGAACTTTACATTATGAAACAGCGGCAAACTCTTTGCTAGCAGCATTCCATAATTGATATCCACCTGATAAATTTTGTACTTGATTGTACCCATTTTGCAATAATATGCGTTGTGCCAAATAGCCTCTTAATCCTGCTTCACAATAAATGAATAACTTCTTGTCCTTTGGTATTTCACCTAATCTTGCTCTCAATTCATCGACAGGTATATTAATTGCGTTAGCAATTTTACCATTCTTAAACTCGTCGTCACGACGCACATCTATCAATAAATCTTGATCTGTTATTTTAGATGAATCATTCCAATAAAAAATACGCAAGCGTTCCAATAAAATATTTTCAGCTACAAAACCAGCCATATTCACAGGATCTTTTGCTGAAGAATAAGGTGGCGCATAGGCGTGTTCAAATTCTATCAATTCATAAATAGTGCTCTTTCTTTTTATAATAGAAGATAAAATGTCAATACGCTTATCTACCCCATCATATCCTGCAATTTGTGCACTATACAATTGACCCGTTTTTGGTGAGAAAGCAATTTGAATACTCATTTGCTTAGACCCAGGATAGTAACCAGCATGAGAACCATTATGAGTTGTAGAAACTATATGTTCAATATTTGCGGTAGTTAAATGCTTTGCAGCAGTACCAGCAGTTGCTACTGTCATATCAAATACTTTAACAATAGCGGTATTAATAGCGCCATGATATGCTTGTACATTACCTAAAACAATATTATTAGCGCAGATACGTCCTTGTTTATTAGCAGGACCCGCCAAATATGTAATTAATGCTTGTCCAGTAATAGGATTGGTAAATTCAATAGCATCTCCTACCGCATAAATATCCGGGTTAGAAGTTTGTAAAAATTCATTTACCCAAATACCTCTTGCATCTCCAATTTTAAGTCCAGCACCCACGGCTAATTTGGTATCAGGCTTAACACCTATTGACAAAATCACCACGTCTGCTTCAATTGGATCGCCTGATTTTAGATTTACCATTAACTTGTCTCCAACTTTATCAAAACCGGTCACCGCAGTACTTAATCTTAAATCAACGCCCTTACTACGTATGTGTTGTTGCACAATGGCAGCAATAGGAAAATCGACAGGCGCTAATATTTGGTTACCCATTTCAATGATACTTACTTCCAGACCTAAATCGTGCAAGTTTTCAGCCATTTCTAAACCAATAAATCCGCCTCCAATAACTACCGCCTTTTTTACAGACTTTTGACTTACATAAGATTTTATATAATCGGTGTCATTCACATTTCTTAAAGTGAAGATTCCTTCGTTGCTAATACCTGGCAAAGGAGGTCTAATTGGCTCTGCACCTGGCGAAAGCACTAATTTGTCATATGTTTCAGTGTATTCCTCGCCCGTTTTCTGATTACGCGCTTTTATAGTCTTAGCCTCGGCATTTACTTCCAATACCTCGGTTTGAACACGTACATCAATATTGAACCTTTGATTAAAGGCAGATGCTGTTTGAACAAATAACTTATTTCTATCAGTGATAACATTGCCAATATAATAAGGCAAGCCACAATTGGCATAAGAGATATACGCTCCTTTTTCAAAAATGATAATTTCAGCATGTTCATCTAATCGTCTTAATCTTGCTGCTGTACTAGCGCCACCTGCAACGGCACCTACTATAATATATTTCATTGTAATAATTTAGAATACAAATTTCACTAATATTTAGAAGCTAGACTGTGACTTCAGTCACATGCAACTGTTTGAGTTTGTTGCATAATAAGTTAATTTTGTTATAACATTATTTGAAATAAAAGTTAATAAACCACTTTGATTCCTAAAGTATTGTTAATGCAATAAACTACTTTGCAAATACCTTTTCTTAAGTAAATAATAAGTTTACTTTTAAAATATAATTATGAATAAAGGAATAAAATACACCGCGGCCTACTTTTTATTAATTGGAATTATTAGTAGTTGTACTAAAATGGATATGACAAGTTCAACAAATCCTACTTCTAGTATTATTATTGATCCATTTTATTATACTAAAGAAAGTTTTGGAACAAATATTGATTTTGCAAGTTTGAATAATTATGCAAACCAAGCAAAGCCAAATTATATCACTAATGATAATTCTGGAGGCAATACTATTACAGATGCAAAAGCCACATTAGGTAGAGTTTTGTTTTATGATAAAAATTTAAGTATTAATAATACAGTTTCTTGTAGTAGTTGTCACAAACAAGCATTTGCATTTAGTGACACTTCTTTAAAAAGCGACGGAGTTTTGGATGGCTTAACGGTAAGACATTCTATGCGACTGATAAATGCAAGATTTGCAAATGAGTCAAAGTTTTTCTGGAACGAAAGAGCAGCTAGCTTAGAGATTCAAACAACAATGCCAATTCAAGATCATGCCGAAATGGGATTTAGTGGATTAAATGGAAGAGGAAATTTAGATACACTTTTAAAGAAATTATCAGTTATTAAATATTATAAAGAAATTTTCAAAAAGGTATATGGAGATACAGTTGTAACAGAACCTCGTTTACAAGAATCATTAGCTCAATTTGTAAGAAGTATACAGTCTTTTGATTCAAAATTTGATGTTGGAAGATCTTTAGTAAACAACGAAGCAACACCATTTCCAAACTACACAGCTTTAGAAAATGCAGGCAAGAATTTATATTTAACTCCTCCTGTATTTGACGGGAAAGGCAACAGAATTGCGGGTGGCATTGGTTGTAATGGTTGCCACAGAGCACCTGAATTTGATATAGATCCAAATACAAAAAATAATGGTATAGTTGGGATAATTGGTAGCCTTGCAATTGAAACAAATGACACAAGGGCTCCTTCTTTAAGAGATCTTGTTAAAGCAGATGGCACTATAAATAGCCCTATGATGCATACAGGACAATTCACAACAATTGAAGCAGTGTTAGGACATTATAATAACATCCCAAACCTTGGTGGAAATAGTAATTTAGACGGAAGGTTAAAAGCGGACGGCGTGGGCAATAAATTAAATCTTACTCCAACCGAAATCACTCAAGTGGTGGCATTTATTAAAACACTGGGCGGCACAAATGTATATATTGACAAGCGTTGGTCAAATCCATTTTTAGTTCAGTAATTTTAAATTTTCATTTAACATTAACCTTATGAAAGATTCTAAAAAGGAACTTGTTACAATAGATGATTATATAAAAATTCAGGATAAAGACAAACAAGTAGATCTTCAGAAATTTAGAGAAATTATTAAAAAGGCTGCTCCTAAAGCAACAGAATGTATTAGCTACCAAATGCCAGCATTTAAACAAAACGGCATACTTGTATATTTTGCAGCAGCAAAAAATCATTTTGGATTTTATCCAACTGCTAAACCTATTGAGGTTTTTAAAAAACAACTGGACGAAAAAGGGTACACCTATTCTAAAGGTGCTATCCAGTTTCCATTAGACAAACCACTGCCCGTTAAGCTAATTCAAGACATGGTTAAGTTCAGAATTAAGGAAAACGAAATAAAAGCGCTTGCAAAACAAAAGAAGCTTACAAAAAAGTAAGCCTCTCAGGGGGACGAGGCTTACTGTGTTTAATAACTACACATTACTCTTTTTATATACTCTGACTAAATCTAATTTATTAATTGGGGATACAATCATTGGAACTGCTTCTACAATTACGTCACACCTTTCTAAACCAAATGCTTTCTCATCACTTTGACCAAGATGCTTTAATTGAAAATAACCTCGTAACAATAGACCATCTCTTAGTGCAAATTCATTTTCAATTGAAAGAAATTTTTCAATTACTACAAACTTAAAGTCAGGTTCTGCATTATACTTGGTGCTACCGTCTGGACGTATATGTAAATTCAATTCTTGTTTAGCAACAAGCTCCTGAACAATTTTCTTAAAATAAATTTCGGTTTTAGGTTGAATTCTAAATCCTAAATTAATATTTACTTTGATCACTTTGTCATCTACCAATTCAGATACATCATAATTCATTGTAAATGGCTCTTCGGTTCTATTAATGTGCACAAACCAATATACATCTGCTCTTTTAGGTTTTTTAGCAAAAATTGACTTGAGTATTTTTTCTTCTATTTGTGTTCTACTATTTGCTTTAGTTAAATAGATCAGATGTGTTGAAAATTTTTCAATCTCATCATCTTTACTTAATTCAATTAATTGTGGCGTATACTTTCCGATATCTACAAATTTTACAAATTTGTTATTGATTTTTCTTGCGTAATACCATACATACATTGTCATAAAAATAAATAGCTCGAAGAATAAGAACATCCATCTTTCCTTAATTTTTGCTACGTTGGCAATAAAGAAAGAAATTTCAACAACAGCAAATAAACCAATTACTAATGTTACGTATACCTGAGCCCATTTTAACCTAAATTTCAAGTAGTAATTAAGTAAGACAGTAGTCATCATCATTGCAACAGTAATAGAAAAACCATAGGCCGCCTGCATCGCCATAGATGTTTTAAAATAGATAATCATCAGTACACATCCAAACCACAAAATGGTATTGACACTAGGAATATAAATTTGACCTTTAATGTCAGATGGTTGACGAACTGTTACTCTTGGCCAAAAGTTTAGGTTCATTGCCTCGCTTACCAGCGTAAAAGAACCACTAATTAAAGCCTGAGATGCAATGATAGTAGCAGCTGTTGCAATTATTACACTTGGTAATAAAAACCAATGTGGAATCATTTCGAAAAAAGGATTTAAGCCATGTAATGTAGCATTGTTAATCTGGTCTAAGGACTTGTATTGCATAATCCAAGCTGCTTGACCAATATAATTTATGGTTAAACTTAACTTAACAAAAATCCAGGTTAACCTGATGTTTTTAACTCCACAATGTCCAAGGTCGCTATATAAAGCCTCAGCTCCAGTTGTAGCCAGAAATACGGCACCCAGTAACCAAAACCCTTTTGGGTACTTTACTAATAATTCATATCCATAATAAGGGTTTAATATTTTTAAAATAGATGGATTCTTAAAAACATAACTAGCACCAAAAATTAATATCATTCCAAACCAAAGCGCCATTACTGGACCAAAGAATTTCCCAATATTATGTGTTCCAAATCTTTGAAAAAAGAACAAGGCCGAAATAATAGCTACGGTGATGCCAATGGTTAGGCCATTTCCAGGTACAATAATTTTCTCTAACCCATTTACGGTATTTAACCCTTCAATAGCAGAAGAAACAGAAATTGGCGGAGTTATTATACCATCTGCAAGTAGGGTTGTGGCGCCAAGTATAGTAATAATTGCAAGACTTTTACTATATCTCTTAACTAGTGCGAATAAAGAAAATACGCCTCCTTCTCCATGGTTATCCGCTCTTAATGTTAACCAGATATATTTAACAGTTGTTTGAAAAAAAAGTGTCCAGAATATTAAACAAACACCTCCAAAAACTAAAATTTCATCAATCTTTCTATCTCCTACAACCGCGCTTAAAACATATAATGGACTTGTACCTATATCCCCATAAATAATTCCTAAAGCAACTAAAAGTGTAGCAACGGTAACTTTATTGCTAACTGAATGATTATTATCCATTTAAAATATTTAGGATACAAAGTTTGACTAATATGCATCACTAAATAATAAATAAAGACTACAGGATGTAAAGATTTTATAAAGAACTAAATAAACCTATAACCAACCCCGCTTTCTGTAATAATATGCACCGGCTTATTTGGGTTTTGTTCAATTTTTTTTCTTAATGTGCCAACAAACACCCTTAAATATTGAGTATCGGTCTGAAAACCTACACCCCAAATTTCTTTTAATATAAATTGATGCGTTAAAACACGTCCTTCATTTTTTGCAAACAATACAAGCAGCTTGTACTCCGTAAGGGTCAATTTTACATTTTCATTATCCCTTGTAACCGTTCTTGCCAACAAATCAATTTGTAAATCAGTAGAGGTTAATACGGTTTTATTATCCTCAATTCTATTTCTATTTAAACAAGCTCTGATTCTAGCTAACAATTCATTTGTTCTAAAGGGTTTTGTTATATAGTCACTAGCGCCATTATCTAATGCTCTTACAATTTCTTCTTCATTATCTAAAACAGAAATGATAATTATAGATTGATTATACCAGTTTTTTAATTCTACTAATAAATCCTGGCCATTTATATCAGGCAACCCAATATCTAATAAAATTAAATCAGGAGGATGGTTTGCAGCCAATTGTAAACCCATGGTAGCTGTTTCCGCTTGCTTTACTTTATAGCCTTGACTTTCTAAATTAATTTCAAGTAGTTTTCTAATTTGAGGCTCGTCATCAATTATGAGTATTTCTTCTTTATTCATTATTAATATTTTTTAAATAAGACGTTTCTACAGGCAATTGAATAATAAATTTTGCACCATTGCCCTCATTAGATATAACTTGGATCTTCCCATCATGCGCTTCAACAAATCCCTTTGCTATTGATAACCCAAGTCCGGATCCACCCGTTTTATGATGTGGCAATCGGTAAAACATGGTAAAAACTTTAGGTAACTCTAGGGCGGGAAATCCAGGCCCATTATCAGCTATAGTAATTTCGCATTTTTCATTTTCAAAATGAACCTGAATGGAAATACTTGTGCCTACTGGCGTATATAGGATTGCATTATGTATAATATTATAAACAACCTGCTCTATTAACAGACTGTCAATTTTAAATAATGGCAAACTATCCTTTGCGTCAAAATTAATTTTATGATTTACTAACTTATCATCAAGCTTAGATAACACTATAAAAATAACTTCATTAATATCAGACCAGTCAAGTTTTAATTTAATACTACCAGATTCAAGTCTGCTCATATTTAATAAATTTTCCACTTCTTTATTTAACCTTAATCCTGCAATACCTATTTCACTAATAAGTTCTTTTTTATTTGAATCACTTAACACCGCTTCGTTATTATTTATCGTATCTACGGCACCTATTATAGTTGAAATTGGAGTTTTTAACTCGTGAGATAGTGAGTTTAATAATGTATTATAAAGTTTTATTGTGTTTTCTTTATCTTCTTTATCGCGATTTAAGTTTTCGGCTTCTTTTATCTTAAAACTTAATGTGGTATGAACAAGTGCTATAATAAAATACATTAAAAACATTAAACCGTCTTCCCCATTTGCAATATGAAAAGTAAATAAAGGTGGGATGAAGAAAAAATTCCAAATTAAGGCACTTAAAATGGATGAAATAATTACAGTTAATATTTCAAATACTAGCGCAAACAAAGAAACCACCATTAACAAGACTAATGCTGGCACGCGATAGCCCCAAATTTGTACAGTATAAAACAAAACAATTGACACCCCAACAATGATTAATATACTAATCGGAAGTTGAAAGCGCTTTAATAAGGAATCCTTTTTGACTACTACAAATGGCATATTTGAAAATAATATCAAAACTAGGCCGATTCTTATAAAGAAGTTGTAAATATTTAGTTAGTACTTTTGTAATTAAATTTTATAACATGTCAGTCTTATTCTCCCCCCTTTCCATAAAATCGGTTACTATAAAAAATAGGATTGCCATTTCTCCTATGTGTCAATATTCGGCAATAGATGGATTTCCTAACGACTGGCACTTAGTGCACCTTGGAAGCAGGGCGGTTGGGGGCGCAGGCTTAATAATTACTGAGGCTTGTGCTGTTGTTCCGGAAGGTAGAATCACCTCACACGATATTGGTATTTGGAAGGATGAACATATTGAGAATCACAAACGCTTAACACAATTTATTGAAGGTCAAGGATCAGTTCCCGCTATTCAGTTAGCACATGCTGGCCGAAAAGCTAGTTGCGACACCCCTTGGATGGGCGGCCTTTATTTGGATATGGATAAAGGAGGATGGAAAATTTTAGGTCCAAGTGAACTGCCATTTAAAAAAGATGCACCAACACCTTATTCTTTAAGCAAAGACGAAATTAATACAGTAATAGAGGCTTTTAAATTAGCAGCAGCTCGTTCCTTATTGGCGGGTTATAAAATCATTGAAATACACGCTGCACATGGCTATTTAATTCACCAGTTTTTGTCTCCTTTAAGCAATCATCGAACAGATGAGTACGGTGGTTCATTTGAAAACAGAACGCGTATTTTGATACAAATAGTAAAAGCGATCAACCAAGTATGGCCAAAGGAGCTACCAATTTTTGTTAGAATTTCTGCAACCGACTGGACAACGGGAGGATGGGATTTAGAAGCATCAATACAACTAGTAAATATATTAAAGGAAATAGGAGTTGACTTAATTGACACATCCACGGCTGGCAATATTGTAGATGCAACTATTCCAGTTGCTCCAGGGTATCAAGTACCATTTGCCATGGAGATTAAAAAACAAACTGGCATATTAACTGGAGCAGTAGGCTTAATTACCGAGGGCGCACAAGCAGAAACTATTTTAAATAATAAGGAGGCGGATCTTATCTTAATTGGTCGAAGCGCTTTGAGAAACCCATATTTTCCAATGCAAGCAGCCAAAGAATTAAACGAGAATTTAAAATGGCCTTTACAATATGAAAGAGCTAAGATTTAATAAACTATCTTTAACAATTAAAATATTTTAAATTAAATATATGTCTACTACAAAATCTTTCGCAGCATTATCTGCTACTACACCATTGGAAGCTTTCTCATTTGATCGTAGAGCAGTTGGAAAAAAAGATGTACAAATAGAAATATTATATTGTGGTGTTTGTCATAGTGATTTACACCAAGCAAAAAATGAATGGGGTGGATCTATCTATCCAATGGTACCGGGACACGAAATTGTAGGAAAAGTAATTAGTGTAGGTACAGAAGTTACAAAATTTAAAGTTGGTGATTTAGCTGGTGTAGGTGTATTGGTTGATAGTTGTAGACACTGTGTAAGTTGTAAACAAGATTTAGAAAATTACTGCGAGGAAGGAATGACAGGTACTTATAATGCTAATGAAAGAGATGGATCTGGGATAACAATGGGTGGCTATTCTTCGCAAATTGTAGTTGACGAGCATTATACGGTTCATATATCGCCAAAGTTAAATTTAGCTGCAGTCGCGCCATTACTTTGTGCTGGTATAACTACCTACTCTCCTCTTGTATTTGCGGGCGTAAAAAAAGGCATGAAGGTTGCTATTGTTGGACTAGGAGGACTAGGACATATGGGTGTTAAATTTGCAGTTTCATTTGGTGCAGAAGTTACTGTCATTAGTACTTCACCTAATAAAGAAAGTGATGCTAGAAAATTAGGCGCAACTAATTTTTTGGTTAGTACTAATGAAGCAGAAATGAAAAAGTATAACAATTACTTTGATGTTATATTAGATGCTATTTCGGCAAATCATGATTATTCACAATACCTGAACTTACTCGCTTTGAATGGAAAATTAATGATTGTAGGTCTTCCAACAGAAGCTCCTAAAGTGCAACCTTTTTCTCTTGTTTCAAATAGAAGAAGTATTATAGGCTCTTGTATTGGCGGAATAAAAGAAACACAAGAAATGCTTGATTATTGTGCAGAACACAATATTGTATCTGACATTGAAGTAATTCCAATGCAACAAATTAATGAAGCATATGACCGTATGCTTAAGGGAGATGTGAAATACCGATTTGTAATTGATTTAGCGAGCTTGAAAAGCTAATTATTAAGTAGTCTTTTTAGGAGGTAACGCAAATGCCTTAGCTTCATGAGCGAATTGACCGTTATGTGCACCATCGCAAAATGGTTTGTTTTTGCTTAAGCCACATCTACAAAGTCCAACAACTTCTCTTCCCGCTAAGTCGTATTCATTACCTTCTCTATCTACAATAGTGAAAGCGCCTTCTACTTTTAATGATCCGTTGTTGTTGATTGTTATTTTAGTTGACATTGTTATTTGTATTTGAATAGCGAAAATAAGTAATTAAACCCAAATCCTGATTTGAAATTAGGAGTCCTTTTGTTTTATAAATAATATAGATGCTTGAACACAAGTAGCTAGCAATTGAATGCACCCCATGACAATAAACAAAATATTAAAGGATAGATAGTGTGCAATTACTCCACCAATTGCAATTGCAATACCAGAAATAAAGTGAGTGTGCCCAGTTGCCAATCCCCAATGAAAAGTATTTTCGGTATCATCTAAGTTTGAAGCAAAAAGCGAATCCCATATAGGTGTACTAAATGCCTCGGCAATACCAAGCCCTACTTGTATCATAAATAAGCTTCTAGTATTGTCTACAAATATGTAACCAAAAGTAAGCAATGCGTTTAAAGCATAGCCCCCTATCATTACATGCTTTTTATATTTCGATTTATTAAGCATCTTACCAACTAGCACATAAAATAAGCCAGTTACAATTAAATAAGTTGCCCAAGCCCATGTGATATCTAAAATATCTCCGCCAATTTTTTCGGCATAAATGGCAAATAAAGGGCCAAAAAGACCTTCGCCAAAATACCAAAGGCTAGACGCAATTAATAAAATCTTAGATAATTTAGAAAGTCTCATTTACATTTAATTCAAACGCCAAGTTAAGCAATTCAATTTCAATACGCACGGCAAATTAATTGGTTTATAATTTTAGTTTATTTTTCAATTATCCATTTATCAAAATTGTATAGTTTTTAAGCTAAAATGGGTTGAGAAATCGTTAATTTCATAGTTAAATTCTCTAACCATGCTTTTGATACAATTGAATCTTGGCTTTATACACAACCCGCTAATTGAAATAGTATTAAGAACGGTTGCAGTTTATGTATTTATGATTATAGCCATTCGAGTTTTTGGAAAAAAAGAATTGGCTCAGTTGTCTGTGATTGACTTGGTTTTTATATTACTTATTAGCAACTCGGTACAAAATGCAATGGTTGGACCTGATACCTCTTTGGACGGTGGTTTGGTAGCAGCAGGCGCTTTATTCTTAGTGAATTATACTTTGAAACAAATATTATACCGAAGTAAAAAAATTAGCAGTTTTATTCAAGGGGAGTCATTGTTGTTAATATATGAAGGGGTAGTAAATTCAGCAAACTGTGAAAAAGCAGAAATTACAATTCAAGAACTAGAAGCTGCAGTTAGAGAACATGGCGCTAGAGATATTCAAAGAGTTGACTTAGCGGTACTTGAAGTGGATGGCAATATTAGTGTTATTAGCGAGGACTATCAAACTAAATCAAAAGTATCACATCCAAGAAAGCATAAGTTTAAAGGAAGATTAAATCAGAATTAAACTAAATAGATTTACCTATTAGTCCACCCTATGTATTCAAAAATTATTTCATTTGCTGACAAGTATGCAAAAATTTTATTATCCTTATTAATTTCATTTGCATTAATAAGGATATATGAATACTTACTTGTTGCCCATAAATCATTTATACCACACGCCTTTGTTTATGAGCTCATTGGTATTATTTATGATATTTGGGTAATAGCAATATATGGACTGGTATTAGCATTACCAATTTACTTAGTATGGTTGTCAAACAGAAAGATAGGCATCGCGTTATTTCATGTTTTTAACAGCTTATTAATTGTAATATATATTTCCTTGTTGATTGTGTTCTCTGAACGCAATACCCCATTTGATCACGAAATTTACACACGTAGTTGGGAAGAATCTTGGGCAACATCAAAGCAAATGATGACAAGTGGGATAATAGTGTTGCTTCCATTTGCACTATATGTTATTTTATACTTAATGGTATATTATAAATGGTTGAATAAAATAAAGCTCAATAAAAATCAGTTAATAGGAATGAGTGCAGCAATGTGCATGTCTGTAATATTTATCGGCTACGCAAACCCATCGGAAGATAATTTTGAACAAGAAAAAGCTTATTATTTTACAACTAACAAATTTACATATTGGATTGACGACACCTACCAGTATTTTAAAAACATAAACCAATTTAATTCAGACAAGCTTAGTGCCGAAGCACTTAATAAAGAAATTGAATACTATCAGTCAAACCAAGGTTTTAAATTTACAAGTAACGAGTACCCATTATTAAGAAAGAATGAAAGCAAAGATGTGCTTGGGGGATTTTTTAATTTAAACCCAACAACACCGCCTAATATTGTAATTATAGTAGTAGAAGGATTGTCAAGAGACTTTAGCGGTGCAAATGCTTACGCAGGTAGTTTTACTCCATTCTTAGACGATTTATCTAAACGTAGTTTGGTTTGGGATAATTTTTTGAGTACTGCACCTGGAACTTTTGCTGCGCATCCTGCTATTTCTGGCTCACTCCCATATGGCAAAAGAGGATTCTCTGTTATTAATGTAATGCCGGATCATCTCTCATTAATAAAAATATTAAGGTCAAACGGCTACCATTCTAAATTCTTAATAGGATTTAATCCCGATTTTGATAATATGGGTGGGTATATGCGTTTACAAGGTACAGACATGATTTTAACCGACTACCCTGCAAAATATAAAATGATGGGAGTTGGAGAAGAAGGTTGGTCTATGGGCTACCCAGATGACGCATTATTTAATAGAGGTTTTGAAGTGATGGATTCATTAAAGCAAAAGCCATTTTTAAATATCTACCATACAGGTACTACTCACATGCCATACTTATTTGCGCAACAGGATGAATACGGCAAAAGGTTTGATAAAAAAATGGAGTCAATCCCAAATAGCAATCCGGTTAAAAAAACTTTAAAGGAAACAAAACAGGTATTAGTGACTTACATGTTTTCGGACGATTGTTTAAAAGATTTTTTCAGGAAGTTTAGTAAAAGAGCTGAGTATGATAATACCATTTTCTTTATAATGGGCGATCACCATATTGGATCATTCCCTTCTACTAATGGCTTAGACGATTACCATGTGCCGTTAATCGTTTATTCTCCTATGCTTAAACAGCCTAAGAAATTTTATAGCATTAATACACATAATAATATTGCGCCTACTATAACTAACATGGTTTTGAATAATTATCCTACGCTGCATAATAATCCGGAGGAAGTTCACTGGTTAACCGATGTAATGGATACTGCAGTTAAGTTTAGAAATATTCATTCCATGCCATTTATGGAATGGAGTCGTGAAATAACCGACTACATTTATAAAGACTATTATTTATCGGGGAAGCAATTGTATAAAATAGATTCAAACTTGGCGATAACTAAAATAAAAAACGATACACTTAAACAACATGTCACTAAGCTTATTAATAATTACAAGCTTATCAACGACTATGTAACTACAAAAAATAAAATCTACCCAGCTAATAAATCAATTGCAACTATGCAAAGAGATTTATTATTGGATTACAAATCAGATAAAACAGAAACTATTAATACTAAAAATCAGGATATTACTATTATGCCTGAAATCAAAGTGCCATTGGCTTATAAATTTTTGTATGTTGAACTTAGCGCTGATATCAATTTAATGCTTCCAGGACTAGATGATCAGCCAGCATATAGACTATCATTAATTGATACAGCAGACAAAAAACGCAATTTTGTGTTTTGGACCAATCACAATATAGTACAGATGACTAAAGTCGATTATGTTGAAAAGCAATGGAATACAACATCAACAACAGACATGATTGCTTTAGATAGTTACAAAAAATACAAGCACTTAATTTTTGACTTGTCCTTTTTTAACAATGCACGTCCCAATTATTTACAAATGAAGGGATTGACAGTAAAAATTTACGGCATTAAATAGTTGGTGATTCTATAATTCATTTTTGAATTATCCGTCTTGGTTTGCAAGTTAATTTTAGTGAATGGTTTTGTTGGAAAAAAGATGTCGGTCATAATGGTGCAATCTATATCTCCAAACAATTCAATAGAAGTCTTGTCAATAAGCGCTCCCAATACCATATTGCGACCATTGAAAAGTCTTGGTGCAATATGTTTTTCTGAAAATTCAGAATTGAAATTATGAACTCCTGCATTTGTACGATCAATAAAATATTGATTGGTTACCGAGTCATATCCAAAGTCCAAATGCTCCCCTATGTCATTTGATAAAGAAATGCTAAATGACTTTAAGCCTTCTTGTAATAAACTAAATTTAAATGGATTAGCAAGTGTTATATCTTCTAATTTATTGGCACCATCATTAAACAGAACTATATTTTTAATTTCAGGCTTAGTAAACAGCTTTGACCCCAAATATCTCTCTCCATTCACATCAAATAAATACAATTCTCTTGGACTAGTCATAGCACTTCTCCATTTATTAGTTGGCACTTGTTGTGCATACATCCAGTTGCTCATCCAACCTATTGAAATTTTTTGATCACCTGTATTTGAAAAAGTAACGCCAGCATAATTATCAGCGCCAAAGTCCATCCATTTTGTCTTACTCGAACCACTTATAAAACTATGCCCATCAAATTCGCCAATAAAATATTGCGTGGCTGATCCTTTATTAGGCCCGCCCGGATTTATGCTTACAGTAAGTACCCAAAAATTCCGATTATCCAGTTTTAAAGAAAATAAATCAGGGCATTCCCAAACGCCATCATGACTACCATTATTAATTCCAAAATCAGATTCGTGTTTCCATTCTTTTAAATTTGAAGAGCTATAAAATGAAACTTTATTTTTTACGGCCAAGGTCATGATCCATTTTTTTGTTGCTTCATGCCACATTACTTTTGGATCTCTAAAATCTTTAATGCCGGGATTATGAATTACCGGATTCCCAGCATACATTTTCCAGGTATACCCATTGTCATTACTATAAGCAATACTCTGATTTTGGAAATCAATTTTACCCGACTTCTCGCCTTCCATATTGTGTTGTGTAAATATGGCTACAATGGGCGCTTTGCCATTACTACCAAATCCCGAAGTATTGTTTTCATCCACTACAGCACTACCCGAAAAAATCATACCAATGCTATCGGGATAAATGGCTATGGGCTCCTGTTTCCAACTAATTAAATCGGTGCTTGTTGCATGACCCCAGTGCATTGGACCCCATACTGTTGAATCTGGATAATGTTGAAAATATAAATGATACACGCCGTCCTTATAAAACATTCCATTAGGATCATTCATCCAACCTTTTGCAGGGGTAAAATGCATGGCAGGTCGATAAAGTATTTCATTACTATCTAGTTTGCTTTGCGCATTCAAACTACTAATTATTGATAACATTAGTAATAAATGTATTACTCGACTTAAATTGATGCGCATAAATTATTATTTAAAATTCGATTATATATTAGCTGAAATATGATCTAAAACCTGAAAGGCCGTTTCGGCCATTTTATTCCCTTTGTTATCTAAAAGTGGATTTATTTCGGTAAGCTCAATGCAGCATACTTTTTTGGTTGCTAATAATGTATCTATAATTTGCATTACCTCCTGTGGCAATAAGCCATGTGGCACAGGGGTTCCAGTACCGTAGGATATATTATCGCAATCCATCGAGTCAACATCAAAGGAAATATAAATTTGATCACAGTTCAATAATTTACCTATTGCCTCTTTAACGCAAATACCCAAACCTCTATACCTTAGCTCTTCTACTTTTACAAGTCTAATTTTATTTTTTTCAATAGCATATTGTTCCGCTTCTTCATAATCTCTTACACCAAAATAAATTAAATGATCGGACAGCAACTTTGTACCATTTACTCCAATATTTTTTAAATTATTCCAATGTGCAACTGTTATGTCACCAGGCTCATTTATTTTACAATCCAAATTATCCAAGCCCATTGCAGCAGCCAATGGCATGCCATGTATATTACCCGAAGGCGAGGTATAAGGAGAATGAATATCGGCATGTGCATCTATCCAAATAACACCTAAGGTTTTATCAGGACTTGCGGCTTTGATTCCACTTATGGTGCCTAATGCCGAGGAATGATCTCCCGATAAAACAATTGGGAAAAAACCATTTGATAAATTTTCACTAACTGCAGCTGCTACTCTTTGGCATTGCTCCACAACATGTTCAATTCTTTTTGCAAAGTCATTATTGTTCTTATTATATATGGTTTCATTATGCGTAACCACATCTTGAAATAAATGCCTGTGGAAATAATCATTGTTTTGATTAATGGCTGCAATTTCTATAGCATCAATGCCCATGTCAGAACCTCTTGTGCCCGCACCAATATCGGAACGATTTTTAATTATCTTAATAGTCATATAAATATGTTTAGTAAGAATACAACTTACGCTTTTTTGCAAAATAGCAAAGATAAAATTATAGGCAAGCTATTTATACATTCATAAGTGATCTTATTTTATAAAGTTCGGGAAACTAGTCATAACCACAATAAAAAAGCCATCTAACTATTTTTTAATTAGATGGCCTTAAATATTTAAAGATGCTTAAACCGACTTCTTCACAAATTTTGTTAAGATAACAATGGTATCGCCATTCACTTTACCCTCAATTTGCTCAGCATTATCAGGTACTAATCTAATTTTTCTTACAATAGTTCCTTTTGGAGCCATAAAGTTGGCACCCTTCACATTTAACTGTTGTGTTAAAACAATAGTGTCACCATTTTCTAATATGGTGCCATTACTATCAACATGTTTTGCTGAAACTTGATAAGCAGACTCTGCCCAAGTAACAACGGTCTCGTCTAATTCTACGGATGTCAAAATCTCATTAGCCCACTCTTGATCCTTAACTCCATATAATATTCTATAACTTAATGCTTGAACACTAGGCTCTGTATTCCAAATACTACCAGCCAAACATTGCCAATGACTTCCAGCCTCTGCACCTTCTAAAATAGAAACGCATTGATCGCATAATGCAACTTCGTTCTCGATAACATCACTATTTTTTGGGCTCACTGCATATGCACAGGTTGCTTCGTTTGTTGCACAAAGTTCACATAAGCCTTGAGCTCTTTCTTTTAATGTATTGGATAGTCTTGATTTCATGATGTCTATTAATAGTTAGGTTCCGAGATTGGAATTGCCCGCAAATTTACGATTTTAAAGGCATTAATGCTAGGTCGAGGGTTTATTTAATTTTAACCCTCCATCCAATATAAAACATCCTACCAGTTGTTGGCCCCCAAACCATGGATGCATCAAAATATGGACTAAATGGCTGAGCCGAAGATTGGATTGTATTTTTTTGATAGAAATTACCAATGTTTTCAACTCCCATATACAAATCCATTGGGCTATGTTTCCCAATAGTTTTGCTCACTTGTGCATTCATTAAAACAAAGCTTGGACTAGTTGTTGGTAATTGATTAAATGTTGGGAAGTCCAAAGCATTTACAAGACGCTTAGTGCCATTATACGTAATGGTATAATTAAATTTCCATGTATTTGCTGTTGCATAGTCAATACTTAAAAATGCTCTATTCTTTGCAATAAATGGACGCTCCAATAACTGATTATTATATGTTTGTTGCACGTCAAATAAGCGGTATGCCAATCTTAGATCTAATTTATTAATTGGTGTTACATTTAATTCGGCTTGAAAACTATTTGAGAAAGATTTTCCATTTAAATTATAAAAATGAACCTGTCTTGGAGTTTCCATATCAACCACTACCTGATTTACAAAGTCATTTCTGAAATAGTCCAAACCAATAGTTGCAGGATTGCCAAACAAGTTAAATTTTTGATCCACACTAATTCCTTTGTTCCAAGCTATTTCAGGATTTAATCCATATGCAGCGCCATTCACATTTGGCATGATCATTATTTGTCTTGCACTTACAAACACACTATTATTTTCGGCTAAAATATTGGCAGTTCTTTGTCCTCTACCAGCACTTATTCTAATTGTAGTGCCTTTAATAGGCTCATACCTTACATTTAAACGTGGAGTTACAAAAGCACCATATAGGTTATTGTTGTCTGCTCTTAATCCAGCGACCATACTCCATTTATCATTAGGCGTGTATGTATATTCAAAAAAAGCACCTGGTACAATTTCCTTCCTTGCAAAGTCCTGAAGTTTAAAGTTCTCATTATACTTGTCATATTGAAAGCTCAATCCCGTTCTAAACTTATGTATGGTAGAGTTGATGATAGATTGATAAATTAAGTTGCCGTAAAAGCTTTGCTGTTTCGCATTGTAATTGGTCAATCCAAAATAAGAAGTTTGTTGATGATCTATTGCATCAATTTGTAAACCTATGCTCTTATATTTTTGCTGTGGGAAAACATAACCAAACTTTCCAAAGGCCTCATATCTTTCAGTATTAATAGAAAGTCCATAATGATTGATAGTGTACTTATCCGCATTAGGATCAAATGCGGTTTCGCCTCCCAATTTTTGATCATTCAATACCTTAATACCAAACTGCGCTAATACCCCTTTGCTGTTATCATACTTATAGCGATTCACAATACTTAATTCATTCCCAGTTGGTAAGTCTTTAAAACCATCCTTGTTCATATCTACCGCATTGTTTAAATAATCGTCATGCAATAACAAACCGGTGGACCAATTTGAATTTAATTTAGTTGCCAAGTTTACATTAAAGTCGGTCTTACCTATATCATTAACATAGATATTTCCTAAAATCTTTTCGGCAGTTTCTGGTTTTTTTAATTCTACATTAATTTGTCCTGCAATACTTTCAAAACCGTTTGCAACCGAACCTACCCCTTTAGTTAATTGTATACTTTCAATCCAAGGGCCTGCTATAGAGTTTAAACCCAATGGAGTAGCCAAGCCACGAGGCCCTGGTAAATTCTCCACTGTTAACTGGGTATAGTTTCCACTCAAACCCAATAGTTGTATTTGCTTAGAGCCGGTAACTGCATCATTATAAGACACATCAACCGACGGGTTGGTCTCAAAACTCTCACTTAAATTACAACAAGCAGCTTTTAGTAATTCAGTTCCTGTCATTACTTGTGTACGAATTGGATTTAAATAAGGAATAAAGCTTCCTAATTGACGACTAAAAACAGTTACTTCATTTAATTGGCCTTTGGATGCTAAAATAATTTTCAAATCATTGGCATGGATAATAGTAATCGTATCTGCTTTAAAGCCTGTATAACTAATTATTAGTTTTTGGCTTTGCTCATTTGTTTTAATTTCAAACACACCTAAACTATCCGTTACCACGCCAGTATTAGTCCCTAGCCAATATACACTTGCGTTAGATAAGGGCTCAAACTTGCCTTTAGCATTATCCTGTAATACAACTCCTTTAATAGTTGCTTGTGAGCTAGATGCCACTTTTTCTTCCGCGTCTATTTCTCTATAATGACAACAAGCGGGTAAATCTTTATAAATTATATCTTTAGCTTTTTGATTTTCTAAGTCGTGGCCTGCAGCTAAAATTTTGTTTTGTATTTTTTCGAGAGAAACTTGTGTTGGATCAAATTCCAATGATAAAATTTTGGTGTCAACATCCCATACGCCAGTTTTTACACCTTTTAATTTAACAGCTAATTCAATCCTGGTTTTACATTGTTCACAAGCACCAAATACTTTAAAGCTTGTTGAGGTAGTGTTTCCGTTTTTTGCTTCTTGTGCAAAGCTTACTATATTGACTATTGTCAAACATAGTAATAATATATATGCCTTCATTTTTAATACTTTAATTGATGATAAATAGTTGCACTATTAAATCTCAATGAGTATCAAATTAAAAAAGTAGAAAAGTAGGCTTGTTTATTTTCCCTGAGTAGTATTGGCGGAGCATGTAAATAAGCAAGATTTTGCTTTGCACTCAATAAAATTGAAAAGCTTCTATTACAAATAAGTGTTGGATTAACTAAAACAAGTGCATTCAAATTTAAGTTTTGATTGCACTCTGATTTTTGTTGATCTGAAGCTATTTTGATTTGTTTTTTTTCATCTTTGCAGCAACCAGTATTGGTCATTCCGCATTTTCCGCATTTTTCTTGCTTAGTATTTGAAAATGAAAAGCCGGCAAACTTATCCATGCAATAGTGCATATTGATAGTAGCACCAATAGTAGAAGCGCTATAAAATACCAACAGTAATATGACAATTGCTTTTTTCACTACCACAAAGGTAAACACAAATTATCGACGTTTACTAAAGCCTTTTTTATGATTTTGCTTAGGTGCATAGGCTGGTGTAGGACCAAATTCCTCAGGGACTGCTCCTTTTAATACTGGGGCCCCTAATAAATCCTCGATAGTTGCAAACTTGGATTGCTCTTTTTCTCCTACTAGTGTGAATGCAGTTCCAGTTGTTGCCGCCCTTGCTGTACGGCCAATTCGGTGGATATAATCTTCCCCGTCGTTTGGTACATCATAATTAATAACCAAATCAATATCATCTATATCAATACCACGACTTAATATATCTGTCGCTACCAGAATATTAGTTTTTTGGTTTCTGAAATCTTGCAAATATTGTTCCCTACTTTTTTGATCTAAATCAGAATGTATTTCTTCCGCAGCTAATTTTGCGCGCTTTAATTCTGCGGTTAAAACTTTTACATTTTGCTTTTTTGAACAAAATACAATCACTTTTGTAAACTTCTTAGAACGTAACATGTCCTTTATAATTGGCACTTTCTGTGCCTCATAAACGATAAATGCTTTTTGTGTGATTTGTTCTGGTGGTTTAGAAATAGCAATATTAATTTCAATAGGATCAATTAATATCTTCTTTGCTAGGTCACGCATCTTTACAGGCATAGTTGCAGAAAATAGTAAGTTTTGTCTTTGCTTAGGTAAGAAATTAATAATCTTAGCAAGGTCATCACTAAAGCCCATATCTAACATTCTATCAGCCTCATCTAATACCAAATATTTTAAACCATCTAGTTTTACATAACCCATATTTAAATGTGCAATCATCCTTCCGGGCGTGCACACTACAATATCAACACCACTTGTTAATGCTTTCTTTTCTGTTGTAAATGAATTCCCATCTCCACCACCATACACCGCAATAGAGCTTACATCGGTAAAATAAGATAGTCCTTCAATGCTCTCTGCAATTTGAATTGCCAACTCACGTGTTGGCACAATAACCATTGCATTAATATCACCTGCCGTATGAGGCATAGTTAAAAGTCGGTGTAATAATGGCAGTAAAAATGCAGCAGTCTTTCCTGTTCCAGTTTGCGCTGCAGCGATAATGTCCTTGCCCTCTAAAATAGGCACCATTACTTGTTGTTGAACCGGGGTGGCTGTCTCATACCCCATTGCATCAATCCCATCTAATATCTTCTGATCCAGCCCTAAATCAATAAATTTCAAAATAATCTTTTTTGCTAATAAGTTATAAAGGTACAACTTATTAAAGGGAGATAGAACTATAGAATTTGCATTTTAATAAGCCAGTCCTTAAGCATTGGAGGCCATTGTTTATCTGTTTTACTATTAAACATGCCAAATCCATGACCGCCTTTGTCAGATAAAACTAAATTAACAGGCACATGATGCTGTTTTAATGCTTTTGAATACTCTAAAGCATTTTTAACTGGAACTACGTCGTCATCCTTTGCATGCACTATAAAAGCTGGTGGCGTATTTGCATTTACTTGTAATTCATTGCTATAATAAACTATTTCTTCGGGCGAAGGATTTTTCCCAATTAATTGTTCTCTAGATCCTAGGTGTCCAAAATCCTTAAAAGTAATTACCGGATATATGAGTATCTGGAAGTTTGGTCTTAAATTAATTTTGGAATCGACGTTTATTTTTGAGTCACTATAATGCGAGGACATGCTTGCAGCTAAATGTCCTCCTGCCGAAAATCCCATTACTCCAATTTTATTTTTATCAATTCCCCATTTATCTGCATTTAATCTTGCTATATAAAAAGCCTGTTGTACGTCCTGCAATGGCGCTATAGATTTGTCAATTTGGTTATTATCATTCGGGAGTCGATACTTTAACACAATAGCATTAACACCAATACTGTTAAAATACTTTGCAACGTCAGTGCCTTCATGGCTTGCAGCCAATAAGGCATAACCGCCACCAGGACAAATAATAACACAAGGTCTTTTAGTATTGTCATTGCTAACTCTAAAGTATTGATACTTTGGAACAGAGACATTTATTACAATTAAAATGTTTTCTTCTACGCTTTCGGTTTCAATATTCGGCATACCCAAGTCATTAGGAATATTATCGTATAATGGCAAATATTGCCCTAATGCAAATTCCATGGATAATAAATTAAGAAGTATGAATAATGCTTTTTTCATTTTTAACTATTTTTAAAATACTTAACTAAATATAAAATTATTACTTGGAACAAAGCTTAAATTTGCATAACAAATATAGAATATGAAAAACGTAATTATACATAAAGCCAATAGTCGTGGGTCTGCAAACCATGGCTGGTTGCATAGTTTTCACAGTTTTAGCTTTGCCAGTTATTACAATCCAGAAAGGATACACTTTGGAGCATTACGCGTTTTAAATGACGATACTGTTAGTGGCGGAATGGGATTTGGTACACACCCACATGATAATATGGAAATTATTAGTATCCCTTTGCAAGGCGACTTAGAACATAAGGACAGTATGGGCAATACTACTGTGATAAGAAACGGCGATATCCAAGTAATGAGTGCAGGTACTGGCATTCAGCACAGCGAGTATAATAAGAATAAAGATGAAATTGTAAAGTTTTTGCAAATTTGGGTCTTCCCAAACAAACAAAACGTTACACCTAGATATGATCAAATCACGTTGGATGTGAATGACCGTCATAATAAATTACAACAAATACTTTCACCAAATCCTGATGATGCAGGTGTTTGGGTACATCAGGATGCATGGTTTCATTTAGGTAATTTTGAAAATGAAAAGCAATTTGAATATCAAATTAAAAAAGCAGGTAATGGCGTTTACGCTTTTGTGCTAAAAGGAAAATTTTTAATTGATGGCGTGGAAGCAGATACAAGAGATGGCATTGGACTAAGTGGAGTAGATAAAATAGATTTTACATCTCTAAGCAATGACGCAGAAATTTTATTGATGGAAGTGCCTATGCAATTAGGATAGTTTAAAACTTGTACTTGTAAATTTTATAAGTCAAGTTTCATTAAGATATCGGTTTGTTCGTCGTTACCTAATTTGAAAATGTGTTTATCAAAAGGAACAAACCCATTTTTTTGATAAAAAGCAAGTGCACGGTGGTTTTCCTCCCATACCCCAAGCCATATATAAGGCTTGTTTTTTGCCTTAGCTAATTCAGTTGCTTTTTCAAATAATAACTGCCCAATTTTTTTACCCAGATAAGCGCTGTCCACATAAATTCGCTCTATCTCAAATGCACTACTATCCTTATTTTCAGTTTGTGCATCACCTGTATTCACTTTCAAATATCCAACAACTATAGCATCATCTAATGCAAAATAAAATTCAGAATTTGCGTTGTTAAGTTCTGCAATTAATTTTTCGGTAGCATAACTTGTAGATAGATATGCCTCCATGTCTTCTGCGCTATTGTGTTCCTCAAATGTTTGAGCAAAAGTTACACAACTAATTTTCTGCAATTGCGCTATATCCTCAACTTCTACTTTCTTTATAATAATTTCCTGCATTTTATAAATGTATATTAAATAAAAAATGAATTAGCCAAACTGAACTGATGTCATAGTTAAAGATCCGCCAACTGCCTTGTCATTAAAGAAAGTGATTTTTTCGTTTTTACACTTTAAGCCTAGTGTGTAAATTAATGGCAGGTAATGCTCCGGCGTTGGAATAGCCAATTGCGCTTCTTTACCCAATTGATCATAATGAATAAGTTTTTCATGCTCCTCATTTAAAATAAAATCCTTAAACTGTTGATTCATATGAATTGCCCAATCATAGCCATATTCAGGTTCATTTAATTTATCCCATGCAACCATTCTTAAATTATGAACCATGTTACCACTGCCCATAATTAAAACGCCCTTCTTTCTTAACAAATAAATTTCCTTTGCAAGTTCATAGTGAAACTTAGGATGTTTTGTATAGTCAATACTCAATTGCAGTACAGGGATATTGGCATCAGGATACATATGCCTTACAATTGTCCAAGTGCCATGGTCTAATCCCCAGTCATGATCTAATTCAACCTGCGTAGTATGAATTAAAGAAGCTGTTTCTTTTGCTAAGTCTGGATTGCCAGGAGCTGGATATTGCACTTGATATAATGCTTCGGGGAAACCACCAAAATCATGTATGGTCTTAGGAAAATCCATGGCTGTAATTTGTGTGCCCTTCGTAAACCAATGTGCCGAAACTACCAACACCGCCTTTGGTTCTGGTATATCTTTTGCAACAGTTGTCCACCTACGACTAAAGTCATTATCCTCTATGCCGTTCATTGGAGAGCCATGACCCACAAACAATACCGGCATTAAATAACTTTGTTCAGGCAGTGTATCTGTAAAGCTTTTGAAGCTATTCAGATTATTAATATTACTCATAAAGAATTTGATTTGCAATTTTGAAATTGCAAAAACTTAGTAAAAGTACTATTATTCGTCAATCTATTTTAATTAAGCTAACACCAGAATGATTTGTGCTAGATTAGTAATAGTTGTTAGTTTCAATTATTTAAGAAATTATTAAGTTAGATTAAAATAGAATTTTATATAATTTGATTAATTTATAGGAGATGAGACATACACCCCCATATATTTTCTGTTTTTTGATATTTGTGATGTCTTTTGCCGCTTGCAAACATGATATCTTAAATAACACAAATACCCCTTTTGCACGGGGAATCTATCAGATGTTATTATCACAGATGGCGTTATAAAGTAATATATATCAGTTTTTTTTAGCATACTTGGCCATATTTTGTTGTAAATTTATTCAATACAATAAATTATGAAAAAACGCCTAATTGTAGCCTTAGCATTATTAATATGTATTGTCAATAATAGTAATGCGCAGGCAAATATTGCGGAGGAAGGAATTAAGCGTGTAATGCAGGAGGAAAAAGTAGTGGGTTTTTCAGTTGCAGTGGTTAAGAATAATAAAATAATTTATACTCATTCTTTCGGAATGCAGGATATTGAAAAAAATATTCCATTGTCCGATAAAGCAATATTCAGAATTGCATCTATCTCAAAATCTTTTTCTGCTACTTCAATTATGCAATTAGTGGAAGCAAAGAAAATTTCTTTAGACGATGATTTCAGCAAGCTTGTTGGATTTAAAGTAAGAAATCCAAAGTTTCCAGAAACCGTTATTACATTAAGGATGATTTTATCTCATACATCTTCGGTAAACGATAGTCAGGGTTATTTTAGTTTAGATGTAATTAACCCAGCAAAAAATACCGACTTCGCAAAATGCTATAACAACTACGAGCCAGGAAAAGGTTACGCCTATTGCAATTTGAACTTTAACATGACAGGGGCGGTAATTGAAAAAATATCAGGAGAAAGATTTGACCAATATGTAAAGCATCATATACTAGATCCACTGGGATTATACGGAGGTTATTGTGTTGATTCTTTAGATAAAACAAGATTTGCAACTTTATACGAATACAATAAAGACTCTACAAAATTTATTGCAGCACCTGCTGCTTACAACCCAAGAAGCGAGGAAGTAAAGAATCATATTTTAGGCGAAACAACCCCAATCTTTTCGCCTACTGGTGGTATGAAAATATCAGCTACCGATTTAGCGAAATACATGATCATGCATAGCAGACATGGCAAATACAAAGGAGGGCGCATTATTTCAAAAAGTAGTTCAATTCAAATGCAAACTAAACTTTCTGACGACGAAGGATATGGCCTAGCATTAGAAACGACTGACAAACTTATTCCAGGAGAAACAATGTGTGGTCATACAGGATCGGCTTATGGATTATATAGTGCTATGTTTTTTAATGTAGACAAGAAGTTCGGAATTGTAGTAATTTGCAATGGTTGTGGCCCAAGTTATGACTCTGGATTTAACAACGTAATTAAAAAAGCGGTAAATACGCTTTATGAGGCTTTTATAAAATAATAAATACTAAACGATTACTTATGAAAAAATGTCTATGCTTGCTGCTTCCTTTTATTGCAAGTATTAGTTTTGGACAAGCCACAAGTGCAAAGAACAAAACTGTTACTATTTATGCAACAGCCGAAAATACCACATTACGTTTAAGCAAAACCGGAACAGCACAGTTCCAATTACTAGCACAACCCGTTGAAAGTGAAATAAGCGTATTTGTTGACCCTAGTAAAACTTTTCAGTCAGTATTAGGAATTGGTGGCGCATTAACAGATGCAAGTGCAGAAACCTTCGCAAAAATGAGCAAGAAGCAACAGGACGAATTGCTTACTGCCTATTATGACAAGGAAAAAGGTATTGGCTACTCCATTGCCAGGACCAATATACATAGCTGTGATTTTAGTAGTGGTAGTTATACTTATGTAAAAGAAGGAGATTCAAGTTTACAAAGTTTTTCTATTGATCATGATAAAACTTACCGTTTACCATTTATTAAAAGTGTACTAAAAGCTGCAGGTGGAAAGCTTACACTTTATGCAAGCCCTTGGAGTCCACCTTCATTTATGAAAACAAATGGGGAGATGCTACATGGAGGAAAATTAAAAACTAACATGTCTCAAAGCTGGGCTAACTATTATGTGAAATTTATTAAGGCATATGAAAAAGAAGGAATACCAATTTGGGGAATATCGGTTCAGAACGAACCAATGGCAACTCAAAAATGGGAGTCTTGTATTTATACAGCCGAAGAAGAAAGAGATTTCTTGAAAAAGTTTCTTGGGCCTACTATGCATAAAGCTGGATTTGACAATAAGAAAATTATTGTCTGGGATCATAACAGAGATTTAATGGTGCATAGAGCAAATGTTATTTTCGATGATCCAGAAGCAGCAAAATATGCATGGGGTATGGGATTTCATTGGTATGAGGACTGGAGTGGCGGAACACCTATGTTTAATAATGTTGGCTTAGTTCATAAAGCATACCCAAATAAAAACATCATGTTTACTGAAGGCTGTGGTGAAAAATTTGATTACTCAAAACTTACATCATGGTATTTAGGCGAAAGATATGGACGTGCTATGATTAGTGATTTTAACAATGGAAGTGTAGGCTGGACCGATTGGAATATTTTATTAGACGAAACAGGTGGACCAAATCATGCAGGCAATATGTGTTTTGCACCAGTGCATGCTAATTTGCAAACTGGTAGCTTAATATTCACCAATGCTTACTATTATATTGGACACTTTTCAAAATTCGTACAACCAGGTGCTAAATTAATTAACAGCGCTTCTAGCAGAAGTCCATTGTTAACCACTGCATTTGTAAATAAGGATAAGAGCATAAGTGTTATTGTAATGAACCAATCCGACAATGCGGTAAAGTATAATTTATGCATTGGCACATACGCTGCAATAATTGATATTTTACCACATGCAATGGAAACTTTAGTGATAAAATAGTATCGTATTAAATATATTTTTTATACATAATGGGCCCCAAATGGGCCCATTATCATTTTTATAGTAATAAACGCAATTTTTCATATCTTGAATTCAATTAATGTAACTCAAGTTTTATCATGGCAATATTGTTCCCATTATTTGGAATATTCACTTCCTTTATTCTTATTTACTATCTAAGTTCATTAAACAGGTCTAATAATTATCTGGCGCTATTTTTTCTTTGCTGCAACTTAATAGTATTGGTGTATTATGGGCTTCATTTTACAAAAGATATTTATTGGGAAGGGGTAAGTTTTGTGAACTGGCTTCCATTATCTTATTTACTTGGGCCATTCTTATTCTATTATGTTAAAACTACTTTATCGGATAGTAATAAATTAAAGAAATGGGACTTGTTGCACTTATTGCCCGCTTTTTTAACAATAATTAACTGTTTACCTTTCACTACGCTGCCATTTAACCAAAAAGCGCAAATTGCACATGAAATAGTAAATATCACCGAAAATTATACACTTGACTTTTCGTTTGTATCATTCGAATTTATTTTAATAACTAGGTCTATCCATCTACTTGTTTATTCGCTGGTTTCTATTTTTTATTTTTACAATCATAGCAGAATCACCTTTGCAAAATTTGGGAAATTACCATCTAATCATGCCGTAATAAAAAGATGGATTTATTTACTATGTAGTATTCAACTAGTGATTGCAATAAATAGTATCGGGCATATGACAACGTTGTATCATATGAATTTTTCATTACTTGGCATTCCATTTTCTGAAATATTTACCGAGAAATATTATTTTAGCATCTGTGGTGGAGGCTTCTTTTTTCAAAATATATTTTTATTCTTGTTTCCTAAGATCCTATATGGCAATGTCTCTTATACTGTTGAGAAAGGAAAAGATGGTATTATTGACGAGATTAAGTCAAGTATGCCTAGCAAGGTTAAAGAGGTAGCTACTATTAATGATTTTGAAACCATATTGGCTAAATATTTAAACGAACTCCCATTTATAAAAAAGGAATTTACATTATCACAAATGTCATTTGATTTAAAAATCCCAGAACGTTTCCTTTCAACTTATTTTAATAAGGAATTACAATTAACATTCAGTGAGTGGAGGAAAAATTTGAGAATTGACTATGTATGTGAGACACTAGAAAATGGAGAATCAAAACATTTAACCATTGAAGCTATTTCATCCAATGCAGGCTTTGCATCAAGATCTAAATTTATTGATGCATTTAAAGAGCGAAAGGGAGTTACTCCTTCCGCATTTATTAAATCACTTCCTTAGTTGGTAGTTTTCAATAACCAAGTCCCCATATAATCAAGTACTTCAGGCTCAATTGTAGTATCTAATTCACCATATTCAGGAACGGTACATTTTGTACATTTTTGAAACAAATGGTTAAGGCCATCAAATTGCTTTGTAACAAATTGTTTATTTCCTCCTTTATTCAAAGAAGCATTAATGCCTTTTAAACTAGCCAATGCAGGGACTTGAATATCTGCAGAACCATTAATTGCCAACACAGGACATTTTACTTTTTGTAAAGCTGGACCTGGATTATATGCTGCAAAATATTTCCACCAGTTGGTTGAAAGTGTTTCTGTCATTGTATTTGCAAACTTATTTATCTCGTCCTTATTGCCAATATTAGTGGTTAGTTTAACAAAATCCTTGTTGGTTTTTTGGTACCATGCTTCCACTAATTCATTCGCTTTTTTAATGGCTACTTGTTTATCATCAATCGCAATTATTGTTTTCATTAATTGCTTATACAAAGGCACATAAGCATCCACGGCTGCTTGGCTAATGCCTGCAGACTTTAAAACCATCTCATTTTGTATTGCCATTAATTCAGTAATCTCAATGCCAGGGCCTGCCATTAGAACAATAAAAGCAACCGATTTATTACGTGCTGCTACCATTGGTGCTATGAGTCCGCCTTCACTATGCCCTATTAAGCCTATTTTATTGGTGTCAACCATTGATAATGTTTTTGCATAACGGATATGCTCTTCCACATCCATAGCAAAATCGGCAGTTGTACTTTTACTAAAATCTCCAGTAGATTTTCCAGCTCCACGATCATCAACCCTTAACACTGCAAAGCCTTTTTTGGTAAGGAAATCTGCAATAACAGCAAAAGGCTTATGGTCAAAAATGGTTTCGTCTCTATCCTGTCTACCACTACCTGTAATTAGGATAACCAAGGGGTGTTTATTGTTATCCTTAGGACTCGTTAAAGTAGCACCATAAGTTAACTTAGTAATAGACCCCTCGTAAACTATATCGTTAGACTCGTAAGAAAAAGGAGCCTTAGGTGTTTGAGGCTTCATAACAATTTTTTCGGCATCTCCATTCTTAAGTGGTTCAAAGTTTAATGGAAAGTTCATTCCTGACTGTCCCCATGAGCCTTCAATTTTATCGCCAGTGTTATTTAAAGTACCTGTATATGAAGCGCCTATCATTTTAACTTCAATTGATAATTGATTGTTTGCTAATTCAGTTTTACTTGACGGAATTCCTTTTGCTTTTTGAGCAGGCACATCCCAATTAGAAGTATATGACTTATCGACGTTTTGAATCAAATGCAATCTTAATTCAATTTTTTGACCACCTGCATTTAATAAACCAGTCCAGTTTTCATTTGTTTTTTGAGCTGTACCTAAAAAACAAATTCCTAATAATAAAGTGGAGAAAATAAATTTATTCATATAGTTGTAATTCGATAGTTTATTAATAAGGATTTTTATTTTGTTATTAACTGATTGTAAAAGAAAATCATTCTGTTTAAATCTGCCTTGCCAATTCTTTCATCAATTCCATGAAATCCTTTCACATCTTGTACTGCAGAGAAATTTAAAACTGCATCACTAAAGCTTCTGTAATATCTAGAATCGGTTGCGCCAATCATTAAGAATGGGGATACAATTACTTCAGGTACTGTTTTATATATAATTTGTTCCATCTTTTTAAACTCTGGATTTTCATAAGAAGTAATAGGAGAAGGTTCCATTAAAGAAATTGTTTGTTTCTTAATTACAACTCTATCATCATTCACTGCTTTAACGATGAAGTTTAAAACGTCATCACTTGTTTGTCCTGGAAGAATTCGACTATTAAATGTTGCTTTAGCTACTGTTGGAATTACATTGTCTTTGATCCCAGAATGTAAAATAGTAGGTACCAATGTAGTATGTACCATTGCATTGGTTTCTTTTGTTTTTTCTAATTGGCTAATCATTATTCCTTTAAACAACCAAAGATTGCTAAGTACTAAACGCTTCCCGAATGTTTCCGCAGTTTTAGTTCTGTCTAATAACTCCTGCATTGTTGGTGTAATAGCAGGTTCCATTGCATGCGCTCTGATATTTGCAATGGCTTTATTTAATACGTCTATAGCAGTTTCGGCAGCAGGCATTGAAGAATGACCTCCTGGTATTTCGACAGATAAATCAAAATTAGCATACCCCTTTTCACTTGTACCTATTACAGCAAATGGACGATTTAATTGTTTAAAATGTTTCGTATCAATTTGACCGCCCTCGTCTAATACCATTGCTGGCTTTATGTTTTGTTCCTTAAACCAATTACTTATTACTTTCGCTCCACGCTTGCCAGATATTTCTTCGTCATGTCCAAAACACAAATAAATAGTTCTATTAGGTGTGTAATTTTGTTTTAGCAACTGTTCCACCGATTCTAAAATTGCAATTACCGATACTTTATCGTCTACAGCGCCTCTTCCCCAAATTGTATCATTTTTAATTGCTCCACTAAATGAAGGTACGGTCCATTTGCTTTCTGCTACTGCTTCTACAGGAACCACATCCATATGGGCCATTAAAACATAAGGCTTTAAACTTGTATCTTTTCCAGTCCATTTATAAACATAGCTAAACTGATTAAAGGTTTGTCTTGTAAGTTTTGCATGTACAGTTGGATAACTTACCTCTAAGAAAGATCTGAATTTTAAAAATTCTGCAGTATCAATTGCTAATGTATCGCCAAATGAAATTGTTTTTATTTGAATTGCTTGACTTAAATGTAAAGCAGCAGTATCGTTAACTGCTGGTGCACCTTCTACTATATATTTTGGAAGAACACGGTTGCCTCTAAAGGTATTTACTACTAAAACGACAACTAGCGAAAGAAATATAACACCTACCAATTTTAATAAATTCTTAAACATGGGACTAAATTTTAATTCAATGATGAATCAAATTTAATCAATTAATAGTAGGTATTATATAAGATGAGAAAAAACTAAAGCAACTTTTCCAAATAAACTACGCCCTCATTAGGATTATGATAATAAGCATCAATATCATAAAAGCCATTGTTACGATATAATTTTAAAGCTGGAAGCATTGTGTCAAGGGTATCTAATTGCATTAAACGATACCCGTTTAATTTAGCCTTTTCACATAATATTTCTACTAATTTTTGGCCAATACCTAGGCCCCTAAAATCAGGTTTTATGTACATTCTTTTTAATTCGCAAATACGATCCCCAATTTTACGATAAGCAGCACAGGCAATGGCTTCATCGTTTTCATATACAAGCAAAAGGCAGCCTGTTGGGCTGCCATACATGCTACCAATTATTTTAAGTTCTTCATTAAAATTTTGAAAATCAAGGCTAATGTTTAAAGAATTAGCATACTCATTAAATAAGTTACCTGCATCAGTAAGCTGGTCTTCATTTACTGTTATAGTATATTCCAAGTTATTTTGAAAATAATACTAAAATAATAGAGGCGATAATTCCAACTACTGTTAAAATAACACCACTGCTAAACGCTTTAGTGCCGGGCTTAAACATCCAAAACGCAGATACAGACATAAAGAATAATGCTATTGCAAAGGCTACTGTAAAGTAATGAATCAAGCCTTTACTATTTGATTTATGTAATTCAGTAAAGGGCTTAACCCAAGAATACCATTCTTTGGTTACAAATTTTACTTCACCGGTTTCTGAATTATAAGTGCCTCCTTTAAATGAAAGGATGGCGCCTTCTGTCTTATCAATCTTTAGTTCTTTTTGCTTAATAGCTTTACCTAATTTTTCGGCATCCAAATGTGGCTCGATAGTTTTTTCGTTCTTAATTTCATGTTTTAAGAAATCGGTATCTCGATAAGTTTGCAAAATACCACTTAATGCATAAATAACAACTAAGCCCACAATAATAAAACCGACGTTGTTGTGTAAGTCACGCATTTTCCTGCGAATTTTCGAATTTGAAGCTTCCATAATGGTAGTTTATTAACGTTTAGACATCAAGATATTAAAAAAGTTTATTGAAACTTAACTATTTGCTAAAATTAAAGAAATGATAATGAATTGCCCGAAGGGATATGCTTTGATAAGATTGCAGGATAGCGTTCTTTCACCCAATTAAACATAAATTCTGAACCTGGCTCTTCGCTGGCAATATGACCAAGTAAAATGAAAGAAATAACTTGACCTCTAGCCATCGAATCTCTAATATACTCAACAGTTGTCCATTCCTCTACTTCACCACATATAAGTACATCAGGCTTAAACAATTTCATGGCAGCGATATGTGTTGTGGATCCAGCAGCACCAGGGATATAAAGCACTTTATTGCATGTTTGAGTTAAATCACCAATGTACCTAACCTGGTCCACGCCCATTTTAGATTTTAATGAGAATATTACATCCTTAAGTGTTTGATTACTTAATTGAATTAAGTTAGGATTCTTATTAATTTGCTTGTCCTCCCAACCCATACGTTTCAAAACACCAATTGTAACTGGATCTGGCGTCATTTTGTGAACATAGTCATGGCATCTCCATATAGTTATATTATTATCCTTTAGTAAATTCTTCTTATACTCATAGGTTGGATTTTTTTGCAACCAATCAATACTGTCTGGATGACTGTAAAAAGTAGGCTCATGTGCAATAATAAAATTAGCGCCTAATGCAATTGTCTTTTTAATTACTTCCACTGTTGCAAACATGGTAGTAACAATTCCTGAAATTTGCATATCAAGTGAACCAGACTTAAGCGTATCAACAGTTTCATTTAATTTACCGCCTGGAACTTCTGAAATAAATTTATCAATAATTTGACCAGCAGTTACAGTACTTGTGTAATTATTTCTTGTCAATGATTTTGCCAACAATGGCATTGCAATTATTTGTCCTCCTGCCACAATGGTAAGTTTGGATAAAAAATTTCTTCTGGTATTATTAAAGTTTAAATAGTCTTTCATAAAATATATTATGTATTGTAAATTATGTTATTTACTTAATTAAATATGGCTTGATTGCTTTTTGCCAAATCGCATATCCTTCTGGTTTCATATGCAAGCGATCAGCAACGTATAATTCTTCCCTCATCTGTCCTTTGCTATCTAACATTGCTTCGTAAATATTTATAAATGAGGTATTTTTTTGAGTGGCTATAAAAGCTTTAATTAATTTATTCGCTTCTTTCACTTTGCCTTGAATGCTTGCTCTCACAGGGCTAGGCTTGATAGACACAAATGCAATATTTGATTTGGGAAGATTAATACGAATCATATTAAACAAAGTTTTGAACCTGTTGAATACCTCAATGGAAGACGTACTATCTGCACTAGCTAAATCGTTTTCGCCACAATAAACTACAACTTGCTTAGGTTGATACGGAAGTATAATGTCATAAGTATATCTAATAACATCAGGCAAAGAGGAGCCGCCAAAGCCTCTGTTAATTATTGTATATCCAGGAAAGTAATTATTTATATCCCGCCACTTGGTGAAAGAGGAGCTTCCGACAAATAATATTGAATTTGTTGCTGGGTGTTGTACAGAATCTTTTTTCTTGAACGCAACAATGTCATTCCAAAAAGCAGGAGAGGTTTGTGCATTTGAATTATTAAAACAAAATATTAATACTAAAACAAGGAAAAGGTTTTTCATAAATTGGCTTATCTCATCCAATTTATGAAATATTTACGGATTCATCATATTAAAGCCCTTCACGATAACATCATTATTGGCTTGTAATCTACCTTCACTCATTCCGAAGGTTAATTCAACTTTGCCTTCTTTTAATTGCTCAAAAATAGACTCAATAAACTCGCTAACCGGAGGGTAAGCATCATGAATACCCTTGCCACCCAAATCGGTATTTAAAGCGGGTGGGATCATTTCAATTACTTCAATATTTGAATCCTGAAGTAACCGTCTTAACGAGAGGGTAAAAGAGCGCATAAAAGCCTTTGTTGCACAATATACCGGTGCTTTAGCCAATGGTATAAAGGCTAAGCCAGATGTTACATTTACAATAGTCTTAATTGACTTTAAGCTTGAGAATAAATTAGCTAAATGTATAGGTGCTAATATATTGGTAGTTATTTCTTCACTTGCCTTTTCATAAAAGTTTTCATCTTCGACACTCATCCAGTTTTGAATACCCGCATTATTAATAAGCACATTTAAATCTGAATGATTTTCTTCAATCCAATTAAACAAATCAATTCGCTCAGTCTCGTCCGACAAATCACAAACTTTTGTAATAACTGAAGGATGCTTTTGTGCAATTTCTGCTAATACTTCTGCACGTCTTCCACAAATAATTACTGTGTTATGCTCTTTTAAAAATCTTTCAGTTAAACCAAGGCCAATGCCGCTTGCACCGCCAGTAATTAAAATCTTGTTATTTGAGATTTGCATAGGTATAAATTTTATCAAAGTTAGTTAACTAGTAAGTGGAAAGTATATTTAAACAATAACATTCCTAATCTCGAAATGTTCACACAATTAGACAATATTATAAAAATATTATTACGACTTATTATTAGATAAAATAAGCATTTGGTATTGACCAGGCGTAATAGATTCCATTTTCTTAAACAACCTTACAAAATAATTTACATCATGAAAGCCGCATTCAAAAGCAGCAGACTTAATTGTATTTTTTGGATTAGCAAGTAAAATTTTGGCTAGTTTAATTTTCTCTGAAATGATATACTCTAATGGACTAAGGCCATATTCTTTTTTAAAAGATCTGTAAAAAGTGGCTTTACTCATGCAAGCTTTTTCGCTTAATACGCCAAGCTTGATGTCCTCATTAATATTGGCTTTAATGAACCCTGTAATATATGCTAGCGGATTTGAATTCGTATTAACTGAACTTTCAGCAACCTGATCTAATACCAACCTGTTTTGTGCTTGAATAATATTTACAATTAATTCTTGCAAATTTAAATCGGCTAATACATCTTTTAAAGGCAAGCTACTTGAACAGATATTGATAATCTTATTTAACAGGTTTGCGATCTCAATGCTATTTTGAAAATGATAATTATTCTTACTAAAATTCCAATAGTCATCCCCCATGCGTGGATACTTGTCATTTAAAAATGCAAGTGTGTTTTCTATCTTATTGTGATCAATGGCCAATGCAATACACTGCGTAGGGTTGTCCTTTGTAGCTTCGGGAAAGTCAATATTCATGGTAACACCGCCGGGCACCAAAACAGTTTCTCCAGGCAAATAATCAAACCCATCATGGTCATAAAGATGCATAACTTTCTTGCCTCTAAGCATACTAGTTACTACAAAATCATTAAAGGTAAGGGGCACTAAAGCAGTAGCTTGATGTGTCTCAAAAACATTGAGCTCACATTTTTCCAATGTGTAGGCTGTTCTGTTCTCAACCAAAGTTTTTAAAGACTTCTCTTGAGTCAGGCCTACCTTATTAATTTGTCTAGCAGAACCCATGGGCAATCGTTATGACCTTTTTGTGCTATAATCTGACTTAAATATACTATAATTTTTAAACAAACAATGATAGTATTACAGTCTAAAACGATAAATGCTATGTCAACAATTGTAAATCGTCCTACTTTTAAAGCTAAGTACGACAACTTCATTGGAGGAAAATTTGTACCTCCTGTAAAAGGCGAATATTTTGATAATGTATCGCCAATTGATGGAAAAGTTTTTACCCAAGCTGCACGCTCTTACAAAGAGGATGTGGACTTGGCTTTGGATGCTGCAGAGACAGCCTTTAAAACATGGAGCAAGTCTTCTCCAACAACAAGAAGTAACATGTTGTTAAAAATTGCACAAGTAATTGAGGATAACCTTGAATACTTGGCTATTGTAGAAACAATTGACAACGGAAAAGCCTTAAGAGAAACAAGGGCAGCCGATTTGCCACTTTGTGTTGACCATTTCAGGTATTTTGCTGGTGTAATCAGAGCGGAAGAAGGTTCAATTAGCGAGCATGACGAACATACAGTAAGTATTGTATTGCACGAGCCAATTGGTGTAGTTGGACAAATTATTCCATGGAATTTCCCTTTATTAATGGCCACTTGGAAAATTGCTCCAGCATTGGCAGCAGGTTGTACTATTGTAGTTAAGCCAGCAGAGCAAACGCCTACTTCTATCATGTGTTTGATGGAATTGATTGCAGACATTTTACCAGCAGGGGTATTAAATATTGTAACAGGGTTTGGTGTAGAGGCGGGAAAGCCTTTGGCATCTTCTCCACGAATTTCTAAAGTATCCTTTACGGGAGAAACTACTACTGGTAGATTAATTATGCAATATGCTTCTGAAAACTTAATTCCAGTAACTATGGAATTAGGAGGAAAGTCGCCAAATATATTTTTCCCATCAGTAGCAGATCATGATGATGCCTTTTTTGATAAAGCAATTGAAGGTGCTGTGTTGTTTGCTTTAAACCAAGGTGAGGTATGTACTTGTCCTTCAAGAATTTTAGTACACGAAAGCATTTATGAAAAATTCATGAAGCGTGTTGTAGAAAGAACAAAGGCAATTAAAGTAGGACATCCATTAGACGGAACTGTAATGATGGGTGCACAAGCTTCTAATGACCAATATGAAAAGATTTTATCTTATTTAAAAATTGGTAAGGAAGAGGGTGCCGAAGTATTATGCGGTGGAGAAGCAAATAAATTAGATGGTGAATTAGGAGGTGGGTATTATATTCAACCAACTATATTTAAAGGAAATAATAAAATGAGAATCTTCCAAGAAGAAATTTTTGGACCAGTAGTAAGCGTTACAACTTTTAAAACTACTGAGGAAGCTTTAGAAATTGCCAATGACACATTATATGGTTTAGGTGCTGGGGTTTGGACAAGAGATGCACATGAACTGTACCAAGTACCAAGAGCTATTCAAGCAGGTCGTGTTTGGGTAAACTGTTACCATGCATATCCTGCACATGCTCCATTTGGCGGCTATAAAAAATCAGGATTTGGAAGAGAAAACCATAAGATGATGTTAAGTGCTTACAGACAAGCAAAAAACATGTTAGTGTCTTATGATAAAAACAAATTAGGATTCTTTTAGTAGATAATCCCATAATTAAAGAACCTTCCGATTTTCGGAAGGTTCTTTTTATTTAATTTAGTACCATGTATAAGCGCGTAGACTTAACCAAAGAAGCATCTGCTTTAATAGCAACACTAAAAGAAAAGTATGGCGATTTGATGTTTCATCAAAGCGGGGGATGCTGTGATGGGTCTCAACCCATGTGTTTTGAAAAAGGAGATTTTAAAATTGGCGGAAGCGATATTAAAATTGGCACAATTGATGATTGTGAATTTTTTATGGCTAAAGATCAATATGAATATTGGAAACATACGCATTTAACCATTGATGTGATACCAGGTCGCGGCTCCAGTTTTTCTCTTGAAATACCATTAGGCTTTCGCTTTATAGTAAACTCTCGTTTATTTACCGAAGCAGAGCTACAGGATTTACAACCCATAGTCTACTTCGATTAAATATATTTATTTAAGTAGGAAAACAACTACTTTTCAATTAGTTCAAAATAGGTAGCGACGAACTTCCCGTCAACTATATCACCTTGCACTTTTGCTTTTCTTATGGCATTACAAAAACCCATCTTGCCATGAGCATCTCCAAAATCGTCTATATGTGATTTATCTACAAAATAGGACTTGCCGTCTATTCTTACCGCAAGTGTACATCCTTTGCCTTTCATTTTAAATTGACATTGACCACATGAAGCTTCTACTATAAGCAGCCTTTTGTTTGGGTCAATAGTTTTAGTTGTTGAATTTTGAGCGTTTGCGAATGTGCTAATAAAAAGCATAGCGAATAAGATATATGATTTCATGATATGTATTTTATAGAGTTACTGTAAAATGTAAAACACCTTTCCAATTTAAATTAGTTTGAGTAGCAGCAAATTCTTGACTTATAGGAGCTTGTAAATTAATGCCAACAGAAACATTTTTTACACTTAATTCGACTCCTCCAATTATATTAAAACTATGTCCACCAGTATGATAAGACCCATTATCTAACCCCTCATTTAAATTTATCAAAGATCCGTCTTGTTTATTTCCTGCTATATTTTCAAACTGAATACCAATATTTGGAGTAAACACTGTATTCTTATTATTAAAATTGTAATAATTTATTGAGTTAATAGTAAACTTATTACCAAATTGATATCCCTGATTGTTTTGAGTGTTTATTTTATAATTAACATTCGTTGCTAATCCCCAATTTTCAACTTGATAAACATCTCTAGCATTTAATATAAAGTCTATACTGCCTGTTCCCATTTGAGAATTTACATCGGCTAGTGTAGTATTAGGATCTCGCGGATCAATATTAAAACTACCTGTATTTAATTTTATCCCACCACCAATCCACAATTGGTGTATGATTTTTCGTTTGTTATCTATTATATCATGACTATTCAGTACTTGATAATTTGTTAGGACTGTTATATCTCCTAATCCACTTGTTGTAGATTGACCATCGTCACTAACTTGTCTATTAAATTGATAAGGTATGAAAGTAAAGACTTGCCATTTTTTAGTCAAGTTAAATCCTGACCAAATTTCATAGGCATTATAAGTATTGCTACTGTATTGAGAATTGTCGTTTTTTAAAATAGTCTTGTAATCACTATGACTATGTCTAATTCCGATAAATTTTGAATCAAAACTTGGATACATACCAAGATATAAATTTCCACCACCACATCCACAAATGCTACATGCATTTGCATTATAGGCTAATAACAATATAGTTATAGCCATGAAAACTTTTTTCATAGTTATTTGAATTATTTGTAATAAAATTTATTGCTAAATGGTATTACAAATACAAGGCGGGTGGAAGATAGAGGCTAAATAGCTAGATGTGACAGAACTATTATAATTAATGCTATAAGAAATATCATTAATAGTTACAGCATGCAAACTTGGGAAATAACTTTTTGAAGAAAGTACAACGTCTGGTTGATTAAACTTTGGAGCAGTAGTCCCTGCACCATTGTCACCGTCCTGCTTTTTCATTTTCTTAAGCATTTGACACTTACCATTACAATGCAACATGGGCTTAGCTTTGTTTACACAGGCTTTTTTATAGCTCTCTAAGTTGACCATATAGTCCGCTAACACAAGGGATCTTGAAAAACTTTGTGCTATCAAAGCGGTGAAAAGTAATATGACTAGTGTGTATTTCAATTATTGCAAAAATATCAATTTTATAAATACGTACAATGATTTTAATCACTTATGTATAAATGAGTTAAGTTTAAAAGTATTATAAGAACATTACTTATTAGATAGTAATTCGTAAATTGAAGCGGATAAATATTCGTCGATTGCTAAAAATCACCCCACAATTTCATTATGAATCAACCCATAGCCAATTTAGAAGCCAAAAGCCATTATAGTATATTAGACGGATTAAGAGGTGTCGCTTCTATCATTGTAATCTTTTTCCATGTATTTGAAACGCATGCACTTGGCGACAGATTTAAACAAATTATTAATCACGGGTATTTAGCTGTTGATTTTTTCTTTCTATTGTCAGGATTTGTTGTTGCATATGCATATGATGACAGATGGGGTAAGATAACCCAATGGGGGTTTTATAAGCGTAGACTTATTCGTCTACAGCCCATGGTAATAATAGGTTCTATCATTGGGGCCTTGATGGTGTATTTTCAATATAGTAGTAGGGCCTTCCCTCCTTTGGAGAGCGCTTCAATAGCATCTATTTTAGTATTAATGATTATTGGTGCAACCTTAATTCCTGTGCCAATATCAATGGACATTCGCGGTTGGCAGGAAATGCATCCTCTAAATGGACCGGCATGGTCATTGTTTTTTGAGTATATCGCTAATATATTATACGCAATTGGCATTCGTAAGTTTTCAAAAACATTGTTATCCATATTTGTGGCATTAGCAGGTTTTAATATGATTGCCTATTTGTTACTGGGAAGACAAGGAGACTTGATTGGTGGTTGGTCACTAAATAAGGAACAATTATTTATTGGATTTACAAGATTGATATTCCCATTCTTTGCAGGGGTTTTGCTTTCAAGAGTTGGGAAAATAATTAAAATTAAGAATGCATTTTGGTGGAGTAGTATGATACTTGTGATTGCATTAAGTATACCGCGAATTGGCGATGCGCATCATGTTTGGATGAATGGTATATACGATGCGTTATGTGTTATTGTGATATTCCCATTGATTGTATCAATAGGTGCCGGAGGCAGTTTAGAAAGTGAAAAGACAAAAAGAATAAGTAAATTTTTAGGCGACATTTCTTACCCACTTTATATAACCCACTATCCTATTATGTATGCATACACTGCATGGGTAATGAATAATAAATTAGTAAATGATAGTTACGCGATTATAGTTGGAGTTGGAGTAGTTGCATTAAGTATCATATTAGCTTATGCATGTTTGAAATTATATGATGAACCAGTACGCAAGTGGTTACAAAAGAAATACATAAGATAAAGCATAACTAATTAACCAAGTCATTGATGAACTACCCTATTCAATTAGTTAAGCTAAAAAAAGGCTTATCATTGTATGTCCCAAATCCGGAAAATGTTAAAAGTACTTACGAGCATATGCTTGAAAAGGACCCATTAACACCATTTCCTTTTTGGGCCAAAATATGGGCTTCATCAAAAGCTTTAACTCAATATTTATTTGAGCACCCAGAATTGGTAAGAGGAAAGAAAGTCATTGAAATAGGCGCTGGTATTGGGCAGCCTTCATTTGCAATAGCAGCTATTTGCAAAGAAATTGTAATAAGCGATCATAATAAGGATGCTGTTGAGTTAATTACTAAAAACATACATCATTTAGGATGCAATAATGCAACTGCCATGTGCTTAGACTGGAATGTTTTCCCCGAAAGCATTAAAGCTGATGTAATTTTATTAAGCGATATTAATTATGCCCCAGAACAGTTTGAGCCATTACTAAAATTAATTTTACAATACATACTAGATGGAAGTGAAATTATAATTGCAACACCGCAACGTATAATGGCTTCCTCATTTATTGAAAAACTAGAAAGTAATATTAAACATAGTATTACAACTTCGGTTAATGAAGAAGATAAAACAGTAGCAATTAGTATTTATATTCTTGGCAGATAGGTTTATTTCAAAGTCTTAGCAATTTCTGCATATGCATTTGGTAGTACTAATTTAAAACGATCGTAAGAAGCTTTTGAAATATTTTTATAATCAAAAGGCGCAAATTGTACATAATCCTTTTTTTCTCCAGCTACTCTACCATATTTGTACCCATAAGTAAACCAACCATCAGGCTGTAATTTTACTTCGGATAAATTAGTGTTTGGTATAGTAATAAAGAACAAATTATTTTTTACAGCACTAGTATTTACTAATTGTTGTGAACGCAATGCCAAGTATGCTTCTTTAGCAGTTTCCACCGATGGGTCGATTAATTCAACATGCTTAGTAATACAATTACGGTATCTATATTGATTGTCTTTTTTATAATCATACAATTCATTCAAAACCTTTGCGATAGTATCTTTCATATATGGATAATGCGTACATCCTAAGATTAAAGTATTCATTGGTTTTGAGATGTTTTGTTGTAACATTTTTTCCAATAAAGTGACTAAGTGATAACGCACATAGTTAGCAGGATCATTTAACTGCAAATCCAAACAGCTTCCTTTGTCGTCATACTCGCATAATAGTTTGTTGCTAGATTTATCAAATTTATAAGCTGACAATAAAGTAGTGTCAATTATATAAGTGACATTCTTCATAGAAGGGCCTTTATAATCTTTTCTTGCTTGTTTTAAAGTATCTACAAAATAGCTCCAATCACGATCAATACTTTCCGCTAATCCAGCGCCACCCTGACTAACAACCGACAATACAGGTAAACCCTTGTCCTTTGCCATTGCCTGCAAGGTTCTAGGATACCCTTCTGAAGCAACGGTTCCTGCTGTAGCAAATACTCCAATTGTACCAGAACCGGCTTTTGCTTGATATGCAAGTGCAGCCTTAGCGCCAGCATCAATCACCCCAATAACAGGTACTTGTATATTTTCGTTTTTAAACTTTGCTTTAATATCGCTTAATGCATATGCTGTAGCTGTATTACAAGCAAGCACAATCATCTTAACCGAAGACTTGTTATTGGTTGGTTGTAACAAATATTGCATGTTTTTAAAAATATGCTCCTTTAATAAATCCGTTTTGTGCTCAGCAGCATAGTTGCCATAAGGCATATTTGCTTGGTCGGCCAAATATTCAAAATATTCGCTACTAAAGTCTGGTTTTCCGTCAGCACCTGGAAGTCCTGTTGCATTGTTATAAACGTCTAACTTTAACATTGCTTCCAAAACAGTCAAACCCCCTGTGCCTGAATCAAATACCCCAATTGGCAAAGATTTACTTTTGGGATTTCCAGTTTGCGCAATTGCAGAAGTTGTAAAAGCAATAAATAAGCTAAATGTTAAAAGACGAAGTTTCATAAGTATCAATTATTTAGCTAATGTAATTATTTTTCCTGAGCCGGGAGTCGGTTTTTTGATGGAGTATTTAATTCAAATTAGTAATAATTTTAATAAGGAATTCAACGCTCCGTCTTGTCATAATTAAATGAGCTCATAATGAAACAGCATATCTCCCAAAATATACATAACCCTGAACAGCTTGAAAAATTGTACAGGTCAGATAAAACCGAATTTAAGAAGGCATTTGAGGTAGTGTTTGCCGAAAACAAACAGGAAGAGGTATTGCAATTTTGGAATCAGCGGTTAAACTATCAAGAAGAAAAAACAAGTTTAATAGCAGGCCCGCTTTTCTGGCTTGCATTTAAATTAGTGATATTAGCAGGATTGATTGCAAATATTTCAAATCTTTCATGGGTAAAGAAAGAATTCTTTTTTACAAGGAATACTAGTTTCATTATAATACCTTTTGTATCCGCATATTTTTTATGGAAACAGGAATTAAATATAAATAAGAAGATTTTTACTGCTGTACTATTTTTAATATCTGCATTATATATTAACTTATTGCCTGAAGCATTGAATAGCAGTTCTATTAATCTTGCACTAATTCATTTGCCTTTATTCTTATGGTGTATTTTGGGATTTTCATATTTAGGAAACGACTTATACAATAATAATAAAAGAATTGATTTCCTAAAGTACAATGGCGACTTACTTGTGATATGTGTAGTGCTATTTCTTTCTACTGTATTATTTACTATAATTACGTTTGGGCTATTTAATTTAATAGGCTTTAAAATTGAAAAGTTTTACATGGAGCATATTGCTATTTGGGCAATTGGAGCCATCCCAATTTTCGGAACTTATTTAGTAGACAGTAATCCTCAAATTATAAACAAGGTAACGCCAATTATTGCTAAAGTATTTACACCATTGGCTTTCGTAAACCTAGCAGTATATTTAATCACTTTGATATATACAGGAAAGTACCCACACAACGACAGGAATTTGTTGTTAATATACAATGCATTATTGGTTGGCGTATTAGCACTTATATTTTTCTCGGTAGCAGAAAATGGGAAAAATAATAATAGAATTTACAACTCATTACTTTTATTAGGTTTATCTGTCTTAACAGTCATTGTAAACACTATTGCGCTTTATGCTATTAGTTATCGCATTTTTGAATTTGGCTTAACCCCAAATAGAGTTGCAGTGTTAGGAGGAAATGTATTAATATTTATAAACCTTCTAATTGTTTCTTATAAACTAATTAAGGCAGTTGCTAGTAAATCAGAATTGTCTGAAGTAGAAAATAGTATTGCCAAATACCTTCCGATATATGCAGTTTGGACAGGTGCAGTTGCATTTTTAATCCCTATCTTATTTAGCTTTAAGTAAGTTAAAAATATTTGTGCGACCCATCACATGTTGGCATTTGTTTAGAATGTCCACAAGTACAGTCATTGATGCCTTTGCCACAAAGTATTTTTGGAATATACTTTTCAATTCTAGTGATAATAGTTTGTGATTGCTTAGGTGCAGAGAAAAATAATAAATAACCTCGTTGCCTTCCTGGAGTTAACGCTTTAAAAGCTGTATTTAAGGCTTTATTTTTATTCAATATGTCTTGAAATTCAATTGGGATTTTATTTTCAACTGGCTTTATCTTTTCAAGAGCTACTTTTTTCTTTTCGCCATTACCTTCAATCTCAATTGCATCTTTAAGATAGGCTTTAATTATTTTTGATTTTTTTGTAATCTCGGCTACAGAACTAAACTTCATCCATCTTGCCGATTTTGAATTTTCACCGGGTATTATCAATAATTCATGAGTGTCATTAATCAACGCCCCGTTAAATATATTCAAGGCGCATTGTTCCTTTAATGGCGTGATAGCAACCAAGTTTTTACCATTGTACATATAACAAGGGCGACCCCATTTTAATTCCTCAGTTAGGCCTACCGATAATAGGATTGCCCTTAAATTAATTGCCTCTTTTTTCCAGGTTTTTAAACCATTAATATATGCGTCTACTTTAACACTCATCATTGTTATATTATAAAACTAAACTACTTAAATCCAATATTCGCTAACCCTTTGTGGCTAATAACAATAGCTTCTAAAGGGGTTTCATTAATGCAGGCATCTTGCTCAACATAATAGTATTTCATTCCTGCTAAATTTTTATTTGCCAAGATTCTCTTAAAATCTATTTTGCCATTGCCTACCGGAGCGAATCGTCCTTGTTCGTCCATGTCTTTCACGTGCCAAATTTTGAAACGTCCAGGATAGCGTTTAAAATATGCAACTGGATCTTGACCTGCTTTTGTTACCCAGTACAAATCCATTTGAAAATTAACTATACTTTTATCGCAATGCTCTAATAAATAATCGTAAACTATATTGCCTTCGTCGTCTTTTGAAAATTCAAAGTCATGATTATGATATAAAAGTTCTAGTCCTCCTGCTTTACATTTTTTACCCAACTTGTTTAATATTTCGGCTAAATTTTTAGCGCCGCCTTTCATAGCCATTCTTTTATTTACTTGATCAAAATAAAATAACCCCATTGGAGGAACAGGTATTACAAAATATTTAAAGCCTGCTGTTTTTAAATCGGCAATCTGTTGGTCGATATTGTCAAAAGTCACAGTACCTTGATGCGCAGATATTGGAGTTAATTTCATTTCTTCTAACAAGGCTTTAAAATCGGTAGGAGATAAATTATAAAATTTGCCTTCACTATAACCTGCTGACTCTATATTTACATAGCCTGCTTGGGCCACTTTTGATAAAGTAGTGCGTGCATCATTTGTCATTAAATCACGAACAGTATATAATGCTAAACCACCGAAAGGCTTGACAGCTTCTTGTGTTTTATTTATAGGCTTGAAAGCAAGTAATGCAAGGGCAATTATTGCACAAAAAGTAAAGGTAGATTTGAAGAAATTAAGGATTTTCATAGCAAGCAATTTGAGGATTAAAAACAATTCTACAATTTACTCAAATAAATGTTAAGAATTGTAAGTGATGATTTATAAATTTGAAACTATTTAAGAGACATTTGTATATTACATTATAAAATATAAAATCATGGCAAGCATCAACCCTCATATACACTTTAATGGAAACGCGGAAGAAGCATTTGAATTTTACAAAGAGGTATTTGGAGGAACTTATAGCAGGATTGCACGTTTTAAAGACTTATCAACTGTTGGGTTTCAATTCCCAGAAGAGGAATTAAATAAAATCATGCATATTGCTTTACCTATTGCTAGTGGAAGTGTATTAATGGGAAGTGATGTCCCTAATATTTTAGGAACTGTAAATGAAGCAGAAAACAGAAGTAAAATTACGATTAGTGCCCAAAGTAAGGAGGAAGCAGATACTTTATTTAATGGGCTTTCTGCAGGAGGAAATATTGAATGTCCAATTGGTGCTAGCCCATGGGGGTCTTATTTTGGCGCTTTCAGAGACAAATATGGTATTGAATGGATGGTAGATTTTACTGAAAAATAAGTAGCAAAAATACCTATCATAAATGATGCCGCTATTTTTGTTTTAATATTTTAAATTTATCTATATCCAAATGCATAATCCCCCATGCATAGCCGTCAACATCCTCAATGGTTCTAAGATACATAAAACCTTCATCTAACGCAGCTACAGGCTCTACTCCTCCGGCTTTTAAACCATGTTCTACCATCTCATTCACTTTTTCAATTGATTCAACTGGCAAGGTGTGAGATGCAGATGAATACAGTTTTGGATCTGTGAATTTCTTGTTTAAATAAGCATTTGAAAATTGTTGAGATTGAAGCATTACATAAATTGCATCGGACCACATTACACATTTTTGGTGTTCATCCGTAAACAAAGGATTTAATGTAAATCCTAATTCAAGATAAAAATGCATTGATCTTTCTATATCAATAACTGGTAAATTTATAAATACTTGTTTCAAGATTATTTTTTACTTTTTTAAGAAGATATATGTTATTTATTAGCACTGCAAATTAATTCAGTATCTATAAGTTCTAAAGATAAAACCATGTCTTTTACCTTTTCCTTGTATTTCTTAAAATGCGGCGTTACTATATGAGCCTGATATGCTGCAGGACTTGCATAAACTTCAAAAATTGTAATACTAGATGCATCTTTTTTATCTGCCACAGCCGTATAGGATAATACACCAGGTTCTAATTTAATGGCTGTGCTCATCTGCTCATTTAATGCAGCTTTATACGATTCTAATTGACTAGGATTAACTTTGATTTTTGCTATTCTATACATTTTATTAATGTCTTGAGCAGTTGAAAAAAATGAGCTCAGTATGCATATACCAAAAAAAAGAACAGGAAATATAATTCGATTCATAATTTGTTAAGTAGTTATACTATAAAAGTAAATTTATTTTATCATTTTACTTGCCAACTTATTAAAAGAAGCAACCACCCTAACTCATTGATAGACAAAGAAAAATCTATCATTTCTGATAGTTTGTCTAGTTGGGCTCCCCTTATGCACCAAAGTTGCAGCTCATGGAAATTGTTATTTAATTAATCATAATGAAATCTGCACTTTAAAATTTGAATCTCATCATGTTCCACTTTATAAATTAATCTGTGTTCTTCGTCAATTCTTCTTGACCAATAACCTGAAAGTTTAAATTTTAAAGCCTCTGGTTTGCCAATACCTTCATATGGACTTCTTGAAATATCTTTTAACAGTTCATTGATTTTATTAATTTTCTGTTTATCGTTCTTTTGCCAGAAAAGATATTCATCCCAAGCCAAGTCAATAAAGATATATCTCATTATTCTATTAATTTACGTTCCCTCATCTTGCCCTCTTTAAATTGCTTTATGGATGCATCTAAAACTTCCATATTTTTTTTAGATGACATCTCATGTAATGTTGCATTTAAGGAATTGTATTCCTCTAAAGAAATGATTACAACGCCAGTGTCTTTACCTCTATTAATAATTAAGGTTTCATGCTCATTAGTAACCTTGTCAAGATATTGTTTGGTTTCTTTGCGAAAATCTGAAAGTGTAGTAGATAACATAATTACATATTTATGTACAAATATATGTACATATAAGTAAAATCCCAATGAAATATCAAATATCAAGATTATAAATAGGCAAATTAGAAGTATTTATACGCAGATGCAACTATAATGCGATGATTGAGTATGTAACTATTAGGAAATTGAAGGGTTGATATATTAACCTATAAGTAAATTTCTCCTTTCATATACAAAATAGCTTTCCCTGTTATTTCAACTCTATTATCAACTATTTTACATTTTAATTTACCTTTTCTTGCAGAAACTTGTTCTGCATCAAGTTCCCTTTTATTTAATCGATTTGCCCAATAAGGTGCTAAGGTGGTATGTGCCGAACCAGTTACAGGGTCTTCATTCACTCCAACTTGTGGACCAAAAAACCTTGAAACAAAATCACAATCTTTCCCTTCTGCGGTAACAATTAATCCTCTAGCATCTAATTTTTCAATAACAGAAAGATGCGGTTGTAAATTCTCAATATCAGTTTCATTTTCAAATACTAACATAATATCGCTCTTTCCTTTGTAGGCAAATGTTGGTTTTATACTTGTTACATTTATCAACTCATCAGTTAGTTGAATTTCTTTCATTTCATCTAATGGAAAATTAAGAGTGAAAGAATCTTTGTTAACTGTGACAGGTAATTTACCACTTCTTAAAGAGAAAAATGGGATAACATTTTTATTATAATTCTCATTATTAAATAACACGAATGCAGTTGCTAACGTTGCGTGTCCGCATAAATCTACCTCTGTATTGGGTGTGAACCATCTTATTTCAACAGATTCTTCTTTAGTTACATAAAATGCTGTTTCTGATAAATTATTTTCAGCAGCAATTTTTAATAATAATTCATCGCTTATCCATTCATTTAATGGACATACGGCTGCCGGATTACCCTGAAATACATTTTCAGCAAAGGCATCGACTTGATAGATTTTATAATTCATAAAACAAATATAGCTAAAGATGCAACTACCCTAACTCATTGACGGACAAAGAAAAAGCCATCATTTCTGATGGCTTGTCCAGTGTGGCTCCCCTTACGCACCAAAATTGCAGCTTTTTCAAAATAGATTGAATTTAGAAAGTTTTCTATTAGCAAACTTATTATCTTTGTGTTGTGTTTAATATTATCACCCGAAGAACGCTTCTAGCATATGCCAAAAAATACCCTATGGCAAGGGTTGCTTTATTTGAATGGTATCATGAATTAGTGATATCGGATTTTAAAAGTTTTAATGAGCTTAAAAAGGTATATGGAAATGTAAGTTTAGTGAGTGATGATAGAGTTGTATTTAATATAATGGGTAATCAATATAGATTAGTAGTAAGGATTGTGTTTGAGTTTAAAGCGATACAGATCAAATGGTTTGGAACACATAGTGACTATGATAAAATAGATGTAACAACAATACAATATAAAAAATAAGGATATGGAATTGAAAATTATAAAGACTAAAAAACAGTATGAGCAATACCTTGATTGGGTAGATGTTCAGTTTGAGCATAAGGTAAAATCAACTACTCCACAAGGCGAAAAGCTACAAGTAGCCCTCCTATTAATTAAACAATATGAAGATGCCAACTACCCCATTCCACTTCCAGATCCAATTGATGCTATTAAAGTAAAGATGAACGAATTAGGATTGAAGAATAAGGACCTTGTTGGGAAAATGGGTAGTAAAGGATATGTTTCTTCTTTACTCAACAAAAAGAAACCATTGACCCTGGAATTAGCTAAATTGTTTCATCAAGAATTAAATATCCCAGCTGAGGTGTTGTTATCCTAGTAACAATTTGAAGTCGCAAATTGTTACCTCAAGATGGACTTGGTTATCAAAAGAAAAGCCCTGCAAAATGCAAGGCTTTTTTATTGTGCTCCCCTTTCGCAAAGAAGTTGCAACTTGAAGTCGCAAATTGCGACCACAAGTATAAGTAGTATTAGTTAACAGAAACTTCAACAGTTTTACCTAGTCCAAATTCAAGTAGCCTATATAATGTAGAAAGTTGAATATCTGTTTTACCATTTTCAATTCTAGAGATAAAACTTTTTTTGGCTCCAATCTTATCTGCCAATTGCTCTTGCGTCATTTTAGCATTTTTTCTTTCTTCTTTTATTAACTCTCCAATAAGAAAGGCTTTTGCTTTAATTTCAAATTCAGTTCTCCTCTCTGAACCTCTTTCACCATAACGTCCAGTTAAATGCTCATTAAAATTTTTAATATTATTTTCTTTCTTTGCCATTACTTATTTATTTAGTCGTGCTAAAATATTCGTTCATTAATTTATTCGCCATCACAATTTCTTTAAGGGAAGTTTTTTGTGTTTTCTTTTGGTAACCATTTAATAAAACAACAATTTTCCCTTTATCAAAAAAACAGAATATTCTAAAAATATTGCTGCTATGTTCAACCCTTATTTCATACAATCCTTTTTGTCCTTCTATATGTTTTAAAAACTTCTCAGGGACTTTATCGATATGAGTTAGTAAGAATAAAACGTAATCAATTTTTTCTTTAGCTTTCTCAGACTGCTTATCAAAAAATTCATGAAAATGTTGTCTATAAAAAAACAACTCTCTTACTTGATTCATAGAATCCTTCGTTTACAAAGTTAACTTAAAATGGAACTTTAATAAAATATTTCAACTACTTTATTAAAAATGAATATCTGAAGGAAAATGAATAGAAAACAGCGTATTTATACGCTGGCAAGAAAACCCTAACTCACTAATAGCCAATAAAAAAGCCCTGCAAAATGCAAGGCTTTTCTTTTGTGCTCCCCCTTCTGGACTTGAACCAGAGACCCTCTGATTAACAGTCAGATGCTCTAACCAACTGAGCTAAGGAGGAGTGTTCCCTTTATGGGGTGGCAAAAATAATAAATTTTACCAAAGAACAAAACATTAAAAGAAAGAATTCGGCTTAAATCCAATAAAAATTCCTTCAGAACGGGTTTCTATAGGGTAAGTCTTTAAAAAATAGCCCTCACCGGTAGTATTTCGTCCATTTTTCATATCAAAAGCATACCTGTGAAGCGGACAAACTACCTGACCAAGGGGATTTATATACCCCGAAGCCATTCTTCCGCTTGCATGTGGGCATTTTTGAGCAAAAGCGTAATATCCTTGCTCCCATCTTGCAAGGGTAAACTTGCGGCCCTCAAGCTCCATTTCCAGCATATTATTATCTGAAAAATCTAAGCTTAACGGAAATTCGGTAATCAATACCCAATTCATAGTAATAGATTAAGTAAAGAAAACAGTCTTGTACGGATACTTCACTTGATACATGTCACGTACTTTATGTAGGATCACAGTTCTTAATTCTTCGATGTTTTGTTTTTCAATTGCAGACACAAATACGCATTGGTTATTTGTGATGCCATTCCATCTTTCTTTTAACTCTCTTAAAATATCTTCTTTCACTTCGTCTTCCAACCACTCGTCAAAATATTTTTGCTTGTATAAATCCATTTTATTAAAAATAGTCACAACAGGTTTGTCAAAAGCTTTTAACTCTTGTAGCGTTTTATTTACAACCGCAATTTGATCTTCATACTGTGCATGTGAAATATCTACTACATGCAATAAAACATCTGCTTCACGCACTTCGTCCAAAGTACTCTTAAAACTTTCAACTAAATGATGCGGTAGTTTACGAATAAAACCAACTGTGTCGCTTAATAAAAATGGCGTGTTTTCAAAAACAACCTTACGCGTGGTTGTATCTAATGTTGCAAATAATTTATTCTCTGCAAAAACATCACTCTTACTCATTAAATTCATAATAGTACTCTTGCCTACATTGGTGTAACCCACTAAGGCAACACGTATAAACTCGCCACGCTCCTTGCGTTGTGTGAAAGACTGCTTATCAATTTCCTCTAATCTTTTTCTTAGTAAAGAGATTTTATCTTTTACAATACGACGGTCTGTTTCTATTTCTGTTTCACCCGGACCTCTTGATCCAATACCAGCTCCTTGTCTTTCCAAGTGCGTCCACATACCTTTTAGGCGAGGTAATATGTATTGATACTGTGCTAATTCTACTTGTACTTTTGCTTGCGCAGTTCTTGCACGTGCTGCGAAAATATCTAAGATTAAATCGCTACGGTCAATCACTCTGCACTTAACTTCTTTTTCAATATTTGCAATTTGTGATCCAGTTAATTCATCATCAAAAATAACCATGTCAATATCCTTGGCAGCAACATATTGTTTTATCTCCTCTAATTTTCCTTTACCTACAAATGTTCTGCTGTCTGGATGTTGTAATCTTTGCTTAAACATTTTAATAGTAATAGCACCGGCCGTCTCTGCTAAAAATGCCAATTCATCCAAGTATTCATTTACTTGCTCTTCGGTTTGTTCCTTTTGAATCAGTCCTACTAAAACCGCTTTCTCTTCCTTTTTTATAATCTGCTTCTTCTCTATCAAAATGCATTGTTTTTACAAAGATAATCTAATCCTTCTGGTAATAAAAAAACCCTCCGTTAAGAGGGTTTTCAATAATGTTATAAGTGTACTACTATAAACCGCTAATTGTAATACCAAATGATACTTTGTTCATTACGGCACCATAGCCATCACGTAAAAAACCTGTTGGGTTATATCCCATATCAAATGAAACAATACCATACCCAACACGTCCTGTTAGTGTAATATCGGTTGAATTAAAGAAACGTGTGTCTTCTTGCTTTTCAATAAATGTTTTACCATAAATAGATGCACCGCTAGCAGTTTCGTAGTTTTTTGCTTTAGTATACGCTTTTAGGATTTGACCTATTTTTATTCCAGCTGCTGCTTTCCAAGATTTACCAGGATGTGCAGGATCGCTATAATATCTTAACTCCACAGGAGCTTGTAAATAAATAGTAGTAATTTTTTGTTTAGCAAAGTGATTTGCAGCTGAGTCTAAATGCTGAAAAGGCAATGTGCTACCATTTGTCTTTAAGTTCACATAAGTATGATCATCAAAGAAAATATTACTTGTTCCTATACCAGCACCAAAAGCTACGCTATAGTGTTGATTTTTTTTAAATGGTTTGTCATACATAAAGTAGACATTAAAGTGTCTGCTAAACCCACTTGTTTTAACACTGTCAGGGCGACTCATAAGCGCATCGCTACCAAATTGTATCATTAAGTGGTCAGATGGACGACCTGTAAGGTCAATTTTTGTATCAGTATTACTTGTTGTTTGCGCTTGAGCAAAATATCCAAGGAATAAAATTGTGATTGCCGTTAGAATTACTTTCTTCATTGCGCAAAAATAGTTGAAAAAAAGGGTAGATAACCTTAAAAAAGGTTAAAATATTAGTTCAATATGATCAAATACATGGCCAATTTTACTATTTTTGCAGCCTGTCATCGAAAGATGCGGGCCTATAGCTCAGTTGGTTAGAGCACCTGACTCATAATCAGGGGGTCACTGGATCATGCCCAGTTGGGCCCACGAATTTAAAGTTTACTAAACTTTGATTATCAAGGGTTTATGAAGTAATATTCATAAACCCTTTTTATTTGGGTTTATTTCTGGCCAAGTTTGTGCCAAGTTTTGTGTTTTTAGAGGGAAAACGGGGGTTAACATATATTAAAGTGTGGAATTGTTGGAACCTGATTAATTATCTAGTTTTAAAGGAATGAATAACCAATTTGACGATAATGATTATTGGAAAGGAGTGATTCTTTATGGGCTAAACCAAGCGACATATAAGATTGCACTTGGTAAATCTTTGATTGAATTAACCTCACTAAATAAAGAGGTCATTGATTGGAGTGAGTTATCTAAATCATTTTTTGATAACTACATTGATAGGTTCAAAAATGAACATTTACCTCAACAATCCAATTCATCAAGAATTACAAGAGTAGAGAAAATCTATTTGCAATATAAAACTGGAACACTTGATTACAATAAAGCGGTAGAGTTGATTGGACTAGAAGCATTTGGTGATGTAATCCCAAGATTCCAAACTATTGGTACAGATAAAACAATTATTGGAGAAAAGTTCTATCACTTTGATTTTGGAAACAAATTATATATCCATGACTCTTTATTCAAGATTGTTGAAACTGATAAACTAAACCTGCTTTCAGAAATTGATGCAAGGTGGAGTTTACTAGAAGGTGCATTTAAAATAAACCAAGGCGATTGGACACTTTCTAATGATATACGGGAAATGTATATTACTTCTGGTTATGATAGAAAACCCTTATCAAATAATATTCCATTCTTAAAAGGATACCAAGGGAATGTATGTTTCTATTGTAGCGAACACATTGACGACTCAGATATTCATGTAGACCATGTTTTACCAAGACAAGTAGTTAGACATGATGAAATTTGGAATTTGGTCTTAAGTCATAGTCTTTGTAATTTACACAAGGATGACTTTTTGGTTGGCAAGCACTATTTGGAGAAATTGATATTAAGGAATGAAAACATTATGGGAAGTAACCATCCATGGAAGAAAAAAATATCAGAAACACTTGGTGCAACAAAGAATGAAAGATTAAACACAACTTTAAAACATTATGATGATGTAAAGGTTGTTCTGAACAATAGATACTGGGAAAATAGTCCTTCTTACAATAGAGAGACTGACCCATTTTATAAAAGATTAATAACAGTTATAAATAATAGATAATGTCCGTTTTTTTAGAAATTAATAATGAAGATAAGATCTATAGTGGTGTAAACTTCTTTCTTATTAAGGATAGATTTCCTGTTTCCCCAGGACATGTTCTTATTATTTCCAATAACCTAAAAAAAGATTTCTTTGAACTAAACGATGAAGAGAGAAATGAATTACCATTAATGATTGAGGCTGCTAAAAACTTGATTGATAAAGAATATAACCCCGATGGATATAACATTGGAATGAATTGTGGAGAAACTGCAGGTCAAACAGTATTTCATTTTCATTGCCACATCATTCCAAGATATAAGGGTGATATGGAAAACCCGAGAGGAGGTGTTAGACATTGCATAACCGGTAAAGGAAATTATTAATAGAAAAAATGAATAGTCTAATATTTTTAATTGTAGTATTTCTTATCAAGTTAATAGTAAGAGACCTTAACAAACCAGTCGTTTCTGATGTGGATCAAATCATCAATTCCATAACTGAAAAGAAACCTATCAAGTATATCTCCAATGGGGTTGAATTAAAGACAACCCTCAAAAGGCATTATTTTAACATCTTAGATATGGAGAACGGAAAGTTATATCACAGGGATATGATTTTAACACAGGTTCAGAAACAAGATTCTTATTATCAAGAAGATGTTGCGGTTGGTTATAAGACAAGATGTAATTCTAAGGATATCTTATTGGCTGAAGAATATATCATGGACAATTATAACTACATGGTTTATTTAAATTAAATTTTTACACCAATGGCTATTTCTTTTAAAGTAAGGGAGTTTAGTTTCAATCCTCCATTTGAAATATCCGAATTAAAATACTTGGATTTAAAAAAATTAATTTCTGAAAATAAAATTAAAACAATTAACCCTAAAGTGAATTTTATAAAAACTTTCAAATTTGAATTGATTGCTTTAGGGATATTATTAATTGGTACTGCACTTTGTTATATTGAAATTGAATGGGTAAATTTTATTGGCGGAATAACAGTACTAATATTTGGATGGGAAATTCTGCAATTTATTGTATCATTAATACCATTTGGAGAATACTTGTACAAAAAATACAGATATTACAAAAGGCTAAAAAACGATATATCAAACACTGACAATTATTTAGATTTTAAGTCAATTCGTATTATGTCTAAAAAATAGTTTAATTATCGCTGTTAAAATCATCTTCATCTGTTGATGCTTCATAATTTGAAGCATTATGTTGTACGAATAAAGTCAAAGACATTGAATTATATCTATAATTACTTGATAAATTTCCTTCGTTATCATACTCTTCTCCAACTTTCTTTTTATAAAATTGAATGAATGAGTTTTCCTTCAAGTCATTTTTATAAACTGCTCGTGAAACAAATTTGCCAGTACATTTACCATTTACAATCCCTTGACGCCAATCAATTCCATATGCAATTTTGGTATAATAATAACCAAATGGTATATTTCTAATTGAATATGTGTCTCCTTGTTTAATATAGACATATCTAATACACTTATTTGAGCCTTTTTTCATTAATTTAATAACGGCATCTCTGTCAGTCGTATTCTCAATTTCTAGTTTATTATTAACATCATAATCATATTTGGCTGAATAATTATAGCAACCTGGTTGAGAACCAGTGTTATATTCTTTTTTATCCCAATCTGAATATTTGTCAATATTATCAGAATTAATGGCTTTTTTGGCCTCATTTGAACTTTGAGTTGAATTTTTTGGACTAACAAACAATTCGCCACTACTTTGGCTTGAACTACTTTGAGAATTTGATACATTTATATTAGATTGATCCCCGGAATTATTAAAATATGCAATAATCAAAATGGCTGTCATAGGAACTAATACCTTTGATGCTGGTATTATAT